>NZ_OX424407.1:0-1200000 GCF_949152215.1 Lancefieldella sp. Marseille-Q7238
ATTCTACCCAAGCTCTCCAAAGCTCCCACAAGAACTTTAAAATTTATTGAAAAACAATAAATTGATATTGAAATTCGATATGAATTAGCTATCATGATGATACGAGAGATTGCGATTGTGGGAGGTTATATGACGTATCGAGAAACATCGCTGATATTGAAGCTAGTGAATGCGGCCGCCGCTGTCGCCTGCATAGTTGTTGCTGTTGTGGTTATTCCTCAGCTTGAACAGGGAAACCGTTTACCTCTCGGCGCAACGCCGGCGTTTGCACTGGGCATTCTTCCGCTTTTAGCAGTCGCGCTCACCTCATGGAGGCTTTTCTCGCGTATTGCACAAGGCGAACTTTTTTCCAAGGAGAACGCCTATCTGCTTCGCTTGATGAGTTATTTCGCCGCGGCAGACGCGCTCTTGTGGCTTGTGTTGTTGGTGGCGTATCTCGTGGCAGTTTCACCTGTGGCCTTTTCTGTTGTCGCATCTCTTTCCGTAGCGCTCATTTTTGCAATCTCTCTGACCGTTATTGCCGCGGCGCTTTCCCTGTTCACTACCAGAGCGTCATCCTTGAAGGATGAGAATGACCTGGTGATTTAGATGGATTCGATTGCAGTCAATCTGGATGTCGTTCTTGCGAAACGCAAAATGAGCCTGACCGAGCTGTCCGAACGCGTGGGCGTGACCCTTGCCAACCTTTCAATCTTAAAAACAGGAAAGGCAAAGGCTATTCGCTTCTCAACACTGGCGGCAATCTGCCGTGAGCTTGACTGTCAGCCCGGCGAGCTTTTGGAATTCATACCGGATACCGTGTAGTCCGAAAGGAATGTAGCATGTCATATCCCGTACCGCCCGAGGGTCTTCCTCAAGACCCTGGCGAGAGCTTTACTAAAAAACAGTCCGTTGCGCTGACGCATCGAGACCAGGTGGGCATTGGTTTGGCCACGCTTCTTTCTGTCCTGTGGGTGCTTTGCGCCGACGGGAACCTTGAAACAGCTCGTTTCTCATTGGAATTTTTTACGATTGGCGGCGTTGGCTTGACCCTCTATATGCTTACTACGCTGGCAGTACTCGTCTTTTTACAGGGAGGCCTCAAGCGCCTGGGACGGATTACCAGAATACTTCTGGCAGCAACGGCGCTTGCTGCAATCGTTCCGTCCATCAGCGCAAATCATGACCTTCGCTCGGCAAACGCCCTCGTGTTGCTTATGCTTTATATGCTCGATTTTTTACTGATCAGCGGATGTTCGGAGCGTATCGTTTTAACCATGCACGGCTGGATTGCTTCTGTCAGCTTCTTTTGCAGACATCAGTTTGCCCATGCTGGGATGGCGTATCGCGCATTGCGGAAGAAGCCGATTGCCAGTGAGCGTACCCGGGCGATTATCATAGGCATAGCTCTTGCGGGCTGCATTCTTCTTGTGGTGTTACCACTGCTCTTCTCGGCTGATGAGGTTTTTGCCCGCATAGTTGATACGTTTTTTGACTGGAATCTGGAGAGTGGCGGCGTATGGCTTGTGCGAATCATACGAATTGCCGTCATTGTTTCGATTACGTTTTCACTGCTCTATGCCGTTATACATGCGCTTGGCAAAGACTGTGCGCTAGGCGAGAAGCTCAATAAACCGCAGGTATCAAACGTGCTTATCGCGACGACGCTCGTTCTGATTGATGCGGTATATGCACTCTTTGTTTTCGTTCAAATCACCTATCTTTTTGGCGGTGTTGAGGCGAGTGCCCTACACGGAGGCTACGCACAGTATGCGCGATCGGGTTTCTTTGAGCTTGTCGTTGTGACGGCAATCAATCTTGCCCTGACGCTGCTTGCGCTTGCAGTAAGAAAACGGGAAGAACGTACAGCGATAAGCTCGACTTTACTCTACGTCCTTCTCGCCATGACCCTTGTGATGCTGGTATCTGCCGCGCAGAGAATGACCCTGTATACCGTAGAGTTTGGTCTTTCAATGCTGCGTGCTATGACCTATATGGGCATGGTTGCGATTTTAGCGCTTGTGATCATTGCGGCCGTGCGTATACACAAGCCGAATGTACCCGTCTTTAAGCTGGGCGTTTTCTGTCTGTCTGTCATTTGGCTGGTGTTTGCTCTCAGCAATCCTGCCGCTCGTATCGCCGCGTTTAATGTTGACGGCTACCTTGGAGGCTCTCTCAGGCAGATTGATGTGGAGTATCTGTATGAGCTTGGTCCTGATTCCGTACCGGCGCTCAAGAAGCTCGCGTCAATTTCTGGTACGGACGCTGCAAAGGAAGAAGCGCGGATGTGTCTTGACGGCATGAGCTGCTTTTACGGACAAACTCCCTGGTCATACCGGACGATACGCGAGATGATCCCAAACTACTTTCCTGTTTACCCATCAGAACAGTGAGCTTCATGGAGAAGTCTCAAAAAATACCTAAAATAAGCTGTTGCACTACGTAGAAAGTCCTTGCTTGGGTAAACTAAAAGGCTAGGAAAAGTTGGCCGGCAGAGACTGCTCTGCCGGCACTGATATACCAGGTGAGGAAGTATGGCGTCAAACAAAATTGCGATTCGTGGTGCGCGCGAGCATAATCTTGCGGATGTGGATATTGATATTCCCCGCGATAAGCTGGTAGTTATTACCGGTCTTTCGGGATCGGGAAAGTCAAGTCTTGCGTTTGATACCATCTATGCCGAGGGTCAGCGTCGCTATGTCGAATCGCTTTCAAGCTATGCACGCCAATTTTTAGGTCAAATGGATAAGCCCGATCTGGATTCTATTGACGGTCTTTCTCCTGCTGTTTCCATTGACCAAAAAACTACCAGCAGAAATCCTCGCTCAACGGTCGGTACAGTTACTGAAATCTACGATTACCTGCGACTTTTATACGCTCGTATCGGCATTCCGCATTGCCCTGAGTGCGGTCGTGTGATTGAGCGTCAAACTACCGATCAGGTAGCCGACAAGATTCTTGAGGCGGGGAAGGGTCGCCGTGCGTTGGTTTTGGCTCCTGTTGTCTTGGGCCGCAAGGGCGAATATACCAAGCTGTTTGAAGATCTGAGGCGTGAAGGATTTTCCCGCGTGCGCGTGGATGGAGAGGTACGTGAGCTTGATGGAGAAGAGATCAAGCTGGGTAAGACTCTCAAACACACCATTGAAGTTGTGGTGGATCGTATTGTCATCAGGGCCGATTCGCTGGGACGCGTGGTTGAAGCGGTTGAGCAGGCTACTAAGCTCGCCCAAGGCAAAGTAGGCGTATTTCTTCTTGCGGATCGCAATGATCCGGAGCATATGCCTGATGAGCTTTTGCAGTACTCGCTGGCACTGGCGTGCCCTATCCATGGGTACTCTATGGACGACCTGCAGCCGCGTGATTTCTCATTTAACGCTCCATATGGCGCGTGCCCTGATTGCGACGGATTGGGCATTCGCAAGATTATCGATGCGGCTGCCCTTATCACCGACCCCAAACTTTCCGTTTCCGAAGGTGTTTTCGGTAGCATTTTTGGTCATTCCAACTACTATCCGCAGATTCTTTCCGCTGTCTGCGCTCACTTGGGAGTTTCTGACAAAACGCCGTGGGAGAAGTTGCCAAAGCGTGTGCAAGACGCGCTGCTTGGCGGCTTAGGAGCAACTAAAATCCGCGTTGATTACGTTACGCGCGACGGCCGCAATACCCACTGGTTCACCACGTTTGCAGGCGTGCGCAAGATACTGTTTGACAAGTATCAAGATACGACCTCAGAAACAATGAAGACCCATCTTGATCACTACATTCGTGAGATGCCATGCTCCACATGCCACGGCGCGCGCTTAAAGCCTGAAATTTTGGCGGTTACCGTTGGCGAGAAGAACATCTGGGAAGTTACGGAGATGTCATGCCGAGAAAGCTTGCGGTTCTTCAAAGCTTTAACGCTTACGGAACGGCAGCATTTTATCGCAGGCCCCATTGTGAAAGAGATTGTGGCTCGCTTGCAATTTCTTGTGAATGTCGGCCTTGATTACCTGACGCTTTCTCGTGCTGCAGCTACGCTTTCCGGTGGCGAAGCGCAACGCATTCGCCTGGCGACACAGATAGGTGCTGGTCTTATGGGTGTGTTGTACATCTTGGACGAGCCTTCCATCGGCCTTCACCAGCGCGACAACAATCGCTTGATAGAAACGCTGAAACAGCTTCGTGACCGCGGTAATACCGTATTGGTGGTGGAGCATGACGAAGATACGATCCGCGCGGCGGACTATGTGGTTGACATGGGACCTGGAGCGGGCGAGCTGGGAGGTAAGGTAGTTGCTGCCGGTACGCCGGAAGAGATTGTTGAAAATCCTGATTCCATTACAGGCGCGTATCTTACTGGTCGGCGCCAAATCAGATTGCCGGAAAAGCGTCGCAAGCCGGGACGAGGCGCCCTCGCAATTACGGGAGCATCGGCAAACAATCTCAAAGACGTGAGCGCCAAAATAGAGATAGGCACGCTGACTCTCGTGACAGGAGTTTCCGGTTCAGGTAAGTCTTCGCTGGTGACCGATACTCTCGCCCCTGCGCTGACCAATGCCGTTCATCATTCTAAGCGAGCCGTCGGGGAGTACAGGAAGCTTTCGGGCATTGACCGTATCGACAAAGTCATTGACATCGATCAAAGCCCTATCGGCCGCACACCGCGGTCCAATCCCGCAACCTATATTGGCCTATGGGATGACTTGCGTGCCCTTTACGCCTCTGTTCCCGAATCTCGCGCCCGCGGATACTCGGCAGGACGCTTCTCATTCAACGTGCCGGGGGGACGCTGTGAAGCCTGCAAAGGCGACGGTCAAATCAAGATAGAAATGAACTTTCTGCCGGACATCTATGTGCCCTGCGAGGTCTGCCACGGTAAGCGCTACAACCGCGAGACCCTGGAGATTCTATATCACGGCAAGTCCGTTTCCGATGTGCTTGACATGACGGTTCATGAGGCGCTTGCGTTTTTCGCCAACATTCCACGCATCAAAAACAAACTTCAGACGCTGCACGATGTAGGCCTTGGCTACATTCATTTGGGTCAGCCGGCTACCACGCTTTCCGGCGGCGAAGCTCAGCGCGTGAAACTGGCAAAGGAACTGCACCGTACACAGACGGGCAAGACGCTCTATATTTTGGACGAGCCTACTACAGGCCTTCATTTTGAAGACGTCCGCCAGCTGGTTGATGTGCTGGAGCGCCTTGTGGACGCCGGCAATACGGTACTGGTCATTGAGCATAACCTTGATGTTATTAAGATGGCGGACCGTATTATCGACATGGGCCCCGAAGGGGGAGACGGAGGAGGAACTGTAGTTGCCTACGGCACGCCTGAACAGGTGGCTCAGATACCAGAGTCCTACACCGGCGCGTTTCTCGCTCCCATCCTTGAGCGGGATCGCAAGCGCCAGGCTCAGGAGTGATGCTGATATGACCAGGCGTGAGAAGGCTCAGACAATCCAAAAGACGAACGCCATGCGTGAACTCGAAGCCGCTGGTGTTTCGTTTGAAGCGCACCGATACGATGTCGATGACAGTATTCCTTCAGGTGAGTTGGGCGTGCGTATTGCGGAATCGCTTGGCGAGAATAAAGATGCCTCGTTTAAAACGCTTGTATGCGAAGCGCCTGCCGGTGAGTATGTGGTGTGCTGCGTGCCTGTCGCGCAAGAACTTAACTTGAAAAAGGCTGCTTCTGCGGCGGGTAAAAAAAGTCTTTCGATGCTGCCGGTCAAAGATCTTGAGGCCGTTACGGGGTATGTTCGGGGAGGCTGCACGCCAATCGGTATGAAGAAGCAGTTTCCCACGCTCATTGATGAGACCGCTCAGTTGTTTGATGTGATTAATGTGTCCGGCGGTCGCAAGGGTCTCGGCATCACCGTTTCGCCGATTGCACTAGCATCGTGTATTAAAGCAACATTTGCCGATATCGTTCGAGAGGCGAGGTCGTGAGTTATCAGCCAAAACACATGCGCGAGATTACCGCGGAGCAGAATGAATTTCTGGAGCGCGAGGACGTTCTCGCTACGGTGTCGCAAGAGACGCTTGAAGAGGAACCGGGCCTTCTGCCTGAAGAGCGACAAAAGCAGGTGAGTCGCTCGGCTTCCATGATGAGTGTGCTGGTTATTATCAGTCGTTTAACCGGTTTCATGCGTACCTGGGCACAGGCTCTGGCTATGGGTGCTACGGTTTTGGCAAGTTGCTACTCCGTTGCCAACATACTGCCCGACCAGTTATACGAACTTGTGGGCGCCGGCATGCTGACCACTGCATTTTTGCCCGTCTATATGTCTTTGAAAAAGAAAGTCGGCAGCGCGGAGGCCAATGCCTATACGTCCAATCTGCTTTCAATTGTGGTCATGATTACGCTGCTCGTGTCCGTTTTAGGCTTCATTTTTGCGGGTCAGGTTATCTATACGCAGTCCTTCTCGGCGCGTGCCGACTTCGACTCTGAGCTGGCTGTCTACTTCTTCCGTTTCTTTGCCATCGAAGTGGTCCTCTATTGCTTCTCTACCATCTTTTCCGGGGTACTCAATGCGGAGCGCAGCTACTTTTGGCCGATGGCGGCCCCTATTTTCAATAACTTTGTGACGACGGTGTCTTTTCTTGCCTATGCGGCGTTAGCTGGCTCTCATCCGGGTCTTGGTCTTTTGATTTTGGCTCTGGGAAATCCGCTTGGCGTATTGGTGCAGGTATTGGTACAGATTCCCTCTCTTAAGAGAAACGGCATCAAGCTGAGGCCTCATATCGACTTCCACGACCCCGCGCTAAAAGATACGCTCAAGATTGGTGCCCCTGCCCTTATCGTTGTCGTTGCTAACTTCGTGACGGTATCGGTTCAGAATTCTTCGCAGCTTTCAATCAGCGTAGCTGGAAGCGCCATTGCAACCTATGCCCGTCTTTGGTACACCCTGCCCTATGCCATTTTGACGGTGCCGGTTACCACGGCGTTATTCACGGAGCTCTCAGAAAGCTGGGCAAAAGAGGATATCGCGGCGTTTAAGCGTGACTTAACCCAGGGCGTCTGCCAGATTCTCTTGTTTACGGTGCCGTTCATGCTCTACTTGATAGTGTTTTCGGTGCCGTTGGTCTCGATTATTTCGTCAGGCAGGTTTGAAACAAACGATATTCTGTTGACTGCCGAGTTCCTCAGCGGCCTTTCGTTGGCGCTGCCACTCTATGGCGTTGGCATGTACCTGCAGAAAGTCTGCTCAGCCATGCGTCATATGGTGCTCTATGCTGTCGCGGCGACGCTTGGCTCTGTCGTGCAGGTAATTATTCTTCTCGTGACAACACCCTATGTTGGACTTGGCTTTGTTGCGGCAACATCGATGATTTTTAACGTTGTGGTCGATGCAGTCATGTTTGTGGATTTGTGGAGAAAATTGGGACATATCGGATTCAAGTCCATGATGTTCTCCTTTGTACGTTCTTTGGGTCTTGGGCTTCTTGGCTCGGGTGTAGCCGTTCTTATCATGCGCGTGCTCGAGATAGCTATCGGCCCTGCTATTGGCTCTCCAATGCGAGGTCTTATGAACTGCGTCGCCGCTGGTATTCCAGCTGTCTTGGTGACCTATGGTTTAGCCGTAGCATTCAGATTCCCCGAAGCGGCGGCTATCCGTTCGCTGCTTGGACGACTGAGGCGCTAAATGGCGGACATGTCGCGCCATAAAGATTTTGACAGCCTGGTTTCTCTGCGAGAACAGGTCAATCAGGTGCCGACAAGCCCCGGTTGCTATCTGTGGAAAGACGGCTCTAATAAGGTTATTTACGTTGGAAAGGCTAAAAACCTGCGCAATCGCATGCGCCAATATGTGACGCTTCAAGATGATAGAGCGAAGATTCCCCTGATGATGCAGGTGGTACGAAGTTTTGACTATATCGTCGTAGAAAACGAGCATGAAGCACTGGTGCTGGAGAGGAACCTTATCGCCCAGTACCGTCCCTACTTTAACGTTGACTTTAAGGACGATAAAAGCTATCCCTTCATCGCTATTACTGAAACGGACGCTTTTCCCGCCATTAAGTACACGCGCGAAAAACACAAGAAGGGTACGCGCTATTTTGGCCCGTATACGGATTCTTATGCCGCCCGCCAGACCATCGATACCCTGCGCAAAGTAGTCCCTATCTGCGCGGCCGGCTGTGTGGAATGGAAGAAATGCCGTCGTGAGCTTGAAAAGCATCCCGACGAAGCGTCTGTGGCCAATATGATTTTTGCGGAAAAGGGGAGACCGTGCTTTGACTATCATGTGGGTCGCGGACCGGGGGTGTGCGTGGGAGCTATCTCAACGGCAGAATACGTCAAGCATGTGCGGCAGGTAGAGAGCTTTTTGCGTGGCAATCGGTCCGAGATTGTGTCTGAGGTACAAAGCCAAATGCAGGAAGCGGCCGCCGAGCTTGATTTTGAGAGAGCAGCGCGCCTCAAGGGGCGTCTTGATGCGCTGAGCGCCCTTGACGACCGCCAGCAGGTGATGTTTCCGGTTTCGGTCAACCTTGATCTTATCGGTTTTTATCGCGAAGAAACCATTTCCGCCGCTTGTGTCTTTGTGGTTCGCGAAGGCCGTACGATCCGCTCAGTTGAGTTCATTTTGGACAAAGGGCTTGATGTTTCTGAAGATGAGCTGGTTTCCGGTTTTGTCAAGCGCTACTATGACGAGACCGCAGACATTCCCTCAGAGGTTGATGTGCCTGTTGAACTCTCTGACGCGGCGCTCATTTCGGAGTGGCTGTCTCGTAAACGCGGGCACAGCTGCAACTTGCATCTTCCACAGCGTGGTGAGAAACACCGTCTGCTTGAGATGGCCTCTAAAAACGCGCGACACGCCCTCATGCGTCATATGATTCGAACAGGTTATTCTGATGACCGTACCAATCAGGCGTTGCTGCAACTTGAGTCGGCTCTGGCGCTTGACGCGCCGCCCCTGCGTATAGAGTGCTTTGATATCTCTACGCTGCATGGCTCTTTTACGGTTGCGTCTATGGTGGTCTTTACCAACGGACGCCCTGATAAATCGCAGTATCGGCGGTTTAAGATTCACGCTGAGCTTGATGAAGCGAATGATTTTGTTTCTATGTCAGAGGTGCTTGGCCGTCGGTATAGTCCTGAGCGCATGGCTGATACACGTTTCGGTTCTCGTCCTGATTTATTGGTGGTAGACGGAGGAAAGCCCCAGCTGACAGCCGCCTTGAACCAACTTGCGGAGCTTGGGCTGGATATTCCGGTGTGCGGTCTTGCTAAGTCCGACGAAGAGGTCTTTGTGCCGTGGGATGAAACGCCTATTGTGCTGCCGTCCGGTTCCGCGTCGCTTTACTTAATCAAGCAGGTGCGCGATGAGTCTCACCGCTTTGCCATCACGTTTCATCGTGAACTTCGCGACAAGGCCATGACAGTTTCAATCCTTGATGAGATTCCTGGTGTAGGGCCTAAGCGCAAACGAGATATCATGCGCTATTTTGGTTCATTCAAAAGGCTCAAAGCTGCATCGGCAGATGAGATTGCTCACGTCAAAGGTATATCAAAAGCGCTTGCCCAGAGTATCTTTGACGAGCTTAAAGCATGGCAGAAAGAACCTTCGGACGTCGCAGACTCTGCAAGTACACTGAACGCTTCAGATGCAGGAATGGATGAGAATACACGGCGTTGATTTGCGCTTTGAACATGTGAGGCATGTTGCGGTGCGCCGTTGAAATGTGCTACAGGCCGTTTTCTTTTCATTTTTCCGTAGCTTTAGCAGATATATTTTATACAATTAATTCTGTAACAGAAACTATATCGCGTAAAAACAAGCAGTAAGAGAAGGTGGCGTATGAAGAAGACAGGGTCTTTGATCTTAAGTTTGTTTCTGGCAGTCAGCCTGTCATTTTTAGGTGGCATGCCGCGGGCTCAAGCTCAAGAGATTGACTCTCCTATAACTCAGACATCTACCAATGAGCGACAAGAGGATGCCGTATCAGAAGAGACATCGACAGATGCTGCGGCAAAGGAAGTAATCTCAGAGGAAAAGACATACAAAACGCCTGAGACAGATGCGAGTTCTAAGGCGCCCGCGGGCTCCGAAGCGCCTGTGAGTCCTGAGGCAGCGCAGGCGACATCGCTTCTTCGTGTGCCCGCTCAAGCAACTGTTTCAACGGAACAGGAATTAAAGGATGCTATCGCCGCTGCTCCCGCGGGACAAAAAACCGACATTGTTCTTTCCGGAGATATTACGGTGTCCGAAACTATTACCGTTCCTGCTGGGAAAGACGTGAGATTAACGACAAACGGAGCTTCAGCAAGTCTTGTAGCGGCGAGTCCCTCAATAAGCTATCTCATGTCGGTTGAGGCGACCGCAGCGCTTACCATCGACGGGGATGTTACCTTTGATGGTGCAAGCAAAGCCTACTACGTAACGTGCGCGGGAGCCTTGACGCTTGAAAATGGTGTCATGAAGAATGGCTCGAGTGCCTCTTCTCCTGCCGGTGGCGTGTATGTATACGGTTCTTCTGCTACTTTTACCATGAATGGCGGTACGATTTCCAACACGGAGCTTGTGTACTCCAATAACGGCGCCGTACACCTTGATAAGGGCGCAACAGGTACCATGAACGGCGGAACTATTGAGAACACTGCGATTAAAAATCAGTTTTCCGGTAGCGTTTTGGTTAGTCAGTCCAGCTTTACGATGACGGGTGGCACTATCACGGGCGGTGATGGTGGCCAGCAGATTCAGACGGCTGGTGGCGTTATGGTACTGGCGCTCGATCACAGCAATAAGGGTGTTACCTCGTCATTTACCATGACCGGTGGCGCCATCACAGGAAATAAAGCACCCTTCGGAGGCGGCGTATACGTTTATGGTGGCAGCCCTCAGTATGCCGATTTTCATTCCAAAGCATATTTCACCATGAACGGCGGCTCCATTGACAACAATAAAGCTACCGGTGTTGTAGCAGCTGATGGCAGCTTTATAAGTGGTGGAGGAGGCGGCGTTTACGTTCAGTGCGGCGGCAACTTTACGCTCAATGACGGAAGCATCTCCAATAACATCGCAACCGGCATGGGCGGCGCAGTGGCAACCTTTGACATGTTTACCGACTATTTTGGTAAGAAGCCCTACTCGGAGGCAGCCGGCCAGTATTACGACATTAACTACAAGAACTGGCCTGATTTCTATCCCGCTTCCTTTACTATGAACGGCGGCTCCTTGAAGAATAATACCGCAACCGGTACCGATATCACCAGTGACGCAGGCTGCGGCGGCGCGGTCTACTCGGCATCTCATAACGTGGTGTTGAATGCTGGAGAAATTATCGGCAACAAAGCAGACCGTCAAGGCGGCGGAGCATATGTGGGTTCCGTGCCCTATTCGCTGACTGCCTACAATGCTGAAGTTACCTCCAATACCGCTTCCGTTATCGGCGGAGGCGCATGGTTTTGTCCCACGGGAGAGGCGTCCTTCTCGGTTAATGAAGGCTCGGCCGTATATGGTAATACCGCGGCTGGTGCTGGCGATGATATCGCTGCTGTTCGCATGCAGAACAACGGTGCCAAGACCAACATCGCGGAGCGCATGCTTGGCGGAGGATCTTATAACTGGCATAAGGATGGCGGTATCCTGACACCTCACGTTCTCGGTGAACCTGATCCTGATGCACCTCGTGCCGATGCTGGTGGCGAGGCTGTCAAAGACGTGCATGATAGTACGGAGTCTTGGGCTCTGAAAGCGTCTCCCTCGGCTACAGGCATCGCTCTCGCACATGCCAAAGCCAAACTGACCATAAGCGACAACTCCGCGGCTCGCGGTGGTGGTATCGGCTCAAACGGTGAAGTTACTTTGGGCAATCCTGTGACCGAGGCTAAGCAGCTGACTGTCAAAAAAGTATGGAATACCACCCCAAGCCCTTCGGCTACTGTTCCTGAATCGCTGACAGTGTGGCTCGTTGTCAATGGCCAGCGTACTGAAAGCGTTACGCTGAGCGCCGCGAACAATTGGACACATACGTTTACCGGTCTTCCAATGGACGCTGAGGCAACGATTGAAGAGGACGTGCCTGAAGGCTGGATGCAGACGACTGAAACCAAGGTGATAAGCTCCACGTCTACTGAGATTACCCTTACCAACACCATTAAACCGACCCCTGAGACCACCCATATCTCTGTCAAAAAAGTGTGGGTAGGAAAGAAGGGTTCGTCCGTTACCATCCATTTGTTGGCCGATGGCCAGGATACCGGTAAGACACTGACGCTTTCTGAAGCAAATGGTTGGTCTGGTACGTTTGATGCTCTCGAGAAGAATGCCGCTGACGGCCATGAAATCGCCTATACGGTAACGGAAGACGAGGTCTCTGGCTATACCTCAAAAGTAGAGGGAAGCGCTACTGACGGTTTTACCGTAACAAATACCGAGACGCCTCAGGACACACCAAAGCCCAAGAAAGATCGGCCCCGTAAAGTTCCTGACATGGGAGATACGAGCCTTTCAGGCGTGGTTATCCCGCTTGCTCTTGGAGCATGTATCCTTCTTGGTGCAGGAGTCTATCTCAGAAGAAGCAATGCGCAATAGACAGCGCATCAAAACAGACTTTGTGAGGTAGCAGAGGAGAGTCATTCTTCTCTTGTGATACGCAACCAGTGAAACGCCGCCCGTAAGGGCGGCGTTTTTATGTGCTTTCACCTTAGTACAGAGTAATCTTATACAGGCGCATGTTGCCCTCGGAAAGTACAGTCTCAAGACCGGGTGTCTCATCGTTTATCTCTGAGATTCCCCGGAATGTACCGAGCTTGTAGTTATCTCCGATTACGCCGGGACTCTTGGGATTTTCAAGTATCAGGATATAGTGAATGTCAAGCTCTTTGGCGGTATTACGAACTTCTTCATCAGAAGCGATATACTTCAGACGCTTTCTCAGGATTGCTGACGCTGGTCTCTCTGAGCCGTCGTAGCCGGTTGGAAAACGCCAGATAACATGCACATTGTTGGTAGCGTAAGCCCAAAGGCTTCCGTCATAGGGGATATTTGCCACGCGTGCGCCGCGCGGAATAATGTTCTCAACGCGGCGTAAAAAGTCTCGCTCACGGTCGGTAAGCGGCTCTTTGTCGCCATATGAGGCTTCAGCTCCAGCTTTGTAGGCGGCAAACGCGTTAGTCGGTCGCGCGTGCTTTGAGGAAGGCATTGCAATGAGGCAGTTGCTCAAAACAAAGACAGTAACAACCGAGGCTCCGACGGCATATTTCCAAAATGGGCGCTTAAGCAGTGTATCGATACGGCAAAGTTGGTCAAAGGCGGCGCATGCAAGTGTTCCTAGGCCGACCGCAGCAAGTGGCATGGCGGTAAGAGCTGCGCTTGCCGCGATACGGAAGGGATCGGTGTACCAAAAGCCCGAAAGAAGGCCTTTGACGGGAAAATCAAAGGTAATGATAAAAGCGCAAAGTAGTGAAACATAAAAGAAGGAAACAGAGAGCCAGCGTCCACGCTTGTTGGTAAACGTCCAAACGATGCCGATAAAGACCACAAGGGTAAGTGCCGGCTGCATAGAAACGAGCTCGCCTCCTGCGTAGGATTCCCCAATGTAGTCGAGGCCTATGGCATGGATAAGTGCGTTCAGAGGGTCGGAATAGGAATTCCACCAGAAATTGAGGGCGACGCCGCGTTTTACAACTGCAAAGTAGAGTACGACCCAGATAAGCACGATGGCAGCAAAAAACACAGAAACAAGCGTCCGTGGATTGAGTTGCTTGCCAAAAAGGGTAACGTGTCGTTTTGACTGTCCAATACGGGCGAGACACCAGGGCAAGAGGATGATAATGCTTGAAAAAATGGTGGAGGCGTGCAGGACAGTAAGACTGATGCCGCCCAAAAGGAAGGTGACGACAAGCCACACAAGTTCGTGTTTGGGCGTTTTTGAGCGAGTCATCTGCATAAAAACCCAAAAGATGCTCGGCATGGTGCAGAAGGCAAGGGTGTTTGGATAGATAGGTCCGTAGATAAGAAGCGCCCACGGAAAGACGGCAAACGCGCCTGTGACAAAGGCGCCGGCGAGAAGTGCGCTGCGATTGCGGGGAAACGTCTTTGCAATGAAAGTCGTCATCGAAAGCGGCAGAAGAATAGCTGCTCCCACAAAGTTCAGAGCATTTCCGGCAATGGTCACGTCAGTGTGTATAAGCTGCGTTACCAGTGCCGTCAGGATATTCCATCCGCACGGATAAAACCCTAAAGGTCCGGGCTGCCAGGGGATGATGGCGGTGTCAGAGGTACTGTAAAAATCATAGCTGATAGAAGAGTAGCGTTGGGAATCAATCATAGCTTGAGTGACATCCAAATGGCGCGTAATGTCCCAGCCCTGCACGAAGGATCCGGCATTTGAAAGGGAAGTGACGTAAAGCAATGTTGTTGTTACAACGCCGACAGCCACATACATAAGAAGGATTTTCCAGTCGAGAGGGTCACAGGCAAAGACAGTATTATTGGCGCTGTTGTTTGCGGTGCTGTTTGTACTACTCTTTGTACCGCGCTTCTTTAAGCTGATTCTTGCGGCAATATAGGCGATGCCCGCAACAAATAAAGGGATACCCAGCATGAATGGGAGGTACGCCGGAATATGCAAAGCGCTGAAAACCTCTCCGGTGATAAAGATAAGGCCGCAGCTGACAAGAGGAGCCGTAGGTAGTGCCCAGCTGATAGGCATACGGGATGCTTTGAGAAAGAGTGTGCCGGGAAGGTAAAGCAATGCGCAGAGCGCAAGGACGGCAAACCAAAACTCAAACCACATGAAATCTCCGAATCAAATCAAATTGATATGCCAAAGTCTTATCAGTATAGACGTCGTTTTCTGCCATGCTGATGATATCAGGAATTACGACAATCTTTTCGCCGCCGAGCGTAGGTAAAAGTGTAGAAAACGTGAAAAGGGCCGCAAAGCAGCCCTTGAACAGTTGGTAGCCCGTACCAGATTCGAACTGGTGATCTCCGCCTTGAGAGGGCGGCGTCCTGAACCGCTAGACGAACGGGCCGTATGTTGTTTGGAAGGACATGGCTGGGATAGAGAGAATCGAACTCCCGTTGACGGAACCAGAATCCGCTGTCCTACCGCTAGACGATATCCCAAGATGTCATCCCTTACGCATAAGCGCGAGAAATAACTATAAAGGAGCGGTGATAGGTATGCAAGTGAGAATATCAAGAAATTTGAAATTCCCTTGTAAGCAATCACTTTTTACGGTTTGGCATATCCATGCGTTTCGTATGGAGTACGTTTTTTGTGGCGGCCAAACATTCAGTGCATGCTGAGCAGGCTGTTTGAGCGCTAGGAGCTGCAGCAAGACCGCCTTTAGCAGTTTCTCGGAGTGTTGCCGGGAGCGCGGCGCCAACCTCTGCCATGGCGCGGACAACCTCGTCAAAGGGAATGGGGTTGCCGATGTTTGCAAGGGCGAGCTGCGCGGAACTGATAGCTGCAGCCACTCCGATGGCATTGCGATCTTGGCAAGGATGTTCCACGAGTCCGCGCACAGGATCGCAGACCAGTCCTAACAGGTTGGAGAGGGCAATCGAAGCGGCGTCAAGACATTGCTTAGGGGTTCCGCCGAGAAGTTCAGTTAGGGCTGACGCGCTCATAGCCGCTGCAGAACCAACCTCAGCTTGGCATCCGCCTTCAGCGCCCGAAACGCTTGCGTTGGTAGTCAGAATAGCGCCAAGAGCCGCAGCATTCCAGAGCGCGAGAAGTATCCGGTCATCTGTTGCGTACAAATGATTTGCCACAGCGAGAACAGTTCCTGGTACAACGCCAGAGGCGCCTGCTGTAGGAGCCGCAACAATGACTCCCATGGTCGCCGAACGCTCAAGCACCGCCATGGCAAAAGCTACCGCCTGCGTTTGCACCGGACCCATGAGAGCGCCAATCAGAGCGGGGTCGCTCTGAGCAACGGCCTGTGCCTGCCCATACAGCAGCCCGCCAATGGATTTTCTTGGGGTTTCAATTGTGTCGCGTACCTCGTCTTTCATGGTATTCAGCACGCGAACCATTTCTTTTTTACTGTCGGCTTCCGGTCTGAGAAACTTCTCGCGCCGTCGCATAACCTCGCCGATGGAGGCACCCTCACGTTCACAAAGGGCAAGCAATTCAGCACCGTTGTCAAAATTGATTGCGAGCGGACCGGCCGATACGGTAGGCGCGGCTCCGGGAATAGAGACCTGAGCCGCGAGAGCCACATAGGGAGTTTTGCGGAAGAGATCGAGCGTGTGCGCCGATACCGCCTCATCAATTTCAAAAATGGTGTACGCCATACCGCCGCGCGCTGCCCGGAACGTACGCATAGTTGCAACATTGATGTGTTGTTCCGCGAGAATGGCCGTCAGAGCAGCAAGAACGCCGGGAGTATCCTTATGAGAGACAAAAATTGTCGGCATGTCACCGGTCATACGGACGCGTGCGCCATTGACGCCGCTGATGCGGATGCGTCCGCCACCGATGGATTCTCCCATGACCGATACGCACGCTTCATCTGCGCCGTGCATGCGTGCCTCAACCGTATTAGGGTGGAGACTCTCGTCGTCGCCCTTCTCGACAATGTCAAAAGGAAGACCCTGTTCTTTGGCAAGAGCAAAGGAGTCGCGAACGCGCGCGTCGTCAGGTGAGAACCCAAGCATGCCGGCAATTAGGGCCTGGTCAGTGCCGTGCCCTTTATGCGTATGAGAAAATGAGTTATAGAGAAAGAACTCTACGCGCGCAAGCGGTTTTGGCGCCAGCGATCGCGCTACCAGTGCAATGCGAAGCGCGCCGGCGGTATGCGATGAGGAAGGGCCAACCATAATGGGTCCTAAAATCTCAAGCGCAGACATGGTCATCATAGAAAGCTCCTTGTATATACAGGAAGCGCGTGTGCAATGTCAGAACGAAGCGTACGCGCTATTGGGCTATCGCAAGCGCTCGCTTAAGGCGGATAAGAGCGGTTGTTTTGCCGAGAAGCGCCATGGACTCACCGAGTGGCGGAGAGACCATGTTGCCGCACTCGGCGACACGGATTGCTTGAAATACCACTCGTTTTTTGAGGTTAAGCTGTTCCGGCAAAATCTCAAGCGCTTCGTCAATGTGTACGGGAGTCCATTGCGAAACAGGTGAGAGCGTGGCATGCGCAGCCTCAAGAATCGTGTGTGCTCCTTCCTTGGCGAGACTCTTGGAGACGCTCTTCTCGTCAAAGGTAACTTCGTCTCCTTCGTAGAGGAATCGAGCCTTCTCTATAACGTCAGGGGAAACGGTAGTGCGAGGTTTGAGAATCTCGGAAAGCAGGTCATACCAAGCGGGGCGCGCGGTATAGAGCTTTTCGACATCTGCTTCAGTGTCGGAAGCGTTTTCAAGACCTGCGCGGATAAGCTCGGGGATGAGAACGTGCGTCGAGAACGTTTTATTGTCCATGGCTGAGAGATAGGTTGCGTTTATCCAGTTCAGACGCTCCGGATCTGATTTTGCAGGATTTTTTGAAACGTGGTCGAGCGAAAACTGAGAAGCCAGGGTAGCGCGCGGAACGATGGTGGTTTCACCGTCCAACGACCAGCCGAGAAGTGCCAGATAATTGACGAAGGCATCGGAAAGATATCCCGCGTCACGATACTCTTCAACAGAGGTGGCACCGTGTCGTTTGGAAAGTTTTTTACCGTCAGGCCCCAAAATCATGGAAATATGCGCGAACTCAGGCACCGGCGCGCCGAGAGCTTCGTAGACCATGATCTGGCGGGGAGTATTGGACAGATGATCGTCGCCTCGGATGACGTGCGTGATACCCATCATGGCATCGTCAACGACGGTCGCGAAGTTGTAGGTTGGCGTACCGTCAGAGCGGAAGATGATAAAGTCGTCAAGCTCGCGAGCGTTGAATGTGACATCGCCATGCACCGCGTCATGAACAACAACATCGCCGCGGTCAAGCGGTACCTTGATTCGGATAGTGTAGGGCTCACCGGCCTCAATACGCACTTGAGCTTCAGCGGGGTCAATGTTTCTGCAGGTACGCTGATAGCCTTGGAATGGGTCATGGCGCTGCTCCGCCTCTTTTTTATCTGCGGCGAGTTTCTCGGGCGTGCAGAAGCACGGATATGCCTTGCCCTTTGCCAGCAGGGTGTGTGCGGCCTTACGGTAGATCTCCAGGCGTTCGGTTTGAGCGTACGGTCCGAAGTCACCGCCCTTATCGGGGCCTTCATCCCAGTCAAGACCAAGCCAGCGCATGGCACGCAGGATGATCTGCGTATTCTCGTCAGTGGAACGTGCGGGATCGGTGTCATCGATGCGCAGAATGAAGGTACCGTTATTGGCGCGGGCAAAGGCCCAGTTATAGATAGCGGTGCGAGCGCCGCCGATATGCAGTTTTCCGGTGGGCGAGGGAGCAAAGCGTACGCGGACCTGTTTATTTTGGGACAAAACTCCTCCTAACAGTCGGCGTCTTCGGGGTAGGCAATCCGAAGGGCCAAAGATACATGGCTGGCCATGAAATAAAAACTACTCAATACTAGACAACTATGTAAGTATATAGCTCCAGCGATTTCAATGTATTATGAGGCTCCAAACATATTGCGCTCGTTAAACTCAGCCTGAACGGTGCGAATCATGAGGTCAACGTCATCAAGACCAAGGTGCCGTTCAGCTTCGTTTGCCGCAAGCGTGCCGCGGCGTCGTGCCCAGTTCTCAAGGCTTGCGGGTCGTGACGCGGGGAGAAGAGAACGAAATTCCGGATCAAGGCGGCGGCAGATCTCACGGGTATCGATAGGGATAATCTTACCTTCTTTGCGAGCTTCCGCATAGCCATCTATCTGCAGCATAAACCAGGAATCTTCAAAAGCGGCGTTATGCGCTATGAAGGGAACTTTTTTCATCACAGTCAGCAGCGCCTTTTGAGCGGCTTTGTTTGAGCGAAATGTCGGCTTTCCCTCAAGATCTTGCCAGGTGATATGGTGAATCTCTGTCAGAGGTACGCCCTTCTCGCGGTAGAACTCTGGCATTCCGAAATAAGCTGTATGAGGGTTAACCGGTACCGTCTGAGGACCAAGATTCCAGAACTCAAACCCAACATTGATGATGTAACCCTGATCGGGAAAGCGAGACGTCGTCTCAATGTCGATACCCAAAACGGTTCCTGAAACCGGCTTTTCATGGTAGGCGAGCGTCAGGTCGGTAAGCGTGGGTCCGGCAGTCTTCATGACGCCAGCCTCACGGCGATGCTGCAGTTTTGCTACACCTCGCGCAGTATCTTCAGTGGTGAGTCCACGCGCGAGTGACACACCGTTGGCGTTTCTCAGACGCTCGGCGCCGTACAGGTCGCAGACCTCGCGGTTACGGTCGGCGAGCTGACGCACGAGGTCAAAAGAGAACGGAAGGCTGTCCTTTGGAGCCGCGTTCCAGGCATCAAGCAGTGTCTTAAGGGCGTCTTCATTTTTGAGACGCTCTGCGGTCAGTGCGGCGTCATCGTTCAAAAACCCTGGTATCAAGTATGCACTGGCGTGTTCGATTGCCTGACTGAGTTCCATGGTACCTGCCTTACTGTGGAGTATCGCGCCCACGAAATCGGGTGCACGCGTACATCGCGAATTTTTTGTCAGATACTAGGGTAGTGCATGAGCACGTCGAAAACGTACGAGCTTGATGATTTTCTCGCCTGTCACGCAAAAGCTATGATTATGTTTGATTGCATGCTAGGCTTAATGCGAATATACAACTTTGAAGGAGTGACCTTGTTGTCTGTGACAAAAGAAGACCTCGCAGTTTCTCGTGATTTGCTTGAGTTTATCGATCGAAGCCCTTCAATGTTTCACACTGCAACAACCGTGCGTGCACATCTTGAGGCGGCTGGCTACGTCTATCTTCCCG
This sequence comes from Lancefieldella sp. Marseille-Q7238, assembly GCF_949152215.1. Lineage (GTDB taxonomy): Bacteria > Actinomycetota > Coriobacteriia > Coriobacteriales > Atopobiaceae > Lancefieldella. The sequence continues at coordinate 19,795 of NZ_OX424407.1, forward strand.
AGGGCGCTGCGTGGAAGGTTGTTCGCGGTGGCCGGTACCTTACCGTGCGGAATAATTCTTCTGTCATCGCATGGAAGGTTGGCGAGAAGTTTGACAAAGCTGATGATTTTGACGGCACCGCGCCGTATCATTTTCAGATTGCCGTCGCTCACGGCGACTCTCCCTCCTATAAGGTGAAAGCGGTGCCTGAGTTAAAGGGTGAACAAGATACCCTGCGTCTTTCTGTGGAAGCCTATGGAGGCATGATTGATCATACCTGGCTGGACAGACCGCTTGGTCTTGCTGGTCGCGTACTGGTACGTTGTGGTTCCAAGATTGAGTCACGCCTGATTACTATAGAACGAGATATTGCCCTCATTCCCAGCCTAGCAATCCATTTAGATCGTAAGTCGGGACTGGCTCCTGAGCTTAATCGAGCTGTCGATCTCATGCCGCTTTTCTCGGTTGGCGAGCTGTCTGAAGGTGCATTCAGACAGATGATTGCCATGGAGGCGGGAGTTGACGCAAGCAATGTCCTTTCATTCGACCTCTTCCTCGTTGATCATACCGGTGGACGTATCTGGGGTTACAAGGATGAGTTTGTATCCGCAGGGCATCTGGATGATTTGCAGTCCGCCTATGCCGCGTTGAAGGCATTTCTTGCATCTGATAACGACTCAGATATTTCCGTCTACGCTTGCTTTGATAATGAAGAGGTGGGCTCCAATACCAAGCAAGGAGCCATGTCTACGTTTTTACGTGACACGCTTGTGCGCATTAACAGCGCGCTTGGCTTGAGCGAAGACGATTTTCATCGTGCTCTTGCAGCTTCAATGTTGGTGAGCTGTGACAATGCTCACGCGCTGCATCCGGCTCATCCCGAGAAGTACGATAGCACCAACCAATGCAGACTTAACGGAGGCATTGTCATTAAGGAGGCTGCCCGCCAGTCGTACTGTACGGACGCGGTAAGTCGTGCTGTTTTTGAGGAGATACTGTCAGCTCGTAACCTACCTTACCAGGTCTTTGCTAATCGTAGCGACATGCCGGGCGGTTCGACTTTGGGCAATCTCTCAAATATACAAGTGAGCATGCACGGCATTGATGTAGGACTGCCTCAGCTTGCCATGCATTCAGTCTTTGAGACGACAGGGTCGCGCGATACAGCTTTGGGAATACAGGCTCTTCTGGCATTCTATGATGCTGATATTGTCATTTCCGAAGCGGATAGCATAAAAATATCGTAGTACATGTTCTGTTTTAATCACCTCATGCGATGTACCCAACGCGCCCCTCTAAGCGCGAATAGGGAAAGAACCAGGCAGCTGAGCATGAGGGCAAAGCCAAGGACAAAAAGGATATCGTAGCCGGCAGTCGAACCGTCAACGATAAGGCTCCATACCACCAAAGCGATTGCCGACATAAGCGAGCTGACAACAGCGATTCGAGAGTAGATGAGCGTATAGTCCTTGGTACCGAAGACCGCGCGAACCAGGATGGGCGTCTCAACGGTAGTCATGGCATACACTACGCCAAAGAGAAAAGCCCCCGCAAGCATGAGAGGCAATGAGGCTATCTTGATCCAGAGCAGCGCTAGACCGGCAATACCACAGAAGATGCCGGCGTAACAAGCGACTTTTTCCGACTTGTCATTTAGAGCTCCGAGTGCTACCTTCCCAAGGGCTTGTCCGACCATGACGGCGCCCGCGATAAGGCCACCGGCAGCGGCAATCTCAGGCGCAGTATCGGAAAATGTAGCGGCGTAGCTGGGGAAAAATTGTGAGATTTGCTGATTGAGCGTGATAAGGGCGTAGAATGCCCCAATCATAAAGAAGGCCGGCATGCGCAAAGCCCTGTTTGCCGGAATACCTTCATCAAGGGTTGATTTTGCACACGAGTTGGTGCTGGCATTGACACTGGCACTAGCATCGACGCTATCAGCGTTTTTCTCACCTGACCCCATAGGAAGAAGCCCAAGATCGGAAGGCCTGTCGCGGACAATACAGAAGGTAAAGGGCAGCGTACATACGAGAATGATTGCGGCGAAGATGAAATAGCACATGCGCCATCCCTCGGCTCCGCTTGCTATAAGAGCTGACCCAATGGGGTTAAAAAGAGCGCCTCCGATACCGGTAAAGGCAAAGCAAAAACCAATAAAGAAGCCGACTCGCTCTGAGAACCAGTTGCCTATGAGTGTCGGCACAGCCAAAAAGATAAGGCCTGGCAAACCAATTCCGATGATGACGCCGCAAACGTAAAGCTGCCAGACTGACTGTACTAGTCCCATGGTGCCGTAGGCAAGGCCGCAAAGGAGCGTATCTATCGTGAGAACCATGCGCATGCTGTGCGCCTTCAGCAGCCGACCCGTGATGGGAAGGGCAATCATCATCGTAAGGCAGATAACGGAAAAGACGAGTGAAAAGCTGACTTTCGGTACGTTGAAATACTGAGTGACCGGCGTAATGAATATGCCAAAACACGTCAGAATGATTGCGCAGGGAAAAAACATGATGGCGACGCATGCCGCCACAATGGCATACGCATAGTTTTGCCCGTGGCGGGGCGTGGCTGTGGGTTGTGACATAGCAATCCTTTTGCTCGGTAATTTTGTCAGCTATTGTACCTGATTGTCCAAACGCCCTTCTCGCCAAAGATATAGCGAGAAGGGCGTGTACGTGTAGCTGAGGCATAGTTCGTTTCAAAAACGTGCTGATGCTTTATGCGCTGGAGCGGGAGCGGCCTGGTACGTCAGCGCCGCTTTTTATGAGTCAGATCCGCGGCGGTTTTCTCCTTCGAGCGCTTTGATGGGTCCGATGTCTTGCGTGGTCTCAAGAGCGCCGAGGTAGTTGCCCGCATCATCACGGACGGCAAAATAGCGGACGTACAGAAACTTTCCCACGGCCTTGAACCAGAACTCTGAGACATCGCGCTTGCCGCTCTTGAACTCAGTTAAGATTCGCCGCACAACTTCTTGGCTTTTAGGCGGATGGCAGTCATACACATCACGACCAAGACAGCTCTTAGGACGCGGGAAGGCGCGGGTGTCTCCATGGCTGAAGTAGCGGGTCTTATCGTTGGCATCCACAAAGGTAATATCTAGAGGAATGGTCGCAAAAATGCCTTCAAGCTGAGCAAGAGTGAGCTCACCCGTGGACAGGCGAATCGTTCCATCTGGCGATGTAGCTGCATGAGAGGCTTCCTCTGAGCGATTGTCCGCGTAGTCGCCACTTGCCACGGCTTCCATCTCTTTGAGCTTGTCGTTTGCAAGCTCGAGCGGGTCTGCATGCCAAGCGGGAGGATTGACGCCAAAGGCGTGACCGAACTCATTTTCCTCTGCGGCAATTTGAGTCCATTGCGTCGCGGAGAGATGCTCAAGGGAGAGCGGAATCAAAACGTTTTCTTCCTTGCTTACCATAGACTCGGCGTCCTCAACGGCTTCGTCAAGATAGTCGGCTACACCTGATAAAAGCTGGGAGTCATATGTGCCGTAAGCGGTTTCAAGCAGAGCTTCGGCGCCGTGTACAGCATTTCTTACCTCGTCGTCTTTGCCCCACATGACTTTAGAGGGTCCGGTGATATCGTGACGCTCAAGGTGGGGAAAGAGCAGCTCTTCTTTGCGCTTGTAATGAATGAACACCTCGCTGAAAGTTGCTATATCGGCTTTCAAAAGAGCGACGATGCCACTGCGCTCATCTGCGGAAGCGGTGTCGGTTAGTGTACGGACTCGTCTGACATCGGGTTTTACGCGGTCATTGATGAACGACATGATGCGTTCGTTTTCCTGACGCATGGTCCATATGGGATGACCGGGCGTTTCTTCAGCGGCTCCGGTAGATACGCAAGAAACATGGCCTTCAAAGAGCGACGCATGAACATCACAGAGGCGAAGGACTTTCTCCATAGGGACACCGCCGGCGATAAGTTCCTGCTCAGCAGTGGAAATCTCGCCGCCAGAAACGTCTTTGAAGTTGCGGGCAAAGTCCTCGCGAACGCTTTCAATATCTTCACCGTCATTTAGGCGCTCCAGGTATTGGGCGATGAGAGCTTTGCGCTCTTCGGGAGTCTTGGCGAGAGGGATGTCATTTGCTGCGAGAGGCGCCTCGGCGGTACCAGCGGTGTCAGCGCCGTCTTTTTCGCTGGCGCCGGTGACAAAGGCCGCGGTGGCTTTAGCGGCCGCGACGACGGATGAGCCAAGATTGTTTTTATCCGCTACGTCCTCATCTCCTTTAATGACAAATCCATGGGCGCGAAAAACGTTTTTGAGTTCTTCAAGATCGACGCCCTTATGAGCGCAACCCTTGGGGATAGTCATAAAGCGACCCATCGTCTGCAGACGACCGGGCTCGGTGATTTCCTTAAATCCGTTGTCGGCCATAAGGCCTTTGATGACAGGAAACTCCGTGCAAATCTCATAGACGGACTTATCCAGATCCAAAACATTGCTCATGTGTACTCCTTTCGAGTGACTTGAGGCAGGCGGCTATCGGTTACAGCGTGCAAGCAGAATCGTATAGAGCCATACGCAAAAGTCTACTCCGGTTTACTTTATCGAGGAGCAGTTTGGCAGATTCTTACCGAGAAGAACGTTGTAATTACAACATTTTAGAGGATTTGACAGATATCGCTCTTTTTTGCCTGTTACGCAGCCTTTCCAAGTGTGAAGCGCAAAAGCACGGGATTATGATCGCTGTAGGCAAAGCCTGTATCAATGTTTTCTGCCTGTGCTTTCACGTTATCGGAAACAATCCAGCCGTCAACTGTGGTGGTGTAGGTGTGTCCTTTGGTATAGGGAATGTCGTCACCGCGGCAGCTGGGGACGTCGGCCAGATTATCGGCTTTAACTACGGAGAATCCTTCCGGCAAGTCGGAATCCTTGAGCTCAGCAACCCAATCTGGGACTTGTTGGTCGGATGGGTACAAAGAAAGGGAACCTGCAAGCGCGTGGTTCCAATCGCCGCCAGCGATGACGTAGTTGCCCTTGGCTCGTTCCTCGGTAAGAATATCCCGAAGCATGGCAAGTTGTTTGGCACGCATGGTGCCTCCGGCATCGTAAGCGGACATATGCGAGTTGATAAGTACCAGCTCGTGTCCGTCATCGGTGGGATAACGCGTGACCATAAAACAACGATCCAAATCAAAGAATTTTGCAAAGAATGACTGGTCAACAGGATAGCTACGCCGTGTGCTTTCTGTGGCTGCTACGCTAGAGAGGGTCATAAGACCCGCGTCCACGCTTCCGTGGAATTCAGGAATCGGGTAGGCAAGAAAGCCGGTATGGAAGTTTTGCGCGTAGTAGGAGGCGTCCTCAGAAAACTTTGAGTTTGTCGCCTGCACCTGATTAACGTGATAGCTCCTGTCAGAGTTTCTGTCTACTTCCTGAAAGAGCATAAAATCGGGAGCCGTCCCATTATGAAGTGAGGCAACAGTGTCAAGCGCGCCTTTGGTGCATGTCTCAACGGAATCTTTGCTGACTGCGCGGCCGTGCTCGCCTTTAGTGCGCGTTCCGTCAGCCATAATGCCCTCGTCCATAAAGAAGGTATAGTCGGGAGTGTAGGCGCCAAATCCAATATTGTACGTTGACGCGGTGTATTCTTTTCCAACCTCGACACGGGTAGTAGCAGGGGAGGCTCCGTCATTGGCAATCGATGTATTGTCAGGGATGCGATAGTAGTTAAGCTGCAGGTACAGAAGATATCCGCCAAAAACGAGTGCGATGGTGATACCAAGGCCAAGCAAGACTTTAAGAGTCCTCAGGACGTATTTTTTCATGTAGCCTCCTACGTGAGCAATGACACACTGTTATTTTTGCGTGACACAACGTGCTCTACACTGCTGCTATCTGCAAGGTATTCGTATCGTACGAGTTACATCATAGCGCGCTGCAACCATTTTGAGTGTGAAGGATCGTTGAGCGCCGCTCGCAAGACATAGTACGCTATGCTTTTACAGCGAGAAGTGCTTCTCGCCGTGCTGTCTATGAGTAAGGATTTTGGAATATATGCCGACCACCAACGTACAAAAGATTGCTAAGGGCCAAAAAAAATCCGGGTTTACGACGGAAGTGCAGTGTGTACATCAAGAGCTGTGGGCTTCCGAGAAAGACCCCGCATGGTTTACCTATGATGTGCTTGCTGAAGACCCGACAACGCACGCGCGCGCCGGCGTTTTCCATACGCCACATGGAGATATTCCCACGCCTATCTTTATGCCGGTCGGCACGAAGGCGACGGTCAAAGGTCTTTTGCCCGGCGTTGTTGAGAGCTTGGGAACCAAGATTTTGCTCGCCAATACCTACCATTTAAGCCAGCGGCCTGGCGATGAGCTTATTGCAGAGTTGGGGGGTCTCCACGCGTTCATGTGCTGGAACAAGCCAATTCTGACGGATTCCGGCGGCTTTCAAGTATTTTCGCACGAGGAATTTATGAAGCTCTCAAATGAAGGTGTGAAGTTTCGCGCGGTAGACTATGACGGCGCCTGGTCGTGGTGGACGCCGGAGACCAATATGCAGATCGCTCAAAATCTCGGCGCAGATATTGTTATGCAGCTTGATCAGTGCGTAGGTTACCCGTCGTCACGCAGTAAGGTTGAGCGTTCCGTTGAACTTTCCAGCCTGTGGGCGGATCGCTGTTTTCATGCTCATACAAGGCCGGACCAGGCGCTTTTTGGAATCGTGCAAGGTGGTATGCACCTTGATTTGCGCCGTCGTTCAATTGAGCACCTGGAGCAGGCGGGAGATTTTCCCGGATATGGTATCGGCGGCTATTCCGTAGGAGAGCCGCATAAGGTGATGTTTGAAACGCTTGAACCTTTATGCGCGGAGTATATGCCACGCACTAAGCCTCGCTATCTCATGGGCGTTGGCAATCCGACAACGCTGATACGCGGTGTGGCTGCGGGTATCGATATGTTTGACTGCGTGTTGCCCACACGGACGGCTCGCATGGGCACAGCGTTTTCATACGGCGGCCGCATGAATCTGAAGAACGCCCAATACGCTCATGACGCAGACCCTCTTGATGATCAGTGCAGCTGCCCGGTCTGCAGGGGAGGCTATACGCGCGCCTACCTTAATCATTTGGTACGCCAGCATGAGATGCTCGCCGGTGAGTTGCTCTCGATGCACAACATTTATTTCCTGCTTGATCTTATGCGCCGTGCGCGTGAGTCTATCCTTGCGGGGAACTATGGTGAATTCGTGACAAAATGGCTGGAGTCGGGCGCAGTTAAAGACTTCTGACAATGTGAGCTTGGCAGTGCGGGTACAATAGGGAGCGATAAACACGTGCGGGCGTCCAAGATGCCCCGGGCTGGCTTATGCCGCCATGACTAAAGAAGGCTTGTATGCATCCCGTTACCTGGCCGACAATCCCAGGCGCAGATACCCTTAGAGAGAAATGGGGCGTCGCGCATGGCTAATATTACTTCCAGTTCCCGTTGGAATATCCTGCCCCAAGATTCCAAACTTGAGCAGGAGTTTATTCAGAAGCTCTCCGTCAGCCCTTTGGTGGCGCGCGTTCTTGTTGCGCGCGGTTTTACTACGGTTGAAGCGGCTCAGGCGTTTTTGACGCCTCAGCTCGAACGAGACTGGCTTGATCCACTCACGATTCCTGGCATGGATGAGGTCGCCTCGCGTGTACAAAAGGCTATCGAAGAACATCAGCGTATTGCGGTATTCGGGGATTTTGATGTCGATGGCATGAGTTCTACCTGCCTTCTGACGCTGGCGCTGCGCACGTTTGGCGCTGAGGTCAGGCCCTACATTCCTCATCGTTTTGGCGAGGGATACGGTCTTTCTTCCAAGGCGCTTGAGCGGGTATTTGCCGATGGAGTCCCTGACCTTATTATTACCGTCGACAATGGAATTGCCGCAGCCGCAGAAGTTGAAGGGCTCCAAAGGCGCGGCGTCGATGTTGCCATCACCGACCATCATGAGCCGGCTGAACTCGTGCCCCAAGGGGTGCCGGTGACCGATCCCAAGCTGACAGCCGACTGTCCTTCTCGAGAACTTGCCGGTGCGGGTGTGGCACTCAAGCTCGTAGGAGAGTTGGGACGGCGCCTGGGGAAGCCTGATTTGTGGAAAGACTATCTTGATATTGCGACGCTGGGAACTCTTTCTGACATGATGCTTCTGAATTCAGAAAACCGCGCGCTTGTTGCGGCCGGTATCAGTCGGATACGCGAAGGCAAGAGACCGGGTCTCGTGGCTCTTGCGGCCATCTCAAACCAAAACATAGCAGAGATGACCGCCGACAGTCTTCCATTTTCTATCATCCCCCGACTAAACGCCGCAGGGCGCATGGGTTCTACAGAACTCGCGCTGTACCTGCTGTTGTCTGAGGATCCTCAAGAAGCGGCCATGCTTGCAGGCAAGCTTGAAGAGATCAATACCGACCGCAGAACCATTGAGTCCCAGCTGACTGAAGAGGCTCTTCTGCAGGCAAAAGAGATTTATGACGGCGGCCGCGCCATCGTTTTGGCAGGCGAAGGCTGGCATGAGGGTGTCAAAGGCATTGTCGCCTCCCGTGTGGTCAATCGCTACCATGTACCCTGCATCCTCTTTACCATTGACAACGGGATAGCCCGCGGTTCCGGCCGCTCCATCGGCTCGGTTGATCTTTTTCACGCGGTCGAGCAGTGCTCTGATTTGCTTGTTCGTTTTGGCGGGCACCAGGGCGCCGTTGGCGTTACGATACAAGCCGAGAAGCTCGATGAATTCCGCCGTCGCTTATCTGCGGTTCTCGCCCGTCTTCCGGAAGACGAATTTGAATTAACGGGAGAAGTGACTGCCTTAGTCAAGCTCTCCGAGATAAACGTCTCATCCATTGAGGCTCTCGAAGCTCTTCAACCCTTTGGACAAGGTAACAAGAAACCTCTCTTTGCTGTACAAGGCGTTTCTATGCGCAATCGTAATCGCGTTGGCGCGGCAGGAGTGCATCTTACGTTTATGGCAACTGACGGTTCCTCCTCAGTGGCTTCCATTATGTTCAGGGCTCCCCATGTTGAAGCCGCATCTGAATATGACGGCGCGGTTGACCTGGTTTTTGAAGCTGTCAGTGAAACGTGGCAGGGGCGCACCAAGCCAAAGCTCATGGTAAAAGACATCCTCTACCGGGATGATTCTCAAAATCCAGCTGAACGAGGATCCTTTTTATCTACAGACGAGCGTGCTCTTGTTACATCTGTACCGGATACAAACTGTACGGCTCAAGAGGAAAACGCGGGTGTCCAGAGACGGGCGGAACTTGCGCTGCTTGGCTCGCAAGAACTCACCGATACGCTTCGTCAGTTGTTGATTGGCAACGCCTCGCTTCTTCCGGCACAAAAAAGAACGCTTGACGTATTGGATGAGGGAGACTCTGCCTTGTGTGTTATGGCAACGGGTAGGGGAAAGTCTCTCATTTTTCATATCCATGCGGTCCGCCGAGCGCTTCTCGCCCATACTGCAAGCTTATTCGTATATCCGCTGCGGGCGCTCGTAAACGATCAGGCGTATCATTTTGAGAGCGCGTTTGCGACGCTCGGCGTTACGGCGGCAACCCTTACCGGTGAAACCGCGCAGGACGACCGAAAAAAGATCTTCCGGTCGTTAGCAGAAGGTTCTGTCGATGTCATTCTGACGACACCGGAGTTCCTCTCCTTTCATGGAGCGGAATTCGCCGAAGCAAAACGCGTTGGTTTTGTGGTTATCGATGAAGCTCACCATATTGGTCAGGCGGCAGCGGAAGGGCGCCATGCCTACGCTAAGATGCCTCTCATCTTGCAGCAACTTGAGCATCCGCAGGTTCTGGCTCTTACCGCAACCGCGAAATCCGATACCGCCAAGACTATCTGCCACCTTTGTGCCATTTCTGAAAACTATGTCATCAAGGACGCGACAGTCAGAGACAATCTTCGTCTGAGGGACGCCCGCGAAATACAGGACAGAGAAGCGGCTCTTACCTGTATTGTCGCTTCTGGCGAGAAGTGCGTCGCATACGTCAATTCCCGCGAACAGGCGCAGTCAATCTGCCGTATGCTCCGTCATGCTATCCCTGACATGGGGTATGAAATCGCGTTTTATCATGCAGGACTGTCTCGTCAAACACGCGCCGCCGTCGAGCGCGCGTTCAGAAAGGGAGAAGTTACATGTGTTGTGGCAACCAGCGCGTTTGGTGAGGGTATCAATGTCGCCGACATCCGCCATGTTGTCTTGTACCATCTGCCGTTCGGACGTGTCGCATACAATCAGCAAAGTGGCCGCGCCGGTCGTGACGGACAGCCTGCCCATATACACCTGTTCTTTGGTGCTCATGACATGCGCATTAACGAACGCATTCTGTCATCTTTCGCGCCGGATCGCGCCGCGCTCATACCGGTGTACCGTGCGCTTATGACGCTGTTCCGCCGCGCACAAAAGACCAGCTCAACCCTTCAGGCGTCAGATGAAGAGATAGCCTCTTGTGCCTGTGAGATTGAGCCGCGGTGCAAAGCTGACGCAAACAGCGTCGCCTGCGCGCTTGACATCTTTTGCGAACTTGGCTTTCTTACTTTGCAAGGCTTTGACGCAAAGCGTAACATTTCAATGAATCCTGTAGCGGCACCTATGGATTTGTATGCTTCAACTCGATATGCTGAAGGCTTGAAAACGCGGGAATCGTTTGAGGCGTTTGCGCAATGGGCGCTTTCCGCGTCACCGGACGAGTTGCTCGGTGCTGTGAACAAGCCCATTTTTCCTGATTTTGGTGAAGAGGTTGACGGAGGGGAGGATGTTTCACATGGGTGAACAAAAGACTCCGCATGAGCATGTAGAGCAGAGGTCATCGGCAGGACAGAGCAAAGAAGCGACAGCTGCAAAGACTCGTTCTGTTCCTGGCGCCGATAATTTCAGGCTGCTTGAAAATGCTTGCCGCACCTATCTCGTTCCGGAATCTTGCGAGAAGATCAACAATGCCTATCGTTTTGCCGCTGAGTACCATAAAAACCAGCGCCGCCGCTCCGGAGAACCCTACATCAATCATCCGGTTGAGGTGGCGCTCATATTGGCGCAAGATCTCCACATGGATGAAGATACTATCTGCGCTGCCCTCTTGCATGACACCGTTGAAGATACGTCTGCCACACTGTCAGAGTTGACGGTGCGTTTTGGCGAGCAGGTCGCTGAACTTGTCGATGGCGTCACCAAGCTTACCTCCATTGAGGTCTCCTCTATGGACGAAAAGCAGGCGTTGAATCTCAGAAAAATGTTTCTCGCCATGTCGAAGGACATTCGCGTAGTCATTATTAAGCTCGCTGACCGTCTGCACAATATGAGGACGCTGGCGGCTTTGGCTCCCGACAGACGTCTTTTCAAAGCGCGCGAAACCATGGACGTATACGCGCCGCTTGCTGACCGTCTTGGCATTTCATCAGTAAAATGGGAGCTTGAGGATTTGTCTTTCTTCTGGCTTGAGCCCGAAGAATACCAGCGCATTGCTCGCATGGTGCAGGATTCCCGCGCGCAGCGCGAGGACGATACCAACGCAGCAATCAAAACGCTTACGGATGAGTTGGACTCTGTTGGTCTGAAAAACTTCCAGATTACCGGACGCCCCAAGCATCTGTGGTCGATTTATCAAAAAATGGTGCGTAAGGGTCGGGAGTTTTCCGACATTTACGATCTTATCGCTTTGCGCGTCATCACCCAGTCGGTGCGCGACTGCTATTCGGTGCTCGGAGCTGTGCACTCACTGTGGCATCCGTTGCCCGGCCGCTTTAAGGACTATATCGCTACGCCTAAGGCAAACCTGTACCAGTCATTGCATACTACAGTCATCGGTCCCGATGGGCGTCCCATTGAGATTCAGATTCGCACGGCTGAGATGCACGAGGCTTCCGAATACGGTATCGCCGCGCACTGGCTCTATAAGAAAGAAGGCAATTCCAAGGGTCAGATGTCGTCTGAAGATCGTATGGTCAACTCGACTATCAACTGGATTCGCCGCAGTCTTGACTGGGCGGTTGAAGACGATATCGACAATCCGCATGAATTTCTCAATGATCTTCGCGTTGACCTTTTTGAACACGAGATCTTTGTATTTACGCCGAAAGGTGAGGTTATTAGTCTGCGGCGCAATTCGACGCCCTTGGATTTCGCGTATGCAGTCCACACGGAAGTCGGCAATCATTGTGTTGGCGCTAAGGTCAACGGATCGGTCGTTCCGCTTACGCATACGCTTGAGATAGGCGACCGCGTTGAGATACTCACCAACAAAAACGCGCGTCCTTCTCGCGACTGGATGACGCTTGTACAAACGCCATCTGCTCGCGCTAAGATCCGCAAGTATTTCGCGGAAGCGTCAAAGTCTGACGATACCGAACGCGGTCGTTCGGAACTTGCAAAAGAGCTGCGCAAGCGCGGATACGGCATCTCAACCATGCGTACCACTAAGGCTCTAGCCAAGGTGATTGAGCAATTCGACTATCATACGGTCGATGATTTGTTTGCCGGCATCGGAGCGGGCAAGTGCTCTATTAAGCAGGTAGTCAACAAGGTCAGCGAAATTCTCGAAGAGGGAACTCCTGAAGCGCTTGCGCAGGCGGAGCGCGAACGCGAACAGCGCGCCGCCAAAGAAAAGGCGCTCCTGCAGAACAAGCCGCTTACGACCGCCTATGCCATTTCTCGGACTTCTCGTGACAACAAGCGCAAGCGCAACAATTGCGGTGTGGTGGTACAGGGAGATTCCGATCTTTTGGTACATCTTGCGCATTGCTGCAATCCTGTCGCGGGAGACGATATCGTTGGCTTTGTAACCCGGGGGCGCGGCGTTTCGGTGCATCGCGCAAACTGTCCCAACGTGCGCGACCTTCTGACCGAGAAAAACGCCAACCGAATTATCGACGTCGCATGGGATACGTCCGGCGCGACCGAGTTTCGTGTTGAGATTGTTGTGGAAGCAACCGACCGCACAAGCCTGCTGAAAGACATCACCATAGCCTTGTCGGATTCAGGCGCGAACATCCTGTCCGCGGCAACGCAAGTCGGCGGTCAGGGCATTGTGCGCATGCGCTTTTTGGTGGCCATTTCTGACGCCAGCCTTCTGGATACGCTTCTTGCGGCCGTGGCGCTTGTACCTTCAGTTTATGACGCGCGCCGTATTATGCCTGGTGAAGGCGCTAATCAAATGAAGAAACGGAGAGGTTGATGGCACAATCCACTCAGATGAGCGGCCACGGTTGCTGTGGTGGACATGAAGAGCACGGGCACCGAGAAGAACATGAGTGCTGCGGCGGCCACGAGGGTCATGAGGGTTCTTGCTGCGGCGGCCATGAGGAGCATCACCATGGTGGAGGCTGCTGCGGTGGTTGCGGGCATCATCATGATCGAGTAGGCGTTTTTCGCGTTGGTCCGCTTGAAACGAACTGTTATGTGTATATATCTGGCGATGACTGCATGGTCATTGACCCGGGCGCTTCAGGAGCCAAGATTGCCTCGCAGCTTGTAGGTCTCAATCTCAAATATATTGTAGCAACGCATGGACACGCCGATCATGTAGGGGGCGTAAAGACTCTTAAGCTGGCTGCGGGTGGAACCTATCTCATCAATCAAGAAGATGACGAGCGCGCTCGCCACGCCTCTGAAAGCAATCCTGTATATGATGACGCTCCCAATCCAGACGGGTATCTTGCGGAAGGGGATACGCTTGAAATTGGCACGGCGACGTTTCGCGTCATGGAAACGCCCGGCCATACGCCCGGCGGCATTTGCCTTGTGGGTGGCGGCACGGCAAAAGGAGCCGTTTTTGTTGGAGATACGCTCTTTCAAGGTTCAGTTGGTCGGACAGATCTTGAAGGGGGAGACGCAACGATTCTGGCAGCATCTTTGTATCGCCTGACGCATGAGCTTGATCCTACGTCTCTTATTCTTCCGGGGCATGGTGCGCAGACCGAACTGGCTCAAGAGATTGAACAAAATCCGTTTCTCTCGTAAAAACGAGTGAAAACTCTTGCAAAAACGTTTCTTTCGCAAGACAAGCGCGCATGAGACTGGTATAGTACCCATGCGTAAGTTTTGGCCCGAGTGGCGGAATTGGCAGACGCGGGGGTCTCAAAAACCCCTAAGGGCAACCTTGTGTGGGTTCAAGTCCCACCTCGGGCACCATCTTACGAGAGGAAGAGCGCGCATTTGCATGCTCTTCTCAGCACCTTTTGTGAGATGTTTTCACAAGTCGTTTTATGGCTTGCATGGATGCCTGCGCAGAGGTATCCTGTTCAGGTGCTTTTTGAAGCGGGACTGAGCGTGAGTCCCCACCTACACGGCGCATGTTGCAGCTGTCTGGTCAGACAATTTAGATTTCAGCCGTCATTTGACTGTTGCCTTGTCTCCCAGATGCCTTTGTGCGCTGGGATTTTTTATTGCGGTAGCTTGAGCAGCTATCGCGCGAAGGGAAGGTGTAGAAGATAGCCAAGAACGATGGACCTCGCATTAATGAGGAAATTACCGGCCGCACGTGTCGTCTGATTGATGCTGACGGAAGCCAGCTCGGACTCTTTGGCGTACATGACGCGCTGAGGCGGGCACGTGAGCACGGAATGGATTTGGTAGAGATCGCTCCAAATGCCGAACCTCCCGTATGCAAGATTCTGGATTACAGCAAGTTCCGCTACGAGCAGGATCGAAAGGCCAAAGCCGCCCGTAAGAACCAGGTCAAAATTGAGGTCAAGGAAATGAAGTTCCGCCCCAAGATTGACGTCGGCGATTACGAGACCAAGAAGGGACACGTCCTTCGGTTCTTGAAGAAGGGCGCACGCGTTAAGATCACAATCATGTTCCGTGGTCGCGAGATGGCTCACCCCGAGCAGGGACGTCTGGTTCTTGATCGTCTTGCAGAAGATCTGAAGCCGTACGCTACTATCGAGCAAAAGCCGCTCATGGAAGGCCGTAATATGCACATGCTCGTCGCGCCGATTAAGGGCGCATTTGACGAGAAACCCGAAGGTGCCGCAGAGAGCACTGACGCCGCAACAAAGGAGAATTAGTATGCCTAAGATGAAAACACACAAAGGATCGGCCAAGCGTTTCCGCCGTACTGGTACGGGCAAGATTATGCGTGCCAAGGCCTTCAAGAGCCACATCCTTACCAAGAAGTCCCAGAAGCGCATTCGCGGTTTCCGCAAAGAAGCCGTCCTTTCCGCTGCCGATACGGCCGTGGTTTCTCAGCGCATTGGCGCCAAGAACTAACGCGTCGCACATACTGATAACATTACTGATACTGTCAACAAGGAGTTGATGAGATATGGCACGAGTTAAGCGCGCAATGGCCGGTCGCAAGAAGCGTCAGACGCTTGTCGAGCGTACTAAAGGTTACTATGGAGTTCGTTCCCGCACGTTCCGCGGCATGAAGGAGCAGGCGCAGCATTCCGGCCAGTATGCCTATCGTGATCGCCGTAATAAGAAACGTGATTTCCGTGCGCTGTGGATTCAGCGCATTAACGCCGCGGCGCGTCTGAATGATCTTTCATACAGCAAGTTTATGCATGGCCTGAAAGTGGCCGGCGTTGAGCTCGACCGTAAGGTCCTCGCTGAGATTGCCTACACTGATGATCAGGCGTTTACTGACCTTGCCGAAGTCGCGAAGAAGGCGCTTGCTGAGTAGTCAGCGATGCTGCACCGCGCTCGATAAGGCATGTTGCGATACACTACAACATACCAGAATATACTAAGCATACATGTAAATCCCATCGGCCTTGCCGGTGGGATTTTCTTAGTGCATGCTATTATTCTGAAATCCTCATGCGCATCGGTGCGGGCCTAGGTGACACCAAGACACCTGTATTCGAGCAGGGGCGGGGAAGTGTAGAGTAGGAAAGTATGACGGGTGGAGGAAGGCATGACGTACAGGAAAGCGAAAGCATGATGGGCAGGGAAGCATGACAAAGAGAAAAAGTCCCATGCGCTCACGCTTTGATGATATGCGCGACAGCGCTAAGCGCGCAATCCTGTATGGCATCGGCATCGTTTTAGCGATAGTCTTTGTGAGGCTGGCGTTTGCCTATGCGCTTATACTTCCTCGGCTTGTCATCGCCCGCTTTACGTCTGATTTGTTGGGAACAGGACTCATACTTGTCGTCATCGTACTTTTTGTCGTCCTAGCCTTGCTGCACAGACGTAAGAACTGAAGAAAGATTAGTCCTTTTTATCAGCTTTGCTTTTTTGGGGACTTATCACCATGATGAATGCCGGCGGCTTCTTCAAGCTCTTCAACACGCTCATGCTCGCGCTCATGGAGCTGTTCAATCTCAGCTTCGAAGTCGGGGTCAGCTGGGGTAATAAGTTCGTCTTTGCCGGTTCCGGGGTCGGTGTGATGAAGCAGCACCGGCTCAAAGAGGTGGAGATGCTTCGCGAATACGGCAGACATTGCAAGCAGCATTAAGAAAATAGCAATACGAGGCAGGGCATTTACCTGCGTCATTATGAGCGACCCAATGCAGAGAAGACCGGTCCAGCCGTATATGACACAGACAGCCTGGCGCTGGTTGTAGCCGGCGGCAATAAGCCTGTGGTGGATGTGGCCACGATCGGCGGTAGCAAAGCTTACATGAGCGCGGGTGCGTCTTACGATAGCGGAAAACGTATCAATGATGGGGATACCGGCGACCACAAGAGGCACGATGATGGTAGTAAGTCCCGCAATTCTCGTGACGGAAAGCAGCGATATGGTGCCAAGGGCAAAACCAAGCGTCAGCGCGCCTGAGTCTCCCATAAAGATAGTTGCCGGATAGAAATTATGTACCAGAAAGCCCAAGGTAGAGCCTGCAACGGCAAGGCTTAAGGCAGCGGCGTCAAAGCGCCCTGCCCACATGGAAAGTACAAACATAGTGCTTGAAGCGATGCAGGAAACACCGGCGGCCAGACCGTCGAGTCCATCGATGAGGTTGATGATGTTTGTCCATGCGACAAGATAAAGCACGGTGGCGGGGTAGGTAAGCCAGCCCAATGAGATAAAGTTTCCGCTGCTCAGCGGATCAGCGACCTTACCGATAACAAGTCCGCCGGCGGCTGCGAGACAGGCCGCTAGTACCTGACCGGAAAGTTTTTGCAATGGTTTGAGAGAAATAATGTCGTCTACAAGACCGGTGGTAAAAATGATAACAAAAGCAAGGCCCAGAAGATATACATTGACATTTTTATCAAAGCGACCGTTTTTACCGAGCACTATGAGGTAGAGAACTAGCGCCCCGATAAGACCAACGAACAAGGCGACGCCTCCCATGCGGGCTACAGGCTTTTTATTGACGCGGCGCCGATTTGGTTTGTCGATAATACCGAGATTCCAGGCAAGTTTTCGCACGAAAGGAGTAACAATGCAGGAGAGCAGCGTGGCAACGAGAAAGACCCCAAGCAGCAGCAACCAAAGGTCCACGCCAAGCCCCTTCCATTCCAACAAAAACAGCATTTAACTGCTAAAACTCACATCCTATTAATTTTCTCATGTAATAGAAACAAGTCAAGACTTTATTAAATCGTAGAATTTTATATAGTGAAGTTGTCCCTTCTCCGCAGCCAAAACTGGGTGAACCGACAAGTTTTACGAGGGAGCCTGATTCCCGTGCTAGTACAGGTATTCTCCGTTGTTGAGAAAGCTGGAAAAGACGGGTGCGGCACCCACCTTATGAAGGTGGGTTCATAATATGGCTGCGGGGAAGGTTTTTTTTGGGTTCTTTGAGCTTATTTTTAAGGTATGTCCGTATATGCGTTGACATGACTCCAAAGAATCGCCACAATACGATATGCACTTGCGTGCGGATTGCCGCGTGTTGGTTCTTGTGGCACGTATGCAATGTGCAGTATGAGTTGGGGATATAGCTCAGTTGGGAGAGCGCTGCCTTCGCAAGGCAGAGGCCGAGGGTTCGAATCCCTTTATCTCCACCAGGCAACGTTCACGCGCAGCGCTTCTCGCCTGCGCGTTTTTTGTACGACGAGAGCCCATCGGGTTCATGGGAGCTCATGGGTTTATTGGTGGTAAGGCAGGGTTTGTATTACACAATGGATGCAGCATCGCACAATGGACATATACGTCGGGCATTAGGGCAAGGTCTGCCTAGCGCTCACTACGCTGCCTATGATGCGTGTACGCTGTGTCCTCGTCGTTGTCGCGCCAAGCGCAATGAAGGTAAAGCGGGGTTTTGCGGCGCGTCGAGCACTATGCGCATTGCCCGCGCCGCCTTGCATTTCTGGGAGGAGCCCCCTCTGTCAGGAAACTCAGGGTCGGGGGCTGTGTTTTTTACGGGATGCCCGCTTCGGTGTGTGTTCTGTCAAAATCATCAAATCTCTCAAGAAGGATTTGGACTGGCGGTACCTGTGGAGCGGCTCGCGCAGATAATGCTCGAACTGCAAGACCAAGGGGCGCTTAATATCAACCTTGTTACGCCCTTGCATTTTGCGCCGCAGATTCGCGAAGCTGTTCTCGCTGCCAAACAAGCTGGACTCATGCTTCCTGTCGTATGTAATACTTCGGGATATGAACTTGCGCAGGTGGTGCGCGCTATGGCCGATGTCATTGATATCTGGCTTACCGATTTCAAATATGCTGACGCTGCTCTCGCGCAAGAGCTCTCATACGCTCGGGACTATCCTGAGGTGGCAGCCGCGGCGCTGGAAGAGATGTGTGACCTTTTGCGCTCACGCGGAGGACGCAATGTGAATGCGGATGGCAGCATGCGACGGGGCATTATCGTGCGTCACCTCGTGCTTCCCGGGCATGCTGACGATTCGTGCAGGGTGCTTGACCGCGTATGGGATATCTGCGCTAATGAGGTTGATGTGTCTATCATGAATCAGTACACACCCAACGAGCGCTGTCGCAAAGCCAAGGGATCTCTTGCCCAAACGCTCTCTGATGAAGAGTATGAAATAGTTATCTGTCATGCTGATGACCTTGGCTTCGAGAAAATCTGGTGGCAGGAGGGAGGCACAGTGTCTGAAAGTTTTGTGCCAGCCTTTGACGCCACAGGTGTTGAGGGCCCGTCCCTTTTGGATTCCGGATGCCGTGCTGTCGATGCCGAGAAGCCCGATGCGAAAAAGGAGTAAGTATGTCCGGTGATATGAATCCTCTTTCCGAGGAGGAGCGCGCTGAGCTGGAGCGGCTCAGACAGGAGAAGCGCGTCCGCGAAGAGGCCAGGCGTAACGCCGCTGAACGCGCGGAGCTGGAACAGCTTCGCGCCGAACGTACATATCGTGAGCATGAAGTTGGAAAAGCTCGCCAAAAAGATCAGCAGATTGCGCAGGCTCGCGCACGCGGAGCGCGCCTTATGCAGCCGGATGAGGATGATCTTAAGATGCCGCTTGGGCAGAAGATTGTCATACTCTCTGTAGTTCTTATCGCCATACTTTTCTTTATTGCGTCATACGTAGTACGATAACGGGCAACTTGCAGCGTTACTATGGAAGCCCACCTGAGGGGGACTGAGCATTATGTCATTGACTGATCGCACCAAGCCGTCGGACGTGTGTCTGAACACGGATCTCTACGAAATTACCATGGCGCAAGGCTATTGGGAATCGGGTATGGTGGACAATGAAGCTTGCTTTACCGCGTTTTTCCGCGAGAACCCTTTCAACGGCGGGTACGCTATTGCCTGCGGCATCGGTCAAGTTGCAGAGCTTGTGGAAAACTTCGTGTTTGAAGATGACGATATCAACTATCTTTCCGAGGTTCCTTCTCCCGGAGGAGGCAAACTTTTTAAACCTGAGTTCCTTGAATTTCTGCGCAACCATCGCTTGAATCTCACCATTGACGCCGTTCCTGAGGGAGAAATTGTTTTTCCGCGCGAGCCCATGGTGCGTGTGATGGGTCCTATCATCGACTGTCAGCTCATTGAGACCGCCCTTTTGAATCTTGTGAATTTCCAAACGCTGGTTGCCACCAAGACCGCTCGCGTGATTCGAGCGGCTCAGGGCAATCCTGTTTCGGACTTTGGTCTTCGCCGAGCTCAAGGTCCTGACGGTGGCCTTGCCGTGGCGCGCGCATCCTACATCGCTGGCGCTTCAAGTACGTCAAACGTGCTTGCCGGAAAGATTTACGGTATTCCGGTGTTCGGCACACATGCTCACTCGTGGGTCATGTCGTTTCCTACCGAGCTCGACGCTTTTCGCGCCTTCGCCTGCTCATTCCCAAAGAACTGCGCGCTTCTTCTGGATACCTACGACGTTCATGAAGGCATCAAAAACGCCATTATTGTGGGCAAAGAAATGGAAGCGCGTGGCGAGAAGCTTGGCGCTATTCGCATCGATTCGGGAGACCTCGCAAAGCTGGCAAAGGAGACCCGCGCCGCCTTTGATGAGGCCGGCCTTCCTTATGTAAAAATTTCCGTATCCAACGATTTGGATGAATATACTATCCAATCGCTGTTCGCGCAGGGAGCTCCCATTGATTCGTTTGGCGTAGGTACCAAACTTGCTACCTGCGACCCGCAGCCCTCCTTAGGCGGCGTCTACAAACTGACTGCCGTCCGCGATGACAAAGAAGAGCACTGGAAGCCGGTCATCAAACTTTCCGAAATGGCGTACAAGCGCACTATCCCCGGTATCCAGCGCATCCGTCGCTATTACGACGCAAATGGCTGCCCTGCGGGCGATATGATTTATGACGAAGCGACGCTTACATCCCGCGACGCTCAGCCGTCTGTGGCTGTCGCCGATATTCTCGATCCCTACTCTACGCATAAGCTTGTCGGCACTTCTCACGAACTTATGGCGCGCGTGGTGGAGGAGGGCGTGCGCTTTGGAGAGGCGGAAACCATTGAAGTGGCGCGCGACCGCTGCCATAACGCGCTCATGCACCTGGACGCCGCTTATACGCGTTTCTTAAATCCTCAGGTGTATCCTGTCGGTCTTGAGAGAGGTCTTGCAAACTTGCGTCATGAACTTGCGGTGGAGCATGTTCATGCCGCCACAGCTACCAGCGAATAAGTGGTACAATAACCGGCCGATTGCCAACAGAAAAACGCGTGGGCGATTGGATGCGATTCCATCTTCGGATCCGTATATGTTGAGGGCGTTTTGACACAAGGAGTTTTTATGCGCGAGAAGATCGAGCAACTGGTACGTGCAGCATTAGCAGATGCGCAGAAAGCAGGGGATTTACCTCAGTTTGAGGTGGAAGAACTCGGTCTTGAGCGACCGGCTGATGCCGCTCATGGCGATTGGACTTCTGCCGTTGCTATGCGTTCCGCTCGCCTTGCTCATAAATCTCCGCGTGATATCGCGGCGGCAATCGTGGCGCACATGCCAAAAGATTCTGAGATTGAGCGCGTAGAGATTGCCGGCCCGGGATTTGTGAACTTCTACCTTTCGACCGCCGCGGGCAATGAGATTTTCCGCACCATCCGCAATCAGGGTTCAGAGTTCGGCAAATCAGATTTTGGCAAGGGCACCAAGATTCAGGTGGAATACATTTCCGCTAATCCCGTCGGCCCGCTCCATGTTGGCCACGGCCGTTGGGCGGCTCTGGGCGATTCGCTATGCCGTGTGTTTGCGCACGCCGGTTATGACGTCGAGCGTGAGTACTACATCAACGACCACGGCTCTCAGATGGATGTCTTCGGCTCTTCCATCTCAAAGCGCTATCTTCAGTTGGATGAGATTGTCTCTCAGAAGGGCGTGGCGTTTCAGGAGGCCTATCAATTGCTCCTTGACGACCGCGAAGCGTTTATTGAGGACGAGGACGACTCTCGTCCTGAGACCCATCCGTATATGGACGCTTTCAACGAGTCGCTCGGCGGCAACGCCTATGGCGGCGACTACATTATTGACCTCGCAAAACATTTCTACGAAGAAGACGGAAACGCTTGGGCAGACGCTCCCGAAGAAGATCGCATGGCCGATTTCCGCGAGCGCGGCTACAAGCTGATGCTTGATTCTATTCGAGCAACGTGCCATAACGCCCGCTCCGACTTTGATGTATGGTTCTCTGAGCGCTCGCTGTATGCGCCCGATGAAAACGGCAAGTCCGCTGTTGACCGTGCCCTTGAGACCCTTGATACCATGGGATATCTCTATCACGAAGACAATGCTCTCTTTTTCCGCTCCACCAAGTTTGGTGACGATAAGGACCGCGTGCTCATAAAGTCTAACGGGGAGTATACGTATTTCGCCTCCGACGTGGCCTATCACTGGAATAAATTCCAGCGCGTCGATCATGTCATTGATATCTGGGGAGCCGATCACCATGGCTATATCCAGCGCGTTGACTCCGCCTGCACGGCGCTTGGCTATCCCGGACAGTTTGAGGTTCTTCTCGGCCAGTTTGTCAATTTGCTGCGCAATGGAACTCCCGTCAAGATGTCTAAGCGCAAGGGGACCGGTATTCCCTTTGACGAGCTGCTCAGTGAGGTAAGCGTAGACGCGACGCGCTATACGCTGATGTCAAAATCGTCCAACCAGATGATTGATTTCGATATCGAGCAGGTCAAGCGTCAAGACAGTTCAAATCCCGTGTATTACGTACAGTACGCCCATGCGCGCATTTGCTCCATTCTTCGTCGTGGCGCCGGTGTTTCTTTGGACGAGGCACGTGAGCTCGGTATGGATAAAGTTGCTGAACAAGCCATTGGTGACACGTACGACTTGAGTCTTCTTTCCGATCCCACTGAGCTGGCGCTTTCCCGCAAGCTCTCTGAATTCCCAACGCTTATTGAGAATTGCGCTCGGGATCGCGCGCCGTTCCGCATCACGCACTATATCGAGGAGCTTGCCTCTGATTTCCACGGATTCTATACGGTCTGTCAGGTGCTTCCTTCCGAAGGTCGTCCCATTGACGAGGAGCTTTCTCGCGCTCGTTTGGTGGCGTGCGACGCGACGCGTAGAGTGCTTGCGCTGGCGTTGAATCTCATCGGCGTGAGCGCCCCCGTGAGTATGTAGTGAGCGTGTAGTTACAATTTTCAACACGATAATTCGGCGAACGGTAAAAGAATAAAAAAGATAGTTACGTCATTTTTATTCACAGTAGTTAAGAAACGGGCTTATGGCAAAAAACTTCATGTCATAAGCCCGTAATTATATGCATTGCAGAACTTGAAAACTATTGTTGTATTCCCATGTAATCTACTATGTTTTGGGAGTATACTAAGCATGTGAACATAAATAGCTAATCGTTCGGGCATAGAACGGAGGTCTAAGATGGAGCTTCGGGAGTACATGTCCATCCGCAGATCCTACAACCTGGTGAGAAGATCTGTTCCAGCAAACAGACGTTTAACATTTGAAGAATTTGCTATTTTATGTCGTTTGAATGTAAGAAATCTTTCAATCAAGACGTCCGAGATTGCTGAGTACCAAGGGGCGCTTCGCCCAACTATTACGCATCGCACCTCACACTTAGCGAAGCTTGGATATATTAACCGTAAAGAAGGCTCCGATGACAGGCGCAACGTGGTGTGCGAGCTTTCCGAAAGAGGCCGCACAGCCGTTTTTGACCTAGCTCGCCTTACCTGCGCCCGCATTGCTCCGGGGCAAGCTCTTTCGCGCACATCAGCAGAACGAATCTGCATGTATGTTGACGCTATGGGGTCTGTGTTTTGCCGTGCGGGAGATTTGGTTCTTTTGTGCCTGCAAGATGCTCCCAAAGGTACCCTTACGGTAAACGAACTCGTAGAAGAGCTTGGGTTGCTTCAGCCTACCGTGTCGATGTCAATTACATCTCTTGCCGGCGAAGGTCTTATTCAGAGATTGAGGAATCACGCTCTTTCGCGCCGCACTACTACCGTTACTCTTACCGAAGAGGGGAGGAAGGAGGCACGTGCACTTCGCCAGCAAATATCTCGGCTGGTAGTTAAAAGGAAGGCGCGCGTTAGCGTCTAGTGTACATTTCCCCCAGTGTATACAGAGCTAGCGTCTTACATGCCCGTTTTGTGTCCAAAATTTGTTTTTGGATGCAAGACGGGCACAATCGTGCTATAGTCACTCTGTTCGCAGAAATTTTTACGAACTTATCGCGCTTTATATGCGTTTTATTCTCTCGCATGTGAAAAAGAGATTAATGAGTATGTATTTTGGATTAAAAATAGAGAGGCATAGTGTATGACGGATGAAAATCCCGTTTCTGCCCCAGAGTCTGCTGATGAGCCGGTAGTTACTCCTAAGCGTCGTCGTGGCCGCCCTCGTAAATCGGAGGTTGCGGCACAAACCGAACCCACTTTGACAGAAGAAGTGAAGCCTCGTCGTGGCCGTCCGCGCAAGAGCAAAACTGAAGTTGCGGATTCTTCTGCCTCTACAGTTTCCGATACCCCCGCAGTACCTAAGCGTCGCCGCGGCCGTCCGCGTAAGAGCGAGACCGAAGCTGCCGCTCGTCTTAGCGAAGCAGACGCTTTGGAGTGTAGCGGCTCCGCTGAGACGGCACCTGCTGTAGAGACAGCTGATACACCAACTGCTACAGAAGCACATGCATCCGCATCCGTAGCTTCGGAGTCTTCTGATAAGAGCGCCACAAAGTCCGCTTCTGTGGCAGCAGCACCCAAGCGCCGTCGCGGCCGTCCGCGCAAGAGCGAATCGGTTGAAGAAGAAATGAACCGTCTTGTTTCTGAGGCAAGCGTTGCAAGTTCCGAGCCGACGGCTCAACCGGTGACAACGATTGCAGCAACAGAAACGGAAACCGGATTAGACGAATCCGGCAGCCCTTCTGCAACAACTTCTATACGAGTGCATCGCCGTCATACCAGTGATAGTCGCGACAGTGGTGACAGTCAGCAACAGGGCAAGGGCGTTGTACGCGAGAATTACCGCGACCGTCGCCAAAATAACCAGCGGAATAACAAGCGCCGCCCTCAGACTCCTTCCGAACCGTCTCTTACCCGCGAGATGCTTGAGGGAATGAAAGTTGCCGAACTTCGCACAAAGGCTGCCGAGTATGGCCTTACATATCTAGGCGTTCGTAAACCCGATCTCATTGAAATGATATATAGCGCCGCTGCAGCTGCAGAGGGTTTCCGTACTGTCGAAGGAATTCTCCAGATTGGTCCTGAAGGATACGGCTGGGTGCGTACGGGCAATTACATGGAGGGAGACGATGACGCCTTCGTCCATCAGCAAATCATTCGCTATTTAGGGCTTCGTCAGGGAGATAAGATTACCGGTACGGTTGGCCCTGGCCGCTCCAATAGCAAATATCCGCCGCTGCACCGCGTTTTGTCGGTCAACGATGGACCGGTTGAGAACCTTAAGGCGCGTCCGCGTTTCCGTGATTTGACGCCGATTTTCCCCGATGAACCGCTGAAGCTTGAACATGGTAAGAATTCCATTACCGGACGAGCCATCGACCTCGTCGCTCCTATCGGCAAGGGTCAGCGTGGCCTTATTGTGTCGCCGCCAAAGGCAGGTAAAACAACTATCTTAAAGAAGATCTGCCAATCCATTTCGGAAAACAATCCTGAAGTTTATCTCTTCTGCCTTCTTGTGGACGAGCGTCCCGAAGAAGTAACCGATATGGAACGCTCTATCAAAGGAACGGTAGTTGCTTCAACCTTTGATATGCCTGCGGAGAATCACACGGCCGTTTCCGAGCTCGTGATTGAGCGGGCAAAGCGCCTTGTAGAACAGGGAAAGGACGTCGTCGTTATTCTCGATTCCATTACGCGTCTTGCGCGTGCGTACAACCTTGCTATTCCTGCTTCCGGCCGCATTCTTTCAGGAGGTGTTGATTCTGCAGCGCTGTATCCGCCAAAGAAATTTTTGGGCGCGGCACGCAATATTGAAGGCGGAGGTTCGCTGACCATTATCGCATCGGCGCTCGTTGATACGGGATCAAAAATGGATGAGGTTATCTTTGAGGAGTTCAAGGGTACCGGCAACATGGAGCTTAAGCTTGATCGCGATCTTGCTGATCGCAGAATCTTCCCGGCAATCGATCCTGTCGCTTCCGGTACGCGCAATGAAGATTTGCTCATAAAGTCTGATTACCAGCCTCTTATTTGGGGCTTGCGCCGCTCGCTTGCCAACATGCCTACCACTGAGCGGGCTACCAGCGCGCTCATCAAGGGGCTTCAGCAGACCTCGGATAATGAGGACTTCCTTATCCGTTCGGCAAAAAGGGCCGCTGAGCTCGCGTAATTTCGTATTTTGGCGCATAGGTAGCGTATTTTCGGCAAAGAGAAGTTTATAGCGAGAAGTCTTTGGGCGTGTTTGCCTGAGGGCTTCTCGCATATACGTCTCATTTTTGCTCAGAAATGATGAGCCTTAGAGATTTTTGCTTTTCGTGATGATTTTTGTAAAAGATGGCGCACGACCGATAAAAGTACGCTATAGTGCAGATAGCATAAATGCTGCAACGGATACACGAAGATAAGACGAACCCCATGCCGTTGCATACATATGTGAGACCCAGGGATGCTTGGGTTGATTATTCTGTATGTATAAGGGTCATCGTCTTTCTTCCGCTTTATGTAGCGTGTAGGAGGAGCTTGTATGACAAAGCGTAGAAATCCAGCCGTTATAGCTGGCCTTTTAGGAGGATTGGCGCTGGCGGTAACGCCGGTCTCTGCGCATGCCGCCACGTTTGACTCCATTGATTCTCCGGCGCTTTTTATCGCTGCCTGCGTGGTCGGCGGCCTTTCCTTTGTGGGGATGATTTCAGGGATTTCATGGCTTATTGCCAATCACAGGCAGCAGAGGCAGGAACAGAGAAGGCTTTCATGTGAGGGCGAGTCGGCTTCTCAGTACGAACGGCAGCATTCTCATACGATCAACGATAACAATAAAAGCAAGATAATCTTTGTTGATACCACTCATTCGTCGCTTGCGGAATACAAACCGCGCCACATGCGCGCTTTAGAGTGGAACGCGACGGGCGCTATTCGTGTTCAAAAGGTCGCAACTGCTCCGAAGCCGGCGCGTGCTCCCTTGCCGGTTCGTGCCAAGAGTCAGCCAACGGTCAAAGCTCATCGCAAAGCAGCGCATGCGGCAAAAGACTATGAGCAAGTTGCGGAAAATTACCTGAACCTCCTCTCGTTTCGAGAGCGTATGGCTTCTCGCGCACGCGGCGCCGCCGACGTGTTGCGGGAGCGTTTAAGCGGAAATCCGATGGAAGGGTTACCAGTTATTCCGCGCGCGGACGGTACGGTCGGTGATGTGGGGACAAGCTGGTGGACCGCGGGCGTGGGAGAACAAAACATTACCCATGACTTTGGCATCACAGCAATCGAAGCCGAAGCAATTCCTGACAGCTTTGCTGCAACAAAATTCGAGAATTCCATTTCAGCCGTGGGCACATCTTCGGATATCTCCGAGCGTATTGCCTTTGTTGACCAGGGAATATTCCCAGAAAAAAGGACGGTTTCGGAGCTGTCGCATAAAGATGATTGGGAACTTGCGCTCGAGGCGCTTGATAAGAAGCTTTCCGTCAATCCTGCAGGCGTTATCCGCGATCCCATTGAAGTGATTCCAAACAATCAGGTTTCGCATGTGAGCGCTCCCTCTCGAACAACAGGGTCTTTAAAAATTGAAGCAGCGACTCATGTTGATAAGCTTTTCGCTGATATCGAAGAAGAAATGCGTAAGGATGCCGCCAAGGAAGAGCAGCGTCCGACACGCGAGCTGTTCCGCCTGATTGATGGTGGCACTAACGCGCTGAAACGTATTCCTACGCCGGCGGAAAGCGCCGCTGAGGCCGCTGCAGCGAAAGCATCTGCGCAGGCAAGCGCATCCTTCTCGCAACAAGAAGGCTCGTATCGCCCAAGGCACTTCTCGCCGGCTCCGCTTCGCGCGATTGAAGCGTAGAGACAAGCTCTCAAAGGTTCGCAAGCAGAAAAGTTACAAAAAGAAAAACTTACCCGTGTTGTGTCCGGCTAGCGCGCGGCGCAGCCCTACACTTTCCCGATACAGTAAGTCGCCGTAGAGCGATGCGGCAGGTTACAGCAGATTGGGAAGGGGTTATAAGCATGGCGGACGCATATATGTCGCGACGGTATTTTTTGGGGACGGCGGCATCTCTTGCGGCCTCACTGGCGCTTGCCGGATGCGACGCGCAGCCGGTTGACGACAAGCATGTCCGCGTCGGTGTTATGGGCCCCTTCACGGGCGATGTTGCTCAATATGGAATTGCCGTTCGCAGCGGTATTTTGTTGTACTTCAAGCAGTTTAACGAGCAAGGAGGAGCCAACGGCAAATGCGTTGAGCCGATTGTCGAAGATGAGAAGGGCGACGCGACAGAAGCGATTCTTGTATACAACAAACTGCTTGACGAGGGTGTGAGTGCCATTATCGGCGACGTAACCTCAACGCCCACTATCGCGCTGGCTCAAAAGTCAGTTTTGGATACGATACCGTGTGTGAGTGCTTCAGCTACCGCGGGTGATGTAGTTGTTTATGGTAACAACATGTTTCGCGTCTGCATTACCGACCCTTTTCAGGGGCGTGTTATGGCGGAGTTTGCCCACAAGCAAGGCTATACGAATGTGGGAACTATCTTTAACTCCGGCGGTGATTATGAAACCGGCGTAAGTGAGGCATTTGTCAAGCATGCTGAAGAGCTTGGGATAGAAATTTCCTCGCAGCAGGGATATCCGCAGGGCGCGGTCGACTTTAATGCGCAGCTTACAACTATCATTTCCAAACATCCCGACGCTATTTTTTGTCCTAATTATTACCAAGATGACGGCAAAATCGTGACGCAGGCCCGGCAACTCGGGTATACCGGCGTTATGCTGGGGTCTGACGGCTGGCCCAATATCATCGGGGGAGAGCAGGACTATGCTTCTCCAGCGGATCTGAATAACTGTTTCTATAATTCGTCTTTTGTGGCGTCAAATAAAGACGAGAAGGTCACGAAGTTTGTTGACGCCTATCAAAAGGAATACGGCTCTGCTCCGACCAACTTCTGTGCGCTTGGCTATGATGCGGCCATGATTATGTGCCAGGCAATTTCTCGTGCTGAGCAATCGGGGCAAAAAACCGGATCAAAGCCATATCGAGAAGCGATTATCCACGCAATTGCCTCGGAGAAAGTTGACGGCGTTACAGGCACCATTTCGTATAACGGTACCGGCGACCCCGTAAAATCGACGCTCATTATTGCCTTTCAAGACGGCAATGAGGTTATTTACGACACCATCAATGGCTAGGGAGTGAGATTGGTGACATTCATAACACAAGTTTTGAACGGCCTGCAGCTTGGCAGTATCTATGCCCTTGTGGCTTTGGGTTATACGATGGTCTATGGCATCATCTTGCTGTTGAACTTCGCCCACGGCGACATCATTATGGTGGGCGCGTACCTTTCATGGATTGCTATGGTACAGTTGCAGCTGCACCCCGCAATAGCGGCGCTTTTGGCAGTCGGCGGTTGTGTGGTGCTGGGTGTGACCATTGACAAGATTGCCTACGCGCCGCTCAGGGAGGCGCCGCGCCTTTCTGTGCTGATTACCGCTATCGGCGTTTCATATTTTTTGGAGAGTGGCTCACAGCTGCTTTTTGGCGCTGACGCGAAGGTGGTTCCGAATTTTGTCAATCTTACGACAGTGACGGTCGGTGGAGTGACCCTGTCTTTGGGAGCTATCCTGACCGTTGGAGTAACGTGTCTCTCAACCGCAGTTCTTACGGCCCTTGTTCAAAAAACGCGTCTTGGCAAAGCGATGCGCGCCGTGTCTGAGGACATGGGAGCGGCGCGGCTTATGGGCGTCAATGTGAACAGCACTATTTCCTTTACTTTTGCTGTTGGCTCTGCGCTTGCCGGCATTGGCGCCATCCTCTACAGCATGGCCTATCATCAGGCGACTCCGACCATGGGAGTCATGTTGGGAACGAAGGCATTTGTCGCGGCGGTGCTCGGAGGCATCGGATCTATTCCGGGAGCCGTTATCGGCGGATTGGTGGTCGGCTTTGCTGAGGTCGCTGTTTCTGCTGTCGGCTTGTCCGTCTGGCAGGACGCCGTTGTTTTTTTGCTGCTTATTATCGTTCTTGTCGTCAAGCCAACCGGGCTTCTCGGCCATGCTGTGACCGAGAAAGTGTAGGAGGCTCCCATGACAAAAGAGTACTCTCAAAAGAGCAATCCGGTTATTACAGCCAGCTCAGGCGCTCACACAACGCGCCGCAGGCTTTCTATGGTGCAGCGCTACGTCATCAACACGTTGGTAGTCGCAGTCTTTATTTTTGGCGGCAATGCGCTGGTGGGAGGGGGCATACTCTCTCGCTATCAGACCGTCGTTCTTGAGCAGGTGGGCATTTATGTGCTTATGGCGGTGTCGCTCAACATTGTGACGGGATATCTGGGTCAGCTGCCGCTTGGTCATGCGGGCTTCATGTCCATTGGCGGCTACGCATGCGCCATCTTCATTATCCGCGTGATGCCGCTCTTTGGACTGACGGCTACTGATATGGCTTCGGGCTCTCTGCCTGCTGTCGGCCTCTTTAGTGCCGGCCTTTTGGTTGGCGGCGTCACAGCGGCGCTTGCGGGCGTTGTTATAGGCATCCCCGCTCTGCGCCTCAAGGGAGATTACCTTGCCATCATTACACTCGGCTTTGCTGAGATTATCCGCGTTGTTTTGGTCAACATTGATTCAACGCTGGGCTTCAAGCTTACGGGTGGCGCTTCCGGGCTGACGGGTATTCCCGCGTATACCGGATTTCTCAATACCGCTCTCGTTGTGACATGCTCAATCTTTGCAATCCACACCCTTATGAAGTCCCGTCACGGTCGTGCGATTCTCGCCATTCGGGATAACGAGATAGCCGCAGAGGCGTCAGGCGTCAACACTACCTACTATAAGACGCTCGCCTTCGTATTTTCTGCTTTTCTCGCGGGTATTGCGGGCGGTCTGTATGCCGGCTGCATCGGTGTTATGGCTCCGGCGAAGTTTGGCTTCATGAAGTCTGTCGAGATCCTGGTAATGGTTGTTTTGGGCGGTATGGGCTCAATGTTCGGCTCCGTTGTTTCTGCAGCCGTGCTGACCATTCTCCCCGAGGCGCTTCGCGCGTTTGCGGATTACCGCATGCTCGCCTACGCGGCTGTGCTTATCTTGGTGATGATGTTTCGTCCTAAGGGGCTGTTCGGCACTTATGATTTTTCACTCAGCCGGATTATTGAGCGCATACTGAACCGAGATTATCCGTGGAACAAGGACGCTGCCAGCGATTTTGACGCGGATGAAGACAGCGCCGCGACTGTTCAATCCTCTGGCGAGAAGCACGGGCGTACCTCAGGGATTCTTCCTTCCCATAAGGAGGTGAACTAGCATGTCAAAGTTGATTCGGCAGGAGTCGCCTAATCTTATTCCCGAGCGCGATCTCCATGCTATTCCGGTACTTCAGGCTGAACACCTTGGTATTGATTTCGGCGGTCTTAAGGCTGTTGAAGACTTTAACATCGCTCTTGGTCCTACGGAGATTTCAGGGATTATTGGGCCGAACGGAGCGGGAAAGACAACCGTTTTCAATCTGCTGACCAATGTGTATCGACCCACACGCGGCACGGTGCTGCTTGACGGCTATGACCTTGCCGGTAAAAGCGTTATTGAAACGAGCCATATGGGCATGGCGCGTACCTTTCAAAATATCCGTCTTTTTACCGAGATGACAGCACTCGACAACGTACTGGTTGGTCTGGGACAAACGCTCTCAAGCCATTTTTTGCAAGATTTGTTCCGCACTCCAAAACACTGGAGTGAAGAAAAAGAAGCGCGGGACCGTGCGATGGACCTTCTCGCGATTTTTGACATGCAGGCGCTGGCGCGCATGCAAGCGGGCAATCTTTCCTATGGAGATCAGCGCAAGCTTGAAATTCTGCGGGCGCTTGCAACCGATCCGAAAGTGCTGCTGCTTGACGAACCCGCGGCAGGTATGAACCCCAACGAAACGCATGAGCTCATGGAAAACGTGCTCAAGATTCGTGATGATTTTAGCATCGCCGTGTTGCTGATTGAGCATGATATGTCGTTTGTTATGGGTGTCTGCGAGGGCCTGGCGGTGCTCGACCACGGCTCAATCATCGCCAAAGGTACGCCCTCAGAGATTCAAAACAACCCGCGCGTTATCGAAGCATACCTGGGTACTCCGGAGGTACAGTAAATGGCAGCCGCGTTAAACATCCTGCTTTCCGTTACAGACCTGAACGTATCTTACGGTGCTATCCGCGCGGTCAGGGGCATCTCCTTTGAGATTTGCGAAGGGGAAATCGTGACCCTTATTGGTGCAAACGGTGCGGGCAAGTCCACGACGCTTAACACTCTTTCCAGTTTGATCAAGCCTGATGCGGGTTCCATTGAGTTTTCCGGCCATAGCATTGTGGGAATGAAGCCCCATAAAATTGTTGAAGCTGGTCTGGCGCTTTGTCCTGAAGGCCGCCGTGTCTTTTCGCGCATGAGCGTTGCTGAAAATCTTCAGATGGGCGGCTATACGCGTTCAGATGAGGAAAACGCGGAGGCGCTTGACCTTGTGTACGAACATTTCCCACGTCTTCGCGAACGCCGCCGTCAAATGGCTGGCACGCTTTCCGGTGGAGAGCAGCAGATGCTCGCTATGGGTCGCGCGTTGATGAGCCACCCCAAGCTGCTGATGCTTGATGAGCCTTCCATGGGCCTCGCGCCTATCCTGATTGAGGAAATATTTGCTATTATTCGGGCGCTCGGTTCTCATGGCACCACTATTTTGCTCGTTGAGCAAAACGCCAATATGGCGCTCAATGTTGCTGACCGTGCCTATGTGCTGGAGATTGGCAAGGTTGTTAAAACTGGCACGGGCGACGCGCTTCTGCACGATGACGACGTGCGCAAAGCATATCTTGGCGGTTGAGGGCGAGAAGTGCTTCTCGCCCTAAATCTCGTCAAAGGTATTGTGATGAATGGTGCCGTCGTCGCAGGTAATAGAGGTTCCTGCAAGTGACGGATTCAAGATTCGTATCCAGAGGTCGTTGCGGACCTTTTGAGCGTTTTCCACAACAGCTTGAGCAACAACGGGAGAGTCGCAGACGGCAATCATTGCGGCGCCCGATCCGGAAATAACAAAGGTGCTCGCGCGCGCCATCAGAGCCGCCTCACGAAGTGCCTCGTAGTCGGGAATTAGTTTCTTTCTGTAGGGTTCGTGTAACTTATCGACGCATGCGGTAGCGAGAAGACCCGCGTTGCCGGTTTCAAGAGCGGTGGTGACGGCCACTACGCGTCCCATTTGCCATACGGCGGTTTCCAGGGGAATCTCGGTAGGCATAATGTGGCGAGCGTCTTCGGTTTGAACTGAATAGGGAGGAGCGATTGCCACAAAAGAAAAGCCGCGCGCGATTTTAATGCGAGAGCAGACCGTGTGGCCGCCTTCGACAAAGGATGACGTCAGACCGCCGTAGATGGCGGGGGCAACGTTGTCAGGGTGTCCTTCGATGCGGCATGCCAAATCAAGCGCACGCTCCGGATCCCAACCGCCGTGAGACTCGCTGAGAGCGCAGGCGACACCTGCAATCACGCAGGCAGAACTCGAACCAAGCCCTCCTGAAAACGGGATGGGGGAGTCAATGGAGATATGCTTTGGCGTAGGATCGCTGCCGAGCTTATCGCATGCCTGCGTATACGCCTGCCATACGAGATTATCATCGTTTTGAAAGCGAAGCGGGCAGCCTGCAATCTCAAGGGTGTCGGCCTCTCTGAACTGAAACAGTGCTCGAAGATTGAAGGCAAGACCCAGGCAGTCAAACCCGACGCCTACGTTTGCCGAGGTAGCCGGTACCGAAACGGACAAAATGATATCTTTTTGCATAGTGCGCCTCAATTATTCTGACAGTTCTGCTTTCAGGTACCACAGACGGCGAAGCTCCAAGTAGCTTAAACGCGTCAACTGAATATCCTTGAGCAGGCTGTTGTCACAAACCTCTCCATTTGATTTTGATCACACACACCGGTATGAATAATAGCGTTATCACGAAGTCTCGAAAGCGTAATTGGGGGAACGGTGCCGGTGTATTCGGCGAGCGCGTCCATGCAGGCGAAGTCGTCAAGGTTCTCAGGCTTTCTCCCAAGCGCAGCTAAGACGTCAGACGAGAATTTATACGGGCTTGCGGTAGACAGGCATACCAGCGCTTTATTCCGCGTGGACAGGTGGGGGGCGACTCGCTCGAGCACGCACCTCGCCACCGCGGTATGCGGATCGATTAGCACATGCTCCTCTTCCCAGGTGGAACGAATGGTCGCAGCGGTTTCAGCATCGGTAGCAAAGCCACAGTCAAAAATCGCCCGAATGCGGTCGAGCAGCTGCGCCGAAACCGTATAGACGCCCTTCTCGCGAAGGTTTCGCATCAAAAAGGCGATAAGGTTGGTGTCTTTGTCCGAGGCGTAGTACAGAAGTCGTTCAAGGTTTGATGAAACGATAATGTCCATCGAGGGCGACATGGTCTTTTTAAAGGCGCGACGCCGATCATATGTGCCCGTTTGAATAAAATCCGTAAGAACCTTGTTCGCATTGGAGGCTACGATGAGTCTGTCTACGGGCAGTCCGAGTGTCTTGGCAAAGTATCCCGCAAGGACGTCGCCGAAGTTTCCTGTCGGCACGCAAAAGCTCACTCGGTCGCCCAGGGAAATGGCACCGCGGCGAACAAGCTGCGCGTAGGCGTCAAAGTAATAGGTGATTTGAGGAACAAGGCGACCTATATTGATAGAGTTTGCACTGGAGAGCGCCGTATTGGCGCTACGAAGGTGCTCAGCAAGCTCGCTATCGGCAAAAATGCGCTTCACCTCGGTCTGCGCATTGTCAAAGGTGCCCCGAACAGCGCATACGGCAACGTTTGACCCGGTTTGCGTGGTCATTTGAAGGCGCTGGATATCTGAGACCTTGCCTTCGGGATAAAAGACGCTCACTCCCAGTCCGGGAATATCCTTGAAACCCTCAAGCGCCGCCTTGCCGGTGTCTCCTGACGTTGCCGTGACAATCATGACATTGCGCTTCCTGCCGGCAAGCGCTTTTGTAAACAAACGGGGAAGCATTTGCAGCGCAATGTCCTTGAAGGCTGAAGTGGGTCCGTGAAAGAGCTCAAGCAGCCAGTGATTTCCTAGTGGTGTGACAGGCGTAATCGCAGGCGTATCCCATTGCGGCCCATAGGCGCCTTGGATACACTCATCAATCTCCTCCGAAGTGTAGTCTGCGAGAAGCGTCGAAAGAACGTCGTGGGCGGTGGCATGAAAATCCTGTCCTGAAATGCGGGTTAGATCCAGGGCTTTTGTGCCAAGCGCGTCGGAGACAAAGAGACCTCCATCGGGAGCGATGCCGCTTACAACGGCTTGTTTTGCGCTGACAGAAGAAAGGCTGCTGCGTGTGCTGTGGTACTGAACGTCCATGAATCCTCCGAAGATATGACTGCCATCATAGTTTCGTGTTTCAAGTATTTTAACGGTCTGTCAGACTCGGCGTCCCTCACGTATTATTGTTAACGGAATTTCAATGATAGGCGTTGACGCGGTCCGTGTACGCGGGCTGCACTGCTCAAACGGACGCACTGGTTTTCAAAGAAGGGAAGTGCCTCCTGGTAATGAAAACACATAGAACTACAAGGCCGCTTAAGGTTGCCCTTTTGGGGTACGGTACGGTCGGCAAATCCGTAGCGCGCATTCTCGATGAGCGCGTGGATGAGGTAACACTCGCCGCTATTTTGATGCGTCCCGGATACACTCCTTCTGATGTTCGCATGACCGATTCATACGAGACTATCGTCTGCGATCCTACCATTGATGTCGTAGTTGAATGCATGGGCGGTCTTGAGCCTGCTCATGAGTATCTGCTTCGTGCACTTTTAGCCGGAAAGCATGTTGTTACGTCAAACAAAGCGGTCGTCGCGGCATACTTTGCCGATTTCGTATCCGCGGGCGAGAAGAGCGGCGCCGCCCTTCGTATTGAAGCGTGCGTCGGCGGAGGCATTCCGTGGATTGCTGGCATTGAAAAGGCCAAGCGAATTGACGCTATTACCAGCTTTTACGGCATTATGAATGGCACCACAAACTATATTGTGTACTCAATGCAAAAAGACGGTACCGATTTTGCTGAGGCGCTTGGCAAAGCGCAGGAGTTAGGGTATGCCGAGCGCGAGCCCTCCGCGGATATCGACGGTTTTGACGTTTGCGCCAAGACGGTTATTTCCGCAACGGTTGCCTTTGATACGCTGTGTACGACTGCGGTTCCTACCTCGGGTATCCGCAATCTTACCCGTCGCGATCTTGCGTTTTTCAGCAACCATGGACGTACCGTGAAACTGTTTGGCCACGGCGTATGTGAGGATGGGCGGTATGCGGTAGCGGTTGAGCCCGTGGCTGTTCCAATCGAGTCCCTTGAATCGCATGTTGTTTCCAACTTCAATATGATTTCACTGACAGGCGCCACAATCGGTGAGCTGAAATTCTACGGACAAGGCGCCGGAGGTAATCCGACGGCGAACGCGGTTGTGCAGGACATTATCGATGTGGCGCGCGGAAATTATCCTGTATATCCATGTGCGCGCGCGGACGCACCGGCACTCAGGTACGATCCTGACCTTTTGCGCTCTTCGTATGTAATTCGCACCAACGCAGCCATTCCTGACAGTACGGTATATGAGCCGGGTGCCTATGTGGTACATGATATAATCGCCGTTCAAGCGCGAGAACTTCTCGAGGGCGCGCTCAAAACCGACTCTACATCGTTTATGGCGGCTCTGGGCGAGAGGGACCAATCATGATCAAAATTGTGAAATTCGGCGGGTCAAGCGTTGCGTCTTTCGAGCAATTCGAGAAGGTCAAGAATATTGTCGATGCCGATCCTGACCGCCGGTTTATCGTATCGTCAGCTGTCGGCAAGCGCTTTAGTGGCGATAATAAAATCACTGATCTTTTGCTGCTGGTGAACGCTCACATTGAATATCACGTTGACTGCACCTCTCTGCTTGCTGATATTCAGGCGCGCTTTCAAGAAATTGCTGACAGGTTGAGACTTTCGTGGCCTGTCGCTCAAAAATTTGATGAATTCGCCTCACATATCAAGAAGTATTCACCTGAGTTTGTCGTATCGCGTGGCGAATGGTTTACCTGCAACCTTTTGGCTGAGTATCTGGGGCTGCCGTTTGTCGACGCGGCTGATGTAATCGTATTTCACCACGATGGCACTGTGGATATGGAACGTACAGCCTCGCGTCTGCGGGATGTGGTTGCTCGCGAGGGTTCCTTTGTACTCCCCGGATTTTACGGCGCTACGGTTGACGGCGCCATCAAACTTTTTCAGCGCGGTGGTGGCGACATTACCGGTGCCGTTGTAGCGCGCTGCCTAGACGCGGGTCTCTATGAAAACTGGACAGACGTCTCAGGTTTTCTTTCCGCCGATCCGCATGTGGTTGAGCATCCGCGTGCTATCGGACGCATTACCTTTGACGAGATGCGCGAACTTTCCTACATGGGCGCTTCGGTCTTGCAGGAAGAAGCTATCTTTCCCGTTCGTGAAGCCAATATCCCCATTCAAATCAAAAATACCAACAGCCCTTTGGACAAGGGTACCGTCATCCGTGAAACTGCTGACGGCGATGTGAGCGAGCATCTGATTACCGGTATTGCTGGCCGTAAGGACTTTATGGCCATACATGTCAAAAAGGCTCATATGTCCAATGAGGTGGGTGTCATTTCCCGGGCGCTTCATATAGCCGAGAGGTACGGCGTTTCTGTAGAGCATGTTCCTACGGGTGTCGATTCATTCGGCATTGTGGTCAATGCCGCCGATGTGCGCGATACCGTCTATTCCATCATCGCCGACATCCGCCATGAGATAGAGCCTGACGACATTACGATGGTAGACCGCTTGGCGCTGGTTTCTGTAGTCGGTCGTAATATGTCAAAGCGCTCCGGTACCTCCGGCAAAATCTTCGGAGCTTTGGGCGAGGCCGACATCAACATTCGCATGATTACGCAAAGCTCCGAAGAAATCAGTATTATCGTGGGCGTTGACAATGCGGATTTTGATCGCACGATTCGCGTCATTTACGAGCGTTTTGTCCGCGATGAAATGGTTTCGAGATAGAGAGGCTCATACGTATGATTGAAAACTCCGCTGTCCGTGCGGATGAGGGTGCCACCATCCATAGATGTGAAGGTCCCGCTAGCTCTCTAAAAAAGAATTCTGACGTCGCCGCAAACGGAAAAGTCGTAGCGATTGTAGGCGCTACCGGCGTGGTAGGTACGCAAATGATGCGCTGTCTGGAGGAACGCGCGTTTCCCGTTTCCCGACTGGTTCTGTTGGCCTCCGCTCGCTCCGCCGGAAGTTTCGTTGATTTTTGTGGCGAGAAGATCCAAGTGCTGGAAGCTGAGCCCGATGCTTTTGAAAACGTTGACATTGTGCTTGGAGCGGCAGGAGATGCTCAGGCAAAAGAACTTCTGCCCGAGGCGGTCAGGCGCGGCTGCGTGTGCGTGGATAATTCCCACGCGTTTCGTTTAGATCAGAATGTTCCTTTGGTCATTCCTGAGATTAATGCGGAAGATATCAAGGGACACCACGGTATTATCGCCAACCCTAACTGCGCAACCATTATCGGCCTGGTGCCTCTCTGGCCGCTTCATCAGGCTGCGGGTGTAAAACGGCTGATTGTGTCTACCTATCAAGCCGCGTCGGGCGCCGGTCTGCCGGGACTCAAAGAGCTCGAACGTGAGATGGCATGTCTTGTCGCGAGCGAGCCAATAGAAAAG
Source organism: Lancefieldella sp. Marseille-Q7238 (assembly GCF_949152215.1). Classification (GTDB taxonomy): domain Bacteria; phylum Actinomycetota; class Coriobacteriia; order Coriobacteriales; family Atopobiaceae; genus Lancefieldella. The sequence goes on from NZ_OX424407.1 coordinate 58,384, forward strand.
ACTGCACCTTTCGCCTACCAACTGGCCGCCAATCTGATTCCGCAAATTGGCGGCTTTGACGAGGCAGGGTATACCTCTGAAGAAATGAAGATGCAAAACGAAGGTCGAAAGATTATGCACTTGCCTGACCTGCGTGTAAGCTGCACCTGTGTGCGTGTGCCGGTCATGCGCTCTCACTCTGAAGCCATTACCGTTGAGTTTGAACGCCCGATTACCGCTGACGAAGCTCGTTTCGTACTTGAGGGCGCCCCTGGCGTCAAGGTTGTTGATGATCCGGCAGCGCTTGCTTACCCTATGCCGCTTGAAACGTCTGATCAAGATCTTGTGTATGTAGGACGTATTCGCGAGGATCTTTCCGCACCGGAAGGCACGCACGCACTGACCTTCTTCTGCTGTGGCGATCAAATCCGAAAAGGCGCCGCTACCAACGCCGTTCAGATTGCCGAGTATTTGAGAGAGACTCTTTATGTTTAACTCTTGGAGCGAAGTGTTGCATTTACAATAAAAAGCCGCTCGACTTAGCCGAGCGGCTGAAATTTCTGGTGTCCCCTAGGCGATTCGAACGCCTGACCTGCGGTTTAGAAGACCGATGCTCTATCCAACTGAGCTAAGGGGACGTATGTGCGCATTCAATTATAGCAACGGCACTACAAAAATCGATTGATAAAAGTGCGCAGAATTATTTCATCATGCGTAATTGTCGAAACGTGCACAGACGCGTGCTGCGATTGTCTCTGTAAGCGCCGGCTACCTTTTATGGAATGCGAAAGTCGCCGGCGGAGCATGCGCTGCAAACTGTGCTATTCTTGCGGCGCTCGTTGTGAGTCCCATATTCTTTTTGGCATATAAAACCGGTACTCTTTGCTTTGGAGGCTTCATGACCTACGATTTTGAATCTCGTGTTGACCGCAGTCGGGAGGGTTCCCGCAAGTGGAACGCCATGCGCAGCGCTCACCCTGAGTTGCCGCCGCATATTGTTCCATTTTCCGTTGCCGACATGGAGTTTCATACTGCTCCGGAGATTGTTGACGGTCTGAAGCGTTTCATTGATACGGCGGTGCTCGGGTATTCAGAGCCAACGGACGAGATGAAAGAAGCGGTGGCCAGCTGGATGGCGCGGCGACACAACTGGCATATTGAACCGGAATGGATTTTGAATTCCGCTGGCGTGGTTCCATCTATTTTTTCAGCGGTAGAAGAATTTACCAAGCCTGATGAGGGCGTTATCATTTTTACGCCGGTCTACCATCCGTTCTATCTGGCTGTGGAACACTCCCATCGTACGCTTGTCGAGTGCCCACTGATTCTGAATGATGACCTCACATACGACATCGATTTTGATCTCTTTGAGAAGCTCGCGTCAGATGCCAGCAATACCTTGTTGATTTTTTGTTCGCCACACAATCCCGCAGGGCGCGTGTGGACGGAAGAAGAACTTCTCCGCATTGCCAAGATTGCCGAAAAATATGAACTGCTCGTAGTCTCTGACGAGATACACCATGACCTCATCATGCCGGGTTCGCGCCACACGGTTTTTGAAACGGTTACACCCTCTATCGTTGCGCGGACGATTACCTGCACTTCGCCCTCAAAGAGTTTCAACCTCGCCGGTACCCAGTTTTCAAACATCATCGTAAGTAATCCTGAGCTGCGAGAGCGTCTTAACACGCGCATGAACGAAAACCATACGACCTCCTGCAATCCCATCAGCTTCAAAGCCTGCGAGCTTGCCTACAACTATGCCGAAAAATGGCTTGACGCCTGCATCGTGGCTGTTGACGCCAATCAACACCACGTTATCAACTTTTTTGCCGAGAAGCACCCTGAAGTCCGTCTTATCCCCGTCAAGGGAACGTATCTTCAATGGCTTGATTTTCGTGCGTTGGGCCTTACGCATGAGGAGCTCGACGATTTTCTCGAGAACAAAGCGCAGCTTTTCTTTACTGACGGCGTGTTTTTTGGCAAGGCGGCCGATGGTTTTAAGAGATGGAACCTGGCGGCTCCGCGTGTGGAGATTGACGAGGCGCTTGAGCGTCTTGACAAAGCGTTGCTGGAGCTCGTGGGAAAAGAAAGTCTCTGAGATAGTGTCTGCAATTCAATGACAGTTGAGAGAAGTCGCATGGAAAACTTGAAAATAGGGGTTGCATAATCGGCGAGTTCTGTAATAATGATTTAGCTGCTTCAAGAGGTGGCTAAACGGTGGGAGTAGCTCAGTTGGCAGAGCGACGGACCGTGGCTCCGTAGGTCGAGGGTTCGAGCCCCTTTTCCCACCCCATTTTGAAGCTTTTGGATCGTTAGCTCAGCTGGCAGAGCAGGGGACTCTTAATCCCAAGGTCCAGGGTTCGAACCCCTGACGATCCACCATTGCATTGACGCACCCCGGCACCTGTCGGGGTGCTTTGTTATAGCGATTCGCTAGAAAACTCCCATTCTTGTGTGCCTAAAACAGAAAAATGCGTCATACTAGACAGTACATGTTTAATGCCTTTCGTCATGGAGGAATTGTCGTGATTTACACAATGACATTGAACCCTGCGCTTGACTACGTAATGCAACCAAACACACTTGACATGGGCTTTACCAACCGCTCGCAAGCTGAGGAGCTGCATTGCGGCGGCAATGGCATTAACGTTTCCACGTTGCTGAACGAACTTGACGTGGTAACGGTCGCTATGGGCATCGTCGCGGGATTTACGGGCGATTATCTTCTGAGTGACCTTCAAAAGCAGGGCATTCCCAGTAACTTTGTAAAACTTGATTCCGGCTTTACGCGCATCAATGTCAAGCTGGATGGCATCGTTATGACCATGGTTAATGGCATGGGGCCTCGCATCCCCGAGAAAAAAGTCGATGAGCTTTTGAGGCGCATGGACGTAGTTGGCTCGGGAGACACGCTGGTACTAACCGGCTCGATTCCAAATTCGCTTCCTGAGGACATCTATACGCGTCTGATGCAGCAACTTGCCGGCCGCGGTATTCAGTTTGTTGTTGACGCTCCCGGCCAGCTTCTCATGGAGGCTATCAAGGGACGTCCGTTCCTCATTAAGCCGAACAATCATGAAATTGGGCGCATTTTTAACGCCGCTCCGGAAACTCCGGAGGAGTGCGTTCCGTTTGCCCAACAACTGCAGGAGGGCGGCGCGCGTAACGTAATCGTTTCTTGCGGCGGTTCGGGATCGCTTCTTTTGGACGAATACGGCGAGACTCATGTGGTGCCTTCGGTGAAAATCCATCTGGTCAACGCAACCGGCGCCGGCGATTCTATGGTCGGTGGCTTTTTGGCCAAGACCACTCAGGGCTTTGATTATGAAACCTCGCTTATCTACGCGTCTGCTTGCGGTACGGCAACGGCAGCAAGCAAAGGCATCGCCAAGCGCGCTACCATCGATCGCGTTGTCACAGCCCTGTATAAGAAAATGGGCCGCGAAATGCCTGCCGCAATCGCGGAAGAGATTAAGGCGAATCATGCAAAGGCTGATGCTCGCGAGAAAGACTGGCTTGGCATGCATCATTCGCACACAAAGAGTGATTCCGGAGCAAAATAGCGGACACCTTACTGTTACATAGTTGGTTTGCCGCCGTACGTAAGGCGGTTGGGGGATGTAGGTGTGCCGCGTTAGCGGCGTATGTAAGGAGTGGTTATGTACGAGGGAGTCAACGCGTCTAATGGTATTGGTATCGGAAATGCCCAAGTAGCTGTTGCGCCGGATCTTTCCTTTACGCCGCACCCTGTTGAGGATGCAGCCGCCGAGAAAGCCCGCTATGCTGAAGCTGTTGTCAAGTTTGTCGGACAGACAAACGCTCAGATTGAGCGCATGACCAAGACCGTCGGTCCAGAAGCCGCGGCAATTATGGGAGCTCACATTGAGTTTGCCGAAGACGAGGGCATTAAAGATATGGTTATAGGCGCGATTGACGGAGGAACCTGCGCGGAGCAGGCCGTCGTTGACGCCTATGATACGTACTACACCATGTTTTTAGGCATGGAGGACGAGCTCTTCCGTGAACGCGCAGCAGACGTAGCTGACGTCAAAACGGGGCTGCTCGCTGACCTTCTCGGCAAAGACGTTGTAGATCTTTCAACGCTGCCCGAGAACTCCGTCATCGTTTGCCATGAGCTGACGCCTTCCATGACCGCTGACATTGACAAAGAGCATGTCTGCGGCATCATTACCGAAACAGGTGGCCGTACTTCTCACTCGGCGATTATCGCGCGCGCTCTTGAGATTCCCGCGGTTCTGTCCGTTGCTGACATTACCAAAAAGGTAGCGACCGGTGCGACGATTATTGTTGACGGAACGCACGGTAAGGTCATCTATCATCCCTCCGACGCTGAACTTGCCGATTACACCGCTCAGGCAGAGGCATATGCTGCGGAAAAGGCCGCTCTTGAAGCATTTCGTGGTAAAGATACCGTAACGGCCGACGGTAAGAAGGTTCTCCTTGTTGCCAATATCGGTAATCCCGATGATGCGAACAGCGCTATTGAAGCTGACGCTGAAGGTGTAGGTCTCTTCCGTTCAGAGTTTCTGTTCATGGATGCCAAGGAGCTTCCGTCTGAAGAAGAGCAGTTCGTCGCCTACCAAAAGGTGGCTCTTCGTATGAAAGACAAGCCTGTCATCATCCGTACGCTTGATGTTGGTGGCGATAAGGACATCCCGTACCTCAATATGCAAAAGGAAGAGAACCCCTTTATGGGATTCCGCGCCATTCGCTACTGCCTTAACAATCCGGAGCAGTATAGGGTTCAGCTGACGGCGCTGCTGCGCGCTTCTGCGTTCGGTGATATTAAAATTATGTTGCCGCTTGTGACTACCGTCGAGGAAGTTCGACAGGCAAAGGCTCTCGTTGAGGAGTGCAAGCACGATCTTGATGAGCGTGGTATTGCATACAACAAGGATATCGAAGTCGGAACCATGATTGAGACCCCTGCTGCCTCTCTCATTGCTGACAAGCTGGCTCAAGAATGCGACTTTTTCTCTATCGGCACCAACGATCTTATCGGCTATACCATGTGCTCAGACCGAGGCAACGATCGCGTCGCCTATCTCTATGAGGTCTATCAGCCGGCAGTTCTTCGCTCGCTGAAGCGCGTTATTGAAGAGGGCAACAAAGCCGGTATTATGGTTGGTATGTGCGGTGAGGCCGCGGCCGATCCGTTGCTCATTCCGATTCTGATTTCCTTTGGCCTGGGTGAGTTCTCAGTGTCGGCTCCTTCCGTCCTCCGCACGCGCAAGACGCTTGCGGCGTGGAGCAAAGCAGAGGCTGATAATTTAACAAATCGTGCTCTTGAACTCGACACTTCGGCTGAAGTGCGCACGCTCCTTGAGGCTGAAGCTCGCTAGCTGCTGCCCGTATGCTTTATGTAAGCCTTGGCTGCTTTGCGGCAGTCAAGGCTTTTTGTTACAAAACGACGACTTTCTCGCGTAACACCTTTTTACGTACTTGTGACAGATTTGAGCCGCGACTTACGGCATGACAACGCGTAGCGCTCGCGGCAATACCTGTACCTCGTAGGTGTCGGCATAAGGGAGCTCTTCTCCATCGACCTGCACGGGAACAGGCTCCGCAAACGTTACTACAGCTCTGTCGATATGGCGCTGCTCAATGATGTTTGAATTGACGTGCCGCCCTTTTTTGGCCAACAGAAAAAGAGACAGCAGGCGGGGAATTCCGGGAACCTTTGAGTTGTAACAGACCGTCAATCTGCCATCGGTTGGCGAGGCCATCGGACATATCTTAAAGCCGCCGCCGTACGTCGGACCAACCTGAAACGCCAGTATAAGTTCTCGAAGTTCGAAGGGCTTCTCGCCATCAAACGAAACGGAGCATGCGTATCCTTTCGACCCTGCGGAAAGTATTTTGAGGCCGGAGGTAAAGAAGAGCGTTTCGCCTTCCTGGCTGGTGTCATGAGCGCGGCGGGCGGTCGTATCAAGCGCGATGGCTGCGTCCAGGCCAAACGAAAGCGTTTCTGTAAAATATTCCCCATTAACAAAACCCAGCTCAATGGGGAGTATGTGACCGCGTACGAGCTGTGCCAGAGCGGCTTCTACATCGTTGATTTTCATGCCGAGCGTGCGGGCGTAATCATTACCTGAACCCATGGGAATAATGCCGAGCGCCGGCCGCTTGTCGGGAGCAATCTTCATGAGGCCATTGACTACTTCGTGAATTACTCCGTCGCCTCCGAGCGCCAGTACGGTATCGAAATGCTCAGAGGAGGAAGCAAGAGGGACCGCGTCACCCATGTCAGCGGTGAAGCGGATTTCATAGCCGTTTGTCGCGGAGGCGTAACTCTCCAGGAAGTGGCGGGCAAATTCAGCGCCTGCTGCTCCTTTACCACTGTGAGCTGCAGGATTAGCAATGACCAGCGTGTGGCCAAGCGGGGAGTGTGCCATGAGACTCCTTGGATAGATTTCTCGCATACTCTCTTAGTTTAGCTGCATATGCTTTCCTGTGCTACGATTATTCGGCAAACAATCGGTTTGGGAAAGGGATGCCGCAGTGGCTGAATCTTCAAAAAGTGCCGAGAAGGACGTCAAAAGTAGCATTGATGGACGCAATGCCTGGTATCCGGCAAAGCAGCGCGATCAGTTCATTTTGCGTCAGCTTGTGAGCAAGGACTTCAAACTGAAATACCGCCGCAGTGTGCTGGGTGTGGTGTGGTCGGTTTTGAATCCGCTTTTGATGATGATTGTTATGGCGGTAGTCTTCTCTACATTTTTGGGTAATCGAGCGGCAGATGTGGTTAACTATCCGCTCTATCTTATTTTGGGAAATACGGCATTTCAGCTGATGAGTGATGCCACCACGATGGGCATGCGCTCAATCATCGACGCTTCCAGTCTTCTTAAAAAGGTGCGCATTAATCGCCTTGTCTTCCCCGTGCAAAAGGTGCTTTTTGCTGTGGTAAACTATGCGTTCTCGCTTATTGCCGTTGCGGTGGTTATGGTAGTCTTTCAAATACCGCTTACGGCGTATGCACTGCTTATGCCTGTGGCGCTGCTGCTTTTAGCGCTGTTTTGTGTGGGAGTTTCGCTTTTGCTCTCCGCGCTAGCAGTCTTTTTCCGCGACATTATTCACCTGTGGAGCGTAGTTGTGACCGCATGGATGTATGGCACACCGCTCTTTTACTCGGTAAATATCATGTCTCCCTGGATGTTGCAGGTCGAGCGCTTCAACCCTATGTATCATTATGTCACCTTCATCCGGGATTGCCTGTTGTTCCAGCAGCTGCCTTCCCGCGGCACCGTCATGGGTTGCGTGGTAGCCGCCTTTGCTGCGCTTATTGTGGGGTATGCGGTGTTTCGCCATCTCGAGAAGCGCTTCATATTGTTCATTTAAGGGCGTTTTGTGTAATGGTATCGGCTTATGTAGGGGCGCTAGTCGTTAGTAACGCTTCTTGCCATAAGCGTTGTGCCATAAGCGCTAACTACAGCTTAAAGCGTGTGATATGAAAGAAAAAATGGAGCGGCGGACGGGACTCGAACCCGCAACAGTCAGCTTGGAAGGCTGATGCTCTACCAATTGAACTACCGCCGCATAGAGCAAAACGTACAAAAGCTGGTCGGGGTGACTGGATTCGAACCAGCGACCCACTGCTCCCAAAGCAGTTGCGCTACCAAGCTGCGCTACACCCCGAGCCGAAAGAAAAGTATAGGGGAGTCTGTCGTTTGCAGCAATGCTCAATTTGAAATTTGACAGTGAAATTCATGTTTTCATTTTGTTTCAACTTGGTAAGAAGGGCAATCTTCTCGCCAAGCAGACGTATCCTGTTAAAGACACTAATGAAGGGAGCACTATGAGCTATTCCGAGAAGATTATTGCTGAGCTGGAGGAGCGCTATGCTGACCAGCCGGAATTCATTCAGGCGGCGCGCGAGGTCTTGACGACAATTCAACCCGCTCTTGACGCGCATCCCGAGTTTGAACGAGCGTCACTGCTTGAGCGTTTGGTTGAGCCCGAGCGTATCATCGTGTTCCGTGTTCCTTGGGTTGATGACGCTGGGACGGTTCAGGTCAACCGGGGGTATCGTATTGAATTCAATTCAGCAATCGGACCGTATAAGGGCGGGCTGCGCTTGCACCCCTCCGTCAACCTTTCAATCCTAAAATTCCTTGGGTTTGAGCAGATTTTCAAAAACTCTCTGACCACGCTTCCTATGGGCGGCGGCAAGGGAGGTTCTGACTTTGATCCCAAGGGTAAGTCCGATCGAGAAGTGATGGCGTTTTGTCAGTCGTTCATGACGGAACTCTGCCGCCATATTGGTCCTGACACCGATGTTCCAGCCGGTGATATTGGTACGGGCGCGCGCGAGATTGGCTATATGTTTGGCCAATATAAGCGCCTGCGCAACGAATGGTCCGGTGTACTGACCGGCAAAGGACTTTCGTTTGGCGGTTCTCTTGCCCGCACGGAAGCAACCGGATACGGCGCGGTTTATTTCCTTACACATATGCTTGCCGAGAAGAACGAGTCGCTTGACGGCAAGACGGTCTGCATTTCAGGTTCCGGAAACGTTGCCATTTATGCTGCTCAGAAGGCTCAACAGCTGGGCGCTCACGTCATTACCGTTTCCGATTCTTCCGGTTATGTGTACGATCCTGAAGGCATTGACATTGAGCTTTTGAAAGATGTTAAAGAAGTCCGCCGCGCTCGTATCAAGGAGTACGCGGAAGCTCGTCCAAACGCCGTATATCATGAAGGTCAGCGTCCATGGGGCGAGAAGTGCGATATCGCCATGCCTTGCGCCACGCAAAACGAGCTTGAGCTTACAGACGCTCAAAAACTGATTTCCGGCGGTACGCGTTTTGTGGTTGAAGGCGCCAACATGCCTACAACGCTTGAAGCTACCAACTGTCTGGTGGAACATGGCGTCTTTTTCGCGCCCGGAAAGGCGGCTAATGCTGGCGGCGTGTCCGTTTCCGGTCTTGAGATGTCCCAAAACGCCGAGCATCTTTCGTGGACCTTTGATGAGGTTGATTCTAAGCTTCAGGATATTATGGCAAATATTTACGCTGCCGCTTCTGAAGCTGCCGAGAAGTACGGACACCCCGGCAACCTTATCTTTGGCGCTAATATTGCGGGCTTCTTGAAAGTTGCTGACGCCATGATGGCGCAGGGCGTGTGTTAGACGTTCGTTGGTGTTCTGAAAGCGTGCGATGAATTATTTTGATACGTAAGGATTTCCTGCAATGGAAAACCTCCTGAGCGCATCGGCGTTTTTACTGATGCCGATGCGCGGCGTTGCGAGAATGTGCTCGTTGGCATAAAGGGGACCGACAGAGAGCACAAGGGGAGCGTTATGAAGATCATGACCGTAGAGTGCGCAATCAATGCTGAGAGCAGCGCAAACCTTGCCAGGACCATTGGTGAGATTGCGGTCACGTAAGAAATGTTTATGGACTTTCTTGCTTTCACGAAGTGCGCGCATTACATCAATTCCTGAGATCGGCTCAACAGCGCGGATAAGGACACCGGCACCGTGAGCGTTGTTGCCACAGACTACATTGCAGCAGAAATGCATGCCGTATGAAAGATAGACGTAGAGATGGCCGGCTGGTCCGTACATAGCGGCGTTACGCTCGGTTTTGCCGCCAAAGGCGTGGCTGGCGGGGTCACTCTCATCATAGGCTTCGGTTTCAACAATACGCGCGACCAGCACGTGTTTCTCGCCAGCATAGGTGACAGTGCGTGTAAATAGACAACCGAGCAATCTTTGCGCGACGTCATCAGCTGGGCCATCCAGAAAGTCGGGAAACATGAATACCGCCAAACAAGAGATGTATCGTTTGCTGACATTCTAGAGCGTTTTGCTTTTTTGATAAAACTGAGAAGCTTAGGGGCGTGCTGAGAATAGTGAAAAATCAAGCGGTTTGAAAAATTAAAAATGAAGTGATGCAGTTTATTTTCAAAAATGTTAACACATTACCCAGTTGCATACAATTGAGGAACTTCTTGAAAAGATGATATTTTTGTTACGCCGTAGACACTTCTATAATCTGCGCTAAAGGCTTCCAAAGCGCTTTGGAAGCCTAATATTCGTCTTGGTAGGGAATTAACCCACGAGATAAATTTTACGGCTTCTTCTGGCTTTATAGAGCCAAGGTTTGAACTCTTTTTAAAGCCTGCTCTACGTAGAAGGCCGTTACAATTTTCGTTACTTCCTCTTTCTGAACTGCAATAAGGATGAGCATAGTAGATATGGGTTCTCTTTTCATCTTTAAGACAGGATCTTTCCATACTTTCCCAGTCGGAAAATTCACTTCCATTATCAAAAGTGATTGTTTTGAATACATTACTAAAGGTTTCTCCAAAATACCTTTCAAGTGCATCAAGGCAATGGGGAGTCTCATATTTCTTTCTTGAGTTAACACGCATAGCAATAACATATCGTGTTTTACGCTCAAGAAGGGTTAGATAGGAAACTTTTGTGTTGGAGGATCCAACAATAAGATCTCCCTCCCAATGTCCCCATTCCTTTCTATCAAGAACCTTTTTCGGACGCTCTTCAATAGACTTGCCACGTAAGTTGCGATGAGACTGTCTATATCTTCTCGCTGCTCGTCTTTTCTGTGATCCACGTCTCGGAAGATCATCTTCGTTGATTGAGAGAACGCCATTTTTAATATAGGAATATAGTGTTGGAACGCTTACTATTGTCGAAATGAGTTTCTTTCTTTTAGCGTAGCCTAGTGCAGCTGCTGGAGACCAGTGATTGTTTTTGATTAAGGTCTCGAGTTGGTGAGCAGAGGCCATATCTTTTCCTATTTTTAGAGCGCATCCTTTTGCACTTGATCTTCGAATAGACATCATTTGAGCATAGTCGGCTTTATAAACAAGATTTATTGTGAGAAATCGGCTATCTATTTGCTCACAGCTTCCGCGTGCTATTTCTCTTTGTATTGTGCAACGAGCGCGGCCGAGTTTACGTGCTATTCCTGAAATAGTATTACCGTCAGCTAATTCAACTTCGATAACGAATCTTTCAAGCTCATTAAGATACTTACCCGCTCTTGTCATGCAATCCTCCTTATATAATGAAAGGTAGTAAAGACTTATGGTATGCAATAAGGAGAAACTATGTCTAAAAGCAGCAATCCTAAAAGAGACCTTAGAATCTTTATTTCATTTGCTCTTTATTTACTTGGGATAGCATCGTTTTTTATCTTTTTGGAGCTAGAGAGACAAAGCGGTTTTGGGATCATAACATGGAAAATGCCCGATGGAAGCATTGGTGGAATAGAACTAACAGTAACTCTTGCTTTTTGTATAACTGTGATTTCTTTAGTTGTGTTTCTTGTGAGTATGTTTCAGGAATGGCGATCAGGTGTGTTCAAGAAAACGAATTGGTCTTAGTCACATTTATGAATGGATTACAACATAGGAATTGTCTTAACTGCAATACGGAGTAATACATGAAATCTAAGACTTTTAGACTTGAAGAAACAAGTATTGAACAGTTGAAAGAGATTGTAGTAACGCAACAAATTACTCAATCAGATGCAATACGTTTTGCAATACAAAAAGGATATGATGCAATACAAAATGAAATACAAGAAAAAGATACATATATAACCCAGAAGTGTTATCAAGATGTTGATTGGCAAGCTTTGTATTTTGATGAAAAAGAGAAAAATGAGAAACTAGCCAACAAGCTTCTTGAGGTTACTGACAAAGTTACGGATAGTCTTAAGGCATCGCAGATATTACAAGCTATGGATAAACCGGCAATTGAAGATTCTATACAAAAAAGAGAGCACATTTGGTGGCAATTCTGGAAACATTGAGCTTACAGTAAATTCAAAAATGATAAAGTATGAGGTTTTAAGTTTCCAACAGTGAACCGTGTGCTACGAGCTTGTGTGATGGCTCTACGCACACGACTATTGAAAACTTAAGATTTAGAAATGCAGACTGCATCATCAGAGAAGATGTTGAAAACACATCATAGGGCTACACTACATCAGTGTGTATACAAATTTGGATGTAGTAGCAAGTATCGTACTTTGTATACACAACTTCGTTTTGTGTATACAAAGTACACTTGTCCAGGAAGTTAAAAGCGACTTCCTTCCTCCTCGTAATATCTCGTCGAAAACAGTTCTTCGCCTTTTGGCTCATTCTGTTTTGCGGGGGAGGCCCCGCGCCCCTAAAGCTGTGATAAGCTTCAATCAAACCGAATAAAGCAAGGTTTGACAACTCCACATCAGTCGAACCGATATCAAGAGAAAGGCCAACTATGACCTCTAGGAAAAAAGCGGTAAGGCACAGTAATCTACATGTCCGTCTTACTGCGTCTGAAAAAGAAGCGATTATTATAAAGGCATCAGACTATGGAATGTCAGCTTCATCTTATATGAGATTTCTTGCGCAACTGCCAATATCTTTATTAGGCACTTCTGATGACAAAGATGCGACTATTGTGATTGATTCGACTACCTGGAAAAAACTTCTGATTGAATCGAGGCGTTGGGGATCAAATTACAATCAAGGAGTTAGAGCACTCAACGTTATTGGAGCGCGGTATGGAAATCCTCCAAGAGATGCTAAAAGAGCGGAAGAAGTTGTTCGATATGCCGCAGAGGCGCTTCAGTATTTAAAAAATGCCAAAGAGGGTATGGAGGAGCTTTTAAAGATAGTAGAAAAGCTTGAAGATAGAGTACTTTTGAAAGCTGATTTACCTGACTCGAGACAAAAATAATTATGCCCTATGTAAAACCAATATCAGGGCATACCTCCTGTCGTTTCGTACAAGAATACTTAGAAAAAAATGGGCGTGCACTCGCTCGTGACTTTCTTGAGCTTGAGGAGAACGATTCTCGCACAGGTATGAGCTGGTCGGCACAAATGGATGAGACGCGTGAAGTTTACGGCAATGATCGCTCTGTTAATGGAGGCAAAGTAAGAACGTATAACCATTATGTGCTTTCACCAGATCCTAAAGATAATATTTCGCTTGAAGAACTTAGAACATATACAACAGAATGGGCTTCAAAAGCATTTCCCGGATACCAAATTGCAATTATTTATCACAACGACTCAAATGAGCGCTTAAAAAACGGTGAGAGAGGGATTTTGCACGCTCACCTTATCGTTAATAATACAAATCTAAATAGTGGTAGAAGGCTCGCACCGTGGCTTACCCCTACCAGAGTCCGTGATATTTCAAGACTTGCTCAAGATATGGCAAAAAAGCGTGGATGGAAAGCATTTGACTGGGAAAAAACAACAGAAGAAAAAAGCGCTCTTCGAGGGTTTTCCGTTGAAAGAAAAGAATCAAGAACTAAAACTTATAAAAGAGGTGTGACACGTCAGGATAATTACTACACACGCTCTGAGCTTGCCGTACTAAAAGATAGAGGTTGGTCTTGGAAAGAAGACCTTAGAGCACGTATTCGTATAGCAAGAGAGCTTTCATGCACAGAACGAGAGTTTATGGATGCTCTTAGGGAGCTAGGAGTAAAGCTTGGACGTACAAAAAAGGGCGACTATCTTTACACACATATTACTCATAACACCTGGTGTGCCGGAGGAATGACTCTTGGAAAGCAATATAGCCGAAATGTAGTGATTGAGAGATTGAATGAAGCGGATTCTCAACGGATTAAAGAAAAGGACCAGAAAAGGGTTTCTGAGGAAAGACGAGCGATAACTCTTGTTTCTTTAGAGTATTTTGCAATAGATAAGATGCGAACAATCGGGTGGCTTGCATGTGATGGAACAACTACCTTAAAGGATGTTGCCGATATGCTGCAAACTAACAGAGAATTCAATATTGTTCATACAAGTGATTATAAGAGTGCTTTAAAAGGTCTGAATCAGGGTTCTTCGGATTATATAAGAGTCGACAGAGCAATGAAGGTGGCAGAAAAGATTAACCTTCGCGATGAAGTACCAGAAAGTTCCTATAAAAAAGAAGATATAGGTAAACCTCAGCTAAGAAAACAAAAGCAGATCACCCTGAGATCAATATCAAAAAAACAAAGCACATATGATGCTCAAAAAACACAGAGAAAAGTAGCTCAGAAGGATACGAGACAAGATAAGGACAGGAGACAAAGATAACTATGAGGATTGTCGTATATTACCTTGAGGGAAAAGTAAGTGAGTTTAACACAGAAACCTTTACTACAATGGAGCCTTTTGCTAGCGAGGGAGAAGGAGGCAACATCACATCTGAATTTGATTTGCGTCTTGATCTTTTAGAGCAACAAGGTCTTGTGCTGGAAGTTTATTGGTATTCAACTGTTGTTGATCAATATACGACAGCGACAAAAGACGGCGAATCCAATCGGACAGTTTACTACGCTGGGCGTGAACCTGGTCGTTTTGTGCGACTTGTTTCTGCTGAGGAACTCTTAGGAGTAGCAAAGATAAGCGTGGACGGAGAAAAAGTTGTGTTTAGACAGGGTGGTGAAATGATAAATGCTATTAAGTTTGCTAACCAAGAGGTTCAATGTTACTCAGATGCGGTGACGACAAGTATGAACGAGAAGGCTGTAAGGTTATTTGACTATTTGAGACGTGCTTATCCGTTAGACACCGATGAGGAAATTTGCCAAAGATTTGGTTATTCCCTTAAAGCTTTAGAGAAGGCCAAAACGGAAGAAGCTGCTCAAGAGCAAGAACAAAATCAAACAGAGAAAGCGACAGAGTCTTTACAGGAGAAAGCCATAGGAGGTCTTACGTATTTAGAGAATTTGAAAGAATTAGAAGAAACTGATATATACTAATTACTGATAAGAACAAGTGTTTGGGAGAATCAAATGGCAGCGATGATTGTAATTGTCATAAATCTATTAATACCACTCATTAAGTGGGGTTTTATAATTATGCTATTTCCCGTAACACTTCCTTGGCTTTTGTTTCGTAAATGGTGCCAGGCAAAATATCCAGAGATTTGGCAAGAGGACAACTAAAGGAGACAAGATGGTAGAGACAGAAGACCTTCCTTGGAGCTTCACGGTAACCTTTGATGAGAAAAAGGCTCAAAAGAACGGCTATACCACAGATGAGCTATACGACTATGTAAATGAAAGTATCTCCCAGTATGACGTAGAACGCCTTAGCTACAACAAATGGCATGCAAGATTAGGACAAGAAGATCAATTGTTCGCACAATATCGAGCTTTAGAGGAGCTCTCAAAAGATCCGGTGGTTATGAAAAATATCTCCTCAATAACATTCTTTGAGGAAGAACGAATACCTTTTGATCTTATAGAGATTCTTAGAAGACACAATCCAGAACGTATTTATGGCTAACTTTAACCCTATGGAAACTTCACGCAAAGCCTTCCATTTTGATCTTAATATTGAAAAGCTTAAATGCCACTATCCTGGAGACACTCCAAGCGCTTACAAACGCGCCTGGAGTGAAATAAGATCCTTTATGCAGGACAAGGGTTTTGTACATACACAGTATTCAGGATATGAGTCGCTAGACACCCTTGCTGTCTATGAGGCTGCCAAAGTAATTAAGGAATTACAGGAAAAATTTCCATGGTTTGTACAGTGTGCTCAAGCGGCTACCCTTACAAATATTGGGAAAACGCACGATGTTCTTAAACTTCTGAGAGAAGATGCACATTCTACCCAAATCTACCAAGAAAAACCTGTGCGAGTATCGTTAAGAGAAGAAGGAAAGAACATGAGAGCTGCTTCTAGAGGCATTAATGAAAAAGGTTCTCATACCTATATAAAATCTGAACAAAGTTTTGATTCACGAGATTAAATTTAGATAAGGCAACATAAAAATAGGGTGTTATCTAGAAAGATAACACCCAAAGAGGTATCGCAGTGACTAATTGCGATATATAGTAATTATACAGCAAAAATAAGGTCGCTCACAATATAAAACACAAGAAAAAACGGGAGATATCTCCTTTTTAGCATACTACCGTAATATGTTGGATTGTTCTTGTCGGACTCCACTTAGTCTTTTGGCGGCAGTAATACTTTGAGTACCTTCTTTATGCAGAGAGCTCCCATTTTTGTTGTTCTTAATAACCTGGGACGAAGAGGCGAATTTTCGGACAGCTTCACGTCTTGCTTGAAGAGCGTCAGAAAGCTCCTGAGCTGATACTGTTTCCGTTCCCTCATCGTCTACGATGAAATTCCCCTTTGATTTATTATCGTCTGCGCTATCAGGATGCTCCCAATGGCCACGCGACCAATGTAGTTTAACTTCCCAAGTTGCTCCATGAGAGTTTTGAGATGGCAGGATAACACTATAGTAACCAGGGTCATTTTCGTAAGACTTAAGCTGTGCTGGACTACAAAATAAAGCCATTCCAGAAGGGTTAAATCTACCCGTTAGTGTATCCATTTCAGGCATATGAGGAGGCAATTTGATAACTACTCGCTCTTCTCCTTCTTTTGTAGTGAAATGATGAAGGTAAGCGTATTTTTTAGGAATACTAAGTACGATCCCATTAAAGGTTCTATCGGAACTCTTTTCTTGTGTGCTCATGGTAATTCCTTTCTTCTTACTAGATCTATCCTCCCAAGATATCTTTTGCCCAAGCACCGCTTTTAATTAGGCCAATTAAAAGCACCACATCAACAGATAGCATCTTTAGTACCGTTATAAGAAAACCAGACGTATTTGACCAGGTAAACTCAGTTGACTGAGTTCCTACGATTGCCCCAAGAATAAAGGGAAAGGCCAGCAGAGTGAAGAGCATAATCGACCCTGCGAGCGCAACTGCTAAGAAGTTCTTAAAGAAGTTAACTCCCCATTGCCTTGTTTCATCAATCCCAAGAAAAGATGCTGGAAGTGGTGAGAAAGCCGCCATAACATAAAGTTGGATTGCTCGTGCATAGGAGAGTGCAAGCGCCACTACATAAGCACCCATAGCAATAACATAAGCGAAAATAGACATTAAAATTGCAGCAAAGAGATCAGCGTAAGAAACATCCGAATAGCTTTCGGGTTTTATTATCTTAAGTTCTGCGTCTGTACCTCCAGAACTGTATTTAAGAAATGCCTTACTAATGCCATTTACCAGCTGATATATACCCGCACAAAGTTCATCAATATGATTGATAAGCCATATAAATATAGCGATAGTTACAAATAAGGTTAGAATTTCTTTTATAGCCGGGAGTGTTCCGTTTGAATCCATTCGACCTGATATCTTGATGAGTTGAATTAATACTACAAATGTGAGTACACCACAGCCGATTGGCTTTACAATGCCATTTGAGATATCTGACGCGTACTGAAGTAGAGTAGATCCTCCTGAAGCGTTGCCAGCTAAGAGATTGTTCCAATCAGCCGTAAGTGGACTGGAAGCGCCCATTTCTTTTACCATTGAAAAGCAGCCTGTGAGGAGACCGTTTACACAGCCCGCGAGAAGCCCTTTAAACCAATTATCGATACTCTCGAGAACATCGTCCCATGGCCATGCCCACGCTACCGTAGGAAAACAGATAATACAAAATATGAATATAGCAATGAAGACGATAGCGAGAGATCTCAAGGTTCTGTTTCGTCTTTTTAAAATCCGGCGTTTCATTGTTGTGGCGTCCTCCCGTCAGTGAAGGAAATGGTGTTGTCGTTTCTGTTCCACATCAGCGTAAGTCGACTTGAGCGAACATCATTGAGATCAAATGTTAGTTGCACGATGTTCGTTTCGTAATTCCAGATAATTACGGGTTTGAGAGTAATTGAGGTTGTACTTGGATAGTTTTTACGAACTTGTTCATCTACTGCCTTTAGGATGACGTCGGTCTCATCTGCTCCGAGCTGATTCTTTATTTCATCAGAAATGCCCTCGACTGCAATATTTTCTTGTAATCTTTTTGCAGTAAATGACATTTTTGTTCCAAAGGCATCTGTTGTCATTACAAGGTCTATTCCATCCTCTTCTGAACGAGGAACCCTTTGAACTGAAATGAGTTTGGTAGCATCGTTCTCAAAAAGTATTGAAGCAGTGGTAGGAGCGGCATCATCAGAAGCTTGTGTAGTATCCCCGGAAATAGATGCTCCTGAAAGTGCAGAAAGAGCATAAGTTCCTGTTTTTTCTTCTACTCCGTTGCGAATAACGGTATAGTTGCCATCTTGAGAGAACTTAAGTGATACTGCACCATCTTGAGATACCCAAATATATGAGGCAAGACTTAAAGAAAACTCCTTCTCGTCCACTTTGTATCGTGAGATTAGTTCATTTTGCTTGGAGGTTAACTTTTCTTGCCCTTTTGAGGCTTCATCATTTTCTCTACTGGTACTTTGAGACTCTTCTAGATGATGTTTTGTGACTTGGTTACATCGAACAACAGAAAAGGCTATGAAGCCAGTAATGACTGCAACAAGAACTAAGACGGTTAGTCTATGTGAATGTAGATAGTCAGGTAAATACACAGAGTCTCCTTTCTATGAACTAAGATTAAGACCAAAAATCCATCCCCATTTAGGAGTAGCTGCGCCACCATAGCAGCTGAGCCATGATGAAAGGGGAGTATCGCGTACTTGTCCAAGCACATTTTCACGTACCGTATTGTTTCCTATATAAATGCAGACGTGGCCATAGCGCCGCGCATCAGCAGTACTGTTATGTGTTGGGACGGCAATAATCATTCCCGGTTTAAGATCTTCGAGGTTTGACGAATGACACCAGGCGTAATACATATCGCACGCATTGCCATATGGGCAAGAAAAGCCCGCTTTTGTCCATACTTGACTAACATACATGGCACAAAGCCCTGGACCTGGAGAAGGGGTGTTATAGGCAGCATTAATAATGGCTTTTTGACGACTACTTAAAGAACCATCTGATACAGTGCCAGATACACTAGTTGATGAGCGCCTAAAATCTTCTACAGTCATGGTATCAAAGCGTCTTAAATCATACTGATCCATAACTGATTTCAAGCTAGTTACATAAGCAGAAGATGTTGCCCAGCCTGCGGATTTTAAACCCTCTGCCATCTTGTCTGAATCGTGGTTAGCTATGGCTTGCATGATTGCTGGATTAGATGAATAACGAGAGGACTGAAGAAACACACGAGAACGGAAAATTATACAATCACGATGACTTTTAAAGCGGGTGAAAGAATCCATGATTGTTATTTGTTCTCCTCCATATTCCTCGCCAGTCTGCCAATTAGAATATCCAGCAACCTCTGGACAATCAGCAAAACTTCCAGCCCATTTCATTCCGAATAAATTAAAGTCACGGGTAGCAAGCCCAGACATATGATCTCCCAGCCCAGATTCCACAATAATTTGCGCTATGGTACATCCAGCGGGATGACCATATTTAGCCTGAGCTTCAAGTGCGGCTTCTACCATATCGGCAGTGATATAAGGTGGAAGGCCTTCAACTCCTTTTGTGGAATTTGAAGCATTCGCTCCAGCAAAACCTCCGAAGATAATGACAGCTGTGATGATAAAGAAAAAGACAACCATAACAGGCAAAGTCATTCCTCCGGCCGCAATTGCGCTAACGAAACTTCCCCCTCCTTTTGCTGTTGCTCTCACCTTTTTTATAGTCAGGATATCCGTCTTTGCATTAGCAACTTTATTTGTTGTTGAGACTGCTTTTGTTTTATTTGAAATTCTTGTAGTGGCGTGAATACGGCGTTGTTGGCTAAAGGCCTGATAGTTTTTATAGAAGCGTTTCATACGATGTGTTGTCTCGTAAAGCTTGTCAGCTTCGTCACACTCGTCAGACTGTGAGAATATATTGGCACCGATTTGACGTACAACCTGTCCAACACTTGGATCTTGTTGATGCATCTCGGAGAGTGCTTTGAGTCGTTGACCCTTGCTAGCGCTAAGCGCTACTACTATATCCTCACCATGTGCATCATAAGGTATGCCTTTTGATTTTGCGAGGTAGGAGGTCATACCTACAGCGCCTAAAAGTGAGTACGTTTGAGCTCCGGCATCCCCCTGACCTTCTTCTGCTCTTTGGGCGATACTAATTGCTCTAAGTTTTGCTCCCTCAGAAAGTACGCTCTTAAGAGGATCTTTAGGGCTCTGAGAAGCTTGCACAATACCTGCGCTTAATGCCGTAGTGCGACCAGAAAAAGTCAGATCTTTTGAGCGTTCTCTTCTTTCATCGCTTCCGGATACGAGAGATGATGATGAGACATTCAAAGTTGTTTTGATACCGTCAAAGTTAGCCATCATTGTCCCTTGCTGCCTCAAGAGCTGCTTTGCGGATTTCATCCTCTACATCATTAGGATCAGTGGAAAATATTTCGTAAAGGCTGTTATTTTTAGGAAAATCTCCAATTATGGGAACACGTGCACTACCGGCAATGAGAAGACCACTGCCCTTATCGCAAGTTTCATCTATAGTTCCTTCTTCTTGGGCAGAAAGCCCCAAAAGCTCAACCCACGCGCTACGGTCTATTGGGCTTTGTTTAAGAAGCATAATAAAGTCTGCGTTAAGAACGATGTTTCTTGCGGCCGGTTCTTCCAGCATAGATACGGCATTTTGTGTTATTCCAGTTAAAAGTCCGCCAAATTTACGAGCTTCGTTTGCAAAACGGCTGAAGTAATTAAGTACCGTTGGATATTTGAAAAGTGATTGAATCTCTTCAATGTAGATCCAGGTTCGCATCCCTTTCTCAAAATTACGGTACATTTGGTTACGCGTCGCTTCACATGCGTTAATTAATGTAAACACCAACATAGAGTCGGGAAGGTCTTTGATGTTAATATCAATTATCCTTCCAGACCAATCGACATTACTTGCATTATTAAAGAAAGACATAGGACCACGTACAAAACGTTCGTAACGCAAGGCAATAGTCTTTGCGCGTTCTTCAGGCTGCTCGAGAAGAATAGTGTAAAAGTCTTCCAACAGAGGTTCTTTATCGCCACGCTTTTTTGCATGAAGAAACGCCTGTTCAACTGCTCTTGTGATGATTGATTGTTCGCCTTCATCAAGGCCTTGTCCATTTTCTGCGGAGCTTGCGGCAGCCTGAGCAAGCATTGCATCAATCTTAAATGCGATTTGACTTTCTATACTTTGCCCATTAAGTGTCGATAGGTCGAATGGATTCAAACGGGTTGTAGAATCAACGGCAAATCGTATCTCTGTTCCTGCAAGATGCTCAGTGAGCATTCTGTATTCTCCTGCACGATCAAAAATGATCACTTGATCTCTAGGATTAGTAAGATAGGTACTCTCTATTTCCTGTTTTACAAAGAAACTTTTTCCAGAGCCAGTTTTACCACAGATGAACCCTACAGGTGAAGCAAGCTTCTTTCGGTTGCATATTACTAAGTTAGAGGAGTTTTTATTTTGCCCACAGTAATTTCCTCCGGACATGTCTAGTTCCTGAGTAGCAAACGGCATGAAAATAGCAACTTGAGCTGTTGTGAAATAGCGCGAGATAGTGACATCGTTTCTACCAAGCTGAAGAATGCTATTAAGTCCTTCTCTTTGTCGATAATCCAGAGTCTGTATCTCAATAGAGCTTCTTCTAGCTGTTGAGATTATTTGAATTACTCTGTCATCTAGCTCTGCCTTTGTGTCTGCGTAGGTATAGATGAGACCTGTAAACTGGAAAAGCCTTTGGTTTTTGTTTTGGAGATGGTCTAAGAGATCTTCGGCTTCTTCTTTTGAGTATTTAAGCTCTTGAGGAATGATAGTAAAGTCATATCCTTTTGAAAGTGCTCTTCGCTGTTCATCGATGATTTCTTTATCAATCCACGCACTTCTAAGTTTAACGAAATCTCGAGCCTTTCCTTTATCCATAGCCTGAACAAACCATGTTGCAGCCATAGGGATGGGTAAATCTACAATATCCGAAAGCGCCCGGTCATTTAGCTCAGATCCAAACCGTCTCATTACAAGTACTTGACACCATTTACCATCACTCTTAAAGCAGCTCATATCTCCTTCTGGTTTGAAGTCAAGAACGCTGGGAGCGATACAGTCTTTAGTGGTAAGTCCAGAAGTGAGATTAATGTCTTCGTCATAAGAGAAGGACAAACGCTGCTCAGGACATAGCAAAGAATGAACAAGCTGTAAGCGGCTTTCTCCGTCTAATTGGGTTGCAGAACATCCAATCTTTTGAAGCTCACTTGAGATGTCATTTCTAATTCTTGCAAGGGTCGAAACAGCAGCGTCAACTGAAGGAGCTGCTATGGAGTAGGTTATATAGCGTTCTCTGTGAATGTTACTAACCCCTTCACGCATCTTATCGTTAAGTATGGAATTGAATACCTTTGCATCCTTAGCGGCAATATCGTCGTTATTCTTATCTTCAATATCAAAGAAATTACGGTTTCCTATGTCCTCACGTAAAAGGGGCGTATTAACTACACCGATTTGAACGAGCGTTTCTGCACCAAAGTAATCCATCATCCCAGACCAAATATTAAAAACATCTTTTTGACGATCTTCTCTAGCTGATTGATAGCTAATATCCGGAAAAGCTAACGTTTGAGAATAGAGGCCATCTTCAAGCTCGCATATGCCATCTTTATACATACGGTTATAGCCAATGTAAGAGAGGACATCTTTAGCGTGACAACGTGCTTCACGTTTTGCTTTTGTCTTTTTAGTTAATTCTTTGTCGCGTTCTTTGAGCTGCTGAGCAATTGTTTTTTTCTTAGTAATCTTTTTCTCTGCTTTTTTCTCACGTTTAATTTTTGCGAGGAAGCTTTTAAACTCTCGCTTTGCATCTTTTAGTTCTTTGGAAGAAAGCTTTTCTCCTAGCATAGCCTTCATGCCAGGCAATGATGCGGCAAAGCCTTTAATGGCACTCATATCATTTGTTGGATGAGCTTCTTTGAGCTCTTTGGAAGAACTCATATATTCTCCTTCCCTAAATTGATATGTTTTTCTGGTTCATATGCCTCAATGGCACGCAAGCGAATTATTCTTCGGTAGTCTTTAGAGATTCTTGTGCGTTCTTTTTTGGCAGTGGAAAAGGCTCTATATGGTGTACTAATCAAATGAAGGCGATTGTTCGAGAAGTTGTGTATCAACCACAGCGGTATAAACTTTTCAGCCTTCATACCCTTAGGTCTCCAGAAACCGGCCATCCATATAGGAAGAGCTACTGTAAAAATTGCATACATAGAATAATCTGTGGAAATACCTAAGATAAACCATGAGTATGCCCCTATAGTAAGAGCTGATATCAATGCGAGAGCGGTACATACGAGAGAGCGTATAGTAAGTTTTCCTACTATTTTTGGTTCATACTCACCAATGTCTTTATGAACAGCGACGCTTAGCATCTTAGCCCATCCAAGAGGTGTCAAGTGAGCCAAACCAAACTCCAGCAGCAGCAACGATTGCGCCTCCAGCAATCATTGCTATAGCTCCTGCAAGTTGGCCACCACCTCCAGTAGAGCCATCTTTAATTGCAAGCCCAAGCTGAATAAGTCCAAAGATTGAAACGGCGGCACCTAGGAATGTCACGCCTCCTGAAAGAAGGTTCAAAATCTTAGTTAGAGATTGCACTCCAGTCATAATTAATTTCTCCTATCATCGTTGAATGTCTGTTTGCATGGTCTGCTACTATGTCTTGCGAGGGTCTTTGCGACCTTCTCTTGATATTGGTGGCGGTATCTAAAAGTCGAGTGGAGTCGATGTTTGGATCTTTAGGCACATTGCGTGCACCGCCGCCCATCTTAATTCCCTTCTTTATTAGCCTCCTTTCTGTATTGATTGAAATCAAAAGGACAGTCGTAAACTGCACCTTTATGTCCAGGATCGATAAAACGGTAACGTTTGTGTCGCTCAAGAGGATATTTTTTATCTTTTAAAGGGTCAGTTCCTGCTATCAGGACAAGTGCCTGGTCGCGTGGAAGCTTTCCTACTTCAGCAGCGTCCATAAGAGCTCTCGACTGCCGTTGAAAGTTCTTTGTATGACTGGATTGTTTTCCATATGATTGGTTAAAGGTAAGCTGATCAATAGTCTGTTGTCCCATTGCATCAGAAAGTGCCTTATTTGTTTCGTTGCTTTTTCCGCCCAAAAAAAGCAAAGTGTCACAGCAATCTTGGATAACCTTTGATGTTGCTTCGTCATAGCGCGCAGAAAGCTGTGAGAGAGATTGTAGGAGAATCATAATGAAAATATTCCTACTGCGTGCAACTGCAATAGTGCGGTCAATGTCCGGTAAAGTTCCAATATTGGCAAACTCATCGAGAATAAATTGAACCGGTTGTGGCAGACGGCCATTATAGATATCTAAGGCGCGGTCACATAAAATATTAACGGCTTGCCATACTAAAATCGCAGTAATAAAGGAAAAGGTTCTATCAGTATCTGAGGTAATGACATATAAAATTGTCTTTTGATCGGCATCTCCTAGATGATCAAGATAAAGCTCGTCTGATCCTCCAAGCATTTCTTGAAGCTCAGAGATGTCTAGTGCTTCAAGTCTTGCTAAGCAAGAAATAATAATTGACTTGAGCGTTTTTCCAGCACCGGTTTTGAATTCTTTGTATTTTGCCAATGCAAAATCCTGGTCTGGCCGAAGGCCGCCAGTTTCACCTGGTTTTACACCTGTTCGATTATTTACGAGTAGACTTGGCTGCCAAGACCAGGATTCACAACAAGAAGACGGACGAAGACCACGATGCTTTTCGTCATAAGTGTCTTCGTTTTCTTTCGTGGATGTCATGACATAACGTTTGCCTGTTTCAATCTGTTGAAAGAGAAGATCTAGAGGACTTTTAAAATCTTCATCATCTTCTTTTACTTGAGCAAGAGATAGAAGGTAGACAAGGGAGGGGAGATTATAGTCTTCTTCAGGCATCCAATCTCGTAAAAACGCTATAAGTGAGTGGTATAAAAGGCGCTCGGCTTTATCCCAGAATGGGTCTCCTGTAGAATTCTTTTTACCTTCGGTATTGTTCATAAGGCAAGTTGTAAAGGATAGGATTTGAGCGTCCGTTCGCACATAATGCAATGGGTTGTATTTATTGGATTGTGAAAAATTTCTCGTATTAATGGATCGAATGTTGTAACCCTCTCTTGCAAAAAGATGGCCGGTTTCTAAAAGTCCTGTTCCCTTGGGGTCAAATACCACATACGATGAGTTCAGCTGTAGTAAATTTGGTTTTACAACATAACGTGTTTTGCCTGAGCCCGAACCTCCAACAACTAAAACATTGAGGTTTCTGTCATGCTGAAGGTCAAATTTTTTCCTATGTATACGAAGGCCAAAGTGTTGTGTTAAGAGGACATTATTGTCAGCATTTTTTGTATCCATAAAAGCTTTGCCTTGAGCAATAGACCCCCATTTTGCGCTGCCGTGCTCTTCTCCATGGCGAAAGCTCTTTGGGCGTGAAAGACAGATTCCAAAAACCATCCAGATAGTTAAAAATCCAATACTTGCTCCGCTTAAAGCAAATGGGGAGGTATCAAATAAGATAGGTGAGGATAGAAGTTCTGGAATTATTTGCTCATAGGCAAAAAGAAGACCATCAAAGAGCTTCGTTTGCATGGCCACAAGTGCTCCAAGCCTCATTCCAAAATAGGCTGCAACAAGAGAGATAACAAATGTTATTAAGATGGCCTTCTTCACGATTCTTCCTATCTTGTTATTTTTTGCTCTTGTGCTCGATGGAAAGAACGGATTTTGAGTGTAGATGCTTCTCCATCAAGGTTGGCAGAAGCCTTCCTACACCTTTCTCCTTCGGTATGTAAACGAGGACTTCTTTCTCTTGCTCGGATGGATTTTCTTATTTCGCCACTTATAGGCAGACGATCAAAATCTTCTTGGCGAATAACTACGGTGTTATCTGTTGCATGAGCTTCGATTCCGTATTCGGCTGAAAGTCGGCAAAATTCAATGGCTTCATTTGAGCTTTTAAAATCAATCTTTTCAATTAAACTATTTCTGGTATTAACAGAAACTTTATGTTGCTCAAATTCTTCGTTGTCGAAACGCTGCACAACAGCTCTTGCTATCTTCCCGGAACGAAGTTCTTGTAACATTTGGCGACCTACATCTTCTCCAAAATCAGACATGCTATGACACCTCCTCATTGAGGCTAAGTTCATACGCATCAAGACGCTTTTTTAAATGCGCAGCCATAATTTCGCCTTTGTTTTTTGCGTCTTGTTTCTCTTCTTCTGACAGTTGTTTACTAATCATCTTTTTCCCGAATTGAATCATGTGGTTTGTATATCTTTTTGTGAGAGCAGCATATGACGGGTCTTTTGCCATAAGTTCTCTGGATAACTTGTCTCTTCTTTCCTTCTCAGCTTGTTCTTTAGTAATTTGCACAAGAATTGGGTGAGTTTTTGCTTTCTTGCCTGCATACCACAAAAGACCATCGGATTCATGAAGCCAATCGCTTAGTTGCTTTGCATATCTGGGCGTTTCGTTTCGCATTCGGTATTCTTGAGCATATTTTTTGTATGCCCACTCGATTTGTTCAGGGGTGTAGCCATTTCTGAGACGGTTTTCATATTCTTTTTTAGTATGGTCAACATCTTGTGTACGAACAGGTTTGATGGAAAGTTCACAAAGTTTTTCAAACTCCCTCATCATGGGAGCTTGCTGAGATGATAAATTTTTAGCGTTTGATGGAGGGGGTAAGGGGGAGGAAGATTCTTTTAGTACTTTATTCTCTTTAGTATTTATTTGTGTCGGATTATCCGTATCTGGATTAACCATATCCGGATTTTCCCGATATGGACGTTTAACTGCTGGTTTTTTCTTTAAATTTGTTTTTTCTATCTGTGGAGCATCATAGATATGATAGATGGTTCGACCAAGACGACCGTTTTGTTTTCTACCTCGTTCTCTTAGCAAATATCCATGATTTTCAAGTTCAGCAAGGATTGCATAAAGTGCATCTTTAGATTGTCCATGGATGGGAGTTGTTTTTCCATTAGCATCAATTGGATTGATTATTTTGAGTAGGCCAGCGATAGAGTAGTCCCAGTTATCTGGAAGAGATAACATTGTACAAAGAAGTCCTTTTGCCCTGAGAGATAGGTTTCGATCGCGAAATACGTTATTAGAGATGATTGAAAAGCCGATAGAGCGGCTATGAATTTTTACCTCAGGAACAGTAGTCATGTGATACCTCTCGTTTGGATGTATCACTTCAAGCTTTAATTCGCAAAAAATCAAGCGGTTTTATACTTCTCGCGGGCAAGCTATCGGATGTTTGCTATTATTTCAAGGCTACGTGAATTTTGCGGGCGTGGCGGAATTGGCAGACGCGCTAGATTTAGGTTCTAGTGGACTGAGTCCATGGGGGTTCGATTCCCTCCGCCCGCACCATGGGCAGATTGGAAAACCGCTGGTATATCCAGCATGTATAAGTTCGAGACACTGGAGGAACGTTGAATATCACCGTTACCGCTGACAAGCCAAAAGATCAGAAGCTTGCCGTTAAGGTCACTATTCCTGCTGCAGACGTTGACGCTGCGGTCAAGCAGGCTTACAAAGACATCGCTTACAAATATTCCTTCCAGGGTTTCCGCAAGGGTAAGGCCCCGCGTCCCGTTATCGACAGCATCGTTGGTCGCGAGGCTGTCCTTGCGCAAGCAACCAATGATCTTCTTGGTACAGCAGAACCCCAAGTACTCGAAGAGCTCGATCTTGTCCCCATCGGACAGGGCGATTATGGCAAGGACGACAATCTTGCGAATGAAGGCAAAGATTACACCTACGAGGTGACGTTCAACGTGCGTCCCGATGCGCAGCTTGATTCATACGACGCGCCGGCTATCACCATGCCTCCCGAAGAGGCAACCGAAGCCGAAATTGACCGTCAGATCAAGACGCTTTTGAGCTATCAGACCACCTTTGAGAATACAAAGGAGAAACGCGCCGCTAAAGAGGGCGATGTCGTTTCCCTTGATATTGAAAATATTGAAGGCGCTGCTCACATGGCAGGCGAAGGCCGCACTATTACGCTTAACGGTACTCAGATCCCCGAGGAGTTCCAGAAGGAACTCATTGGCATGAAGCCGGGCGAAGAAAAGGAGATTAAGTGGACTCACAGCCACACGCATGGCGATGAGGTTCACTCTCATGATTACGACATCAAGGTTACGTTTGTCGCTCATAAGAAAGCGGTTACGCCAGAGCTGACCGATGAGTTCGCCAAGAAGAACTTTGGTTTTGACACCGTGGAAAAACTTCGCGACGCTGTCAAAGAGGAGATTGAAGCCGACAAGAAGAATTCTCTTCCGACGCTTAAGGAAGACCGTGTTGTTGAAGAGATGGGCAAGCGCCTGCAGCTTGATGAGGTTCCCGCCGAGTACAAAAACGAGATCTTCAATGAGATTGCTCAGGAGTTCCTCAATAACCTGCAGCGTCAGGGAGCAACCCTTGATATGTTCCTTGCTGCCCGCGGTATTAAGACCGATGACTTTATTAAAGACCTTCAGGAGCAGGCAGATGAGCGTGCTCGTCAATCCCTGGCTCTTGATGCGATTGCTTGCAATCAGGATATCAAGGCCACTAATGACGATGTTCGCGCCGAGTTCGAGAAGGCGGGCGTTAAGGATGTCGAGAAGACCATTGAGGAGTGGCGCAGCGCTGGCCGTCTTCCGGCAATTCGTGAGTCTATCCGTCGTTCCAAGGCGCTTGACTGGCTTCGCGACAACGCTCAGGTTACCGTAAAAGATGAGATTGCCGAGCAGGATGCCGAGGCTGCAAAGGGCAAGAAGGCCGAGAAGAAGACTACCGCAAAAAAGGAGAAGGCTGTCAAGAAAGATAAGGATGCCCAGGAGCCTGCGAAAGACGCTGAGTAACACGGCGTAAAACTTTAGTTGATTTCTATACCCCGGGATAGAACATACTATCTCGGGGTATCCTTGTAAAGACTGATATAACAAGGAGGATGTATGAACTTTCCAACTGATACCCCGCTCATTCCGTACGTTATTGAGCAGACTCCGCGCGGTGAGCGCAGCTACGACATTTACTCCCGCCTGCTGAACGACCGCATCGTGTTTCTTGGTGAGCCTGTGACACGCGATTCTGCAAACCTTGTGATTGCGCAGCTTTTGCATCTTGAGAGTCAAGATCCCGATAAGGACATCTCGCTCTACATTGACTCTCCTGGCGGAGACGTCTATGCGGGTCTTGGTATCCTTGATACGATGAATTTTATCAAGCCTGATGTTTCGACTATCTGCGTTGGTATGGCCGCTTCAATGGCCGCCGTTCTTCTTGCCGCTGGCGCGAAGGGCAAGCGTCTGGCGCTTCCGAATTCCATGGTCCTTATCCACCAGCCGTCAAGCGGTGTTCAGGGGCAGCAGACCGACATTCAGATTATCGCCGATGAGACAAAATGGATTCGCCAACATCTTAATGAGGTGCTCTCAGAGTATACCGGCCAGCCGCTTGAGAAGATTAACGTCGATACCGAGCGCGATAATTACATGCGTGCCCAGGAGGCGGCTGAATACGGTCTTGTAGACCGCGTTATTTCTTCCCGTAGCGATCAATCAAAGGCTGAGTAAGGGACTACGGTAATGTCTAAAAAGCAGAGTTTTCCCTTTGACGACCAAGAAATGCGCTGTACCTTCTGTGGCAAAAGTCGCAGCCAGGTCAATAAGCTCATTCAAGGTCCTGACGGCGTGTGCATCTGCGATGAATGCGTGCGTACCTGCAGTGATATGATCAACGACTCGTTTGAGCTCGAAATGGAAGAGGCTGAACTTGCCGATTCCACAGATGAGCCTCCTATCAAAAATCTTCCTACGCCGCATGAAATTTATAACGAGCTTTCGCAGTATGTTATGGGTCAGGAAGACGCTAAGCGCGCCATGTCCGTCGCGGTGTATAACCACTATCGCCGTATCCTTTCGGGCAATGATGAGCCCTCAGAGGACGATGAGGACGTAGAGATCGCGAAGTCTAACATTTTGCTGCTTGGTCCCACCGGTACCGGCAAGACCTTGCTCGCTCAGACGCTCGCTCGTTTTCTGGAAGTTCCTTTTGCCATTGCCGACGCTACTACGCTTACGGAAGCCGGCTATGTCGGCGAGGATGTTGAGAACATTCTTTTGAAGCTCATCACGGCGGCTGATGGAAACGTTGAACGTGCGCAGGTTGGTATCGTCTATATCGACGAGATCGACAAGATTGCCCGTAAGGCGGAAAACCTTTCCATTACGCGAGACGTCTCCGGTGAGGGAGTCCAGCAGGCTCTCTTGAAGATTCTGGAGGGAACTGAAGCAAGCGTGCCTCCAACAGGTGGCCGCAAGCATCCCCAACAGGAGCTTATTCACATTGATACTACGAATATTCTCTTTATCTGTGGCGGCGCCTTTGTCGGTCTGGATAAGATTATTGCGGATCGTATCGGCAAAAAGGGGATTGGCTTCAACTCCGATGTTGCAGACCGTTTTAAGCAGGGAGAGTCTGAGCTTATCGCTAAGGTGATGCCCCAGGATCTGCATAAGTTCGGCATGATTCCCGAGCTGCTGGGCCGCATTCCCGTCATCACATCTACACGCGAGCTCAATGAGGATGATCTTGTGAGCATTCTTACTGAGCCGAAAAACGCACTGGTCAAGCAGTATCGGCGCATGTTTGATCTTGAAGGCGTCGACCTTGAATTTACCGATGACGCTCTGCGCGAAATCGCCCGGAAGGCGCTCGAGCGCGGAACCGGCGCCCGCGGTTTGCGCGCTATCTGCGAATCAACGCTTCAGGAAACTATGTTTGATTTGCCGTCCGATTTGGATATTACGCGCGTTGTTGTGACGCCAGAAAGCGTTGGTGGCGAGAAGTCCCCTGAGCTGGTAAAAGGAAAAAAGGGGAGTCGAAACTAACAAGCCGTGAGTGAAATTGATGCCCGTCAGTGAAATCAGCGGGCATCAAAGTGAGTGACTCACCCTAAAAGTACATTCGAAGCTGAAAAGTACATTCAAAGTTGTTGTCGGCTTATCCTAAAAATGACCTTGGCTAAGATTGAAATGCAGTTTTCAAATCCTGCGAAAATCTCAGCCAAGGTCAAATGCGTATAGAACGATGTATCTTTTCTATAACTCTTTAGAAACGCTCACTTCCGGTGCCATGCTCGTTTTCGGTGCTATGGTGAGGCGCAGCGTCTGAGGCGTTTGCGCTGTCTTGCGAGGACGTGTCAAGCGTGGAGCCAAAACCGTTATCACGGTTTAAGATGTTCATAAACTCCTCACCGGTAATGGTTTCCTTTTTCTGCAGGTAATGAGCAATTTCATGGAGTTTAAAGCGATTCTCCTGCAGCGTTTTTAAGGCAGTCTGGTGGCACTCTTCAACAATGCGACGAACTTCCTCGTCGATCTCCTCGGCGGTTTTTTCAGAACAGGTAAGCGATGATCCGCCGCCAAGGTAGCGGCTTTGCTGCTGAGAAAGGGTGACCATACCGAGCTTATCTGACATGCCGTATTGCGTAACCATAGCGCGAGCAATGCCTGTGGCGCGCTCAATGTCATTTGATGCACCATTGGTCATTTCACCGAAGATCAGCTCCTCAGCGGCGCGGCCGCCACAAAGCACGGCGATTTCATTCATGGCCTCACTGCGGCTCATGAGGTGCTTCTCGTCATCATCAACCTGCATAGTAAAGCCTAAGGCGCCTGAGGTACGCGGGACGATTGTAATCTTGGTTACCGGCGCCGATCCCTTTTGCAGAGCTCCGACGATGGCATGACCGGTCTCATGATAGGCGACCACATCTTTTTCATGCTCAGTGAGGACGGCGTTCTTTTTCTTAGCGCCGGCGATAACAACGTCAACAGACTCAGTAAGGTCTTCTGTGGTAACGCGGCGGCGTCCCATACGGACGGCGCGCAAGGCCGCTTCGTTGATGATATTCGCGAGGTCAGCGCCGGAAGCGCCGGGCGTTGATTTAGCTACAAGGGAAAGGTCTACGCCGGGCTCCATCTTGACGTCGTTGGCGTGAACCTTAAGGATGTCCTCGCGGCCGGCGAGGTCGGGAAGCTCCACAGGAATGCGCCGGTCAAAACGGCCAGGACGAAGCAGTGCCTGGTCCAGCGTCTCGGGACGGTTGGTTGCCGCTAAAACGACAATGCCTTTATGGTTGTCAAAGCCATCCATCTCAGAGAGCAGCTGATTTAAGGTTTGCTCGCGCTCATCGTTGGTGTTCAGTGAGGCGTCGCGACGCTTACCAACCGCGTCTATCTCGTCAATAAAGATAATGCAAGGAGCCTTTTCATTTGCCTGTTTGAAGAGGTCGCGGACTTTTGCAGCGCCGCGTCCGACAAACATTTCGACAAATTCAGAACCCGCGATCTGGAAGAAAGGAACTTCCGCTTCGCCGGCAACGGCCTTGGCGATGAGCGTTTTGCCGGTGCCCGGGGGCCCTACCAAAAGCGCGCCTCGCGGACTGCGCGCACCAATCTCGGTGTATTTGTCGGGAGTCTTCAAGAATCCGACAATCTCCTGCATGGATTCTTTGGCTTCTTCCTGGCCGGCAACGTCCTTGAACGTGACACCGGTATCTTCGCCCTTAATTTCCTTAGCGTTGGAGCGCCCCAGACCGCCGCCAAATCCGCCAAACGGGTTGCCGCCGCCGAAGTTCATGGACGGATTATCATCGCCCATGGCACGTTTTAACGCGCGGTTCACAAAGTATCCGGCAACCAGGAAGATGACAAGCGGTATGCCAAACTCAATCAAAATACTCATCCACAGGTTTGCCGTAGGATCAGGGATGGTGGCGGAGAAATCAACGCCCTTCTCTTGAAGGGTCTTTACCAGGTTAACGTCGTTGGGAAACGCCTTGGTAGTATAGATTTTCTCCGAGTCGCCTTCTCCTTCAGTGAAGCGGATAACCTTGGTGCTGTCATTAAGATCGACTTTCTTAACTTTGCCGTCATTGACGTCGCTCAGAAACTGACTATACGAAACGTCCTGCACCTGTGATTTTGTTACATTGGGCAAAAGACCTTGGTTTATCGCGAGATATACGACGATAGCAAGGAGTACATAAAGCAACATCGATCTGCGTCGCTTGTTGTCGTTGTCCATACACAGCCTTTCTTACCTTTGGGCTATATGGCTCTGCAGAATCTGACGCAGGGCCACACACATAGTGAAATAGTTCTACCCAATTTTGATGGCCTTAACCGCCAATACCAACATCTCCAAAGCAAGAGACTTCATAGCTGCCGAGAAGTTTTACAGAAAGTTTTGTACATGAACGAACTGTTAACAGGCAAATTGAGGGGTGGCATTCTATGGCAGGCGTGCTACTATGATGCACATCGGCTGTGAAGAGGAGAGTAGCCCGGGCAGCGCAAACTACAGAGAGCGGGAACGCTGAGACCCCGTGTTTGTGTCCGTGTGAAAATCACCTTGGAGCTGCAGTTCAAAAGCGCGGCGAGAAGCCCTTCTTGCCCAAGCGTCAGTAGATGCTGCCGGAGATGGTCGCCGTAATAGGCCAACCGAGTAAGCGAGTATTCGCCGCTGGGTGGTTACAAGCGAAGTGTCGAGGTAGAGCGCTTCGTCCCAGCAACAGGGGACGGGCGCTTTTTTGTGCCCAGAAAGGTTGTTTTGGATGGCAAACGAGTATAAGAAGACCACGAATTTGCCGCGTACGGGCTTTCCGATGCGTGCGTCGCTTGCGCAAAATGAGCCTAAGCGTCTGGCTGCATGGAACCAAAATGCCCTCTATGAGCTGCTTATGAAAAAGAACGAAGGCCACGAGAAGTTCGTGCTTCACGATGGTCCTCCCTATGCCAACGGACCTATTCACCTGGGTCACGCTCAAAATAAAATCTCCAAGGACATTATCAACCGCTACAAGGCCATGCGAGGTTTTCAAACCCCCTATATTCCCGGTTGGGACTGTCACGGCCAGCCCATTGAGCATAAGGTTGAGGAGATGTTGGGCACCGAGAAGTTCAACGTGCTGCCTACAGAAAAGATTCGTGAGCTCTGTCGAAAGATGGCCGTTGAGCAGGTTGACACGCAGCGTCAGGGTTTTAAGCGTCTTGGCGTTTTGGCAAAGTGGGACGATCCGTATCTGACGTATACACCCGATTACGATGCAACCGATATTGAGATTTTTAAGGCCATCTTTGACAAGGGTGCGGTATATCGCGGGACCAAGCCGGTGCACTGGTGTACGCACTGCCATACCGCTTTGGCTGAGGCAGAGATTGAATATCACGATGTCACCTCCACGGCTATTTTTGTTCGCTTTGAGCTGACGACTGTGCCTGAAGGCCTTGAGGCGTATGTGGGTAAAACATGGGTTGATATTTGGACTACGACGCCTTGGACATTGCCGGCAGATGAGGCGGTTATTCTGCATCCTGAGGCAACCTACGTGGCGCTTGAGCTTTCTGATGGCCATGTTGAGATCGTAGCAGAAGCGCTTGCGCAAAAATGTGCCGATAAGTTTGGCTACGACAGCTATACTCTGGCAAAAGATCCAAGCGGCAATACCTGGCAAAAGACCGGCGTTGAGCTTGCAGGCAATACCTACAAGCAGCCCATCTTTGGCGATCAGGGTCGCACCGGCACGTTTATCTACGCTGACTACGTAACCCTTGATGACGGTACCGGCGTGGTTCACTCCGCGCCTGGACACGGCGTTGACGACTACAACGCCGGCGTAAAGTTTGACATTCCCCAGACCATGCCGGTTGATGATGACGGCCATTTCTTTACCGGAGAAGGCCCCGGTACAGGCGGTCCCTTCTCGGGCATGGAAGTTAATAAGGCAAATCCCGTCATTGTTGAGTGGTTGCGCGAGCGTGGCGTGCTTATTCTTGCAGAAGACATTACCCACAGCTATCCACACTGTTGGCGCTGCAAGAATCCCGTTATCTTCCGTGCCACCAGCCAATGGTTTGTTTCTATGGATAAGACAAACCTCCGCCAGGACGCGCTCGATGAGCTGTCGAAGGTGGCCTTCTATCCTACAAATGCCGTAAAGCGTATTGGCTCGATGGTTGAGGGACGCCCTGACTGGTGCATTTCTCGCCAGCGTAACTGGGGTGTACCAATTCCTGCCTATACCTGCGAGGACTGCGGCGAGACAATCATCAACGATGATACGCTTGACGCGGTAATCAAGCTCTTTAAGGAGAAGGGCTCCGACGCTTGGTTTACCGACGATCCTGCAAGTTATTTAGGAGATGCGTGCACCTGTCCTCAATGTGGTGGACACCATCTCAAAGCCAATAAGGACATCCTGGATGTGTGGTGGGATTCAGGCGTTTCCCATACGGCGGTGTGTAAACATCGGCCTGAACTTCGTTTCCCGGCCGATATGTATTTGGAAGGCTCGGATCAGCACCGCGGATGGTTT
Organism: Lancefieldella sp. Marseille-Q7238; assembly: GCF_949152215.1. Lineage (GTDB taxonomy): Bacteria > Actinomycetota > Coriobacteriia > Coriobacteriales > Atopobiaceae > Lancefieldella. The sequence goes on from NZ_OX424407.1 coordinate 93,606, forward strand.
ATGAGTTCTCTCATGACGTCTGTAGGTGCATATGACATGGCACCATATAAAGCCGTCGTCTCTCAGGGTTTCACCCTTGACGGCCAAGGCCGCAAGATGAGTAAGTCTTTGGGTAATGTTATTGACCCCAACGAGGTGTGCGCCGAGCGTGGTGCGGATGTTTTGCGCCTGTGGGTTGCCTCCGTTGATACTTCCAATGACGTTCCTTGCGATGATGCTATTTTGGCTCAGGTCGGAGATGCCTATCGTCGCTTCCGCAATACCATTCGCTTCCTTTTAGGTGAGCTTGAAGGTCAATTTAATCCTGCAACTGATGCTGTTCCTGTTGCAAAACTTACTGCGTATGATCGTTTGGTGCTGGCTCGCATGTGCGAGGTACATGATGCGGTGACTGAGGCATATGAGGGCTATCGTTTTAACAACGTTTTCCGCGTGCTCTACGACTACATCATTGAGCTTTCCAATGGATACCTCAATGCCACCAAAGACCGTATGTATTGCGATGCTGCTGATTCTGAGTCCCGCCGCTGTGCACAGACGGTGTGGGCGGAAATCCTCTCTATGCTTGTGCATGATTTGCAGCCCATTTTGGTATACACCACCGATGAGGCAATGGAGTTTTTACCTGAATCTCTGCGTGAGGGTCAGAAATTTGCAGCACTTCTCGATTGGTACCAAGCACCTTTGGCATACTCTGAATATGAGTCGCTGCTTCCTGCCTACCAGGTACTCTCCGATGCTCGTGCGGCATATACCAAGGCATATGAGACGGCACTTGAGGCCGGGGAGATTACAGAAAAGACCACGCAGGCAACGCGCGCCGAGGTGGTGCTTCCCGCTGAGGCATTCCAATGCGTAAATGATGTTCATGTAGACTTTGCCGAGATATTTGTATGCTCTGCAGTAACTGTTTCGGAAGGCTCCGAGCTTGCCGTTAGTGTCTTTTTGGCGGACGGAGAGCGCTGTGATCGTTGCTGGAACTGGCGCAATCTTGGTGAGGATCATCTCTGCCACCGCTGTCATGAGGTGGTTGCGCAGAGCACGATTGAATAGGAGTACGTGTGACTGTTCGCACGCAACAAAGTCTTGGTATTCGCTTGGCAATTTTTTGCTGGGCGGGTGCCATTGCTTTTTCACTTGATCAGTTAACAAAGCGCTGGGTTCTTTCAAATATCCCTGCAGGTTCAAGGCGGTCGTTTATTCCGGGCGTGCTTGATCTCTTTCATGTCCAAAACGATGGCGCCGCCTTTTCTATTGGAAGCGGACAACCTCTGTTTTTTGCAGCCCTTACCGCTGTTGTGGTGCTTGGTATGATATATGTAGTCATACGTGAGAAAAACCTCCCGTATACGTTCGTTGCGATTTTAGGTCTTGTGGCCGGCGGTGGTGTCGGTAATGGTCTTGAGCGTGTGGCTCATGGAAGCGTAACTGATTTTTTAGCTACTACGTTTATGAACTTTGCAATTTTTAATGTGGCAGATATCTTTGTAACATGTGGCATTATTGCGGCGTGTATCTATTGGTTTGTATGGGATTCTAAAAAGCGTGCTGGTAAAAATGACGGTGAAGCCAGCGAGAAAGAGAGTGGAGCCAACAAAGAAAACGATGAGGATGGCGAGAAAGACGGCGAGAAGGACGGCGAAGTAGCGCGTGGCTGAACGCGTTTTTGACATACTGGTGGGACCGGAAGGTGATGGCACAAGGATTGATGCTTTTCTTTCTGCTCAAGATAACCTTCCTTCACGGAGTGCCTGTGCAAAGCTTGTTGAAGAAGGCAAGGTATTCATTAATGGGACGCCGGTGTCTTCTAAGTCTGAGAAAGTGGTGCTTGGCGATCGCCTTATGGTAGTGCTTCCAAAGGGAGAACCTGAGACGGGACTTCTTGTTCCAAACCCTGACATTCCACTTGACATCCGCTTTGAAGATCAATATCTTATCGTGCTTTCCAAACAGGCGGGGCTTGTGTGCCACCCTTCACCGGGACACACCGACGATACCCTTGCCAATGCCTTGGTAGCGCATTGTGGCTACGGACATTTGGGGCTTTTGCAGGGCGAGGATCGACCCGGTATCGTACATCGTTTAGATATGGATACTTCGGGTCTTATGGTGGCGGCCAAGTCTGATGAGGTGCAGAAAGTTCTTCAAGATCTTATTCGCCTTCGCGTGCTTGATCGCCGCTATGTGGTTTTAGTACAGGGCTATGTTGCCCCTGATGAGGGAACCATTGAAACGGGCATTGCTCGCTCCACACGTGATCGCTTAAAGATGACGGTAACGGATGCACCCGGTGCTCGAGAAGCCATTACTACTTTCAGAACGCTTGAACGCTTTGAGGCAGGTCGTAGAGGTGAGGGTTATTCGCTTTTGGAATGCCATCTTTACACAGGACGCACCCATCAGATTCGTATCCATATGCGCCATGTGGGTCATCCCGTGGTAGGAGATCAGCTGTACGGCCGCAAAGACGGGCGATTTAATTTAGGCCTCAAGCGTCAGTTTCTCCATTCTTGGCACATTCAGTTTGAACATCCGGTAACGGGAGAAATGATAGAACGCAGGGACTCTCTGCCGCCAGATCTTCTCGCGGTACTAGAATCGCAGGAGGAATTATCTATGGGTAGAACAAAAACGGGTGCAGATATCTGCCCGCAGTTGGCCGGCTAATATTTAGATGCACCAACAGCCCAGAGGCTTTGTAGATATCTCGCTAACCTCAAGGGTGGACGGACGGTTATGGTGATTATGCACTCCGATGAACTAGATCAAGAAGCAGACGTTCTTCTCGATATCCAAGATGGCCAATTGCGTGTGCGTTGATGTGGGAGAAAAAATGGATTCAAAGGCATGGGCGCTTTGCCCCTTCCATTGCGCTAAGATTATAAGGTAATTGTTTATCGAGAGATTTTGGCTGATAAAACATATTTGTCTTGGGTTTGGAGCGTAGGGATATACATGCCACTGCAATTGAACAGGCTTGGACTTACACCGATTGTCGTTTTTAACTTGGTCATATGGCTCTTTTTTACGCTGGCGTACTTTTATCAGATTATCTATATCATCCGCGTGATGTTTAAAGGTGAGGTGCATCTTCCGCCTGCTAGAAAACAGCACCGGTATGCGTTTTTCATCGCGGCTCACAATGAAGAGCCTGTGGTGGGAAATCTGGTTCGTTCAATCCTGGCGCAGGATTATCCGCGCGAGCTTATGGATGTTTTTGTGGTGGCTGATGCCTGTACCGACAAGACCGCAGAAGAGGCGCGCAAAGCGGGAGCTATTACGTGGGAGAGAAATGACCTTGCCCGTAAGGGAAAAAGCTGGGTTATGGATTATGGATTTAACCGCATCCTCAATGAGTACGGCGATGCTTATGAGGCATTCATTATTATGGATGCGGATAACTTAGTGGCTCCGAATTACCTTTCCATCATGAACCAGGCGTTTGATGCGGGATATCTGGTTTGCACAAGCTATCGAAACTCAAAGAACTTTGATTCCAGTTGGATAAGCTCGGCATATGCCACATGGTTTATGCGTGAGGCAAAGTTTTTGAACAACGCCCGAATGATGATGGGCACCAGCTGCGCTATTTCCGGTTCCGGCTGGATGGTCTCCGCCCGCATCGTTAAAGGCATGCATGGCTGGGATTTCCATACGCTTACTGAAGACATTCAGTTTTCAACGTTTTGCTGCGCTCACAATATCCAGATTGGCTATGCTCCCGCGGAATTTTTTGACGAGCAGCCGCTTACCTTCAAGGCCTCGTGGATTCAGCGCATGCGTTGGACAAAAGGTTTCTACCAGGTGTTCTTCTCGTATGGGACTGATTTGCTGAAAGGAATTGTAAAGGGTCAGTTTGCCTCGTATGACATGCTTATGACCATTGCTCCCGGTATGATTTTGACGTTGCTTTCAGCTTTCATCAACGGAACCTATCTGCTGGTAGGCTATTTGAGCCATGGATTTATCGCTACGGACGCAGAGCTTGCCATGTGCTCAGGATCTCTGGTAATGACAATATTCTCAATGTATATCGTATTTTTTATTCTCGCCGTCATTACGACAATCTCCGAACACAAGCATTTTCATGTAAAGAAGCGCTGGCGCATTGTTACCAACCTCTTTACTTTCCCGATTTTTATGATCTCCTACGTTCCCATTACCGTTGCCGCACTCTTCAAAAAGGTGGAGTGGGTGCCTACAAAGCACGACATCGCCGTCAACTTTGAGGACATTGTAGCCGGCCAAAGCTAATGTTTAATCCGGTTTTACGAGGATATGGGACGTTTATGGTGTTACAGTGTCAAAGCAAAAGAGTATGGGCGGCCGTCAGGCCGGAAAGGAGCCGCACGTAATGGCAAAGTTCTTCGAGGGTGAGTCGCATACCTTCTCTGAGTATCTGTTAGTTCCGGGCTATTCCTCCGCTGAGAACATTCCTGCAAACGTGTCGCTCAAAACCCCTCTGGTGAAATTTAAAAGGGGAGAAGAGCCTTCCTTAAGCCTCAATATCCCCATGGTTTCCGCGGTTATGCAGGCCGTTTCCGGTCCGCGTCTTGCTATTGCTCTGGCGCAGCAAGGTGGACTTTCCTTTATTTACGGTTCGCAGTCGGCCGAGGACGAGGCGCAGATGGTGCGCGAGGTTAAGAGTTACAAAGCGGGATTTGTTGTTTCCGATTCCACGCTGACGCCCGATATGACTCTGGCCGAGGTGCTTGACCTGAAAGAAAAGACCGGACACTCCACGATGCCTGTTACCACTGATGGAACGTCCTATGGCAAACTGGTAGGCATTGTGACCTCTCGGGATTATCGTCCTTCTCGCGATGAGGTGACTAAGAAGGTCGCGGAATTTATGACTCCGGTTGACGCGATTATTTCCGCTCCTGAGACCACGACGCTCAAAGAGGCGAACGACATCATTTGGGACAACAAGCTCAATGCGCTTCCCATTGTGGATACTAATGGATACTTGGTAAGCCTTGTATTCCGCAAAGATTACGATTCTCACAAATCCGCTCCGAATGAGCTGCTTGACGCGTCGAAGCGCTATCTGGTTGGCGCGGGTATCAATACGCGTGATTATGAGACGCGTGTCCCGCTTTTGGTAGAGGCCGGTGCGGATGTGCTCTGTATTGATTCTTCCGAGGGCTATTCCGAGTGGCAGGCTCGCACGCTCAAGTGGATTCGCCAGACCTATGGCGACGGCGTTAAGGTGGGAGCCGGCAATGTCGTTGACGCGGAAGGATTCAGATTCCTGGCAGACGCCGGCGCTGACTTCATCAAGATTGGCATTGGCGGAGGTTCCATCTGCATTACGCGCGAGCAGAAGGGCATTGGACGCGGTCAGGCTACCTCAGTCATTGACGTGGCTCGCGCGCGCGACGCCTACTTTGAAGAAACGGGAGTCTACATTCCTATCTGTTCTGATGGCGGCATTGTCTATGACTACCATATGACTCTTGCTCTGGCGATGGGCTCCGACTTCATGATGCTCGGCCGCTATTTTGCCCGCTTCGATGAGAGCCCTTCCAACCGCGTAAATGTCAACGGTTCCTATATGAAGGAATACTGGGGCGAAGGCTCTGCTCGCGCCCGCAACTGGCAGCGCTACGATCTTGGTGGCAATAAGCGGGGACTCTCGTTCGTTGAGGGCGTCGACTCGTATGTTCCTTATGCCGGATCGCTCAAGGACGGCGTCGAGGGTTCGCTGCTGAAAGTGAAGTCCACGATGTGCAACTGTGGCGCCCGGGATATTGTCGAGCTTCGCGAGAAGGCAAAGATTACGCTTGTGTCCGCTACGTCTATCGTTGAAGGCGGCGCTCACGATGTGCTGCTCAAAGACCAGAATCAGCAGGTTAGCTACAATTTCCGCTCATAGCGTACCGTCAAGATAATGCAAGCGATGGCCACAGGCGGCTCCCGTCGGACTTCCTCTGGATTCGCTTTTTGAAAGGAGTCGTCAGATGGCAGAAAGGCCTGATGTCGAGAAGAACGAACAGTACGATGATATCCCTGTTTATGACGCTGAGGCGATAGAGACAAAGTGGCAGCGCATTTGGGACGAGGAGGGCCTCTACAAGACCGAGGAGGATCCAAGCCGTCCCAAGAAGTATGTGCTTGAGATGTTTCCGTATCCTTCCGGTGACCTTCATATGGGGCACGCTCGCAATTACACTATCGGTGATGCCATGGCTCGCCAGGCCCGCATGAGAGGCTATGACGTTTTGCATCCCATGGGTTTTGACGCCTTTGGCCTTCCCGCGGAAAACGCCGCTATCAAGCACAATACGCAGCCCTCAATCTGGACGCACAAAAACATTGAGCAAGCCGTCAAGACCATGTTTCGCATGGGCTTTTCTTACGACAAAGAACGTATGTTCAACACGTGCGACCCTGAATACTACAAGTGGGGCCAGTGGATTTTCCTCAAGATGTACGAGAAGGGCCTGGTATACCGTGCAACCTCTCCGGTGAACTGGTGTCCCAACGACAAGACCGTTCTCGCGAATGAACAGGTGGTCAACGGCCGCTGCTGGAGGTGCGGCGCGATTCCCGAGAAGCGCGAGCTTTCCCAGTGGTACCTGCGCATTACCGATTATGCTCAAGAGCTTCTGGACGATCTTGATCAGCTTGACGGATGGCCGGAACGGGTACGCGCCATGCAGGCAAATTGGATCGGCCGCTCAGAGGGCGCGGAGATTGACTTTGCCTTGGCCGCCGCTGACGGCGTAACACCCACTGACACTACCATTACCGTCTTTACCACGCGCGCCGATACCATCTACGGCTGCACGTTTATGCTGCTGCCGCCTGAGTCGCCGCTTGCCGCTGAGCTTGTCGCTGGCTCCGCCTACGAAACCGCTTTCACGGAATTGAAAGAGGCTGCGGTAAAGGCTACTTCCATTGAACGACAGGGTACTGATCGCGAGAAGCACGGCGTGTTTACCGGCCGGTACGCGCTAAATCCAATCACCGGAGAATCTATCCCCATTTGGGTTTCGGATTATGTGCTTCTTGACTACGGAACCGGCGCCGTTATGGGCGTTCCTGCGGGCGACAGGCGCGACTTTGACTTCGCGAAAAAATATGACCTGCCAATCGTTCCTATTATCTGTGAAGAGGGGACCGATCTTTATGAAGAGCTCAAGGATGTTAAGGAGCGCCGCGTAACCTCAGTGGATTGGGACGGTCCCATGGATACCACGGGCATTTTGGTCCAATCCGGCGAGTTTACGGGCCTCCAGGGAGGCAAGCACTCTGAAGCGGAGGAGGCTGTGGTCGCATTTTTGACCGACCATGCTATTGGCCGCCGTACGGTGCAGTTCCGCCTGCGCGATTGGCTTATTTCTCGCCAGCGCTACTGGGGCAATCCTATTCCGATGATTCATTGCGACCACTGTGGAGATGTGCCGGTACCCTATGACGAGCTCCCGGTAACACTTCCTGACGACCTTGACCTTTCCGCAGGTGATACGCTTGCTGAATGCAAGGAATTCTATGAGACTGTCTGTCCGGTATGCGGTCGTCCTGCGCATCGCGTTACCGACACCATGGATACCTTCACCTGTTCCAGCTGGTATTATTTGCGCTACTGCGACCCTCATAATGAAGAGCTGCCATTTTCGAGGGAGTCTGTTGACCGCTGGATGCCGGTTGATAACTACATCGGCGGTATTGAACACGCTATTTTGCATCTGCTCTATTCACGATTCTTTACCAAAGTCCTGCGCGACCTCGGCATGATTGGTATTGACGAGCCGTTTAAGAACCTGCTTACCCAGGGAATGGTGAAAGACGAACACGGCGATACCATGTCAAAATCAAAGGGTAATGTAGTTCCGCCGAGCTCTGTCATTGAGCCATACGGCGCCGACACCATGCGGCTCGCCATTCTTTTTGTTGCCCCTCCCGAGAAGGACTTTGATTGGGACGAGAAGGCCGTCGCCGGAGCAAACCGCTTTATCAAGCGCGCCTGGCGTGTTGTCTGGGAGCTTACCAAGACCGCTGACGCGGCGGCAATCCTTGATCTTGCGACTCTTGACGAGCCATCGGCAAAACTTAATCGGGAACTGCACGCGTTGGGTATCCGCTGCACTCGCGAGTTTGACGAAGGTCAGTTCAATACAGCAATCTCGGCGGTGATGGAGCTTATCAACGCGGCAAGCTCGTACCTTAACGAGGTGCCCGAAAGCGAGCGTTCTCGCGCCTTGTGTTATCGAGTCGCCTCCGATATTGTCGCCATGCTTGCTCCTATCATTCCGCATTGGGCTGATGAGCTTCAGCATGCCGCGCTTCACAAAAAGACGCCAGTCTATCATGAACCCTGGCCTGTTTTTGACGAAGCGCAGGCCAAGAGCAATACGGTGGAGATAGCCGTTCAGATCAAGGGCAAAGTACGTGCTCGCATTATGGTTGACGCCGAGGCGTCTGAAGAGGAACTGTCATGTCTTGCGCAGGAGGCGGTGAGCGCTCAGCTCGTGGGACACGTTATCCGCAAGGTTATTGTGGTTCCTGGTCGTCTTGTGAATATTGTTGCCTAGCTGGAAATATACTTGACGAGAAGGATGTTATCTCGTATAGTAGTACCGTTATGAAGTTGTACTTGTGGGAAGTGGGACGGAGTTTTCGTCCCGCTTCCTTTCTATATGCAGATAGGGGGCATATGCCAAAAGATGACGCCGTACAGCGTATCATCGAAGCGCTTGAAGCGGCCGCGACAAACCATGACATAGATATCGTTGATGTCGAAGTCGTGGGTTCCGTTAAAGCGCCGGTGGTGCGGGTGCGTATTGACCATGCAGACGAAAACGCCCAAACAATCTCGCTTGATGAGGTTGCCGCGGAGACCGGATGGATTTCTTTGGCCATAGATGAGCTCGATCCTTTTCCGAACTCGTTCACACTTGAAGTCTCTTCTCCCGGTATGAGTCGTCCGTTGAGGCGCGCGCATGATTTTGAGCGCTTTGCTGGAAACGAGGTCTCGCTGCAGACAACGGCTTCAGAAGGGCGTCGCAGGTTTACCGGCAAACTTTTGGGCATGCGCGAGAATACCGTTGTGCTTGAATCTGAGGGTCAGCGGTATGAGATTCCCTTAGATGAGGTAAAAAAGTGTACGCTTAAACCGTCTTTTGATTTCTCGGCTCAGGCCAAGAACTAGTGAGAAAGGAATTTACATGGCATCTGAGATGATGGAAGCTCTGATGACGCTTTGTCAGGAAAAGCATATCGATGAGCTTTACCTTCTTGACCGCCTTGAGCAGTCTTTGGCCAAGAGCTATGCGGATGTGCTGCATCTTACATATGGAGCGCGGGTGACTATCGACCGGACGACGGGCAAGGTATACGTATACCAGCTCATTCCAAAGGGGGAGCCCGATGAGGAAACAGGCGAGTATACCGAGTTTGACGAGGTAGACGTCACCCCGGAAGACACCAGCCGCTTTGCGGCGCAGCATGCGAAAAATGAAATTCGCTCTCTTGTGCGCGATGCTGCGCGGAAACAGATTTATGAAGAGTTCTCACAGCGTATTGGTGACATCATTACCGGAACAGTGCTTCAATCGACGCCTGACTTTACCATTATCAAGATTCGTGAAGGTGTTGAAGCGGAGCTTCCGCACTTTGATCTCAGGAGGTTTCCCGAGGAGCGCGATGAAAGGCCCTTTGGTGAGCGCTATGGGCATAACCAGCGCATCAAGGCGATTATCATTGATGTTCGCAATCCGGAGAACACACAGTCTGCTGTTCGCGGCGAGCGTCAGCGTCCGCCAATCGTTGTCTCCCGTACTCATCCGAATCTGATTCGCCGTTTGTTTGAGCTTGAAGTTCCCGAGGTGTATGAAGGCATTGTAAGCATTCGCTCTATTGCCCGCGAACCGGGAATCCGTTCAAAAATCGCTGTTGCGTCTTCCGATGACCGCATGGATCCCGTAGGCGCCTGCGTTGGCCCTAAGGGAAGTCGTGTGCGCACAGTCGTGGCCGAGCTTCGCGGAGAGCGCGTTGATGTGGTGCCTTGGTTTGACGATCCCTCGCGTTGCGTCGCCTCGGCCCTTTCTCCCGCTCGTGTTTCTCGCGTCATTATTGATGAAGAGACTCGCCACGCTACGGTCATTGTTCCTGACGATCAGCTTTCGCTTGCTATCGGTAAAGAGGGCCAGAATGCACGCCTGGCAGCCCGCCTGACCGGTCTTCACATTGACATCAAAAATGAGAGTTTGGCTGCAAAGATTTTGCGTGATCTTCCTGCGACTTCCGTGGATGCTCCTCAGCAGGCAAAGCGTGAGGAAGCTCATCGCTGCCTGTATGTGAGCCCTGATGGCGTGCCGTGCCGCAACATGGCTCGTCCAGGCTCCGATTACTGCGGAATTCACGAGAAAATGGCCAATGTGCGCATTTCTGACGATGAAGACTCGCTTATCTAAGGAACATCACCTCGCAACACTACTATCGGAGGGTTTCATATATGGCAAAAATGCGCGTACATGACCTTGCTAAAGAATATGGCATGCAAAGCAAAGAGATGCTTGAACATCTTGCCGCGATGAAGATTCCGGCTAAGTCCCCTTCATCAACGCTTGAAGATGCCTATGTGGCAATGGCCCGCAAAAAGCTCAAGCCTATCCTTGAGGCTCGTGCTGCGGAGATTAGAAAGAAACAGGCTGAGGCTAAAAAGAGGGAAGAGGAAGAAAAGAAGCGTGCTGCCGCAGAGGCTGAGGCAGAGCGTCTTGCTGCCGAGAAGCGTCGTGAGGCCGAGCGCGCTGAAGAGGAGAAAAAGCGCGCGGCAGAAGAGGCGGCGCGTAAGAAGGCTGAGGCTAAAGCGGCCGCTGAAGCCGAGGCTCAGCGAAAAGCAGCGGAGGAAGCGGAACGCAGGCGCGTAAAAGACACCGCTCCGAAGGCCGCACCTTCATTCCACAGCCTGCTTGATCAAATCGCTCAACAAGAAGAGGTTTTGAAGCAACAGGCGGCAGAGTCCGCCGCGCACAAGAAATCCGAGAAGGGCGGGCGCAACCACGCTCGAGCTAAGGTGGAAGAGAGCATCGGTAACGAGCGCCGCGGTGGCCGCTCCAATGCTCATGGTGATATCGCTCCTCAAGATGATCGTTCTTCAGGTCCTTCTCGCCGCAAGAAAAACCGTCGTGGCGGGGAAGAAGGCGAAGATCGCTACAGCCGTATGGCGCGTGAGGCGGAAGCGTACAACCGCAGTAAAGTGCTTGACGAAGCGCGCCGCGACATTGAAGAGGCGTCAAGAGAGTCGGCGGGTCGCCGTAAAAAGCGTAAAGAGCGTCGCCAAAAGCAGGCTGCTGAAGCTGCTATGGAGCAGCGTATCGAAGAGGCGCTTGCGAACGATCAAGATATTTCTCAGCTTGACACGGTCAAGGTTCCGCAGGGATCAACCGTTTCGGAACTCGCCGATTTGCTCGGCGTGCCGGCAAATGACATCATCAAACGTCTCTTTTTGCTGGGCAATCCCTTAACACTTACCGAAACTATGTCTGACGACCTTATCGATCTCGTTGCTGACGACCTCGGTCGTGAGATTAAGATTATGACGAAGGAAGAGGAAAATTCATTTACGTTCTACGATGATCCGAAAGATTTGAAGCCGCGCCCGCCCGTGGTTACCGTTATGGGCCACGTTGACCACGGCAAGACTTCGCTTTTGGATGCCATTCGTCATACGGGCGTTGCCGCTGGAGAAGCGGGCGGCATTACCCAGGCTATCGGCGCGTCTCAGGTTACTATCAACGGGCGGCAGATTACCTTTATCGACACGCCCGGTCACGAGACTTTTACGGCCATGCGCGCCCGCGGCGCCAAAGTGACCGATATCGTCATTTTGATTGTCGCCGCCGATGACGGCGTCATGCCCCAGACTATCGAGTCGATTAACCATGCCAAGGCCGCAAACGTTCCCGTTGTAGTTGCTGTCAATAAGATCGATAAACCCGGCGCCGATCCCACACGTGTTCGTCAGGAACTCACCGAGTACGGTGTTATTCCTGAGGAGTGGGGTGGCCAAAATATGTTTGTGGATATTTCCGCCAAACAAAACCAAGGTATTGATGAGCTGCTTGAAACCGTCCTGCTTCAGGCGGACGTTCTTGAACTCAAGGCTAATCCCGATACGTTCGCGTCCGGTAACGTCTTGGAGGCGAAGCTTGACCGCGGCCGCGGTTCCGTTGCAACAGTGCTGGTAACACGCGGTACGCTTCATATCGGCGACGCCCTTGTCGCTGGTATGGCGTTCGGACGCGTTCGTGCCATGCTTGATCCGAAGGGCAACGCGGTAACAGAGGCAGGTCCTTCGGACGCCGTCGAGATTCTCGGCCTTCAGACCGTTCCTATGGCAGGCGATGAATTCCGCGTCTTCCAGGAGGAGCGCGATGCTCGAGAACTTGCTGATCAGCGTGCTTTGAAAGCCCGTATCGAGGAGCAAAACCGCGTCAAGCATGTGACCCTTGAGAACCTCTTTGACACTATGGCCGACGCTGAAGTCAAGGAACTTAATCTCATCATCAAGGCGGATGTTCAGGGCTCCATTGAGGCGCTGCAGGATTCGCTCGATAAGATGGATCAGTCTGAAGTCCGTATCATGACTATCCACTCCGCGGTGGGCGCTATTACCGAGACGGATGTCGTTTTGGCTGATGCGTCCAATGCAATCATTATTGGCTTCGGTGTCAGACCCGACGCGAAGGCTCGCTCGGCCGCGGAACGCGATGGTGTTGAGATTCGCACCTACAGCGTTATCTATAAGGCGATTGAGGATATCGACGCGGCGCGTATTGGTATGCTCAAGCCTACGGAGCAGGAGATTCAGACAGGCGTTGCTGATGTCCGTGACACCTTTAAGGTGCCGAAGGTCGGTATTGCTGCAGGCTGCATGATTACGGAAGGCGAGATTTCCCGCGACAACCAGATTCGCTTGGTGCGCGACGGCATTGTCGTCTACGACGGTCATATCGCGTCGCTGCGTCGCTTCAAGGAAGATGTCAAAAGCGTTAAGTCCGGCTTTGAATGTGGCATTGGCCTTGAGAACTTCCAGGATATCAAGCCGGGAGATCAGCTTGAAGCGTACCGTATCGAGCAGGTGGCTCGAACCGAATAAAAGGGGAGACTATGAAGCAAAATCAGTATTCTCGCCGCAATAATGAGATTGCCCGCGAAAAGCTCTCAAGCATTCTCTTGTTTGAAATCGCCGATCCTGATCTTCAGTTTGTCACAGTTACCGGCTGCGAGGTCTCGGTTGATAAGTCTTTTATGAGAGTGTATGTGTCTTGTGAAGTCGAGCGCTATGAGGCGGTAACCGTGGCGCTGCGGCGGGCGAAAGGTCGCATACGCTCTCTTCTGGGACGTGCGCTCAACTGGCGCGTTACGCCTGATCTTGATTTCAGGATTGATACGACCACCGATGAGGCGGAGCGTATCGCCCGCGCTTTAGCAGACGTTCCACCAACGCTCAGTGTGGAAAAGGACGAATTCGGGTATCCGATTTCTTCGGAAGACGCGACAGAGGAGTAAGGGTGCTGGATCTTTCAGCAAAAATCAACAACGTTGAGTTTGACGAGGTTATAGCCTTGATTGAGCGGGCTTCGTCAATCGTTGTATGCGCCCATACCTCACCTGACGGGGACGCTATCGGATCGGGGCTGGCGCTTGCAAGCATCATCCGTCGCCAGTGGCCACTGAAGCGCGTTACCAATCTCTTGGCTGACGCCCACGGGGAAGTTCCGCGCATCTATCAGTTTTTGCCGGGTGTCAAACACTATGTTACGGCTGACGCCTACAAGGACACGCCGGATCTCTTTATCTGCGTCGATCTTTCGTCACCCTGTCGGCTGGCTGAGGCTGAAGCTATCTTAGTGCGCTCTTCAACCAAAGCGGTCTTCGACCATCACCCGGCGTCCGATTCGTTTTGGGATGCCGGCCTGGTGCGGACGAGCGCAGCGGCGGCAGGCGTTATCATTACGGAGTTCGCTTTGCATCTGGGAGTCCGCCTCACAAAGGATGAAGCGCAGTGTTTGTTCTGCGCCTTAGTGACCGATACTGGTCGCTTTCAGTATCAAAATGCCGATAATGAAGCTTTTGAAATCGCCGGTCTGCTTGTGGAGGCTGGAGCGAGTCCTGCCGAGGTAGCACTTCATGTCTATCAAAGCGATCGTCTGGCGTATATGCACCTTGCCGCAAAGGTTATGGGACGCATCCGCACCTTTGGAGGAGGGCGTGTCGCGTACAGCTATGTTACAACCGCCGATTTCGCGTCTTCTGGAGTACCTGTTTCAGAGATGGACGGCTTGGTTGATATTGTCCGCTGCGTAGACGGCGCTGAAGTGGCTCTTTTTCTGAAAGAAGTCAAAAGCGGAGTCGTCCGCGGTAACCTGCGCTCAAAGTCGGATCTTGACATCTCCGGCATTGCTCGTGCGATGGGAGGAGGCGGTCATAAGGCCGCCGCGGGCTTTACCGTTGAAGGTACCGTAGACGAAGCTTTTTCTGCCATTGAGCCAAAAATCGTAGCTCTGCTGGAATCCTCCGACAACGCGTCCTGTCCAAAGGCGCAATAAATGAAGAGGGGAAGCAGCGGCATCAACGCACTTCTCGCTGTTGACAAGCCTGTGGGCATGACAAGCCATGACGTTGTTTCCCGCGTCAGACGGGCGCTTGGCGAGAAGCGCGTAGGGCATGCGGGTACACTCGATCCGCTGGCAAGCGGCGTGTTGGTCGTGGGAATCGGCTCCGCTACCCGTCTTTTAGGGATGCTGACCTTGGCGGAGAAGCGCTATCAGGCCACCATCTCCTTTGGCACGGAGACCACGACCGATGACTCAGAAGGCGAGGTTGTGGTTACAAAATCCGTACCTGCCGAATGTTTTGACCCGTCTTTCGCGCGTGAGACGCTCGCACAGCTTGAAGGCGAACAGGATCAAATACCGCCCAGCTACTCAGCTATCTCGGTTGGAGGAAAACGGGCGTACGCTCTCGCCCGAGAGGGTAAGGACCTTGAGATTCCTGCTCGCCATATCACCGTCTACCAGGCGCGCCTTGTCTCTCTCTCCAAATCGTCCGAGGATTCAAACGACTGCTTGTGGACCGTTGATCTGCGTGTTTCTAAAGGAACCTATATCAGAAGCATTGCGCGGGATATGGGTCGCAAGCTCGGGACCGCGGCGCATATAAGCGCCTTGCGCCGAGTGGTTTCAGGGTCAATTAGCCTTGATGACTGTATTGAACTTTCTTTGCTCGAGACACGCGGCGCGTCTTGTATCGATGAATACCGTCTGGACCCTGCGCACGCCCTGCAACTGCCACTATATCGTCTGAATGAGCGGGAGTTTGCTGATGTGGTAGTCGGTCGGCGTATTGCGGCAGGTGAAGTGGAAGACAAAACAGGTTTTTCTCGCTGTCCTTCTCGCCGTCCGCCTCAGCAAAACGAACGCATAGCTCTCGTGTATGAGGGGGCGCTCTGTGGCGTCTGGCAATGCCAAGAAAACAAGCTGGTATGCTGCGCGAATTTTTCGCAGGGAATAGGCGGGGTTTCAGCATGAGCGGCGCGATAGAAAACTGCCTTGCGAAGTCTGTTTTTTACGGAGTGGAGCTGCCTGAGCCTCTGAGAGTCTCAAAATCGCAGCTCTATACCCTTGCCGGCAACGTGCTTGGCCATGAATGTGTATGCGCGATTGGCGTGTTTGACGGTCTGCATAAGGGCCATCGCACGCTTATTGAAGCTGCAAGAGAAGATGCCTTGCGCCGCCGCGTACCGCTCGTGGTGGTAACGTTTGATCCAGATCCCGCTGAGGTTTTGTTCGACCGCGCGCCAAGGCTGTTGTTGCAAGACGCCGACAGACTTTGCGCGCTTGCCTCTCTTGAACCAGATGCGCTTCTGGTGCACGCGTTTACGCCTCAATTTGCGGCGCTGACGGCTCAAGACTACATCGAAGAAGCGCTTTTACCGTCCGTATATCCGGTAGCTATTCACGTTGGTTCCGACTTTGGCCTGGGCGCGCGTGGAGAAGGTCATGTAAACGATCTGGCGGCTCTTGGGCAACAACACGGTTTTGAAGTTGTGGCGCACCAACTCGTCACGCACGGAGGCGCTCCTATTACCGCGACGCGTATCCGAAGTCTTATCGAGGCCGCACGATTAGATGAAGCCCAGACGCTTCTGGGCAGAAATCATTTTCTTAGAGGTGAGGTCATTCATGGCCGCGGGGAGGGCGCGGGATTTGGCTTTCCAACGGCCAATCTGAGACTGTCTGCAAAAGACTGTCTTCCTGCTGATGGCGTCTACGGATGCTATATCATTGATGGCGCAAGGGCTTGGCCCGCTGCAGTAAACGTTGGTGCTCCTCCAAGTTTTGCAACGAAAAGTGCTCCTCTGCTTGAGGCGAACCTTTTGGGCTTTAACGACAATCTTTATGGACATACGCTGAGCTGCGTGTTCATAAAACATCTTCGCCCTTCGATGCAATTTGGTGATCTTGAAGAGCTTAAAAGGACAGTATTTCACGACATCGAGTGGGTACGAATTCATCTAGGTGAAACGATGCTGGAGGTTGACTGTGATATCTGACGAGGACAAAGAAAAAGTGCGACAAGCCACTGACTTTGTGCAGCTCGTTGGTGAAACCGTCAATCTTCGCCAGCGCGGTAATGAGTTTTGGGGCTGCTGTCCGTTTCATGGCGAGAAGACCCCATCGTTTAAGGTTAATCCCCAAACAGGACTGTGGCACTGCTTCGGCTGTTCAAGCGGGGGAGATGTCTTTAATTACGTACAAAAAAGAGAGAATCTCGAGTTTTCTGATGCTGTCCGCTACCTTGCCGATCGGGCAGGCATAACGCTTTCTGAAGAAAAGAAGTATTCTCGCGGTCCTCGGAAAAACCGCCTGATTGAGTGCCTTACCGAAGCCGAGAATTTCTTCCACCTCATGCTTATGCGCGGCCGCGGAGAAGGCTCCGCCGCTGCTAGAGCCTATCTTTCGGGACGCGGGTTTGGCGGAGACGTCTGCAAGCGTTGGAAACTTGGCTATGCGCCAGGAAGAGGGTCGCTCGTAGCGCACCTGCGCGAGAAGGGCTTTACCGAGCGGGAAATGATTGCCGCTAACTTAGCTATCGATAGAAATGGCCGTACGACCGATTGGTTCTATGATCGCGTAATGTTTCCGATACACGATGAAAGAGGCCGCACCATCGCCTTTGGCGGGCGCGTTTTGGTGACAGCGAAAAACGCGCCAAAGTATCTCAATACGCGTGACACTGCCGTTTTTAATAAGGGTAAACACCTATTTGCATATGACAGAGCCAAAGAGACCATGGCAGCAACAGGCACTGCTATTGTGTGTGAAGGGTATACCGATGTTATAGCCATGCACGAAGCGGGGTTTACTAATGCCGTTGCGGCGCTGGGAACGGCGTTCAGGCTTGATCACGTCAAGCTCCTTGAACGGCAGCGAGTTAAAAAGATTATCTGCATGTTTGATGGAGACAGCGCGGGGCAGAGAGCTGCTTCTCGTTCAGTTCAGTTCATCGACAAAACATCGGCGGCGTTTTTGTGCGTTGTGTTGCCGGATAACCAAGATCCCATGGAGTTTTTGGCGGCGCATGGGGCCGAAGCTCTGCAGGCTCATCTTGACCAAGCGCGTCCGTTGATGGATTTTGTCTTTGAAAGCAAACTCGGTGAGTTTGATCTTTCTACGCCGGGCAGTCGCGTCGCGGCGCTTCATGCCATGGCCGAAATCCTCGCTCCGCTCAAGAAGTCAGTATTGCTTGATGAATATGCCTTGCGTCTTGCGGATGCCCTCGGAGTCAATGTCAACGATGCGAAACGCATCATCCGAGAAACACCGATACAAGAGATTCCCGAGCCGAACCGTTCAAATTTTCAACCAACACCGGCAGAGAGTCGTACGCGGCAAGACGGCGCTTCTCGCCAAGAGGTAAGCGCGCCGCCGGCGCCTCCGGACACCGCGCTACAATCGCTCTCCCATGATGACCGTATGCAGTTACAGTCCGAGCGGGAGCTTTTGTCTGCAATGGCGGCTCGTATTGACACGGTTCGTACCTATGGAAAGCGTATCGCGGAGCTTTCATGGGTCGACAGCCGCCATGAAGCTATGGCGTGGGCAATGCTTGCCACGCCCAAAGGAACCCCGGCGCCTGCTGTTATCGCCGCTGCCCAAGTAGTTGAGCCAACGGCTCCGCAGGTACTTTCGGGCGGGAAGGTGTTTTCTGCTGAGGGAATGAGCGAACAAGAGAAACTGAACCTTATCGTCAATACGCTGGAGTTTTTCTCACTTAAACGAAAAATGCGAGAACTTCGTCGTTTGTTGCAGCGGAGCGCTTCCGAAGAAACCGCTCCGCTGCTGCGACAAATCTCAGAGTTACAGAAGCAGATTAATGAAGCGGGCGAGCGATTGTCGGCAAATTGATATCTGTTTTGAAAGCCTGCAATTAATAGTTAGTAAATGGGTATACTGCTTCCAGTTGTTGCGTTGAAAGGACTTATGTGTCTGCGAAGAAGACAAAAGAGAGTGTCAAGCTTTCCGATGAACTGAGCAAAGTGGCAGATGAAATTATAGTATCCGTAAAGGATTCGGGTTCTGTCTCTGAAGATGACATTCAGGTATCCCTTCAAGAAATTGATGTTTCCGATGATGAGCTTTCCCAGCTTTACGAAACTATTCGCAGCAAAAACATTGAGATTACCTCAGCGGCTGATGTGTCCGCCGATTATTCTGATGACGTGTCTGATGATGACTTCAGCGGCTCAGATGATGATTTTGATGACTCGTCTTCTCTCGATGAGGATGAGGACGATGAAGACTCCGAGGCGCTCAATGAAGCGCGCCAGGTAAAAGAAGCGCTTCGTTCCGTTCCCAAGGCAAAAACCGCAAAGCCCAAGCGTTCTTCTCGCGCCCGTGCCCGCCGTGTCGATACGTCTACCGTCATGCTTACCGGAGATCCGGTGCGCATGTATCTGAAAGAAATCGGTAAGGTTGACCTCCTGACAGCATCTGAGGAAGTCGATCTTGCTATGAAGATTGAGGCCGGCACGGAGGCTTCGCAGAAGCTTGAAGATTTTGAGGACGGCAAAGCCGAACTGTCACGGGCAGAACAGCGGCGCCTTATGCGTATCGAGCAGGTTGGACTTGATGCGAAGCAGCAGCTTATCAGCGCAAACCTTCGTTTGGTGGTTTCTATTGCCAAGCGCTATGTGGGACGTGGCATGCTGTTTCTCGATTTGATTCAGGAGGGCAACCTCGGTCTTATCCGCGCTGTCGAGAAGTTCGACTACACCAAGGGCTTTAAGTTCTCCACATACGCCACATGGTGGATTCGTCAGGCTATTACGCGCGCCATTGCCGATCAGGCGCGTACTATCCGTATTCCCGTGCACATGGTTGAGACTATCAATAAGCTGATTCGTGTGCAGCGTCAGCTCTTGCAAGATCTTGGCCGTGATCCTACGCCGGAGGAAATCGGCGCGGAGATGGATATGTCACCCGATCGTGTGCGTGAGATTCAAAAGATTTCTCAAGAGCCGGTTTCTCTTGAAACGCCGATTGGCGAAGAAGAGGATTCGCAGCTTGGTGACTTTATTGAAGACTCCACCGCAATCGCTCCTCCTGATGCAGCCTCTGATTCTATGCTTCGCGAGCAGTTGGAACAGGTGCTTGACGGTTTGGCTGATAGAGAGCGCAAAGTTATCAAGTTCCGCTTTGGTCTTGAGGACGGCCGTCCGCGCACGCTTGAGGAAGTCGGCCGCGAGTTTGGCGTCACGCGTGAGCGTATCCGTCAGATTGAGTCAAAAACGCTGGCAAAGCTGCGTCATCCGTCGCGCTCTGCCCGTCTGAAAGACTACATGGAAGAGTAGAAGACCACAGCAGCCATGAGGAAATGAAATTAATGCTTGCATGGTTGTGAGAGTGTCTTTATACTTAAACACCGCACAAAGCATTCTTATGGCATGTGCTGTTTTACCGACATATTCCCCGATGGCGCAGCGGTAGCGCAGCTGACTGTTAATCAGCGTGTCGCAGGTTCGAATCCTGCTCGGGGAGCCAGGCTTTTCAGACCGAGATTTTTCTCTCGGTCTTTTTTATATTGACCTCACAAAAATAACGCAAAATGAGCGATTTTCGCCCGTTTACCACACGCAAACGACCGCTGGGCGAAGTTATGGGTACGTTAACATACAGGTTTGTTAACGTATTCGGCAAGGTTAGTGTCGCGTAAAGAACGCGATATACAGAGAAAGGGCAAATCCTATGGAGATGTCTCGTCGTAAGTTTGTTGAGTTCTGTGGTCTTGGCGTTCTGAGCGTTGCCGGCACAAGTGCGCTTGCGGGTTGCGACAACAGCAACAAGAGCGATGATTCCGGCAAAAATGCTTCTGCCGGTGGCGCGGTAGCAAATAAGGACAAGCCGGTTGTCTTCTTTAATCGCCAGCCGTCCAACAGCTCTACCGGTGAGCTGGATATGGCTACGTTGAACTTTAACAAGGACACCTACTATGTCGGCTTTGACGCCAATCAGGGCGCTGAAGAGCAGGGCAAGATGGTCCTTGAGTATGTGAAAAAGAACGCCGCCAAACTTGACCGCAACGGCGACGGAACCATTGGCTACGTTCTCGCCATCGGCGACATCGGCCACAATGACTCCATCGCTCGTACGCGCGGTGTCCGTAAGGCTTTGGGCACGGCTGTCGAGAAGGACGGCAAGGTTGTATCTGATCCTGTCGGCAAGAACCTCGATGGTTCCGCAACGGTTGTACAGGACGGCAAACTTGACGTTGACGGCAAGACCTATGTGGTTCGTGAGCTTGCCTCCCAGGAAATGAAGAATTCCGCCGGCGCCACATGGGACGCGGCAACCGCAGGCAACGCCATTTCCGCCTGGGCCGCTGACTTTGGCGATCAGATTGACGTCGTCGTCTCCAATAACGACGGTATGGGCATGGCAATGTTTAACGCCTATTCCAAGAAGGAAGGCCTTCCGACCTTTGGATACGACGCCAACTCCGACGCGGTGGCCGCCATCGCCGATGGTTTCACCGGCACCATCTCCCAGCACCCGGATATTCAGGCGTACCTGACGCTCCGTCTGCTTCGTAATGCCCTTGATGGCGTCGACATCAATACGGGTATTTCTTCCAAGGATGACGCAGGAAACGTTTTGTCCTCCAGCGACTACAAATACGAAGCCGATCAGCGTTCCTACTACGCGCTGAACGTTGCCGTTACTAGTGACAACTACAAGGACTTCTTGGATGCAACCACTCCGTATCCTGACGCTTCGAAGCAGCTTGACGCCTCCAAGAGCCCTGAGAAGAAGGTGTGGCTGAACATCTACAACTCCGCTGACAACTTCTTGAGCTCCACCTATCAGCCGCTGCTTCAGAAGTATGACAAGCTTCTGAACCTCAAGGTCGAGTATATCGGCGGCGACGGCCAGACTGAGGCGAATATCACCAACCGCCTTGGCAACCCAAGCGAGTACGACGCCTTCGCCATCAACATGGTTAAGACCGACAATGGCTCGTCTTATACGCAGCTCCTTCAGAACTAACCGACTGCTGTAACTGCGTGCAATCCGAGAGGAGGGGAGCTGCTCCTCTCCTCTCGGTGTTTCTCGATAGCTGGCTTCTTGCAGGCCAGAAATATACCGCGAGAAGAACAGTACGAGAGAAACAAAGGGGTGATAAAATGGCTGATTTGCAAGATGATGTCGTCCTCTCCATTAAGGGCATGAGCAAATCCTTCGGCCGCAACCGCGTGCTTGATCATATTGATCTTGAAGTGCGTCGGGGTACGGTCATGGGTCTTATGGGCGAGAATGGCGCGGGCAAGTCCACCATGATGAAGTGCCTGTTTGGCACCTATCAAAAAGATGAAGGTCAAATATTTCTCGATGGCAGAGAAGTCAGCTTTTCCGGACCTAAGGACGCGCTTGAAAATGGCGTCGCTATGGTTCACCAAGAGCTTAATCAATGTCTTGAGCGCAATGTCATTGACAATCTCTTCTTAGGCCGCTATCCAGTCAATGCCATGGGTGTCATTGATGAAGGACGCATGAAAAAAGAGGCGAACGAACTCTTTCGCCGTTTAGGCATGACTGTCAATCTGACGCAGCCGATGAAGAAAATGTCCGTTTCTCAGCGTCAGATGGTTGAGATTGCGAAAGCGATTTCGTATAACGCAAAAATCATCGTGCTTGATGAGCCTACATCTTCGCTTATGGCTCAGGAAGTCGACAAGCTCTTCTCGATGATTCGCATGCTGAAAGAACAGGGAATTTCCCTGGTTTATATTTCCCATAAGATGGATGAGATTTTTGATATCTGCGATGACGTCTCGGTGCTGCGTGACGGCAAATTGGTGATGACCAAAGCCGCCAAAGAGACCAGTATGAATGAGCTTATCGCTGCGATGGTAGGCCGTTCGCTTGAAAATCGATTCCCCAATGTCGACAACAATCCGGGTGATACGTATCTTTCGATACAGCACCTGTCAACAAAGTATGCGCCGTATCTGCAAGATGTAACGTTTGAGGTTAAAAAAGGCGAGATATTCGGCCTTTACGGTTTGGTTGGCGCAGGCCGCACTGAGCTTCTGGAAACTATTTTTGGCGTGCGGACGCGGGCGGCCGGTCGTGTCTACGTCAACGGTCATCTTATGAATTTCTCGAGCGCTGCTGAGGCTATGGATCACGGCTTTGCCATGATTACCGAAGAGCGTAAAGCCAACGGTCTTTTCTTGAAAGGCGATCTTACCTTTAACACTACTATTGCCAACCTCAATCAATACAAGTCCGGACCCATGCTTTCCGACCCTAAGATGACCAAGGCGACAGTCAAAGAACTTAAGGTCATGAACACTAAGGCCATGGGTCCCGATGATTTGATTTCAAGTCTTTCCGGCGGCAATCAGCAAAAAGTTATTTTTGGCAAGTGGCTTGAGCGCTATCCCAAGGTATTTTTGATGGACGAGCCAACGCGAGGCATCGATGTCGGCGCTAAATACGAGATTTATGAGCTCATTATCGACATGGCAAAGAAGGGGACAACCATCATCGTGGTGTCTTCCGAGATGCCTGAGATTTTGGGCATTACCAACCGTATCGGCGTGATGTCCAACGGCCGCCTTTCGGGAATTGTGGACACAAAACATACCAACCAAGAAGAACTCCTGCGCCTCAGCGCAAAGTACCTGTAAAGAGAGGGTTGATACATATGCCAAACACAGGTGATTCTGTCCTGACAGCCGAGCAGGAGCTCAAGCTGCGCAAACCAATTGACGAGTATGTAGGCGCCATTCAAAAGCAAATCGATGAATTGCGCAAAGATGGAACCGACCAGGCTGTCCTCGCAATGAGCAACATTGAATCGATAAAGCGGGACAAGTCGATTACCGCCGATGAGCGCTCCTCCCAGATTGCCGAGCAGAAGGCTCTTCTCGATAAGGCGAAGAGGGTCGAAGCAACGCACAAAGGTGAGATTTCAAAACTGATCGCTGACGCGGAGAGCTATTTGAAGCAACACTTCTCGCCTGAATATCTTGAGCCTGTGAAAGCGAGCTGCAAAGCGGAGAAAGTTGCGGCAAAGCAGGAGTACGAGAAGCGCTTGGCGGAGCTTGAAGCCGAGCACACCCAGACGCTTTCCACGCTGAGCGATTCTCAGGAAATAAAGGACGAGAAATACGTCTATAAAAACCGTCAGTTTGACGCGAAAGTCACTTATGAGAAGGAACTGCAGCGCATCAAGGACCGGGCGCATGACGCGTTTGGGTATGAGTACCACTTGATTGACCAGCTGCGCATGTCGAAGTTTACGCCTCTTGAGACGCAGGCTCAGCGTTGGGAGAACTACAAGTATTCCTTTAATATGCGTTCATTTTTGCTGCAAAACGGCCTGTATATCGTTATTTTGCTGGTTTTTATCGGTTTGTGCATCGTGACGCCGGCCGTAAAAGGTACGCAGCTTTTGACCTATAACAACGTACTCAATATTCTTCAGCAGGCGTCGCCTCGCATGTTCTTGGCCCTCGGCGTCGCCGGCCTCATCCTACTTACCGGTACCGATCTTTCTATCGGTCGTATGGTGGGCATGGGTATGACGGCCTCGACCATCATCATGCACCAGGGTATCAATACCGGCGGCGTCTTCGGCCATATTTTCGATTTCACCGGCCTTCCCATTTCTGTGCGGGTTATATTCGCTTTGCTGACCTGTATCGTCCTGTGCACGATATTTACCTCCATTGCCGGCTTCTTTACGGCGAAGTTCAAGATTCACCCGTTTATTTCAACGATGGCAAACATGCTCATCATCTTTGGTATCGTGACCTACGCTACAAAAGGCGTTTCTTTCGGCGCTATCGAGGCGAGCATTCCGGCCGCGGTGATTCCGCGCGTAAACGGGTTTCCGACAATCATTTTGTGGGCGGTCGCTGCCATTGCGCTCGTGTGGTTCATTTGGAATAAAACTACCTTTGGCAAAAACCTCTATGCCGTCGGTGGTAATCCCGAAGCGGCAGCCGTTTCCGGCATCAATGTCTTCAAGGTTATGCTTGGTGCCTTTGTCATGGCTGGTATCCTGTATGGTTTCGGTTCGTGGCTTGAGTGCATGCGCATGGTTGGTTCCGGCTCCGCTGCCTACGGTCAGGGTTGGGATATGGACGCTATTGCCGCCTGCGTGGTCGGCGGCGTTTCCTTCACCGGCGGTATCGGCAAGATTTCGGGTGTCACAACGGGCGTTCTTATCTTTACCGCTCTGACGTACTCGCTGACCATCCTGGGCATCGATACCAATCTGCAGTTCGTGTTCTCTGGAGTTATCATTCTTGCTGCGGTTACCCTTGACTCTCTGAAGTATGTTCAGAAAAAGTAAGTAAACCGTTCGAGCGTAAACAGTCATACGTAAAAGGCAGGCCGTTTGAGGTCTGCCTTTTTTGTGTTGCCGAGAAGATCTGTTGAGAGATGAGAGAGTGGTAGAGAGCGATGAGAAGCGGTCAAGAAGCAGCGCTGAGAAGCTCTATAGAGCATCCAAAAAGCGGCGCTGTCCCTGACGACCCGCACTGTCCCATTTGAAAACGCCGGCGTCTTCTAGGACGTGAGCAAATACGGCACCGACCTCATCATGCAGCAGAGATTCAATGTCTGCGGAATTTTGCGCAATGGCAGCCCTGTGGCGGCGAAACACCTCAAGGGCCCATGCGGCATGGGAGAGTGTTTCGGGCTTTTCAAGGAGCTGGGCTTCAAGTGCCGCCTCGTTGCTGCATACTGCGGCATCGACAAGCGCTTTGCCAACCGCGTCAAGCTCAGGTACAAGGCGAGGCGGCAGGATGGCAAGACCCATGACTTCAATGAGCCCGATGTTTTCTTTTTTGATGTGATGGTATTCGGCATGAGGATGAAAAACACCCAGAGGATGCTCATCTGACGTGATATTGCACCGCAAAGCGAGATACGCCTCGTACACGTCGTTCACACGGCGTACCACAGGGGTCACGGTATTGTGAGGAGTTCCGTCTTTGGAGCGCGCAACGACCCCGACAGACTCATCGGAGTACGTTTTCCACACCGCGATGACATGGCAGGCGGCCTCAAGAAGCGCTTCTCGGTTGGAAGAAGTCAAGCGAATCACCGAGAGGGGCCATGTGAGAACGGCGCCTTTGACATCAGGATAGGAGGGAAGCGCAAACGTCTCTGAAACGGCCGCTTTTATCATAGGGAACTCATGCGCGCCGCCCTGGAAGTGATCGTGGCTGAGAATCGATCCGCCTACGATGGGCAAATCGGCATTTGAGCCGATAAAGTAGTGAGGCAGGTAGTCAACGAAGTCAAAAAGACAGGTGAGCGCGGAGCGGTCGATGTGCATTGGACGGTGATGAGCGCTCATAGTAATGCAGTGCTCGTTAAAGTACGCATAGGGGCTGTATTGAAATCCCCAGCGCTCGCCGGCAAGCTCAAGAGGAATGATGCGCAAGTTCTGCCGAGCGGGATGGGCCCCGAGGGGAGAAGAGGCGCTTCGTCCCGCGTACCCTTCATTTTCAATACAAAGTTGACATGCAGGATACTTCTTTTCCAGAGATAGTTCAGCTCCTGCGGCGGCTATCTCACGGGGATCTTTTTCAGGCTTTGAAAGGTTAATGGTTATTTCAAGATCGCCCCATGTTGTTGAGGCGCTCCATTGGATATTTCGCGCGATAGCTTGGCGGCGGACGTATCCCGCATTACAGCTGAGCTGGTAAAAATAATCGGTAGCGACTTTTGGCGACTCTTCCGCATGGAGCGCCTTGAACGTGTAGGAGACCTCGGAAGGCTTAGGCATCAGCGTGCCCATGATGCGCATGGAGATGCGGTCGCGGCCGGAAAGCGTGTTCTCTTCTTTTCCGCGTCCGATGGCTTTTTCGGCGAGAAGCCCCAGAATACCTTCGAGGTCAAATTCGCTTGCAGCAACTCCGGTGCCAGCAAACGCCTGCTGCTCGTCTGTGATTTCATCAACAAATTTGTCAATGGACGGCGCCTCGGCGTGCGCCCACCCTTCATCAGGCGCGATATTCTCGGCTCCAATAAGGTCGAGCACAAAGTTATAGCTCCATATGCGGTCGTCCCAGCCGATAAGGTCGGTGGATACTGCGTAATCTATCAAGCTCTGGATAGCCTGCGCCG
The DNA here is from genome assembly GCF_949152215.1 of Lancefieldella sp. Marseille-Q7238. Lineage (GTDB taxonomy): Bacteria > Actinomycetota > Coriobacteriia > Coriobacteriales > Atopobiaceae > Lancefieldella. The sequence goes on from NZ_OX424407.1 coordinate 120,269, forward strand.
TACTTATAGCCATTGTGCGTATGCTCCTTCTTCAGAGATGGTGTATTGCTGGCAGGCCTGCTCGCCAAACCAGCCGTTCATCTCCTTGACAAAGGTCTCAACGATATCGAGAGGAACAAAGCACTGGATTGATCCGCCAAAGCCGCCACCGTGAATACGAAGGGCGCCGCGGCCATCAAGTATGTGCTCAGCAAGGCCGAGAGCCAACATTGCCGGCTGGAAGCTGCCTGCGGTTGAAACATTTTGCAGATACATCGCGGAGCTTGCGCCGGAAGCGCGGGTGAGAGCAAGGAACGTGTCGATGGTGCCGTGTTGCAGCGCGTTCCAGCGTTTGTCGACAAGATCGTTTTCGTACCAGTAATGAATGGCGCGCAGCAACGCGCGGTCTCCGAGTTTCTCGCGGAGCTCGGTGACGCGAGCGTTGAAGTCCTTTGGGCTTACCTCACACAAGCGGTCTTTGCCAAATTCAGCAGCGACCTGCTGCATCTCAACGGGAACCGCAGCGTATTCGTCCGTAAAGCGGACATGATCAGATCCCACATCGACAAGGCAGAGCGCATAGCCGAAATCTTCGAAGTTGCAATCGAGCTTGGCGGTCTTGGGCGCCGTGGGATCTTCGAAATCCATATAGGCAAGGCCACCCATGCAAACCGAGAGCTGATCCATAAGGCCGCTGGGCTTGCCGAAATATTCATTCTCAGAGAATTTGCACTTCAGCGCCAATTCAACAGGGGAGAGGCGAGGTCCTTTCCAAAGCGCCTCCATTGCGCGCCCCAGCGCTGCTTCGATGGCTGCGGAGGAAGAAAGACCGCCTCCGCCGGGCACAGTGCTTGTAAGGGCAATGTCGAAGCCTGCCGGTTCATAACCCGCCTCGACAAGACCTGCGAGCATGCCGCGGGTGATACCAATGGTTGAAAGGTGCTCGTCCGTGTTCTTTTTGAGGTCGTGGGCGTTAAGTTCAAAAGGCTCGTAGCCCTTGCTTGCTACACGAATCATATCGCTGCCGTTGGGAGCAGCGATACCGTTGATAGCGACATTGAGGGCGCCGGCAATGACGTGGCCGCCTTCATGGTCGGTATGGTTTCCTGCTATCTCAGATCTTCCGGGAGCATGGACTGCAAGGTACTTCTCGCGAGAGCCAAACTGCTCTGTGAAGAGGACTTGAGCTTCGTTGTGCTGGCTGCGTGTTGTTGGGGCGGTGCAATCTGTCATGATGCGTCCTTTTCAAAGAGAGATAAGAAGAAATAAGAGCCCGTGAGTAGATCCGTTTTGACTTATCGGGGAGTGATCCTATACACAATCTTTGAATGCCAGGGATGTTCTGGCTCGCAAATTGACTGGTCCCACTCCGGATGATGAATACAGTCAGGGTAGAATTCCGGCTCAAAGGCAAATCCGTCATTTGGCCTGTAGATGGCGCCCTCCTTGGCGTTTCTGTCGTTGAGCCAATTTCCCGTATAGAAATGCGCTCCCGGAGCAGTAAGGGCAATTTCAAGCCGCGCTTTAGCGCCGGTCGCTGCAAGCGCGACGCGTGGCGCGGCCTCGCTTCTGTATCCGTCGATGCAGAAACAGTGATCATAGCCGTGAGCAATGTGCAGCTGTTCGTTGTCGGCGTCGATATCTGCTCCGATGAGTTTTTCTGAGCGAAAATCAAACGGACCGCCGGCAACGGGCGCGCGCAGACCTTGAGATACGCAGTCTGCGCGGAGCGGCAGGTAATTCTTTGCGTTGATGCGCACGGCGTGGTTGCGAACGGTACCCGAATTGTGGCCTGACAAGTTGAAGTACATGTGGTTAGTCATATTGACAAAGGTTGGCTGATCAGAGACGCATTCCTGAGAAAGAAGCAGCTCGGTGCCGGTTGTGGTTGAGACAAGCGCATAGCAGACGGTAAAGCGACGCGCTCCGGGAAGTCCAAACTCACCATCGGGGACAGAAAGCGTGAAAACGACAGCGTTCTTCTCGTCATCCGGAGCGGCGTGCCAGAGACGCTTATGCAAGCCGCGGGCAAGATCGGTATGGAGATTGTTCTGTTTGGAGGGACCGTCGTTTTTAGGAAGATGGTAGAGAGTTCCGTGAAGGGGAACCTCCGCCTTATCGATGCGATTTGCCGAAGGGCCGATGGTCGCGCCATGGCAGGCGGGATTGTCAAAGTAGTCCTCAAGTTTGTCGAAGCCCAAGACGATATCGTGTTGTTTGTTATCGCTGCCAACTACCTTGAGCGATTGGACCGCGGCGCCAAAGTCAGTCAGGGTCAGCTGTACCGGTCCTGCCGAGAGGGTATAGGTAGATGCAGGTAAACCTTTGGGCGTGACTCCAAATGATGTACGAGAAATCATGGCGCCTCCAAAGTTAGGTTTCCAAAGTCAGCTGTGTTTCGATATCTTTAGTATACTGATGATGTTAACGTACTCAATACCTTTTCGGGAGAAGCGGTATTCTTTTCGAGCGGTGGTCCAATTCCGGCGACAAACGGTCGGAACAAAGCAGCAAACGGTCGTTAACAAGATGATTTACCTTGTCTTTTTGAGATCGTATCTCGCCTTGCTATTATGGGTTCGTTACCATTTGGAGGTGTTCGAGTTATGCCACGGCAGCAACATAACGCGAAACGCACCGCGCGTGTTCCGCGTCCCGTGTCAATGGCTGATGTCGCGCGTGAGGCGGGCGTTTCGCAGCAAACCGTTTCCCGGGTCGCAAACGATCTGCCAAACGTTAACGAGAACACACGCAATCGCGTGCAGGACGCTATGGTGCGGCTGGGGTTTCGTCCCAACTTCGCCGGACGGTCTCTCAGGAGAGGAACGTACAATTCGGTCGGACTGTGCCTCTATGATGTTCGTGAATTTGGTAACCTGGCAACACTCGATGGTATCCTTACGGCCGCCCGAGAGCATGGGTACGCTATTACCATGATAGAGAGCGTCGATGACAATCTTTCGCTATCCGACGTTTCTCAGCGCATTACAGAACTTCCCGTGGACGGCATGATTATCAGCATGAGTCTCATGGCGTCTGACTTCGCGTCCTTTGAACCTCAGCCGGCTATGGGAACCGTTCTGTTGAGTATGTATGAGCACCCACTTTGCACGACGGTAGACTCAGATCAGTATGGCTGCTCAACGACGGTGGTTGACCATTTCTTCGAAGCGGGCCACACAAATATCCGCTTTGTCGCGGGCCCTTCCTATTCAATCGATTCAAACTTCCGACAAAAGGGTTGGCGAGAAGCACTTGAGCGTCTCGGCCTTCCCATCGTCGAACCTTTGGCAGGGGATTGGACGGCGGACAGTGGCTATGAGATTGGCTGCAAGCTTGCTGAAGACACTGAGGCGACGGCTATCTACTCAGCAAACGATCAAATGGCGCTCGGTATCATTACCGCCTTGCGCGACAAGGGAATTCGTGTTCCTGAAGATATAAGCGTTATCGGCGTGGATGATTCGCTTGAAGGCTATCTGCCGCACTGCAACCTCACTACTGTCCGTTTTAATCTGCTTGAACGCGGACGCATGGCCTTTGAACACGCGCTGAGAGGTCGCACAGCCGACTTCGTTCCTGAAGCCGTTCGCATCCCAGGCAAACTCATCATAAGGGATACGGTACGAGATCTGCATTAGCTTCTCTTTTGGCTCATGGGCTATACTCGTAACGATAGTGTGCAAATGAGAGTGGGAGCGTGATGGCTGATTCGCATAAACCAGAGCTGGCGTGGACGGTTCAGGTTTCTTTGAATACCCATGAGGTCCATGTCGGTGAGGATGTTATAGCTACCCCTTGTATTACGGGCGCGGATGCAGCGGGTTTTCGATTCAACTACGTCTGGTCCAAAGATGATTGCTGGGAAGATGGATGGTGGGATACGACTGAGCACCAGTTCGGTGGTTCTATTACCGATACAAGCTGGACGTATACCTTTGATGATCCCGGTCGCTATCACCTCTATATCGATGCCTTTGACCCCAAGGGTAATCCGCAGACGGTTACGGCCTGGGTGGTCGTTGCCGGTGAGAATGACTTTATGCGACCCTCTCTTCCGTCTCCAGAGGCTGAGACGGTCGTAAAGGTCGACCATGTGCAAGAGATTTTCAATATAGCTTCAGAGCAGTACAGCTCGCTTAAAGAATATGTCATTGCGCTTACGCGCCACGAACTCAATTTCAAAGAATTCCGCGCGCTTGATGACATTTCTTTTGAGGTCAAACGTGGTGAGGCGTTTGGTCTTGTAGGAACAAATGGTTCAGGCAAGTCAACCATGCTGAAGATTATTGCGGGCGTTCTTGAGCCAACCTCCGGTACCTGTGAGGTCACAGGCACCATTGCGCCGCTTATAGAGTTAGGCGCCGGTTTTGATATGGAGCTTACGGCAAAGGAGAATATCTATCTCAACGGAGCTCTTCTCGGCTATAAAAAAGAGTTTATCGATGAGCATTTCAACGATATTGTGGAGTTTGCCGAGCTTGAAGGCTTTATGGAAATGCCGCTGAAGAACTACTCTTCGGGTATGGTAGCAAGGATTGCCTTTGCCATTGCCACGGTTACAGAGCCTGATCTCTTGATTGTTGATGAGACGCTCTCGGTAGGGGACTTTTTGTTCCAGCAAAAATGTGAGAAGCGAATCAAGGATCTCATTTCCTCCAACAACGTCACCGTTCTTCTCGTCAGCCATTCAATCGACTTGGTGCAGCGAATCTGTGACAGGGCGATTTGGATTGAAAAGGGTACTCAGCGCATGCTTGGACCTGTGGATGAGGTGTGCGAGGCATATGAACATCTGCAACGCTGAGGTTTCTCAGTGATTTGCTACGTTTCCGTGCTATACTCCTGTTGTCTTTAAACGTGGTACGAGATACCCGAAAGCAAAAGAACTCCATACACTTTCTTGGGATGTCTGTGCCGCGTGGCTGTCAGGCATCTTTTTTTAGGAGGGTATATGGAGCAACCGTTGCTCAAGGCTGTCATCATGGATGATGCGGCCCTCTCGCGCGCCATCACGCGCATCGCTCACGAGATTATTGAGCATAACGAGGGTACGAAAAACATTGCGCTTGTGGGCATTATCCGCCGCGGCGAGACAATTGCCGTGCGCCTTGCAGACGAGATCCAAAAAATTGAGGGTACACGTCCTCAGATTGGTTCTTTGGATATCAGCTTTTACCGCGATGACGTGCGCCGCAGCATCGCTCCGGTGCTTCATGCGACCAACATTCCCTTTGAAATAAACGGCCGTGATATCGTGCTGGTAGATGACGTGCTCTATACCGGCCGCACCATTCGCGCCGCTCTTGATGCGTTGATGGATTATGGACGTCCTAAGACTGTTCAACTTGCGGTCATCGTGGACCGAGGCCATCGTGAGCTTCCTATTCGCGCCGACTATGTGGGGAAAAACGTCCCGTCCTCCCATGAGGAGATTGTCCGCGTTGAGGTGGAGCCGATTGATACGGTAAATGGCGTGAGCGTGTGGGACGCGCGCCATGAACATGCTATTGAGGGGAGCGCAGAGTAAATGCTGTCAGTAAAGCACCTGATTGACACGAACAGCCTGACTGCCGATGACATCACTCAGATTCTTGATACGGCGAAGGCTTTCGAGGCTGTCAACAACCGCGACATTAAAAAAGTCCCTGCGCTTCGTGGGCGGACTATCGTCAACCTCTTCCTCGAGCCTTCAACGCGTACTCGCTCCTCATTCGAACTTGCCGAGAAGCGTCTCTCCGCCGACAGCCTCAACATGGGTGGCTCAACTTCGTCTGTAGTAAAGGGCGAAAGTCTTGCCGACACCATCCAGACAATCGACGCTATGAACGTAGATATGTTTGTTTGCCGCGCGAAGCTCGCCGGTACTCCTCAGCGCATTACGGAAAATACGGACGCCATTGTTATTAACGCGGGAGACGGCAAGCACCAGCATCCTACGCAGGCCATGCTTGATTTGTATACCATCCGCGAGAATTTTGGTCATCTTGACGGCCTTAAGGTAGCTATCGTAGGCGACCTGTCTCACAGCCGCGTGGCGGGCTCTCTTGCTCCCGCGCTTAAAACTATGGGCGCTGACGTGACGCTTGTAGGTCCTCCTACGTTTCAGGTGGATGACCCCGATTGGTTCGGCTGCCCGCAGACCGCCGATCTTGATGAGGTCATTCCCGAGATGGACGTCGTGTATATGCTTCGCGTGCAGCTCGAGCGCATGGAAGGAGCTGCTATTCCTTCTCGCCGTGAATACAACCGCCTCTTCGGCCTTGACGAGCGCCGGGCAAACCTCATGAAGCCTGAGGCAATCGTCTGCCATCCAGGTCCTATGAACCGTGGTATGGAAATCAATACCGAAGTCGCCGATTCGGCGCGCGCCCGCATTCTTGACCAGGTCAATGCAGGCGTTTTGACTCGTATGGCCGCAATGTACCTACTGCTTGGAGGAGAATCTGATGGCCTATCTGCTTAAAGCCGCTCATGTAATCGACCCGCAGCTCAATCTTGACGATGTCATGGACGTTTTGGTTGACGGCGAGAAGATCGTTAAAGTTGGAAAAGACCTTGCCGCCTCAAAGGACGTGCACGTCATTGACGCGACAGGCAAGTATTTGGTGCCCGGTCTTGTTGATATGCATGTGCATTTCCGCGATCCTGGATTTGAATATAAAGAGACTATCGAGACGGGCTCTAGGGCGGCGGTCCACGGAGGCTTTACCGATGTCGCTACTATGCCGAATACCAATCCGGTCACGGATACGGGCGCGGAGATACGCTATCAGCTCGATCACGGTCGCGAGGCGGGCCTTGTGCACATCCGTCCTATCGGCGCTCTTACCAAAGAATCCAAGGGGGAGGCTTTGGCTGAGATTGGCGATATGGTTATGGAGGGCGCTTGCGCTTTTTCCGATGACGGTCATGGCGTGCAGAGCGCCGGCATGATGCGTACCTGCATGGAATATGTATCTCAATTTGATCGCGTGGTAGCTGCTCACTGCGAGATCGAATCTCTTTCCGCCAACGGCGTTATCAATGAAGGCAGAGCCAGCACCCGTCTGGGGATGTTTGGCTGGCCCGCGCTTGCCGAAGAGCTTGAGATCTCTCGCGATATTGAACTTTGCCGCCTGACGGGATGCGCTTTGCATATTTGTCACATATCTACAGCTCGCGGAGTCGATTTGGTGCGCCAGGCGAAGGCGGAGGGCTTGCCGGTCACCGCGGAGGTCTGTCCTCATCATCTTTTCCTGAACGAGGAAGACATTACCAATACGTATAACACCAACCTGAAGATGAACCCGCCGCTCAGAAAGGCCTCGGACGCCCAAGCGCTTCAGGAGGCGGTTATCGACGGCACAATTGACTGCATCGTGACCGACCACGCCCCGCACGCCGCACATGAAAAAGATACCGAGTGGGAGATTGCCTATTTTGGCATCATCGGTCTTGAGACTTCGCTGCCGCTCATGCTGAGTCGCATGGTAGAGCCCGGAAAACTTTCCTGGGAGCGTCTCGTGGAACGTATGGCTGTCAATCCGCGTCGTATTCTTCGTCTTGAGCCGGTGCGCATTGAAGCGGGCGGTAAGGCGGATCTGACGCTTATCGACCCCAATCGTGAAATTGAAGTGACTGAGGCGTATTTTGAGAGCAAATCAAAGAACTCAGCCTTTATAGGCGAGAAGCTTCGCGGCGTTGCTACCGACGTATTTGTGAGTGGTCATCGCACGCTTGTGGAAGGCGTTGTCACTCCCGGAGGGGAAAGCCGATGACGCTTCGGGGAAACGCCAAGCTGTTTAACTTCACGATTCTCTCAAACGAGCCGGTGGCAAAGGACACGTACCAGGCAGTGCTTTCAGTCCCGGGACTTGCCGGGACTTTGAAGGCGGGTCAGTTTGTCAACGTCAACGTTCCGGGAGACAAGACCCACATTCTTCGTATTCCTCTGTCCTTCTCGCGCATTGATAACGCCGCCGGCACGCTTGAGCTTATCTATGCAACGGTAGGCGAGGGTACAAGGCGCCTCTCCGAGATGCAGCCCGGTGAAACGAGCGATTTTGTAGCTCCCTGTGGCAGGCCCTGGCGCGTAGATGCCGGCTCAAAGCGAGCTGTGCTTGTCTCGGGAGGCGTGGGTATTACACCGCTCATAGCGCTGGCACAGGTTCTTGCCGAGAAGAACATTGAATTTGACGCCTGTATAGGCGCGCAGACTGCTGAGCGTCTCTATGGCAAGAAGCGACTCCTTGCCTGCGGCGCAGGCCAGGTCTTTGAGACAACCGATGACGGCTCGCGTGGCACCAAAGGCTTTGTGACTGACGCTCTTGCTGAACTTCTCGCGCAAGGAGTGTGGGACGTTGTATACACCTGTGGACCGGAGCCTATGATGCGAGGTGTTGCACGTTTAGCAGAGACTCAAAGCGTCTCGTGCCAGGTTTCTCTGGAGCGCATGATGAGTTGCGCATTTGGAGCCTGCAATACCTGCAACGTTGCGCTCGCGCGCGGAGGGTACGCGTCTGTCTGTATGGACGGACCTGTTTTTGATGCACGGGAGGTGGCATGGTGAGCGCTATAGCTATGGCCGTTGACCTTGGCGGCATTGCCATGAAAAACCCGGTCAATACCGCGGCTGGCACCTTCGGATACGGCTGGCAGTTTGAAGGGTTTTATGATGTATCTCAGCTTGGCGCCATCACCATGAAAGGTGTTGCTCGCGTGCCATGGGATGGAAACCCCGCCCCTCGTATGTGTGAGCTTACCAGCGGCATGATGAATTCCGTTGGCCTCGCAAATCCCGGCATCGACGCTTTTGTGGACCGGACAGGTTCGTATATGGACGAGCTTGAGGGACGCGGAACGCGCGTTATTATGCAGATGGCGGCTCACTCAGTCAAAGAAATGGTTGAGGTTGTTGAGCGTACAGAAGAGCTTGCTCCCCACATTTCGGGAATCGAGCTCAATGTCAGCTGTCCGAACCTGGCAAAAGGGGGAAGAGCTCTTGGAGCCACACCTCAGCAGGCCGCTGAGGTCATGCGCGCTGTCAGGCCCCTTACAAACCTTCCCATACTGGTCAAAATGGCTCCCGTGAATGTTGCCGAGATTGGCAAAGCGCTTGAGGCGGAGGGCGCGGATGGTCTTACGCTCATAAATTCCCTTTCGGGGATGTCCATTGATGTTCATACGCGCCGTAGTCGTCTGTCTAAGCCTACGGGCGGCATGAGCGGTCCTCTCTGCCATAACGTTGCCGTGCGCATGGTGTGGGAATGCGCGCAGGCGGTGCAGATTCCTCTTTGCGGCGTAGGCGGCATAGAGACTGGCGAAGATGCCGCTGAGTTCATTCTGGCAGGCGCTACGGCTGTTTCTGTAGGCTCTGCGAACCTGTATGACCCCATGAGTGCCCCTCGAATCCTTTCGGAGCTTACCGAGTGGGCTGAGTCTCAGGGCGTATCTGACATTGCTGAGTTGGTTGGAGCGTTTGAATGCTAAAAAATGATGCCTGCGCGCGCGACGCCATTATCGTCGCTCTTGACTGTGACCGTGAAAGAGCTCTGGAGCTCACCGACCTTCTCGCTGGCCATGCTACCTGGGTCAAGGTCGGCATGACGCTTTTTTATCGCTACGGGCCAAGTATTGTTACACAGATGAAAAACCGGGGTTTTAATGTTTTTCTTGACCTCAAAGTGCACGATATTCCGTTTCAGATTCATGGCGCCGCGTGTTCTGCGGCACTGTCTGGAGCCGATATCCTGTCCATTCACGCTCTTGGCGGTGCCTCGATGATTTCCGAAGGGCGAGCCGGCGCAGAGGAGGCTGTAAAACTGCTGGGTTTGGACGAAAGCAGGCGCACCAAGCTTGTTGCTATTTCAGTTCTTACGAGCATGAATGAAGAAAGCCTGCATTCCATTGGCGTTGCGGGAGGTGTTCCCGATGAAGTCGCGCGCCTCGCACGCCTTTCCTACGATGCGGGTGCCGATGGACTTGTGTGTTCACCGCAGGAGGCAAGCTCTATGCGTACACTTCTTGGTCCTGACGCTTTAATTATTACACCAGGCATTCGTCCTTTGGGCTGTGAGAAAGGCGATCAGCAGCGGGTAGCGACTCCCGCAGCGGCCCTTGATGCCGGCGCGTCAAAATTGGTCATTGGACGACCGATTACCGCTGCCGTCGATCCGCTTGCCATTTTTGAAGAAATTGTTGAGGAGCTTGCAAATTGAGTTTTGTGCAGTTTTCTACATAAATGGCTTCATTTCTTCACTATTTTAAATAAGTGCTGGTCGACTATTCTTTTTTTCAAGAAATCTGATTGAGTTTGCCGTGCAAATATGCAAAAATAGTGACGTTTTAAGGGAAAATGCTCTGTACCCCCTTGTAAAACCGCTGATGTTTGGCATACTAGTTCGTTGATTGTGCCTACGGCACGAAATATTGTTCGCGTACTTATACCAATGAAGTACCGATGTTTGGAGGAATAATGGCACTACCTAACCTTACTCCTGAGCAGCGCAAGGCAGCACTCGAGAAAGCTGCAGAGGCTCGTCACGCTCGCGCGGAGCTTCGTGAGAAGGTCAAGAACGGCGAGGTTTCACTCAAGGAAGTTCTTGATTCCAATGACGCTATCGCTGAGCGTATGCGTGTTTCCGCTTTGATTGAGTCTTTGCCTGGTTACGGCAAGGCTAAGGCTGCTAAGGTCATGGCTGAGCTTGGTATTTCCTCAACCCGCCGTGTTAAGGGCCTCGGCGCTCGTCAGCGCGAGCAGCTTCTTGAGACGCTTTCCAAGTAAGTGACTCGCTCCGCTAAACTTTTTGTTGTTTCTGGACCGTCAGGCGTTGGCAAAGGCACGCTCGTTTCACGTCTTCGTGAAGAGCGGCCAAACCTGGGCCTGACGGTTTCAGCTACAACGCGTTCTCCTCGCGAAGGGGAACGCGACGGCGTTTCGTATCATTTTCTTTCCGAAGAGGCGTTTGAGGACCTTGTGCGGAAGGGCGGCTTTTACGAGTGGGCTCAGGTGCATGGACACCGTTATGGCACGCTTACCTCTGAAGTCGAGCGTCTTCTCGCGCGTGGTCTGTCGGTTGTTCTTGAGATTGATGTGCAGGGTGGCCTGCAGGTCCGACGCAACAACCCCGACGCGGTCCTCGTTTTTATCGAGCCCCCCTCGTTTGAGGTGCTTGAAGCTCGTCTTCGGGGTCGTGGTACGGAAGACGAGAAGACCATCCAGACACGGCTTGCGAACGCAAAGCGTGAGATGGAGTTTGCGGACAGCTATGATGTCCGTATAGTAAATGACAGCCTTGACGATGCGCTTCGCAAGCTTGAGGCTGTATTTGATATGTATGAATCGGATGAAGGGTCTACAAAAGATGTCCGTAATCAAGCCTGAAATCGATTCGCTGCTTGCAAAGACTGAGCACAATCCATTCCTTTTGTGCTCTATCGCTTCAAAGCGTGCATGCGATATCAATAATATGCTTCATGGCCAGCACCTGCGCGTTATCGCTGTCCAGGATTTTGATGACATTACAACGGTTGTGTCCGGCAAGGATTCCATTTCCGTTGCGATGGATGAGGTCAACGACGGTACCTTGAGCTTTGAAAAAGATTCCTTTGATGATGCCATCAAGGGCGAGAATACCATCGAAGTTTAGAGTATGTCCGAAAGAATATGCCTTGTTCACTATCATGAAATTGGACTGAAAGGCAAAAATCGCTCAACCTTTGAAAATCAGCTGGTAGAAAATCTGAGAAGAGCCCTTCGTGACTTTCCGGTCATGGAGGTCTCTCGCATTTCCGGCTATGTTATCGTAAGGACGAAAGATCGACAGGCTACTAAAGAATTGCAGCAGACCATCGCTCAAGTTCCCGGTGTAGCCCGCGTTTCTTTAGCCTATCGCTGCGGCTTAGAGGAAGAAGAGTTTTATAAAGCCTCTGTTGACGTCCTTGCTGAGGCGGGAGAGTTTGATACGTTCAAGGTGCATGCGCGCCGCTCCGCTACCGACTATCCCGTTCATTCCATTGATTTAAATCGTATGGTCGGTTCTGTGTTATGCAGACACTTTCCTTATAAGACGGTCGCCATGCACAAGCCTGACGTAACAGTTGTTGTTCACGTCATCCAGGGCAATACCTATGTATACGCCGCTTCGATTGTCGGCGCGGGTGGTCTTCCTGTAGGAACTGCGGGCAAAGTGGTGTCGCTTCTTTCAAGTGGCATTGACTCGCCGGTTGCTACCTGGATGGTGGGTCGCCGCGGCGCTACGGTTGTTTCGGTACACTTTTCAGGTCGTCCTATGACAGCGGATACCAGCGAGTATCTCTGTCGGGATATCATTGAGGCGTTAGAGCCATCGGGTGTAATAGGACGGCTGTATGTCGTGCCGTTTGGTGAGCGGCAACGTGAAATCTCTCTGAGTGTTCCTCAGAGCCTTCGTATCATTATGTATCGCCGCGTCATGTATCAGGTGTCTGAACGAATTGCTCAGCTTGAAGGCGCAAAAGCGCTGGTAACAGGTGAGTCGCTCGGCCAGGTGGCTTCACAGACGCTTGATAATATCGCTGCGGTTAACGAGGCTGTCTCCATTCCTGTTCTTCGTCCTCTTATAGGTTCCGATAAGCAGGAGATTATCAGACGTGCGCAAGCAATTGGGACCTTTGATATTTCCGCTCAGGCTGCAGATGATTGCTGCACGCTCTTTATGCCTCGGCGCCCTGAGACTCATGCCCGCCTGCGTGAAGTTCTAAAAGCCTGGGATTCTTTCGACCATCAGGCAATGATCGATGATTTGGTGGCGCATGTAGAGTATCAGGATTTCAAACAGTGCCCCTCCTATAAACCGCCTCGCGAGCTTAAGGCGTTCCATACAGATCTTGCCGCCGCATCGTTTTGTTTCTGAGTGCACTACCTCTTACTGCTTTCGGTGAGAGGTAGTTTTGTATCGGCGACAGGCAAGATAATCTGTTATTACACAGAGAAACTCTGTGTAATAGGACGAGTTTGTTCTGGCATTTTGCGGTTTCTCGTCATATATCAGTCAGCAAGCCGTCAGAGCGGCAGATCATATATGCGATTTTGAGTTGGCGCTATCGCCTTGTGCCTTCACGATAGAAGGAGAGGTGATGACTATGGCGCAAAAACCATCTGCCGCAAAAACATCGTGGTCGATGCTTAAGAGACGATATGGTTTTACCGGAAGCAAAAAAGTCCTTATAGGGCTTTTTGGGGTACTTACGGCGGCGCTTTTGGGAGTAGCTGCATTTTCTCAGGTGACCCATGGGTCAGTAATTCCTCGACAGCCAAGCGAAAAAGCGCAGACGGATGCCCGCAGCGAAGACGCAGCTCAAACGAACACAGAAGCCTCTTCTCAGCTGTCCTCTCAGTCGTCTGAGTCAAGCGAGACCGAGCGTAAGAAAAAGGCTTCATCTGTAGTGGTATATGTTGATGGCGCTGTGTCGGCGCCAGGCATCTATACCCTGTCTCAAGCTCCACCTCGCCTCAACGATGCTCTTGAGGCTGCGGGAGGTCCTACCGATGAAGCGGACATATCAGAGCTGAACCTTGCTGCTCTCATCAAAGATGGCGAGAAGTTCCACGTTCCCGCAAAAGGAGAAAAGCAGGCTTTTGGTCAATCATCTCCCTCGGGCGCTTCGGGCACAAGCTCTGAGGCAAATGCTGAGCTTTCTCTTGTCAACCTCAATACGGCTGATGAAAAGGAACTCATGAGCCTTCCTGGGATTGGGGAGTCGATGGCGCAAACGATTGTCAAAGACCGTCTTAAAAACGGTCCCTTTAGCACGCCGGAAGATCTCATGAGGGTCTCAGGGATTGGCGAGAAAAAATTTGAGCGAATAAAAGACTATGTCTGCGTGTCTTAAATTTGCAAAATCGCAGCGTAAGGTCGTGAAACCTCAGCGTCCAGCGGTTCCTTCACTGCTGTATGTTCTTATTGCCGTCATGGTGAGCGCTCGTCTGCTTTTGGAACAGGGATGCTCTCATCAGGCTTTGCTTGGTATCGGCTTGGTATGTCTGGGAGGAGCTTGTCTGGGTGTCATTTGTTTTGTTCGGCACGGCTCAGTTGTTGTGGTAGCCATGATAGTTGCGAGTATTCTCGCGTCATCTTTTGCTGCGTACATAGCGTATCAAGGACTGCTTCACTCTGATGAGTCATTTACGCGCACCGCTCCTTCTCGCTATGAGTATGTCCTTACAAGCGATATGCAAAAAGGGGAGTCGTCATGGAAGGGCACGGCAGACGTGTATCAAGACGGACAGCTTCAAGGCTCTGTTTTACTGCTGACGGGGCGTGAATATGATGTGGGTACCCATATACAGTGCATTGGCCGCTATCGTTCCTACAAAGAGGGAGAAGCGGGCAGGAAGAGCTGGCTGCAGGGGATTGCGGGTTCGGTGCGTGTGGTAAAGGTAGTGAAGGCGTTTGAGTCAAAGGGTGTGAGGGGAGAAATTTATCGCCTGCGAAAAGAGATTCTGAAGACGCTTGAGCCTGCGCAATCAGCGGGGAGGGCTCTTGTTGCGGGATGCGTATGCGGCTATAGAGAGGCTTATCGAGAACTCAAGCTGCAAAGGCCGTTTATGTATTGTGGCCTCTCACATTTGGTATCAGTCTCCGGATCTCATTTGGCGCTTCTCGCCTTGCTGCTCGAGCTGATATTGAAAAGGCTTTTCATGCGCCCTTTAGCGAGAAATGCCGTGAAGCTGTGCGCAACAGGGTGTTTTGTCGTGCTTTGCGGGCTTCCCGTTTCAGCTCTTCGCGCATGGCTCTTAGTTGTTGCCTCATGTGGATCAGAAGCTGTGGGGAGAAGAAAAAATTCTTTGACGTCCAGCTGTGTCATCGCACTGGTGATGGTGTTATTGCATCCTCAAACCTGCGAATCGGTTTCATTTTTACTCTCGCTTTGCAGCGTCTTTGGACTCATGCTTTACGGTTCGTATATTCGCTATGGAGTCCGCTTGGTAACGCCGCGTTTACCGTTGCCTTCGGGGCCTGCGGGTTTTCGCAAGGCCTGTAATACACTGCTCAAAATAGAAGGCGATACCATAGCCGCTTCTCTGACCGCGCAACTTGTGACCCTTCCTGTCTCTATAGCGGTGTTCGGACAATTTTCCCTCATTGCTCCTCTTGCAAACGCGCTTGCCGTAAGTTTTTTCAGTGCGTTGGTCGTCTTGGGGTTTCTTGTATGCGCCACCATGAAAATCCCCGGTGTATGCGCGGTCGTGCTTGGTTGTATCGACATTATAGGAGCGGCGTTCTATTTCATCGTGCAGGCTCTTGCACATATTCCTGTCGCAAGTGTAGCAGTTGAGGCGCCGTCAAGCCTTCTTTGGGCTGTGTCTTGTATTGTATCGGCATTGGTGTTGGTATGGTGGCCGTCTATTCGCCCGCGTGTGATTCTTGTGGGTACGGTGTGTGTAGTGCTGAGCTGCGCGTGTTATTTTGTGAGATGGCGCTATTTCGCGCCTGTGCGCATTTGCGTGATGGACATCGGACAGGGCGACGCCATTTTGGTGACAGATGGCGCTTCATCGATGCTCATTGATACAAGCCCTGATGAAGCGGTGCTTGACGCGCTGCAGCGGCAGCATGTTTTTCATATTGATTCGGTACTTTTGACTCATCTTGATATGGACCATGTAGGCGGCGTTGATGATTTAGTTGGTCAGATACCTTGCGAAGAAGTTATTGTCGCGCACGGCGTCAACGCGCATGAACAGAAATGGCTGAAAACGGCGATTATGCAGCTGACGGGTAAGGCCTCACGAGAAGTCGTATACAAAGAGAAGCTCTCGGTAGGTCGGTTCCATATGAATGTGATATCTCCTGTTGGTGAGGTAACGGGAAATGAAAACACCGATTCGATTGAAATGCTCGCATCGTATCATGACAGCGCCGGCAATTCGCTGAACGCGCTTTTTACCGGCGATGCCGAAGAAGACAGGACAGGAGAAGCGCTGCGGAGGGGAGACGTTGGCGACATCGATTTTCTCAAAGTAGGACATCACGGTTCTACTCGCTCGATTACTTCTGCGCAAGTACATGTCTTAAAGCCTGAGGTGGCTGTTGCAAGCGCTGGAAAAAACAACAAGTTTGGCCATCCCAAACCGCAATGCGTAGCTACACTTGAGGAGAGCGGTTCAGCCTTTTATTGCACAAAGGATGACGGAGATGTGACGGTTGAGCCTGGACGCGACGGCCCGCGCGTGCGCACGCAGCACAAACATCGGTAAGCGTGTAAAGTAGAGAGGCAAGCAGGTCTAGGGAGGTAGGGTATGGCACAAGGTCTTCTTCCGGCGTATCTGGCAGTTGGCCCCAATGAGCTCAAGAGGAACAAGACGATTGCACGATTGAAGGGACGTCTTGATGAGTCTTTTGCCACGTTTAACCTCGATGAATTTTCCGGCACTGACACTACGCCCGAGGCTCTTGTTTCTGCCCTTCAGACGATGCCTTTAGGAGATAGTTTTCGCGTTGTGATCGTAAGAGAGGCTGACAAGCTTCCCAAGATTGCCTCTGACGCGTTGGTACGCTATCTTGATAATCCAAATCCCGCTACAACGCTTTTGCTGACCGCGCAAACACTTGCGAAAACTACTAGGTTGTATAAGGCGATAGCAAAAATTGACAAGAAGGCAATCGTTGAGTGCGCTTCTATGAAATCGTCTGAGCTTTCTTTATACGTTCAAAATCTCGCAAAAAGCCACGGGTTTTCGATTGATGATTCTGCCGCTCAAGAACTAATCAATCGAGTGGGAGATTCAACGGTTATGCTAGACGCGCAGCTCAAAACGCTTGCCGCGCTCGGCAATGGTCAGATGGTAACAGTTTCTTTTGTGGAACAGCATGTTGTTCGTACCGCTGAGGTAAAGCCTTGGACATTCTTGGACAGCCTCTCATCTCGGAATTTACCGCGCTCACTTGAGTTGTATGAGATGCTGCCCGATAAGAGCCCGCTGGGTCTTTTAACGCTCATTACAACGCGTGTACGAGAGCTTATTTGCGCTTCATCATTGAGCAGCCGGGGAGAGACGGCGTGTCTTGCCGCAGAATTAAAAAAACAGTATTGGCAAGTTCGAAGCTACACCGCGTGGGCTTCTGCTTTTAAGCCCGGTGAGCTTGAGGGGCTTCTCGCCACCTGCGCCTATTGCGAGCGGGAATTAAAAAGCGGTGGTGACGAGAAGACCGTTATGCTGAAGCTGATTATGCAGATGTGTAAGAAAAAGGCGAACTCCGAAGAGTCCGCCTTGACAGTGCAATGAGTGCGGCGTGCTGTGCACTTTATGAAAGCGTATTGACGAGTTTCTGAACACCGCTCTTGCGCTTGGCCGCCTGGTTCTTGTGGATGATGCCCTTGGAGGCAGCCTTGTCAAGAAGACGACCTGCCTTGTTAGCTGCAAGCTGAGCGGCGTCTTTATCGCCGGCTTCAACGGCAACGCGAACATGCTTAATGACGGTCTTGAGCTCGGAGCGGACAGCCTTGTTACGCTGACGTGCCTTCTCAGCGGTGAGAATGCGCTTCTTCTGAGACTTGATGTTAGCCACGTGTGGTTCCTTTCGAATGTACGATGTGAGGCCTCTACGCTGAGACACGATGAGGACAGCTTTGAAAGTATAGCACGATGCCCCCGGTATGAGCTATTATTTTCTCTATGAATACATACGATACTTCACATATCCGCAACTTTTCCATTGTTGCGCACATTGACCACGGTAAATCGACCATCAGCGATCGCATCTTGGAGCTTACTCATACCGTTGAAGAACGTGACATGGACTCCCAGCTGCTTGACACTATGGACATTGAGCGGGAACGCGGCATTACCATTAAGTCGAATGCCGTTCGCGTTATGTACGACGCGGACGATGGTGAGCGCTACCAGTTCAATCTGATTGATACGCCGGGACACGTTGACTTTACCTATGAGGTCTCTCGATCTCTCGCTGCGTGCGAGGGCGCGGTGCTTGTAGTTGACGCCACGCAGGGCGTCGAGGCGCAAACGGTCTCAAACGCCATGCTTGCCATGAATGCTGATCTGGATATCGTTCCTGCCATCAACAAGATAGATTTGCCCTCAGCCCATCCTGACGAGGTAAAAGAGGAGATTGAAGACAGCCTTGCTATTTCGGCCGATGATGCGGTCTGCGTTTCAGGAAAAACCGGCGAGGGTATCCACGATCTTCTCGAGGCGATTGTCTATCTTGTCTCTCCGCCAAAAGGGGACGAGAAAGCTCCGCTCAAAGCTTTGATTTTGGACTCTTATTTTGACCAGTTCAGAGGCGTAGTGGCAACGGTTCGCGTTTTTGACGGTTCTATCAAGGCCGGCGATCAGCTTATGATGATGCAGGCCAATATAGCGTTTCTTGTTGAGGAGGTAGGCGCCAAGCGTCCGCTTGAGGTGGCTTTTGAAACGCTTTCTGTCGGCGAGGTAGGCTATGTGGTTACCGGTTTGAAGGATCCCGGTGCCGTGCATGTCGGAGATACCTTGACGTATCGTGATGTTCCGTGCGAGAAGCCCCTGCCGGGATATCGAGAAGCGAAGCCTATGGTATTTACGGGACTTTTTCCCATTGACAACAAGCAATACGAAAATCTCCGCGATGCCCTTGATAAGCTGCGCGTGAACGATCCTTCACTGACCTGGACTCCTGAGACGTCAGTGGCGCTTGGCTTTGGCTTTCGTGTGGGATTTCTGGGTCTTTTGCATATGGAAGTGGTCAAGGAGCGTCTTGAACGCGAGTTCGACCTTGATCTTATTGCGACAAGTCCTTCCGTTGACTATCACGTATACAAGACTGACGGCACGATGCTTGAGATGACCAGCCCCCAAGATCTTCCTGATGTGACGCGTATCGATCGCATCGAAGAACCGTATCTCAAGGCGAAAATTATTGTACCTCCGGAGTATGTAGGCGCGGTCATGCAGCTGATCATTGATCACCGTGGCGTTTCAAACGATATGGTGTATTTAACCGACAAATCGGTTGAGATGCATTTTTCAATCCCCTTGGCCGAGCTCATCCTCGACTTCTTTGATCAGTTGAAGAGCCGTACCAAAGGCTACGCTTCGCTTGATTATGAATTTGACGATTACCGTCCGTCTGATTTGGTGAAGTTGGACATTTTACTTGCGGGCGACATTGTAGACGCCCTGTCGTTTATTGTGCACAAAGACAAGGCATATGGTCTTGCGCGTGGTCTGTGCGACCGCTTAAAGGGCATCATTCCGCAGCAACTCTTTGAAGTACCCATTCAAGGCGCGATTGGCAATAAGATTATTTCCCGCTCTACCGTTCGTGCCCGCCGCAAAGACGTGTTGGCAAAGTGCTACGGCGGCGACATTTCCCGTAAGCGCAAGCTGCTGGAAAAACAAAAAGAGGGGAAGAAGCGCATGAAACAGATTGGTTCGGTCGAAGTTCCCCAGGAGGCCTTCCTCGCTGTTTTGAACGTTGATGATGAGTGATTTTGTGAGCGCAGACGTAGCTGAAATTCTCAAACAAGAGGCCACTTCGGCAGGTCTTACCTCTCATCTTGCGCCCTTTGCCCAAGGAGTAAATTTGCGTGAGCGCTTGGCGCGCAATCCCGTTCTCATGGCGCCCATGGCAGGCGTGAGTGACGGAGCGTACCGACTTCTCGCACGCGCGGGAGGCGCGGCTCTTGCCTACAGTGAGATGGTTTCTGTGGCAGGCATTCACTTTGGTGGCGAGAAGACCTGGGAACTTGTCTATCCGCTCGTGCCGGAACCGGATATTGCGGTTCAGGTGTTTGGCTCAAAGCCCGAACAATTTCGTGAGGCGACTGCTCAGATAACTGAGCGTCTTGGCTCAAAGCTCGCTCTTATTGATATCAATATGGCGTGTCCCGTACCGAAGGTTGTCAAAAAAGGGGAGGGGTCAGCTCTTCTCGACAGCCCAAAACAGGCGGCTGAACTCGTGAGAGCCTGTCTGTCAGAGACAAACGTGCCGGTTACGGTCAAGATACGCCGAGGACGTCTGCAAGGCGAGGAACAGGCGCCTGAGTTCGCTCGCGCTATGGAGGCGGCGGGGGCGGCGGCTATAACCGTTCACGGACGCTTTGCCTCGCAGCTCTATCGGGGTACGGCTGATTGGGGCTGTGTGAGCCGTGTTGTGGACGCGGTGTCAATTCCGGTCATCGGCTCAGGAGACCTTATGAGCGCTCAAGATGTCGCATGCGCGCTTACAGAAACGGGCGTGAGCGCGGTGATGGTTGCGCGCGGTACCTACGGAAATCCGTGGATTTTCTCGCAAAGCACAACGCTTCTTGAGGGCAAGGCTATACCTCAGCCAACGCTCTTTCAGCGCCTTTCCGCCTTCAAACTGCACGTGCGCCTTTTGGACGCGGCTCATATCCATATCGCTCGTGCGCGAAGCCTGTCTGCCTGGTATTTTCGAGGCATGCCTCATGCCGCCTATTGGCGCGGGCGGTCGGTGCGATGCGAGAGCGCGTCTGATTTTATACATCTTGCCGACGAGCTTTTCTTTTGCGTGACACATGAGATTAATCCGGAGCATGAGAAGTATGCTGGAAGATAGCAGCTGGTCGGAGCGTCTGCATATGAGTGGCGTCAGGGCGCTCTATGTGCATATCCCGTTCTGCGCGCAGAAGTGCGCCTACTGCGATTTTGCTTCGTGGCAAACAGCGTCTTATGATGCGCTCATGGAGCACTATCAAGCGTCAATTGAGTCTCAGATACAAGAGACGCAGGAGTTGGGCCTGCTTGAGGATTGCCAAAGCGCCTATATCGGTGGCGGCACTCCAACGCTTCTCGGGAAAGCCCTTGGCCGCCTGGTGTCACATATACGGATGAGCGCGCCGGTGCGTGAGTTGTCCTGCGAGGCAAATCCCGATTCGCTTACCGACGGTGTGCTTGCGTCCTTACACGAGGCCGGAGCAACGCGCCTCTCTATTGGTGTTCAGAGCTTTGAGGACCGCGAGCTTGCCTTGCTTGGTCGTATCCATACGGCTCAGGAAGCCTTTGAGCGTGTGGAAGCCGCGCTTGCCTTGGATTTTGACGTTTCATGCGATTTCATGTGCGCCTTAGAAGGGCAAACGGAGCGCACATGGCGCCACACGCTTTTGACCTTTTTGCAGCTTGGTGCAGATCATGTGAGCATCTATCCACTGACGATTGAAGAAGGCACGCCTCTTGCACGCCGCGCACGCCGCACGGGAGCCGCATGGAACGATCAGGAGATACAGGCTGAGCGTATGCAGGAGGCCAAGAAGAT
Organism: Lancefieldella sp. Marseille-Q7238; assembly: GCF_949152215.1. Lineage (GTDB taxonomy): Bacteria > Actinomycetota > Coriobacteriia > Coriobacteriales > Atopobiaceae > Lancefieldella. The sequence continues at coordinate 141,487 of NZ_OX424407.1, forward strand.
CCTTGAAGGTGCCAGATATGCTCGCTATGAAGTAGCGAGCTACGCGCGAAACAATGCCGCATGCCTTCATAATATCGCGTACTGGACAGCTCTTCCGTATTTGGGGCTGGGAACCCATGCTGCTTCAATGCTGACGTCTGAAGGATACGCGAAGCTGCGCTCACTACAAAGACAACTTCCCGCAGCTCCGCGCAATGCTGCTCGCGTCCGTCTGACAGTGCAAGATGACCGCCGTACGATAGCTGCCGGCAAGACGCTTGCCGACACCGCTTTTGACGTGGAGTTTTTGAGCGCGCGAGAGGCTGTTGCTGAAGACCTCATGTTGGGCGCCCGTCTTTCAGAGGGGCTTTCGGAGGCGCTCGTCCAGCATGCGCGTGAAACGCTTGGGGTGGCGTGTGTGGACGAGACGCTTGAGAGCTGCGTGCGCGATGAGCTTCTCGCGCAAAACGATGCAAAACGTCTGGCGCCGACAGAGATGGGATGGCTTATGGGCAACGAGCTCTACGGTCGTCTGTGGGATCTGCATTAAGGGAGCCGTTTCTGGGTACAATTTGCGAGATTTGATTCGCGACGATTCGATCATATGGTTGGAGACAATGCATGGCATCAATGAACGAGAAGGACTACTACGCCATTCTTGAGGTCTCGGAGACCGCGACCACTGAGGAGATCCGGAAGGCTTTCCAGGTAAAGGCGCGAAAGCTGCATCCCGATGTCAACAAGGAGCCCGATGCCGAAGTGCGTTTCAAAGAGGTCTCCGAGGCGTATGCCGTGCTTTCCGATGCTGATAAACGCCGTCGTTACGATGCGATGCGCTCAGGCAGCCCCTTTGCGGGAGGTTATGGTCCTTCAGGCTCGCCCGCGGGATCGGGCACATATAGTCAAGATCCGTTTGGCTGGGGTTTTCCTTTTGGAGGCGTCAACTTTTCATCGTGGCGTTCAGGAAATTCACGCCGTTCGCGTGCGTACAAGCCTCAGACCGGCGCTGACATTGAGTATGACGTTACACTTACGCCTGAGCAGGCTCAAAAAGGAGTGCGTAAAGGAATTACCTATCAGCGCTTTGCCGCCTGTGAGGTTTGTCATGGCTATGGCTCAGTGCACCATAGCGAAGCGTCTTCAACGTGTCCCACCTGTGGCGGCACTGGTCACATTCACGTTGACCTGTCGGGTATTTTTGGCTTTGGAACCGTTGAGATGGAGTGCCCTGAGTGCGAAGGTACCGGACATGTGGTGGCTGACCCCTGCGATGCGTGCAGCGGAACAGGTCGCGTGCTCTCCGCGAGCGAGATCGTAGTTGATATTCCGGCGCATGCCCACGATGGGGACGAGATTCGCCTTGAAAACAAGGGAAATGCGGGTACCAACGGCTCAAAAACAGGCGATTTTGTGGTCAGGGTCCGCATTCCTGAGGAACAGGTTACCCTGCGTCAATCTATGGGAGCGCGCGCTATTGGCATGGCTCTTCCGTTTTTTGCGGTTGACATCGCAACAGGAGCTTCACTCATCGGCGCTATTATCGTTATCATGCTCGCTGTTTTCGGCGTTCGCAATATCATTATCGACGGCGTTAAACGCTCGCCGCGCTGGTGGAGAAATCTTGGCAACGCCGCAATCAACGGAGCTGCTACGGGCATCATATGGGCGCTCATGGCCTACATGTTCTTTTCCTGCACTGCAAGTCTTGGGCGCTGGTAGACAAGTCTTGCAGCGAGAAGGACAGGGCGAGAAAGTCGTGTAAAGAGAAAGCCGTGTGGAAAAGAGCCTTTTGCTCGGCGTGAGACGGTTCAGAGTTTTAAGTAATGGGAGACGTAAAGCGTGAAACCAAAGCGAGATTATTATGAGGTGCTGGAAGTTGAGAGAGATGCCGACCAGCGCACGATTAAGAGGGCATTTCTGAAAAAGGCGCGCAAACTGCATCCGGACGTGTCTGATGACCCTCATGCTGAAGACCTTTTCAAAGAAGTGAATGAGGCGTATTCGGTTCTCTCCGATGAAACGAAACGCTCCAACTACGACAGATACGGAGACGCGAGCGGCCCTGCTGGTTTTGGCGCGTCGTCGGGGTATGTCGATATGTCCGATATTTTCGGCGGAGGCTTTGGCGGTTTCAGCGATATCTTTGACTCGTTCTTTGGTGGGCGCAGCGGACGCGGTGGCGCGGCGGCTCGAACTCGCGGCTCCGATATGGCAATTCATCTTTCCGTTACGCTTGAAGAGGCTGCTGCCGGCACGCATAAGACCATTGCCTATGACAGACTCTCGCCGTGTGAGGATTGCGACGGCACTGGCGTTGGTGAAGGCGGACGAGTAGAAACCTGTACGCGCTGTCATGGTACAGGAGCGGTGATGCAGGTTCAAAAAACCGTTTTTGGTCAGATGCAGACCCAAACCGTCTGTCCTGAGTGTGGTGGCACGGGCAAAAAAATTACTGCGCCGTGTGAAACCTGCGCCGGAGAAGGGCGTACTCCTGAGCACGAACGCCTGACAATCGATATTCCCGCTGGTATACATTCCGGCCAATCGCTCGTTATGAAGGGCAAAGGCGAGGCTGGTGTTCGCGGAGACGTTGCGGGAGACCTTATTGTGACCGTTGAAGTTGCGGCTCATGAACATTTTGAGCGTCGCGGTGATGATCTCTACCGAGCGGTTACTATCGACGCTCTGCAGGCCATCATTGGGACGTCCGTGAGCGTTGCGGGTATTTTGCAGGATGAGAGCATTGAGATTAACATTCCCGCAGGCTGTCAATACGGTCAGCAGATTGTTGTTGAAAACCGCGGTATGCCGCGCATGAACAGTATCGCGCGTGGGAATTTTATTGCCATGATTCAGATACAAACTCCCGTTGATTTGAATCGTACGCAGCTCCTTGATCTAGCCGCCATCGTCGCTGAACGTTCGCTCAATTCATCGGACGCTCCATCTGCGGCAACGAACAAGGCTTCCGCTGAACCAAAAGCTAAGCGTCCCAGACCTCGTAAAAAGACAAGGAAGTAGTATGGCGAACAAGAGAATCGCCTTACTCAATTTGGGATGTCGCGTCAATCGCGTTGAGCTTGACCTTATGGCTGATGAACTCATACGGATGGGCTGCTCGATTGTCGACCAAGAGGACGCCTCAGCCATTATTATCAATACCTGCGCCGTGACAGCGGAAGCGGAAGCCAAGACCAGAAAAGCGGTTCGGCATGCGGCGTCGCTGCCTCAGGCGCCGCTGGTAGTTGCCACCGGTTGTGTTGCCAACCTGTTTGCCGATGAGCTCGCCTCACTTGCACCCAATGTTGTGGTAGAGGTCCAAAAGGATCGCGTTGCTGAAGTGGTCATGCAGGAGCTCGGCTGCGCACTTGAAGGCGTGAGTGATGAGGGATACCTGCTGCGTAAGGCGACTCCGACAGGGCGCACGCGTCCGGGCATAAAGATACAGGATGGCTGTGACAACCGCTGTACCTTCTGCATTGTATGGAAAGCGCGTGGTCCTGCTCGCTCGCTTGCACCGGACGAGGTTATTAAACAGATTAGAGCAGCTCAGAGCCATGGCGCCCAGGAAGTTGTTCTGACCGGCATCAATTTGGGAAGCTATCGCGTAGCGCTTGGCGAAAAGACCGTCCGGCTGCCTGAACTTCTCGATTTGATACTTCAAACTACTACCATCGGTCGGGTGCGCATTTCTTCGCTTGAGCCTCCCGATGTAGACGAAGAGCTTCTTGCGGTTATGGCCTCGTCAAACGGGCGCGTGGCTCCCTTTTTGCACCTGTGTCTTCAGTCCGGCTGCGACGAAACGCTTCGCCGGATGGGTCGTATGTACCAAACCGAGCTGTATCGTTTTGCGGTTGAAGCGGTGCGAGAAAAGATTCCTCATGTGTCGCTTGGCACCGATTTGATTGTCGGATTCCCCGGTGAGACCGAAGAAGAATTTGAAATCTCCCGCGCCTTTTGCGAAGAAATGAATTTCTCAAAGATGCATGTGTTTCGCTACTCCAAACGTCCCGGAACGCCTGCCGCGCAAGCGCTTGGACAGGTATCGCCACAGGTGATGGCTGCGCGGGCGCATACCATGCGTGAGCTTGCGTTTCAGATGCGCTATCAAAGCGCGCGCGGGCTGGTGGGAACAACGGACAGCGTTGTCGTTCAGACGCCTGGCAAAGCGGTTTCCGGAGGTTTATTTGACGTATCACTTGATCCTGGCGTTCCTGTTGATTCACTCATTTCCGTACGTTTTGAATCTGTTTCAAAGGACGCTACACTTAAGGCATCGCTTGTTTCTGTATAACGGAGGAGTATGGAGCCAACACAGATTCGCCTGACTATTCCTGACTCGGTCGATCCCACCGCGCTGATGGGTCCCTCGGACGTGCTTTTGCGCCGTATTGAAGAAGCGCTCGATACGCTCATCTCCGTACGTGGCTCTTCTGTTACCATCTCAGGTCCCGCGTCTGACGCCGAACGCGCTGTATTGGTTTTTTCTCGTCTTATTACGATGGTGGAAGCAGGAAGTGCTCCAACGCTTTCCGATGTCGATATGCTGCTTGATTACGAAGAGAGCGCAGCAACCGCCCCGATTGTCTCGCTTTCAAACGACATTGTGCTCACCAAAGGAAGCCGCTCTATCAGACCAAAAACCGCTGGACAAAAGCGTTATATCGATGCTATTTCTGAGCATACTGTTACCTTTGGCCTCGGTCCTGCTGGTACTGGCAAGACGTACCTTGCTATGGCGATGGCTATCGCGTCGCTCAAACGTAAAGATGTCAGCCGCATTGTGCTGGTACGTCCGGTAGTTGAGGCGGGGGAGTCCCTGGGTTTCTTGCCGGGCACGCTTGAAGAAAAGCTCGATCCGTATGTGCGGCCTCTGTATGACGCGCTCTTTGATATGGTTGATAGAGAACACGCAAACTCCCTTATTGAACAGGGTATTATTGAAATCGCACCGCTTGCTTTCATGCGCGGACGTACCATGAACGACGCCTTCGTTATTTTGGACGAGGCTCAAAATACCACGCCTGAACAGATGAAGATGTTTCTGACTCGTTTGGGCTTCTCGTCAAAGTTTGTCATAACGGGAGATACCTCGCAGCGCGATCTTCTCGGGGAAAGTGGGCTCGATGTGGCGCGCCGGGTGCTTCATGGCCTTGATGACATCGCGTTTATTGATTTGGGCCGAGAAGATATTGTACGCCACGCCCTTGTTGCTAAAATTGTTGAAGCGTACGAGCGCAGCGAGAAGGACCGGCAGCAAGGTAAGGGAGCACGGTAAGCCATGTCCCATGACTACGACATTTCTATTTCAGAGGGTGTTGAGGTACCTATCTCACAAGATGAGATAATCGCCGATTGCAATCTTGTCCTTGAGCAGGAAGGTATCAGTCGTCCCTGCATGGTGTCTATCTCTGTGGTACGCGATGACGAGATACGTGCGATAAACCGTACCTGGAGACAAAAAGACGCAATCACCGATGTAATCTCCCTGGAAACGGAGCGTCCTGACGATCCTGATTTGATGCCGGGTGAGCCTTGCGAGCTGGGAGACATTGTATTGGCGCCCTGCTATATCAGCCGTCAGGCGACTGACTTCCACACGACACCCGCAGATGAATTTCGCCTGATGCTTGTTCACGCCATGCTTCATCTGCTCGGCTACGATCATCTTGAAGATGCGCAAGCGGAAGTTATGGAAGCTCGCGAAGACGAGCTTGTCGCGCTGATTGTAACGGATCGACCTTTTACCCCCGTGACCTTGACACGCCATCGTGAGGGGACAGACGAATGATTCCAGGCTCAAGAGGAAAACATCCCAATTACCGAAGGAGCCTTCTCTTTGCCGTGCAGGGCTTTCGAAACGCTGTCAGGCAAGAGGCAAATCTGAAGCGCATGCTTGCTATTGCAGGATTAGTTTTGGTTGTCAGTCTTATTGTGGGCCTGGATATCATTGGCTGGATACTCGTTATTGGCTGTATCGGCAGCGTGATTTCGGCAGAACTGCTCAACACCGCTATCGAGACCGTCGTTGACCTTGTTTCTCCCGAGTTTCATCCTCTGGCGGGCAGGGCAAAAGATATTGCCGCCGCCGCCTCATGGTTTATCAGCGGAATTGCCGCCCTTATAGGAATCCTTGTTTTTGCTCGCGCTCTCTTTCATCTGTAACAGGAGGATTTTGTGTCCAATAGTGCTATACCATCTTCAACTTCGTTTCACAGCGGTTTCGTGGCTCTTGTTGGCCGTCCGAGCGTTGGAAAATCGACGCTCGTAAATGCCTGCCTGAATGAGAAAATCGCCATTACGAGTCCCGTGGCGCAAACAACGCGGCGGCGCCTGCGGGCCATTGTCAACAGTGATGACTCTCAGTTGGTTCTTATCGATACTCCTGGCCTTCACAAGCCCAAGGACGCTCTTGGAAAAGAACTCAACAAAACAGCTCTCGCAGAGCTGAATGATGCCGATGCCATCGCGTTTTTAATCGACGCTACCAAACCGGTCGGTCGAGGTGATGAATGGGTTGCGCACTACGTCGACAAAGCCAAGGCGCCCTATAAGATCTTGCTTATCACAAAAGCCGATATCGCCGTAGCCGAACAGATAACGGCGCAAATTGAAGCCGCACAACAACTTGCCCGCTTTAATGACGTGCTGGTGCTTTCCGCCGTGGAGGATTTTAATGTCAAGGCCTTCATACAGCTCGTGTCAGAGCATCTTCCCGAGGGACCTCAATGGTTTCCAAATGATATGGACGTTGATGCCTCGGATGAGGATCTTGTGGCGGAATTTGTCCGAGAAAAACTCTTGTGCAATCTGCGCCAGGAGGTTCCTCACTCTGTTGGGGTCGTATGCGACAAGTTGGAGTTTTTAACCGATGACCACGCTTCCATTTCAGCTACGATTCTCGTTGAACGTGAGAGTCAAAAGGGAATTGTGGTTGGCAATAAGGGATCGATGATAAAAAAGGTTGGGATTCAGGCTCGCAAAGACCTTGAAAAGCTCTTCGGCTGCTCAATCTACCTTGACTTGCACGTTCGCGTACAGCCCCAATGGCGCCGGGACGCCAATGAGATACGCCGCCTCGGCTATGCTTCTGAGGACTAAAACGTGCCCGGCAGACGCACACATCGCATACAAGCCCTTGTGTTGGACAGGACAAAGCTTGGCGAACAGGATCTTATCCTGACGCTTCTGTCCTTCGGTGGAGAAAAAATACAGGCTGTCGCCAAGGGCGCGCGGAAGCCCGGCGGCCGCTTTGCAGCGCGGACTGAGCTTTTTTCCGAACTTGACGCTCTTGTGGCCGAAGGACGTTCTCTGGCGGTGATTTCCGAGGCATCGCTTATCGACGCGCATGAGGCTATCAGGGGAGATCTGTCGCGCGTGTCAGCCGCGTCAGTACTGTGCGAAATCGCACGCCTGACGTGCGCCGAAGGGTATGAAGATACGTTTTTATTCCCGATTCTTTCCCGAGCGCTTTCAGCGGTCGAAGAAGCCTCAGATGACGCGCATCTTGATTTGATTGTCGCGGCGTACGTTTTTAAGGTGCTTGCGCATGGGGGCTGGAGGCCTGAGCTTGGCTCATGCATCGCCTGTGGAGATGAGGCGCCAACGTTCTTCTCGCCGCGAGCAGGGGGCGCACTTTGTGCGTCGTGCGCTCATGAAGTCGAAGGAGCTGAAGCGGTAACTCCCTCGCAGCTTGCATGGCTTTCGTCTCTTATTTCATTGACGTTTGACCAGCTTGTTGAGGTAGAAATTGACGCAGAGACAGCGTTTTTTCTGCTGAGCACAGCGCATATGTGGGCAGCAACGCATCTTGACGCGCGCCTGCGAGCGTTTGAATTTATGCTGAGTGTGTGATTCTCGGACGAAAAGCTCCCTTCTTTTGGTAGACTTTTACAGGTTGGTACCTCACTCTTAGCAGACCGTCACTGCCGGCGGCTGTCCCAGTGTGAGGCGAATTCACGCGAAAGGCGGTTTCATCATGGCAGTTTCTAAAGAGCGTAAGGCTGAGCTCATCAAGCAGTACGGCAAAGACGAGAAGGACTCCGGTTCCGCTCCGGTGCAGGTTGCGTTGCTGACTGAGCGTATCCGCGAGCTCACCGAGCACATGAAATCCCATCAAAAGGACTTTCACACCCGTCGCGGTCTTCTGATGCTTGTTGGTAAGCGTCGTCGTCTTCTTTCTTACATCAAGAAGAATGACATCGAGGAATATCGTGAGCTTATCAAGAGTCTGGGCATCCGCGACAACATCCAGTAAATAAGGTTATGCAGAGGGCGCCCGCGGGGCGCCCTCTATGTTTGCGAGCCCGTCTGCAATGGGGCAGGCGGAGATAGAAGAGGAATATACATGACAAAAGTAACGCACGAGTTTGACCTCTACGGTAAGCACTACGCGCTTGAGGCTGGCGAACTTGCGAAGCAAGCGACAGGAGCCTGCATTGTAAAATGCGGAGACTCTACCGTCCTTCTAACAGCTGTCGTTTCAAAAGAGCGCAAAGATTATGATTTCTTTCCGCTGACGGTTGATTTCATTGAAAAAATGTACGCCGTGGGACGCATTCCGGGAGGTTACCTCAAGCGTGAAGCTCGACCGAGCGAGAAGGCTACCCTTACCGCTCGTATGATTGACCGTCCTTTGCGTCCCTCCTTTCCTGAGGGCTTTCGCAATGAGGTTCAGATTGTCGCCACTTCGCTGGTAGCGGATCAGATTAACGCCGTTGACACCATCTCCGTTATGGGCGCCTCCGCTGCGCTGCATATCGGTGGCGTTCCATATGAAGGACCGCTTGCATGCGTTCGCATTGGACGCAATCCCGAGACCGGGGAGTTCTTGGTAAACCCGACCTATAGCGAGCGCGATCATTCCGATTTGGATTTGGAGCTTGCCGGTTCCGCGACGTTTATCTCAATGCTTGAGGCTGGCGCTCATGAGATTTCCGAGGAGGATATGCTCTCCGCTATGGCCTTCGGTCAAGAGGCGATTGCGGCGTTCTGCGAGGAGCAGAAGAAATTCTTCGCAAAATGGGAAGAGGTCAACGGTCCTATCGAGAAGCGCTCGTATGTCCTGGATGAGCCCATCAGCGAAGTACATGAGCGCATTTTTGCTCACTATGACGAGATGAGCGCGGCTTTGAAGGACGCTGACAAGCAATCTCGCATGACCAAAGTGGCCGATTTGATGGAGGCCATTAAAGCTGAGTTTACGGAAGAAGAGCAGGAGGCGTGGAGTCGCGCCATTGCCGTTGAGCTTAAGGGTCTGGAGAAGCACGCCATGCGCGTTATGGTTGTCGAGACCGGTGAGCGCGTAGACGGCCGTGCGGCAGACGAGATACGTCCCCTTATGGTTAAGCCCGATTATCTGCCGCTGGTGCACGGCTCTGGCCTGTTCCAGCGCGGTCAGACACAGGTGCTTTCCGTTTGTACCTTGGGCATGCTCAATGAGTGGCAGCGCCTTGACACCATTGAACCCGTTGACGGTAAGCGCTATATCCACCACTATAACTTCCCGCCCTTCTGCACCGGGGAAACTGGCCGTATGGGCAGCCCCAAGCGCCGCGAGATTGGCCATGGCGCCCTGGCGGAGCGTGCGCTGCTTCCTGTTATCCCTTCCGAAGACGAGTTCCCCTATGCTATCCGCGTAGTTTCTGAGGTTATGGAATCAAACGGATCGTCTTCTATGGCCTCCACCTGCGGCTCAACGCTTGCGCTTATGGATGCGGGCGTGCCGCTTACACGTCCTGTTTCCGGTGTCGCCATGGGTCTTATTCAGGAGAATGGCAAGACGGTCGTCCTGACAGATATCCAGGGTCTCGAGGACTTCCTCGGTGATATGGACTTTAAGGTTACCGGTACCGTCAAGGGCATCACGGCGATGCAGATGGACAATAAGGCAACCGGTCTTACTCCTGAGATTTTGCGTCAGGCCCTGATGCAGGCTCATGAGGGACGTATGTTCATTCTTGAAAAAATGCTTGAGCAGATTCCGGCGCCTCGCGAAGGAACTAAAGAAACCGCTCCACAGATTCTCTCGCTTTCCATTCCCACTGATAAGATTCGTGACGTCATCGGTTCCGGTGGCAAGGTTATCCGTGGTATCCAGGAGGACACCGGCGCGACCGTTGATATTCAGGAGGACGGCTCTGTCTTTATCGCCGGCACGCTTGGTGCTGCCGAGGCGGCTGCAGAGCGTATCAAGGCCATCGTCAAGGTTCCTGAAGTAGGCGAGGAGTATGCCGGCCGTGTCGTGGGCATTCAGCCTTTCGGTGCCTTTATTGAGCTTCTTCCCGGTAAGGACGGCCTGTTGCATATCTCTCGTGTTGCGCAAGGGCGCGTCGAGAAAATCGAAGATGTTCTCTCCATTGGCGATGAGGTCAAAGTTCGCGTTCTTGAGGTTGATGAGAAGGGCAAGATTTCCCTCGATCGCCTTGACAAACCTGAGGCTCCCGCTTCGTCCGGTAAAAAACATGAAGAGCATGGTGAGCGCCGTCCGCGTCGGGAAACACGTCGTCCTGGCGATAACGGCGGCGAGCACCGCCAGCCGCGTCGCCACCATGACGCCTAAGGATACCTGGCGCAGTTTTGTGACTCTGTAAGCGCTGAATTGCACGCGGTAATGTGGGTACGTTGCAGCCCTGGCCCCTGTGATAGTGGCCGGGGCTTCTTTTGCATACTACTGAAGATGTTATTTCTTACATCTCTGCCAATTTATGCAAACTTTTGTACGATTTTCAATATAATAAGTACTATCTGTATGTTTGGATTGAAAGGTATGCAAAAAAGAGACTCTTTTTTTGCGTTGTTATAGTTTGTATGCAGAAATGCTCTGCTTAACGAAAGGATTTGTTCTTAATGCCTAAAAAAGAAGCACCCTTAAAGATTATTCCTATGGGTGGCTTAGACGGCATTGGTAAAAACATGACCGTCTTTGAGTACGGCAACGACATGGTTCTTATCGATGCCGGCTTGATGTTTCCCGATGATGAGCAGCCAGGCATTGACTTGGTGCTTCCTGATTATACCTATGTGCTTGAAAACGAACATAAGCTGCGCGCTATTTTGATTACCCATGGACATGAGGATCATATCGGCGCTCTGCCGTATCTTTTGATGGACTTGACGCGCAAGGTACCTATTTACTCCAGCAAACTTTCGTTAGGTTTCATTGAAGGCAAGCTTGCCGAGCACAAATTAACGGGCATCAAACTCTGTGAAGTCAATGACGGCTCCAATATCAAGCTGGGCGCTTTTGACATCACCTTCTTTTCCATGACGCACTCCATCCCCGCGGCGTTTGGCGTTCACATGAAGACGCCTGCGGGTTCCCTTATGCATACGGGAGATTTTAAGCTCGACCAGACGCCCATTGACGGCAAGCGTCCCAACTACGCGGCCATTACGACATTTGCCTCCGAAGGGCTTGACCTCTTGCTTTCTGATTCCACCAACGCGAACCATCCGGGCTTTACGCCTTCGGAAGCAGCGGTGGGGCCGGCGCTGAGGCATATTATCAAAAACGCAAAGGGCCGCGTCTTTGTGGCGTCCTTCTCGTCCCATATTCACCGCCTGCAGCAGGTGTGTGACGCCTCCGTTGCCGTTGGTCGCAAGGTGGTCGTAACGGGCCGCTCAATGGTCACCAATACCAAGGTCGCGCGTGACCTTGGCTATCTTAAAATTGCCGATAAAAACATCGTCGATGCCTACGATGTCGAGAAGCTCGCCGACGACCGTATTGTTGTCTTGTGCACTGGCTCACAGGGAGAGCCGCTCTCCGCGCTTGCCCGTATGGCTAACGGCGAGCATAAGTCGCTCTCTATACGTCCTCAGGATACGGTAATCATTTCCGCGACGCCCGTTCCTGGAAACGAGCGAAGCGTGCAGTCCATCATCAACTCACTTTCCAAGATTGGCTGCGCTATCTACGACAAGTCGAAGACGCTCGTTCATGTTTCCGGCCACGGAAGCCAAGAAGAGCTCAAGCTGGTTCTTGGCATGGCGCGCCCCAAGAACTTTATGCCGGTACATGGCGAGGCGGTACATCTTCGCGCCCATGCAGAACTTGCTAAGCAGATGGGCATCCCTGAAAAGAATATCTTCATCCTTGATAACGGCGACTCTCTTGAGATGCGGGAGGGAAAGGTCAAGCGCGGAAAATCCGTGGAGTCCGGTGTCGTCTTTGTCGATGGTCTTTCCGTGACGGAGTCCAACCCCGTTGTGCTTCGCGATCGCCAGCGCTTGGCGCAAGACGGTATCGTGACCGTTGTGGTAACGCTGGTGGGACGCAGTCGCAAGGCGGGTGTCGTTGAAGTGTCAGGACGCGGCGTTTCGTTTGCTACGGACGACGAGCTTATGGACGGCGCGCAAAATCTAGTTCGCAACCAAGTAGATAAATTCTCCAAATCCGAGGGGTCAAACCCCGAGGCAATACGTAAAAACATCAGAAACTCCCTCTCCAATTTCCTTTGGACTAAAACGCATACACGTCCAATGGTTATTCCGGTTGTTATGGAGGTATAAGCTGAATGCCCGCTCAACGTAGTTCAAATGCAGCAAAAAGAAGAGCAGGTCAGTCGAGGCGCGCATCGGCCTCTCAAGGCTTGACACCCGTTCAAAACGACGTCATTGGCGTCGTGCTTGCCGTACTGGCGATAGCACTTTTCGTTTCGGTTATCCTGCCTTCGACCGCCCTTGTCACCAGCGCTGTCGGTCATGGCCTGAAGCTCTGCTTCGGTACGGGGGCGCCACTCTTTCCGATAGCGCTTTTCATGTTCGCCATGACGTTTTTCATGCGGGACGAAGGACCCGTTTCAACGCGTATTGCCGTTGGATTGACGCTTGACGTTCTCGCGGCTCTTGCCATGATTTCACTCAACTTTCCCGGCGCTGAGCAAAATCCTCAGATTCTGCTTTTTGAGTCGAATCTTGAAGTTGCCGGAGGGTATGTTGGCGGCGGCATTGCGCTGGTACTGCTGCAAATGCTTGGACGCATTGTCGGAAACATTCTGTTGCTCGGCGTACTTATCGCGGGCATAGTGGTGTGCGGATTTTCCATTTCTGACGTTGTCAGCCGAGCTTCGGGCCGTTTTGATGAGATGCGTGAAGACCACCGCATCAGACGAGAAGAGCGTGCCGCCGCGCGTGAGGAAGCCTCCTACGCCGAACAGGGAACGCGCATTGCTTCAGGAAAGAAAAATCGTCGCAAAACCGTGGACGAACAGCCTTCGCTCTTTGATGAAACAGGAGAGGGTAAAACTACCTTTATCGGTGATCGCAAGACGAGTGTCCTGCGCCGCAACGCGCGCCAATCAGAAGGAGAGGAGCTTCTTGAAGATGAGGATGCTGCCTCAGATACCCTGGCCGGCCGCGCGAAGACAACGCTTCTAGGCCGCACGTCCAAGGCCCACGAGGGTGACGGACAGCAGGACAGCCAAGAGGAGCAGTCCGCATCTGCTGCGACTCAGAAAAAGCGCAAAACGGCATCCAGAAAGACGAAGGGCGACGTTCCCGACTTCCTCGCAAATCCTGAAAGCTTAAAGCGACCGGGCGACGATGACAGCACCTACGAGCTTCCGCCCTTCTCGATTCTCAAGACTAACGCGAACTCAGGCAAGTCCGCCGTGTCTGAGGATGAGCTCGCGCAGACAGCCCAGCGTCTTCAGGCAACGCTTGAGGAGTTTGGGCTTTCAAGTCAGGTAGTCGGATGGGTCGCCGGCCCCTCGGTGACAACGTTCAAGATTTCCATGGGTGAGGGCGAGAGGGTCAATAAGATTACCAACCTTGAAGATGATATCGCGCTCTCTCTCGCGGCGAAATCGGTGCGTATTTTTGCGCCTATTCCTGGAACTTCGCTGGTTGGCATTGAAATTCCTAACGAGAAGTCGCAGGCGGTCAACCTTGCCGATGTGCTTCCGTATGCCAAGGGCGGTCCGCTTGAGTGCGCCTTTGGCCGCAATTCCGAAGGAAAGCCCATTGTAGTTGATTTAGCGAGCCTTCCGCACCTGCTGGTAGCAGGTACTACAGGATCGGGCAAGTCGGTACTTCTGAACGCCATCGTTATGTCGATGCTTATGCGAACTACGCCCGAGCAGGTACGCCTCATCATGGTCGACCCCAAGCGCGTTGAGTTCACAGGATACGCCGGCCTTCCGCATCTGTATGTCCCGGTCGTTACGGAACCGCGACAGGCGGCAAGCGCACTTCAGTGGGGCGTTACCGAGATGGAACGGCGGCTCAAGGTATTCGAGCATTATAAGGTGCGCGACATTAAGACGTACAACAAAAACGTTGATAGCGATAAGTACGCCGACATGGAAAATCCCCCCAAGCATATGCCGTACTTCGTAATTGTCATTGACGAGCTGGCTGACTTGATGATGGTTGCCGGCAAAGATGTCGAATCTTCCATCGTACGCATCGCGCAGCTTGGCCGCGCGGCCGGCATACATCTGATCGTTGCCACGCAGCGCCCCTCCGCAGACGTTGTAACGGGCCTTATCCGCGCGAACATCGATAACCGTGTAGCGCTTTCCGTTGACAACTCCATCAACTCGCGCATTATCTTGGACCAAAAGGGCGCGGAACAGTTGCTGGGCCGCGGCGATATGCTGGTCAAACTTCGCGGAAGCAAGCCCAAACGCGCGCAGGGATGCTGGGTTTCTGACGAGGAAATCGAGCAGACCGTCAGATACATCCGTGAGCAGCGCGTTGCCGAGTATCACGACAATATCCTGACGGTCGCCGTGCCGAGTCAGGTTGACGGAACCGCTTCTCAAGGGGCTTCTCGCGAAGACGACCCGCTCATTTGGGAAGCAGCGCGCATCGTCGTTGACTCTCAGCTGGGATCTACCTCCAGTTTGCAACGTGCTCTTTCTGTGGGATATGCCCGTGCTGGTAGAATTATGGATATGCTTGAAGCAAAGGGAGTTGTCGGACCTGCTAATGGTTCCAAACCCCGTGAGGTCCTGATTGATAAAGATGCACTTGAGGAGCTTAAAGTGCAGGATGCAGCCTATAAGGAGGTCGAGTGACCATGCCACGCCCGCGTTTCAGTGAGATGCTTGTTGCTCGCCGTCGCCAGCTTGGTATCTCCATAACCCAAGCGTCAAAAACGTTAAAACTTAAAGAGCAGGCGCTTATCGCTTTTGAGGAAGGGGACTTTGAGAACATTCCCCAGAGCGGTTACGCGCAGGGCATGCTCTCTTCGTACGCTCGCTACCTGGGGCTGAATCCCCGTGAGGTAGTTGACCTCTTCCAAGAGGAGGTCTTTGAGCACGAGCATGGAACCTACTCACATGAGCTTCGCCGCCGTACGCGAGACACGCAGTCGGGCCGTGGCATCTCAGGCTATGATGTTCCCAATGAGGCTGAATCACGTCCGAAAGCCTATGTGCAGTATCACGGTCTGCTTCCAACGGCAGGAGGCCCTGCGGGCGATATGGGCGCCTTCGCAACTACCTCAGGCGTTCGCTCTCGACAATCGAGTGTCCCCTTGGCGGGATCTTCCTCCGATTCGACAAACGCCTATTCATTTTCTGAATACGCAACAGGTCACGCTTATAACGCCTCACCGGATTCCGCGCATCGACGCAGTTCTTCTCGGCTGCGTACACGCGGCGTAGCGGCGCGCAGACGGGTAGGAATCGCTGGAGTATCGGGAACTGAAGGCTCTTCTCGGCTCATGCGCGAAACGCAATCGACCCCGGGCTATCCGGCGTCGAGCGATCAGACGCGCATGATGGCGCGCGGCTCAAGGCTTGGTTCTCGCTCCGATGTCAGTACGCGCAGTGTCGCTCCGAGCGAGTATACCGATGACCTGCATTATGACGATCAAGCAGCTCCTTATGAGCGCGCGTCTACTATTTCCGGTCGCCGCGGTTCTCGTAACATTGCAAGCGTTGACAGACCAAATGTTCGCCGCCGTCAGCCGAGCAACCTTTCCCGCGCACCTCGAAGGTTGCGTCGCCGTGGCGTTATGGGAGCCATCGATGAGTTTTTCTCCAACACGGCGCGTGCTATCGCGACAATCGTGGTAGTGCTGGCCGTTATTTTGACGCTTATTATTATTTTCTCGGTCAGAGCATGCGCAGCCAATAAGACCAATCCTGTTCCGTCACGTACGGTGAGCGTCAATAATGAGTCTGCAACGCAGCAGTCTCAGTCTGAAAAAACGGATACCACGACGGAACCCAAGAAAGACTCAGAGGAATCTAAGCAGCCGGAGAAAACCACGGAAACGAAGACGGACAAAACGGAAGTTGAGATTAGCGTTCCCGATGGACAATTCAGCTGGCTGGAGATTGATGAGGACGGCACGTATGTAGTTGCCGATAAGGTCACAGGACCTTGGTCTAAGACGATTACAGTCAAAGGGACGCTGAAAATCCAGGCAGGCGTTCCGGGAGCGGTCACGGTAAAGGTGAACGGGCAAACAAAAGCGTTTGAGAATAGCTCGTCAGGAATTGGCATCATGACTATCAAGGGGTCAGAATCCAACAGCGAGGATACCTCCACGAAAAACGATACCTCTTCCTCTACAAAGACCGATGATTCCAAGACTGACGCTTCCGCTCAGAGCAGCACAAATCAGGAGACTACCACGTCGTCGAGTTCGAACACCAACTAAGTTCATATAAGGTGCGCTGGTGAGAAGGGCTTCTCGCCAGCGCCGTATGAGGAGAGATTATGGCAAAAGAGTCCAGCTTTGACGTTGTGTCAGAGGTAGACATGATGGAAGTTGACAATGCGTATCAGCAGGCCACGCGCGAACTTTCTCAGCGCTACGACCTGAAAGATTCAGGGGCCACGTTGGAGCTTTCCAAGAAGGACGCCGCGTTTACCATCGCGGCGCCATCGGATTTCGTGGCCTCTCAAGTACGGGACGTGCTCGGGAGCAAGCTGGTAAAGCGTGGTATCGATTTAAAAAGCGTTCGCTGGGCAGATCCCGTGCCGGCGGCCGGCTCTTCGGTGCGTCAGATAGGAAAACTGGTGCAGGGGATAGACCAGGAGACCGCTAAGCGCATCGCAAAAGACATTCGTGACATGAAGGTTAAAGCTAAGGCAACGGTTGAGGGCGAGAAGCTCCGTGTTGCCAGCGCTTCTCGCGATACGCTTCAGTCCGTTATCGCATTTCTAAAGGAGCAGGAGTATGGTCAGCCCCTCCAGTACGTCAACTATCGCTAGGGGCAAAAACGTCCTGTTTGTTACGTTGGGATGTGCGAAAAACGAAGTTGACACAGACCGCATGAGGGCGCTGCTTTTGGCGCACGGCTACAGTGAGACTACCGATTCTGAAACTGCCGACGTCGCCATCGTGAATACCTGTTCTTTTTTAGCGTCCGCTACGGAAGAGTCCATTGAGACTACGCTGCAGATTGCTGAGGAGGCTTCTGCAGGTGTGCGCGAGCTTCCCATTGTGATGTGTGGCTGCGTGCCATCTCGTTACGGCTCTCAGCTGCCAGAACAGCTGCCGGAAGTCGCCGCCTTTGTCCGCGCTGACGAAGAAGACGGTATTGTCGGCGTGGTGTCTGAAGTTCTAGGGGTCAGCCTTGCTTCTCCGTCTGTTATCGCGGCCCATGGGATGCTGCGTACTATTGAGGGAGCCAGCGCGTACGTCAAGATTTCAGACGGATGCGACCGCTTCTGCGCGTTTTGTGCCATCCCGTATATCCGCGGTCGCTACCATTCCCGTTCTGCTGACGAGATTCTCTCTGAGGTTGCCTCTTTGATGAAGGGTGGCGTCCGCGAGATTATCCTCATTGGCCAGGATACCGGCATTTGGGGCAATGATCTCGGCAAGACAGCTGACGGTGAAACGCTTACTCTGGCGTGGCTCATGCGTCAGGTTGCTCAAGTGGTGCATCCCTATGGAGGCTGGGTGCGCGTACTCTATCTTCAGCCCGAGGGGATGACCGATAATCTTATCGCCACCATTCGCGATACCCCTGAGTGCCTGCCCTATATCGACATTCCCATACAGCATTGCAATGAGCGCGTCCTTGCGAGCATGGGACGCTCTGGGTCCGCTGATGAGCTGCGCGTTCTTTTTGACCGCTTGCGAAGTGAGATTCCCAATATGGTGCTTCGTACTACGGGCATGTGCGGTTTTCCCGGCGAGACAGAAGAAGAGTCTGATGAGCTGTATGACTTCATCCAGGAACAGGAATTTGACTATACGTCAGTCTTCACGTACTCTCCGGAGGAAGGGACCA
This sequence comes from Lancefieldella sp. Marseille-Q7238, assembly GCF_949152215.1. Taxonomy (GTDB): domain Bacteria; phylum Actinomycetota; class Coriobacteriia; order Coriobacteriales; family Atopobiaceae; genus Lancefieldella. Next base: position 159,669 of record NZ_OX424407.1, read on the forward strand.
AGGGCGCTCATATGCCCAATCAGGTTCCAAACGAGGTCAAAATGGAGCGCACCCAGCGCCTTATCGATTTGGTAGAGGAGCTTGGGTTTGCGGCAACCGCTCGTCATGTTGGCGAGCGCTGCGAGGTCATTATTGACGGTGTTGAGGAGTCTGATGGCATAACGGAGCTTATCGGCCATGCGTGGTTCCAGGCGCCCGATTCTGACGGAGCCGTGCACATTGCCGAGGGCGAGGCCCGTGTGGGCGATATTGTCCTTTGCGACCTTGTTGATTCGTTTTGCTATGAGATTATCGGCGAGATAGTTGACGAGAAGAACGTCTAGTGGGGAGATATCTTGTGCCTAAAAAAAGCATTTGGACACCGGCAAATATTGTGACCTGCGCTCGAGTGGCGCTTGTGCCCTTGTGGCTTTTGTCGGCGCAGCTTTTAGGACGGCCTGCTGCCTCAGTCGGGGAGGGGCTTGCGATATCCTGCGGTCCGGCTCTGGTATTTTTCGGATATGTGATTATCTCACTTACTGACAAGCTGGACGGATATCTGGCCCGGAGCCGCAATGAGGTTACTACCTTTGGCAAGTTTTTGGATCCGATTGCTGACAAGCTTGCCGTTGTTGTCGCCCTCTGCGTGCTGCTTGAGTGGCATATGGTCTCTCCTTGGGTTTTGTTTGTCATCGTTGCCCGCGAGTTTTTGGTATCGGGGCTTCGCATGGTAGTGGCCTCCGCCGGTACGGTCATCGCGGCGTCCAATCTCGGTAAGTGGAAGACCGCTACCACTATGGTTGCCATTTGCGGTTTGCTGTTTTTACCGGTCATTTCCGCGGGACCCGTTCAAGACGCGCTCAGCCTTCTCTTTACTGTTCTTATGTGGATTGCCGTGCTCTTGACCGCGTGGAGCGGCATTGACTATTTCATGAAATCTTGGTCTATCATCGCAAAAGAGGCGTAAGTTATGCAGACAACCTGCTGTGACAAGGAACTCTATGAGGCTGCGGCGCGTGTTATTCGCGAGGCGGCCGCTGCCCATGTAACACTAGCGACAGCAGAGTCATGCACAGGAGGTCTTGTCGCAGGAGCGCTTACTGCCGTGCCGGGTTCTTCTGAAGTCTTTCTCGGCTCCGTGGTGAGCTATGCCATTGAGGTGAAGCAGAAGGTGCTGGGCGTCTCCGAAGAGATTTTTGCCGTGCCGGAGTTGGGAGCTGTGTCGGAGCCGTGCGCTCAGCAGATGGCACAGGGAGTTCGTCGTACGATTGGCTCAGAGCTCGCTGTTTCTACTACGGGAATTGCAGGACCAGGGGGAAGTGAACCCGGAAAACCGGTGGGTACCGTTTGGTTTGGAGTCGCGAGCGCGCATGGAGTTCACGCAGGAGTAAAACATTTTGACGGGTCTCGCGATGACGTGCGCCGAGAGGCTGTGCTCTACGCGTTGCAACTGTTTCATGAGGAAATTGTGAAGAAGTAAAACCTTCGATACGGAAGAATATGACTCCAAAAATACCGGTGAAATTATGTCCGGCAAAACAGCGCTGGGCATTCTTAATCATTTCGGCGCTTTGCCTGATTTTGCGTCAGTTTTCTGATAGATACCGGTCAAAAAGCGGTCAGATTGCTTCGATAAAATCATCAGTAACATATTGACATCGAACGCTTGTTCCTATACGATGTATGCAATTCGACCCAAGGAGAAATAATGGCAAAAAGGCAGGTCACTCGCGAGATTAAACCCCGCACTACTGGTGAAGAACGTGAACATGTTCTTGAGACAACTACCTCAGAAATAGAAAAGAAATTTGGCAAGGGCGCTATTATGCGTCTGGGAGACGGTGGACCTTCCTTTGATATCCAGTCAATCCCAACTGGCTCTATCGCGCTTGACGCAGCTCTTGGCATCGGTGGCGTTCCGCGCGGTCGTATTATTGAAATTTACGGCCCGGAATCTTCCGGCAAGACAACCCTCTCTCTTGAAATTCTCGCTGAGGCGCAAGCACTTGGTGGAGTCGTGGCATTTATAGACGCGGAACACGCCCTTGATCCGGGCTATGCTGCTCGGATTGGCGTTGACATTGATGAAGTGTTAATCTCTCAGCCTGATACCGGTGAGCAGGCCCTTGAGATTTGCGACATGCTGGTGCGTTCGGGCGCTATTGACGTCGTCGTTATTGATTCAGTAGCCGCCCTCGTGCCCCGTGCGGAGATTGAAGGGGAGATTGGTGATTCCAGCGTTGGCCTTCAGGCTCGCCTTATGAGCCAGGCGCTCCGAAAGCTTGCGGGATCGCTTTCTAAATCAAACACTACATGCATATTTATCAATCAGCTTCGCGAGAAAATCGGCGTCATGTTCGGTAACCCTGAAACCACTTCGGGTGGCCGTGCTCTGAAGTTCTTCTCGTCTGTGCGCATGGATATTCGCCGTGTCGATAGCATTAAGGTGAATGGTGATGTTGTTGGCAACCGAGTCCGCGTGAAAGTAGTTAAAAATAAGGTTGCCCCTCCATTTAAGCAGGCGGAGTTTGACATTATGTACGGAAAGGGCATATCAAAAGAAGGCTCTATTCTTGACATGGCAGTTGATGAGGAGATTGTTAATAAGTCAGGATCATGGTTTACCTATGAAGGGGAGCGGCTTGGACAGGGCCGTGAAGCAGCTAAAGAGTTTTTGCTTGAAAATCCCCAACTTATGGATGAGATTGATCATAAAGTGCGCCTTGCTGCGGGTTTAATCGAAAACAATGACGAAGCGGTTGGTATTCCGGTTGCTCTGCAAAATACCGAGGATGCTAAATAGTGTCTTCACTAGCATGGGAGCTTACTTTTCCGGAGAAAAGACAGAGCACTCTTGGGCGCAAGAAGCCTTGTGTAACTCTCTCCCTTACCTCTGACGCCGGTGGAATTGAGCGTTTCTCTATTCCCGTTAGTGTCGGGCGAAAAGTGCAGTCATTAGAGCGAGAAGGGGCGTTTCACCCGGATTCAAGAGCGGAATTCATGTATGAGCTTACGCGGATACAAGAGAGCCTCATTCGCAGCCGTATTGAGACGCTGATTTGCCGCCGCGATTATTCGTCTTACGCACTGAGGGAGAAGCTCAGACTTGATGGGTACTTTTCCTCGGTTGTCAAAGAATCTGTAGAGCGTGCGGTTGAGGTTGGTCTGGTTGATGACGCTAGGTACGCAGATTCCTATGCCCGCGCAAAAGTCTCGCAAGGATGGGGCGTCATACGAATAGAGCGTGAACTTGAGAGAAAGGGGTTGTCAACCTCGTTGCTTGAGGGCTGGCCACAATCATATCTTTCCGTTGCGAGCCAAAAGGAAAAGGCGCTTTCTCTTGCTCGGCGCAAACGCCTAACCGGGAAAAACGATTATGAAAGAATAGTCCGTTTCTTAGCTTCCAAAGGGTATTCGTTTGAACTCTGCTCTTCGACGGCCAAACAGGTGCTTGCGGAAAGCGCTCAGGCAAAGACGTAATTTTTCAAAGTCGTGAATATATATGAATTTGCTGTCGGATTAGTCTGTTTACCTGCTTTTAATTGACAAATGATATGACAGTGAGTAGGATTAAAAGGCCATGAGAATGAGCATTTCCCGTCGGGTTTTCCGGCGTCACTTTTACAGTTCGTAGTTTTTTGAAAATGGCCTGCAATGGTGTTTGGTTACCTCCTCTTATGGCGGGTTCGCTGCCTTGGTCAAACAGGGAAGCGTCTCCTGAACATTTATGGAATACGCCATTTTAGGAGTAAGTATGGAAATTGCACTCGTAGGCATTGTCTGCCTTTTGGTGGGCGCCGCTGTTGCTTACGGCATTCTTGCCGGTAAAAGCAATTCTCGTTTGAAAATCGCTGATGAGCAGGTAAAGCAAGCTGAATCAAATGCAGGCCGCATTACTTCAGAGGCTCAACGTCAAGCGGAGACCGTCAAAAAAGAAGCAATCCTTACGGCAAAAGAGGAAGTTCTTCAACTGAAGCAGAACGCTGAGGCGGAAGAGAAGAAACGCAAGAGCGAACTTCGTAGCATGGAGAATCGCATCCTTCAGCGCGAGGAATCGCTTGACCGCCGAAATGATGTGCTTGATAAGCGTGAGCATCAGCTTTCCAGTCTTCAGGGTCAGCTTGACCGCCGCAAGAATGATTTGGATGGTCTTGTTGCGCAGCAATCTGTTGAGCTTGAACGCATCGCGTCACTATCCCGTGATGAGGCTCATGATGAGCTTATAGAGCGAGTCCGTTCTGAAAGCGTTCGCGATGAAGCTCAGATTCTGCGTGATTCAGAGCAGAGGGTACGTGCGCAGGCCGATAAAACCGCGCGTGAAATCATTTCAACAGCCATTCAGCGTGTTGCTGCTGACCAGGCGTCTGAGATTACCGTAACTACGGTTCATATTCCGTCTGATGACCTGAAAGGCCGTATCATCGGCCGCGAAGGACGCAACATCCGTACCTTTGAACAAGTTTCCGGTGTCTCTTTGGTGATTGACGACACCCCTGAAACCGTGGTGCTTTCCAGCTTCGATCCCGTTCGTCGCGAGACCGCTCGCGTAGCGCTTGAGAATCTGATTGCTGATGGACGCATTCATCCCGCACGCATTGAAGAGCTCTACAAGAAGGCTGAGAGCCTCGTCAAAGAACGCATTATTGAAGCAGGAGAACAAGCCGCTTTTGACTGCGGTATCCATGACCTGCACCCGGAGATCATCAGAACCCTAGGCGCTCTTCGGTATCGCACCTCATACGGTCAGAATGTACTTGCTCACTCTGTCCAGGTGGCGGTGCTGTGTGGCATGATGGCTGAGGAGCTGGGCATGGATGCAAAGCCGGCAAAGCGAGCCGGTCTTTTGCATGACCTTGGCAAAGCTATCGACCATGAGGTAGAAGGCCCCCACGCTGTCATAGGCGCCGAGCTTGCACGTCGTCACGGCGAGCGTCCGGAGATTGTGCACGCCATCCAAGCGCACCATGCAGATATTGAACCCAATACCGTTCTTGACGTCCTCGTCATGGCTGCTGACGCAATATCCGCAGCTCGTCCCGGCGCACGCCGTGAGTCTGCGGAAAATTACATCAAACGTCTTGAGAAGCTGGAGGAGATTTCCAACGCTCACGAGGGAGTTGAGCGCACCTATGCCATGCAGGCGGGTCGTGAGCTTCATGTCATGGTTGAGCCCGAGAAAATCAGCGATGCTGAGGCTACAGTTCTCGCGCATGATATCGCCAAGCAAATCGAAGATGAGATGGAATATCCCGGCCAGGTTCGCGTTGTCGTCATTCGCGAGTCACGTGCCGTCGATGTTGCAAAGTAATTCATGGCTGAAGAAACGCATCTTTTGGATTTTGTTGCCTCTATGGGCGGTGAGCGCGCACTCCGCATCGAGGAGAATCTCGGTGCGGGGTACGTTCGTTTACGCGTAGCCGAAGCCGAACGTCGTCAGGCAAAGCATGACATCCGTTGCGTTGAAGATATTGTCATCGAAATGCTCCGTAATTCTCGCGATGCGGGTGCTCGCCATATCTATGTGGCGACCACACGCGAGGATAACATCCGTTCGCTTGTGGTTTTAGATGATGGCTCCGGCATACCTCTTGAAATGCAGGAGCGCATTTTTGACGCGCGTGTGACCTCAAAGCTTGAAAGCGTTCATGTTGACAGATGGGGCGTTCATGGTCGCGGCATGGCGCTTTATTCCATCAAAGAGAACACCCTTTCAGCAAAAGTTTTGTCTTCCGCGGCTGGTCTGGGCGCTTCAATACAAATCATTGCTGATACAAAAAACCTTTCCGAGAGAGCTGATCAATCCAGCTGGCCCCATGTCGGAGTTGATGATGATGGCCAAAAAGCGCTTGTCCGCGGGCCTCATAACATCGTTCGCACCTGCTGTGAATTTGCACTGGAGTCAAAGGGAAGCTGCGACGTATTTCTCGGTTCGCCGGCAGAAATCGCCGCAACCGCGCGCGTACGCATACCTCAGTCAATGAGTTCTGCTGACCTTCTTTTCATCGACAACCTGGCGGAAGTTCCTGTGTTGGAACGTTTCCGCGTCGCGTCGGACGCGCGGGAGCTTTGCGAGATTTGTGCCACGCTTGGCCTTACGTTGTCAGAGCGTACGGCGCATCGCATTCTGTCAGGTCAAATTAAGCCCATAAGAAGCTGTTATGCCCGCCTTTTTCATACAGGAGAGGCAACCGGGCCAAAAGAGATTGATCTTTTGAGAGACAGACGGAGTCTTAAATTGTCGAGAAAAGACGAACATGAATTTGCACGTCTGCTCGAAAAAGATTTCTCCTTTCTCTCCGATCGCTACTATCTTTCTATGAGCAACGAGCCAAAGATTCGTGTGGGAAAAGGTAAAATCGTAGTCACGTTTGAATTGGATCCGGAAGACTAACACAAAGCACACAGTAAGAGAGAGCACGTAGCAAGAAGCCGAGAATAACCATCGAAACGAAGCACTATCGCCTAGAAATGAAGAGTAAAACACGGTACCGCAGGAGTATATATGGGATTGCTAAAAGTCTCGAGCAAGTCATCACCCGCATCGGTCGCGGGCGCCATTGCCGGTTTGGTTAAAGACAGAGAACCGGTAACGCTGCAATGCATTGGCGCCGGTGCGGTGAATCAGGCGATAAAGGCGATTGCAATCGCCAGGGGATTTCTTATCCCGACAGGCTATGACATTTCCTGCGCGCCGACGTTTTCCGATATAGAGATAGCGGGGGAGAGCAGGACGGCTATAAAAATAGTCGTATATGTTCACACCCTCTCTGCGGCCGGAGCTACATTCGACACTTCTCCAGATATTCTCGGCGAGAAAAAAAGTTACAGGGAAAATCCCAATCTACACGGAGTTATCTAGCATGTTTGAAGCCTCTGAGCTTGTTGGCAAGACATACCACATTAAGACATTCGGCTGCCAGATGAACCTTCATGATTCCGAACGCGTCAGCGGTCTTTTAGACGCCTGCGGATGCAATGAAGTTTTGACGACTGACGATGCCGACATCGTAGTTTTTATGACGTGCAGTGTACGCGAGAATGCCGACCAAAAACTGTACGGCCAGGCGTCCGCTATGGTCAGTGCACCTAAACCTCCCTCGGGAAAACGCATTGTCGCCATTGGTGGTTGTATAGCCCAGCGCGATGGCGAAAAGTTGAAACAGCATGTTCCTGCGGTTGACGTTGTTTTTGGTACCAGCGCTCTCGCAAGCCTTCCTGAGCTGCTTGTCGAGGCGTTCAAGGGTCATGACGGACAGGTCGTTGTTGATACTCAAGAGGAGGGCAGGGGCTTCTCGACAGAGCTACCCAGCCATCGCGCCCAGTCCTTCCATGCATGGGTGCCCATCATGACAGGCTGTAATAATTTTTGTACTTATTGCATCGTGCCGTACGTTCGTGGGCGCGAACGGAGTCGTACGTTTGAGGCGATTGTCCGTGAATGTGAACGTCTGGTGGGCGACGGCGTTCGTGAGATTACCCTGCTCGGCCAAAACGTCAATTCCTATGGCCGTGATTTGTACGGAAAGCCCCGCTTTGCTGAATTGCTCCGCGCGGTGGCAACGACGGGAATTGAGCGCCTCCGCTTTACGTCATCAAATCCGAAGGACCTTACGGACGAAACCATTGCGGCCATGAAGGAGACACCTGCCGTGATGCCCCATCTGCATCTGGCGGTTCAAAGCGGTTCTTCTCGAATTTTAAAGCGAATGAACCGAAGCTATACGCGCGAGGATTACCTTGATGTGGTGCATCGTCTCAAGAAAGCTATGCCAGACATTGCTTTCTCAACTGACATCATCGTTGGCTTTCCAGGTGAGACTGAAGAAGACTTTGAACAGACGCTTTCGCTTGTCAAAGAAGCTGAATATTCTTCGGCTTACACCTTTATCTATTCAAAACGGCCAGGAACTCCTGCCGCTGAATTTGAAGATGATACACCGCACGAGATTATTCAGGAGCGCTTTGACCGACTTGCAAGTCTTGTAGCGAAGCAGGCGCATGAGGCCAATCAAAAAGACTTGCATACAACCGTTTCCGTACTAGTTGAAGGCACTTCAAAGCGCGATGATCACGTTATGGTAGGACACAGCGAGAAGAACCAGACGGTTCACTTCAGCATTCCTAACAATCACTCCTGCGATGAGTATATTGGCAAGATTGTTGACGTCTTTATTGATGAAGCCCGTACGTGGTATCTCAGAGGAACGCTAGTAGGCGATCCTAGATGAGCAGTCTTCCCTCGGTAGTCTGCATCGTAGGTCCGACGGCATCGGGAAAGAGCGCTCTTGCCGAAATAATAGCGCAAAGACTTGAGACCTCGATTGTTTCAACTGACGCTATGCAGGTATACAAGGGGATGGATATCGGCACTGCAAAGGTACCAGCTGAAGAGCGTATAGTACCGCTTTTGATGGTGGACATGATTGATCCTGTGTGGGAAGACTATTCAGTTCAGCTTTTTCAGCGTGATGCACGCGCTGCAATAGATGCGCTTTTGGCCTGCAAAAAGCTGCCTGTGCTTTGTGGCGGCACGGGGCTCTATCTTGATGCTGTCATTGATGAGATGTACTTTCCTTCAGGAGCGCTGAAAACGCCGACCCGCTCAAAATACGAGGAACGCGCCGCTACCGAAGGTCCTGATGTGCTCTATCGTCTTCTGCAGGAGCGCGATCAAAAAAGCGCCGAACTGATACATCCTCATAATGTACGGCGTGTGATTCGCGCGCTTGAGATGTACGATGAAGGAGTCTCCTATGCAAAACAGCATATGGGCCTAAGAGCTCACACCCCTCATTATGCAGCGTCTTTATGGGGCCTCTCAATGAATCGCGCGAGATTGTATGAGCGTATTGACCGGCGTGTTGAGCAGATGTTTGCGGCGGGATTTGTGGATGAGGTGAAGCGTCTTGTTGAAGACGGTTTTACGGCGGACAGTACTGCAGGACAAGCCATAGGATATAGAGAAGTACTATCTTACCTTGCAGGTTCCTGTACACTCAAAGAGGCGGTAGAGGCGGTTAAGCAGCATACGCGCCGGTATGCCAAACGTCAGCTCTCATGGCTCAAGCGGGAGGGCCGCGTTACATGGCTTGATTTGGATACGATAGGTATGGATGAGGCCGCAGACACCGTGCTTTCCGGCATTGGAGAGGGCTAGTATGAGTCGCTTTAAGCCGTTTTCGACAGCTCCCGTACCAGAGCGCGCGATTCTCGTAGGCGTTGATTGTGGCAGGCGCACTTGGTCTTTGGACGATTCAATGGCCGAACTCATGCGCCTTGCAGAAACTGATGGCGCAGAAGTCGTAGCGACACTTACGCAAAAGCTTGAAGCTCCCGTGCCAAAGACATTCATCGGTACGGGCAAAGCTACAGAACTCGTATCTCTTGTCCGCACCCTTAACGCTGACGTAGTTATCTTTGACGATGAGCTTTCTCCCTCTCAACAGGCAAACCTCGAGAAGCTTGTGGGTGAGCCGACGAAAATAATCGATAGAACCGCGCTGATTCTTGATATTTTTGGTACCCATGCAAAAACACATGAAGGCAGGCTTCAAGTGCAGCTTGCTCAGCTGCAGTACGTTCTTCCACGACTTCGCGGCATGTGGAGCCACTTGGTTGGCGAACAAACACGCGGAGGTATTGGCAGCCGTTTTGGTCAGGGCGAGAGTCAGCTTGAAGTTGACCGCCGACTGATTCGCAACAGGATAGCGATGCTTAAGCGAGAATTACGCGAACTTGAACAGCGGCGGAACGTGCAAAGCAAATTGCGCTGGGATTCAGGCGTCTTCAGCGTTGCCCTTGCTGGATATACCAATGCCGGCAAGTCTACGCTTCTTAATAAGCTTACTGACGCGTCCGTATATGCGAAAGACGAGCTCTTTGCGACACTTGATCCGACGACACGAGCCATAACGCTTGACGAAGGCCGCCGGATCACGTTGACTGATACGGTTGGATTCATACAGAAACTTCCAACAACTCTTATCGAGTCATTTAAGTCGACGCTTGCTGAGGCAAAGGCAGCTGATTTAATCCTTGTGATTGTCGACGCGTCTGATAAAAACAGGGATAAGGAAATTGAGGTTGTCACCTCAATTCTTGCTGATATCCACGCTTCTGCTCAGCGGCAGCTTCTCGTGTTCAATAAAATTGATCTTTTAGAGCATGACGAAATACTGACCCTGAAGGCTTCATATCCAAATGCGGTATGCATTTCCGCTCAGGAAGCAATAGGTTTGCGGGAACTTCTTTATGAAATTACTCGTATTGCTAGTGAAGGAGATGCTGTTATAAGCGCTCTTGTTCCCTTTGAAAAGGGGTTTCTTTTGAAAATGGTACATGAGCGTTGCCGAGTCATACGCGAGCAGTACCTTGCCGAGGGGCTTCAGATTACTGTCCAGGCCGATGAGCGCATGCAGGCTATTCTCAAACCCTATCGAAATGACTAGATTGGCATGTGCCCGGTAAGCACACCTGCTATGAGCAGCAAAAGAGGCTGATGCAGGATATAGATGACAAGAGGATATTTTCCTATTTCTGAGACTACAGGAATGTAGAGCCTCTGCAGTGCAGGCGTGTATCCCTGCGCGAGGGCTGCTCGGTTACAAGCGGCTCCCGAAAGATAGAGCAATAGGTAGGGAAGCAATGGATAGTAGTCACTCGTTATGAAATGTAGCCCCGGAAATCCCAGCCACGCAAGATAGCCGGTTGCATAGAGCGTGCTGGGCAGACGTATACACAAAGGCCCGATTCCTACTGTGCCGGAAGGAAGATTGTAGAGCACAAGAAAGAGTATGAATAACAGGGCAGCTGTGGTATATCCCTGTACGAAAATACCGCATTTTTGAAGCAGCGCTTCAATAAGTGTGCAGGCGGCCATACAATAGATAATGCCAAATGAGATAGGGGCGTCTATACGGGCGATAGACGTAGCCACATAAATCATAAGCGCGAACAGGCCGTATATAAAGGCTCGCTTGAGCGCATTTTTTGAAAAAGAACACATAGAACCGGCAATAAAAAGAAACGACCAAGATATGCTGGCTCCCCATAGGTCGGTCAGAGGACGGGTGAACCAGAGTAAAGCAAGATCTTCTATATATACAAGGTCGTATGCAAAATGAAAGAGCACCATCGAAATGATAGACAGACCTCGCCAGGTATCAAAAAACACAATACGTGATTCTGAACCTGAAGAAAATCGCGCCGGCGTCAAGACGTCCTCCTAGGATAGAGAGCGGATTAATGCCGTAACGATACCAAGGATGCGGGGATTATCTGAATAGATAGGCTCCATCGTGTCATTTTCAGGCTGGAGACGGATGCAGTTCTTTTCTCGATAAAAAGTCTTGACTGTTGCGGAATCATCAATGAGCGCGACAACAATCTGCCCATCGTGAGCGTCTTGTTGCTCTTTTACGATGATGTAGTCGCCATTAAAAATACCGGCGTTAATCATGGATTCCCCGTGCACACGGAGGATGAACGTGCTTGCATCGCCGACAATGCTTGTAGGCAAAGAAAGCGTATCCTCAACATTTTGCTCTGCAAGAATTGGTGTACCTGCAGCGACGTTGCCGATGACAGGCAGCGTAATAACGTTGGCATTGATGTCTTGGGAGATTGAAGCGAGCTTTACGCTGGAACGAGAGCCATCAGAGCTGCGAGGGACGATTTTCATAGTTCGAGGCTTTTTAGGATCTCGGCTGATAAGACCAAGCTCTTCAAGAACTTTAAGGTGCATGTGAACGGTGGAAGGCGAAGCGAGTTGAACAGCCTTGCCGATTTCCCTTACCGAGGGAGGATAGCCATGCTCTTCTGTGTACGAGCATATGTATTCATAGATGGCACTTTGACGCTTGCTGAGCTTTCCCTTAGGCATGCGGACCTCCTTTATCGCTGTGCATATCATACACCTGTTCGGTATAAAAATCAAACGAATGTTCGTATTTTTTGTTGACACGAACAAACGTACGGTCTATAGTGAGTACACATGTTCGGTTCGATTGTTGTCCGGTTGGTAAGGTATAACCGTTCCGAGAAGCACTTCGGAAAGGATCGCACTATGGATAAGCAGTATTTAGATGCATGCATGTCTGACGGCACTTCTGCGTTGAAGACTACATCGCGCGGACTTGTTCTCATTGAGGGAGGAGCATCCGCAAAATCAGCTTCAGCCGCACAAATCAAACATGAACGGGTTGTCGCGCCTTATCAGCCTTTTTCTTTACGGCAACTCATTGTCTTTGCTGCTGCTTTTGCAGTGGTAGCTGCTGTTCTCATGTCAGTTTATAGCCTTCGTATGGCTGCGATAGAAGATTCCGTTGACGCTTCTTTGAATCAGGTTCAAACGGAGACAGTTTCTGTGAAGTCTGGCGATTCTCTTTGGTCACTTGCCGCACAGCATGGCGTTACAGGGGTATCCACCGCTGACGTAGCGCACCATATCCAAAAAATAAATGGACTTTCAGATACAACGCTTAAGCCGGGAGAAGTGCTGAAAGTTCCTTTTGCGCGCCATTAGCGGAATGTTTTAGGCCTTTAGCACCAAGAATTTTGACCGTGCTCTTCTTTTTTGGGGATACATGGTATCTTCCTTGTATGTCAACAGAGAGGATACTATGCGTTGTCCAAAATGCGGATATGAAGAATCAAAAGTTGTTGATTCTCGTTCGTCTGATAACAATGACGCTATACGACGTCGGCGCGAATGCATAAAATGCGGCTATCGTTTTACGACTTATGAAAGACGAGAGGAGATACCTCTCGTTGTTCGCAAGAAAGATGGTCATACAGAACCTTTTGACCGGCAGAAATTAATGCGAGGCCTTATCGCCGCTACGGTAAAACGCGATATAGCCGTCGAAAGACTGGACGCTTTGATTGATGCGGTCGAGTCGGGTCTTCGTGACGGCGGCCAAAATGAAATATCCTCTGAAGATCTTGGTAGCGCTGTGCTTAAAGAGCTTATCGCCCTTGATAAGGTCGCCTACATACGCTTTGCTTCGGTATACCGTGATTTCAAAGATGTTGATGAGTTCAGCGAAGAGCTAAGGAGTCTCACTAATGAATGATGGTTCACTAATGAATGAACATACCTGTGACTGTGACATACAACTTCCCATAAAACGTCTCGACCCTTCCGTTGATCTTCCGTCATATGCCTATAGCGGAGACGCAGGATTGGATTTAAGAAGTGCAGAAGAGCTGGATCTCAAGCCCTTTGAGCGCCGTCTTATTTCAACCGGACTGGCTATCGCTATTCCTGACGGATATGCCGGTTTTGTTCAGCCGCGAAGCGGCCTTGCATACCGTGAAGGTTTGTCCATGGCAAACACTCCGGGTCTTGTTGACGCTCATTATCGTGGTGAGTTGAAGGTATGTGCGGTCAATCTTGATGCGAACACTACCATCCATATCGAGCGCGGGGAGCGCATTGCGCAGCTGGTGATACAACGTGTGCCCGTTGTGCAGCTCGTTGAAGTAGATGAGCTTGATGCAACAGATAGAGGAGCAGGCGGTTTTGGTTCAAGCGGTGTTTAGCTTGTGTAGATAAGTTGTGCAAGTTCGTACATGTCTGCCAATTGCAGAGAGAGGGGAATTGGTGATGGAAAAGCTCTTTAAACTAGGTGAGCGTGGATCGTCTGTTACCCAAGAATTACGCGCCGGACTCACAACGTTTCTTGCAATGGCCTATATCATTGCCGTTAATCCTGGCATATTGGCCATGGCCGGAGTGCCGTTAAGCGCTGCAATTACGTCGACGTGCATCGGCGCGGGTATTATGACAATCTGCATGGGTCTTTTTTCCAACCGCCCTCTGGCGTGCGCGTCGGGAATGGGTGTAAACGCTGTTGTGGCATTTACCCTTACACAAGTTACAGGAGGTGACTGGCACGCCTCCATGGCCGTTATCTTTGTAGAAGGCATTGCAATTCTCCTTCTTGTTCTGTGCGGCCTTCGTGAAGCTGTTATGGATGCCATTCCAGTTTCTTTGCGTCATGCAATCTCTGTGGGCCTTGGACTGTTTATTGCCATGATTGGTCTCAAGAACGCTGGTATCTTGGTTGCCAATGAATCGACGATGGTTTCACTTGGAAATATCTTTGAGCCGACCTTTATAGTTGGTTTGGTTTCCATTGTTGCGACTGTCATTCTGTATTCCGCCAAAGTCAAGGGCTCCTTGCTCATCGGCATTATTCTTGCAGTTCTGGCTGGCATTCCGCTCGGCGTGACCGCGGTACCCGCGGGCATTATTTCCGGCCTCGATTTCTCTTCGTTTGGAGCGCCATTTCAAACCGATGCCAACGGTGTCATGGGAATCGTTAAAGTTCTAACCACTCCTGTTCTTCTCGTTTTTGCATTCTCGCTGATGATGTCGGACTTCTTTGACACCATGGGTTCTGCGATGGCCATTGCAAAGCAGGGAGAATTTCTGACAGAAGACGGAGAGGTACAAGATATCAAGCAGATTCTTATCGTCGATTCTGCAGCTGCGGCCGCAGGCGGTCTCTTTGGTGCGTCTTCGATTACTACGTTTATTGAATCCGCTTCCGGCGCGGCCGATGGTGGTCGAACGGGTCTTGCATCGGTCTTTACCGGTCTTTTCTTCTTTGTCTCAGCCTTTGTAGCTCCGCTAATTTCTATTGTTGACTCCGCTGCTACAACGGGCGCCCTGGTCATCGTTGGCTTCCTCATGATGACTGAAGTTACGGAGATTGATTGGAACGATCTTCTTGAGGGATTCCCTGCGTTTATGGTTATCGCAGGCATTCCCATGACCTACTCAATCTCCGATGGCATCGGTTTTGGATTTATCTTCTATGTGATCGTTGCGCTTGTTACGGGCAATGTAAAGAAGGTAAAGCCTTTGATGTGGGTTGCCGCGCTTGCTTTTGTCGCTTACTTTATCCTGCTTCAGCTGTAGCGCCAAGATATTTGGTATAATCCGTGAGTGGTTGAATAATGCCGATGAGCGTATATTCGACTCCGATTTACTTGCAGCTTGATATCATAACTTGTTATGAGTTCGCACCCTGTGTACTCATGTTATGTGGTGTAAGTGCACGCTTGAGCGTGTCTGGTTTTAAAGGTTTGGAGTGTTATGTCTGAGAAGCATGTGTACAGCTTTGGAAAGGATCATGCCGGTAACGATGTGACTGAAGTCGCCGGTGCATCCGTAGACGAGGCAAAATGGATTGTCGGCGGCAAGGGCGCTAACCTTGCTGAGATGTCTAAGATTGGCCTGCCTGTCCCTCCTGGTTTTTCAATTACGTGCCAGACGTGCGTAGCCTACTCTACAGCGGGCAACGTTTGGCCTGATGGCGTTATTGAAGAGATTGATTCGGCCATGCAGGATCTTGAGGAGCGCATGGGGAAGAAGCTTGGCGATAAAGAAGATCCCCTGCTTGTCTCTGTCCGTTCTGGCGCTCCGTTCTCCATGCCGGGCATGATGGATACCGTTTTAAACCTTGGCCTTAATGACGAATCGGTTCAGGGCCTCATCAAGCAGACAGGCAATGAGCGCTTTGCTTGGGACTCCTACCGTCGCTTCGTTCAGATGTTCTCAGGCGTGGTTATGGGCGTTTCCGGCCAGCTCTTTGAGGATGCCATCTCTGCTAAGAAGGCCGAGAAGGGCGTCACGCTTGACACGGAGCTTACCGCCAACGATCTTCGTGAACTTGTGACCTGGTTCAAGGGCATCTTTGCAGCCAATGTTGACGTCAAAGAGCACCCAGAGGTTTCAAAGAACGGCTTTGCCGTCTTTCCTTCCGATCCATATCTCCAGCTCCGCCTTGCTGAGCAGGCTGTTTTCGGTTCTTGGATGAACGACCGCGCCATCCTCTATCGTAAGCAGAACAAGATTCCTGATGACCTTGGTACTGCTGTAAACGTTCAGGTCATGGTTTTCGGCAACAAGGGTGAGACTTCGGCTACCGGCGTTGCTTTTACGCGTAACCCCGCCGACGGCACCAACGAGCGCTATGGCGATTTCCTTGTTAACGCGCAGGGCGAAGACGTTGTTGCTGGTATCCGCAACACCGAGCCTATTACCGATCTTGTTAAGGTTCCCGCTCTCAAAGAGGCGGGCGAAGAGCTCTTCCACGTCTTTGAGATTCTTGAGGATCACTACGCTGACATGATGGACATTGAGTTCACCATCGAAAACGGCAAGCTTTGGATGCTTCAGACTCGTGTAGGCAAGCGTACGGCACTTTCCGCTCTGAAGGTCGCAATCCAGATGTATGAGGAAGGCCGCATCACCAAGGAGCAGGCTGTTACCCGCGTTGCTCCTGAGCAGCTCGACCAGCTTTTGCACCCGCAATTTGACCCCAATGCAAAGTATGAGACTATCGCCAAGGGTCTTAATGCCTCTCCTGGCGCTGCTGTCGGCGCTGCCGTGTTCTCGTCTTCAGACGCCGAGAAGTACGCCGAGGCTGGTAAGCCTTGTATCTTGGTTCGCTGGGAAACTACGCCCGATGATCTTCATGGCATGGTCGCGGCTGAGGGCATCCTTACGTCTCATGGCGGCAAGACCAGCCATGCGGCTGTCATCGCCCGTGGCATGGGCGCTCCTTGCGTCTGCGGCGTTGATGTTTTGCGTATTGACGCGGCTAACAAGCGCTTCACGGTCGCTGGCTCTGATCTGGTTGTTAATGAAGGCGATATCATCTCCATTGACGGCACTACCGGCGATGTCATTCTCGGCGCTGTCGAGTTGGTCCAGCCTGAGCTCTCCGGTGACCTTCAGACAATCCTGAAGTGGGCTGACGAGGTTCGTCTTGATAGCTCTCGCGGCCGCAACATCGGCGTTCGTGCAAACGCCGACAACCCCGCCGACGCTCAGACATCACTTGATAACGGCGCAGAGGCAATCGGCCTTGACCGCACCGAGCACATGTTCCTCGGTGAGCGTAAGCACCTTATCCAGGACTTCATTTTGGCTGATTCCGAGGACGTCAAGCAGCTTGCTATTGACCAGCTTGGTCGCGCGCAAAAGGGCGATTTCCTTGGTATGTTCAAGGTTATGGACGGCAAAGACGTTGTTGTTCGCCTGCTTGATCCGCCTCTGCATGAGTTCCTTGACTCTCCGCGCGATCTTGAGGTTGAGATTGCCCATGATGAAGAGCAGGGTAAAGACGCTACCGCTAAACGGGCACTTCTCGCTAAGTTTGATGCGTTCCAGGAAGCAAACCCCATGCTCGGTTTGCGTGGCTGCCGTTTGGGCATCGTGTATCCCGAGCTCAATGTTATGCAAGTTCGTGCTATAGCAAGCGCCGCCGCAGAGCTCAAGCGCGTCGGCCTTGATCCCCATCCTGAGATCATGGTTCCTCTCGTAGGCTTTGAGGAGGAGCTGGTACAGGTGCGTGAAGAGGTCGAGAAGACCATCAAACAGGTTGCCGATGAGTACGGCGTTGAGCTGGATATCCCCGTTGGTACCATGATTGAGCTGCCTCGCGCTGCCATCATGTCTGAAGAAATTGCAAAGCATGCTGATTTCTTCTCCTTCGGCACCAACGACCTGACCCAGACCTGCCTCGGCTTCTCCCGCGACGACGTTGAGTCCGCCTTTATGCCTCTGTATTTGGAGCGCAAGATTGTTAAGACCAACCCGTTCGCAACGCTTGACAAGGGTGTTGCAGAGCTCGTCCGCATGGGCGTCGAAGGCGGTCATAAGGGTAACCCCAACCTCACCATTGGCGTCTGCGGAGAGACGGGCGGCGATCCTGAGTCCATCCACATGTACTACAACCTTGGTCTTGACTATGTGTCTTGCTCGCCGTATCGCGTGCCCATCGCTCGTCTTGCGGCAGCTCAGGCAAAGCTCGCTGCAAACGGCGGACCGAAGAAGATTGCTACCAAGTAATTTCAATCAGGTTCACCACGGCGCTCTTTGCGTGTGAGATGCAGCTGTTATCAAAAGGAGAATGTCTTCGGGCATTCTCCTTTTCTGTTAGACTTTTGAAAACATTCGCCGCCTGCGCGCGCTATATGAGTTTTTTGGGGGCATCATGAAAACCGTTACGCGAGAAGACCTTGAGCGTCGTGAGCATGAATTCCTTGCTCCGGAGGCCGCATTTTCCGATAGTTCACAAGGGCGTCTGACACCTGAGGAACCCGATGCGTTTCGTACCTGCTATCAGTGCGACAGGGACCGCATACTGCACAGCAAAAGTTTTCGCCGCCTTGCTCATAAGACGCAAGTGTTTCTCGCGCCGGAAGGCGATCACTATCGCACACGGCTCATCCATACGTTAGAAGTCGCTCAGATTTCGAGATCTATCGCACGTCCTTTGGGACTGAATGAAGACCTGGCAGAGGCGATAGCGCTTGGACACGACCTTGGGCATACGCCATTTGGGCATATCGGCGAGAAGGCCTTGTCAACAGCCATTGCTCTCTATAGGGGTCTGAATCCTTTGGATCCAAAAAATCAGCGGCTTTTTGCTCATAATGAACAAGGGGCGCGCATCGTTGAGCTTCTTGAACGTAACGGCAGGGGTCTTAATTTGAGCCGAGAGGTAGTAGACGGCATTCGGTGCCACTCGGGCAGTCTTCGAGCCATGACAGCGGAAGGTCGCATCGTCGGCGTTGCCGACCGTATCGCCTATGTAACGCACGACATTGACGATGCAGAACGCGCTGGACTTCTCACGGAAGCAATGTTGCCTCGGGAGTCGCGCGCGCTTCTCGGGGGTTCGTCTTCCGAGCGCATCGAAACTATGGTGCATGACATCGTTATCAAGAGCGCGGCCGTAGGGGATATTCAGATGTCGGAAGTCATGTGGGATGCCATGATGCACATGCGTTCGTTTCTCTTTGATAACCTCTACGCAAATGGGGATGCAAAATACGAAGAGCCCAAAGCGTACGACCTCATTATCGAGCTGTTTGACTACTTCATTTCGCACCTTGATGAAGTGCCTGATGAGTATACGGTTCACGATGCGGATAAGCCCGAACTGCAGGTAGCTGATTTTGTTGCAGGCATGACAGACAGATATGCAACGCGGACCTTTGAAGACCTGCGTCTTCCGAAATCGTGGAGGGAGAACAGAGGTAATCACAGGTAAGGCGATAAGAACAACGCGCAAGAATGGGGAAGAGCGAGCACTTCTCGCTGAAACAGAGGAATTTGAAAGAAATTCTCGCGTTATCCTTGCCTGAAAGCCCAAGGTCTAATATACTTTTCACCTATGTGTTGAGCTATGTGTCGCTCGCCTCTGCGTCGGCACCTCTAGAGATGAGGAAATATGGATTACATTCGCGCAATTGAGCGCCAGCAGATCCGCGAGGATATCCCCGCTGTTCGCGTTGGTGACAATGTAAAGGTTCACTATCGCATCGTCGAGGGTGACCGTACTCGTGAACAGGTCTTTCAGGGCGACATCATCCGCCTTTCAGGCGAGGGTTCGCGTGAGACGTTTACCGTCCGTAAAATCAGCTTCGGTATCGGCGTTGAGCGTACGTTCCCGCTCCATAGCCCTAAGATTGCAAAGCTTGAAGTAGTTCGTCACGGTGTCGTGCACCGCGCTAAGCTTTACTTCCTGCGCGATCGTATCGGCAAAGCCGCCCGTCTTCGTGAGCAGCGCTAAGCCAAGGCGTACCTGCAGTATGATGAAGCCGTCCATAGGGGCGGCTTTTTCAGTAGGGAACTTCTTCAAGAGGAATGATGATGTCGTTTGATTCATCACGATTGACGGCAAAAGAAATCGCAGCGTTTTTGAGTGACGCATCCGAGTCTGAGGTTCTTGCGCTCGCCGAGCGTTATGCCGAAGATCCGCGAAAACAGGTGCAACACGCGCTCGCTTTAGCTCAAAAACGCCTCCTGCGTATCCGCGAAGAAAGAAAGCGCGTAGAGTCACTCTATACGCTTCAGCGCGCACTGGGCGGAGAAGGCATTATTGTCGGCGTTGATGAGGTAGGTCGTGGTCCTGTCGCTGGACCTTTGACCGTCTGTGCGGTTGTGCTTCCTGATAATCCTTATATTGAGGGACTGAATGACTCAAAGCAATTGTCGGCCGCAAAGCGCGAACTGGTTGCGGCTCAGGTTGCCAAGGTTGCGCTTGCTATAGGCATTGCCTCTATTGAGCCTGCAGAAATTGACGAGAAGGGAATGACAGCTTCACTTCGAAAGGCAATGCGGATTGCCATTGATAAAACAGGCGTTGAGCCGGACTGTGTTCTTATTGATGGAAATCCTGTTCATGCGCATCCGCTTGAAAAAACAATCATAAAGGGCGATGCCAAGATAGCTTCAATTGCCGCTGCTTCCGTTGTTGCTAAAGTATCCAGAGACGCTTTGATGGTGGCATACGACACGCGCTATCCCCAGTATCATTTTGCTGAAAACAAGGGTTATGCCTCGGCAGATCATATCGCCGCTATTGCGCAATACGGACTTTCTCCGATTCATCGCGTCTCGTTTTGTGGAAATTTTGAGAAGGGGCCGCGCCTCTTTGAATCGCCGTCATATCAATAATGTAATTACTGTCCTGGTTTGTCGCGCTTCCATTTGATACCCCTGCGCAACATGCAGGGGCATCGATTGTGGCTCTCAAAAAAATACATCAAAATTTTTTGCGGCTAGACATGCTTGTCAGATAACGGTCAGATTGAAGACAGAATGCTGTCAGATCGGCCTGTCATGATAGCTCTCTCAAGAAAGCGAAGGGAGAGCTTATGGACGAACAACTTGAATTTGATGCCAAGTATCATGCGAAGGAAGAGGACTGCCCTGAATCTGCCTCTCCTGAAGAATTTGCAGGTGATGCAAAGGATTTTGAGGAATCTGCGGAACCATCAAAGGAGTCGGAGCCGGCTGAGGAGCCAGAAAAGACTCTGGCTGAGTATTCGCCGTATGAAATAGGCGAGAAGGGCGAGCAGCTTGCAGCCGACTATCTCGCTCGCCGCGGCTACAAAATCATCCAGCGCAATTGGCGATGCAAGGGTGGAGGTGAAGCGGATATCATCGCGCGTGATGGCGAGACATACGTCATGGTTGAAGTTAAAACACGTCGCGTAACAAAAAGCGATGCGAATCTTATGCCGGAGCTTGCGGTGACAGCGCACAAGCAGCGGACCTATCGAAAGATGGCGTTGCTCTACCTTGCGTATCATGCGCATGTCAGCGTGGTTCGGTTTGATGTGATTGCAATCAATCTCGCTGCGGAGCGCAGCGCGAGCCTGCGTCATCTTATCGGCGCTTTTAGCTGGGATGAAAATGACTAGTTCAGGCGCTGTATGCGTAAAGACCGCAACCATTCGGGGCATTGAACCTGTTTTGGTAAACGTTGAGGCAAGCGTCGCGGGAGGCATTCCGGGAGTGACTATCGTAGGCATGCCGGATTCGGCTGTTCTTGAGGCACGCTCGCGGGTTAAGTGCGCCTTGGGAGCCTGCGGCTTTACCATACCCCGAAGGCATATCACCATTAATCTTTCGCCGGCGGATATGAGAAAGAACGGTTCAGGATTTGATTTGCCCATGGCGGTAGCTATCCTCGTTGCGACAGGCCAGCTTTCGCAGGAGATTATCGAAAAGAACATCTTTGTGGGAGAGCTTACGTTGAATGGGGAAGTGGCTCCGGTAAGAGGATCAATTGCCTATGTCGAAATTGCCCGAAGCCTTGGGTGTAATCTGGTCGTCTCCAATCAAAGCGAACTCGCGGGCGCCAACTGCACACATGTGTATGGCATCCAATCCCTTTTTGATGTCTGCTCAACCGCTGATTTGCGTAAATGTCGTTTCAAAAGCAAAACGCATTTGAAGCGAACAACTCCTCAAAGTCTCAACCTTGAGTTTGCTGACGTTGTTGATCAGGAGCTCGCCAAGCGTGCGCTCATTCTTGCGGCGATAGGATCGCATGGGATGTTAATGGTAGGGCCTCCCGGTTCAGGAAAAACTATGCTGGCTCGGCGCTTCTTATCGATTCTACCTAAGCTCGATCCGGATGAGCTGGAAGAAGCGTTGCTGATTCATTCTGTGGCGGGAGAGCCTTCGGAATGGCTTGCTCAAGGTATCCGTCCGTTTCGATCTCCTCATCATTCTATCTCGCTTGGCGGGCTGATTGGAGGAGGAAGGCCGGTTTTGCCGGGAGAGGTTTCACTTGCGCACAAGGGTGTCTTATTCCTTGACGAGTTGCCGGAGTTTGCAACCAATACTTTGCAGGCTTTGCGGCAGCCCCTCGAGGACAAGGAGGTCCGGCTCGTACGCGTTGACGGTTTATATACATTTCCTTGTGATTTTCAATTATTAGCTGCAGCTAACCCTTGTCCCTGCGGTTTTTGCGGCGACCCGGACCATCTTTGCAAGTGCACCCCCGCACGTATCGATACCTATCAGTCGAAGGTAGGAGGACCTCTTATGGATCGGATAGATATCGTGTGCGATGTAGCTCGCCCCTCATCAACAAAGGTTATCGAAGGCGATACGGGTTTGACTTCAAGTGAAATGAGGCAGTTTGTTATGTCCGGCAGAGATTATCGACAATGGCGAGAAGCGCGAGAGCGCGAAAGTCTGCAAAAACTTTTGTTTGAAGATGGTGCTCGACAGCTCTTTGAGCGGTATGCACGCGGACTTTCACTGGGAGGCAGGTCGATTGCGAGAGTTTCTCGTGTTGCGAGGACAGTTGCCGATCTTGAACACCACAGCCTCATAACAAAAGACGATCTTTCCGAAGCGGTTACCTTTCGCTCTCGAATACTGTCATAAAGGAGATGTCATGGCTGAAAAATGGGCGTTTGAACGTGGTTCAAAGCACTATCCGGCCTGTTTGGAAGATCTTGAAAACCCTCCAGACGTGCTCTACGGAATTGGAAATTCCGAAATATTTGAAACGCCAATGCTCTCAATCGTTGGCGCTCGACGGGCAACTCCTTACGGTATTGCCCTTGCTGAAATGGCTGCCCGAGTAGCCGCGGATTGTGGGGTGACCGTTGTTTCGGGAGGCGCGATGGGATGCGATTGTGCGGCTGGTATGAGCGCTCTTGCGGCAGGAGGAAAAACAATTGCAGTACTAGGCTGTGGCGCCGATGTTGTTTACCCGCGCTCTTCAAAAAGTCTTTTTTCCGCTGCGGTAAAAGAAGGAGCGGTAATCTCGCTAGACAGTTGGGGAACTCCTCCGCGGCGCTTTGCGTTTCCGCGAAGAAATGCTGTCATTGCCGCTCTTGGCTCTGTTTTGGTGGTGACTGAAGCAGGCGTGTGTTCAGGAACC
This sequence comes from Lancefieldella sp. Marseille-Q7238, assembly GCF_949152215.1. Classification (GTDB taxonomy): domain Bacteria; phylum Actinomycetota; class Coriobacteriia; order Coriobacteriales; family Atopobiaceae; genus Lancefieldella. The sequence continues at coordinate 182,861 of NZ_OX424407.1, forward strand.
ATGTCAACAGCCGAGACAGCGGAAGATCTTGGACGAAAGGTATACGCCATACCGGGGTCTATCTTTTCTCCTACGTCCGCGGGAACTAACAAACTTATCACCGACGGAGCCAGGATTATCCCGGACGAGGCGTCGCTTGCTCTGTCCCTTGCGCTTGATTTTGGAGCAACAGTTCTAAAGCAGGAAGACAAGACGTCTCCAAAAAGCCGTGTTATGTCGGCTCTTACGGCTTCTCCGTGTCGTCCGGAAGAGCTTGCCATGCGTCTTGGAGAGAATGTGTTGACGCTCATGAGGACGCTTACAGACTTTGAAGCTCAAAGGATTGTACAGAGATTGCCCGACGGCCGCTATACACCAACCCGCGAATATCATTTAGGATTAGTACAGACAGCGAATATGAATGAGCAAAGGACGTTATGACAAAGAGAGTAACTGTTATAGGGGCAGGTCTTGCAGGCAGTGAGTGTGCGCTCCAGCTTGCCGCCAGAGGGATAGAAGTCCTTTTGATAGAGCAAAGGCCCATTCACCGATCTTTAGCACACCATACGAGCGACTTTGCAGAGCTTGTCTGCTCGAACTCTCTTAAATCGACTAAAGAGGAGAGCGCGGCGGGTATCCTGAAGCGCGAACTGACAGAAATGAAAAGTTTCCTCTTACAGATTGCGAGAGAAAACGCCGTTTCTGCAGGAGGCGCCCTGGCGGTTGACCGAAAGAAGTTTTCACGTTCGGTGACGGCTGTGGTCGAGGCGAATCCTCTCGTTAAGATTGAACGTCGGGAAGCTACAGAAATTCCTGACGGGCCTTGCGTGATTGCGGCCGGACCGCTTTGCTCGGACGCGCTGTATGCGGCGATTTCCAAGCGCGTTGGCACAGAGGGCATGTCGTTTTATGATGCTGCGGCTCCCATTGTTTCAGCGGAAAGCATCGACCGCTCGATTGTCTTTTCGCAGTCTCGTTATGAAAAAGCAGGGCGAGGGGATTACCTCAACTGTCCTTTCAATAAAAACGAATACGAAGCTTTTATCCGTGAGCTTATCGGCGCGCAGCGCGTCGTCTCCCGCGAATTTGAGCAGGCTGATTTATTTCAGGCGTGCCAGCCTGTAGAGGAGGTGGCGCGCACAGGATTTGAGTCGCTTCGTTTTGGCGCTCTCAAACCGGTAGGGCTCATTGATCCAAGAGACGGCAGACGGCCTTGGGCGGCAGTGCAGCTTCGTGCTGAAAATGAGGCAGCGACCGCGTACAATCTTGTGGGTTTTCAGACCAACCTTACCTGGGGCGAACAAAAACGTGTCTTCACGATGATTCCGGGACTTGCGCAGGCAGAGTTTGTGCGCTACGGCGTTATGCACAGAAATTCATTCGTTGATGCGCCTCATACGCTGACCGATACATTTGCGATTCCGCACTCATGCGTTCGGCTCGCGGGACAGATTACCGGCACAGAGGGCTACGTGGAAGCGATTGCTTCGGGTTTGCTTGCGGCGCTCAATACCTATGCGGATCTGGTTGGTGCTTCTCAGATGCACCTTCCCACAACGGGAGCCCTGGGTTCTCTAGTAGCTTATGCGACTAATCCAAACACTACGGACTACCAGCCCATGCACGTCAATTTCGGACTCTTTCCGCCGCTTGATACGGAGATAAAGAAGAAAGATGAACGCCGTGCTCGTATGACGCAAAGAGCGCATGAAGATTTTGATGCCTATCTGCGCCTCAGAAGCGATCTCTTTGGCCAAAGGAGCGATGATCAATGACACAGGCCTTTGATGATGCAGCCTATATAGATATGTTCCTGACATATTTGAAATCGGTGCGCAATCTGTCCGACAATACCGTGCGGGCTTATGCGACAGATCTCTCGTCGTATGCCGCGTGGTGCGGGCGAGAAGAACTTAGCATGCTTCAGGCAACACATCGAAGCCTTCGCTCCTATCTGTCCTATCTCAATCGAGCCCAATACTCTGCACGCACACGCAACAGGCATCTTTCAGCTCTCAGAGGATTTTATAAGTGGCTGAACAAAGAGGGTTATCTTGAAGCGGATCCCTCGCTTATCTTGACAAGCCCGCGTACTTCTCGCCGTCTTCCCAAGACCATGTCGGATGAAGATGCAAAAAGACTTCTTGCATCATGCGACGTACATACGTCATCCGGCTTGCGAGATAGGGCAATCCTTGAGTTCATGTATGCGACGGGCGCTCGTATCTCAGAGATCGCACGTCTTGACAGGGGAGACCTTATGCTGCGGCAAGGTGTCGTGAGGCTGTTTGGTAAAGGTTCAAAAGAGCGTGATGTCCCGCTCTATAAGACCGCGTGCGACTGGCTGGAGCTCTATCTTTATGAAGCTAGGCCGAAGCTTTTGGCAAAAAGCAGAACATCACTCAAAGTTGCGCCGGCTGAGGAGGCTCTCTTTCTCTCAAATCGTGGCCGCCGCATGAGCGCGGACGTGCTCAGAAAAATGTTTGAGGCCCATGTGCTGGAAGCGGGGCTTGATTCAGGTCTTACGCCGCATGCCATGAGGCATACGTTTGCGACAGAGCTCCTTACTGGTGGCGCTGATTTACGCGTCGTGCAGGAGCTTTTGGGCCACCAGAGTCTGTCGACAACGCAAATCTATACGCACCTTTCGATTGAGCGTCTCAAAGATGCAGCAAAACAAGCGCATCCGCGGGCTGAATCTGACTAAATCGTGGTATACTACCGCCCGGTTGTGTAAATGCACAGCCTGCCGCTGCCAAGCGGCACAATCACACACGCACGACTACTCATCGTCTGTGGTGCTCAAAGCTCAAGCCAGGTTTTGGGTTGATTGATGGGAAAGACCCCGTGCGGAGGTTAAACCAGGAGGTTACTTATGGCTGCAAAGATTACTATCCAAACCCTGCTTGATGCCGGCTGCCACTACGGTCACCAGACCCGCCGCTGGAACCCTAAGATGAAGCCGTATATCTTCGGCGATCGCAATGGTATTTACATCATTGACCTCAAGCAGACCATGCTTGGCGCTGACAAGGCTTACACCTTTTTGAAAGATCTTGCTTCTAAGGGTGGCCGCATTCTTTTTGTCGGCACCAAAAAGCAGGCTCAGGAGCCTATTGCTACTCAGGCCGCGCGTGCTTCCATGCCCTACATCAATCAGCGCTGGCTTGGCGGCATGCTCACTAACTTTGTCACCATGCGTTCCCGCATTCAGCACATGGAAGAGCTTGAGGCCATGGTTGAGGACGGCCGCATGGACGCTCTGCCCAAAAAGGAGCAGGCGCTTCGCAACAAGGAGCTTGCTAAGCTTCAGCTGAACCTGGGTGGCGTTCGCGATATGAACAAGCTTCCCGACGCTCTCTTTGTCATCGACTCAAAGCGTGAGGAGAACGCGGTTCGCGAGGCAAATCGCCTTCACATCCCCGTGGTTTCGCTTCTTGACACAAACTCCGACCCTGACGTTATCGACTACGGCATTCCCGCAAACGATGATGCTATCCGCTCCATTTCTTTGATGTGCGAACTTGCCGCCGACGCAATCCTTGCCGGCAGCGGTAAAGAGCAGATTTCCGCAGAGGAAATGAGCGCTCCGCAGGCGAGCGAAGAGGAGGCGCCTAAGGCCGAGCAGGCAGAAGAAGCTCCTCAGGCTGAATAGGTCCACCTAAGCAAGCAATACGTACGCAAGTACGCAATTATTCCTACGATCCCCAAGGAGGGGAACATGGCACAAATTACTGCAGCCCTTGTCAAGCAGCTCCGCGATATGACGAGTTCTCCTATGATGGAATGCAAGAAGGCACTCGTTGAAGCCGATGGCGACATTGATAAGGCGATTGATATTCTGCGCACCATGGGCGTTGCCAAGGCCGTCAAGCGCGCGGGTCGCGAGACTAATGAAGGCACCATTGCAACGTTCATTTCACCCGATTGCACCAAGGGCGCAATCCTTGAGCTTTCGTGCGAAACTGACTTTGTGGGTACCAACCCGCAGTTTACTGGCTTTGCAAGCGATTTAGCCGAGGCCGTTGTTGAGAGTGATCCTTCCGATGTCGACGCGTTCCTCACGTCAAAATTCGGTGAGGGCACCGTACAGGAAGCTCTGACGGATAAGATTCACAACATTGGCGAAAACATGCGTATTTTGCGCTTCGCCCGTGTTCAGGTTTCTTCCGGCGCTCTTTCAAGCTACATTCACCTCGGCGGCAAACTTGCGACGGTTGTTACCTTTGAGTTTGACAAGCCCGAGACCCGTGATTCTGAGGACTTCAAAAACTTCGCCCATGACGTCGCCATGCAGGTAGCCGCAGCCGCTCCGGTTGCTGCTCGCCGCGAGGATGTGCCTGCTGACATCGTTGAGCATGAGCTCTCCATCTACAAGGCTCAGGCTGCTGAGTCTGGCAAGCCCGAGGCTATTCAGGAGAGAATGGCACAGGGTCGTCTTGAGAAGTACTACAAGGAGAATGTCCTTACCGAGCAGGCCTTCGTTAAGGATCCCGACATGTCCATCAACGAGTACGCGAAGCTCGTTTCCAAAAAGGTCGACGACAACGTTCAAGTCGTCAGCTTCGTTCGTTTTTCCTTTGGCGAGTAGCCGCTGAGAGAACGACTCAGAAAAAGCCAGCTGCTTGCAGTTGGCTTTTTCTTTATGCGAAGCGTGTGCGTTGGTTGTGCTTGAGGCGAGTTGAGCTTGGGTCGTCTGATAAAATGTTCAGCGATTGTACGTTTGCGCGGAAGTGGAGGGTGTCTTGTCGAACTATACCTATAAAAGAGTGCTTCTCAAGCTTTCCGGCGAGGCTTTGATGGGCGAGCAGAACTTCGGGATTGATCCTTCCATTCCCGAGCAGCTGGCTCGAGAAATTAAGCCCGTCTGGGAGTCCGGTGTTCAAATCGCCGTTGTAGTAGGCGGCGGCAACATCTTCCGCGGCGTCTCACAGGCAGCGGCTGGTATGGATCGCGCCCAAGGAGACAACATGGGTATGCTTGCTACTGTCATCAATGCCCTGTCTCTGCAGGACTGCTTTGAGCGTCACGGCATGGACTGCCGTGTGATGAGCGCTATCACCATGGCGCAGATTGCAGAGCCCTACATCCGCCGCCGCGCCATCCGCCATCTTGAGAAGGGACGTATCGTCATCTTTGCCGCTGGCACGGGCAATCCTTATTTCACTACGGATACTGCAGCGGCGCTTCGCGCATGCGAGATAGGCGCTGAGGCTCTTATGAAGGCAACCAAGGTTGACGGCATCTACGATTGTGATCCGGTGCTCAATCCTCAGGCTGTCAAATTTGACGTGGTGACGTACAAGGACGTGTTGACGAAAGAGCTTAAGGTTATGGATGCTGCGGCGATTGCGTTGTGCCGTGACAATAAAATGCCAATCATTGTATTTGATATGGGTACCGAAGGCGTCTTCCACGATGCTATCTGTGGCAAGAACGTCGGTACGACCGTTGTTGAGGAGGACTTATGAGCGTCTACACCGACAAGGCAAAATCTTCAATGGATAAGGGCATTGAAGCCTTGAAGAACAACTTTGCTCGCGTTCGCACCGGCCGCGCAAACCCGCATGCGCTTGACCCCATCAAGGTCGATTATTATGGCCAGCTTACGCCTATTATGCAGCTTGCCGCAGTGAAGGTTCCTGAGGCCTCCCTGCTGGTAATTGAGCCTTGGGATAAGACTTCGCTCAAGGCTATCGAAAAAGCGATTGAGGCGTCTGATTTGGGAATCACTCCTTCCAATGACGGCGTAGCTATCCGTCTGCCGTTCCCTATGCCGACCGAAGAGCGCCGCCGTGAGCTCGCAAAGGAATGCGCCGGCCTTGCCGAAGAAGCGCGCATCGCAATCAGAAACGTGCGCCGCGACATTAACGGCAAGATTGAGCGGGACGAGGAACTCTCGGAAGACGAGCAGTCGCATGAGAAAAAGCAGATCCAAAAACTCACCGACAACTCAGTTGCCGAGATTGAAAAGCTCCTCAAGGCAAAGACCGCTGAGGTCATGGAGATCTAGATGCAGTTTGACAAGGCAAAACTGGCTGCGTTTTACCGCGATGCTCTCGGGGATATCTCGCTTGACGCGCTTGATATGAGTCGTATGCCCGCTCATGTTTCCATCATCATGGATGGCAACGGGCGCTGGGCGCAGGCGCGCGGTCTTGAACGCTCACAAGGCCATCTAGCGGGCGTCGCGTCGCTTCGTGAAACGGTGACAACAGCTGTCCGTCTTGGCCTGGACGTACTTTCGGTCTACGCGTTTTCAACGGAGAATTGGAATCGCTCGCAAAAAGAAGTTACCTTTTTGATGCAGCTTTTTGCCGAAACGCTCTTGAACGAGCTGCCGCTCTTTCATCAGGAGCAGGTAAAGCTCCGCTTTTTTGGCGACCTTGAAGCTCTTCCTCAAAAGACGCAGGAAACCTTTAAGCAGGGGCTCGCAGAAACCGCCAATAACACCGGTATGGTCTTTGCGCTTGCCGTCAATTACGGCGCCCGCGCTGAACTCGCCCGCGCCGCCGCACTTCTCGCCGCAGAGGCAAAAGCGGGAAGCATTGATCCTGCAAGCATAGGACCGGCAGATGTCGAGAAGTACCTCTACACCGCGGGACTGCCCGACCCTGATTTGCTCATTCGCACCTCAGGAGAGCTGCGCCTCTCCAACTATCTTCTGTGGCAGATTGCATACTCGGAGATGTATGTGACGCCAACGCTGTGGCCTGATTTCACGCGCTGGGATTTTCTGCGTGCGCTCGTGGCCTTTCAGGCACGGGAACGGCGTTTTGGAGGTGTGGCTTCATGACAAAGGAACGCAAGCCTGTGAGCCCGGCTTCAGAGGAAGTTTCGTATACGCCTCCCGAACCTGCCGGCTTGGACAGGCAGATAGATAAACTTGAGGACAGGCGGTCGCAAAAAGAGCCACTGCGCGCTGAAGGAAACCTTTTTGGTCAGCGTGTGCGCGAATGGACAGAAAAGCTCCTCACTCGCTCGCTTTCAGGCGCGATTTATGCCTTTATCGTGCTTGCCTGTCTGTATGCGGGTATTGACGCTACAACGGTATTGATAGCCGCGATTGGCTGGGTATGCTGCTCAGAGTTCTTTCACATCTGCCGTTTGGGCGGACGTATGCCCAATGAACCGTTGGGCTTGACCTTTGCGGTGGTATTTCCTATTTTGGCTCGTTTCGGATCATACGGAGTATTCGGCTCTTTGCTTATCTTGCTTATGTTTTGCGGAGCATGGTACGTTTTAACGCCGCGGGCCAACCTTGCTGACGTAGCGGTAACCTGTTTTGGCCCTGTCTATACTTCGCTGGCCTATGCCACCATCGTGATGTTTCGCTCGGCTGAGCCGTCGTTTTCGATACCTTGGCTGACGCTCGCGGTGATGGTATCCGTGTGGGCCAATGACTCGTTTGCGTTTTTCGTGGGATCCAAGTTTGGCAGACACAAAATGGCGCCCCGCATTTCTCCAAAGAAAAGCTGGGAAGGCTTTTACGGCGGTCTTGTAGGGTCTGTTTTGGTATGGGTCTTGGTAAGCACGTTCAGCCCTACCTTTCACATGCCCGTGTGGTGGGGAATTGCGGCCGGTCTCTTTGAGGGCATCTTCGCGGTCATCGGCGATCTTTTTGAATCGCGTATCAAGCGCGGTGTTGGCATAAAAGACTCCGGTACTATCATGCCTGGTCATGGAGGTCTTCTTGACCGTTCCGATTCAATGATTTTTGGCAGCGTGGCCGCTTTGTTATTCCTGAATTTTTCGTTTTACTTTATGGGAGCGCTTCTGTTTTTATGAGTATCTTTGAGGACACAGCGCCGCGTGCGCCGCGACGACGGCCTTTGCGCGTCGCCATACTGGGCTGCTCCGGCTCAGTCGGTTCGCAGACGCTGGATGTATGCCGCCATCATCGCGATAAGGTGCAGGTTGTTGCCCTTGCAGTGCACTCGTCGATTGCGCCACTTGCGGCCGCCGCACGTGAGTTTAAGCCCGCCTATATCGCCGTTGCCAATGAAAAGTGCCAGCATGACGCTCTTCTCGCCGATTTGCCCGAAGGGTGCAAGGTAACCTTTGGCGCTAAAGCGGTCAGCGCCCTTGCGGAGCTTGACGAGGTGGACTGCGTTGTCAACGCCGTTGTGGGCGAAGCGGGTATCTACGCTGGGTACGCAGCGCTCAAAGCGGGAAAGACGCTGGCCTATGCCAACAAAGAGTCAATCGTGGTCGGCGGCGACCTTCTGATGCCGCTTGTGCGCCCCGGCCAACTTGTGCCTGTAGATTCCGAGCACAGCGCCATTTTTCAGTGTCTTGCAGGTGAACGACTCTCAGAGCTGTCAAAACTATGGCTGACCTGCTCAGGCGGGCCATTTTTTGGCATGACGCGAGAAGAGCTTGCGCATGTGAGCGTTGCGGACGCCCTTGCTCACCCCACCTGGTCGATGGGAGCCAAAATCTCGATTGATTCGGCGACGCTCATGAACAAAGGTCTCGAAATACTCGAAGCCCATCATCTTTTTGAGACGTTCATCGACGATATTCATGTATTGGTTCACCGGCAAAGCCGCATTCATTCCATGGTTGAATTTATTGACGGCTCCGTAAAAGGTCAGCTTGGCCCCTCTGACATGCGCATTCCTATTCAGTACGCCCTGAGTTATCCTGAGCGCTGGCAAACCGTGGCAACGCCTGTCATGTGGGGGACTTGCGATCCTCTTACCTGCGAGGAAGTCGATGAGAAAACTTTCGGCTGTCTGGCGCTTGCGAAGGAAGCTGGTAGAGTCGGCGGAACGCAGCCCTGCGTCATGAACGCTGCTAATGAAGTTGCCAACGAGGCCTTCCGTTTAGACAAAATCGGTTTTCTCGACATTGAGCGTATTGTTTCTTCCGTTATGGAGACAATCCCAAGAGAGACCGTTGAGAGTATCGAACAACTCTCCGAGATTGATACACATGCCCGCGCGCTTGCTCAGGCATGCGTGCTGAAAGGGTAGGACTTGAACATCTTGAGCGTACTATCGCCTATTTTTTGGGGACTCGTAGTTCTTTCGATTTTAGTCTTCGTGCATGAAGCTGGCCATTATCTTGCCGCTCGCGCGTTTGGCGTGCGCGTCACTGAGTTCTTCTTGGGCATGCCGTTTCGCTATAAGCTCTCCTATAAGAGCGCGTCTCACGGTACAGAGATAGGCGTGACGCCGCTGCTTTTGGGCGGCTACACACGCATTTGCGGCATGGAGGGCGAGAATAACGAGTATCTTGCGCCCGTGCTCCTTCTTGTACAGAAAAAGGGCCATGTCACGGTAGGCGAGGTTGCTTCCGAGCTCAACATAGCACCCGATACAGCCCTTGAGGCGCTCACGATTCTTACCGATTGGGCTGCCATTGAGTCCTGCGAACAGCATGAAAGCGGCGCAAAGGCAGACGATGAAGCTCTGATTACGTATCAGACCTTGGCGCGCGACGCTCTGCTTCGAACTGAATACGACCGCGGACACGATTTTTCTTTGGAAGGCTCAACAAAGGCAGGCGAAGCCCACGACCCCTCCATGAAAGCCGAGGCGTTTCTCGCCCAGGAGCGCTCGCATACCTACCTTGGCGCAAGCATTCCCAAGCGCATCGTGATGTTGCTCGGCGGCATTGTGGTCAACGTGCTTCTCGCTCTTGTGCTGGTTGCAGGTTCGCTGATGATTGTCGGCATCGCGGTTCCTCAAAACACTCCTCAGATTGGCGCTGTCGAAGAGAAGTCGCTTGCGGCACTCGCGGGTCTGAAACAGGGCGACACCATTACCGCTATCAACGGAAAAGTGGTATCTTCCTGGACGGATATGAGCGAGGAAATTCACTCGGCGCTGTCCAATCAGAGTAACCTGACTGTCTCATATACTCGTGAGGGCATACAGCTTGAAACAGTCGTCAATCCAAAGCTTAAGCCGGAAGCAAAGATCATTGGCATTTCGCCTACAACGGCGCAGTATCGCCTTTCACTTCCCGAGGCGCTGTCCGCATCGTTTGCCTATGCCGGCAAAGTAGCGCAGTTCGCCGGCAGCCTTTTGATTCCAACGCAGACCATGAACGTGCTCAATCAGTCGTCTTCTGTGGTCGGTATTTCCGTGATGGCGTCCAGGGCAGCTCAGTCCGGTGCGACGGATTTGATTATGATTATCGCTATGATCTCCATGTCGCTGGGCTTCATGAATTTACTGCCCATTCCTCCGCTTGACGGCGGCAAGATACTGATAGAGATTATCCAGGTGATTATTGGCCGCCCGCTTTCCGTAAAGACGCAAAATATCCTCACCTATATCGGACTGGCGTTTTTCCTGTTCATTTTTGTCGTTGCGCTCAAAAATGACATTTTTCGACTGATTTTCAGATAGCTGGTGAGCGTATGGCTGAAATTGCTCGTAACATAACGCATCCCGTGATGGTCGGTTCTGTGCAGGTAGGCGGTGGCGCTCCGGTGTCCGTGCAGTCTATGTGCACCGCCAAGACCGCGGACGCCGCCGCAACGCTTGCGCAAATCAAAACGCTTGCGGACGCCGGGTGTGAAATTATTCGCGTGGCTATTCCCGAAGCTCGCTCTCTTGCGGGATTTCATGAGGTATGTCGTCAAAGTCCGCTTCCCGTTGTTGCCGACATTCACTTTGACTTTCGACTGGCCGTTGAGGCCGCTCGCTTAGGCGCCTCCGCGCTCCGCGTCAATCCCGGCAATATCGGTTCATGGGAGCGCGTGGACGCGGTTATCGAGGCGGCGCAGGAGGCCCATATCCCCATACGCATTGGCGTAAATGCGGGATCTCTTGCCAAGGAGTTTGATACGCACTCTGATATGACGCTTGTCGAGAAGCTCGTAGCCTCCTCAGTGTCGTTCACAAAGCATTTCCGTGCGCGTGGCTTTGACGACATCGTGCTTTCCGCAAAGGCTCACGATGTTCCCACAACACTTGCCGTTTATCGAGCGCTTTCCCATGAGCTTCCGGAAGTGCCCCTGCATGTAGGGGTGACCGAGGCAGGAACGCTTCGCCAGGGTACAGTGAAAAACGCCGCTGCCGTGGGGATTCTTCTTGAGGAGGGGATAGGCGACACCATGCGCCTCTCGCTTACGGCTGATCCGGTGGAAGAGGTATATGTGGCCTGGGAGCTTCTGGCCGCGCTTGGTCTGCGCCGCAACAAGCCAGAACTTGTTAGCTGTCCTACCTGCGGACGTTGCGGCGTCAACATGATTCCCATTGCCGAAGAGGTTTCTGCACGTCTTGAAAGCGTTCACGCGCCAATCTCCGTTGCCGTTATGGGATGCGTGGTAAACGGCCCCGGTGAGGCGCGTGGCGTTGATATAGGCGTTGCCTGCGGTAAGGGGAGAGCGGTCCTTTTTGAGCACGGCGTTCCTACCAAGAAAATAGCCGAAAAAGACATCGTTGATGAGCTTTTCCATGAAATAGAGACGCGATTTAGCGAGAAGTCGGACGATTCGGGCGAGAACAAAACAAGTAAACTGTAAAGGAAATTTTGAGGCGAGAAGTTCTTCTCGCCTTATGCCATGAGGAAGGAACAATCTTGAAGCATTGGGTAAAGATGTCGTCACTGTATGCGCCGACCTTGAAAGAAGACCCGGCCGAAGCGGTGCTTGCCAGCCACAGACTCTTACTCCGTGCGGGCATGATTCGCAAGACTGCTGCGGGATTGTACAGCTATCTTCCGCTTGCCTGGCGCTCTCTTCACAAGATTGAAAAGATTATCCGGGACGAAATGGACGGCATTGGCGCTCAAGAGATTCTTGTTCCCATTCTTACCCCGGCTGAGCTCTGGGAAGAGTCGGGTCGCTGGGACGTGTACGGGCCGGAGCTCATGCGTCTGCACGACCGCCACGAGCGCAAGTTCGCGCTTGGCCCTACTCATGAGGAGACGTTTACGGATCTGGTGCGCAATGAGCTTAAAAGCTACAAGCAGCTGCCGGTAACGCTCTATCAGATTCAAGACAAGTTCCGAGACGAAATGCGTCCACGCTTTGGCCTTATGCGCGGCCGCGAATTCATTATGAAGGACGCTTATTCCTTCTCGTCTACGCAGGAGTCGCTGCAGGAGTGCTATGATGCGGAAAAGGCAGCGTACGCCCGTATTTGCGAGCGTACCGGCATTCGCGCTTTGCCTGTTATCGCGGATTCCGGCCAGATTGGTGGCGACACATCCGTTGAGTTCATGGCGCTTGCTGATGCGGGCGAGGCGGCGCTCGTGTATTGCGACTGCGGTTACGCGGCTGATACCGAGGCGGCAACCGTTGCGGTTCACGTTGAAGAGGGAAGCGCGGGCGAGCTCGAGAAGGTCTCTACGCCCGGAGTGAGTACCATTGAAGCGCTTGCTGAGTTTTTACACGTCAGCGAGGGTGCGACGCGCAAGGCGTTGGCGCTTATCGACGGCGACGGCCAGCCGGTAGTTTGTTTTGTTCCCGGCACCCATGAGTTGAATGAAGTCAAAGGTGAGCATGCCTTTGGCGCCTACCATCTTATGAGTGATGAGGAGCTTAAAGAGAACGGCCTGGTCAAAGGCTTTATCGGCCCTAAAGATTTGCCCGCTGGCGTGCGCGCGGTAGCGGATATTTCTTTGCGAGACTCCGAATGGTGGCTTATAGGCGCAAACGAGAAGAACTTCCATTTTGCGCATGCAAAGCCTGGTCGCGACTTTGAGATTGACGCGTGGGTAGACGTGGTGACAGCTCGCGAGGGGGATTTGTGTCCTCAGTGCGGCAAGCCCCTTCATGAGGCGCGCGGCATTGAGGTTTCGCAAGTCTTTCAGTTGGGAACTAAGTATTCCGAAGCGCTTGGCGCGACCTTTACCGCTGAAGACGGCAGTGAGCAGCCTTTCTTGATGGGTTGTTACGGCATTGGCGTTTCTCGTCTGCTTGCTGCTGTAGTTGAACAGCATAACGACGAACACGGTATCATCTGGCCGGTTTGCGTTGCTCCTTATGAAGTCGAACTTATTCCTCTGAGCGTAGGCGACGATCTTGTATGGTCGGTTGCCGAGCAGCTTGCCGACGCGTTTGTCGTCGCTGGTTTGGAGACTGTCGTAGATGATAGAGACGAACGTCCCGGCGTCAAGTTCGCTGACGCCGATCTTATCGGCTTGCCCTGGCAGGTTATCGTAGGCAAGCGCGGTGCGGCAAACGGCGTGGCTGAGGTCAAGAACCGCGAAACTGGTGAGCGCTTTGACGTGCCGTTTGATGAAGTTGCCGAGTGGCTTGTTGCGCGCGTGGCTCCGCTCAGGCAGCTGTAGAGCATCTGTAGAGCTGTCGGCATTTTCTCGTGGCATTTTTCTCATGCAATCCGGGTTTTTCGCTTGCATGGCTCGCTTACTCTGATATAGTAGTTCCGCACCACTTCCGGGGAATTAGCTCAGCTGGGAGAGCGCATGACTGGCAGTCATGAGGTCAGGGGTTCGATCCCCCTATTCTCCACCATACATGACAGGCGGCGGGAAACCGTCGCCTTTTTCATACGGGCTCATGGCGCAACGGTTAGCGCAGGGGACTCATAATCCCTGGGTTGTAGGTTCAAATCCTACTGGGCCCACCAACTACTCAGCCTGGCAAGATACTATCTTGTCAGGTTTTTTAGGAGACCACGAGAGGGTGCTATGCGATGCAGGCGCTTCTTACATGGGAGACCGGTAAAGGTATTTCTTAAAATGAGATTACGTCTTGTGTGCGTGAGGGTAGAATATTTCATACTATTGCTGTCGGTAATTTTGTTGATACCTGTTGTTTGGTGAAAGGGGAGCAATGACTCCTGAAACTCGCTCAATGAAGCTCGTCAGCTTGTTTTTGCTGGCTGGTGGTCTTCTCGGCTTGGTAGTTGTAGTGATTACGGTTATCGGAAATGGACCAAAACTAGATTCAGCGCTTTTCCTCTTTGCGTGTATGATCGCTATTCTCGAAGGCGGATATGCCGCACGAGCCGCCAACGTTCCTAATCAGGCAGCAGAAGCGTTTTCGATGCTTTTTGGAGCAACCGCAGTATTGGCAATCAGTACCGTCGTTCAGGTGGTGACAGCGCAAAGTCTTACAATATTGAGTGCTGAACAACTGGTTCTTCTCGCCCTGTCGGTATTCGTTACCTTTGGATCGCGTCGGGTAAAGAAGTCACTTGAGGCAAAATAGAACAGAATCTCATACGAGCCTAGAATTGCGAGTTATTTTTTGATATGATTTGCAGGCGCTTATCGGGCGATTAGCTCAGGGGTAGAGCAATGCCTTCACACGGCAGAGGTCACAAGTTCAAATCTTGTATCGCCCACCAGAAAAGATGAAGCTGAGACTCAATCTTGGATCTCAGCTTTTTTGTGTCAGAAATGACTGCTAAATAGGACTGTTAAACGGTGTTGTTTAGTGAGTAAAGACCGCCGCCGAAACAACATTGACCGCAAGCCATACGTCGAAAAACGTCAGCGCAAGGGCAATTATTGAAAACGTGATGGGAATACAGAAGCGTTTCTTTGTCACTACATGGTTCTTCCTATCCTTGAGCCACCATACAAACGTGCGTATAAGGCTAACGGTTACCACAAGCCAGGCAACAAAAATCAGAATGGCAATAGGGAAGGCCCAGGAGTTGACGAGGGCTTCCAGTGATTGGATTGTGAGACCAAAAATAGCAGCAATGAGAATAATAGGCCAAAAAAGAATTACAAGCACCGCTCCCATATCAAAGCACCCACTTTATCGTTACTCGGCCACCTCTTTAAAACAGTATAATTCATTAAAATTATCGTTTTCTTAAGAATGGATTAAGAATCGATATGTGAAGAATGATGTCTGAAGCGCCATCTTAAACCTGGATAAATCTTTGATACACTTCATAGGAAGATGTCACTTAAACCGTACTTTGATCTGGGAGGCGCAGCTATATGCTTGAAACAGCAAAACATGAAACATCAGAAAATCCTGTTGAGCTTTTTGGAATGTACGTAGCGCATGTCGGCATCAATGCGCAAAACCCTGAGGAAGCAGAGGCTGTTGCCGACCGGCTCGCATTGCTCATGGGTCTTCCCAAAAGAGAGATGGAACCGTCGTTCTTCTCGGGAACGCTTGTTGAAATCATGAAGCAAAACGGTCGCGGTGAGAAGGGGCACATCGGTTTTCACGTGGACGATTTGTCTGCGGCGGAAAAGTGGTTTGAAGCACGTGGGTTTGAGATAGACGAGTCTTCTCGGCGCCTCATGCCTGATAGCAGTACCTTTCTTGTCTACTTCAAGGAGCAGATTGCCGGCTTTGCAATTCATCTGACGGTCGCTGAGTGAGAGCTGACTGCACTTCCGCTCATTGCTAGGTTCGCTTTCGGGCACGTTTTCGAATTTGCTTGCTGCGCGAGTCCAAAAAAGTGCATGAGTTGTGATATGAAAACTCCTAAAAAAGGCATCAGTTGTGATAAATCCCCTAAAAATGCCATGAGTTGTGAAGTATTTTTATCACAACTGTGGCACTTTTTTGGAAATCCATTTCTGGAAATCCATTCTTGCGCGGACAATGGCGAGAAGCACCTAAGATGGCGAGAAGCACCTAAGATGCCGAGAAGCACCTGAAAATCAGCGAATGACCTATAATGGGTGGCTGCATTCTAGAGAGCTCGGGAGTCCTTTTGATCGCACTGGCAGATAAAATCGCAAAATCATTCGGCGGACGTGTCCTTTATTCAGGCGCAACGCTGCAGCTTAATGCCGGTGAGCGCTGGGCGCTCGTTGGTCCTAACGGCGCTGGCAAGACAACGCTTCTGAAAATCATCATGGGACAAGAAACACCAGATGAAGGCACTGTTTCCTTTGCGCGTGATACCACGCTTGGCTACCTTGAGCAGGAAACCAAGCTCATGGGAGAGAAGACGGCGCTTCAGGAAGTCATCGACTCGGCGCATGAGATTAAGACGTGGGAGCGCAAGGTGGCTGAGCTTTCGCAGACAATCGCGGAAACTTCGGAGGAGGCCAAGCTCAACAAACTTCTTGAAGCCTATGGTCACGCTATGGAGCGCTTTGAGCGTTTAGGCGGCTATGAGCTGGAGGCTCGTGCTCGCCAGATTCTCGGTGGCCTCGGCTTTCCGGTGGAGGACTTTGATAAGCCCGCCAAAGAATTTTCGGGCGGCTGGCAGATGCGTATCTCTCTCTCAAAGCTGCTCCTGCGCCATCCTGACCTGCTCTTACTTGATGAACCGACCAACCATCTTGACCTTGAATCGGTCCAGTGGCTGGAGAAGTTTCTGGCGGGCTATGACGGAGCCGTACTTCTCGTTTCACACGATCGCTCCTTTATGGACGCCTGCGTAAGTCATGTGGCGGCGCTGGAGAACCGTATGCTGGTAACCTATACCGGCAACTACTCTGGATATCTCCGCCAGCGCGAGGAAAACCTTGAACAGCTTCGTGCCAAGCGCGCGGCGCAGGAGCGCGATATTGCGCATATGGAAGTCTTTATCGAGCGTTTTCGCTACAAGCCGACTAAGGCGCGGCAGGTACAAGAGCGCGTGGCAAAGGTCGAGAAGATCCGTCAGGAATTGGTGGTGCTTCCGGAGCAGTCGCATCAGGTACACTTCCGCTTTCCCAAACCGCCTCGCACGGGAGATACGGTGGTCTCACTTGAAGGGGTTTCCAAATCTTATGAGGATAACCTTGTCTATCGCGACATTGACGTAAAGCTCTATCGAGGCGACCATGTGGCGCTCGTTGGCCCTAATGGCGCGGGGAAATCAACGCTCATGAAACTCATGGCGCACAAGATTGCTCCTGACGTAGGCCGCATTGAGCTTGGACAGAACGTCAGCGAAGCCTACTATGCGCAGCATCAGCTTGAAGAGCTCAATCCCGCAAACACGGTCATGGCCGAACTTGATTCGGTAGCTCCCGGCTGGACAACCAGCGAGGAACGTCGCCTTTTGGGAGCCTTTCTCTTCCATGGCGATGATGTCGAGAAGCGCGTTCAGGTTCTTTCCGGTGGCGAGCGTGCACGTCTGGCTCTTGCGAAGATGCTCGTATCGCCTGACCCACTGCTCTTGCTTGATGAGCCCACCAACCATTTGGATATTGATTCAGTTGACGTGCTTGAGAAGGCACTCGTTAATTTTCCGGGAACCATTGTCCTCATCAGTCACGATGAGCATTTGGTCAGAGCGCTTGCGAACAAGGTCGTTGACGTGCGCGATCATAAGGTAACCGTCTACGACGGCGACTATGAGTATTTTTGCTTCAAGCGCGCTGAGCTTGAGGCTGAAAAAGCCGGGGGCGCTGGGACACCGCAGCAAAAGACACCGACAGCCTATAGCTCCGATGGTTCGCGTAGAGAGAAGCGCCATGAGGCACCCCCCAACACGGCGCGCAACGTCAAAACAAAGGAGCAGCGCCGAGCCGAGGCGGAAGAGCGCAATCGCAAAAACCGCGCGCTGCGTGATACAAAGAAGCGCCTGAAAGAAGTCGAAGCTGCTCTTGAACCTGCCCATAAGCGCTATGACGAGCTTATGCGTTTGATGGCGGATGAAAATTTGTACAGCGATGCGGAAAAATTCGATACCTGCATGGCAGAGTATAACGCGCTTGCAAAAAAGATTCCCGCGCTTGAACAGGAATGGCTTGAGTTGTCAGAAAAGATGGAGCAAGGCGCCCATGAGTAGAGTAGCTTCAAGCGTCAGACGTGCGCTCAGAAACATTTTGCGAGCAGTGGCACTTCTCGCTTTGGTGTTGGCGGCCTTGTATACCGTGATGGTCGTGCTTGACGCGCTTAAGCCGGACATACTGCGCGTGGAGCAGCTGAAACTCGATGGCTTCGCTATGCGGATGGTGCCTTCGGCGCTTGCGGGAAGATATGTATTCCCTCTGCCAACCGGTGGCGTCCTGCGCGGAGACTATCTCATTGTTGCTATCATTACTGCAGCCGTCTCGCGAGGAGCTCACTGTGCGGCGAGAAGCACAAGGTAAGCGGAAAGGTTTTGCATGAGCCAGACATACAACGGCATTCCGTGGATGTCACTTTTCATTCATATCGTGGTACTCTTTTTTGCCATCATTCTCCATGAGGTTGCTCACGGATACGTAGCGTATCTTTGCGGAGACCCAACTGCAAAAAACGCTGGCCGCCTGACGCTCAATCCACTAGCTCATATAAATCCTTTCGGCTCTATTATCCTTCCGGCGCTCTGCGTGATTTTGGGCTGGCCGGGGTTCGGATATGCTGAGCCGGTTCCGTACAACCCCAATAACCTGCGTCATCGTCGTCTGGACGAAGTGCTCGTGGCCCTTGCCGGTCCCGCTTCAAACCTGCTGCAGGCCAGCGTTGCCGCAATTATCTACCGCGTTGTATTCGCAGTAGCAAAAAGCAATCCATCGTGGGCGATGGCACACGCGAATCTTCTGGTCGCCTGGGTTATTCCGATTCTTTCCACGATCATGGTATCCAACATCGTATTGGCCGTTTTCAACCTCATTCCGCTGCCGCCGCTTGACGGCTCCAAGCTGCTCCTGCTGTTCTTGCCGGATAACTTGCGCCGGAAGTTTTACACAATCGAACCCTACTGTATGATTGGCCTCATGATCCTTTTGTGGTTTGATCCTGGGATTATCAATGGGATTATCGATGGCAGCATGTCTTTTCTCTTGAAGCTGCTGATTGGGTAAGCCATGTCGTATCGCATCAGAACAGCCGCCTACTCAGGCCCCTTTGATTTGCTTCTCCAGCTGGTCAGTCGTCAAAAAGTCACCATAGGGTCAATTTCTATCGCCGAGGTCGCCGAACAGTATCTCGTCGAGGTAGAGGCTATGGGAGACTTGGACCTTGACGTCGCTTCCGATTTTGTACTGGTAGCATCTACGCTTCTGGACATGAAAGCGGCGGCCCTTGTGCCTGAGGGAGTTTCGAGCCGCGCGTCGAGCGATGACGGTGAAGATGACGATGCCGATTTGCTTCAGAATCTTTCGCCTGACGAGGCTCGAGAAGTGCTCATCGCTCGGCTTATTGCCTACAAGCAGTTCAGAAACGCGGGTGCTGCTTTGGGTATGCGTGCGGAAGCCGAGAAGCTCATGTTTGCTCGCAGCGCCGGTCCCGATCCCGCGTTTTTGAACCTCATGCCGGATTACCTTGAGGGCATTACCCTCAGAAGCCTCGCGGTCATCTGCGCTGACATTGATTCGCGCCGGGAGACTTTTTTGCTTGAGGCCGAACACGTGGCGCCCCGGCGAATCCCCGTGGCGCTGACCGTCGCTTCAGTGGACCGCCTGACTCGTTCGCGCGGCCGCCTCACCTTTTCTGAGCTGCTGGACGGACAGGATACGCCTGAGATTGTCGTTGCAAATTTTCTTGCCGTTCTGGAGCTCTTCAAACGCGGCATGATACGCGTCGCGCAAAGCAATCTGTTTGGCGACATCGAGATAGAGCATGTAGAAGGTGCTGACCCTTATGTGCTTGACGAGTCTGTTATGTCGGAGCTCAGCGAACTGTCAGGAGATGCGGCAGTCGCTGATTTATCGGAATTTGAACAGGAAGATGCCTAATGGCTGAAATGCTTGAAAATCTGGAAGCAGGTTCTTTGAAACAGCTGCTTGAAGCTCTGCTTTTGGTGGCGTCCGACTCTGTTTCCGCAACGGATTTGGCAAAGACTACGGGTGCCGCGCCGGGAGAAGTTGCGTCCGCCTTAGCTGAGCTGTCCGTCGAATACGCCGAAGCAAACCGTGGATTTCAGCTCCGCGAGGTGGCGGGTGGCTGGAGGCTGTTTACGCACCCCGCGCTTCATGATAAGGTGGCCGACTTTGTGCTGTCATGGGACACGCATCGCCTTTCCCAGGCGGCGCTTGAGACGCTTGCCGTAATCGCCTATCATCAGCCGGTTACGCGCGAGGGGGTCCGCGCCATCCGTGGCGTTAATTCCGATGGCGTCATAGCTTCTCTTCGCGAGAAGGGCCTCGTGCGCGAAATCGGCCGCGACGCCGAGCGTGGACAGGCTATTCTCTACGGTACAACAGCGCTTTTCTTGGAGCGCTTTGGGCTCAAGTCTCTTAGGGAGCTTCCGCCTCTTGAAGACTTTGCTCCCGATGAAGAGTCCAAGCAATTTATCCGCGAACGTCTCTCAGGCAGAAGTATTGCCTCAACGCTGGAAGAAACGGCTGAAGACCTTGATGAAGAGCAGGAACTTCTGAGCGAGGATTACCGTGGGTGATCAGCGTATTGTCCCCATGCGGCTGCAGCGTTTTTTGGCACGCGCGGGCGTGGCAAGCAGGCGCGGCTCTGAGCGGCTTATGAGCGCGGGCAGAGTATGCGTCAATGGCGCGATAATAACGGAGCTCGGCAGTAAAGTAGACCCCCGCTGTGACATAGTAACGGTGGACGGTGTAGAGGTCAGCATCGCTGACACACCGGCCTATCTCATGCTCAACAAACCCGAGGGCTGTCTTACGACGATGAAAGATCCTCAGGGTCGCCCGACCGTCAAAGGATTGGTTCCTTCAGAACGATATCCTGGTCTTTTTCCAGTAGGGCGTCTGGACAGAGATACGTCCGGCCTTTTGCTTTTTACTACGGACGGCCTGATGGCGCAGGAACTTCTGCACCCTTCAAAGCATGTGTGGAAGCATTATCTGGCTCTTGTTTCAGGCACGCCGACCGAGGAGGAACTCAATCGGCTTCGGTTGGGCATTGTTTTGGACGATGGCCTGGCCCAACCTGCTCGCGTGGAGCTGAGAGATGACCTTTTGGAGCTCCATGGGGTTTCTCGCCACACGAAGCGCTTTGGCAGAGCGGATAACGCTATTGTTGGTATATGGATTCATGAAGGAAGAAAGCATCAGGTTAAAAAGATGATGCTGGCTATTGGACACCGCGTTATCGTGCTCCACAGAGACGCGTTCGGACCTTTGCGCCTTGCCGGCCTTGCAGAAGGGCAGTGGCGGGATTTGAGCGAAGAGGAGCTTGCCGCGCTTAAAAAACAGGCGGGCTCTGCCGACGGTTCGATGGAGTACATGACGTGCAAGGAGGATATATGATCGTTGCCATTGACGGCCCGGCCGGTTCCGGCAAGTCGACTGTTGCCCGCGCGCTTTCCAAGCGCCTGGACCTTGTGTTTTTGGACACCGGGGCGATGTATCGCTCCGTTACGGCGGAATGTTTGAGCAAAGGTGTCGCGCCTGAAGATACCGAAGCCGTTATCAAGGTTGCCCGTGAGATTCAGATTACCTTTGGCAATACCGAAGAAGGCCAGACGGTCTTTGCAAACGGACGCAACGTAACCGATGCGATTCGCACGCCCGAGGTCGACCGTGCGGTTTCTGCCGTTGCTGCCATTCCTGAGGTTCGTGAGGCGATGGTAGTGCTCCAGCGCCGCGCGGGGGAGGCAGGCTATGTGGTGGCCGAAGGCCGCGACATCGGTACCGTTGTGTTTCCTAAGGCGGAGGTCAAGGTATTCTTGACGGCTGACGCAACCGCGCGTGCTCACCGACGCGCGGTGCAGCGTGAAGGCGGAGACGCCGCGACAAATGCCTCAGCCACCGCAAACGCTGCGGAAGAAAAGAAGATCCTTGAGGATATACAGGCGCGTGACAAGGCTGATTCATCCAGGGAGGTCGCGCCCTTAAAGCCCGCTGCCGACGCTCATCTCATCGATTCTTCTCACATGACTCTCGATGAGGTTGTAGATGCAATCATCTCCTTGCATCCCGGCCTCAAGGAGCGTGATACACGGGCGCCGCGTTCTTCTCGCCAGCATCACAGCGCGTCCTCCAAGCCCGCTTCGTCCGATGATAGCGAGGTTCACAGACCTTCGACGACCAAAAAAACATCGAGAGGCGAGAAGAACTCTGAGAAGAGCTCCGACAAAAAACCCACTAAAAAGTCCGACAAAAAGCTCCACGCGTTCCGCGGGAATTCCGTAGATGACTACTTTGACACGGGGATCAAAGACTTTCCGCTTCCCGCGCGTATATTTTTGCGGGTAGTCGTCCTTTTGCTTATGGGCGTCACGAAACTATGGTTTCGCTGGGGCTTTAAAGACGCGCAGCTTCTTAAGGACGATAAGACCGCTCGGGTGATTATCATGAACCATCCCTCGATGTTTGATCCCGTGATGAGCGTTGTCTATCTCATGTGGCACAACATACCGGTGCGCACCATTTACAAGAGCGAGTTTGGCAACAATCGGCTTATCGCCTGGCTGTTTTCGCGCGTTGGCGCCATTCCTGTCGAGCGCGGCACCGCCGACATGAAGGCCATCCGCCG
Organism: Lancefieldella sp. Marseille-Q7238; assembly: GCF_949152215.1. GTDB lineage: Bacteria > Actinomycetota > Coriobacteriia > Coriobacteriales > Atopobiaceae > Lancefieldella. Next base: position 205,056 of record NZ_OX424407.1, read on the forward strand.
AGCGGTGGCGGCGCTTAAGCGAGGAGAGTGCGTGCTCATCTATCCTGAGGGAACGCGCATTCGCGACAACTTTGCGAGACCAGAGATTCATGGGGGATTCGCACTCATCGCTCAGCTTGCGGGCTGTGATGTTCAGCCGACTGCCATCTTTGGTGCGCTTGATATCAAGAAGAAGCATTCACCTCTCGTCAAGCCGGTCAAAATTTGGGGCGCAGTTGGGAAGCGTATCGCGTTTTCCGAGCTTGCTTCTACAAAGCGCAAAGACCAGGCTCGTGAAATGGAACAGCTTGGCATGGAGCGGGTATATGAACTGAGAGATCAGCTCATGAAAGACCATCCCGGAAGGAATTAGCGTGCCTGTCATACGGATTGCAGATGAGGCAGGAGCCTGCTACGGCGTTGAGCGCGCGCTCGCTATGGTAGAGGCCGCTGTGGCAAAGGGAGGCGCACCCGTTAAAACGCTCGGCCCTCTGATTCACAATCCGCGCGTCGTTGACTCCCTCAAACACCAGGGAGTTTCTGTCGTGGACAGCGCCTCGGACGCTGCGGGCGCCGCCTTGCTTCTCCGCACTCACGGGGTCACGCCTGAAGAAGAGCGTATCGCCCGCGACCAATGCGCAAAAGTCATGGACGCGACCTGTCCGTTTGTCAAAAAAGCGCACGCCGCGGCTGAGCTTCTGGCCAAAGAAGGCTATGCGGTCTATGTTGTCGGCGAAGCGGGCCATCCCGAAGTGGAAGCAACGCTCGCACATGTTCCCGGTTCAATAGCAATCGATTCGGCAGATGATGTCGAGAAGTACGCGAAAGCGCTGCGACAGGCGCGGCACATAGGTCTTATCGTGCAGACAACCATGTCTGCCTCCCGCCTCAACGAAGTCGTCAGCGCCATACTGCCTCTCGCCGAAGAGGTGCGGGTCATGAATACTATCTGTGAGGCCACGGCCGGCCATCAGGATTCCTGCCGCCGCCTTGCGCAGCAGTCCGACGTTATGATTGTCATTGGCGGCCGTATCTCCGCCAACACGACACGTTTAGCGGAGATCGCATCGCAGTATTGTCCTCGTACACACCACATCGAAGGTCCGGATGAACTTCTCGCCAACTGGTTTGAGGGCGCGGAAAACATTGGAATAACAGCGGGAGCTTCCACCCCGGAGTCGCATATTAAGTCCGTGTACCAGGCCATAGCCACCATGGTCGGCGCCAACTGACACGACGATCCCTAAAAGACCATTTTGGACAAAGTAACTTGCGCACGTATACAGGTGCCTGCGGCTTGGCGTGATACCATTACTATAACTGTACGTTCATACAAGGAGAACCATGGCTAAGCCCATTGTCGCTATAGTCGGCCGCCCCAATGTGGGCAAATCTACGCTGGTCAATCGCATTGCCGAGAAGCGTGACGCGATTGTTCATGAATCACGCGGCGTGACGCGGGATCGCTCATACCATGATGCCGATTGGAACGGCCGCGACTTTCGCCTGATTGACACAGGTGGCATCGAATCCGTTAAATCCAAAGATCAGTTTGCCCCGCACATTCGTGAACAGGCTTTGCTGGCCTGCGCAGAAGCGGATATCATTGTCTTTGTGGTTGATGGAAAAACAGGCATCACCGATGAGGATGAAGAAGTCGCCCGTATTGTCCGCAAGTCCGGCAAACCCGTTTTTCTGGTGGTCAACAAGAAGGATAATCCCGCCGCTGAGCAGGACGGACTTTGGGATTTTTACGCCCTGGGCGTAGGCGAGCCGATCCCTATTTCTGCTGCGCATGGCACGGGGACAGGCGATTTGCTTGACGATATCGTTGCAACTCTTCCTGAAGAAGACGATGAATCGCATGATGGCGCTATTCTTAACCTTGCCATTATCGGCCGTCCCAATGTAGGCAAGTCTTCGCTGGCTAACCGCCTGGCTCACAAAAAACGCTCCATTGTTTCAGATGTCGCGGGCACCACGCGCGACGCCATCGATACGATGATTGAATGGAAGGGAATGCCCATTTGTCTCGTTGACACCGCGGGCATTCGCAAAAAGAGCCAGGTACATGAAGATGTTGAGTATTACAGTCTGGTGCGGGGCCTGCAAGCTATGGACCGAGCTGATGTGTGCCTTTTGGTGGTAGACGCCTCCATCGGCGTTACCGAGCAAGACCAGAAGCTCGCCAATATGGCTATTGAGCGCGGATGCGCGCTGGTAGTGGTCCTCAATAAGTGGGACCTTATCGATTCCGACGCTCAGCGTAGTGACGTGGCCGCTTCTGTCGCCAAGCGGTTGGCATTCGCTCCTTGGATACCGTCCATTCATGTTTCCGCCTTGACGGGGCGCTCGCTTGATAAGGTGCTGAGCGCCGCTGTTGCTGCTGCCGAGGCTCACGCGGCTGAGCTGCGCACGTCCGAGCTCAACGACCTTCTCGCGCGGATTCGTGAAAGCGGCCATACGGTTTCCGATAAGGGCCGCCGCCTTAAGATTCACTATGCGACGCAGACGGGAACCAAGCCTCCCGCTATCTCGTTTTGGTGCAACGCGCCTGATCTTGTTGACGATGCCTACGAGCGCTTTATTGAAAATCGTCTTCGCGAGCGCTTTTCCTTGACAGGCACGCCCGTTCGTCTGAAGTTCCGCAGAAAAACGGAGGCACGATAATGAACGTCATCTTTGCTGGACTTGCGTTGGGAGTCGCCGCCTTCCTTATTGGAGGCATTCCCTTTGGATTGATTATTGCGCGGAGTATGGCTCACGAGGATATCCGCGAGGTGGGCTCCGGCAATATCGGGACGACTAATGTGGCGAGAAGCGCCGGCGGAGCGGCGGGTATTTTGACGCTTCTGTGCGACGCGGGCAAAGGCTTTCTCAGCGTCTTTGTCGCCCGTCTTGTCCTCACTGCGGTATCAGGGGGCGACGCGGCGGCTTTTAACGGAGAAGGAAGCTATTCCTGGCTTGTCGCCTTTATATACGCCTGCTGCGTACTGGGACACATTTTCTCTCCGTGGCTTCATTTTCACGGTGGAAAGGGGATTGCCGTAGGATTTGGCGGCGGTTTAGCGCTCAATACGGCAATGGCCTGTATGGCATTCTTGGTGTTTTTGGCGCTCGCGCTGCCAACGCGCTATGTGTCGCTTGGGTCTGTTGGCGCCGCCCTCGCAATCGTTGTCTTTGCCCTTCTATTCGGTGAATCTCTTCCTTCTGTTCTATGTATAACCGTTGTCGCCGTGACGGTTATATGGGCCCACCGAGAAAACCTGCAAAGGCTTTCAGCAGGAACTGAGCGTCAGTTTTCTCTGGAAAAAGAAAAGGATAAATCATGAGGCGCGCCTGTGTTATTGGATCGGGTTCTTGGGGTACCGCCTTTTCCACACTCCTTGCAGCTACCTGCGAAGACGTGGTCATATGGTCGCTTGAAGCGAAAATCGCCGAGAGCATCAACCAACGGCATACAAATTGCCTTCATCTGAGCGATGCGCTGCTGCCGGATACAATTCGAGCCACGACGTCGTATGAAGAAGCGCTTCAGGGAGCTGAGGCGGTCGTGCTGGCTACGCCTTCGGCATTTCTGCGATCTGTATGTCATTCGCTGGTGCCGTTTCTCTCAGATGACGTTGATGTACTTGTACTCTCAAAAGGCATGGAAGCGCACTCGCATATGCTGATGCACGAGGTTGCTGCTGACGAGCTGGGTCATCCGGAACGTATTGCCGTCCTGTCGGGTCCCAACCATGCGGAGGAGGTCATAAAAAAGAGCTTTTCCGCCGCGGTGGTCGCCTCAGAAAACCCTGCCTGTGCCCGCAGGTTTCAGCAGGCGATATCCTGCCGTTTTTTCCGTGCCTATGTAAGTGATGACATATGCGGAGTTGAGGCCTGCGCGGCGGCGAAAAACGTCGTTGCGATAGCGTGCGGTGTCGCGGCGGGAAAGGGAGCGGGAGATAACACCCTGGCCGCGCTCATGACCAGAGGTATCGCTGAAATAAGCCGCATAGTAGCCGCTCTTGGAGGCAATCCTCTCACGTGTATGGGTCTTGCCGGCATGGGAGATTTGGTGGTCACCTGCACTTCTCGCCATTCCCGGAACCGCTCCTTCGGGGAGGCTCTTGTGGCGGGCGAAACTCTTAAGGGATATCAGGATCGCACGCACATGGTGGTCGAAGGCGCTCAGGCGGTTCTAGGCCTTTCAGAGCTTGGCCGAGAGAAGGGCATTGAGGTTCCTCTTACAGACGCGGTATATGCGCTCTTATACGGGGGCAGTTCGATTGAGGATGTTATCGCGAACCTTGTGGACCGCATACCTCGTGACGAATTCTATGGTATTGAACGCTAAGAAACGTGAGGAACGCTATGACTGACACGATGACCAACATACAGATAGCCCCGTCCGTCTTATCGGCTGACTTCTCCAAACTCGGAGACGAGCTCGCAAGCATCGCGCACGCCGACTACGTTCATTACGACGTGATGGACGGCCATTTTGTACCAAACATCTCTTTTGGACCCGCCCTTATGGCTCAGGCTCAAAAGGCGACAGATTTGCCCTTTGACGTGCATCTTATGGTAACTAATCCCGAGGATATCGTCCCGTTGTTTTTGGATCTTGGCGCTAAGATTGTAACCTTTCATATAGAGGCTGCGACGCACGCCCATCGTCTGGTTGACCTTATTCATGCGCATGGGGCTCAAGCGGGTATCTCGCTCAATCCGGCAACGCCGGTGTGTCTGCTCGAGAACATCATCGAAGATCTTGATTTGGCGCTTGTCATGAGCGTGGACCCGGGCTTTGGAGGACAAAAGTTCATCTCAGGCTCTTTGGCAAAGATTCGCCAGCTCAAACGGCTCTGTGAGGCTCATAAGGTGCATCCCCAAATCGAAGTCGACGGCGGAGTCAGCGCCGCCAACGCCGCTGAGCTCACTGCTGCGGGAGCAACTATGCTTGTAGCGGGCAGCGCCATTTTCAAGGCCGAAGATCGCGCGGCCGCTATCGATGAGCTTCGCTTAGCTGCCGAGAAGGACCTTACTACACAAGCTTAAGGGAAGAAGTTTAACGACTATGCCATTGCTGTATCTGGATTATGCCTCGTCAGCGCCTACGAGAGCTACGGCGCTTGCTGCCGAGAAGGACTACGAAAACTCGGAGATTGCCGGCGTAAATCCAAACTCTTTGCACTCGCTGGGGAGAAAGGCCGCCCGCGCCTTGGACGGCGTCCGTGTAGATATCGTCAAAGCGGCAGGAGGACGCTTCAGGGCTCCTGACGTCATTTTTACTTCCGGTGGAACCGAGGGCAATAATCTGGCTGTCATCGGCATTGCCGAAGGCGCGCGTGCAAAAGACCGTTCTCGCACAACCGTGATTATGTCGTCCATCGAGCACGATTCCGTTCTCTCGACAGCGTCGGTGCTCCGCGGTCGCGGGTTCGACGTTCGTTTAGTACAGCCTAACCGTCAAGGATACGTTGAGGTTCAGACTCTTTGTGAAGCCCTTGACCAAAGCGTTTGTCTCGTCAGCATCATGTACGCCAATAACGAGACAGGCGTTGTGCAGCCCATCGCCGAGCTTTCCAAGGCGGCTCATCAGTCTGGCGCTTACGTTCATACCGATGCGGTCCAGGCCTTTGGACGCATTCCACTGCAGCTTGATGATGTTGACGCGCTTACCGTTACCGCTCATAAATTGGGTGGCCCTATCGGCATCGGAGCGGCGCTTATCAGGTCGCGCACGCCGCTGAGACCTCAGAGCTACGGCGGCGGTCAGGAGCAGGGGAGGCGCCACGGCACACAGGCTGTTCGAGGCGCCCTCGCCTTCGCGGCGGTGGCGCGAGAATGCGCTGATAACCTTTCTGAGCGGCGTGCTTTGGTTTCTGAGCGTGCGGAGAAGCTCTACCGGCGTCTTTGCGCGTCTCCAAAAATTGAGGCCACCACTTCAGTAAGCATTGGAGACGACCATCTGCCGGGAATTGTCAATATCCTTGTGTCGGATATTGATTCCGAGTCATTGGTACTTGGCCTTGACCAGAAGGGCTTTGAAGTTTCCGCGGGATCCGCCTGCTCTTCCGGATCCCTTGATCCGAGTCATGTGCTTTCTGCGATGGGAGTCTCTCGGCGTAAAGCCTTAGGCTCGCTGCGGATTTCATTTGATGAGCGTATCTGCGATAGTGAACTTGATGCGTTTGCCGACGCACTTCTCGCCATCGTTGATGCATAATAAATAACTCTTACGCGTAAAGAGAAGAGCGTGCGTCGGCATTGCTCTCACAGTTGTATACGATGCTTGTACAGGAGGGAATATGAGCGAATCAGCAGCACTGATGCGGCTTCAAAAAATTGATCTTGAGCTGCTTAAAGCCAACTCGACCCTCGCGGCAATGCCTCAGCTCAAGCGCCTCAAAACAATCCAGCTGGCTCAAAAGAAGCTATCTCTTGAGCTCAACCGCATTATCGGTCTGCGCAAAGACGCGGAGCTTGAAATAGAAGATCTTGAGGGTCGTCGCAAAGAGCATGTGCAAAAAACCGCAGAAGTTCAGGCTGCCGCGGCTACAGAGAGTGACTATCGAATTTTGAGCGATTATGACCACAAGCTGACGTCTCTGGCGAAGGCTATCGAGAAGGTTGATTTTAAACTTACAGGTGCTCGTGAGAATCTGCAGAAACTGCAAAAGGTTGAAGCTGGTGCGTATAAGATGCAGCGTAAGCTTACAGATGAGCTTGAGACTGTGACCTCCTCTCTTTCTACCGATACAACAGTTCTTCAAGACTGCGTTAACAGCTTGAAGAGCGATCGCGAGATGGTGGCCGCACAGCTCTCTCAACCTATACTTGACGCTTATGAAAAAGCTCGCAAGCGTTTCAAAGGTCTTGCCGTTGAGTATCTTGACGGTAACATGCCCAGCACCTGTCGCGTCAAGCTACAGCCAAGTTCATTTCATGATCTCGCCCATGGAGAGGCGATAACTGAGTGTCCTTACTGTCACCGTATGCTGGTAACGGATTATGCGCTTGAGGAGGAGTGTGCTCAGTCATGACATTGGAGGCTTCGTCGCAAAAAAAGGTCGCCCTTGCGGTTTGTGGGGGTATTGCCGCCTATAAGGCCGCTGAGGTGGTGCGCGATTTTCAGAGGAACGGATGTGACGTGCGCGTAGTCATGACAGAAAACGCGGCAAAGTTTGTCGGTCCCGTAACGTTTCGCGCGCTCTCGCACCATCCCGTCATCGAAAGTCTCTTCAACTTTGAAGAGAGTGCGACGCCTCATATCGATCTTGCCGACTGGGCCGATCTTTTTGTCGTAGTTCCCGCTACCGCAAACGTTCTGGCGAAACTGGCCACTGGCATCGCCGATGATGCTTTGACTGCCGCCCTGCTTGCTGCGCATACGCCTGTGCTTATCGCTCCCGCCATGAACACCCACATGTGGAATAACCCGGCAACGCAGACAAACGTTACCGTGCTGAGCGAACGAGGGTACCGCTTTGTGGCTCCTGAGACAGGTTTGCTTGCCTGCGGATATGTTGGAACCGGTAAGCTTGCCGGCGTTTCTGACATCACCGCTGCTGCCCTTGAGCTTTTTGCGCAGCCGGCGCACGATGACGCAGATGCGGCGCGCGACTTTCCCGAGCGTCCGTGTGACCTTACCGGACACCATATTCTCATCACCGCGGGGCCTACGCATGAAGCCATCGATCCGGTGCGCTTTTTGGCAAACGCCTCAACCGGCAAGCTCGGCTTTACGCTTGCGGCGGAGGCGTATCGCCGTGGCGCCAAGGTGACACTTGTTGCCGGACCCGTTTCGCTGCCAACGCCGCCTGGTGTCAAGCGCATTGATGTTGTCTCAGCCACCGACATGTTGCACGCCTGTGAAACCGCCTTTGAAAGCGCTGACGCGGCTATTCTGACGGCGGCGGTTGCCGATTACACGCCTCTTGTCTGCGCGGATCACAAGCTCAAAAAATCTCGTGAGCCGCTTTCTGAAATCAAACTTGTGGAGACGGTTGATATTCTCGCCACCCTGGCTGCCGCAAAAGGAAATCGTGTGGTGGTGGGCTTTGCCGCGGAAACGGATGATCTGCTTCAAAACGCTCAGGCTAAACTTGAGCGTAAGGGTGCAGATATGATAGTGGCCAACGATGTTTCGCGCGCCGACTCGACCTTCGGTTCTGATACAGACCGCGTCGCCTTTGTAACGAGCGGCGAAGTTCAGCAGCTTGAAACGCTGCCGCTGGTATCAGTCGCTCACGCGGTGCTTGACAGGACGCTTCGCTTGCTGGAGGCTCGTGCATGACGCCGGTTGCTTTTGAACTTACGATAGGCTGCCATTTGTCTACGGCCGCCGGCTGGAAGAAAATGGAGGAGACAGCGCTCGCGCTTGGCGCTAACACGTTTGCCTTCTTCACGCGAAATCCGCGCGGCGGCAATGCCAAAACGTTGGACCTTGATGACCTTGAGGCACTGAAAACGCTCATGCGAGAAAATCATTTCGGCAAGCTTGTGGCGCACGCCCCCTATACCATGAACCTTTGCTCAGCGAAGTATGAAACCGTCGATTTTGCTCGGCGCGCCATGGCAGAAGATCTTGAGCGTATGGAGTACCTGCCGGGAAACTACTATAACTTTCATCCGGGCAGCCACGTTGGGCAAGGTGCCGAGAAGGGCGTCAAGCTTGTAATTGAGGGATTGAATGCCTGTCTTGTTCCTGGGCAAGCTACCATGGTACTTCTCGAGACTATGGCCGGCAAGGGCACCGAGGTAGGGCGCACGTTTGAAGAACTCGCGGCTATTCTTGACGGGGTTGCCCATGACGAGCTTCTTGGAGTGTGTTTAGATACCTGCCATGTACATGACGGCGGCTATCGTATTTTTGATAGCCTTGACTATGTACTCGATGAGTTTGACAGGATTATTGGACTTGAGCGTCTTAAGGCTCTGCACCTGAACGACTCAAAGAATCCGTGCGGGGCCCACAAAGACAGACATGAAAAGATAGGCCAGGGATACCTTGGTCTTGACGCGTTTGCGTCAATCGTCACTAATTCTCGTTTGCGCACGCTTCCAATGATTCTTGAGACGCCTCAAGATTTTGACGGCTATAAACATGAAATTGCCCTGCTCCGCCGTATTGCAGCAGCGGACAATCAGACACATGAATCTGCTTTGGGCGGCGTGAGATAAATGGGGATTTTAATCGGCTGCGAGCGTCTTACGATGGAATGGCCGGGCAAGAGAGTTCTTTTTGACCAGACCGTCGGCATCAACGAAGGTGACCGCATTGGCGTCGTCGGAAAAAATGGAGACGGAAAGTCGACACTTTTGCGCCTCATAGCGCGCCGTTTGGATCCCGATGACGGCAACGTCGTCTGGCGCGGTAGCGTTCAGGTGGGATATCTTGGACAGTCGGACGCCCTCGATGCGCATGAGACAGTCGGCCACTCAATCGTAGGGGATATCCCTGAATACCTCTGGGCATCAGATGCGCGCATCCGAGGCATACTGGACGAATTGGTGGGAGATCTCAGCTGGGATGCTCTCATCGGGCAGCTTTCCGGAGGTCAGCGCCGGCGCTGTGACCTCGCTCGTCTTTTGGTTGGCTCTTGGGACGCGCTGCTTCTGGACGAGCCTACTAATCATCTTGATATGCATACCATACAATGGCTTGCCCATCATCTTAAGAACTGCTGGCCCAAAGGACAGGGCGCTCTCATTGTCGTAACGCATGACCGCTGGTTTCTTGATGAGGTCTGTGACCACATGTGGGAGGTTCATGATAGCGTCATTGATCCTTTCGAGGGAGGGTATTCGGCCTACATTCAGCAGCGTGTCGAGCGCGATCGTCAGGCAGCGGCAATAGAGGAACGCCGCCAGAATACCCTTCGCAAAGAGCTCAACTGGCTGTCGCATGGAGCAAAAGCCCGCACCTCAAAACCGCGCTTTCGCGTGGAAGCGGCCCGTGCGCTGCTTGCTGATGACCCGCCGCTGCGCAATACGCTTGAACTTAAGCGTATGGCTATGGCGCGCTTGGGCAAGCAGGTCATTGAAATGAAAAACGTTTCGTTTGCATATCCGGAGGCGGACGGCACACTAAAGCCGCCTGTCATCAACGCTATTGAATGGATTATCGGGCCGGGAGACCGTTATGGCGTCCTTGGCGAAAACGGCGCAGGAAAATCAACCCTGCTGGAGCTTATGACTCAACAGCTTATGCCGACGGCAGGGCAGCTTAAGGTTGGTAAATCGGTACGATTCGGCTGGCTTTCTCAGCGGCTTGACAGTCTTGCTGACGTACAAAATCAAAGCGTCCTTGATATTTTATCCCGCTATAAAACAACGTATTATGTCGACGGCAAAACCCAAAGCCCCACACAGCTGTTGGAACGACTTGGATTTGATCGCTGTGAGTTTTCTTCTCGCGTCAAAGATCTTTCCGGCGGCCAACAACGTCGGCTGGCCCTTCTCTGTGTGCTTTTGAAAGAGCCGAACGTGCTTGTTTTGGACGAGCCCGGCAATGACCTTGATACCGATATGCTGGCTGTTATTGAAGATTTACTTGACAGCTGGCCGGGAACGCTGCTGCTGGTGACGCACGACCGCTTTCTTATGGAACGTGTTACTGACAATCAGTTTGCCCTTCTTGACGGCAAGATTTGCCACGTTCCAGGCGGTGTTGATGAGTACCTCACGCTCGTTGAGAAGGCTCAGCGTGAGAAAACTAAGCGCGAAGGCAGCAAGCAGATACTGGCGTCATCATTGGGCACCACGGCTGACAATGGCATATCGAAAAGCGCAGACGCTTCACCTCAAACGCTGACCAACCAGGAGCGGCGGAAATTGAAAAAACGTCTTGACTCAGTCGCGCGGCGTATGGAAAAAGCTGAAGGCGCGCCTGATGAGGTGCGTGCTCAGATGGCCGCAGCCGATCAAAGCGATGCCGAAACCCTTATGAGGCTGCAAAAAGAGCTGGATGAGGCTGAAGCGGCGGTATCAGAGCTTGAGGACGAATGGCTTGAACTTTCAGAGAGGCTTGGGTGAGGTGCGGTGAAGGAACTGCTTCGACGCTTTGTATTCCCGGCCTATGGCACGCGCACGCTCTTCGCGGTACTTGCAAAGAGCGTAGAGGTAATAGGCGACCTGCTGATGCCTCTGATTATTGCACGCATGATTGACGTTGGCGTGCAATCAGGCAATGTGTATGACATCATTCGCTATGGGTGCCTGCTCGCGCTTATCGCGCTTGTTGGATTCGGCTTTACGATCTTCTGTCAATACCAGGCCTCAATCGTGGCTCAGGGCTCAGGTACCGCCATGCGAAACGCGCTCTTTGCAAAAACACAGGAGCTTTCAAGCGCTGACGTACATCAACTGGGAACCGATACGCTTATCACCCGTCTTATAAACGATGTCAATCAAGTGCAGGTTACCGTGGCACTTGGGATTCGTCAGTTGATCCGCTGGCCCCTTTTGGCTGCCGGCTCTCTTATAGCGACTCTTGTGATCGATCCGCGTCTGGGCGGTATTTTTCTCATAGCAACGCTCATAGTGGGCGCCGTCTTTTGGTTTGTAATTGTCCGCTCGGTCGTGCTGTTTCATGCCTTGCAGGAAAGCCTCGATAGGGTATCGCGTTTTATGCGAGAAATGCTCTCGGGAGTTCGTGTTATTCGGGCGTTTCGCCGAGAAGATACAGAGCGGGCGCGCTTTACCGAAGCTGTTGGCGCACAGACTGACAAAGCAACCGCCGCCGCCAACTATTCTGCTCTTTTGAACCCTGCGACTTTTCTGGTGATGTATGGAGCCGTCGCGCTCGTCTTGTGGTTTGCCGCACCGCAAATAACTTCGCATACGCTTTCCTCGGGCAGCATCATTGCACTCTTGAGCTATATGACCCAGACGCTTCTGGCTGTGGGATACATCGCAAATTTGATGCTTATCTGTACAAGAGGAACCGCGTCGGGCAGACGTGTGCTGGAGGTATTGAACACTAAAGCCGCTCTGAGCGACAGAGAAAAGTCTTCCTTCTCTCTTTCCCGGCAGGAATGTGACCACGCTCCCGCTCTTGAGCTTCGCGATGTTACGCTTGTGTATGACGGCGGCGGTGAGCCCGCTCTTTCGCACATTTCTCTTACCGTACCTGCCGGCAGTTCGTTAGGCATCATCGGCGGTACCGGATCTGGCAAGTCTTCCTTGGCAAAACTTCTACTTCGACTGTACGACCCTGAAGAGGGCAGCGTAAAGATTTTTGGGCGCGCCTCAACGCAGTACGCCTTTTCTCAGCTGCGTCATCTTGTCTCGTTTGTGCCGCAGCACGCCTCGCTGGTCACAGGCACCATCAGAACTAACCTTCAGTGGCGAGACGCGCATGCAACCGACAAGGATCTCTGGAATGCCCTTACCTACGCTCAGGCGGCGGATTTTGTACGCGAGAAGTCCCAGCAGCTTAACAGCGCTGTTGAAGCCGGTGGCAAAAATTTCTCCGGCGGCCAGCGCCAAAGGCTTACCATCGCACGGGCGCTGGTAGGCAACCCGCGCATTATCGTACTTGACGACTCCGCCTCGGCGCTCGACTTCGCGACTGACGCGAAACTTCGCGCGGCGCTTCAAACGCTGCGTTCTGAGGTGACCTCTGTCATTATTTCCCAACGCGTAGCCGCGGTTATGCAAGCAGACCAGATACTGGTGCTCGATCACGGACGCCAAGTTGGTCTGGGAAGTCATCAGGAACTTCTCGCCACGTGCTCTCTGTACAAAGAAATCTGCCTCTCGCAGCTTCGTCCTGAGGAGGTAGGGGTGTAAATGGCTGATATGTATACCGGAGGAGGATCTGCCGCCGCCATCAGCGCCAGTGTGCGCGGCAATGGCTCAAACGACCCAGAGCGGAAAGACACTACTACAGGAGCGAGCGCAGCTCAGCTTTCTGCTTTGCAGGTCACCCGCCGCCTTGCCGGCTGGATTGCTCCGCACGCTCTGCTGTTGCTACTCTCACTGGTGAGCTCTGTTGTCACCATACTTTTGCAGCTATGGGTCCCTGTCATCGTAGGAGCCGCTATTGACCAGCTGGTTCACTTGGTTCAGGGAGGAGAGGCCGCTCTTGTTCCTACGCTTGTGAAGCTGGCTCTTGTAGTGCTTCTCGCCAGCGTAACGCAGTGGATCACCAGCTGGGCTACGAACCGCCTGACGTATTCGATTACGCGCGCGCTTCGCATCGCCGCGCATGAAAAGATTGCACGCCTGCCGCTTTCCTACATCGATTCTCATTCCCAGGGAGATCTGCTGTCGCGCGTTGTAAATGACGTCGACCAACTGGGAGATGGCCTCTTACAGGGGCTGACGCAGCTGCTGACAGGTGTGGTTACCATTGTGGGCACGCTTGCTTTCATGTTTTCGCTTTCTGTCCCCATGGGGCTTGTCGTAGCGCTTGCGACGCCGCTTTCTATCCTGGCGGCGGCTTTGGTGACACGTTTCGCGTCACGCTCCTTCGCGCGGCAGCAGGCGTTTCAAGGAGCGCTTGGCGGCTATGCCGAGGAAATGATTACCAACCAGGAGCTCATTGCTGCCTTCGCGCATCAAGAAGTTGTCGAGAAGGACTTCCGGAAAATCAATAGCGGTCTTTATACCGCAGGTCAGCGCGCTCAGTTCGCAAGTTCCCTTGCAAACCCGTCAACTCGTCTGGTCAATAACCTTATCTACACTCTTGTAGCGGCGCTTGGCTGCATCTGCGTCATCACCGGCATACCTTCAGTCCTCACTATTGGCCAAGTGCAGAGCTTTTTGTCGTACGCAAATCAGTATATGCGGCCTTTCTACGCCATCTCCGCCGTCACAACGCAGGTGCAGACCGCCTATGCAAGCGCGCGGCGTGTCTTTGAGCTGCTTGACGCTGAGGAGAACGCCGCCGACCCCGCTCATCCAAAGCATATCGATGACCCCTCAGGTGATATCGTTTTTGAGGATGTCTCGTTCTCGTATGATAAAAAACATCCGCTGCTTCAACACATCAGTTTCCATGCGGCAGCAGGTGAGCGTATCGCGCTTGTCGGTCCCACCGGCTGTGGCAAGACCACTCTGATCAATTTGTTGCTCCGCTTTTACACCATCGACTCCGGAGCCATTTTTGTCAACGGATGCAATACGCAAGATCTTACGCGCTCCGAGCTTCGCGCGCAGTTTGGTATGGTGTTGCAGGACACATGGCTCTTTGAGGGAACCATACGGGAAAACGTTCGCTATAGCCGTCCTGACGCCACGGATACAGAGGTTGAAGAAGCCTGCAGGCGCGCGCAGGCTCATGAGTTTATCGTTCAGCTGCCTCAGGGCTACGACACCAAGGTGGGAGAGGACGGAGGCGCGCTTTCCCAAGGTCAGCAACAGCTGCTTTGCATTGCCCGTGTCATGCTCGCCGACCCGCCCATTCTGCTTTTGGATGAGGCCACGTCAAGTATCGACACCAGAACCGAACAATTAGTGCAGACCGCCTTTGACAGCATGATGGAAGGACGCACCTCACTTGTCGTTGCCCACCGACTTTCTACCGTTCGCAATGCTGACTGTATCCTTGTGCTTAAGGATGGGGGCATAATTGAGCGTGGTTCACATGATGAGCTGATCGCGAGAGGCGGCTTTTACGCCAATCTCTATGAAAGTCAATTTGAACGCGTTCAAGACTAGCTTGAAAACTCTGTGTCAGGGAACAGAGCGAGAAGCTCATCGGCGTCACGAGAGAGGTGAAAGATGGCGCGGATATACGATGCGATTGTCATCGGAGCAGGCGTTTGTGGCTGCGCGATTGCGCGAGAGCTGTCCAGGTATCGTGGACACTTCGCGGTTATTGAACGAGAAGAAGATGTCTGCGCGGGTACGACGAAAGCTAATTCAGCTATCGTACATGCCGGTTTTGACGCGCAACTAGGGAGCCTTATGGCTCAGCTTAACGTTGAGGGATCACATCTTATGCCGCGGCTTTGCGAGGAGCTGGGGGTAGATTACGATCCAATTGGTGCGCTTGTTGTTTGCACCGAAGAAGAAGCACGAAACAGCCTCTATGACCTGCAGCAGCGTGGTAAGGATAACGGTGTAACTGAGCTTGAAGTTATAGACCGTAAGCGTTTAGTTGAACTTGAACCTCATATATCTGATAGGGCAGTAGGAGCTCTTTTTGCTCCCACGAGCGCCATCGTCAACCCCTTTCAGCTTTGCCATCACCTTGCTGACTGCGCCGCGCAAAACGGCGTCGAATTTCATTTCAACGAACCGGCTAAGAGTGTGGCAAGTATCACAGATGACAGCGGAGAGACGCTCTGGCGTATAGACACCACGCAACGTGAATACTTCACCCGCGCGGTTATCAATGCCGCCGGCGTCTATGCGGATGTAATCCATAACTGGGTCGCTACGGAAAAACTTACTATAGGGCCGAGGCGGGGTCAGTACTATGTGCTTGATAAGTCGGCGGGAACCCATGTAAACCACACGATTTTCTCGCTTCCCACGAAACTGGGGAAGGGCGTTTTAGTTACTCCGACTACGGGAGGAAATCTCCTGGTAGGACCCAACGCCGAAGACATCGCAGATAAGCGGGGAACCGACACGACCGCAAAAGGAATGTCAGAGGTAAAAGCCAAATCAGCGCTGACCGTAAAGGACATTCCGTTTTGGGATACCATTGCAACATTTTCCGGCCTTCGAGCGCACCAGCCGGGACATGATTTTGTTATCGGCGAGCTTTCTGAGGCTCCAGGATTTATCGACTGTGCGGCTATCGAGTCTCCGGGACTTAGCTCCGCGCCTGCCATCGGACGTATGGTCGCGGATATGGTTCAAGACAGGCTGGATCTCTCTCATAACCCCGAGTTTAATCCGTATCGTCCCACCATGCCGGACCTCTTAAAAATCTCTGAGGAAGCCTGGCAGGCGCTGATAGATAAAAATCCCGCTTACGGACAGATCGTGTGCCGCTGTAACCGCGTCTCAGAAGCGCAGATTATCGAGGCTATCACATCTCCTGTGGGCGCGCGTTCCCTGGACGGTGTGAAACGTCGCACCGAAGCCTGTATGGGCCGCTGCCAGGCGGGATTTTGTACGCCTAAAATCTTGGACCTTCTCGCCCAAAAGGTATCCGATCTTGCCCCTGATGAGGTGAGCAAAGCAGGACCCGAATCAGAGATCTTTTTCGGATGTAATAAGGGTCTTCTGAGCGCTTCATCTGCGCGTGTTTCGCTGAAAGCCGTTGATAGATATGAATAGCGTGGAGTTGAGCAGCGTGGAGTCTCTGGCGGCAAAGGACACAGCGCCTGCAAGAATAGATACCACAGGCGCCGCAGCGCTTTCCTACGACGTTGTAGTTGTCGGCGGCGGTCCGGCGGGTCTCGCTGCCGCTCAAGCGGTCAACATCGGCGCCGCGAATACGCATTCCGTCCTTGTCATTGAGCGTGATCGTGAGCTTGGCGGCATCCTTAACCAGTGCATTCATAACGGCTTTGGGCTCATTACGTTCAAAGAAGAGCTTACCGGGCCTGAATACGCCGCGCGGTATGTAGAAAAAGTTATGAACAATCCCAACGTTGAAGTGCTTTTAAATACCATGGTTATCAACGTCGCAGGCGACCGTACCGTAACGTGCGTAAACTCCCAGCGCGGCCTCATGCATATTCAGGCGGGAGCCATTATTCTCGCCATGGGCTGTCGCGAACGTCCCCGCGGAGCGCTTGCCATACCCGGTTTTCGACCAGCCGGAGTGTTTACCGCCGGCACGGCGCAGCGCCTTGTCAACATCGAGGGACGTATGCCGGGCAAGGAAGTCGTCATCTTAGGTTCGGGCGACATCGGCCTCATTATGGCTCGCCGTATGACGCTCGAAGGAGCTCATGTCGCCTGTGTAGCTGAGCTCATGCCGTATTCAGGTGGCCTCAAGCGCAATATCGTCCAGTGTCTTGATGACTTTGGCATTCCGCTACTGCTTTCGCATACCGTTACCAGAATTGATGGCGAGAAGCGCGTGGAGGCAGTGGAGATATCCGAGGTCGATGCTCATGGCACTCCCATCCCCGGCACGCAAAAGCTCTATCCCTGCGATACGCTGATGCTTTCGGTGGGATTGCTTCCTGAAAACGACCTCTCTCGTGAAACCGGCGTAGAGCTTTCCCGCGTCACGCGCGGACCTGTTGTTTCTGAGTGTCTCGAAACTTCTGTTCCCGGTATTTTCGCCTGCGGAAATGTCCTTCACGTCCACGATCTTGTCGATTATGTCTCTGAAGAAGCTTGCTTTGCAGGTCAGAGAGCCGCCGCTTTTGTGGAGCGAGAACAAACGTTGCCTCCAGAGGACCTCTCTCACGTTGAGCTTCTTGCAAAAGACGGCGTACGCTATACCGTTCCGCAGCATATCAGCCCTGAGGCTATGGGCGAACGGCTGACGGTCCGTTTTCGCGTTGATAACGTGTATAAAGACAGATCGATCGCAGTTTATTTTGACGATACGCGCATACTGAAAAAACGTCGACCAATCATGGTGCCAGGCGAGATGGAGCAGATAGTTCTCAAAAAAGAAGTCATTCTGTCTTATATCCATGACCACGGATCGCTTAACGTCATTACCGTCTGCCTTGAGGAGGTTGCTCATGCCTAGTACGCAGACTGTTACCTGTATTCGATGCCCCCGAGGCTGCTCGGTAGTTGTGCGTTTTGACGGCGAGAAGATCGTTGAGGTCACAGGCAACGCCTGTCCGCGCGGTGATTCCTATGCGCGCGCCGAGGTGACACATCCTGTGCGTACCGTTACCACTACGGTTCCGGTAGAGGACGGTATCATAGCCATGGTTTCAGTAAAAACGTCGGTAGAGGTGCCAAAAGATAAGGTATTCGATGTTGTCAAGGAGATCTCTCACCTGAAAGCTCGGGCTCCTGTTGCTCTCGGCGACGTACTTCTTGCCCACGCGGCCGGGACCGACGCCGATATCATCGCTACAAAGTCTGTGAGCCGCGCTGAACTATAGGACGCAGCGGGCAATGCGGGCTTGTCCTTTGTCAGGCCTCCCAACAGCACGCTTTCATGTCAACCCGGCCATCGGGCAAAAACGTAACACCCTCGTTCTCAAGGAGAGTTCTTTGCGCGTCAGGTCCGCCGAACGCAAAGCCGGGCGCGAGGGAGCCATCTTTGAATACCACGCGATGGCAGGGGACCCCTCCAGCCACGCCTGGGCTTTGATGCACGGCAAAACCTACATAGCGAGCCTTACGGGGTTCACCGATCATGCGGGCAACCTGTCCGTATGTTGTGACCCTGCCCTCGGGAATCTGTCTGACAAGAGCAAAGACGCGCTGAAAGAAACTATCCATTGTTACTCCGTTTTACTCGTGACCGTTTCTCTGAATCTCTCCGCTTTTGAAAAAGAGAAAGAAATGTCAATTGTTACTTGCTCATTTTATGCCCAGATGATAAGGTACTGATTCGTGCATTGAAGAAGCACGTTTCGGGTGGTGGCGCAGTTTGGTAGCGCACTTGACTGGGGGTCAAGGGGTCGCTGGTTCAAATCCAGTCCACCCGACCATGAAACTCTAAAGACCGGAGGCCACATTTACCTCCGGTCTTTTGCCATATTCTGACCACTAGCATTTTCGCCGTCGATAGCCGAAGCCGGTGCCTTACTCAACCGCTATCTCATAGTCGAAAGGAGATTGAGTCATGTCTGAATTCAATCCTTCTGTGGGACCGATTAAGACGAACGGGAAGAGTGATTCGATGCAGTCTCCGCAGTCTGTTGTGGCGATAGCGGCAGCTGCTGTTTGGGCTGCTGCCGGATATGACATTGTCGTCGGTCTCAATTATGCGGTCAATTGGGTAAATGCAAAACACATCCATATCGCTTGTCCTCGGGTTGGCAATCTCGCTGCTCATAGGGCTTATGGGCGTGTATATGCTGATAACCGGCAAAGCGAACCTGCTCCATGATTACCATAGGGCGACTACAGATGACGGATACTCTGTACAACTTGCCTGGAACAAAATGGACAGTAAGGTCTGGAAGGCAGAACGAGTCGAAGAGTATATGGGAAAAGGTGCACAAGGAGATCCCGAAGTTTTTATCGTTATTATGGTTCCTGAAGACTCAGTTGAACATATGGCGCAAGCGGTATATGAAGTTCAAAAAGGCTTGTGGCCTCTAAAGCGTAATATGCACGTTCTGGCTGCAATAAGTGGCCTGACGCTTGAAAGTGGAGCTATCTATAACACCCCTGTCGATAAAGAGAATCTGATCACAAGAGATGATCCGCCGAAATATGAAGAGATCAAAGAGACTATTGTTGATTATCAGTTTAGAAACAAGCAGATAAATAAAACCTGAGCAATGGGATGGGTCTGGAGAAATAGGAGACCCAAACGACAGTGATGTAGCAATTACATGGCTGCATGATCCATCAAAATGATTATGATATTCCTTTCTTATAGGACTGAGTTGCCCTATGAAGACGTTCTCAGAACTGTTGATTTTCATTTTCGGCGGAACGAGAGTCTCGAACTTAGTTTATGGTAGTCTGTCTGTTCTAACTTCAGAACGTGTCGAAAGGAAACTATGTCAGAGAAAGAAGCGACCCTATTGAATACCACGGATGCTTCACCTGACGAGGTGCTTATAGTTGAAGATGACCCTAATATCACGGAAATCCTCTCACTCTATCTGACCGGTGCCGGTTATGAGGTGCATACGGCATGTAATGGCCGTGAAGGTCTTGATACTCTGCAGAAAAACAGAATCTCCGCAGTCCTTGTCGATATTATGATGCCCGTTATAAATGGATACGATTTTATCCGTGAAGCTCGTATCTTCTCTGACGTGCCCATCCTGGTTATCTCAGCGCGCACACAAGCAGCAGATAAAATGCTTGGACTTAATCTCGGAGCCGACGGCTACGTTACCAAGCCCTTTGATCCCGTTGAAGTCATCGCGTATGTGCAGGCAGTTTTAAGGCGCTATCGCTATAGCCAAACTACGACAAGTTCAATTCCAATGCAAGACGACAAGAAAGTCATTGCAGTACGCGATCTTATATTTGACTCGGAAAAGCTTGTCCTGCGCAAAAAAGACGAGATTATTCCCCTTACTGCGACTGAGCTTAAAATCATGATGCGCTTCATGCGAGCGCCAGGACGCATTTTTACTAAGACGCAGCTTTATGAAACCGTAACGGGTGAGACATTTGGAAGCGCCGATGAGAGCGTCATGGTTCATATTTCAAATATCAGGGCAAAGCTTGGAGATACAGGTACAAACGCTCCATATATTAAGACGGTGCGCGGATTGGGGTATCGTCTTGAAGCTTAAAGACTGGCTGATGTATGCCAAATCAAGTCTGACCATACGCTGCCTTATTGTCATTGTCCTGTATGCAGCATTTGTGATTCTTGTGCTCATAGAAACAAATAATCTTGCTGACCAGCAGTTTAACGGCGTTTTTACCGATATGGAGACACTTGCCGCTCAGGAAGAGGCCCTTGCCAAGGATGACTATCAAAAGCTTGCGAGTCTTATTGGAAACGGAGCCAGCATTTCCTTCTTTGATAAAGCGGGAAATAAGCTGTACGCCTCAGGAGGAAATCTTTCAGACAGCATTACCGCAGACGAGCTGCCTATTATCAACAACTATGGCAATGCGCGAAATTCTTACCATGTATTTGAAGAAAAGAATGTAGACGGCAAATCCGTCTACCGCATCGTACATTATTCTACCGACGCGCTTGCCGGTCTTGAAAAAATCGAAGGGGAATGCGTTGTCGACCAAGATCTCAACATTCTTTCCGGCAATCTCTTCCCGGGTAAAAAACACCTAACCGAATTTGAATTCAGTTTACTGAAAGGCATATTTGAAAATAGGATGTCTATTGAAAAATATGAATACACCAATGCAGATGGAGAAGAGCGCACGCTTGTGTTAGCAACTCCTGCCCTGCAGATGTCTACGTATGAAACTGCATTCGAATCAGCAAGCCGTTTATGGCTTATTTCTATTTCCCTTTTGATTGTCGCTACCATGCTTGTGGTACTGTCTCTTGCCTATACCATCAGATGCGCAATTAAACCGCTTGATGCTGCCATTAAAATACGAAGATTGGACAGGAAGACTCCTGTTGAAATGAGAGGTCGTCTTGCTTCTGAGCTCAGACCGACCTTCGACAACTTTGCGGAGCTTATGGACGAGCTTGACGCTTCACAACAGGAAAAACAAAGGATAATTACAGATGTCTCGCATGATCTGAAAACTCCGCTGACTGTTATTCTTGGATATGCTCAAGCGCTCTTCGACGGCACAATCCCGGACAATAAACGCTCTGTCTATCTGGCAACCATACGCGAGAAGGCCATCATTTCATCAGATATGCTGGACTCCTTGTTTACCTATGCAAAAATGGACCATCCCAGTTATAGACCTGAACTTATTTCCTGTGATATGTGTGAGTTTATTCGCTCAATCATCATTGACAGATCTCCCGATGTCGAGCAGGCTGGATGCACCATAGAAGCGGAGATCGACGAAGAAAGCTGTCCTGTTCTCATTGACACTCAGCTTTTCCAACGCATGATTGCAAATCTTATTGACAACGCTTTTAAGCATAATGTTTCAGGCACGCAGATTCTGGTTTCCTGTCGGAAACTGGACAGAGCGGTAAGGATTAGCGTTCTTGATACGGGTCGTGGCATTCCTAAGCGCCTACGTGATCATATTTTTGAAGAATTCATTACAGAAGATGATGCTCGTTCGGCATACAGCGGTACAGGCCTTGGGCTATCTATTGCCAAGCGATGTGCTGATCTTAACGGCGCGACTATTGAATTTTCCAAAAAGCCACGTCCGCCATTTTCGACAGAGGCTGTCATTATTGTTCCTTTGGCAGATCAAGATTTTAAGCAGTAACAAACCTAAAGAAATATTTAAGAAGCTCTTAGGCTTCCATAAGGTTGCTCTTCCAAACTTGATAACAAGAGAAAGGAAGAGCTATGAATCAAAAATTAAATGTTCTTGAATACCTTGAAGAAAGCGCACGACATCATCCGAATCACTGTGCGATTATCGATGAAAGCGGAGCATATTCCTATAAGGAGCTCTTAGAGTCCAGCAAAAGGGCAGGAGTCGCGCTTGCGCGCTTTGGAGCTACTGGACGAGCGGTCGTTATTGTTTCGAAAAAGAGCTTCTCAACTCTTATCGCAATGCTCGGCACGCTTTATGCAGGCGGCTTCTATGTTCCCGTTGACCCGAATGCTCCCGTTAAGCGAATACGTAACATTTGCAGCGCGCTCAATAACCCGCTCGTTATTGATGGTAGAAAGAGCAATGCGGATTTTCTTACGCGTAATCGCCAAGAGGATCTTTGTCTTGGAGCAAAGACTGTCGTCCATCTTGACAGTTTGTTTGTAAGCTGCACGCTCAATGACACCCTAAGCCCGAATCAAATCAAAGAAAATGACGAGCTTCTTGCAAATATCAGATTGTCGTCTATCGATGTTGATCCTGTCTACATTCTCTTTACATCAGGAACTACAGGAAAGCCTAAAGGTGTGGTTGTGCATCACAAAGCAGTCCTGAGTTTCATAGACTCATTCGTAGCTACCTTTGACATACGCGGCGATGATCGCATTGCAAATCAGGCTCCTTTTGACTTTGACGTATCGGTAAAAGACATTTACGGAGCGCTGGCGGTAGGCGCAACGCTCATACTTATTCCACGCACGCTCTTTTCAAAGCCTTTTGAGCTTGCAAAATATCTTGAAATTAAAAACGTTACCGTGATGATATGGGCTGTCGCTGCCCTTTGCCTCATGACAACACTTCACGCCCTTGATGGACATGATTTGTCTTCCGTCAGAATGGTATTGTTTAGTGGCGAAATTATGCCTAAACGTCATCTTGACCGTTGGATGAAGGTACTCCATGAGGCTAAGTTCGTTAACCTTTATGGCCCCTCTGAAATCATTTGCAACTGTATGTATCACGTGGTTGATAGGAATCGCACCTATCCATATGGCATTCCTTTGGGAACGGCCTTTGCCAATAGGGAGGTTTTTCTTCTCAAAGATGATGGGAACCTTGCAACAGAAGTCGGTGACGTCGGAGAAATTTATGTAAGAGGAAGCTCCCTTGCAAGCGGGTATGTTGGTATGCTCAACAGTCAAAAAAACGTCAGCGAATCGTTTGGTTTTGTGCAAAATCCCCGCAACAATCTTTATACGGATCCAGTCTATCGTACAGGAGATTATGCGGAAATTCTGGAAGGGGGAGAGATTCTTTACAGAGGAAGGCGCGATAACCAAATCAAGCATCAAGGGCATCGCATTGAGCTGGAAGAAATCGACCGCACGGTTGAAAGGCAGGATGGCGTTACACGATGTAGAAGTGTTTACGACCACAAACGTAATCGTCTCCTTGCGTTTTACGAAGGGAATGTTGATGAAGTCCTATTAGCTCAAAAACTAAGAAATCGCCTACCGCGGTTTATGGTTCCCAGTAAAGTCATGATGGTAACTGGCATGCCCTTGACAAAAAATGGCAAGGTTGACCGGGTTCAGTTGATGGAAGAAAGCTATATACATGGATAACAGCAAACTGAAAGAATGCGTCCGCACCTTTGGTACGCCGCTATACATTTTCGATGAACATACACTTGTTAAACGTGTGAATTTTCTTCGTGCACATCTGCCTGAAAAGACAGAGCTCTGCTATGCAGTCAAGGCAAATACCTTTATCATTCCTGAGCTTGCAGATCTTGTTGACAGCTTTGAAGTTTGTTCACCCGGTGAGAAGCGCATCTGCGAAAACCTTAGCATTCCTTGGAATATGACGGTAATCTCCGGCGTTCATAAGGATGAAGAAATGATTGACAGCCTCATTGCAACAGACGCTCCTGTGCGAGCGTATACTGTTGAATCCCTTAATCAATTCCACCTTATCAGTAAAACTGCGAGGCGCTACGATACAATCATTCCCGTACTTCTGCGCCTCACAAGTGGCAACCAATTCGGACTTGATGCAGAGGATATCAAACACCTTGTGTGCGACGAGAAGGATAACAATCACGTTATTATAAAGGGTATCCAGTTCTTTTCGGGAACGCAAAAAGACTCAATTAAGCGCCTTGACAGAGAGCTATCTAAACTTGACGCTTTTCTAGAGGAACTTAAGCGCGACTGTGGTTTTGCAGCGCAGATTCTTGAATTTGGCCCGGGTTTTCCTGTTGATTATTTTGGCGTGGGAAAGATTGAGGACGAAGCTGTCTTTTTAGACGAGTTTGCAGAGCTTTTGGTTCAACTGAAGTTTACCGGACAGATCGTACTTGAACTCGGTCGCAGTATAGCGGCTTCCTGTGGCACATATTTAACCTCAGTCGTCGATACCAAGAAAAACGCCGGCTTGCGCTATGCCATCGTCGACGGCGGCGTGCATCATCTTGTCTATTTCGGCCATGCTATGGCAATGAAGCAGCCGCCGGTACGGTTGCTTGAGCCGGATGTTTCCAGTACCTTTACTGAGGTATCTAATATCTGTCCGGATGCTCAAAGCGTTGACGGTACCGGCACTCTTGCAGATGGGCTATGGAACATATGTGGCTCTCTCTGCACCGCTTATGACATTTTGGTTAAAAAGATATCGATAAAGAATCTTTGTATAGGAAGTGTCTTTGCTTTTGACAATGCGGGTGCCTACTGTATGACCGAGGGCATGCTTATGTTTTTAAGTCGCGACCTTCCCAAGATTGCTGTCGTTGACGATACAGGCACGCCTCAACTCATCCGTAGCGGGCTGCGAACCGACAGCATGAATACGCCGGGACTCTTTATATAGAGCTTCACAGTCTCATACAACTCGAAATGATACCGCTACGGCACGTAATCCCGTAAACCCTGAACATCCGCTCATACGAGAAAGAGAAATAACCATGGAAAAGATTGTTGCAATTCTGAAAGAGCTTATGCCTGGAGTCGACGTAACAACATGTACCACACTCGTTGATGACCACTATCTTGACTCACTTGCTATCGTGGCACTCATTTCAGAGCTTGAAGATCAATTCGATATTGAGATTCCCGCAGTTGACATTGTTGCCGATAATTTTAATTCAGCAGAAAACATTCAGGTCCTTGTCACGCGTCTGATTGAAGACTAAAGGAAAGGCTCAAAAGAGTATTTGAAAGAGAAAGACTACCTATGGCCTCCCTTTTTTCACCTCTTTTTCTAGTGGTGTTCCTTCCCGCTGTTATAGTTGCCTATAGTTTGACACCTGCTCGATGGCGCTGGATAACTCTTCTGATAGCAAGCTATACCTGCTTTTTCATCATAAGCCAGTGGCTTATAGTTTTTATTGCGGTATCTACAGTCTCGGTGTGGCTACTCGCTCTTGGCATCGAGCGAATCAGATCCCGTTGCGCTACAAAGGTTAGCTCTGCGGAAAAAAGTACAAAAAAGCTCACCAAAAAGCGCTATGACAGAAGCATGCGGTTTCTTGTTCTTCTCGGCATACTATTCAACCTTGCACTGCTTATGAATAGTAAATATCTCGGCTTCTTTGGAGGCGGGATTAAAGACCTGCTGGGGCATATCGGACTGCATCTCGAATTGCCTACCGTCTCCTTAGCCGCTCCTATTGGTATCTCGTTTTATACGCTGATGGCCATCTCGTATCTTGTCGACGTCTACCGAAAAACGGTATGTGCCGATAAGAACCTGGGTCATGTGGCTTTGTTTCTGAGTTTCTTTCCGCAAATTATCGAAGGACCATTCTGCCGTTTTAACGAGACGATGCCTCAGCTGCTTGCGGGTTCTCCCGTACGAGCAAGCAACCTGCTCGCCGGCATGCAGAGAATCCTTTTTGGCCTCTTTAAGAAGGTTATTATTGCGGACAGGCTTGATATTCTCGTTAAAACCGTTTTCGGAAATCCTACGGCATACGACGGAGGTAGTATTGCACTGGCGGCAATACTTTATACTCTTGAGCTGTACTGTGACTTTTCAGGTGCCATGGATGTTACTGTTGGGACGGCGCGCATCTTTGGCATTACTATGCCCGAAAACTTTCGACAGCCATTTTTTTCACGTACGTCATCGGAATTCTGGAAACGATGGCATGTCACGCTTGGTGCCTGGTTTCGGGATTATATCTATTATCCCGTTACGCTGTGTCGGCCGATAAAGCGCTTGACCAAGAGTCTACGGCGACGATTGAGCGGTAGGCTCGGACCGCTTGTTGCCAGTTCTATGGCACTGTTTTGCGTTTGGCTTCTCAATGGTCTGTGGCATGGAGCTGGTTCTCAGTATCTTTTTTTCGGTATGTATTATTTTGTTCTTATTACGCTCGGTGGTCTCGTTGAGCCTCTTGCGCAGAGGTATGCCGAGAAATATGGCGTAAATCGCAGCAGTCTTCCTTACCGTACGTTCCAGACAATCCGGACACTCATGGTGATTTTTGTCGGCGAACTGTTTTTCAGAGCCGAAGGGCTGGATATGGGCGTTTCCATGTTTATCCACATGATTACTAAATTCAGGCTGGAGTCATTTTGTAATAAAAGCGCATTAAACCTGGGTATGGATGTCCATGATTATATGGTAGTGGTCGTTGCCTTAGGCGTCGTCTTTCTTGTAGATATTTCGCTTGAGCGTGGTACGCAATTTTGGCACGTGGCACGAAAGCAGCCATTGCTCTGTGGTGTCTTATGCATTGCACTCTTTATGTCCATTGTTATTTTCGGTGCCTATGGCTGGGGGTATACGCCCGTCGCGCCTATGTACGCACAGTTTTGAGGCGTATTGAAAAGCAACACACTTTGAGAGGAACTTTGAGGAAACGTTAATGATGTCTTTGCGAAAAACGGCAAAAGTTGCGCTGAACGCGATACTGGTGAGCTCTGTTATCGTCCTGCTTCTTATGGGGGCATCTCGTATTGTCCAGCCAAAAAACACTACAAAAGAATCAGGAACACTCAGACCGGAAGCCAATGGCGTTATGGGCGAGAGGCCCTATAGTCTGGACGCTCTTTTTATTGGCGACTCGGAAGCATACGCTTCATTTTCACCGCTACAAATGTTCAAAGACTATGGTTTTGCCTCATATACCAGCGCAACACCGCTTCAAAAACCTTTCTACAGCAATACGCTTCTGCACCGGGCGCTTGAAACTCAAAAGCCCAAGGTAGCTGTATTTGAGACAAACTCTTTTTATACGCCAACAAAACCCGAGGAGGCTTTCATGCGCATGATACAGGATACTTTTCCGGTATTCGAATTTCACGACAGATGGAAAAGCCTGACCGCAAAAGACTTCCTCACAAACCCCACGGCCACCTGGAGCGATCCGAATAAAGGCTTTGCTGTCAAAAAAGGGACAGTGCCCGCGGATGCATCAAACTATATGACGTCAACGTTCGCTCAGCAGCGGATTCCACAGGTCAATCTTTTCTATCTCAAACAAATGATTGCATATTGCAAAAGTAAAGGGATAACTCCTGTCCTTGTCAGCACGCCGAGCACTTATAACTGGAGCATGGCGCGACATAACTATTTTGCCGCCCTCGCCAAAGAACTCGGAGTTAATTATTTGGATCTCAACACGCCAGAAAGCATAAAAAAGATGGGTATTGACTGGGAAACGGATTCGTATGACGGGGGAGACCACCTTAATTATAACGGGGCAAAAAAGGTTTCCGACTTTGTAGGCAACTACCTCAAAACCACCTATGGCCTTGCTGATCATCGCCGCGATTCCGCGTACTCCTCATGGTGGAAGGAACTTGAGCGATACGAGAAGGAAGTAAGCTAAGGCGTTATCCAAAACTACAACGCTATACTTGTATGGGTTTATCTACAGCAGATACGAAACGATGAGGACAGGGCAATGGCTGACGATAATTCAATAACTTGGGCAAACAAAAGCGTTTTCTATCAGATTTACCCGATTGGCTTCTGCGGCGCCCCGCGCGAGAATGACGGTGTACTCGAGCATAGAATTCTCAAAGTCATTGGCTGGATACCTCATCTGACCAGGCTTGACTGCAATGCTGTGTACTTCTCGCCCGTGTTTGAGTCGGACAGACACGGCTACGACACGCGCGATTATCAAACCATCGATACTCGTCTGGGAACGAATGAAGACTTTGCCGCTGTGTGCGCGTCGCTTCATGAAGTGGGCATTCGCGTAGTGTTGGATGGCGTATTCAACCATGTTGGCCGTGGGTTCTGGGCGTTTCAGGACGTGCTGGAAAAACGTGAACAGTCCCGCTATAAAGACTGGTTTTTCATTAATTTTGACGGCAATGACGTGTATAGCGACAATCTGTGGTACGAAGGCTGGGAAGGTCACTATGACCTGGTAAAGCTGAATCTGCGCAACCCTGAGGTAGTGCAACATCTCTTTGAGTCCATTCGGCTATGGACTGAGCAATTTGCCATCGACGGACTTCGCCTTGACGTGGCCTACCTGCTTGATGAGGATTTTTTACGGCAGTTGCGCTCATTTTGCGACAGCCTGAAGCCCGATTTTTTGCTGCTTGGCGAGATTCTCGGCGGCGACTACAAGCGTATTGTCAACGCTGATATGCTTGAAAGCTGCACAAACTACGAATGCCAAAAAGGATTGTATTCCAGCTTTAACGACTTCAACCTCTTTGAAATCAACTATTCCTTGAACCGACAATTTAGCGAGGGTGGCATATATCAAGGCATGCATCTTTTGTCTTTTGCGGACAACCACGATGTCACACGAGTTGCCACGGTGCTTAAAGATAAGCGCTATCTGTCCGCGCTTTACGGCATCCTCTTTGGCATGCCGGGCATTCCTTGTGTGTATTACGGCAGCGAGTGGGGTGCCACAGGCGATAAGCGTGATGGAGATGATGTGCTTCGGCCAGACTTTGCTGCGCCCGAATGGAATGAGCTCACGGATTTGATTGCGCGGCTTGCCGAACTCCATCAAACGCATCCGGCGCTCCAGTACGGCGGCTACCGGCAAGTCTTTCTTACCAATCGCCAGCTTGTCTTTGAGCGGGAATGCGCTGGCGAGAAAATCTGGGTTGCTGTCAATGCTGACGCATGCGCCTTCGCTGTGCAGCTTAATGGGGGAGCGGCGCACGAGCTGCTTACGGGAGAGTCCGTTGATTTGTCCAGCACCGTGAGACTGCCAGCATTCGGTCTTTCCTATTGGAAGCTTGGCTAGTACTACAGCAGCTCAAAATGACTCCGATGTACACTGATAACACCTTCGCGAGCCAGAGAAGAGATTACCGCGGAAAGAGCGCTCCGATCTACGCCTAAGTAGTCAGCAAGCTGTTGCCGATTAAACGGGATGTCAAATTCACGCGAGCCTTCCATCTGGGCTCGCGTGTTCAGGTATGCAAGCAGCTTGCCGCGAATGCTTTTGGGTGCGGCGTCTTGAATACGCCTTGACAGCATGACGTTCTTCTCGGCAATCGACTGCAGCAGGTTGGTGGTCAGACGGTCCAGGCCTGTACATACCGCGCATACATGCGTCGTAAGCTGCCGCACATCTAAAAGAAGCACCTCAGAGGTCTCCGCGGCAACGACGCTTGTGAGCAAAGGCACGTTACCCAGTACCGCATACGCTTCGCCGAACATCTCGCCCGCATGAAACGCGCCCATGACAGAAATGTTGCCCTGCGCATCAGAACCCTCGACATGCACGGAGCCTGCAAGCACGATGCCAAATCGATGCGATCTCTGACCTGCGCAAAACACGGTTTCACCGCGTTGATAGCGCCTCGCTTGGGCCTTAAGATGGGCGAGAAGTGCCTCAAAATCACTTTCATCCACTCCGGTAAACGCCCTTGTCTGTGAAAGCAGCTCGTAATCGATAACAAAACTGGCCACGACACGTCCTTTTCGCCAAAACTTTCCAAAATGTTGCAACTTTCTGTTTTCACAACTAAATACAATAGTAAGAGAGAAATTGATTTAGTATTACTACAACGTGAGATATCAAGATAGGACTGTCAGATGTTTGACCTTTTTTCATTCTGCTGGCGAAGTATTCCAAATAAAAAGATGCTTGTAGGGTATTTATTCTCAAGTTCCGCTCAAGCAATCTTATCTGTCGCGTCTCCTTTAGTAGCAGGAAATATTATCAACATGCTGCTTGAAAATAATCCGTCAATGCCTCTTATAACAGATATGTGTCTGTTATTGGCCTTCTGTTGTATTTTAGCGGCGGTCTTTAATTACCTCTCTTCTATACTTTATACCTACTTGCAGGCGGATTCTTCATTTGAGTTGGAACTTCAGGCGGTCAGTCACATCCAGCGCCTTACTCCTTCATTTTTTGTAGGATATGATCCGGCGTATTGGCGCAAGCGTTTGAATGAAGATACGAATGGCATATCACTTTTTTTCCTTATGTCGGCTACGAAAGTCCTTGAAAACGGCGCTACCTTCATCGCTATGGTAGTTATTCTCGCGATACTTAACCCTCTTTTGTCCATAGCAAGTATTTTACTGACGTTCTTTGCCGGCAGTATCTATCAGTTCTTTAAGAAGAAATCCTATGATTCAAGTCTTACGTTTCAAGATGAACTCTCTCGATATTCTTCTTGTGTGCAAGAACAACTTACTAATGTTGAATTTATTCGTCTCCACATTCTGTTCTTTCGTTCTGTAAAAATGATGAGAGAAGTCTTTCAGACCCTTCGCAACGCCATGTATCAAACTAACAAGGTTGGCGCTCAAATAAATCTTTTTACGGGCATTTCACGAGGGATAGCTGAAGCTTTGCTCCTCTTTGTTGCTGCTACAGAAGTTCTTGCCGGAACGCTTCAGGTTGGCTATGTCGCAACTGCGCTTGGGTTTTTTACGACTATGGTGACAGCAATAGAATACTTCACAGGATTTGGATATGACTATCAAAAAGCGTTGGTCAACTACACAAGGTTAAAACAACTCTGGAATGAACCTGAAGAGAAACATGGCTCTAAATCTCTTGACCAAACGGACAAGATCTCATTCAAACAGCTTTCCTTTTCGTATCCAGGTTCTCAAGTAAGCGTGATTCAAGATGCTTGTGGAGAGTTTGAAGTCGGAACTCTCTATGGTATTTCCGGACACAACGGCTCTGGAAAAAGTACTCTCCTCAAACTTATCGCTGGAGAGTATTTCCGCTATTACGGCGGTGATATTTGCTACGATCAGCTTCATCTCTCTGAGCTCGACCAATATGCTTTAAGAAGAGACCTCATTGGATTCGTTGAACAGGAACCTGCTATTCTTCAAGATACCCTCTGGAACAATCTCACACTTCTCGCTAAAAACAAGCCCGACAGAAGACGGGTTATAGAATTAGCTGACTTACTTGGACTTGATGACTTTATTGCGAATAACGATCTTGATGAGGTTGTCGATACCCACCATACGTCTTTATCGGGCGGAGAGAAACAAAAGATAGCGATTATTCGCATGTTGCTCAAAAACCCGCGCGTCATGCTGCTTGATGAGCCGACTTCAGCTCTTGACGCGGTAAGTAAAGCCAACCTCATTCAGTATCTTAAAGACATCCGAAAGAATCATCTCATCATTGTCGTTTCTCACGATCAAGATTTATTGGCAGCTTGCGACGCGTTGTATGAAGCTACTAACTGACGATAAAGATCTTCAATCTATAATGAATACATATTTACAGGTTCTTGCTGTGGTTGTAAACCACAGCAAACTCCCACTTGCGAATCGTTTCTGCGGGAAGGGCGATGTTCACTGCTATTCACTGGACGAGGTCCGGGATCTGATGACGGCAGCAGGATTCCGTGTGGAGTGCCTTGAGGCAAGGGCGCACCTTCGCCTGCATGCTGTGGGAAGAAAAAAGCCATAATTACACAGTGAGTGAGGAAGTATTGGATGCCGCAAATGCGGCACAGCTTACAGGGAGGAAAGATGAAGTATCAACCATTTATCTGGGCAATCATGACACATGGCCTGAAACCGGAACTTCAAAAGCGCTGGCAGGGAGATGTTAAAGAAGTTATCCGAAGGTCAAAGCCAATTTACAAGGACCTTCTGACCAAAGTCGAAGGCATCAGTGATAAAAATCCTATGGCTCATAACATAACTACGGCATTTGTCATCATTGCTGTATGGCTCGCGTCAGACCGGGAAATATCTCCGGATGTGATGGGCGATGCTGTGAATGCAATGCTGGATTCCGGATTTCTGAAGGCTATCATGGGTATGGTCAATATGAACGCAGAGAAGGGAGTGCGCTTTTTAAAAAATAATATTAAGAAGAGCGCTGCCTATGCGGAGAAGCATCCGGAGGAATACAATACATGGAAATTTGTTTTTGACGACTCGCTTCACAAAGACGGATTTTACTATCACTTTACCTTCTGTCCGATTGCTGACTTCTGCGGCCGGTACGGATATCAGGAGATTATGCCTGCTCTCTGTAATATCGATTATGTGACGATCGGTATGATGCATTCCGTATTGAAGCGGGAGCATACCATTGCTTCCGGGGGAGACATCTGTGATTACTGGATTTATGGAGATAAGGTAAAAGATCCACAGTAATTTGTTCGTACAGGAGGAAAGAACAGATGTCAAAAAAAGCAACCGAATTTCAACGAAAAGTAATGTCAAAGACCTACCGGGGAAAAGGGATTTTCAAGCCTTTGAATACCGGATGGATCGATGAACACACCGCTGCGGTCAGAGAGTGGATTGCCAATGTATTCTTCTACAAGAAAGACGACCAGATATTGATGATCGATGCGGGATATAACTATGACCGGTTAGAAGAGAAGATGCAATGGCTGAACCTGAATCCTTCCATGATCCATGAGATTCTGATTACCCATCAGGACACCGATCATGTGGGAGCGGTAGAACAGGACAGCCCCGGTTTGTTTCAGGATGCGAACCTCTACATTGGCGAGATCGAAAACCGGTATCTGACCGGGGAAATGAAGCGGAAAGTATTTTTCCATCTGTATACCCTGCCTCGGGTAAAAACGGGTAACCAGAAGGTCCTCTTGAAGGACAGGGAAATTTTCAAGATTGGTAAAATTCAGATTGAATCCATTCTCTGTCCGGGCCACACAAAAGGGCATATGGTTTATCTGATTGACAACCGTTATCTCTTCACCGGTGATGCCCTGTGGCTGGGCGCGGACGGCGGTTACGGCTTTATCAACGGACTTGCGGATGATATCAAAGAACAAAACCGGTCGCTCACACAACTGCGGAAGCTCCTTGTGGATCGCGGCATCCGGCCCGTTATCTGCACCGGGCACACTGGCTGGACAGATGATTTCGAATTTGCCTTCCGCCATATCGACCAGACCTGCAATGCCTTTAAGAAACGGCAGATACCGGTCGACCCCACAGCTCCATGGGATGGATATGACGAATCAGACGACACGGAAGAGAAGGCAAGATCCGGGCGGCTGCCGGCGGCATACCAGGTACGTACCGGAGAAAGAAAAGGATGAGGGTTCTTGTCTATAGGATTGGCGTGATTGATTCTTTAACGGTTCATGAGCTCTGCCATACAGGCAATGAAGTGAAGGTTGCCGCAAGAAGCCGGTGGAGAGAAGTCCTGAGCCATCAGGGGCTGAGGATAAGATGGTGTCAAGGTTCTTATGTTCA
Source organism: Lancefieldella sp. Marseille-Q7238 (assembly GCF_949152215.1). Taxonomy (GTDB): domain Bacteria; phylum Actinomycetota; class Coriobacteriia; order Coriobacteriales; family Atopobiaceae; genus Lancefieldella. Next base: position 238,638 of record NZ_OX424407.1, read on the forward strand.
TGTAACGCTCGATGCCCCAGTCAGAACTGGCTACATGCCGAAGTCTGGCGCAGACAAGCATCAAGGCGCTATTTCCATCTGGAAAGGCTCCAATCGGTCTGGTTTGTCGCTTGGTCTTCCGATTTAGCCGTTCCGGTGTGTTATTCATGCGGATCCTGGTCCAATGCTGGCTAGGGAAATCCATGAATGTAAGGGTTTTTCATACTGTCCTCGGCTGGAAAGAGCGTCGGGTTGGAAATTTATATTTGTTTGTGATGGATGAAAATGTCCAGACGACAAATGTCATTTGAATTTTAGGTATTCTGTGTCAAAAAGTCGTTTGATATTTTGACTATATAGAGATACTACAATAGCACTAGTTGATCATCGAGACTTTAACGAGGCGCGGAAAATACAACAGCGTATTTTGGCTTCTTACGAGCAAGACTTTTCAAAGCATGCGCCCAACGAGACTGTACCGCGTATCAGAATGCTTTGGAACAGTATTCCCGCTCAGCTTGCCAAGGAAAACAAGAAATTTATATATGGTCTTATCAAGGAAGGTTCCCGAGCCAAGGAATACGAGCTGGCCATGCTCTGGCTCACTGACTGTGGACTGATTCACAAGGTACATTGGGTGACCACGTCCAGCTTACCACTCAGGGCGTATGAGGATCAGAGAGCTTTCAAACTGTTTCTAGTAGATATAGGACTATTAGCCTGCATGGCGGGACTGCGGCAAGATGTGTTGTTGGACGGCAATGAACTATTTAAGGAGTTCAAGGGCGCACTAACTGAGCAATACGTTCTCCAGCAGCTCAAAACGCTCAAAGGGGTCCGCACCTACTATTGGACTGCAGAACGCGCGGCGGCTGAGGTTGATTTCCTTATTGACAACGGCATTGACGTAATCCCTATAGAGGTCAAGGCGGAAACAAATCTCCAGGCAAAAAGTCTGAAGGTCTATCACGAGAAGTTCAAACCAAGATTGTCTATTTGTACATCTATGGCGGATTATAAAAAGGAAGATTGGCTACTGAATCTGCCGCTATGGGCAGTGGGAATTGCATCTGTAAAATAGGAGATGATAGGACTTCCATCCTAAAGACCATTCAAGAGTCTTGACGATATCAACCAAGCGACCATAAAACACAGAAAGCGCTAAGGTGTTTCCATATTTCTCGCCCCAAGATTACGGCGATTGTGGCACAATGGCTACTAATCTAGTAGCATTTAGTGAACGTTCTGTTCTAAGGAACAGTTTTGTTTGCTGAAAGTTCATATACACGCGTCAAAAGGGGAGAGTCTCATGGCTAAAGTCGCAGTTATCGGATGTACTCACGCGGGTGTCTTTGCCACCACATCAATCTTGGCCGCGCATCCCGATTGGGAAGTTCATGTGTTTGAGCGCAATGACACCGTGTCGTTTCTGTCCTGCGGCATCGCTCTTTGGGCTGGAGATCATGTCAGCGATCCAAATAAGATGTTCTACAGCTCGCCCGCAGCGCTTGAACAGGCGGGCGCGCATGTTCACATGACTGCTGACGTAACGGCCGCCGACGCGCAGACAAAGCATGTAACTTGGACTGATCTCACGACAGAGGAGAAGTACGAAGACGATTTCGACTACCTCGTGGTAACCACCGGCTCCAAGCCCATTGTGCCGCCACTGCCGGGCATCAACGGTTCGCGTGTTCTTCAGTGCAAGAATTGGGCTGACGGCAAGCATATTCACGACGCCGCAGGCGATGCCTCCTCTGTAGTCATCATTGGAGCTGGCTACATCGGCGCGGAGCTTGCCGAGCAGCTCTCTGACCGCCATAAGCAGGTTACTCTCATTGATATGTTGCCGCGTGTTTTGGCAAAGAACTTTGACGCCGACATTACCGATCAAATCGAAAGCGTCTACCGCAAACACGGCGTCACGCTGGCTCTTGGCGAGAAGGTCGTCTCATTTGAAGATACCGGCGACGCGGTGAGCGTTGTGACCGACAAAGGTTCCTATACGGCCGATTACGCCATTTTAGGCATCGGGTTCTTGCCTCGCACTGATCTGTTTGCCGGACAGCTTGAGATGGCAAAAAATGGCGCCATCAAGGTCGATAAGTACCTGCGCACATCCGTTCCCGGTGTCTTTGCGGCAGGAGATTCCTCTTCCATCCTTTTTAACGTTACTGGAAAAGACGACTATATCCCACTGGCAACTAACGCGGTGCGTCAGGGGTTGCACATAGGTCCTAACATGGTCGAGCCAACTTTGCCCTATGCTGGCACACAGGCGACAAACGCCGTCCAGCTGTATGAGTATTCAATGGCCGCTACAGGTCTTACGGTTGAAAGCGGCAAGGCACGCGGCTACAGCTATGACTCTGTTACCATCACCGAGAATTACCGTCCCGAATTTATGCTGACCACAGAACCTGTAACCGCAACCTTGGTCTGGGAGCCGTCTACGCGCGAAATCAAAGGCGCACAGTTCTTCTCGACACATGACGATGTTGCGCAGGCGGCAAATGTGGTTTCTGTGGCCATTGCCAACCATATGACTATTGACGGGCTTGCCGGTGTTGACCTGCTCTTCCAGCCAAACTTTACCAACCCCGTGAACTATATCGGATCCGCCGCTCTGGCAGCCGTTGCAAAGGCAAACAAGAACATGCGGTGATGCGCGAATTCTGCGGGAAAACTTACAATCGGTCAGCGCTTAATCAGCGCCTGTACGTGTGCGCCGTTGATGTCTCCGTGGTCTGTCACAAGCGCTTCCATGAGCTGCCCAACAATCTCTTCATCAACAGTGCCGTTCAGGACGTAGGTTGCCTGCGCCTTCGCCTCATCAGATCCGTTGCCAACGCAAAATGAGTAAGGAGAAAGCTCGAGAAGTGCTAAATCATTTCCAGAATCGCCACAAAAGACAACCTCTTCGGGAGTTAGACCCAGATATTCAATAAGGATTTTGAAGCCGTCCGCTTTGCTGAAGCCTTTGGGATTGACGTCGTACCAGCCGGTATAGGGGCTTACCAAATCGATGTCAGGGACTTTTGCCAAAACGTTGTCAAATACGGCCTTACGAGCCGTTCGGTCTGCGGGCGTCAGTATACCGACTGAAATAAACTCCTTATCGCACGGTACGTCATCAGGCCCTTGAACTGCCGTAAAGGAATCATAGTGCGCATTGATGTAGTCGACCTGCGTCCGCGTGGCTCCAAAAATCATCCATCCGGGCCGAATAGTCGTATCAAGTGGCGGCTCCACCGGGCCCTCATCAAAATATGCCAAGTAGGCATCCTTGTGCTGTGTGACAACTCGAAGGACTCTCTCAAGCGTCTCCGCAGACATGATGCGCTTTGCAACAAGTGCGCCCTTGCCGTAAACCACCTTACCGGAGCCGCAGATGGCTGTTGTCAGGTAGCTTGTGTCAAAGTTATAAAAGGGAAGCGCGTCATAGGCGGAGCGGCCGGTAGCCGGGCCAAAGTCAATGCCGGCTTCTTTTAGGGCGACAATAGCCTGCAGCGTGCGATTAGGTACCAGCGGCGCGTTTGCCCGTTTCAGCGTTTCATCCATGTCGGAAAGCACGAGCTTGATCATAAGACTCCTCGGATGTTTCAGTTGCAATACCACTAGTGAGTATATAGTGAGTGTAGCGCATAAACGGCCGCACAAGCGATACACTAGATAGCATCACCGCCCACGCGCCAAACCGTTCCAGCGCAGAAAGTCAGGGAGCAACAGAACGTGTCAGATAGAACGAACCGTATAAAGTCACAGGTAACCACACAAGTAAGCAAGGCCACCACACAGGTAAAAGACATTACCGATGCAACTGCCGCTCGCGCTCAGGGGGCCGGTACCGTCACAGCTCCCATCGGAACGCCTGATAACCCTTCTAACCAAGTACTTACCGCAGCTAACGGTATAACGTTTTGCCGTCTCATCCTCACCTTTGTCTTTCTGTATATCTTTTGCACGCGCGGTAACCGCTGGGTCGCGCTTACCTGCTATGCTGTCGCTGCTGTAACCGACTTTCTTGACGGTCAGGTAGCGCGGCGCACGCAAACTGTCAGCTGGGTTGGTAAGATTATGGATCCGATTATGGATCGCGTACTATTGTTTACCGGTGTTCTCGGCCTTCTAGCTGTAGGGGAGCTGCCTCTGTGGATCCCTCTCTTTGTTATCGGCCGAGATGCATATCTGACCTGCGGCGCATTGATTGTTCGACATTTCCGCCGGCGGCCAATTGATGTGGTCTACATCGGAAAGATTGCAACCGCCTGCCTCATGACGGGCTTTTCATTTTTGCTGTTGGGTATGCCAATCATAGACGGCCTCAACCTTGTCAGCGTCCCGTGGCTGCCGGTTCTCAATGCTCAGTCGGGCGGTCTGGGACTTATCTTTGTCTACGCGGGCATCCTTTGTTCCGCGGCAACCGCTATTGTCTATACTGTTCAGGCCGCACACATTATCCGTGCGGCCGAGGAAAACGAATGAGGTCCACCGTGCAAGATTTCGCGATTACCTCACAGAAGCGCATGTCAGAAGACTTGCGAGGCATGTCGTACCTTCATCGCAAGTGTTCCTGCGGGCGCGCCAATAGACAACTCGTAAAGTTTGTCTGGGTTTTTCTGCTTACGGTCATAATGTCTGTGGCAACGCTCACCTTCGGCGCTTCGCAGTACGCCTATGCCGCAGACGATGATGCCGCGGAGCCTGAGATTACGGAGGCGCAGTCCGCTATCCTGGAGGACGATCAGGGAAACGTTCTCTGGAGCAAAGACCCTGACCGCAAAATGGGCATGGCTTCCATCACGAAGGTCATGACCGCTATGGTAGCCCTTGACTCGGGCATCGATCTTGACCAACCCTGCAACATCGTGTCGGTAGACCTTGAAGAAGGCTCGGTGCTTGCAAACTATTCTACTAGCGAGCATCCAACGCTCAGAGAGCTCATTCAGGTGCTGCTGGTACATTCGGCCAATGATGTGGCATACAACATCGCCATCAACGTCGCGGGTTCTCAGGAAGCATTCGCGGACCTCATGAACAAGAAGGCCGCTGAAATTGGCATGACTAACACGCACTTCTCGAATCCCCACGGTCTTGACGCGGACGATCATTACTCCACGGCGCGGGATTTGGCGTTGATGGCTCGGTATGCTCGCCAGCATTACCCCTTCATCGCCAGCACGGTTCATATGACCTCTGTTACCGCTGTGGTCAATGGAGAAGAAGTTACGTGGCCCTCTACCGACAAACTCCTCAGAACCTATCCGGGCATGCTTGGCATCAAGACGGGATCTGAGGACAGCGGAACAGCCTTTTTGGGCGCGGCACGGCGCAATGGCGTCACGCTCTATAGCTGCGTTCTCGGCTGCACCACCGACGCGGGACGCTTTGCCGACACGAGAATCATGTTTAACTGGGGATATGCCCATTTCAGGCACATCAGTGTCGCTAACGCCTCTACCGTCACTGCCATCCATCCTTACCAGGACAATTTCCTTATGAGCGCTGCTGTTCGCCCGCAAGCGTCATTGACCGTCCTTGCCTGGCCAGGCGCGGGAGACCTCTCGTATACCATTACAAACCTGCAATCAGGCTATCCGGTAGCCAACGGTCAGCTTGTCGGTCAGGCAACATGGGCGCAAGGGGATAGGAACGCAGGCAGCGTTCTTTACCAAGCAACGCTGACATTGCACACCGTACCAGCCTATAACATCTTCGATCTTGCTTCTGTCGCGCCCTACCTCTACACGGCAAATTGACATGTCCAACCAAACCAACCTTCACGCGGAACATGAGCTTCTCGGAGCGGCGTTCACAATCAATCCGCAGACCGACTCTTTGATTCCTGACTCATATATCGCCGAAACGTCCTTCTCGGCCGAGAAAAACAGTGACGCATGCTGCCTGTTTGATCTTTCAGGGTCAGCGTACCAACTCGTCAGTGGGGCGGACGCTCCGGCCTTTATTGATGCGGCGTTTGCCGGACCGTATCTTGAGGCGGGAGATCTTTCGTTTCAGCCGGCGTTTGCCGGAGACGGAAGCGTTGTATCAGTTGCCCTTGTCGCGCGCTCGGGAGACCATGAGTTTTTCTACATCGACATTTCCCAGCGCGGAGCGGCTCTCTCAAAATGGCTTGAGTTTATAACGCGCATCAAAACACAGGACGCGACACCTTACGGCAGCGTTGCTCTTGAGGACGCAAATTCACTTCTTGTGCCACTTATGCTCGCCGGACCAGGCGCCCACGCCGTTCTTTCGGATTACTTGAAGCATACGGACCAGGTGCTTCCCGAGCAGGGCAAGATAGCTTCACTTCTGCTTGATACCAGAATCGCCGCGCTCGTTGGTCATCTGGCGTTAGAGAAACTTGACGCGTTCATCGTATTGGTAAGCCCGACTCAGGCGCGGCTCATCTGGAGGAGCTTTCTGTCGTTTGACAACGTTGAAGTGCATGGGCGCCAGCAGCTTACAAAAGTTTGTCTGGACACGCTGCCATGGTTCAGGCTGCTTGACGGTTCAGACAAGATTGTCGTTCCTCAAGATATACTTGACGTTCACGGTTTTATCCGCAAATCCCGAGATTTTATTGGCGGCCGCGCGTTACAGTAACAGTGCGCATTCGCTCTAAACCTCTACCTGAGGGAGAGATTATGAAGTACTCCATAAATGCACAGGGCGTTCCTGCCGCCATTGGACCATATTCGCAGGGAACCACTGCTGGAAGGCTTGTCTTCGCCTCCGGTCAGCTGCCTATCTCTGCAAATAACAATAAAGAGCTGGTAGAAGGAGGGGTTGCTGAGCAGACCGAGCGTGTCATAGATCTCATTCAAAGTATCCTCGCTGAGGTGGGCTGCACGCTTGCAGACGTTGCTCAAACCACACTTTACCTGGCTGATCTTAATGATTTGGATACGGTCAATAAGATTTACGCGCAGCGCTTTACAACACCTGCTCCCGCGAGAAATGTTGTCGAAGTTTCGAAGCTTCCCCTTAACGCTTTAGTTGAGATGGACTGTATTGCCTGCCGTTAGCGGTATTATAGAAACGGTACGCAATCTGAAGGAGTTACCTCATGGCCTCACTACATGACCAGCAACCTGGTAAAACAGAAATCTTTCATATGCCCTCCGCTGACGCGACGGTACCTGATTTGATGGGCAAGAATCGCCCCGCAAATCCCGTGATAACCATCGTCAAGGGACCTCAGACCGGCGAAACGTTTGAGCTTGACTCTGCGCATATCACGCTTGGTCGCGATCCTAAAAACAGTATCTTTCTCAATGACATGACTGTTTCTCGCCACCACGCTCAAATTGATCTTTCAAACCTCGGTCTTGGTTATGCCACGATTGAAGACTTGAACTCTTTGAACGGCACATGGGTCGATGGCGCCATCATCAATAAGGCAACGCTTCAAGACGGCTCAACCATTCAGATTGGCACCTTCCGCATGGTGTTCCATACCAGCAAACCCGCCGTATAAGAAGTTTTTATGACTGACGCAAGCTTCCTCACAATCGGCAAGGTCGTCGATAAGCTTAAAGAAAGCTATCCCGACCTCACCATCTCAAAGGTACGGTATCTTGAGGATGAAGGTCTACTTGAGCCTTCACGTTCTTCCGGCGGCTATCGTCAGTACTCTCAGCGAGACGTTCGGCGCCTTGAAACCATCCTGTATCTGCAAAAGAATCGCTTTATGCCTCTGTCCGTCATTCGAGAAGAACTTGAGCGCCAAGATCAGGGCAAAAACGCGATTGGCAGTATTTCTCGTGATACGCACCATGAGGACACTCAGACAAAAGACCAGCGACAAGTTACCGCTCCCATCATAGGGGCCGGCAATGCCGATGCTATTGTGGTGCCTGTTGACAAGCGAAACATCGTTGAAAAGTTTCACTCCATCGACCGCATGCCCGATCTTGTCGGAGCTTCTGTAGGTTTTGTCCGTCAGCTCTCAGAGGTGGGCATTATCACACTGAAGCGTTCTCCCCATGGTCGAGATCTCGTCGACGGGCGTGATTTGACGCTTATTCGTCTTGCTCACGAGCTGAGACACTTTGGATTTGAGCCTAAAAACCTGCGCCAATACGTGATGGCCGCTAACCGAGAATCCAGTATGTTCGCAAAGTCGCTGGTAGTTTATGCGAAAAAGGGCGGGGGAGTTGAAGTTGAGGCAAACTCCGAGACCCGCCGCAGGTTCATGCAAGCCTTTACTCGCATGCTTGGCCTCACGAACGCCATACGAAATGAGCTCATCACACGGCTTGTCAGCGATTCGTTCAAAGATATGGAAATGGATTCCTCCGATCGAGAAATAGACTCCGCCAATCAGAGCAGCTCAGCATAGTCTTTATCGGAATAGTTTTGTCGTTCGCGTATTCAACCCCTGAATACGCGCCGTTTGAAAGGGATAACATTGTCTGACTACGATTACGAAAGCCATGTCATTAGCATTCCGGATTATCCGGAACCCGGTATTATCTTCAAAGACGTCACGCCTCTCTTCAAAGATCCCGAATGCTTTAAGGCACTCGTTGACGACATCGCTGGTCATTTCAAGGGACGCGGGATTACGAAGGTCATCGGTGCCGAAGCGCGAGGCTTTTTAATCGGAGCTCCTGTAGCATATGCCCTGGGCGCCGGTTTTGTTCCCGCCCGAAAACCCGGCAAACTGCCTCGCGAGGTATTCACTCAATCGTATGACCTCGAATACGGTACCGATGACCTGCAGATACATAAAGACGCTCTCACCAAAGACGATGTGGTCTTGATTGCTGACGATTTGGTAGCCACTGGCGGCACCTGCGTTGCCTCGGCTCATCTTGCAGAACAGGCGGGCGCTCGAGTAGAAGGTTTTACGTTCGCGCTTGAGCTTTGTTACCTCAATCCTCGTGGAATCATCTCAGAGCATTATCCCAATATCGACGTCTATACGCTTATTAAGGTTAAAAAGTAGTGTAAGTTTTATGTATAAGAGGTCGACCTGTTAGGGTAGAAGCGATAGAATGCTGTTGCGAGTGTTGAAAGGATATATATGAACTCTAACCGCAACATCACACGTCGTGCTTTGTTTGCCCTGTCTGCTTCTGCGGTATTTGCAGGGCTGACCTCTCATATCGCTTATGCGGATCCCCAGTCTGAGCTGGAGGCGGCCTCTGCCAAGCTGGATTCTCTCGGCACCAAGCTTACCCAGGCGGAAGATGACCTTAACGAGAAAACCTACGCGCTGGACGCCACCAATAACAAGATTGGCGACGTTCAGGAAGAGATTTCTGAAACCGAGAAGAAACTGGAGGTGCAGCGCGGTATTCTCGCCGCTGCTATGCGCAGCTCGTATAAGGCGGGGCCTCAGGAGGCTCTTGACTTTATCCTCGGCGCTTCAAGCCCTGATGACTTCATCAGCCGTATCTACTATATGGATCGCACCAGCAAAAAACAGGCTGATTCAATCGATCAGGTCAAAACGCTTGGCGATCAGCTTACCCAACAGAAAAATGAGCTGGAAGCGCAGCAAGCTCAGCTGCAAGAGCAGATTCAGGCTATGAAGACGCAGGCTGACGATGTAAAAGCTCAAATCGCAGAGGCGAAGTCCTATTACGATTCCCTTGACGCTGAAGTTAAGAAGCAGCTTGCAGAGCAGGCTGCGGCGGAAAGCAACAAAAACAGCAACGTCAACGCGGCTATCAATTACGCAACCAACGACAGTCCCTCAGCGCCAGCTGATACGAATACGGATAACAACGGCGCCAATAACGCGTCCAACAATAACAACGGGTCAAATGACACCCCTTCGAACAATTCAAACAATAACAATGGTGGCAATTCCTCCGATGGCGGCGGCTCAAATAACGGCGGCAGCGGAAGTCCTTATCCGTGCGGCGGCGTAGGATCTGCCTATTCCTGCCTCGGCTGGCCGTATGTCTGGGGAGGCGCAAGCCCAAGACAGGGTGGTTTTGACTGCGGTGGCCTTGTGTACTACTGCTTCCTCGGTTATCGCAACGGCACCGCCGGTACTATCGGCCGTAACATCAAAGCCGCCGGCAACTGGAAGGACTCAATGGATCAGCTCTCGTACGGCGATTGCGTCTTTACTCGCGCCGGCTACGAGCACATCGGCATCTACATCGGTAACGGTCAGATGATTCATGCCGCCAACGAAGCCTTGGGTGTTTGTATCGGATCTGTCTGGGCGTTTTACGGCGGAGGACCTTTCAGCGGCTAAGGTTGAGTCCTGTTCCCACAGACTACCGAGCCGCATCAGGCTAGCAAGTCTCATCCAACAGGCTTCATTTTTGAACCATAAGCACGTAAAGCGTACAATAGCAAGGTATGCTTTACGTGTTTTTTATGACGGAGAGGGGAGAAGACAATGGCGCTTGATAAGGCGGGCGACAACAGCGTAGTTGGACGTCACTTTTCCCGCCGTTTTCAAGTTGCTCTTGTCGGCGAAGGCGCGCTTGTGGGGCTGCTCGGCGGGGGAGTCGTGACGCTCTACCGACTGTCCCTTTCGTACGCAGAGCAAGAAATGCGCGCTATAACAGAGACTATTGCAAACAACGCGCTTTTTATCGCCCTTTGGTTCGTCCTCCTTATTGTTCTGACGCTGAGCGTAGGCAGACTTATGCGCTGGGAGCCGCTCACGTCAGGATCCGGCATTCCGCAGACAAATGCCGAGGTCATAGGCCGTATCGATGCTCCGTGGCATCGTGTTCTTCCGGTAAAATTCCTCGAAGGCGTCCTGGTTGCCTTCGGCGGGCTTTCCATGGGCCGAGAAGGTCCATCAGTGCAGCTTGGCGGCATGTCAGGCAAGGCGATTTCCAAGTTGCTGCATCTCAGAAGGGGAGAAGAACGCCTTCTGGTAACCTGTGGCGCCGCGGCGGGCATGTCAGCCGCCTTTCACGCGCCGCTTACCGGAACGCTCTTTGCCGTTGAAGAGATTCAAAAGGAGTTTCACGCGCCGCTCATCATCTCCGCAATGACCTCATCGGTCGTGGCGGATTTTCTCGTTTCCAACGTACTTGGCATGAAGCCTGTTTTGAAGCTTGACTACGTGCAGCCGCTGCCGCACATTGACTATGCCTTCGTGCTCTTCGTAGGCATCCTCTGCGGCGTGTTAGGCGCGCTGCACAACCGCGGCATGTTCACTCTTCAAAACGCTTACGCCAACATCAAAACTCACATACCGTATACCCGCCTCATCATTCCCTTTATGATCGCGGGAATCGTCGCGTTTACCGCGCCTGACTTGTTGTGCGGCGGCGACGCTATTATCGAGAAGATCAAAGAGCCTGCCACCCTTACGGAGCTGGGCGTTCTCGCGCTTTTGGTGGGGAAGTACGCTTTTACCTCCATCTGCTTCAGTGCCGGCACCCCGGGCGGAACGCTTTTTCCACTGGTTGTTATGGGAACACTTGTGGGTACCCTTATAGGACTTTGCGCTTCGCACATCTTTGGTATTCCCATGGCATATGTGCCAAACTTTGTGGCCATGGGTGTCGTTGGTATCTTTGCCAGCGTTGTACGGGCTCCGGTAACGGCCGTTGTTCTCGTCTTTGAGCTCACCGGCTCTCTTGAAGCGCTTGTCGCTATGACGGCCGTTTCTGTCATTTCGTATACGGTTGCTAACGTAATGCGGATTGACCCGTTCTATGACCACTTGCTCGCACAGTTTTTAGGCGTCACGTCAGATCATCCTGCCATTGGCGGTCGCACCGATGGAGAGAAGATTCTCAAAGAATACACTCTTGGCGCGGGAAGCCGTATCGAAGGTATGTGCATCAAAGAGGTTCCATGGCCCGACAAGGTACGCGTTGTCACCATCGAGCGCGCTGGCAGTGAATTCATTCCAACCGGTAGCACACGTCTGCAAGCCTTCGATTCAATTCTGGTTATTTTGGACGAAGTGTACGAAGATGACGCTGACTTGAAACTCACGCTTATGACACGCGCCGCATCGGACTTACTTGACCGTCATCCAAGCAGCCGACCATACGCAAAAAAGTAAAACGCGCGCGAGTGGCATACGAAGACCTCTGGATACCGCGGAGAAGGCGAGCGCGCATTCTGATGGCTTGTGTCTCGGTTTCCGGTGCTTGGTTCTTCTCACATCTACTTTACATAATATTGATTATCAGACTTTTATAGAAACATACAGAGGATTCGATACATGACTTTACCATGACTCTTCTCAAGCGTTTTGGAAGCATCAAAAACGAGGCTCTGAGAGCCATTTTAAGCGATTAGAATCTACCTACTTGAGTAAATACTCATAGTCGTTTAGTAGTCACATAGTTTGTTCTCTAGAAATCTGTTCTTTTCCATGTTCGCCTCTGTGGCTTTGGTTTCTACATACGCGTCATAGAACGAACTCAAAATCAATATCGTCTGCCCATCCGGTGTTCAAAGAATCCTAAAGACTATACTGCGCTTAGCTTCGTCCGGCTCATGACTTTTAGTCAAGGCGTTGTTGAGTTGAGGCTCACTCAGTTTCTTTGCCGCCTCAACCTTCTTGCTTATCTGCATCATAAAAAATTCGATAGACTTTTGTATCGCGCGGCGCGAACGTGTTTAATCTCAGACCTTCGACTCCCCTGCTTATAAAACAAGCAATCTACCTGCGGAAATATGATATATCCGCAGGTAGATATAGTTGTTTGCAAAGAAATATTGTGCGACACGGGCGCCGTCAGCGCTTAGCCATCGACGGCCTGTCCCAGATACAGAGCAGCAGACGCCGCCGCTACCGCTCCATCGGCCGCCGCGGTAATGACCTGGCGCAGAGGCTTCTCATTCAAGTCTCCCGCCGTAAAGAGGCCGGGCGTCTTGGTTGCCATGGTCGGATTGGCTACCACATAGCCCTGCGGCGTCAGATCCGCAAGCCCCTTGAGGAGCTCGGTTGAAGGCACGCGTCCCACAAGAACAAAAATGCCGAACGAACCCTCTTCGTAGGTCTCCGTATGCTCTTCGCCCGTCTCATTGTTGCGGAAGGTCACGGAATTCAAAAGATCGTTACCGTCGACCTTGGTAATAGTCGTCAAGTAGCGTATATCGGTTTTAGGATGCGCTTCGAACTGCTCAATAGCGTATTTTGCTGCCCGCAGGTGATCTTTGCGGACAACAAGCGTGACCTTCTCGGCAAACCGAGCCAAAAACAGCGACTCTTCAACCGCCGTATTGCCTCCGCCTATAACAAAAACGTGCTTGCCTCGATAAAACATTCCGTCGCAGGTAGCGCAATATGAAACACCATGTCCGGTAAAGCGTTCTTCTCCTTCGAAACCGGCATGGCGAGGCGTTGCGCCTCCGGAAACGATAACTGCGCGAGTCTCATACGTCGCGTCAGGAGTCGTGACTTCAAACAGTCCCGTAACCTCATCGCGCTTGAGCGATGTCACGTTGCCCAATGTCACCTGAGCGCCAAGATCTTCAGCCTGCTTTTGCATACTGTCAGCGATGGTAAAGCCATCGGTATGCGGCATACCCGGATAATTATCAATCTCAGTTGTCAGGATTGTCTGGCCTCCCACGGCTTCTTTCTCAAGAACGACCGTGTCGAGAAGGGCGCGGGTGGCATAAATTCCCGCGGAAAGGCCGGCGGGTCCGGCGCCGACAATAACAAGATCCTTGCGTATTACATCCGCCATAATTGGCTCCAATCTCGTATCATTTACACAATGCACATATACCCAACTCCCCTGCCTTCAACGTCATAATCAGAAAGTATGAATAGATTGTGTACAATTTATTTGTCGCGGCATAGGAACTGTTGCGATGCGCAAAGTTTTGCGGCATGAAAAAAGCCGAGACGCATGCCCCGGCTTCTCCAAATCATTTACATGAAATTATGATAGCCGCCTCCGTCATTTTATATACGGTTGCTAACTCAGACGGTCTAATTCAGGCGGTTTTTACTTCTTGATGTCTCCGTTAAAGGTTGCGCCGATTGCCCGGCTTGGCTCCTCGCCCGTCAGCGTTGACAAGATGGTGACCGAAGGTCCCAGCAGGTCAATGGAGGGAATCTTACGGACGTCAAGCTCATGGCGAATCTCACGGCGAAGCGCCGCGTCAGCGAAGGTGTGGAAGACGGCGCGGGGACGCTTGCCGTCATCGCGACCGTCAAAATACTCGCGCATCTGCTCAACGTTCTTTACGTTAGGAACGCGGATAACATCTATCTCAAGGCCGTCAAACTGAGCCGCGGCCGCGCGAACAACCGCGATGCCAGTGTCGCCACGAGCATCGGACATGACATAGAGAATAGGAACGCCCGTATCGAAAATATCATTGTCAAGATCGAGAGGCACCATTGTACATCCTTTCAGTAGGAAGTTACTGATAGTGTTTCTACCACAACTCCTTACAGATTACTCTACTTTTTATGCGAAAGTGCGCCAATATCGGCGACATGTTCGAATACCTGCGTAAACCTGTTCAAAAGACGGAGACGATTTCCGCGAACGGTAGCATCTTCGTCCATGACGAGCACTTCGTCAAAGAAACGATCAATTGGCTCACGGAGTTTTCCAAGACAAACCGCCGCTCTCTCAAAGTTCTTGTCCTCAAGCGCTTCCGCGACGTTCTTCTCACCCTCCTTGCAGGCAGCAAGAAGAGCCTCTTCAGGAGCGGTCAGCATGGTTTCGTCAACATCGGTGCCAAGCGACATGTCGCCCAGCTTAGCCGCACGATTGTAGGCAACCGCAAGGTTTTCGAAGTTCTCGGGATCGTGAGCGCGGGCTTCATCCAGGGAACGGGCGCGCAGCAGGAACTCTTCGGGATCTATGACACCGATATGCGCGATGGCATCGATAGCGTCCTGCGAGATCTTCTCGTCACGTCCCATGGTTACCAGGCGTCCGAGGAAATACGCCTCAACGTCCGCCTGAACGCTCTGCGCGTCAAAGTGCAAGCCCTGGCGCGCGTACAGCTCAAGCGAGCAGCGAATGAAATTCTTCAGATGCACCTGGGGCATCGTGCGGAGAAGCGCGATGACGCCAATGGCGGCGCGGCGGACGGCGTAAGGATCGGAAGAGCCGGTCGGAGGCTCGTTGATAGCGAAAAGACCGCAGATGGTATCAAGCTTGTCAGCCGCGGCCACATAGCGGCCAATCTTGCCGGAAGGAAGCGCGTCGCCGGCAAAGCGCGGACGATACTGCTCGCGAATGGCGTCTGCGACTTCCGAATCCTCACCGGCGGCCTGCGCGTAGTAGCCGCCCATGACGCCTTGCTGGCTGGTAAACTCCACCACAGCCTGGCTGACCAAATCGGCCTTGGACAGGTGAGCGGCGCGACGGGCAAGCTCAACGGCGCGGTTGTCACCGGAGTCCACTTCAGCGAGGGCGGCGGCTATTTTCTCTATACGCCCAACTTTCTGAAGGACTGTGCCAAGTTTCTCTTGGAAGACCACGTCAGACAGGCGCTCTGCAAACTCGTCAAGCGGACGCTTAAGATCTTCGTCAAAGAAGAATTTAGCGTCGTCCAAACGGGCGCGAACCACGCGCTCGTTGCCGTCAATCACCCGCTCGGCGCAGGCGGAATCGGCGTTGGAAACGATGATGAATGAGCGTGTAAGCTGGCCGTCCGCATCATATATGGGAAAATAGCGCTGGTTTGAAAGCATTGACTCGGTAATGATTTCGTGCGGTACCTTGAGGAACTCCTCGTCAAAGGTTCCCACAAGTACGCTCGGCCATTCGGTCAGATTGATAACCTCATCAAAAACGGTTTTCGGCGCGTCAACATGGGAGCCTGGGCGCTCCGCTTCCACGCGCGCGATGCCCTCAAGAATCACCTCGCGGCGGCGCTCCGCTGACAGTACACAGGCGTCCTCAAGAACCTGCTCGTAAACGGAAGAATCTTCAACGACATATGGGCCAGGACCCAGCACGCGGTGGCCTCTCGTAGTATTTGAACTGACGACATCGGCGTAGCGCACCGGTACGACTTCACTGCCGAGAAGAGCGCAGATCCAGCGAATAGGACGGACAAAACGCTCGTGCGTAGAGCCCCAACGCTGACTGCGAGGCCAGTCAAGAGCGGCAATCGTATGTTCTGACAACTCGGAAAGAATCTTCAGCGCAGAAACGCTGGGAATTGTGCGCTCAGCGAATACGTATTCATGGCCATCAGCGTCAACACGGCGCGCGAGCTTGGAAACCTCAATCCCCGCCTTACGCGCAAAGCCCTCAGCCGCCTTAGTGGGCATACCAGCAGCGTCAAAGGCAATCTCGCATTTAGGTCCGCGCATGACCTCATTGATCTCATCGGTCGCAAGCGCGACGTCCTTGACGCAGGCGGCCAGACGGCGCGGAGTTGAAATGACACGCACCTCACCGTGGGCGAGACCAGCTTCGTCAAGACCTGCGCTGACAAGCTTTTTGTACTGCACGATAGCCTTGAGCAGAGGGGCGGACGGCATCTCTTCAGTGCCTATTTCAAGCAGAAAGTCTTTAGTAGCTGCCATCAGGCCACCTCCTTCGTGTTGTGCCGATCATCGTTTTGATCAGCCACCTCTTCCAGATATGACTCGCAGCACGCTTTGGCGATGGTGCGCACGCGAAGAATGTAGTTGGCGCGCTCCACAGCAGAAAGAGCGCCGCGGGAATCAAGCAGATTAAAGGCGTGGGAGCACTTCATGACGCAGTCATAGGCAGGCAGTGGAAGTTTGCGTTCAAGACAAGCGTGGCACTCCGCCTCGTATTCATCGAACTTCTCGCGCATGAGTTCCACGTTGGCAACCTCAAAGTTATAGGTTGAAAATTCACGCTCGTTCTCCAGAAAGACCTCACCGTATGTCATTGGCGTTCCGTCGGGAAGATAGCTCCAGACAAGATCGTAAACGGAGTCAACGCCCTGGGCGTACATGGCGATGCGCTCAAGACCATAGGTAATCTCAACGGGCACTGGATCGACTTCAATGCCTCCGACCTGCTGGAAATAGGTGAACTGCGTGACCTCCATGCCGTTCAGCCAAACTTCCCATCCAAGGCCCCACGCGCCAAGCGTTGGACTCTCCCAGTCGTCCTCTACAAAGCGCACGTCATGGTCTTTCGGGTCAAGGCCGATAGCCGCAAGGGATCCAAGATACAAATCCTGCGAGTCTTCCGGTGACGGTTTGATGAGCACCTGGAACTGATAGTAGTGCTGCAGTCGGTTGGGATTCTCGCCATAACGTCCATCGGCCGGACGGCGACATGGCTGCGGATAGCAGGTACGCCACGCGTCAGGTCCCAGCGAGCGAAGAATCGTGGCGGTGTGGAAGGTGCCGGCACCGACTTCAGAATCGTAGGGCTGCATGACGGTGCAGCCTTTGTCTGCCCAATAATGTTCCAGCGCCAAAATCATATCCTGGAATGTAAGCGGCGTAGTACTCATATCCGTCTTTCTCTTAGGTCCGGGCGCTAAAGGCCTCGGGCATGGTTGAACGGCCAGAAGATAAACAGTGTCTTGGTAGTGATAGTTTCAAGAGGAACGGGCCCGAAGAATCGCGAATCAAGCGAATTGGTCCGGTTGTCCCCCATGACAAAAACGCATCCGTCAGGAACAGTATAGGGATAGTCGGTAATACGCGCGCCCGGCTGATCCGCCAGAGAATTGCTTGGCTTGCCTTCCGTATACGGCTCGTCGAGCTTCTCCCCATCAACGTACACCGCGCCGTCACGCAAATCAACCGTTTGACCTGCCGTTGCGATGACACGTTTGACCAGCATCGTATCTTTTTTGATTGGGCTGTAGAAGGTAACGACATCGCCGCGCTTCGGCGGGTCAAAATGGAGGGTGATTTTCTCCCCTACTAAAAGATCCCCTTCTTGAATGGTGTCAAGCATTGAACCGGTTGGCACGGTGAAAACGTCAAACACGAAGAACCGCAAAAGTATGGTAATCACGATGGCTGTAAGGATAATCCAGACGTAGTCGAGCAGCGCGTTGCTGTTGCGAATTGGCTTATCAGCGTTACTCATCTGCTGCGTCTCCCCTCTGTACGTCCTGCTTACATTCACGCGCCTGGATTTCTTCAACAAATGCCCGCTCATCGTCGCTCAATGGGACTGTGGCGAGAAGATCCGGCCTCCAGCGGGCAGTACGCTCAAGAGCGGAGGCGCGCCTCCAACGATCAACAGCGCCGTGATCGCCTGAAAGGAGAACGGAAGGCACGAGACGCCCCTCGTAATCAGCCGGCCGTGTGTATTGAGCATACTCCAAAAGCCCCTCAGAAAAGGACTCGTCTTGCGAGCTCATCTCGTCTCCTAAAGCCCCCGGAAGCAGCCGCGTCACCGAATCGATGACCGTAAGCGCCGCCAATTCTCCGCCGGTAAGCACGTAATCGCCGAGTGAAATAACTTCATCGGCAAGCTCAAAACAGCGCTCATCCATTCCCTCGTAGCGACCGCACACAAAGAGCAGGTGCTCTTGGGCGGACAAGCGCTCAGCTGTCTTTTGACAATACGGAGCTCCAGCCGGAGAGAAGAACACCACATGAACATGGTCGGTTGCACGCGAGGTAAGATCGCGCACCGCTTCAAAAATAGGTGCCGGTTTCATCAGCATGCCTTGGCCGCCGCCAAATGGCGCGTCGTCTACGCTGTGATGGCGATCGTATGTCCAGTCGCGCAGGTCATAGGCGTGAAATTCAAAAATATGAGCTTTTTGAGCGCGGCCCATGATGGACGCGTTGAGGTACGGAGCAAAAACTTCAGGGAATACCGAAAGCGTATCAAAGCGCATCATGCGTCATCTCCTTCTTCCTGCTCAATAAGGCCGCTTGGTATCTCTACGCAAATGGCTTTTCCGGCTGAGACGTCACGGATAAAAGCGTCAACCACGGGTATGAGAATCTCGCCTTTAGACCCGGTAACCACCCATACGTCATGGGCGGGTAAAACCAGCACGTCGGTAATAGTACCAAGCGAGCCAAAGTGTTTGTCAACGACTTCCCGCGCAAGCAGTGAAGCCCTGTCATGCAGCTCAAAGTCCTCAGGCAAGTCCGATTCGCATACAAGAAGCATCTTGCCAACAAGCGCTTCCGCATCTTTGATGGACGTAACCCCTTCCAAGGAGATGAGACATCCTCGCTCTTGGTCTGAGGCAACGAAGCCAACCTCATACTCACGCGGACCCGTAAGCGAGGGAGGCACGGGCACCACGCGCATGCCCGACGTTATAACAGAAGAAAGGCCGTGAACAGGAATAGCCACGACCTCCCCTCGTTTTCCATGCGTTTTAACGACTTGAGCAAGAGCCCGATACCGCTTGCGCACGCTTTAGCCTACAACCTCAACATCTACCGCAGTACCAACGCGCTGACCTAAAGCGCGCGCGAGCGTGCGGATAGCTTTGATGGTACGACCCTTGCGGCCGATAACGCGGCCAGCGTCTTCTTCGGAACACGTCACCTCAATGAGGGAGCCGTCTTCATGATCGGTCACATCAAGCGATACGGCGCTCTCGTCATCAACGAGACCGCATACGATGTACTCCACAAGATCGGCGACCTTATCGGAAGGCATCTCTGAAAACGACTCTAGAGCGGCGTCGTCAAGCGACTCAATACTGTTTTCTGCCACGGTTACTCGGTTTCCGCCTCGGTAGCCTCTGCTTCAGCGGCGGTCTCTTCTGCGGCAGCCTCAGCAGCTGCAGCGGCTTTAGCCTGTGCTTTCTTGGAAGGCTTAGCCTTCTTCTCTGCAACGGGAGCGCCAGTGCGAACAATCTCAATCAGGTGAGAGACTGTATTGGAAGGCTGAGCGCCCTTAGAGACCCACTCGTCGACTTTCTCAAGATTGATATCAATCGTCTTTGGGCTGGTCAGAGGGTTGTAGCGACCGATCTCCTCAATGTAACGACCGTCGCGAGGCATACGGCCATCAGCGACGACAACGCGATAATACGGACGCTTCTTGGCACCATGACGGGCCAGACGAATCTTAACTGCCAATGAAAACTCCTTCAGTCAAGCGGCGCATCGGTTTGGTTGATAGGCTGCACCGCAAAGCCACAAACGGATTACTAGTTTACAGCAATGCGTTCACCTCGCAAGATATATTTTTAACCTCGCAAAATGAGCACGACTCTATATCTGTGAAACATTTGTTCTGTTTTATCGAACATACGCCCTATAAATGCACTATACTTGTGGCATGAAAGAGATACGAAACAGACCCGGTATGCCACCCTCCAGCGAGAAGAGCGCGTCTTTTGAGAGCGCTGATGTAAACAGCGCTGACAGGTGGGACGCTCCTGCTATAGGCCTTATGGATCTCGACGCTTTTTTCGCCTCAGTTGAACAGCTTGACCACCCTGACTGGAGAGGAAAACCCGTTATCGTGGGAGGCTCTCCTCACAAGCGAGGCGTCGTCTCAACAGCTTCCTACGAAGCTCGAACGTTCGGCGTCCACTCGGCCATGCCCTCCGCTACAGCGGCGCGCCTGTGCCCTCAGGCAATCTGGACGTCCGGCTCCTACGCTCGCTACAAAGAGCTGAGTCAAAACGTCATGTCCATTCTTCTCGATGAAACACCCCTCGTTGAGCAGGTCTCCATTGACGAAGCCTTTTTTGACGTCACGCCCGGTCGGTTTTCTCGCGAGCATCCCATCGAAATTTGCCGGCGCATTCAGCGCCGCGTCGCCGAACTTGGGATTACCTGCTCAATCGGTCTTGGAGTCAACAAGACGGTTGCCAAAATCGCTTCCGAGCGAGAAAAACCACGCGGCCTCACCGTGGTGCTTCCTGGAAGCGAGCGGCGTTTTCTGGCTCCTCTTCCCGTTGAGGCCATGAGCGGCATCGGCCCTTCAACAGCGAAGGTATTGCATTCGTTTGGCATCAAAACGCTTGGAGAGCTGTCCCGCGCCAATACAGCTCGCCTTGAGGGAGCGCTTGGCGTCAGCGGTCCCCGTCTCATCCGCCGTGCCGGTGGCCTTGAGGTGTCAGTCGTGTCCGAGGCGGCGGCGCCCAGTGAAGCAAAATCCGTATCAAACGAGCGCACCTTCAAGGAAGACCTTACCGATGAAACAGAGATTCGCGCCGCCATACGCCACATCTCATGTATCGTCGGACGGCGCCTCAGAAAGAACGGACTGAAGGGTTGTACCGTAACGCTCAAGGTAAAAAACTCCGTATCTTCATCGCACACCGCGCAAAAAACACTTTCCGCCATGACTGACCAGGAGGATCAGTTTGGCCCTGTCGCAGAAGAGCTCCTGCAGGAAGTCTGGCATAACGGTCAGCCGGTGCGCCTTTTAGGAGTCGGTATCAGCGGTTTTGACACCGGCGCGCAAAGGCCGATACAGCCGGCGCTTTTTGATGAGCAGGATCTTACGCCCTCAGACGCCACCCGACAGGGCAAAAAGAAGACACGCTCTCATCGACCTCCCCTTTCCGGCGTGACCGACGCCTTAAAGGACAAATTCGGAAGTGACGTTATAAAGTACGGACGCGATCTCCGCTTTGAAGACCGCATCTCGGATACCATGCCCATGGGCAAAAATGACGTATAGCAGCTGTTTTCTACGCTTCAAGACCCATTCTTACGCTTCAAGACCAACGTCAACGCGCGGCGCGTCTTCCCACAGGCGCTCCAAGCGGTAATAGTCTCGCACTTCCGGCTGAAATACATGAATGACAACGGAACCGTAGTCCACAAGAATCCATTTCAAGCCTTCGCGGCCTTCTGTGGAAAGCGGGTTAAGACCAGTATTTTTACGGATCTTCTCGCGGATTTCGTCCACGATGGAGTCGGCCATGCGAGCGTTATCTCCGGTGCAGATGACAAAATAATCGCAGACGTCGGTTTGATCGGACAGGTCAAGGACGAGAATGTCCTTCGCTTTCTTATCATCAGCGGCAACAGCTGCGATTCGAGCAAGTTCAAATGGGGTTACAGCCATTAAGGCCCTACCTTTCTGTTCTTTTTGTCACGTCCGGCTCAGTCTCTTTGAGCGGGCACCCAATCATAGCATTGTATATGTCAACGGACTTTGGATACAAGTACTTGCCGGATTCCACAACGTACAAAAGCGTTGAGGTAAAGCTCGCGCGATACAGCGCCTCAAGAGAAACGTGACGCACAAAAAGCTCACGCGAGCGCACAATGCTTGGATACGATGCTCGCAGCGGCTCGATAAGGTCCGCGACATATATGATCTTATCGAGGTCGGACATCACAAGGTCAGCGGTCGTATGCTTTGCAATGGCGCTCAAAATCTCTTCCGAAAGCCATGGATAGAGCTTGGGAAGCTCACGCGCGGCGAGAGGACCATGAAGCAAGCTGATAATCTTCACATACGCGACGCCCATCTCAAGCTGGTACTTCTCGGCAAGTAAAAGCGTATCCTCGTTAGAAAGGCCCTTCTCCCAGTCATGGAGAATGCCTGCGACGCGCGCGGGATACGGATCTATCCCGTACGCGACAGCCATAGTTTCGGCCATGTGGCCAACGGAAATGCTGTGCGCGAAGCGCTTCGGGTTTTGCAAGCGCATATGCGCGTCAAGATCTCGCTCAAGCTCTTCGATAATCGCCTGCTGCTTTGAGGTGTAAATAACCGTTGCGAATTTGATAACCGTGTTCTTGTGGTCTGAGGGCGCACTCATCGCTCGTCACCTCGGGCCGTGAGCGGCGTTGAATCGGCTCCGTAGAGCCCATGTTTATGCACATAGCCCGCAACCGCGTCAGGCGTGAGGTACCGAAGACTTTGGTGCTGCTCTACACGCGCGCGCAGATAGCTCGATGAGATGGCCAAAGCGGGCACCTCAAGATAGGTCACGTCAAAATCATAGGGAGACAGCTCAATGGCCCGTCTCGCCCGATTGAGGTCATAGCCGGGACGCGTTGCCGCCACAAAGTGAGCAAGCTCCGCTACGGTGCCGGCATTGCGCCAGCTGACAATATCCGCGATGGCGTCAGCGCCGGTAATGAAGTAAAACTCGACGTTTTCGGGATAGAGCGCGCGCAGGCGTGTCAAGGTCTCGGCGGTATATGTAATGCCTTCAAAGTCCACTTCAAAGCGACTTGCCACAAAGTGGGGATTATCCGACGTGGCGAGAAGCGTCATTGAGTAGCGATCCTCCCCCGCCGTTACGCGCATATCCTGCTTAAAGGCGGGGCGGCCTGCGGGCATAAAGACAACAACATCGAGATGCAAATCGTCGTACGCGGTTTCCGCAGCTACCAGATGTCCATAGTGGATAGGATCAAACGTACCGCCCATAATTCCCAATCGGTAGGTCTTTGAGGGATCCTGGCCGAGGTTCGGAAGTCCGGGGTGCATGCCGTTTATTATCTTACTCATGCCCTATCCCATCGGTAGAGTCGATTTTCGCGTCTTCGTCAGATACCGCGGGTTCGTCCAAAGCACACGGATCGTCTTCAGCGTAGCTGTCTGGTGCAGGCGCGGACGCTGACCCTTCAAACGTAAAGGCGAACCCCAGAATCCGAACTTCATCTCCGTCGACGGCGCCCGCCTTAATCAGCTGATCGTCCAAGCCGATGCGGTCAAGTCGATGCTGCAGGTAAGCGACGGCCTCATCATTGTCCCAGTCGGTTTGGATGACCATACGTTCGATGGCGCCTCCAGAAACGCGCCAGGCGTGACGCTCTTCTCGCTCAATGGTAAAACGGCTGTCACGGCGCTGACGCCTGTGCTCCCAGGTTTCAGAGCGGTCGACAGTCGGTGCTGCTGCTGAGAACTCTTGGCGAAGCTTAGCGACTGCCGAAGCGCAGTAGGCGACAAATTCGTCAAGATTATGACCGGTTACCGCGGAAACGGCAAAGAAGCGGTGTCCGTCCACCTCCGCTGCGTGGCGCAGCTCTTCTATTTTGTCGGCCGTATCCGGCATGTCGCACTTATTGGCAACCACAATCATCGGCCGCTCGGCAAGCTCAGGCGCGTAGGTCGCAAGCTCGCGGTTGATAACGCGATAATCCTCAACAGGGTCGCGGTCTTCAAAGCCGCCTGTTATATCAACGACATGGGCGATAAGAGCCGTGCGTTCAATATGGCGCAAAAATTGATGACCAAGACCTTTGCCTTCACTTGCGCCTTCAATGAGGCCAGGCACGTCGGCGCAGACAAAAGACTGACCGCTCGCGGCGCGGACCACGCCCAGGTTGGGTACGAGCGTTGTAAACGGATAGTCGGCAATCTTCGGCCGCGCGGAACTGATGCGAGCAATGAGCGAACTCTTGCCAACTGACGGCATGCCGACAAGCGCCACATCGGCCATCAGCTTCATTTCCAGCTCGATCCAGTGATCTTGCGCCGGTTCTCCTTTTTCGGCAAAGGCGGGCGCACGGCGCACCGATGTCACAAAGTGAATGTTACCAAGACCGCCGCGGCCGCCGGGCGCCACAACTACGCGCTCGCCCGCAACCGTAAGATCAGCTATGTCATACAAGGGCTTTTGCGTCTCCGGGTCAAGCTCTCTGACCACGGTTCCCAGTGGCACCTTGAGCAGCAAGTCCTCGCCGTCCGCGCCGTGACGCCGTGCTCCTTTGCCGTGCGTGCCCCGCTCCGCCTTGAAGTGGTGCTTATATCGGTAGTCAATGAGGGACGACAGCTGCGGGTCGGCAACGATTACCACATCGCCGCCATGGCCGCCATCGCCGCCATCGGGTCCCCCTTTGGGCACGAACGCCTCGCGCCTGAACGACATGCATCCCGCGCCGCCGTCGCCGCCTTTTACGTTGATATGACACAGGTCGGTGAATGTATCCACGGATCCTCCTTTGAGCAGTTTATATGGTACGCGAAACCGAGCCGCAAAGAAACCGTGGCGAGAAGCGCGCGAAAACTAGAGAACCGCTATGCCAATAATAAACATGAGGCCGACAACAAGTATGACGTCATCAGATATACGCATTGGATAGCGCTTGAGCGCGGAATCCCGCGTGCGCAGATAAAACCCACGCTGTTCGGCTGAGAGCGCTGTAGCGTCAGCTTTTTTCACCGAAGAAATCATCAGCGGAACAATAAGCGGGAGTTGCAGTTTCAGGCGGCGAAAAGGATTTTTTGCGTCAAACTCCACGCCGCGCGCCGTCTGGGCCTCCTTGATTTTCTCCATTTCCTGCGAAAAAACAGGGACGAAACGAATAGCGGTAGTGATGGTAAACGCGTATCGATACGGAATATGGAGCACTTCGACGCAGGCGCTCGTCAGGTCCTCCATGCGGGTAAGGCTCATCATCGAAAGGAGCGGCAGCGCCAACGCGATGGTGCGCAGCGCAACATTTGTCGCCTGAGCAAGACCATAGTCGGTGACAATGTAGAACACCGGCGTGCCCGAACGCGCAATGAGCGCCTGAACGACAAACATGCAAGCGCCTATAACAAAAAACGCTCCCAAGAGCCGAAACGCCTTTTTGGCATTGCCTGCCACGATATTGATAAGCAGCGTGGCTGCGATAACAGCAATAATCTCAGGGTAGCCGGGAGCTACAATGCCCGCCGTGAAAAGCTCGATGGCGAGAAAGACCTTAGCAACCGGATTTGCGCGATGCAAAAAGCTCGTGCCTTCCGTGTAATCAATAATGCTACCTGACATCTGAGACCTCCGAACCGCCGCGGCCTTTGGTGGTATTGCGATGGCGATGATGTTCTTCAACGGCTTCTCTGACAAATTTCTCGGCCGCCGCGCGAGAGGTGGCGTCGCTCACAATACGCTCAGTCATCCGACCAATCTCAGACACTGTTGTCAGTCCTGTATAGGCGGCGTCAACGCGCTCCGAGAGCACGCGCGCAATCTGTACCACCTGAGGCGGTTCAATAGCGGCGAGGCGCATAACAGCATTTTGTGCAAAAACTTCAGCCAGAGGACCATCAGCGATGAGGGAACCGTGCGCCATAACTGCCGCGCGACTCGCAAAGTCAGAAACGACCTCCATGTCATGGCAGGCCATCAAAACGGCGCAGCCCTTCTCGCGCAGCTTTTCAACCTCGTGCATGACGGTCATGCACTCACGATAGTCAAGGCCGCTTGTCGGCTCATCGAGCACAAGCACGTCAGGCTCGCACACGACCACGGACGCCAAGGCTACCATTTGGCACTGACCGCGAGAAAGCGTAAACGGAGAAGCCTGAGCGTCAAGTCCAAAGCCGTCGATAACGTCTTTCGCCCGCTCATGCGCTTCTGATTGCGGTACTCCTTTGAGCTCCAGTCCAAAAGCGACCTCATCGAGAACCGTGTCTTTGCAGATTTGGTGGTCGGGATTTTGAAAGAGCGTGCTGACATGGTGGGCAATCTCGCTGGTGCGCTGAGAAACAGTGGATGTTCCCATAATGCGAACATCACCGCTTTGCGGCTTCAATAAGCCGTTGACCAGCTTGGTAATGGTTGTCTTTCCAGCGCCGTTTTGACCGATAAGCGCCACAATCTCACCGGGATTTACGGAAAAGGTCACATGGTCAACGCCGTCATTGCTGCTCTCATAGCGAAACGAAACGTCAAGCAGCTCAAGCGATGGCTCAACTTCCTCTCCCTCCGGCTGAGACAGAACCTTTTTGAATGGACCGCTGTCAGCAGCCGTCACAGGACCACCGATGAGCGGCAAATACGTTGGAGAAAGAGACGCGTCTTTAGAGGTGAGCGGAGTCTGCACGTCGTAGGAGACCCCCCTGCTCTTCCCCACCGCGCGCGCGACAAGGCCGCAGGCGTCTTGGACTGTCAGCGAAACGTCTTTCTCGCCCGCATAGCCAAGTTTACGCAGGTAATTGGAAATGCGTGTAGCCCGAGGACTGTCAACGCCAAGTTCGCGCAAGGCCGCTGAGCGCGCAAAGACTTCGCTTGTGGAGCCGCAGGCGGCAATGGCGCCGTCTGCCAGTACGAGGACGCGTGAGCAATATGTGGCGAGAAGGGCGACCTTTTGCTCCACGACAATGACCGTGATGCGCTCAGTGCGATTGAGCTCGGCGAGCGTTTCAAAAATGGTGCGTGAAGAGACGGGGTCAAGGGCGGCGGTCGGCTCGTCAAGGACCATCACGCGCGGACGCAGCGCCAGCATGGCGGCAAGGGCGACCTTTTGCTTTTGGCCGCCGGAAAGCGTCGCAATTTCGCGGTAGCGCAGATCGGATATACCAACGGTATCCAAAGCGTACGTCAAACGATCCATAATCTGCTCGCGGGGAACATCAAAATTTTCAAGCCCGAAGAGAAGTTCATCCTCTACAATGCCGGCAACCATCTGCGCGTCAATATCCTGAAGAATGAGGCCGATTGAACAAGAGATGTCGGTCAGGGTAACGTCACAGGTATCCTGCCCGTCAACCAACACCGCTCCATACAGCGTGCCGCGGTAGTGGTGCGGAATCGCGCCGGACATAAGCGAGGTGAGCGTCGTTTTTCCTGCCCCCGAAGGCCCTACGATACCGAGAAACTCTCCTTCGCTGAGCTGGAAGTGTATGCCTGAAAGCGCGGGCGTTTTGCTGTCGGGATAGCTAAACGTCACATGTTGAAAATCAAGTACGGAGTGCATGTTCTTCTCGCCATTCATAGCTACGATTGAAGTTTGATGTAACGGCATATACGAGTGTATACAAGAAACGTCCGCTGTTCAGCAAAAATCGTCAAAAGAACACCGAAAGGCGGCCTTTTTGAAGCGGATCAGCGGCGTGTCGCTTTGGACAGAGGTTCCGCAAGCGCCTGCACCACGATAGCGTTGAAAAGCGCCGTGCACAAAATGACGGGAATCATGACGAGAAAGAGGTCAAGACCGGCATGTTTAGCGGGAACGGCAATCGCGGCAAAAATCAGACCGGAAACGGCAGTCGTTACAAAGGATCCTACAAAGGGCATAATTCTGCTCTCGGCGAAGGCGCTTTTGGTAAAGGCAAACATCACGAGCGCGGCAATTGATTCCGCGACCAAATCGGCTCCAGGAAGCGAGGTGGTGATTTGAATGACCGCGCCGGCGATAAGGCCGATAATAACCGATTGCACCGCGTTCGGCTTGAGCAAAAGGATCGCTAGGCAAAATGAGGCGATAACAAACTCCGGGGCAATGCCCACCGCGCTGATTGCCTTGCCGACGGTCAAATCAAGAATGAGACCGGCGGCAATGAGTACCGCCACTGTTACCAGCGATGTTACATCAAGGGCCCCCTGTCGACTTGATTGAACCGCAATACGCGGCTGTTTGAGGTCTTGGCTGTTCAAGTTCTGGCTGCGATGAGACTTTTGGACTGTCATATGCGTTCCTTTCACGCGTTTCTTATTATCTATTACGTTGTTACCTGCGTTGCTCTGCTGCGTTCTCTTTTACGTTTTTCTTTTCATACTTTCTCGCGATTTCGGCAATAAAAAAAGCCCCCGGTCTTTCCGGGAGCCCTCACATATGCCAAACAGCATGAGTGACTCACAGTCAACCGAAGAGGGACAGAGTACGCCACCACCAGTTTTTACGGGATGCGGTTGCAGTGGAGTTTGTCGCTGAAGCGCAGCTTATTGCTGCTGGATTAGAGCTCATAGATAGTCTCCCTTCCTCTACAACAAGGCTGACACGGCTAAAACAGTGTCGGCAACTCAAACACACGATTACAACCTGTGAGCAAGGATACCAATTCCTCTTCACGGAGTTTTCAAAAAAGGAATCATGAAACAGCTTTGAAACGTTGAAGCGTTCGAAGATGTGAGCTATGAAGCGTTTAAGGGCGCTAACACTACAAGCATCCCTATGCCAAAAAAGGGACCCCGAAGGGTCCCTTTGCAAAAACAACAGCAAACGAATTGCCGATTATGTTACGCCTGCGCCTCAATGACGTTGACGACATGCTTGACGCCGCGCTTGAACTCGACAACGCCATCAACGAGCGCGAAAAGCGTATCGTCCTTGCCGCGGCCGACGTTAACGCCAGGGGTAATGTGGGTGCCGCGCTGACGAACAATAATCTGACCAGCCTTGATGGCCTGGCCACCGTAAATTTTGGTACCCAGACGCTGCGCCTGAGAATCGCGGCCGTTACGGGACGAACCGAGACCTTTCTTGTGTGCCATAGTGCTACCTGCCTATCTTAAAATAATCTGAAACGTTGAAAGCCGCTTACGTGAAGAGTTGAAGGTACTGATGCAACCAAACATCCAGACGCCGTTACTCGGCTGATTCGTCGGATGCCTTAGACGCAGCCTTGCGCGTGGTCGGAAGAGAAGTGACCTTCAGCTTGGTAAGCTGCTGACGGTGTCCGTTGGTACGGTGGTAGCGCTTGCGCTTGTGGAGCTTGAAAACAAGGACTTTTTTATCCTTGAACTGCTCAAGAACCTCGCAGGTGACCTTCTTAGAAGAGAGGTCAGACGGATTGACAATGGTCTTCTTGCCGTCATTAAGCATGAGAACGTCAAGCTTGACCTTGTCGCCAGGCTGCGCGTCAAGCTTCTCGACAGCGATAATGTCATCTTTGGCAACCTTATACTGCTTGCCACCAGTTGCTACGATTGCGTACATGTGTGTAACCCTTCATTGCTGAAAACGTGCAACGATTATCAATGAGACCGGTTTCTGGAACCCGAGCAAAGGTATCCAACGCCGTAACCTGTGGCGCGCGCGGGAAACTGTCGGCGCCCCATGTCCCTCGGCGAGAAACACAGCTCGGAACAGTCTACCATAAGAATCTCAAATTACCAGATTAATCCACAACTTGTGGCTGATTTTCTTCCTTTTTGATATGTTCGATGCGCATTACAATGCCGCGCGCCGTAACTTTTGTCCCAAGATATCCCATGGACGCCTTCAGCAGCCAGCCAAAACCGGGCACCACGCCCACAAGACTCCGAACAGCGCTTCGGTATGCCAATCCGGCGCAAGCAACGCCTGCAAGCTCAGGAATGCGATCAATGCGGGAATCCAGACCGTAAGCCGTCGCGATATCAAGCGCCAGACGAATCTGCGAGGATGTCATCAGCGCCATGTCGGACCCGGGAATCATAGAGACCGCGCCGATTGCGGCATTGGTGGCGGCGCATCTGGAAACCAGTGAAGACACCAGAGCCTCCCGGCAAAACGGAAACGACGCCGCGCATGAGACGCCCTTCTCGGTAGCAGACGCAAGCCATACGGCTAAACGCTCAAGCACAGCTTCAGACGAAGTGCCGGCCAGGATGTTGATGCGCAGAGCGGCTTCGGCAGAAACAGCAACGCGCGGCGCCTCAACAGCCGACTCAACGATAACCGCAACGGGAATACCGGATGCGGCAAGTTCTGCGCACTTCTCGCCTACCAGTGGATTTCCTCCGGATACAATAATGGCCGCATCGGGAACTGTTGAAGTTTGCGCCTCAGACGCCGCGAGAGACAGCACCTCGACATGCGCACTCACACGCTCAGGCACAAGAGCCTGGCGGACCGCCTGCGCCAGATACGTTGGGCAAGACCTGTCAACGTATACGCGAACAGTCACGCTCTCAATCTGCGCGAAATCCGCCCCAAGCCCGCTCACCAGCGAGCCCGCAATCTTTGTCATCGAAGCTGCCATACTCACCTGCCCCTATGCCGCCTTTACTCGGCCTGTATCGCATCAATACTACGCGGACTTCTGACGATGTCGCCACACCGACTGCACCACACCCACAGACATCATCTGCGCAAGCATCGATGTGGAACCGAAGCTAATGAACGGCAGTGGAATGCCGGTGATGGGCATAATGCCAATGCACATGCCAATATTTTGCAGCATTTGAAATGTCCACATGGCGGCGCAACCCACAAGAGTGAGCTTGGCAAACGGATTTTCAAGGCGCATGGCGAGAAGAATCGTCGAGAAGATCATCCACGCGAAGAGCGCCAGCATCACAAGAGAGCCGACAAAGCCAAACTCCTCGGCAAAGAGCGCGAACACGAAGTCGGTATGCGCCTCAGGTAAAAACCTGCCGCTTGCCTGCGTAGCATTGCCCGGACCCTTGCCGAAAAGGCCGCCGGAACCGACTGCGATTTTGGCTTGCTGCAAGTTATACCCGTCTCCTGACGGATCGATGGACGGGTCGACAAATACCACTAGGCGCTTGATCTGGTAGTCCTTCAAAATATGCGGGATACCCGGAATAAGCGAGGTCACTACTACCAGTGCCACCACAGCGACAAGCAGGGAAAACGTAATGAGAATCCATGTTTTTTTGGCGCCCGAGCAAATGATGACGGTCGCTCCTATCGCCAAAAGAATGAGGCCGGTTCCCAAATCGGGCAGCAGCATAATGCAGCCAAAAGGAATGAGCAGCGTACCGCAGAGCTTTACGTAATCCTTCAAGGTCTCTACTTTACCGTGATACTCGGCGCCCACGGAGGCCATGAGGAAAATAAGTCCAATCTTGCCGACCTCCGAAGGCTGAAAACGCAGGGGTATGAAGGGAATCTTCACCCAGCCAGTCATGCCTTTTATGGATACGCCCAGCCCTGGTATGCGCGGCATAATCATCAAAATTGAAACTGCTATCAGCAAAAACGTCGACATGTTCGCCAGGCCGCGGTAGTCATAATGCCAAATGAGGGCAGCAAGTACCGCGCCAATAGCAATACCTGCAAGGTGGCGGGGAAAGCTCGCCTCCGCGATATTTAGCGACGCCGTATAGATGACCACGATACCGATAAGAATAAGCAGGCATGCGGGTATCAGCTGCGGCAGATAGAGATTGCCCAAGATATCACGCTTGCCGTCTGATTTTTTACCGTTGACGGTCAGCCCTTTGGGCGTATTCGTGCGTCTGAAGCGAGAAAAACCTCGCTGTTTGGTCACGGCAGATGTGTCCAACGCCATGTTCTTCTCGCCTCCTATCGCGAAACCGTATCTTTTTGGCCGTAGATAGCGCCAAAAACGTCGCGAACGACATACATTGCAGAGCCAGCGCCCGAAGGAGCGCAGTCAACGTTTGCGCAGATGCAGTATTTGGGATTGTCGGCAGGCGCATAACCCACAAACCAGCCGACCGGATCGCCTACGGTAATCTGCTGCGCCGTGCCCGTCTTGCCGTTGACCTGCACATCCAAGTTGGTCCAGTGCGCCGCATACGCGGGGTCTTCCTCATAGACCATGCCGTGAAGACCGCGACTCACAATATCGTAGTTGGACTCCGACTCCTCGCATTCAATGATAACTTTGTTTTTGTACTCAATAACAGACCCGTTGCCTGAGCGGGCGTTGATGCTCTTCAGCACATGCGGCTTCCAAATCTGGCCCCGCGTGGCGACGCCGGCGTAAGCGTTTGCCATCTGCAGGCAGGTGACGAGAAGATCGCCCTGTCCAATGGACAGGTTGCAGTTGTCGCCACCCTGCCACGCGCGCGAATCGTCGGGCGAATCGGAAAAATAATCCCACTTCCACTTGGCATCGGGAACTCTGCCGGACGCCTCTTCAGGAAGGTCAATGCCTGAAAGCGCCCCAAGACCAAACTTGCGGAAGACCTCCTGCATACCTTCGGGGTGCTCCTTGTTGTAAAAGAAACCCTTGCCTATCTCGTAAAAGACAATGTCACACGAGTTAATGATGCCGGTAACCAGGTTCACCGTGCCGTGACCGGAAAGTTTCCAGCAGTGCATGCCGTATTCTTCGCCAAATCCCGTCCAAAACCCCGTGCAGTACCATGAGGATTCAGGCGTGCAAACGCCGTAATCGAGGCCCGCGAAGGTCGTCAGCGCTTTGATAACAGAACCGGAAGGATACTGACCTGCGATAACGCGGTTCATAAGCGGATAATTGGCGTCTTCAGATTGAAGGTTTTCCCAGTCAGACGAAGCGATGCCACCGACAAATACGCTTGGCGAGAAGGTCGGATAGCTTGCCATGGCAATGACTTCACCGTTGGTCACGTCAAGAGCGATAACGGACGCTGCCTTGCCCATAAAGCCTGCCGCGCGAGACACCTTGATAGCGTCGACCAGCGCGTCCTCCGCCGCCTTTTGCACCTTCGCGTCAATGGTTAAAACAACGTCCGAGCCGCTTTGAGCTTCAATTGACGTACTGTGATCGAGCACTTTTCCGCTTGCGTCAACGTAGACGGTCTGCTCGCCACGAACGCCCTGCAGCGCCGATTCGTACTGCAGCTCCACGCCCGTTTGCCCCACAATGTCTCCATGGGCATAAACGAACCCGCCGTCAGCGGTCTTGCTGTTTTCAAGCTGCTCTTGCGTTACGGTGCCGGTATATCCCACCACATGAGCCGCAAGCGTTCCGTTGGGATAGAAGCGCTGAGTACGCTCTTCAATGCTGACACCATCAAAAACACCGGGATGCGCGTAGATAGCGGCGATGACACGGCGGGATACGTCAACGGCTACCGTGCGAAGGCTCTGCGCGCCTTCAGAGGTATCAATAATCTTGCGGTAGACCGCGCGCTTTGGCATGCCCAAGAGGTTGGCAAGCACCTGCATTTCTACGTCATCTTCAGATACGTCAGACTTCGCCACAACCGCCGGACTGGGACGATTGGTAACAATCTCTACGCCGTTGCGATCCAAAATACGGCCACGCGGCGCCGCGGTGGTAACCGTACGGGTGCGGTTACTGTCCGCCTGCTTTTGATATTCATCGCTTGATACCAGCTGCATAGACCACAGGCGAGCAAATAAGGCGGTAAAGACCGCGCCAACCGCCACGCTCAAGCCAACAAGCCGAGAAGAGAGTGTTTTTTCGGGAGAAGCGTCCGCGCCGCCGGAAGCCCGCGGGGAGCCTCCGCCGATATCAAACTTGAACGGAGAATTCTTTCTTCCGAACACCAGATAGATGATAATGAGTCCAATAGCAGCCAGAACACAGACTGCCACAATAACCAGCGTCAAATCCATAGCGATTTACCTCAAATGTTTCGCCGCACGCTTTGCGCCGCGAAACGCGCGCTCGCCGCCGAGAGAAGCATGTGAAACTTGTTGGCGTGAATACCTGTACACAAAGGGTAAAGACGCAAGCAGCGTCAGCGCGATTGTCGGTACGGCGATGAAACCAAAAGACCCTAGGAAGCTGGAGCTTTGCCCTAAAATGGAGGCAAATACTTGCTGCAGAACGGACACGATGCTGATAGCTATTGCCATCTGCCCCATTGAAGGGCCAAAATGACCTGCCAGGCGGTCACGCACTTCTCGCCCAAGGATATACGACATCACCGTCAGAAGCAGCGCCATAAGACCAACAGGGCTCGTTGAAGACAGGTCATACAGAAGTCCGGCGCAAAATCCGCAGATTGTTCCAGTTCTCCCGCCTACCTTCAGCGCCATGAGCGCCGCAAAAATCAAAGCGAAATTGATATGACCCTGCGCCAGCGAGATATTCGGAGCCAGGGCAAGCTGGAGAATCAGACACACGATGGCGAGCAGTGCCGTGGTGCGCAGCTCTTTATTTCTGTCAGCTACCTGCATGTCCCCTCCTTAATCCGTCCGGCCTGTCTCGCTATGCCGTTCGCTGTTCGTTGACGGCGAAACGGACGTGTTTCCGTTTGCGTCGGCGTTAGAACTAGTCGTACCCGTATTCTGCCCCGTTCCCGACGCAGAACTTGAAGAATCGCTTGAATTTTTGGTGTCGTTGCCATCCGAGCCCGAACCGTCACCAGAATCTGACCCCGATGACGAATTGCTGCCGGCGTTTTGAGCGTCGGCGTCGGAGATGTCAGAGGCTGTCGCCTTCTGCTCTTCCGTAAGCGAGGTAATGACCATGACCTCTTCATTGTTGGTCACATGACCGAGCGGCTCAACAACGATGGTGTAGTACAGCGCCCCCGGATTGGTTTCAACGCTCGTGACCTTGCCCAGCGGAAGTCCCTTGGGGAACACGCCACCAAGACCGCTTGCGACAACGGTATCTCCTACCTTAACCGTTTGGTCAGTACGCACCTGATTGAGCGTCAGCTGGCCTGATGCCGAACCCATCAACATGCCTTGAGCGCGGCTGGACTGCACCATAGCCGCGACGCCGGAATGCTCATCGGTAATAAGGCGCACCGTCGACGTCGTTGGACCCGCGGCGATAATCTGGCCGATAGCGGCCGAGCTGTCGGTTACCGGCATGCCAACCGCGAGGCCGGAGGTCGTACCTTTGTCGATGGTAACGGTCGAACTCCATGAATCGCTCGAACCGGAAATTACGCGCGCGCCGGTCGCCTGGAGATTGTAAGTATCGCGAAGGTCGAGAAGCCCCTGCAGCCGCTGCGCGGACGTATTGGCTTCCTCAAGCTCAGCGTTGCGGGAACGAAGCTGCTCGTTTTCCTCTTTCAGCTGCGTAAGCGTTTCCTGGCTAGCCGTAAGGTTGGAAAACACGTTGCCGATCCCTTGAAACGGCGCCGAAAAAGCCGAACCCACCAGACGAATAGGCATCGTAATAGTGGCAAAGCCGCCGCGTATCGCGGCGAAAGGTCCGCCTTCGCCCATGTGGACACCTGCGGTTAAAAGGACGGCAGAAAGTATCGTAAGGATGATAAATGTTCTGCCGCCGGTGTGCTTATTGCTATTTTCGTTGAGACTGGACGAGAAACCCCTTGTCCCGTTTGTAAGTGGCATCCTTATTAGCCTGCGCTTTGAACGAATCCACCGGAAAGCGCGTTGGCTTCAAGAACCTTGGCGCATCCCGTAACAACGTTTTCGAGCGCCGTCGGACTAACGTTGACTGGAACGCCCGTTTCCTCGCGCAGCCGCTGGTCAAGACCGCGAAGCAGACCGCCGCCGCCGGTAAGCAAAATACCGTAGTACATAAGATCTGAAGCAAGATCTGGAGGCGTCACGTCCAGCGCGTCTTTGACGGCCTTGGTAACTTCATCGAGCGGACGATCAAGCGCGCGACGAATCTCTTCCGATTCAATGCGCACGGTCTTGGGAAGCCCGCTCATGACATCGCGGCCATTGACCTCAACATCAAGCTCTTCGGCGAGCGGAGCCGCGGAACCAACCTTGATTTTAATATCTTCGGCCGTGCGCTCTCCAATTGAAAGATTGTACGCGTCACGAACATGCTCAAGAATGGTCTGATCAAACTCGTCGCCAGCGGTACGAATCGACTGAGACACCACGATGCCGCCCATGGAAATAACAGCGACCTCAGTGGTACCGCCGCCGATATCAACTACCATGGATCCGGTAGGATCTTCAATAGGAAGGTCAGCTCCGATTGCCGCCGCCATAGGCTCTTCTATGAGATACGCCTGGCGCGCTCCGGCCTGAATAGTAGCTTCAAATACCGCGCGCTTCTCGACAGATGTGACCCCTGAGGGAACACATACCACGACGCGCGGCCGCGGAGACCACGGATACTTGCGTTCGCGAGCTTTTTCAATGAAGTAGCGCAGCATGACTTCGGTCACGTCAAAGTCAGCAATGACGCCGTCTTTGAGCGGACGCTCAGCAATAATGGAGCCGGGAGTACGGCCAATCATGCGCTTCGCGTCTGCTCCGACCGCTAAAACGCGGCTCTCGCTCTTGTCGATAGCGACAACGGAAGGCTCATTGATGACAATACCCTGGCCGCGCACAGCAACCAAGGTGTTTGCGGTTCCCAAATCAATTGCGAGGTCTCCGCCATATTCTCCGAAGAGCGAATCGAAGATAGACATGGTTTCCAATCATTTCTTTGGAGGCGCTGACGCCTTCCAATCCTTATCTCCAGCAACGTTATTAGTGTACCCCGCTCCCGCCCCGCGTGCACGGGGCAAAAGCGAGTTCACATCTTAGCGAGAAGAATTTTGAGACACGGCGTTGGTTACGACGTCTGAAACCTTCCAGCCGATACCATCCCTGACAAGACCCACGGTATACTCAACGCTGCTGCCATTGCTTGTGGTAACGGAAACGGTAACGGTGGATGTGGTAGCGCTCTTGTCAAGCTTGGTGATGGTAGGAGTGCCCGTAGAAGGAAGAACATCGCTGATGTCTTGAATCTTCTTATCGTCAACGCCGCTGGCGATGAACTGCTTAATGGAGCCGTTTGAGCCCTGCGTCTTCGCGGCGAAAATACCTTCGATAACGGACTGCTGCGTCGGCCATCCATAGCCTTGAGTATACGCAAATACTCCGCCGCCAACAGCAAGCGCCAAAAGGATAAGCAACGTGATAAAGACCTTAAGACCGGTATGACGGTGCTTGCGGCGAATCTTTCTCTCTTTTTTGTCTTGGGCGAGAATATCCTCTTCTGACAGGGAGAAAAAGCCCGTGTCCTCAGCGGAAGGAATGAGTTCGCCCGACTCCCCCATGGGGTCGAGAGGATCGTAGCTGCCGTATCCCGCCGCCTGCAAAAAAGCGTCTGTCTCTGACGGCTTGCGGGAGCGGATTCTTGCCACCGCGTTTTGAGCGGCCTCATAAGCCGTTCTTGCCTCGTCGCTCATCACAAAGGTTGAATCTGATGACGCGTGTGAGAAAGCGTCAACCGCTTCGGACATGCGGTTAGCGGCGACATAGGCAAGGCCAAGCTCACAGTAAACTTCAGCCTGGCTTTCAAGCGGCGTCAGGAAGTCAAGCGCCGTGCGGTAGGCCTCCACCGCGTCAACAGGACGACCCAGACCCATAAAGCACTTACCCAGACTCCGCAGGGCGCCTGACGGATTGGGGTTAGCCTCGTCAACGGCAGCGTTGCGATAAGCGATACCGGCGTTGCGCGTGTCGCCAAGCCTTTCATAGGCAGAGCCGAGCGCCAAAAAAGCCTTGTATGGCGTTGTATACGAAGCGTCTTGAACCGCCTTGGAAAGCGTGTCGATTGCCTCCTGCACGCGGCCGGCGGCCAGAAGAGCGCGTCCCCGGTTTGTGGAAAGCGCGCCTGCCTTACCGTAGGAAACATCGCTCAGAGCGCCCGCATACGCGTTGACGGCAGACTCAAACTGCCCGAGCTTCATATAAGCGTTTCCAAGAAGGTGGTCTATCTCGCCGTTTTTCTCGCCAGCCTCTTTTGCCTGGCCAAGCTGGAAGACGGCGGAAAACCAATCGCCTGCCTGGTACGCCCTCTTGCCTTGTTCATATGCTTGCTGATTCACAGTTTCCTCCAAGATACCTTTGAGCCGGAAGCTTTACGCGTTTTCAATACGGACCGAGTTCAGAACATCCCCTGCTCTGAGCTGCTCAATTACCGCTTTACCTTCAATCGTCTCTCCAAAGACGGTATAGCCTGAGTCTAAGCCATGCTGCGAACCGAGGCAAAAATAAAATTGAGATCCCGCGGAATCGGGGTGAGAAGAACGAGCCATCGCAAGAGCTCCGTCATTATGAGCATTGCAGGGGTTTGAAGAAAACTCCTCTTTGATGCGATATCCGGGGCCGCCGGTTCCAGGAAGGCCATCGGCGCCGGGGCGACCCGCCGCGACGTCTTCAGAACTCATATCGCGCGTATTGGGGTCTCCGCCCTGAATGACAAAACCCGGCACAAAGCGATGGAACTTGGTGTCGTCGTAAAACCCAGACTCAGCAAGCTCGCAAAAGTTTGCTACGTGAATGGGAGCACCGGCGCCATCAAGCTTGACCCGGATCGTGCCTTTTGACGTAGTGAAAACGGCAATCTCAGTACCGGTGACCTCGCGTTCTGGCGTATAAAGCGGATCAAGTCCAAAGCTCATGCTATGCCCTCCTACCTCCCGCGCCAAAGCGGGAATAACGTATAACTCTGTAATTTTAGCAGTAACACGCAGTTTTCATAGTTTCAGCAGACAAACGGTAGCTCCTACTGCTTCTTCGTAGGCTTCCACGCGTCGTAGTTCTTTTCAAAAAGCTGCTGGTATTCGCTTTTGCCCGAAGAATCGCGCATGCTGTCAACGGGGTCTAAAATATGCTCTTTTTCGGCAGACGGATTCTTGGAGTCAAGCGAGCGACTCCAGCCTTCACTCAGCGCGTCAGAGCGGTTTCGCAGCCAATTTCCCAACGTGGAAAGATTGTCAAGCTGTGTTCGGTAGGCTCCATCGGCATCATCAAGGTTAGAGAGGTCCGAAACGACATTGCTGATTTCAAGGGCAATCTGTTTAGCGTCCTCAGCCGCCGCTTCACGCTCTTCTTGCGACCCGCTGATAGCGATGGTGTCAAATGACGTTTCATTATCGTTCAGACGCTTTTCAAGATCGGCAAGCTTCTCGTAGTCCGCCTCCATCGCCTGAAACGAAGGATCCCCATTGGTTGAAGGCGTATTGGATTCGTCTTCGTCCTGGCCTTTGAGTTTCTCAACGGTTCCCGGAAAGCCTTGCTTTGAAAGATCAATGCCTTGAGTGGCGCGCTCATCGTTGGCCGTAGGATTCCAGGGATGCGTGATATAAAGCACCAATCCACCCATAAAAACCAAGGCTAGCAATGCCGTCACCACAACCACGCGCATACGGGGCATGCCTTCCGCGCGACTAGTCTCCTCGTCGTGGACGGGCTCGGAAGGGATTGCGCTTTCAAAGCGGGGTGCGGGTCGGCGCTCATCGAGTGTGAACACCGCGGTGGAATCCGAATCGATTGTGCCTGTGCCGGCAGAGTGCGCGTCTTGCGCGTCTTGCGCGGCGGCACCTGAAGGCGCGGCGGTTTGCTCGTCACTGGGCACATCAGAATTGAGTGTTGCCGCGGACCTACGCTGACGAGACGCGGATTCTTCCCCAATTTCGGGAAGTCTGATATCTCGAACAGGCCTGATTGGCGTCGCAGAAACGCCTCTTTTGGCATGCCTGGGAAGAGGCACGCCGCACTTCGGACAGACTGACATGCTTTTCTCCACAAGAGCTCCGCAGTGGGGGCACCAATGCGCGTCAGCCACAGGAATACGCTGCGTCACGCCAAGATCCGCATGACAATGCGGGCATGTAGGCGTTCCCTCAGGAACAATCGCTCCACATCTTTGACAGCGCATGCGTATATCCCTTCCTTAATGTCCTGCAGCCATCTTACTCTTCACGCGAGCCTTGCGAGCGCTCATTGTCGCCCTCACTAAAAACGCGGACGAATGCCGAAAAGACCCGGCTCTCCTTGCTGTGATCATGAAGAAAAACGTAGAGCCTGTTAAAAATTACAATTGACACAAACAGCGCAGGTACAAGAAGGATACACATATCACTTGATATGGCCGATATCCTAAAGAAGGATCTGAAGAGTGTGCATCCAAGCGTGACGATAAGAACGACAGACGCGAGGAGCGCCCTGCGAAGCGCGTTAAGCGGCAAAGAGATACGCCGTATGAGAGCGATTCCAATGATTCCCGTCACCACTAAGCAGATGGTGGACATCTCCGCGACGCTCAGATGAAGCAGGCGGCCGCTCGTCAAAATCAACGCCAACGATACGGTAATGGCTGCTGACGCCGGCAACGAGCGCTCCAGAACATTTGCCAGGAAGTTGCCGGTAATGCGCTCGTGATTGACCTCAAGGGCCAGCACAAACGATGGGAGTCCAACCGTCGCGAAAGAGAGCAACGACATCTGAATAGGAATGAAGGGATACGGCGGCATGATGATGCAAAAAAGCGCCAGAGCCGCAGTATACACGGTCTTAACCAGAAAGAGCGCCGCTGAGCGCTGGAGGTTGTTGATGGAGCGCCGCCCCTCAGCAACAACTTCGGGCATATGGGCAAAGTCATTGTCTGCCAACACGATCTCGGAGACATTGCGCGCTGCGGCAGATCCTGAGGCCATCGAAACTGAACAATCCGCCTCACGGAGTGCCAAAATGTCATTCACGCCATCTCCGGTCATAGCAACTGTGTGGCCCTGCGCCTGGAGCGCCTGCACCAAAAGACGCTTTTGTTGAGGCGTCACACGGCCAAAAACGCGGCATGTTTTTGAAGCTTTGGCAATATCACTCTCGTCTGCAAGCGTTGTCGCGTCAACCCAGTGTTTTGCCCCAGGAATTCCTGCACGCGCGGCGATAGCCGCAACGGTACGCGGATCGTCTCCTGAAATAACACGCAGGTCAACACCTTGATCAAGAAAATAGCGAATCGTTTCAGGAGCGGTGCTTCTAATCTGGTCTCGAATACCTACAAAGCCGAGAAGCTTTACCTCACCTTGCAGGGCGTCATTGTCGTCAAAGCCCTCAACCCTGCAAATTACCAGTACGCGTTCAAGTTCTCCAAAGATTTCCGATGCAAGCGCACGCTCGGCAACACCCGCGCCGACTACAAACTGAGCGGCTCCCATCACATAGGCGACTCCCGCTTCGGTGACACATCCGGAGTACTTTCGAGCCGACGTAAAGGGAATGGCGCGAGAAGTACGCGGAGGCTCGATTGATTCTTTTTTGAGATACGAAAGAATGGCACGAGCCGTATCGTTTGCATCGTGCTCATTGGCACAGACAATGGCCGCAAGGGCGCCGATTACCTCTGACGTATCCGCTTCTATATCCAGGCTGTCGGCCACCACATGCGCGACTTCCATCTCTCCTGTAGTGATGGTGCCTGTCTTATCAAGACAAAGCGTATCGACGCGAGCAAGCGTCTCCACACAATACGTCTGCTGGACCAGCACGTTTTTGACAGCAAGACGCGCCGTTGCAATAGCTAAAACAGACGATGTCAGCAACACCAATCCCTGCGGAATCATGCCAATGACCGCCGCGACCGAAGAAAGAATCGCGGCGTTGAGGTCGGACGGCGCGTGAAAATAGCTGCGCAAAAACAGACCGATTCCCAAAGGAATAAGCGCGAAAGTACCTGCGCGAATAATCGAATTGATCGTCGCCTTTATCTCTGAATTAACCGGCTTGACGTACTTCGCCTCAGCATTGATGCGGGCGGCGTAGCCGTCCTGACCAACGCGCGTAACACGGCCCACCAAACTGCCCAGGTCAATGAAGCTTCCGCTCAGCAATTCACTTCCGACGCTCTTCTCGACAGGCTCGCTTTCGCCGGTCAGAAGGCTCTCGTCAGCGGTTACGGATCCTTGGACGACTTCGCAGTCCGCGGGCACCTGATCTCCCGTGCGAAGACGGATCAGATCATCGACGACCAGCGCTGAAGGCAAAACCTCCATGTCCGTACCGTCGCGAATAACCGTCACGTTTTTGGCTGTCAGGATGGTAAGACGGTCCACCATACGCTTCGCACGGATCTCCTGGATCACGCCAATAAGCAGGTTAGCCCCGACGACCGCCATAAACAGCACATTACGCAGCTCTCCGGTAAAAAGCACCAGGACAGCCATCGCGATGTTGACGATGTTAAAAAGCGTCAGAGCGTTATCTTTGATGATGGAAGAAATGGACTTTGTCGTTACGTCCGTATTGGCATTGACGCGGCCGTCGGCAACACGTTCGGCTACCTCCGCCGAACTCAATCCTCGCAGCGCAGACGTCTCCCGCACGCCTGAAGAGTCTCTCATAGTTCTCCACAACTGACACATATCTCAAGCGTACACATGCCACAAGACGATGTATTCGCCGGTGCAAACAGGGCAGCATACCGTCACGTTATACCTGGTGACCCCGGTGGGGCTCGAACCCACGACCTTTTGCTCCGGAGGCAAACGCTCTCATCCACTGAGCTACGGGGCCATAGTTGGTAAGTATAACGAGCAAGCATAGGCAAATTCAAGTTTAAAATTCAGAGAAGGAAGATATCGGTCATGTTATAGACTCAAAGCGTCCCGTGATTTCCGCGCCCGAACACCGACAACTACGTCCTAGCACCGAGAGCCGCGTTCGGACACCAAGCACTCATAGTTTGAAAGAGGCATGCATGCGCGCCATTTTGACAAGCCGAGAATCACATCCGGCAGATACCTGCATTGACGTCGGATACGGGGTCAAAATCGGAGGCGGAAACTTTGCCGTCATAGCAGGACCATGCTCGGTTGAGGGAGAAAGTCTCCTCTCGCTTGCCCATGATGTGCGTCTTGCTGGAGCAACCATGCTGCGCGGAGGCGCTTTTAAGCCACGCACGAGCCCCTATGACTTTCAGGGTCTGGGCACGCGCGCGCTTGAACTGCTGATGGAAGCCTCACACCAAGAACATATACCCGTAGTGGTCGAACTTACCCAGGAGGCGCTTCTCGACACATACCTTGAGCTTGGCATTCATGTCATTCAGATTGGCGCCCGCAACGCGCAGAACTTCTCGCTTCTGAAAGCTGTCGGTAAAACGCAAACTCCCGTGCTGCTCAAGCGCGGGATGGGCAGCACCATCGAAGAGCTTCTGCTTGCCGCCGAATACATCATGCGTGAGGGAAACCGCAAGGTTCTCGTCTGTGAGCGGGGCATCAGGACATTTGAAGACTCCACGCGCTACACCTTTGATGTCAGCGCGATTCCCGTGGTCAAACACGATTCC
Organism: Lancefieldella sp. Marseille-Q7238; assembly: GCF_949152215.1. Taxonomy (GTDB): domain Bacteria; phylum Actinomycetota; class Coriobacteriia; order Coriobacteriales; family Atopobiaceae; genus Lancefieldella. Next base: position 281,762 of record NZ_OX424407.1, read on the forward strand.
CACCTGCCGATTATCGCCGATCCAAGCCATGCCGCCGGAACTGCCGCCTACGTCGCAGACCTCGCCTGCGCCGCCGTTGCCGCAGGCGCCGACGGTCTGGAAATCGAGGTCCACGCTGATCCTCCTCATGCTTTGTCCGATGGTGAACAGGCGCTTACGCCCGCAGAGTTTTCTCAGCTTATGCAGCGCGTTCGCTCCATCAGGGAGGCGCTTTGTGGATAGAGCTTCCAACACCATCTGCCTTGACGTCCGCACCCCTTCCGCATCATATGAAGTGGTCGTTGGCGCCGGCTTGATTGAAGACGCGGGCAAAAAGCTCAGATCGTTGTTTCCCGCAGAGACGCGTCTGCATCTTGTAAGCGATACCAATGTCTGGCCGCTCTATGGCGAGAAGCTCCTGAGCTCGCTTGGCACCGCTGGATTTGCAGCGATGTCATACACCGTCATTCCTGCCGGAGAGCATTCCAAGAGCGTTTCTTGCCTCTCACATCTGTGGGACGAATGCGCCCGTCATGGTCTGACAAGACACGACTGCATAATCGCGCTCGGCGGAGGTGTCGTGTGCGACCTTGCCGGATTTGCCGCCGCCACCTATCTTCGCGGCTGCCATGTCGTGCACATACCAACCACGCTCCTTGCGATGGTCGACGCGTCAGTCGGCGGAAAATGCGCCATCGACCTGCCGGCCGGCAAAAATCTTGCGGGAGCGTTTTTTCAACCGGACAGCGTCCTTATCGATGTCGCAACTCTGAAAACGCTTCCTTCAAAAGAATTTCAAAGCGGCTGTGCAGAAATAATCAAGCATGCGGTACTTGCGGACGCGGCGCTCTTTTCGCTTTTGGAGACAGGACCGGCTGACAAGACGAGCCTCTTGACCCCCGATGCGCAGACGCTTGTCAAACTCATCGCCGCAAACATCCGTATCAAGCGCGCTTTTGTCGCTGCCGATGAAACAGATGCAGGCAGGCGGCACATGCTCAACCTTGGCCATACAATCGGCCATGCGATTGAAGCTGCAAGCGACTGTACGCTGAGCCATGGCGCGTGCGTTGCGGCGGGTCTTTGCTGCCTCATGCGCGGAGCATCAGATCCTCATGTGCATCTTGCCAGCGCTCAAGACGCCAAACGGATAGAAACGCTTGTCTCTCGTTTCGGATTGCCTGTCGACACGACCTTTACGCGAGAAACCCTCATGGACTACGTCTGGCGCGATAAGAAACGACGTGGATCTTCCATCAATGTCGCCATCCCGACAAAAATCGGTTCTGCAGATATCGTTTCGCTTTCACAGGATGAAATGCGTACTATTATCGAGTACGGATGTGGCACAGGAGGAACAGCGTGTTAGCGACAATCACCCCTCATGAACTTTTTGGAACCATCAGCGCGGTAGCTTCAAAGTCTGAGGCTCATCGCGTCTTCATCTGCGCGGCCTGCGCCGACACCGTCACGGACATCGACTGCAACGCTTCGTCAAAAGATATTGACGCAACTATCGCCTGCCTGGAAGCTTTGGGTGCTCACTTTACCAGAACCGTCAGAGGCTACCGTGTATCCCCCATCAAACAGCCCAAGCACACGTTCTTTCAGCTTAAGAAAATCGATCTGCCCTGCGGTGAGTCAGGCTCAACGCTCCGTTTTCTGCTTCCTGTGACAGGAGCCTTGGGGCGCAAAGTTGAATTCCACGCTGAAGGAACGCTCGTGCAGCGCCCGCTCGCGCCGCTCTATGGCCAGCTCACAGAGCACGGAGTTCGCCTTTCTACTGAAGGCGCCTATCCCCTTGCTCTTTCGGGCCGTCTTTCAGGCGGACGTTTTGTGTTGCCGGGCAATATTTCATCACAATTTGTCAGCGGGCTTCTTATGGCCGCTCCCCTTATGGAGCAGGGCCTCGAGGTATTTGTCGCCACGCCCGTCGAATCAGCCCCTTATGTGGACCTGACTATTAAGACGCTGGCTGATTTTGGCGTTGGTGTCGAAACAACATATCTGGTTGAAGCTGGCAAAGAGTACGCACGGTTCTACGTGTCAGGCAACGTCAGCTACAAGACTCCAGGTCAACTTGAGATTGAGGGTGACTGGTCCAACGCCGCCTTTTGGCTTACCGCAGGAGCCCTCGGTAACGGCATCGAGGTCACAAACCTTGCTATGCAGAGTGCGCAAGGTGACAGAGCTATACTTGCAGCCCTTTCGCTTATAGGAGCGCGCGTGTCCCGGCACGGCAATAACGCGGCCGCAAGCTTCGATCACCTGCGGTCTATTCAGCTTAACGTGTCGGATACGCCTGATCTAGTGCCGCCACTCGCAGTAGCTGCAGCTTTCGCGCGCGGCTCAACCGTCTTTACCCACGCGGAAAGGCTCTGCCTCAAGGAGTCTGACCGTCTTGCAACAATAGCCAACGCCCTCAACGCGCTTGGTGGACAGGCGTCCGTACAAGATGGCGCTTTGCACGTCGAAGGTATGGAAGGCCTTGACGGCGGAGAGGTGAGCGGATCTTCTGACCATCGCATCGTGATGATGGCAGCCATCGCCGCAGCCTACGCCGATGGTCCGACTACCATTACCAACGCGGAAGCGGTGGCAAAATCCTACCCTACCTTCTTTGAGGATTTTCGCTCTCTCGGCGGCATTGTCGAGCTGAGCGATGGGCTCGCATAGACAGGACAGATTATGCCTTCGTCATTTGGAACCACGCTTACCGTTACCGTCTTTGGCCAATCTCATTCAGAGGCAATCGGCTGCGTCATCGATGGACTCCCTTCAGGCCTTACGATTGATCAAGACGCCCTCGCAACTTTCTCCGCCCGACGCGCGCCCGGACGCATGCCGTGGGACACTCCCCGCCTCGAATCCGATTCCTTTCGCGTGCTCTCGGGACTTACCTCAAAAAGTGTCACCCGCGGCGCTCCAATTGCCCTTCTCATTGAAAACTCCGATGCGCGTTCCTCTGACTATGACCGAACAAACAGCGTTTTTCGCCCGGGTCATGCGGACTTTAGCGCCTGGAAAAAATGGCACGGACGGCAGGACGCTTATGGAGGCGGTCAGTTTTCGGGGCGCCTCACCGCTCCGCTTTGCCTCGCCGGCGGTATAGCGCTTCAGGCGCTTGAGCACCAGGGCATTCAGATTGCCGCTCATGTACAATCAGCCGCCGGCATCGCCGATGAGCCCTTTGACGCGTTCAGTAACAACTCTCAAGCTCAAGTTCACCTTGAACATCAGATTGCAGCCCTTCATGACGGCCGCATCATTTCCACCATCAACCAAGAAGCTGGCGAGAAGCTCACCGCTGCTCTTATGGAGATTCGCGCTGAAGGTGATACCACAGGCGGTCTTGTCGAATGTGTTGCGACGGGCTTTCCGGCAGGAGTGGGCTCGCCGTTATTTGACGGACTTGAAAGTCGCATCTCTCAGGCAATTTTTAGCATTCCCGCGGTCAAAGGTATAGAGTTTGGCCTGGGCTTTCGGGTGTCTGAGGCACGGGGCAGCTTCAACAATGATTCTTATGAGATACGCAACGGTCAGCCTCAGCCCGCAACAAACAACGCAGGCGGCATCCTTGGCGGCATATCCACCGGCGCGCCGCTCTTGTTCTCTTGCGCTTTTAAGCCTGTGCCGAGCATCTCTTTGCCTCAACAATCAGTAGATTATACAAGCAACGAAGAAATAACTCTGCAGGTACACGGTCGTCACGATACTTGCGTTGCTTTGCGAGCCGTTCCCGTTGTGGAAGGAATGACCGCTCTGGTACTTCTTGACGCCCTGCTTTCCTATCCGGCAGAGCCAAAGCGTAATCCCTATGAGGAGTAAGCAGCTATGACAGATGTCTCCTATCCGCACAACCTCACCAGCCTCAATGAACTGCGCGCCCAAATTGACGTCATTGACGCTCAGATCTTGGATCTGTTTGTCAGACGCGCCGCCGTTGCTACGGAAATAGGCCTGTATAAACGCACGCGAGGGCTTCCTATAGTCGACCATGACCGCGAACAGCAGAAATTAGATCTCGCAGAGGCTTCTGTTCCCGAACATCTCAAAGCGCCAACAGCCTCTTTGATGCGCGTACTCATGGGTACTGCAAAGTCTCAGGAGAAAACGCCCGATGCCTGAGTCTTCTATCACGTACGGACTTCTTGGACAAAAGCTCGGCCACAGCTGGTCTCCGCAGATTCATCGCATGCTCGGGTCGGCACCCTATGAGCTCATAGAAGCGGCTCCTCAAGATGTAGCGAACATACTCGCGCGCGACACTTGGAGCGGTCTCAATGTAACCATCCCCTACAAGCGACAAGCACTTCTCGCCGCGGACACAGCAAGCGACGCCGCACGGGCGATTGGAGCCGCAAACACCCTTATTAGGCTCAAGCGAGATGGCTCAATCTACGCGGACAACACCGATGCGGCGGGCTTTCTCTGGCTGCTGGAACGCTTTTCACAACGTCAGAACAATCTCTCAGCGTGCGCGTATATCAGTGGCAAAAAAGTGCTGGTGCTTGGCGCTCAGGGAGGCGCCGGGCGGGCGGTCTGCTACGCGCTTCAATCCCTAGGTGCACATAGTATCGGCGTCAGCCGCACAGAAGAGAGCTTCCATCACAACCTTTGTTCTCTCTGGATACCGTACGACCGAATCAAAGACCACAGCGACGCTGCCTTAATTGTCAACTGCACGCCTGTAGGCATGTATCCCAACTGTCCGAAAAGTCCGCTGGCGCCGCAGACGCTTGACGGTTTTACACAACTTGAAGGCGTCATCGACGTAATCTATAACCCGCTCAGAAGCGCTTTGCTACTTGCGACTCTGAAGCGTGGTATTCCCGCTGAAAACGGTCTTGGTATGTTGGTTGCCCAGGCCTGCGCGGCAAGCAGGCTTTTTCTTACGGGTGAGCCGGTGTCCTCTTCTCTTTTTCCTGTCGATTTCATGACGGCCGCCGATTCTATAACGATTGAGGCAATCGAGCAAAGGCTCGTACAGCACCTGCAAAACATCGTACTTATCGGCATGCCCGGAGTCGGCAAAACAAGCGCGGGACAACAACTCGCACGGCTATGTGGGCGTCCCTTTGTTGACATCGACGCCGCTGTTCAAGCCTCAACAGGAAAAACGCCAACACAGATCATACGCGAATCCGGCGAAGAGGCCTTTCGCGCCGCTGAATCAGCCGCGGTCAAAGCAGCTGGCCTTGGCTCAGGCCACATCATCGCCTGCGGCGGCGGTACTGTGGTTACAAGCGTCAATTACGAGGCGCTCAAGCAAAACGGTCACCTGGTGTTTCTCGACCGTCCGATTCACACACTGGACACAAAAAACCGACCTCTTACCGCAGCTCAGGGACTTGAGTCCATTGCGCGAGTACGCATGCCGCTCTATCTCAGCTGGGCCGACACGCTCTTTGCCTGTACGGGTTCTCCGGCGACAGACGCCGCGGCGCTCAAAACACTCTTCTCTCTGTAGATCTTCTCTCTGTAGATCTTTTCTCTATAAACCTTTTTCTGTAGCTCTTCTCTCTGACTCACCATCTTCAGACAGCCCGCCGCTTGCGGATAGCTTCAAGCCTTTCACCTCATATATTGTTCCGTCCACCGAACCGCAAAAGGATACGGGCGTTTCGAGTTCTTCTCGCCGTATACTCTGTGGACGTGGGAGGTCTCTCGCAAAAAATTCCGTATTCGATGCAGGCACGATGGATTTGTTGGGGTCCATCTCAGAAAGGGTACACGATGAATACTCAACAAGTTGCAGAAAACGTTCTTTTTGCTGTCGGAGGCTCTGACAATCTTGTCGACAATGAAGTCTGCATGACGCGCCTGCGTCTGACCGTCAACAATCCCGCGCTCATCGACCATGAGAAGCTCGCGGGCCTGCAGGGCGTGCTTGGCATCGTTGGCCGCGGCGCCAACGGTATCGAAGTCGTCTTTGGACCTAACGTAGCCAGCCAGGTTAATGCTTCCCTAGACGTCTGCTGCAACCACGCCAATCTCTCAGCGAAAATCACGCCAGATGCATCCTTATCCCCTCTCTCAGATGACGAGAATGACGTCGAACAGCTCATTTCTCTTTTGCGCGACGCCGATCTGTCCGCCGATGATCTGTCCCATACCGGCACCTTTAACGTCGATTCCGAGGTAGCCGAGGAGCCGGAGCAAGAAGAAATTGGACCACGCCTTCTGGTAATTAACGGGCCAAACATCAATATGCTGGGCATTCGCGAGCCGGAACTCTACGGAAAACAGGACTATCGCGCGCTCATTAGAATCTGCAAAGAGGAAGCAACGGCTCAAGGCTTTGTCGACTGCGTTTGCTATCAGTCAAACTACGAGGGAGATTTAATCAGCGCTATTCAAGATGCGCTTGGTGCCTATGACGCCATCCTCATCAATCCCGCCGCGTATACTCATACGTCAATCGCCTTGCTTGACGCCGCGAAAGCGGTACAGATTCCCATGGTGGAAGTTCACCTCACCGACATTACCGAGCGAGAAGAATATCGTCGCGTTTCTTATCTGCGCGATGCTTGCATTGCGCTATGCTGCGGCAAAGGATTTGACAGCTATCGGGAGGGCATCGCTATCCTTGCCGAGCGCGTCAAGGAAACCTGCTGAATCAATTTGTCCGAAGAGGCGCGGAACTAGCGCTGCCTGAAGAGGCGCGTGGGACAGAGGCACGCGGAACGGCTGCTACTTGCAGCGCCAGGCTATCGACAATGCCAGACGCGCTGATCGGTCACGACCATATCAACGGCAATGTCATGACTTTCATGCGGAAGCTCATTGCAGCTCAGCTGACGCGTACGAGCAAGCGCTATCTTCTGCCCGGGATAAAATGCCAAAAAACGGTCGTAGTAACCAGCGCCGTAGCCGATGCGGTTACCTTCTCCGTCAAAGATAAGACCCGGCACCAAGCAAATTGAGCCCACGAGCTCCGATGCCTGCAGCGCTGACACTGAAGCGTCAGGTTCGAGAATGCCGAACGAGGTGGTATGGAGCTCTTCCAAAGAGGAAATCTCTACAAACTCAAGGCCCTTCTCGGCAGTGCGGCGAGGAACGGCAACACGCTTACTCTCACAAAAAGCGTCCTCAATAACAGCTCGCGTATCAACTTCCGAGCCTATAGAAACATAGGTAAGCACAAGGTCAGCGTCTTGATAGTCGGGAGCTGCCTGCAGATTGGCCAGGATGCGCGCGTCCAATGTAGCGCGGACACGCTCAGGCGCGGCATCGCGAACAATCTGCTGTCCTTTACGGAGCGCAGTCTTTCCCGCATCTGTTCCACATGTGCTGCCCATGTCACCAACCTTTGTTTGCAATAGCGCTTAGTGGCTATAGCGTATCACTTTTAGCTTTGGCTTCTTCCCGCACTCTTCGCACAGATTGCAAAAAACCAAATGCCTACAATCAATCCTCGCAACCGCTTTATCTCCTGCAATTTCGTACCAATCCATCCTCTGTAAGCACGCTCGAAAAAACCCAAAATGTGGTAAGAATGCACTTGCATCACACACTATATGGGGTAAAGTTAAAAGCCGACCAAGTGTTTCGCTAATCGCTTCTCCGCTGCACTCAAACGCACCGAAGCAGTTACCGCACACACCTACCCAGTGGTCTGAAAAACGAACGTTGTAGTAATTGCTGGAGGCGGTAGGAAAGAGGAGTTCCCACCCATGCGTCTCCGGCCCTAGGCAGCGCCCGTCATCGGAGCTGCAAAAGAGGAGTGTGTTATGCAAGTAGGCGCAGAAGTTGTCCTCACAGAAGACCAATCTATCGCGTGGCGCGGCTTTACCCACGGTAACTGGAACCACGCTATTGATGTCCGCGATTTCATCCAGAAAAACTATACCCCCTACGAGGGTGACGAGTCATTTTTGGCAGGTCCCACCGAGGCTACCACCAAGCTTTGGACTGACGTTATGAATCTCTTTGCTCAGGAGACAGCCAACGGCGGGGTCATTGATATGGATACCAAAGTGGTCTCCACTATCACCTCACACAAGGCCGGCTACATCGATCAATCACTCGAGAAGATTGTTGGTCTTCAGACGGATAAACCGCTGAAGCGCGCTCTTATGGTCGACGGCGGTATCCGCATGGCCGTAGCTGCCTGCAAGGCCTACGGTTACGAGGTCGATCCTGAGATTGTTGACTTCTATACCAACCGCCGCAAGACCCATAACGCCGGCGTCTTTGACGTCTACACAGATGAGATGCGCGCTTGTCGCCACTCCCACATCATCACCGGTCTTCCCGACGCCTACGGTCGCGGTCGCATCATCGGTGACTACCGTCGCGTAGCGCTCTATGGCGTCGACGCCCTCATTGAGGAGAAGAAGGCTGAAAAAGCCGGTACACATAAGACCATGGACGAGAAGACCATCCGCCACCGCGAAGAACTTGCCGAGCAGGCTCGCGCCCTCGGCGAGCTGAAGAAACTCGGCGAGATTTACGGCTTGGAGCTTGGACGTCCTGCTCGCAACTTCCAGGAAGCGGTTCAGTGGCTCTACATGGGCTACCTTGCCTCGGTTAAAGAGCAAAACGGCGCTGCGATGTCTATCGGTCGCAATACTACCTTCCTCGATATCTATGCTGAGCGTGACCTCGCCGAGGGTACCTTCACCGAGTCCGAGATCCAGGAATTCGTTGACCATTTGGTCATGAAGCTGCGCATGGTGAAGTTTGCGCGTACTCCCGAGTACAACGAGCTTTTCTCAGGCGATCCTCAGTGGGTCACTGAGTCCATCGGTGGCATGGGCGTAGACGGCCGCTCGCAGGTCACCAAGTCCGCCTTCCGCTGGCTTCATACCCTTGAGAACATGGGCACCAGCCCCGAGCCAAACCTCACCGTGCTCTGGTCGGTCCGCCTGCCTGAGAACTTCAAGCGCTACTGCGCCAAGATCTCCATCACCACCAGCTCCATCCAGTACGAGAACGACGACCTCATGCGCGTCTACCACGGCGACGACTACGCCATCGCCTGCTGCGTGAGCTCCATGCGCATCGGTAAAGAGATGCAGTTCTTCGGCGCCCGCGCCAATCTCGCAAAATGCCTGCTCTACGCCATCAACGGCGGCCGTGACGAGAAGAGCGGCGAGCAGATCGGCCCTAAGTTCTGCCCGGTCGAAGGAGACTACCTCGGCTTTGATGACGTCATGGACAAGTATCTGGACATGATGAACTGGCTCGCAGGCGTCTACGTCAATACCCTGAACGCCATCCACTACATGCACGATAAGTACAGCTATGAGCGCATCCAGATGGCGCTTCACGATGAGCACGTGCACCGCTGGTTCGCCACCGGTATCGCAGGCCTTTCCGTCGTCGCCGATTCGCTCTCCGCTATCAAATACGCCAAGGTCAAGGCCATCAGGAATGATGACGGACTGGTCGTTGACTATGAGATCGAGGGCGACTTCCCCAAGTACGGCAACGATGACGACCGCGTGGACAGCATCGCCCACGACATCGTCGAGGTCTTCATGAAGTTCGTGCGCGAGACCGGTACCTACCGCGATTCCGTGCCCACCACCTCGATTTTGACCATCACCTCAAACGTGGTCTACGGCAAGGCGACCGGCAATACCCCTGACGGCCGTCGTGCCGGCGCTCCATTCGCACCCGGTGCCAACCCCATGCATCGCCGAGATACGCATGGCGCTGTGGCCTCGCTTGCCTCCGTGGCAAAGCTGCCCTTCGGCGACGCGCAGGACGGCATCTCCAACACGTTCTCCATCATCCCGAACGCGCTTGGCAAGGGCAACGACATCCTCTTCCACGAGGATGAGCTCAATCTTGAGGGCACAGGGATCGACTTCTCCGATCTTGACCTCTCGTCCGTCGCCATTGAAAATACCGTTGATTGCGCCTGCGAAGCGGATGCTTCCGCTCCCGAAGGCGCTGAGGACCGTTCATAACAACCTGGCGAGAAGCGCGCGCTTCTCGCCGCATATCTAACAAGGAGATCTGACCATGAAAGCAAACGAGGTAGCACCTGAGCAGGTAGACAATCTTGTCAGCATGATCGATGGCTATGCCGAGAAGGGCGGCCACCATCTTAACGTCAACGTATTCACCAAGGAGACGTTGCTTGACGCCCAGGCACATCCGGAGAAATATCCGCAGCTCACCATCCGCGTATCCGGCTATGCCGTCAAGTTCAACTCACTCACCAAAGAGCAGCAGGATGACGTCATTTCCCGCACCTTCCACGAGGCGCTCTAAGAGTTCACGCCATCCTATGAGCAGTCAGGAAGAACAACAGGAACTACCTGCTCTCGAACGGAAACAGTCCGCTTTCGAACAGGAAAGGACTGCTCCCGATCTCAAGTTGGGTGAACAAACCGCAGATCAGGACCCGCTCACCACGCGTGGGCGGGTCCACTCTATTGAGACGTTCGGCACCGTCGACGGCCCGGGCACGCGCCTGGTGGTCTTCATGCAGGGCTGCCCCATGCGCTGCGCCTACTGCCACAATCCCGATACCTGGAAGTTTGGCATCGGTCACGAGAAGAGCGTGGCGGATATATTGGAGCTCTACGATCGCAATCGCCCCTTCTATCGAAAAGGCGGCATCACAGCCACGGGCGGAGAGCCGCTGGCACAGCCCGAGTTTGTCGGCGCTCTTTTTGCCGCCGCCCACAGCGATCCCAAGGGATCCATCCATACCTGCCTTGACACGTCCGGAATCTCGTTCGACCCGCAGCACCCGGAGCGCTTTGAGCAGCTCCTTGCCAACACTGATCTGGCGCTTCTCGACATCAAGCATTCGGATCCTCGGGGACACCGGAACCTCTGCGAGGTGGGTCCCGAAAGACCCCTCGCCTTCGGCGATGAGCTGGCACGGCGCAACATCCCCGTGATCATTCGTCATGTGGTGGTGCCCGGTATCACGGACTCGCCCGAGGAGCTTGCCGGCGTTGGCCGTATCATCGCTCACTGGGACAACGTCATCGGGCTTGACGTGCTCCCCTATCACACCATGGGCACCAAGAAGTACGAAGAGCTGGGCATCCCCTATCGTCTTGCCGACACGCCCGCCATGGATCCCAAGAAGGTCCCCGAACTTCGCCGGCAGATCCTCGCTGCACGCGCCCTTGAGCGCAAACGCCTGGGTAACTGAGCTTCTTTGCTGCTTCTCTGTCCTCGCCGTTTTCAAATCTGCAGCTTGATCACACTTCCGTACCTCCACGATCCAAGATCTTCTCGCCGTTTTCAGAAATCTGCTAAAGAATGGTCTACGGTTGGTGGATTTGAGCCTCAGAGAAGGCTTTAGAAGGCCAAAACCCACCAACCGTTCACGATTTCTTAGCGCGACCCACCAACTGTAAGCAATTTCTTAGCAGATTTTGAAAGCAAGAAGAGCAAGAAGGATCGGAACGAGAGATTGCTCCATCAGGATCTTCACCTGACCGTTAAACAAAAGTCACAGCAATCTCCGCCGAGCCCCAGCGTCTTTGTTCTGCCCCAGTGAAGCTTGGGGTGCATATTTCCATAACAAATATCATCCGTCCTGCAAAAGCCTTGCACGATTTCAGAACAGCCATGCCGGACACAAATATCCTGATAAGGACAGATCAGCATATCAAACCTCATTTCATTTTTATCCGCTCGAAGCCATCTGGCCTTAAAGCCGGCTTTTTCGCCGAAGAAATTTTTTGTCATTTTGGCGAAAAATCGAGGTACGAGACGGTACAGAGCGGGTATTCGGAGGAGGATACGAATAGCTTCTCCTGCCGGTTTGCTTTGTTCCTCATGAAAGGTATTCAGAATACTTGCCACGGTTTCTCTTCCTACGTTTTCCTCCAGCATTGCCTGAAAGACGGCAATGGCCGGGTAGATGCGCTTCCTTGTGTGCACTTGCACTTCTTTTGGCTCTTCTGCGTTTTCTTCACAAAGCCGGCTATATTTCTCCCGGGCTTTCTTTAGTATTCTGTCCGCCTTATCTTTCCCAAACTCCTTGTACACAACGGGTGTGAGTTTCCTTATGTATCCGCTATATGCCACTGTGATCCGCCTCCTTACAGTGCCGATAGGTTTATCCTGTGATCACAGCAAATTTCCATAGATACGGTTTACTCGTATCATTTGCACGCCTGCCCTCCGCTCAGCCGCCAGCCGATAGCTTGTTGGCGAATATTCACGAAGTTTCTGTATAGCCCATCCTGAGCCAGAAGTTCCTTGTGCGTACCGCGCTGGACGATACCGCCCTTGTCCAGGACCACTATCTGGTCCGCAGTCCGGACGGTAGACAGGCGGTGAGCGATCATCAGCAGCGTCTTACCGCGGGTCAGTTCTATGATCGCCTTTTGCAGTTCCTGTTCATTCTCCGGATCCACGCTGGCGGTAGCCTCGTCCAGAATAACGATCGGCGCATCCTTCAAAAGTGCACGAGCGATAGATATCCTCTGTTTTTCACCGCCGGACAGATTTGCGCCGCCCTCTCCCACTCTTGTCTCGTATCCGTCGGGAAGTGCCATGATAAATTCATGGCAACAGGCCTTCTTGGCCACTTTGATCACATCTTCCTTTGATGCTTCCGGTCTTCCGAAACGGATATTGTTCTCAATAGTGTCTTCAAAAAGATAGACGTTCTGAAATACGATAGAGAAATTGCGCAAAAGGCTGTCTGAACTGTATTCCCGGATATCGTGTCCGCCCAGCAGAACCTGACCTCCATCCACATCCCAGAATCTGGCGATCAGACTGCAAAGTGTGGTTTTTCCGGAACCAGACGGCCCCACAATAGCGCAGGAGGAACCTTCCAAAACCGTGAAAGTTATGTCTTTCAGGACCTCTTTTTCTCCATATCCGAAAGAAACGCCTTTGACCTCGATATCGTACCGGGTAGGAATCATGTCTTTGCCGCGCTCATCCAGTGTCGGGATATCCATGATCTCCTCCATTCGATCCAGGGAAGCGTCCACCACCCTGGCAACGGAAGACATGCTCCCTGCCACCTCCACAGCGGAATAGATCATAAAACTGGACACTAAGAGCAGAAGACATTTTTCTGTTGTGATCGTTCCTCCAAGCAGCAAATACGGTGCAAAAGCAAGGATCGCTGCGCGGGCAAACTTGAATACCGTCTGATAGAGCGCCGTCATAGAGGAAAAGGACTTTTCCAGTTCGATATTAGCCGCAGCACTCTCTTCGATAGCAGCGTCAATCACGTTTGCCGCATATCCACCCAGCCCGAACGCCTTAACTACGCCCATGCCCTGGATGTACTCCAGCACTGCCGTGACAAGCCCGGCCTGTGCCGCCTGTCGACGGGGAGAATGCTTTTTTCCCACCTGCTGGATCCTGCCATATATCAGAAGTGCCACACCAAGACCTGCAAGGGACAGTAGTCCTACTCGCCATTCGTAAAAGAGGAGCCACAGCGTGATCACTATGGCATGGATCAGGCCACCGGCAACAGACTCCATAATAGTGACGGCATTGGCTTCAATATCTCCCAGAGTTGTTGTAACAGCCGCTGTGATATCTCCCAACCGATGCTCACTGAAATATCCCATAGGTGCGCTTTTTAAGCGTTCTCCGATGGTAAGGCGTTTCTTTGTACAGACGGCAAAGCTTCCCAAGGTACGGGCATTGGTAGACAGATTGATGAAAATAATGCGCCCGATCACGCTGATCGCCATGATGGTAAAGGATTTCCATACCATATCCGGCGACGCGAGCTGTCCCCTCTGCCCAGCCAGGATCCCTGTCAGCACGGTCAGGATCGCCAGAATGGGAATCATTTCAAATATGGAACTGATCATATGGAAGAGAAAAGAGCGGAGCAGTCGTCCTTTTTGCTCGCCTGAAAATTGCAGCAACCGTTTGAATAAAGCAATCACAGCCATTCTTCCTCTCTGCGGTCTCTCGCTCCTGCGTGCGCCTGCCACAGTACCTGATAGAGCGGACTTGTCTCCAACAATTCAGCATGCTTTCCTTCAGCAACGACCCTTCCCTGGTCGATCACAAGAATCTTATCCGCCGCTGTGATCGTAGACAGTCGATGAGCGATAACGATCAGCGTTTTTCCTGCCACAAGTTCAGCGATAGAGGCTTGGATAAGTGCCTCGTTCTCCGGATCGGCAAAGGCTGTAGCCTCATCAAGCACCACGACTGGGCTGTTTTTTAATATCGCTCTGGCAATAGCGATCCGCTGACGTTCACCACCCGACAGGTGGCTGCCGCCGTCTCCGGCTAACGTGTCGTACCCCTGTGGCAGTTCCAGAATAAACTCATGACAGCATGCTCTTCTCGCTGCCTCCTCTACCTCCGCATCCGTCGCGTCCGGTTTCCCGAAGCGTATGTTTTCCCGTATGGAAAGGTGGAACAGAAAATTGTCCTGAGAGACATAGGAAACTGTCTCCATGACCTGTGAGAGAGGGATTTTTCGTACATCTGTACCCCCAAGCGTAACGCTGCCGCTGTCCGTATCCCAGAAGGAAGCGATAAGACGGGCGATCGTTGATTTTCCCGAACCAGAAGGTCCGACGATCGCAGTCATCCCGTTAGCTACGCAGGAGAAAGATATTCGGTGAAGGACTTCTTTCTCATGATAGCTGAAGCTGACAGTTTGAAGTGCCACTTCGCAATCGGTAAGAGGCACGGCTCTCTGCGGCCGGTCCATCTCTTTTAAGTCCAGAAGACCGCCGATCTCCTGCACCGTTGCGTCTACCATGGCAAGACTGTCGGTGTATTGCAGCGCCTGAATGAGCGGTTTCACCAGTCCAAGCGCCAGAATGATGCAGGAGACCAGAGTTCCGGCATCAAGCCGTTCGTTCAGATACTGCCAGCTGCCCAGAGGCAGCACGCCTAAAAGGCAGGAAGGCATAACGGCCATTCCCGCCACATAAAAGCCATTGGTCTTGCGAAACCAATCCGCTTTTGATCGTTCGCTCTCCTGGACCGCATCTGCATATTTGCGGTATGAGGTTTCTCCCTGGCGAAAAGTCTTGATTACCTGTATCCCCCCAATATATTCCACCATGGCAGCGTCCATATTTTTGTTGGCGAGAAGAACGCGCCCGTATCGCGCCTCATAGTCTTTCATCATGCCCATATAGCAAAAAAGCCCCACAGGAATCGTGGCAAGAGAAATCAGAGCAACGCTCCAATCCAGCACAAACAGGTAGACCAGCATCAACACCGGAATCAGTGTGTTGGCCGTAAGCTCCGGCACCATGTGAGCCAGCGGTAGTTCCAGCTTTTCAACCGTATCAACCAGCATGGCCTTGTATTTGCCGGAAGGCATGTCCAGGACTGTCCCCATGGGGACACGTGACAGCTTGGCCGAGATCGCTTTACGGATGCTTTTAAGCACCGTAAATGCAGCCCGATGCGATCGAATGGTGGAAAACGTATTCAACCAGAGTGATGCCAGATAGCCGAGAAGAGCCACAAGAGACAGCAAGAGGATCTGATCGAAAACATATTGTCCATTGATGATTTCCGCTATCATCCGGGAAACAGCAATATAGGGCACTATGCCGCATAAGGCTCCCAGTACAGCCAGCACAACTGCACTTACCAGCAACCCCCGGCAGGGTCTTGCAAACTCCAGCAGTCTTTGAATCGTTCCTCTCTCTGATGTATTCATACCGTTTTTTACCCTCCATTCTCCACCTTGCATCTTCTGCCTTGCAGGATCTGCTCCGCCTTTTCCCGCTCCGCTCCTGTGAGATCAGCACTGATCCTTCCTTCGGACAGGATCAGGATCCGAGAACAGATCGTTTTCATAAATTCCACGTCATGTGTGATGATCAGAAGGATCTTTCCGCGCCTTGACAACTCCTGTGCCAGACGTCCGACCTCTTGCATACCGGCAAGGTCAAGCCCGCTGGTCGGCTCGTCAAAAATCAGCATATCTTTTTCGCAAATCAGACTTACTGCCACGGCAAGCCGCTGCTTCTGACCTCCGGAGAGGGAGAGCGGATGTCTTTCTCGATACGCATCCAGTTTCATAAGTTTCAGAGCACTTTCGATCTGCTCCTCATCCGGATTCTTTGCACCCAGACGGCATTCCTCCAGGACGCTGTCAGTAAAGAGCTGATGACCTACATCCTGCATAACCATATAGGATCGCTGTTTTCTTTTTTTCGTAGAAAGAAGCTCTCCGTTGATGGAAACGCTTCCGGCTCCTTCTTTTTGCAAACCGCAAATCACACGGGCCAGAGTCGTCTTTCCCACGCCATTCGCACCGGCGATAGCGATGATCTCTCCGCCCTTTGCATAAAAGGAAAGTTCCTGTAGCACCTGTCTGTCTCCAAGGCATACGGAAAGCCGATCCACTTTTAAA
This sequence comes from Lancefieldella sp. Marseille-Q7238, assembly GCF_949152215.1. Classification (GTDB taxonomy): domain Bacteria; phylum Actinomycetota; class Coriobacteriia; order Coriobacteriales; family Atopobiaceae; genus Lancefieldella. Next base: position 298,041 of record NZ_OX424407.1, read on the forward strand.
GTACTTTCGGATGCCGCTGGCTGTATGCTCTCTAAGTCGACCTTTTTCAATTCTCGGCAGCGCAAGCCCATCGCTTTGATCTCCGCAGAAGGAAGAGACCGGAATTCTGCTATATCCATGTTTCGCTTGATCTGTCCGTCCTGCAGATACACGACTCTATCTGCTAATTCCATCAGATACCAGAGCCGATGCTCCGCAATAATGATGGTCTTTCCGGCTGTCTTTGCCTGTGCGATCAAACCCATAAGCTCACGGACAGCCGCAGCATCAAGATTGGAAGAAGGCTCGTCCAGAACCAGAATTTCCGGATCGGAGGCGTAAACGGAAGAAAAAGCGACCTTCTGTTTTTCTCCGCCTGAGAGAGCAAAGATGCTGCGTTCGCGCAGTTCTTCCAGATGCAGTTCCTTCGTGAGTTCTGTAAGACGCTCCCTCATCTGTTCTTTTGGCATAGCTCGATTTTCCAGCCCAAATACCAGCTCACTGTCCGTATCAGTATTGAAAAACTGTGTCCGGGGATTCTGAAAAACGGTTCCAACCAGATCAGATAATTCCGCTATTTCCGTATAAGCTGGATTAAGACCCGCAACCTGAACGGTTCCGGAATGCTTACCCGAATAAAAATGAGGGATCAGGCCGTTGATGATCCGAGTCAACGTAGTCTTTCCGCAGCCCGATGCTCCGCAGAGCAAGACGCATTCGCCCTTTCGAATATGTAAAGAAATACTTTGGATCGATCCCTCCCCTTCAGAGGTATAGGACCATGATGTCTTTTCAAAACGTATCAAATCACATTACCCCCAAGGAAGGAGCCATGACCATCAACGCAATGACCCCGGTATAGATCAGCCATATAAGGATGTCGCAGATTGTAAAATGGATCTCCTCAAAACAGCTCCGTTCACCCACGTGATCGATACCGCGTGTGATCGCCGCTTGAGAGATTTCATCCGAAATCCGGGATGCAGAGACCAGCATGGGAACATAGACATATTCCATGGTTCGCAGCGGATGCAGCAGCATTCCTCCTATGGAGGCAGAGATTCCCCTGAGCGCCATGGCATCCCGGATAGAGCGCCATTCCTCGCCCATGGTTGGAAAGTAACGGAGCGTTATTGAGAGTGCAATAGTAAAGCCCTTTGGCAAACGGAAACGGCTGATCCCTGCCAGAAAACTGCTCACTTTTGTGGTAGAGATCAGGTAAGTTCCCAGCATAAAGCAAGGGATCAGCTTTCGGATGTAAACGGCAAACATGTACACGATTCCCCCGACTGTCACCGGAAGATGTTGGATCAGAATCAACTGAACCAAAAGCAGGACAATAAACAATGCAGCATATCGAAGAACTTTTTTACTTTCCTTAGCCAGAAAACAAAGGACCAGAGGAATTGATACAAAAACATCCTCCACAATGAGACTTCCATTCAGAAAGACAGAAACACTTGTCACCGCAAGGATCAAAAGTTTTGTTCGTGGATCCGGTTTCATTTACACAATTCCCGCCTTTTCAAAGTGCTTTTTCAACAGGCTCCGGCCAATCAGACCTCCGATCAGCGCAAACAAGATCGTGACAACTGCCATTAACGGAACAGCCCACCAATTTGCCCCAATGGAGTGGATCGCATCAGAAAATGCCTCAAAGTTGCCCTTGTTCTGCATAAAAGCGTCAAATTGCGCCGGCATGATAACCATAGGGACGTATGCCCCCATGGGAGACAATGACATTACGCAATAGGCAATAAGATTTTTCCGAAAGGACCGGAACTGACCGGATGCGCAGATCAGATCAGCCAAAAAACCGAAAACAACAAAAAACGCCGACATCATCCAGAACATTCCCGTCACAAAGAGCAAAATGCCGCCAATGACGCCAAGAGTAGTAAGAGCCCATCGCTTCGGGATCTTAGCAACGTAAAGCATGAAGATCGTTCCAGTAAAAAGAGCTACCACCGGCGGCATAAATGGAAATGTCACCGGTGTCATCTGTACGATGCCGCCGATCACAAAAGCAACGGCAGCATAGATAAGAGAAAATACACCCACAGAGATGAAATCTCTTGTCTGCATTTTTGTGTTTATCGGCTGAGAAACCATAGTAGTAATCCTTTGTTAGACACTGCTCTTCTCGTCGTAAAAACAACGATATGAAGCGCGTTATTCCGCCTTGAATCGTTGTGATCTGATGCTTACTGAATGCGCAAGAGACCCTCCCATCCGGCATTGAAGAAAGTTGCCAGTTCCTCTATGTATCTGATTGCCCGTTCCTTTGGCATGTCATGTACAACAGTTTCAAACACTGCCGTAAAATAAGCGCTGGTAATCATATGATGTAATTCCCGACTGGCGTCTCCCTTTAACTTTCCACGCTCTCGAAGAGCAGAAAAGTATTGTTCTGACCGGACAACATCCAGTTCCACCAAATCATGCACATAGTTTTCGTATTTTGTCCCGTCCGCACAGCACAGTACCAGCTTGAATGCATCGAAATGCTCATAAATATATTCAACGAAATAACGCAGATACTGCGTGGATAAATCTCGACTCCGGCTGGCTTTATCCGCCGGGATCAAGTCAAAATGAGCTTCCTGAGCCGCTTTGAACTTCTCGATCAATCCATCCGCTGCCTCAGAAACCAAATCCTCAAACAACGCAGCTTTATCAGGGTAGTAGCCATAGAACGCACCTTTCGTAAACCCAGCCTCAGCTACGATATGGTTCAGAGAAGCATCCTTGAATCCTTTTCTTAGAAACTCCTTCTTTCCTACCTCTTGTATTTTCTTTTTTGTGTCAGAGCTTTCCATTACTTCCTTCCTTTTTAAGCCGGTATATACCATTGGTATATACCGGTAGTATATTAGCCTGTGCCTTGAGCTCTGTCAAGAGAGGATTGCTGCCGGTATTCGCGATACTTGCTTTCCGCGAATACCTTTCCGCTTCAAAATCCTTCCTTCTCGCTTTTTCTAAAATCTGCTAAGGAATGGTCTACGGTTGGTGGATTTGAGCCTCAGAGAAGGCTTCAGAAGGCCAAAACCCACCAACTGCTCGTACTGTGTGCTCAGCGCTCTTCATCACCTTCTGCGCTCATTGCATCTACAGCGCAGTCAAACACCCTCTGGCTTCATCTTTGATTGCCTGCTCCATATCAGCGGTACTTATATATCTCCCCCTCTATCCAAGGTACTTCTCGGTACGGGATTTCAACAGCTCTTTAATCCGCTTTCTCCCCATGACGTACTTTGATGTCAGAAACATCGTCGCCTACCTTGGGATATATCCTACGCTTCAAATAACAAGAACCGTCAATTTGAACTCCGTCAGCGTACTTGGCGTCTTGACCGCCTAGTCGCTTGCTCTTCTGCTGCTTATCATTGGCGTTGCTGCCTTGAGAAGGGCGTTCGCTAACAGGAGATATGTACGCTTGAAATCTGCATGCTTGGAGCGATAAGGACATCTGGCACAATCTAAGCGCAATCTAAGGGCGACACACGAACAAGCCATACTCTTTTGGAATTGAAATCACACCGTCAACTTTGTGCGAGGCGAGCACAGATAAGACATCTTGCCGCTGCGCGTCCTCCAAATGAAATACCTCCGGAAGCGAGTAGACGTACGCAAGCAGATCACGTGCATCCGTTACTTCAAGAGAATCCGGATAGTCAAGCCTGACCACATCCGTAAAACACGTTTTCAGCGAGACAGCACCGTTTTGCAAAGTAAAGGTCTCGGGACTGTCAACGACGTCGGTAAAATGCGATAACCAGCTCCCAAGAGTTTGCGCAAGACTAGGTGTACCAAAGGTCGAGGTGTAAAAAACACCGTCGGACTTGAGAACACGGCGAACCTCCTTCAGAGCACCTTCAAGATCCGGCACATGATAGAGCATCATATTTGCGGTAACGACATCGAAGCTGTTCGTAGCAAAAGGAAGATTCATAATGTCCGCGCGCTCACATTGAACATTTTGATATTGCTCCATTTTGAGCGTACTGGCAGCAACCATCCCCTTGAAATAGTCAGTCAAAATCAAATCAACGTTTACCGGAAGATTTGCGTAATTCTCAGCCCATAAATCCGCTGTCCCGCAACCGACATCAAGAACACGCACAGTATTCGCGCTGGCCGTCTTAAACTGGTAATGCGAGAAGATCCAACTACCAAAACCCTGCTTATTCGATGAATATTTTTCATGGAGCGCTATGCGAATATCAAGATTGTCTGTCACCTCATATTGCTTTTTAACATCTTCCTGAGAGTTCACATCATCCTCCGTCATCTATACTGAGTATGCCAAAACTGCCAGACCTATTGTAGCTGTCTGTCAAAGCAACTTGCTCGAACAAAAATGACCGCCACCTAAGGATCCACACGTATGACATCGGCAAAGGCCGTCGAAATAGCAGGTATTCCCGTGCAGCTTACCCAAAAGCGCGTCAAGAATATCAATCTGCGCGTCACCCGAGAAGGACGTGTTGTCGTAAGTTATCCATGGCATACCTCAGAAGCAGTTGTGCTTGCCTTCATCGAATCCAGATCCGATTGGATCCGCGCCACCCTCTCTCGCACCTCATTGCCCAGCGAGAAGAACTCCGCAGGTCAAAACATCATTTCCGGTTGCGAGGTCAGCGTTTGGGGACAGCCTTACGCCTTGCAGATTATCCCGGGGTCAAGACGAACAGCATATATCTCTGCACACGACCTTGTTATCACACTCCCCAACCGCTATCTCAATGACCTGACCTCCGAAACTTCCCAAAGCGCTATTCGTAAAACATTTGATGAGTTTCTCGCCAAAGAGATGCGCAAAATTCTGCCTGAGATGACCGCCGCCGCAGAAGCAAAAGCCGGTCGGAGCGCCTCGCTGTGCCGCACACGGCGCATGAAAAGTCGCTGGGGTTCCTGCAATACCAAAACGGGAGCCATCACGCTCAACCTTGAGCTTGCTGAGCATAATCCGGAAGCTCTGAAGTATGTTATTGCCCATGAACTCACCCACCTCTACGTCCGCAGACATAACAAAGAGTTTTACGCTCTTCTCACCACGTTCTATCCAAACTGGAAAGAAGTACGCTCCGGCCTCAAGAATGCCCGACCGTCTTTGCGATAAAATAATCGCTGCTGACTAAGGAGCGCTGGCATCAATGGCACGCGCGCATGTTTTGAAGATTTGAGGAGCTTTTATGCCAAACGAAGGCAGCTATGAGGCGGCGCTGCGCCGTTCCAATGAAATTCAAGCAGATCTGCCAGAGCATCCCGGAAACTACACCATGCTTACCGGAGATCGTCCTACGGGCAGACTACACTTAGGCCATTACTTTGGCACCATCGTTGAGCGCGTGCGGCTGCAGAACCTTGGTGTGCACACCAACGTAATCATTGCCGACTATCAGGTCATTACTGACCGCGACACCACCGAGCATATTGCCGACAATGTATACAACATGGTCGTTGACTACCTTGCGTGCGGTCTTGATCCCGAGAAGACCATGATCTTCACGCACTCAGCCGTACCGGCGCTCAACCAACTTATGCTGCCGTTTTTATCGCTCGTCACCGAAGCGGAGTTGCTTCGTAACCCCACCGTCAAAGCCGAGCAAGAGGCATCTGGCCACGCGCTCACGGGGCTCTTGCTCACCTATCCCGTTCACCAAGCGTGCGACATCCTCTTCTGCAAAGGCAATATCGTACCTGTTGGCCGCGATCAGCTGCCACATATTGAGCTCACAACTAAAATCGCGCGCCGTTTCAACGAACGTTACGGCAAGGTCTTTTTCGAAGTTTCGGGCCTTCTGACCTCAACGCCGTTGCTCCCCGGCCTTGACGGCCGAAAGATGAGTAAATCTTATGGCAACGCTATTTCTCTTTCCATGACGGCAGAGGAGACGGCTAAGCTCATTAAAAAGTCCAAGACGGACTCAGAGCGCCTGATCACCTTTGATCCCGAGAACCGTCCCGGCGTTTCCGCCCTCCTGACCACGGCTGCTATCTGCACCGGTCGCGATCCTAAAGAAATTGCCGACGAAATTGGCATGGGCGGCGGAGGCGCTCTCAAAGCCTACGTCACAGAGGCTGTCAACAGCTACTTTGCTCCAATTCGCGAGAAGCGCGCGGAGATTGCAGAGCATCCCGACTACGTACGCGAGGTGCTCAGTGACGGTAACCGACGTGCAAATGAAATTGCAAATGCTACCTTAGATGAGGTGCGAAACGCTATGGGTATGGTTTACTAGCGTGGATACTTTTGCTCATTTTCACAATAGCGCTGCCTCAGACGCTTCTGCCTACCCTCGCAACAGCACTGCCTCAGCGGTTGAACTTGAACTCACCATTGAGCGCATGAGTTACGGCGCAGATGCCATAGCTCACACCGCCGATGGCAAGACGGTTTTTGTCTCCGGAGGCGCTGTCCCGGGAGATATTGTCCGTGCAATACTAACCGATGACAGCGAGCGCTTTTCTCGCGTCATGCTCTCAGAAGTCCTTGAACCGTCACCTGAGCGCGTACCGAACCCCCTCCCCTTCGTAGCACTTACCGGAGCTGCCCCCTGGGGCAATATGACCTACGAATCTCAGCTTCGCGAGAAACGCGCCGGAGTCATTTCTGCGCTTGAGCGCATCGGACACTTCTCGCCAAACGAAACGTCCAAGCTGGTGCAGGATATCGTAGCTCCAGGCGAGCCGTGGGGGTATCGCAACAAAATCGAGCTTGCCTTTAAGCGTACCGGGCGCAAAACGCTTGTAGGCATGTACGCGCCAAACGGTCAGGACGTCGTCCGTGTCAAAGACTGTCCGCTTCTGGACAAGGCTCATGAAAAGATCGTCGGCGCAGTGAGCGGCGCCCTCTCCTACCTTTCCGGCTCCCACGAGCTTGACATTGAGCGCATTGGCATCCGCACGTCTCGCCGCACACGAGACGTTGAAGTGGCACTATGGACGGCCCCCGGCGGCTTTCCCCGAGCACAAGTTGCGCGCGTACTGGAAGATGCCACGGACGCCACAAGCATCGTGCGCGTAATGACAAAGGGACCGAGTAAGGCCAGACGTATTGCAGGCGTTGAGCGACTATCCGGCGCAGGCTCTTGGTCAGAGCTTATCGGCGACGAGTGCATGCGCGTCTCTGCTCCCTCGTTTTTTCAAGTCAACACCAAAGGTGCCGAGAAGCTCGTGGAGCTGGTGCTCTTTGCGCTTGACATACGGGATAGCGATGAGGCTATGGATCTCTACTGCGGTGCTGGTACGTTTACGCTGCCGCTTGCTCGTCGTGCGGGTTTTGTTTCCGCCGTTGAATCTTATGGCCCGGCTGTGCGTGACCTTCGTCGCAACCTTGAGACTTCTGGTCTCGAAAATGTTGATGCCATCGGCGGAGATGCCGGACGATCATTTCCCGATACTAATGCAGATATCATTGTGGTTGACCCGCCGCGTGCAGGACTTGCTCCTGATGTTATAAAACAGCTCTCTGAGCAGAGTGCTCGAGCAATTGCCTATGTCTCCTGTGACCCTGCAACCCTTGCGCGTGACCTACGACGCTTTGTTGATGCAGGAACGTTTTATCCCATAAGCGTCACACCCGTTGACCTTTTTCCTCAGACGTTTCATGTGGAGTGTGTAGTATTGCTGCAAAAAGTGAATTAGCCAGAGATTGTCTTTACCTCTTCTGACGAATTACTTTTGCTGGATGGTATACTTCAGCGGACATCAGATTCTTTTGATTATGTTGATATTCAGAGCCCTCCAAAAGTTGGGAAACCTATGGAAAAACAAGTACTTCTCGCCCAATGGCTACATGAACAAGAAATCGCTCATATCAAAGGATGGGATTTCTCTCACATTAGGGACAGATATAAAGAAGAGGATGATCTTCCATGGGACTTTGGAAGTATCATCAAATCCTATTTGCACGATACTGATTATCTATTAGATATGGAAACGGGCGGTGGAGAATTTCTTTTGTCTTTTCTCGCCAATCCTGAACATACTGCCGCAATCGAAGGTTATGCACCAAACATCAAACTGTGTGAAGAAAGACTTCTTCCTTTAGGGATAGATTTTAAGGCAGCTGACGGAGGAGATGAGCTTCCGTTTGAAGATAATTACTTCGATCTTGTCACCAACAGGCACGGTAAATACAACATACAAGAACTAAAAAGAATTCTTAAAAGTGGAGGTATGTTTCTTACTCAACAAGTTGGCGCTGAGAATGACAGAGACCTTGTAGAGCTTCTACTAGGCAATGTCGAGCTTCCCTTTCCTAAAGCTTATTTGAGTATTGCCAGACAAGAATTCATAGACAATGGATTTGACATTATTGAGGAAGCTGAAGCCTATAGGCCGATCGAATTTTATGACGTAGGTGCTCTCGTTTGGTTTGCAAGAATCATTGACTGGGAATTCCCTGATTTTGAAGTTGAGAAATATCAAGATAATCTCTTCAGGGTGCAGGAGATTCTTGAGAAAGACGGTGTGATTAAGGGAAGGATTCATCGGTATTATTTTGTAGCCAGAAAGAAGTAATATACCAGGCAACCTCGAATTTACGGAGACAGCTATAGATTTTTCGGAGATAGATATGAGAATCGAACACATTGCATTGTACGTAAATGATTTGGAAAGCGCTCAACAATTCTTTGTGAAGTACTTCGGGGCAACATCCAATAATGGCTACCATAACCCTCGAACGGACTTTCGTTCGTATTTCCTCTCTTTTGATGATGGCACCCGGCTCGAAATTATGAACAAGCCGGGAATGCCTGACTTGCCAAAGGAGCTCAGCCGCACGGGATACGCGCATATCGCTTTCAGCACAGGCAGCAAAGAAAAAGTGGATGCTCTGACCGCAAGGTTAAAAGCGGACGGCTACAAAGTCATCAGTGGGCCAAGAACAACCGGCGATGGCTACTATGAAAGTTGCGTCGTCGCCATTGAACAGAATCAAATTGAGATTACTGTTTGAGCGACACAGACGGGCTTCTCGAATGGGTCTTTCTCCTACGCATGAAATTCAGGTAATAAAACCTTGAGCATAGCTGAAAAGTACCTTTTTACCTCGCGTGGCATTAAATGTGGCCCAAATAAGCAACCAATCTCCAGCATTGCAGACGTGACATTCATTGCTTCCTGCCCAGCTTCCTTTCAAGACTGCATGCAATGTCTACGCCTTAACTGATCTAATGCCTCGGGTGTATTCTCAGCAATAAGGTCTATCACCACTCTCAGAGGACAATCATCAATATGTTTTCTATCAAGGCGTTTTATGTCACGTTTAAACGAGGTGGTAAATTCAATCTTCAGCTGACCCATGGCTATGCTCGTATTGTCGTAAGCAAATCATCAGCATTGCCATAGGACAGGCCCGTACCACCTCTGGCAATGATGTCCTCTGTCTCCCGAATCGCTTCAAGACTTTCTTCATTTGGCTCTTCATTACCAAGGTCAAGCGGAATACGATGCGTGCGACCCATCTGCTTCCAAAAAGCACGTGTTACAGACGAGAGGTCAAAGCTATTATCTTAAAAATGACTGAATTCTTCCCCGGATGCAGACTTGTTTTTGATACGGTCGGGACTTTGGGCTACAAGCTTATGATGAGAGTAGTTCTGAAAAGACACGGGATGAGTGATTTTGGCAATCTGTTTTATACCAACAATGCCGTGCAGGAGCTCTCCACGTGGTCAGATAAAATCACTGTTTCATCTAAAGGATATATGCTTGGCTACTACGATATGAAATCACAAGGCATCGAAGGCATTCATCGCCTTCTAGCACGCATAGGCGACAACATAATGAATATGCAGGTTGTTAAGATAGATATGCAGTCGTAGACACATAGAGGATTATGTTTTACGTTATCAACTAAACAAAAGTCTCTCTTAAACTGATTGGTAAATTTAACTTCATATTTCATAGCATGGTATATATTACCCAAGGTTCTTCTCGTAAAGGCGAGCAACCTGGTCGCCAATGTCCTCATACCAAACCGGTCGCTCTTCCACAAAGCAAAAGCCGCTTTTGATGTAGAGTTTCTCGGCCGGAACATTGCCCTTCAAGACGTCAAGCTGAACAGACTTGAACCCGTGCTTTTTACCATATTCAAACATGTAGTTCATCATGTTCCTTGAAACCTGTCGACCGCGAAAATCCGGATGAACGGCAAACAGATGTATCGTCAGCACTTCATGGTCAGGGTACTTAATCTTCCAGTCCACGTCACGATACATCGGATCGGCAGACTCCTCCAACACCACCGCCGACACTACCCTGCCGTCAATCCTGCATGTATGGATCTCCGACTTCTCCAAATTTTTCTTCAAATCGTCTTCAGTAGGGTAAATGCCGTAGTGCCAATCGGCGCCATATTCGTCATCCGCTTGCTTTTCGCATACCTCTTTGTAGAACTCGCATACCTCAGCAAAATCCGAGGCACTCGCTACACGATAGTCTTCCATGGCCTACTCCGCATCTGTATCTTGCTCGTTTCTTCTCTCTCAATATAACAGGCCCTTGCGGTAAAATACTCAGTCAATCTCGCATTAAGATGTGCAAAGGACGTCCATGACAATTCAAGAGGAACTTTTTGCGCTCCAAGATACGGAATACGCAGCATTTCAGAGCAAGCTTACGCCCACCGTGCCGAGCGAATCAATTATCGGCGTACGCGTTCCTCAGCTTCGAAAGCTGGCTAAGAAGCTTTTCAAAAGCAAAGAGGCTCAAGAGTTTCTTCTCGCCCTCCCTCATACCTACTACGACGAGAACATGCTGCACAGCCTGCTTATCTCCGAGATTAAAGACTTTGACGCCTGTGTTTTGGCAACTGATGCGTTTCTCCCTTTTGTCGATAACTGGACCGTCTGCGACATTTTGTCACCTCGGGTATTCAAGAAAACCCGCGAGCGACTGACGTCCGAGATTCTGCGATGGACAGCTTCCATTCATGCATATACCTGCAGGTTTGGCATAGAGATGCTTATGACGCACTTTCTGGACGATGACTTCGAACCCAAATACCTAGAGATTCCCGCGCAGGTTCACTCAGATGAATACTACGTCAACATGATGGTCGCCTGGTTTTTCGCCACTGCCCTAGTAAAGCAGTGGGACTTCGCGATACCTTACCTTGAAACTGAGAAGTTGGATACGTGGACGCACAATAAAACAATCCAAAAGGCTCGCGAAAGCTACCGCATCACCAAAGAGCAGAAGCTCTACCTCAAGAGTCTGAAGCGATAATCCCCTCACCTCGCCTTGCGTCTTCCCAGCTCGTCTCTTCCTGTCTTGCGTCTTCCCGGCTCGCCTCTTCCTGTCTCTTTTTCTTTCCGCGAGGGCGCTTTCGGTGCGATTCCAAAAAAGTGCGTGAGTTGTGATATGAAAACTCCTAAAAAAGGCATCAGTTGTGATAAATCCCCTAAAAATGCCATGAGTTGTGAAGTATTTTTATCACAACTGTGGCACTTTTTTGGAATCTGGTCGAAGATGCACCAAAAGCCACGGCGGGAGCTGCGCTTGAAGCCGTACTCGGGTCCACACCTGATGCCGCAGCAGGAGCCGTACCAAAGCCGCACCTAGTCCCATGCCAAAAGGTTAGCCTAAGCAAACTTATACGCAGGTAAACACGCATATGAAAGGCATTGCGCTGGACGAGAAAAACGTGTAAAAACTTTATGTACAAGTGTAATTTGCCTTGCGACAATGTACGTTACACTTGAGTCAGCAATTTCCCGAGTAAGGGGCTTGGGAATCAGTGAGAGGATAGTACCATGAAGGCAACAGTATCTGAAGATTGCATCGGTTGCGGTCTTTGCGAGGGCACCTGCCCGGAGGTCTTTGCTATCGGCGATGACGGCCTGGCACACGCTATCGAGGAAGAGGTTCCCGAAGCTGCAGAAGACGCCGCGCAGGAGGCTTGCGACGGCTGCCCCGTTACCGCTATTGAGCTTGACTAACTAGCTAGAGCTGATAATCGGTTACTATGTGAGAGTCGCTTCGGCGGCTCTCTTTTATTGTCTTAAATGCCAAAATATCAAAGGAATGCCATGATTCTCGCATCGCAGTCTCCCCGACGCCTTGAACTCATCGAATCGCTGGGCATCACGCCCCAGGTCATGCCTGCCGATATTGACGAATCTCGCAAATCCGGCGAAGCTCCCCTCGCCCTGGTCAAGCGTCTTGCGCAGGAAAAGGCCGTGGCAGTCTGCCGACACCTGATGAACAATTCTCACGCTGCCGAGAAGAACAACGAGATTGTCATTGCTGCTGACACTATCGTATGGACCGAAAACGAAACGGTTTTTGGCAAGCCGCATGACGCCGAAGACGCAAAGCGTATGCTGCGGATGCTTTCCGGCAAGACGCACTTTGTTTCCACCGGTGTAGCCCTGCGGCGCTTTAAAGCCTTTGCGTCGCCCTCACCTGACGGCTCGCCGTCTGTCATCGCCGTCGCGTTTGTGCAGACTACTAAGGTAACCTTCTATGAGCTTTCAGAAGATGAGATTACGGCGTACGTAGCGTCCGGAGAATCGTCAGATAAGGCAGGCGCCTATGGTATCCAAGGACGCGGACGCTTTTTAGTGCAGGCCATCAGCGGAGACTACGAAAACGTCGTCGGCCTTCCCGTAGCACTTCTCGCCCGCGAACTAGTGAAGTTTACCGGCAACCACGACTATCTCGAACATGCACTCGAAGGCTCAGCTTAAAGGCTTAATTAAACTTCACGACCTTCTGCGCAATGTGATAGCCACCGAGCGTCACAAAACGGCCGATACGCCCCGGCAGATTACACGCTGTCCCCACGAGTCCATGGCGGGCGTGGCGATACATCCGCCCATCATACGCGCGCAATTCGTCCCACAGCTTCTCAAGCTGATCCATGGCGTCGTCGCGATCGGACATCTTTGAAAATACGGAGCAGATAGCCATGATAATGGTGAAATAGCTCATCATATACGTGCGCAAACGGGGCGACTTCACGTCGTCGTAGATGTGATAGGCGTGCATCATCACCCGAGATACGCGCCAGTAATGATCCACGCGACCGGTCAGAACTTTCTCATTGACCGACTGATCATCTCGGCCGATAAAATAGCGATACAGGTCAACATCCACATAGTAGATGGTCTCGACCTTGGGAAAGGGCACGTACGCGTACACATTGTCAACGTAGAAAGTATGTGGCGGCATCTCAATGCCGGCCGACCGCAGCACGTCAACGCGATATGTCAGAGCATGCATCAACAGATACTGCGATAGTTTGAAGTGTCCTATGTCATCCCAGCCGATAACACGGCCGGTTGGAACGGCATCGCGATAATCCACAAAATTTTGCGTGTTGTCCTCAACGTGCTCGTACACGTAATTAGAAAGCACCAGGTCAACGGGCTTCTCGCCCGAACGCGATGGAGCGTCGACAAATTCGCGGAGCTTGTTCAAAAAGACCTTGAGAGCCTCACCGTCCACCCAATCGTCAGAGTCGATGTTTTTGAAATAGACTCCATCAGCGTAGGCGACCGCCTTCATAACGGCAATACCATGGCCACCGTTCTCCTGATGAACCGCCTTGATGATATTCGGGTAACGCACCGCCCACTCATCGGCCTTGGCGGGCGTATTGTCCTTCATCGAGCCATCGTCAACGATAACAATCTGAACGTCATCGGCATATTCCGACCCCTCAAGGATTGACTCGATGCAGTGGTCCATGTACTCGGCGGAGTTGTAACACGGTATACCAAACGTAATGGTCTTTTTCATGAAAAGAACGCTCCTTTAGGACAGATTTTATCGCTACACACATTGCTAACCGGTAAGTAGTGAGTGTGGCCCAAAAAGACCACACCCGCTACATTGGCAAATCTATGATTGATTAGCAATGAGTTCATCGGAAAGCTCAAGGGCAGAAGCGACAACACCATCCATGTCGTAATAGCGATACTCTGCCAAACGTCCCGCCGGGTGGAAGTTCAACACGCCCGCAACACGGTCGCGGTACTTGCAATACAGCTCCTGGTTTTCGGGCTCAAGGATGGCATAGTAGGGCGTCTGACCGCTCTCGGGCACATAGGCCTGCGGGTACTCGCGCATGATGGTAGTCTTGCCGAGAACAACCTGGCCCGTCATGTTCTTGAATTCGGTAATGCGGGTGAAGTCCTCGCTCACGGTATAGTTCACCGTGCCAACGGGCTGGAACTGATCTTGGTCGAGCGTCTCAAACTGCATGTCAAGCGTGCGGTACGGCAGCGCGCCAAGGTCAAGCCTAAAGAGCTCATCGAGCGGGCCGGTGTAGACGACCTCTCCGACATACGGCTTTCCACAAACGACCACGCTTGATTCACTGACGTCCATAATGTCGCGCACGTCAACATCGAGAAAGACGTCAATCAGGTCGTGGTCCAGCATGTTCTCAAAGAGCTTGGTATACCCTTCGGCCGGCATGCCCTGATGCGTCGCTGTAGGAAAATAGCGGTCATCATCGCCGACAAAAACAGGGACGCGGCCGGTAATGGACTTGTCTATCTGGTCGGGTGTCTTCCCCCACTGCTTCATGGTGTAATGCAGAAAGACGTTCTCATACACGTAGTCAGCAATCTCTTCCAGCTCGGAGTCATTCTGCTCACGCAATTCCATGATGGGCACCTTGACGTTCTCGCCAAAGGTGGATACGAGCTTTTGGTAGAGCTTCTCGCCACGCTCTTCGCCAAAGGCAAGCTTGAGCGAGGTGTGGTTGAACGGCACCGGCATAAGCTGACCATGGATATTCGCACGAACTTTGTGCTGGTAGCCGGTCCACTCAGTGAAGCGCGAGAGAAACTCGTGCACGCGGTCATTGACCGTGTGGTAAATGTGCGGACCGTATTCGTGGATCAAAACGCCCGCCTCGTCAATCCGGTCGTACGCGTTTCCGGCGATATGCCCGCGGCGCTCAATAATCGCGACTTTGGAATTGCAAGTCTCAGCCATGCGTCGCGCCACAACAGAGCCGGCGTATCCGGCGCCGACCACCATAACGTCGTAGGCATCGGAATTGAAACCGGCAGGAAGACCGTGCGTAATAGCCATGTAAACCTCCACGAAGCGATTCTTTTAGCGAGAAGCGCCTCCCGTTGACAGTATTTCTCGCTCTCAATTTTATCACGCACTCCTATAATGAGGTTTGTATGGCGTTAATTACCTTTTTGATAGGAGTTCTTTTCATGGGCAAGTTTCTTGAACAGATGAAAACGGCAGCTAAGGCAGACAAAAAGACTATCGTGCTTCCTGAAGGCGAAGACCCCCGCACCATTGCGGCGGCCAAAACCATCATTGCCGAAGATCTGGCAAACCTCGTGATTCTTGGCAACCCTGATGAGATTGATGTTCCCGGCGCAACCGTCATTTGCCCCGCTACCGATGAGCGCCATGAAGCCTATGCGCAAAAGTTCGCTGAGCTCCGCGCCCGCAAAGGCGTCACCATTGAGCAGGCTCGCGAGACCATGAACAACAACACCTATTTTGCCACCATGATGGTGAAGATGGGAGACGCTGATGGACTTGTATCCGGCGCGTGCCACTCTACCGCAGACACCCTCCGACCGGCGCTTCAGATTATCAAGACCGCTCCGGGCACCAAGCTTGTTTCCGCCTTCTTTATCATGAGCACCGATAAGCCCCAGTTTGGCGAAGACGGCACGCTCCTCTTTGCCGACTGCGGCCTCAACATTAACCCTAACGCCGATGAGCTTTCCGAAATTGCCCTAGCATCCGCGCAGTCTTGGCGCGCGTTCATGAGTCAAGACCCGCGTGTGGCTATGCTCTCCTACTCCACCATGGGCTCTGCCGGCGGCGAAACTGCCGAGAAAGTCCAGGAGGCAACAAAGCTCGCCAATGAAAAAGACCCTGATCTCGCACTTGACGGCGACCTTCAGCTTGACGCGGCAATCGTTCCCGAAGTGGCGCGGCTCAAAGCTCCTTATTCCATGGTTGCCGGCCACGCAAACATTCTGGTTTTCCCAACGCTTGAGGCGGGAAACATTGGCTACAAGCTTGTCCAGCGCTTCAGCGGCGCCGAGGCCTATGGTCCTTTGCTCCAGGGCATCGCTCGCCCGGTCAACGACCTTTCGCGCGGCTGCTCGGCCGACGACATTGTAGGCGTTGTCGCCATTACGGCCGTCCAGGCGCAAATGGCTGTTTCTGCCGAAAAGAGCGCGCAGTGAGTGAGCTTGTCACCATCTCTGACGATGTGCTGAGCGCTTCCATTGATTCTTTGGGAGCGCAGCTCATGAGCGTCAGCCTGAATGACGCGGAATATCTCTGGCAGGGAGACCCTGCATGGTGGCCTAGGCGCGCTCCCATTCTCTTCCCTATCGTTGGCGTATTGCGCGATGGGCGCGCTGAGTCCGCATCTGGTCCCGTACGGCTGTCTCGACACGGTATCGCTCGCTTGTACGAGCACAGCATCGTAGAGAAGACCGCAGAGTGCGTTACATTTGAGCTCACTGATTCCGCAGAAACAAGGTCTGCCTTTCCCTATCACTTTTCGCTTACTATGACGTTTGCGATTGAGAATGGCGTGCTCACGCAGCGCTATCTGGTGCGTAACACCGGCTCTGTCACTTTGCCGTTCGCCCTCGGCGGACATCCTGCTTTTAACGTTCCTGTTCCCGGAAACGATAACTCCGAACTCCCTGATTACGAGCTTGCCTTTACGCGTCCTTGGACTTCAGTGGGACCGTCCATTACGCCGGAAGGTCTCTGCGATTTTGACCGCTTGCAGCATCTGATACGCAACGCTGACTCGCTGCCGCTTTCCTGGAAGCTCTTTGAGCGCGAGCTGACCGTCACGCTGGAAGACGTGCCCGACCATCGCGTGGCGCTGCTTCCTTGCGGGGCCTCCCACGGCGAACATGGAGTCGAACTTACTTTTGAGGGCTTTGAGTATCTGGGCGTTTGGAGCGCAGGTCAGGGATGTCCCTTCGTAGCCATCGAGCCCTGGACAGGCGTTGCCACAGCGCTCGATGAAGACGATGTCTTTGAACACAAACGAGGCATGACGCTCTTAGAGCCAGGCGAAACGTTTACTCGCGCTTTTACCATCCGGCTGTTCTAGCTGGCATTCGTTCGATCTGGCGCTGCTAGCTGGTGCTCATTCAATCTGGCACTGTCAGTCAGATTGCACGCCTTGCCCTACAAACCGTGCGCCTTATACAGCTCAACAAACGAACCGGTCGTCTCATCTGTCAGCTGCACTACGCGTTCGACCTCTTCAGGCCATTCGTCTATACGAAGGCCCTTGAGATCGGAAAAGCGCGCACACGTGCCACAGCTGCTCGAAAGAAAACGAGAGACAGGCATGAGTTCCACCTCGACGTTCTTCTCGCGACAAAGCCTTCGAAAACTCATAGCTCCAAAATGCGAAAAAAATGTTACGAGATAGGTCATGCCTTCCCTTTCAAAACATGTAAATGCTGGCTATACAAACTAAACACCGGGTTTATTTGGTAATATCCAGCGTCCATTCACCGTTATCTTCAGTAACGTTGACCGTATAGCCCTGGCTTTGTGCATAGCGGGTTACATTCTCGCGAGCGGCTACCGCGTCGACAATCATACGATAATTGTCAGCTTTACTGGCCATAGCCTGGCTTATCATAACAACCGGTTCCGGGCACGACAGCCCGCGCGCATCAAGAGTATCCATTATTGCTCCGTTTCAAAATCAAGTAGGCTTTAGACTTTTTAGGCTTAAGGCCTTTTAAGCCTTGGACTTGTTGAAGGTATTCGCATAAGCGATAGCAACCGCCGCCGCGAGGCACTCGAAAAAATACTCGGCATGCACTAAGGCTTGCCGAGTATTCGTGTACACGCTGTGTCTACAGACGTTCTCGTGTGTATAAGAGGCGCTACTGAGAGATACTACTTTCCTAAAGAGAGCGCTACTTCCCCAAAAAGAGGAGCTACTTCCCCAAAAGTTCCCGCACGTCCAGAGCAATCATATACTCCTCATTGGTCGGCGCCACAAGAACGCGAATCTTGGAGTCAGGAGCTGAGATGTCGCGGACCTCGTCAGAGCGAACCTTATTCTTCTCCTCGTCAATCTTAACGCCCATCCATGCGAGCTCTCGGGCGATACCCAGGCGCATCTCAGAAGAGTTCTCGCCAATGCCTGCGGAAAACGCCATGGTGTCAAAGCCGTGCATGGACTGAGCCATTTCCATAATGAGCTGAGAAGTGCGATAGTAGAACATGTCCAATGCCAGCTGACAGTTCTTATCGCCCGCATGCGCTCCGTCCTCAATATCGCGCGAATCCGAGTGACCGGAAAGCGCCAGAAGGCCGGACTGCTTGTTCATCATCGTATCGATCTCGTCAATGGAATAGCCGCCGACGCGCGAAAGATAGAAGACTGTCGCAGGATCAAGCGTGCCACAGCGCGTGCCCATAATAAGGCCGTCAAGAGGGGTAAGCCCCATAGTGGTGTCTTTATCCTTGCCATCCTCAATAGCGGAAAGCGAGGCGCCAGATCCAAGATGACAGCTGACCAGCTTATGCGTCTGACCACCGGTAAACTGATCTACCGCACGCCAGATATAGCGGTGAGAAGTACCGTGTGCGCCGTACTTACGGATGTGGAGCTTCTCAACCACATCACGCGGCAGCGCGTAGGTGTAGGCTTTTTCGGGCATGTTGTAGTGAAACGATGTATCGCAGACGACAACGTTTCCCACCTCAGGGAACATCTCGCGGCAAATCTCAATGACGTCAGCCTCAGCATAGTTGTGAAGCGGAGCCAAAGGCGCCACCTCGCGAACCCACCCGAGCGTTTCATCGGTAATGACAGCGGACTTGGGAAAATACCAGCCGCCCTGAACAACGCGGTGACCGATGCCGTCAATAGGCTGGTCAATAGTTTTCAGGATGTCAAAAACGTACTTGACAGCCGTCTTGTGGTCAGGAAGCGCCACTTCAAGCTTTTGCTTCTCGCCACCCATTTCTTCATGACCCACGAATGAGCCGTCGATACCGATACGCTCGCAGTTTCCCTTCGCATACACTTCGCGCGTGTCGACGTTCAAGAGCTGATACTTGAGCGACGAGCTGCCGGCATTGATGACCAGTACGTTCATGTCTCTCCTTTTCTCAAAGGGCAAAGCGCGCCCCCGCAACTTACTCACCGCAAGACATCATACTCCCCTAACGCTTTGCGGTCGTTTAACTTTTTTAGTTTAGACGCAACCATCGAGCAATCCGAGACCTGCGAAGCGAAAAACACCCCAGATTCTCCCCTACGCCTTAGACGTCCTTCTGCACCTTAGAGCTCTTCTTCTCCAAAGGTCGCGTTAAGAGGCCGGCCTCCCAGAATGTGGAAATGCAGGTGCATGACGGATTGACCGCCCTCTTTACCCGTATTGGTGATGACGCGAAAACCGGAATCGCGAATACCGGTTGTATCAACTACCGTCTTGATTGCTTCGACCACAGAAGCAAGCGTCTGAGCAGGAACATTATCAAGGATATCCCGATGATGCGCTTTAGGAACAACTAACACATGCACAGGTGCAAGCGGACTGGCGTCTCGAAACGCTACGACATGTTCATCTTCATAGAGAAACTCGGTCGGAATCTCGCCGTTGACAAGCTTACAAAAGATGCAATCAGACATTCGGCTCTCCTCTACCTTCAAACGCGCTTAATACCATGTATTCGTCACAACATAGGCCGTAGAAGGCTTATTCGTCAACATAGGCCGTAGAAGGTGCGGCTGTAGTATCGGAGATTGCAGAGCCAGCCTCAGAAGCGTCCAGAAGAACCTGAACCTTTTGCTCCGCGGTATCCAGGCGATTGCGCAAATCCTTTACCAGCTCAACGCCACGCGTATACAACGCGAGCGATTCCTCAAGTTCAAGATCGGTTCCTTCCAGCTGACGAACAATCTGCTCCAGCTCAATGGAAGCATCTTTGAACGTAAGTTCGTCTTGTTTTTTCTCTGTCATATCTGTCTCCTCTCGGCGCAATGCTCGCGCCTTTTTACCTTATTCTGCAACTTCTGTCACACGCGCCGCAAGCGAGCCTTCGGCAAGGCGCACCTCTATGGTTTGGCCCGCCTGAACGTCACGCGACCGCTTGAGGACATGTCCGCAGCTATCAACGGCAAGCGCGTAGCCGCGTCCCAAGACTTTCAGAGGCGAAAGCGCCTCGAGCTTGCCCGCCATAACGCCAAGCTGCCCTTCATACGGAACAAGCAGCTTTGTACCTACTGTCTGCAGGCGCTCGGATGCATGTCCTAGCATCTGTTTCTTTCTTTCCAACGCCAGCGGAAGCGCGTCATGCAGTCGCTGCTCCGTCTGAAGCAGATCAGTCCGACGCGAAACAAACAGATACATCGGATCGGAAAGACACTTCCGCTCAGCCAAAGCCTCAAAACGAATCCGCCACTGCCGAAGGTTGTTTTGTACAGCAAGATCCGCACGGCGAGAAGCACCTTCTGTCACCTGGGCATATTCGGAAAGAATCGCCTCCATAGCTCCTGCAAGCCGGGATACGCGATCGTTGAAGGCCATCTGAAGCTCACTGATGGACGGCGCCACCGACTCAGCCGCGGCCGTTGGCGTTGACGTACGCCGGTCTGACACCATATCCACAATAGTGACATCGGGCTCATGGCCGATGCCGCTAATGACGGGTACCGGCGACGCGGCGACTGCGCGAGCGACTGACTCATCGTTAAAGCACATGAGATCTTCAAACGATCCGCCACCTCGAACAAGTAGTATGGCGTCAGGGTTTGTGGATGCCGCAACACCAAGAGCGCGAACAATGGTTGCGGGTGCATGCTCGCCTTGTACGGCGGCGCCCGTCACCTCAATCTCAACGAGAGGATTGCGCCGTGCAAGCGTACGTTTGACATCCTCTATAACGCTGCCGGAAAGAGACGTCACCACGCCAATGCGTGTACAAAAGCGAGGGATAGAACGCTTGTGGTCCTCATCCATCAGTCCTTCTCGCTCAAGCTTCTTTGCAAGCTCGGCGACTTTTTGCCGCAAATCTCCCTCACCAGCAACGGTAAGAGACGTTGCTACAAAGGAAAGCTTGCCGGAGCCCTTGTAGACGTCATAGCGACCAGTAACCTGCACCTTCATGCCATCGCGAAGCTTAACGCCGCTGGCAAGATAGATACCCTTCCATACGATAGCCGCCATGCTGGCGCTTGCGTCCTTGAGGTCAAAGTAACAGTGGCCGCTGCGAGCGTTTGGACCCCTGAAGCCGCTTACCTCTCCCACTACCGTCAACAGCGGAATGGTAGCGATATTTTCTTTGATGACGATAATAGCTTCGGAAACAGAAAGCGGCTCGGGCTCTTTTCTTTCCTTAACGGAGGCGTCCGGTACAGTCCAAGTCATATTAATCCCTGCTACGGCTATTTGAAATCAGATAGAGCAACTGAATTGCGGACACGAGCGCGGCAGCCACATAGGTCAGAGCGGCAGCCACCAGCACTTGTCGAGCGCCATTCTTATTGAACGTCGAAGGAACATGGGTGCCCAAATAGGCAAGACCGCGCCTTGACGCGTCAATCTCAACCGGCAGCGTCACAATTTGGAAGAGCACAGTTGCGGCATACAGCAAAATAGCTATCTGCGTCGCGCCGGCAATCCTAAACCATACGCCGGCGATAAAAACGTAGATCCACGCTGCCGAGGCGAGGTTGACTACAGGAACTAGCGCAGAGCGCAAGCGGGCAGGCCAAAAGCCGCGCGCCGTCTGCACCGCGTGTCCGGCCTCGTGACAGGCAACCGCGATAGACGCTACCGAGCTTTCTTCAAAGTTTGCATCGGAGAGATGCAAGACGTTGCTGCGCGGGTCATAATTGTCCGTAAGATTGCCCTCGATGCGCTCAATGCCAACGTTTTTTGCGCCCTCGTCGTCAAGCATACGCCGCGCCACATCGGCGCCCGTGCCCTGTATGCCAGAGGAAACTCGCGACCATTTCTTATACATGCTGTGGATGTACAGCTGAGCTAAGCCGCCAAGCGCCAAAGACCCCAGCACAAGCACCCAATAAAACATGTCCGAACCACCGTAGTAATACATCACTCTCCAATCATTCGATTGAAAGAAGTGTACCCTTTGTACCGGACAACAATCAGATTACCGCTCGCGAGTGCGTCCCCGGGACGCCGTCTGCGAGCGCGCCTCCTCAGAGAGCCGCCTATGGGTGTATCTCCCCGGGAGCACCGTCTGCGAGCGTGTCTCCCTTAGAGAAGCTCCACGCGACCATTTTTGACGGTAAGGCCCACTTCACCTGCAAGCAGACCGAGAAGCTCTTTGCCAACCACTTCAAACCGCCAGCTGCCCGCAAGCTTCGCGTCCTCTTTTTGCGCCAAGAGATCCGCCAGATCTCCCTTATTGGCAATCAGCTGAGGGGCTATCCCCTCTTTTTCGGCCACAATCTTGACCAGCGCGTACATGAGGTCGATAACACCCTCAGCTCCCATGGCGGGACGGGTGTGGTGCTCAATGGCCGGACAGAGCTCTGCAGGAAGCTCTTTTCCCCTTCTGATAGCATGCAAAAGCTTACTCACAGACTCTTGCGAGAGAGATTCCGTCCCACGGATCTTATGGAGCTTCTCGGGCGTACCCGGCACGCGGCGGCACAGTTCCACCAACACCTCATCGGAGAGGATCCATTTGCGCGGGACGTTGCGCCGGGCGGCAAGGGCTTCTCGCCACGCACATACCTCCCTTGCTATAGCCATCTGTCTTCTGGTCAACGAACTTGACCGTTTGAGATGCAGATAGGCCTCGCGCGGGTCGCGCCTGAAGTGCTCAATGGCGGTGTAGTCGTTCATCTCGGGCATAAGCCATCCCAGGCGGTCCGTCTTAACGAGACGGTCATACATTTGACGGTAGATATCCGGCAGATACCGAACGTCATCCTCGGCATAGGTGAGCTGTTCGGGATCGAGGGGCCGCCGCGACCAATCCGTCAGAGATTCCGCCTTAGCCAGGTGAACACCGGTATAACGCTCAACCACAGAGGCGTAACTCGCCTGTTGGCGCATGCCTAAAAACGCCGCTGCGAGCTGCGTGTCAAAAACCGGCGCGCAGGCGCAATTCATACCCTCAAGGAGCACCTCAAGATCCTGTGAACAGGCATGGATAACCTTTATGATGGCTTCATCTTCGAGAAGTGCCTTGAGCGGAGAGAGATTGTTGATGCGCAGAGGGTCTATCGCCGCAATCTCCTCTCCAGTTGAAACCTGTACAAGGCACAGCTGCGGATAATAGGTTTTCTCGCGGAGAAACTCCGTGTCAACAGCGAGCACACGCGCATGCGCGGCTCGGGCACAAAACGAAGCAAGTTCTTCTTGCGTAGATATATACAAAGCATCCCATTCGACGACAGTTACGCTACCATCAGATATAGCAGACATGACAAACACGACAGACATGCCGGACACGATAGACATGACAGACGTGCCGGACATGCCGCTTTTAATGATACCCAATATACGTGTCAGCCCTAAGGAGTCTTATGCGTTCCCTTATCATTCATAATCCACAATCCGGATTCGGCTCCGACGCCGTATATGAGTTCGAGCGAGCGCTGCTTGAGGGTGGCGATGAATGCGTTATGCGCATCATGGATGATTCCTGGATACCTCAGCAAGCCGTCCTTGATGCGGAATCATTTGACCGTATCATCATTTCAGGCGGCGATGGAACAGTTGCCCATCTGATGTATGCGCTTCGCGGAAGCAGCGTTCCCGTATGCGTCTTTCCTTCCGGCACGGCAAACCTGATTTGCGCAAGTATCGGCAACGCTCACGAGCCAGCCGCTCTCGCGCTTGCGGTCAGGCGTGGACACACAACGAAGCTTGACCTTGGCGAAATTTCATGGATCTCCGAGACTGGCGTCGCTCACACGCACGGCATCGCCCTCATGGCGGGCAGCGGCCTTGACGCCCAGCTTATGCGTACTGCTATCCCGCACAAAAAGATCTTCGGAGAGGCAGCCTACTTCACCGCTGCCCTTTCCAATCTCACTCCAGATGTTCAGACATTCACAATCACCGTTGACGGCATCACGCATGAGCGCCAAGGAATCGCCTGCCTGATAGCAAACAGCGCCAAGTTCCAGGCGGATATTGAGCTTCTTCCGGGAGTTCGTATGGACGATGGGCTCCTCAGCGTCATCGTTCTTGAAACCAAAATGACAGCTGAGTTGGTGAAGCCTCTCTTTACCGGCATTTTTGATCGCAGCGGGAAAACGCTGGGACGCCCCCATATCGAGGGCTTTCACGGACGAGAAATTCACATTGAGATATCCTCACCCATTCCCGTTGAAGTCGACGGAGAGGTCTTTCCCGACGAGGCTCACGCACTTGACGCGCGAGTGCTACCAAAGGCGTGTACAGTCATTGTTGACTCCATGAGTCCGTACGCGCAGCAATAAACTCAGGCGCTGAGCTCCTCTCAACGTGGCACCGTGTTATCGCACGGCAAGCGTACCGCTGTAGCGCTGTAGCGCCGTGTCACCACACAGCGGCCGTGACGCCGCGGCGCGATTCTTACGCGTAGCATAGTTTTTACAAGGACAGCGATTCTTACAATATTGTCATATAACGGCAAAAAACGTTGACGCAGCGCCTCTTTTCTCGCTACTCTTTTATGCGTCAGAACAACACATGGCAAAGGGACGTCTTGGTAGAGATTGCCGAAATACGCGAGAAGTTCGATGAGCTTGCACGCCCGACCCTGCAGTCGGGACGCCTGTATCAGCTGGCGGCTTTTGTGCAGCACGGCACCACCACCACGCTCGACCACGTCATTGCCGTCGCGTATACCAGCCTGTTTACAGCGCTTTCAAGCGGAATGCAGGTCAACGAGGGCGAGCTGGTGCGCGGAGCTCTGCTTCACGACTACTACCTCTACGACTGGCATGATTGCAAGGCCGCTCCCGACAAATGGCATGGATTCACTCATCCCCGCCACGCGCTCAATAACGCCCGAGCGGATTTTCCCGATCTGTCTCCTCTTGAACAAGACATTATCCTGCACCATATGTTTCCGCTGGTTCCCATTCCGCCACGCAGCAAAGAAGCGTGGATTGTCTCGGCCTGCGACAAACTGTGTTCGTCAGCCGAAACGATGTTTGGCAACCCCTACGCAAAAGGCGGTCGCTAATGGAGTCGATTATCGCTGCTTTTTCGGGTCTTCTCGCCGTTGATCTTGGGTGGGGCATCTTAAGGCAGATGATTCCCCAGGTTATCCTCATGTTTGCCATCATTTCGGTGGGAGGCTGGATATACGAAACCGCTTATTGCTCCTTGGTCGAGCACGGCTTTTCGCGCCGCGGCTTCCTCTTTGGCCCCAGCTGTCCTATCTACGGCGTCGGTGCGGTGTCCGTCTGGATTACGCTTGGAAGTCTCGACAATCCCGTGCTCGTCTTTGTCCTAGGTGGCCTCATGGCGACCATTCTGGAGTATTCCACAGGCCTTATCCTAGAGCGGCGCTTTCATCGCACGTGGTGGGACTACTCGATGTTTCGCTATAACATCAAGGGTCGCATCTGTCCGCAGGCCTCGCTTGTGTTTGGAGCGTTCTCCGTAGTGACAGTCTTTTTTATCGCTCCGGGACTACTGTCTTTGTTCTCGCTGGTTCCGATTGATACGCTAAATATCCTAGCTGGCATTGTCGGACTTGCCTACTTTATCGATACCGCAGCGAGCCTGATCTACCTCACGCCCGCCGGCTCCGCGCGAACGGCTCTTCTTGCCCAAGAGATTCGCACGCATATTCGCTCTCGCATGTAACAATTCGCATTGGAGTTCCATGTATACCCTTGAAAGCCGTGTCCGCTACAGTGAGTGTAACGAAACGGGCACGTTGTCGCTTGTCAGCGCTATGAACTACCTTCAGGACTGCTCGTCATTTCACTCCGAAAGCATCGGCCGCGGCTTTGATGTGTTGGCTCACGAAGGCCTGGCGTGGGTTCTCGCCGCGTGGCAGATAGAAATAACCCGACTTCCCCGCTTTGGCGAGAAAATCACCGTTGGCACATGGGCGTACGATCTGAGCGGACTTTCGGCATCACGCTGCTTTGTTATACGCGACCATACGGGCGCTTCTGTGCTGCGTGCTGAGTCCACGTGGTACATGATTGATACCGTCGCCGGCAAAGTTACCCGCATTCCCCAAAGCGAACAGGCCTACCTGGACGGAACGCCCCGCCTTGCAATGCCACCGATGCCCAAGCGTATTTCTCTGAAGGGCTCGGCGCAGAGCGCCCCGCACATACTCGTCACGCAGCAACATCTCGACACCAACCGGCATGTCAATAATGCCCAGTACGTCATGATGGCGCTCGACGCTTTAGGCGAGACCGGCCAGACTTGCTGTGGGCTGCATCGCATCATCGTGCAGTACCGCCGCCAGGCTCACCTTGATGACAGCATCACGCCTCGCATTTTCCGTGATGAAGCAGGTATCAGCGTTTCCCTTGACGACACAGCCGGCAAAGCATATGCGATAGTTCGTCTGGAGGACAAATAATGACCGAGAAGAACAACGCGTCCGGCAGGCCTGCCACATCTGCTAAACACGCCAAACCTACCACGTCTGCCACATCCACCAAACCTGCCAAACACGTTGTCGCCGCCATCATCTACCGCGACAATACCATTCTGGCCGCATGCCGCTCTGAAGACCAGGATCAAGGCGGTCTTTGGGAGTTTGCCGGCGGAAAGATTGAGGCCGGCGAGTCACCTGAAACTGCTCTGCGTCGTGAGATTCGTGAAGAACTTGGCGCTGAGCTGCAGCTTATTCTTCCTTATGACACGGTCGACTATAACTATCCCGAGTTTCATCTTTGCATGGAAGTTTTCATTTGCACCCTGGCGCCTGGCGAAGAGCCGCGCAAGCTCATCCACTCAGAGCTTCGCTGGCTTTCTCCAAGCGAGCTTCTCGATGTCGCATGGCTTCCGGCCGACGAGAATCTCGTCATGACACTCGGCACCCTTTGGGATGACATTTTTGAGAGTCAGCATCTGTAATCGAGTACTATGGAAGATGGCACTTTGAGGTTTTCCGATTGAAATTCTCCGGTTGAGGTTTTCTAATTGAGGTTTTCTGGTTGAGGTTCTTCTCGTCACACGCGAGAAACGAAAGGGCAGCGTATGAGCAAAGCTGACGACATTTTTATCACAATGTGCTCGGATATCATTGAGCACGGCACCACCACTGAAGGAGAGAAGGTTCGCCCGCATTGGGAGGACGGGACTCCAGCGTATACGATTAAGAAATTTGGCGTCTGCAACCGCTATGACCTGCGTAAAGAGTTTCCCGCTTTGACGCTCAGGCGTACCGCCCTCAAGAGTGCTATGGACGAAATTCTCTGGATCTACCAGAAGAAATCCAACAATGTTCATGACCTGAACTCTCACATTTGGGACGCGTGGGCGGACGAGACGGGCTCCATTGGCAAAGCATACGGTTATCAGGTGGGTCAGATATCTCACTATGCTGATGGCGATTTTGACCAGATGGATCGGGTGCTGCGCGATCTCCGCGAAAATCCGTTCAGCCGACGCATCATGACCAACCTGTACACGTTCGCGGATCTTTCTGAGATGAATCTCTATCCGTGCGCGTTCAACGCCATCTACAATGTCACGCAGGAATCGGGCGCCGAAAAGCCTACGCTAAACCTGCTGCTGGTGCAGCGCAGCCAGGATATTCTCGCTGCCAACAACTGGAACGTCTGTCAGTACGCTATCTTGCTCATGATGGTGGCGCAAGTCAGCGGGATGCAGGCCGGCGAGCTGGTGCATATGATTTCCGACGCTCACATCTACGACCGCCACGTTGATATCGTTAAAGAATTGATTTCTCGCCCGACCTTTGACGCGCCAAAGGTCAGCCTGAACCCTAACGTTACCAATTTCTACGACTTCACCACTGATGATCTTATTGTCGAGGATTATCAGCACGGGCCGCAGGTCAAAAACATTCCGATTGCTGTTTAGCGGCGCTGCACGTTCTTGCGGCTTAACGGTGCTGCACGTTCCTAGAGAATTTCTTGGAGAATTACATGAATGCGATTGTTTCCGTAACGCGCAATTGGGGCATTGGGTGCGATGGAGATTTGCTCATCCCCAATAAAGCGGACATGAAGTACTTTGTTGAGCACACCCGTGGATGCACGGTCATCATGGGGCGGCGCACCTTTGAGAGTTTTCCCGGCGGGCCTTTGAAAGGGCGGCGCAACATCGTCATCACCCGAGATTTGTCTTGGACGCACGACGGCGTTGAGGTCGTCTCATCCCCTGCGGCGGCGCTGTCTCTTGTCGCCTCAGAGCCAAGCGAGAAGGTCTGGCTTATCGGGGGCGCCTCTGTGTATCGGGCGATGCTTCCCAACTGCACATTCGCTTTTGTAACGAAACACGACATTGAGGTTCCGGCTGACTCATACTTTCCCGATTTGGACGCCGACCCGGCGTGGCGTGTTGTTGCTATCGAGAAGGGCGGCGTGACTCCCGAAGGTGTGGCTTTCGAATTTGTCACATACGAGCAGGTGAAGTAACCGGGGCAAGTGTCTACAAACCCCGCCAAAATGGAGTTTTAAAGTAGATTTCTAAAATGAAATTTTAATACTGAGCGTCGCGAGGTCTTCTCGCCATCACATCAAACTTGAAATTTTATCATCTATATCCTGCAGTTTTTCCGACGATACCGTCAACGGTCAGATACCCGTCAAACACAGGTCAGACATCTGTCAAGCATCTGCCAGATACAGGTCAAATTATCGCAAGGTTCATCAAGAATAATCTTCCTTACGTTTTAGAACTTTACGTAAGGAGGATACATGTCTCTCGTCATTTCTCATTATTCTGCGCTTGAAATCTTGCGATCTGCTAATTCCCCAGTTATACCCGAGCATTATTCAAGTGCTAGTCTCTCCTCGCGCCTTCCCTCTCACGCAAAAAGAAAAGAGCTTTGGATTGAGGTGGCTCATACCTATGAATGCAAGTTACGCCCACCGATTTCAATTCTTATGAGCAGTTCTTCGCCAACATACCATCCCAAAGGAATCTATATACACAGGTCGAGAGAATCCTTTAACAGCAAATGTTTCCTGCATCTATTCAAAGACATTTATTGCACCTCGCCTCTCTACTTGCCCTTTCAGATGAGTTCAATCCTATCTGAAATCGAGTTAACCCTGCTCATCTGTGAATTGCTCGGCACGTACTCATACAGGAGCACCGGCGTCTTGCTGTCCAAAAAGGAGCCCTTGATTACAAAAGAACAGCTGCGGGAATTTCTTGAAACAATGAAAGGTAAGCGTTGCTACAGAAAGGTGCATAATGCCTTTCTGTACGCCTGCGAAATGTCGGCATCGCCAATGGAATCGAAACTATATCTGCGATTCACATATCCCTGGCGCAAAGGCGGATATAACCTTAAGAACATCCTCCTGAACCCCGAAATCTACTTAAAACAGTTGGACGCTACAAACAATAAAGTTAGGGTCAGAAAACCAGATCTTCTTGTGTCTAATCCGCTCTTGCACAATGACTCACAACACCCTGTTAAAGCGGTAGCCATTGAATACAATGGAGATTATCATGACAGCCTGGAACAACAGCACCTCGATTGCATACGGTATAACGAGCTTTTGTCTCATGGAATAAAAGATTATGCGATTGATCGATTTACCTTCAAAAGCGTTGACTTGTTTGACAATCTTTACGAAGCAATACGAAAAGACCTGCAACTCCCCTGCTCTCATCTCACGAAGAGTGACAAACAAAAGTACCGCACTCGTCGCCTTAATTTGGTCAAATCCCTTATAGCATGCGATTGCCTCTTTATGCCACGAGAGCTCCATCCAACGGCTCGCTCAAATGAGCTCTACTCCACATGAGCCCCATCCCGGCGAGCTCGATTCCAAAAAAGTGCGTGAGTTGTGATATGAAAACTCCTAAAAAAGGCATCAGTTGTGATAAATCCCCTAAAAATGCCATGAGTTGTGAAGTATTTTTATCACAACTGTGGCACTTTTTTGGAATCGGGGGCTGGAATGGAGCTGGCCTGAAGAATTTTGCCTGAGCAGCTGCCCAAACGAAACACGACACGGCACCTAAACGTAAAACGGCTGCCTGCGAGCTTGCAGACAGCCGTTGACGTGCGGTTTCAATGATCGCGACACACAAAGCGAGAAGGCCTAGAAGACCCAGAACAACCTAGACGTCGTAGCTCTTTGCCTCACGGTTGTAGTAGGAGTCCAGGTACAGCTCCTTGATCTCGGAAATCAGCGGATAGCGCGGGTTGGCACCGGTGCACTGATCGTTAAAGGCCTGTTCGGACATGGCATCAAGCGTATCAAGGAAGTACTTCTCGTCAACGCCATAATCCTTAATGGTTTCCTTAACGCCGATGAAAGCCTTGAGCTCTTCAATCTTTGCGATGAACTTCTCAAAGACCTCCTGGTCGTCCTTGCCCTCAACGCCGCAATAGCGTCCAGCTTCAGCGTAGCGTGTCAGTGTATGCGGGTGATCATACTGCGGGAAGGTGCCCATCTTGGCCGGACGCTCGGAAGCGTTGTAGCGCATGACGCGAGTCAGGATGACGGCGTTTGCCCAGCCGTGCGGAATGTGGTGGAAAGCGCCCAGCTTGTGCGCCATGGAGTGGTTCACGCCAAGGAACGCATTCGCAAAGGCAAGACCACCAAGGCAGGAAGCGTTAGCCATGTGATCGCGTGCCTCAACGTCATTGGGATTCTCATAGGCACGCGGCAGGTAATCAAAGACAAGCTTCATACCGCGCAGTGCCATGCCGTCGGTGTAGTCGGAAGCCATCATGGAGACGTAGGCCTCAAGGCAGTGCGTCAAAACGTCAATACCGGAAGCGGAAGTCAGACCCTTAGGCTGCGTCATCATGTTGTCGGTATCAACGATGGCCATGTTGGGCATGAGCTCGTAGTCGGTAACGGGCCACTTTACGCCGGTGTCGGCATCGGTAATGATGGCAAACGGCGTAACCTCGGAACCGGTACCGGAAGAGGTTGGGATAGCGACGAAAAACGCCTTCTTGCCCATCTTAGGGAAGTTGTAGACGCGCTTGCGGATATCCATGAAGTCAGCGGACATGTCCTCAAAGTTCTCGTCCGGGTTCTCGTACATGGACCACATAATCTTACCTGCATCCATGGCAGATCCACCGCCGATGGCGATAATGCAATCGGGCTCAAAGGCGCGCAGGCGAGCAAGACCTTCAAGAGCGCACTGAAGCGTTGGGTCGGGAGCGACATCCCAGAACGAAGAATGAACGATGCCCATCTCATCGAGGGACTCTTCAATCTTCTTAGTGAAGCCGGACTTGTAGAGGAACTGGTCGGTAACGATGAAGGCGCGCTTCTTGTCGTAAACTTCCTTGAGCTCGCGCAGGGCAACCGGCATGCAGCCCTTCTTGAAGTAGACCTTCTCGGGGGTACGGAGCCAAAGCATATTCTCACGCCTCTCTGCGACAGACTTGTAGTTCAGCAGGTGCTGGGGGCCAACATTTCCGGAAACGGAGTTGCCGCCCCAGGTGCCGCAGCCCAGCGTCAAAGACGGAGTCATCTTGAAGTTGTAAAGATCGCCGATGCCGCCCTGAGAAGAAGGCGTGTTAATGAGGATACGGCAGGTCTTCATGGCCTCGTAGTGCTTTTGGATCTTCTCGGTCTCGTTAACATCAACGTAAAGAGAAGATGTGTGACCATAACCACCGTCGGCAACCAGACGCGCGGCCTTAGCGAGTGCGTCGTCAAAGTTCTTAGCGCGATACATGCCGAGAACCGGAGAGAGTTTCTCATGCGCCATCTCTTCAGAAGGCTCGACAGACGTAACTTCACCGATAAGAACCTTGGTGCCCTCGGGAACCTTAACACCAGCGGTCTCGGCGATGAAGTGAGCGGACTTACCCACGATACCGGCATTAACCGCACCGTTGATGATGACGGTCTTACGAACGGCGTCGAGCTCCTTGCCCTTAAGGAAGTAGCAGCCGCGCGCAGCAAACTCTTTCTTAACCTCATCGTAGACGCCGTCAAGAACGGTCACGGACTGCTCTGAAGCGCAAATCATACCGTTGTCAAAGGTCTTTGAGTGAATGATGGAGTTGACGGCAAGCTTGATATCGGCAGTGTCATCAATAATGGCAGGGGTATTGCCGGGGCCAACGCCAAGTGCAGGCTTGCCTGAAGAATAGGCGGCGTTGACCATGCCGGGGCCACCGGTAGCCAAGATAATGTCGGCATTGCCCATAACGGCCGCGGTAAGCTCAATAGTGGGGCTTGGGACCCAATCGATAATGCCCTTGGGGCAGCCTGCCTTCTCGGCAGCGTCACGCACGATGCGGGCGGCCTCAATGGTGCAGCCCTTCGCGCGTGGGTGCGGCGAGATCAGGATGGCGTTGCGCGTCTTAAGGGCGAGAAGAGATTTGAAAACTGCCGTAGACGTGGGGTTGGTCGTAGGAATAACCGCCGCGACAATACCCATAGGCTCCGCGACAACCTTATAACCGCCAGCTTTGTCTTCCTCAACAACGCCGCATGTTTTCATATGCTTGTACTTGTTGAAGATATACTCGGCAGCATAGTGGTTTTTAATAACCTTATCCTCCATGACACCCATGCCGGTCTCTTCAACGGCCATGCGTGCGAGAGGAATGCGCGCCTTCTCGGCGGCAAGAGCGGCCTCATAAAAAATCTTGTCGACCTGCTCCTGGGAAAATGTTGCAAACTCTGCCTGTGCCTCGCGCATCTCTGCGAGACGAGTGTGCAAAGTCTCAACATCCTCAATCTTTGTTGCTTTCTTTGTCATCTGGTCCCCTCCTGGACTAGGTACAGACATCGTACAAATTATAACAGCGTTCGCCGATAAATATGCGCCGCTGACCGACAATTCTCCGTTTAAATATGCGGAGCCGGTCGACAATGCTCCGTTTTATAGCGCAAGCTTCAGTATTTGCTGCTTAGGGTCCGTATCGTTGGCTTCAAGTCGGCGCCAGATACCGGGCTGATCTTGAGTCTGAACATCAATAATCGGACCAAAGCCGCCGATAAGCTGCGTTGAGGCAATCTTGAATTGCTCGGTGTCTTTGAGCCCCGGATACCTGAGTTGAACCACCTTGGGATGCGCGCGCAGATACGCCGCAATCACTGCCGCGGCGTCGTTTGCGCGGTGGCGAGAAGTACGTCGGGCTTCTCGCGCCTCGTCCGAGCCGGGAGCCGCTTGCACGCTGTCAGCATCCACCGCCGCCGTTTCAACTACCTCGGCAATCTGTGGATGAGCGTGTTTGGCAATGCCCACGACTACGAAGCCGGGAAACCCCGGATCTGCATCAACGGCAAGCCGCGCGCCTAAACGACACGCCGGACTGAGCTCGCAGCCAAATCGGCGCACATCAGCTATAAGAAACGGCGTGGTGGCAGGCGTGGCGGGCGTGGTAGCAGGCGTGGTAGCATCGTTTTCGCGCAGCGCTGCTAACTCACGCGCGCGGCCTTTGATATCCGCCACACAAATGGGGTTTCCAAAAAGAGGTTCCACAAGCTCAGCGCGCCATTGACATAGAGGCGCGAAACTCTCCGGCCTTGCGACTTGCACGTCTTTCAGGAGCGCGAGCCCCTCCGGCCTTGCGGCTTGTCCGCCCTTCTCGCCCTCAACGGCACAAAGCTGTGACACAAGTGCTTCCCATACAGAAAGGGGAACAAGCCGGCAGTGGCCTGTTCCCATATGCGTTGCGTACTCAGAGAGAATTTCGCGCGTTGTCTTAGCCAAGGCGCTCGTCATTCTCCTTTTTGACGCGCGCGATAAAATCATCAAGCGCACTTGGAGTGGTCTCGTTGGTGCGGTCGCGAACGGAGATATTGCCGGCCTCAACTTCTTTCTCGCCGATAATCAACATATACGGCACGCGATCTAGGGAGCGAGCCTCGCGAATCTTGTAGCCAATCTTCTCGTCTCGGTCGTCAACCTTGACGCGGATACCGGCCGCCTGAATCGCGTCAGCCACCTGGTGCGCGTAATCGCGTGATTTCTCGGACACGGGAAGTACCTTGACCTGGCAGGGAGCCAGCCAAACCGGGAACTTGCCCTCGTAATGCTCGGTCAGGATACCGATAAAGCGGTCGAAGGAACCAAAACCCGCGCGGTGAATCATGATAGGCTGCTTCTTGGTACCGTCAGTGTCAACGTACTCTAGCTGGAAGTTATGCGGCAGCTGGAAGTCAAGCTGAATGGTGCCGCACTGCCAGGAACGTCCGAGGCAATCGGTGAGGTGGAAGTCAATCTTAGGTCCGTAGAACGCGCCGTCACCCTCGTTAAGCACATATTCGATGCCCATAGACGCAAGCGCATCCTTGAGACCCTGCTCGGCACGCTCCCAATCCTCATCAGAGCCCATTGAGTTATCGGGACGCGTAGAAAGCTCAACGCGGTACGGGAAGCCAAACTGCGCGTAATAAGCGGTAATCAGGTGCGACGCGTCAGCAACCTGCTCGGTAATCTGATCGGGACGAATGAAAATGTGGGCGTCGTCTTGGGTAAACTCACGCACCCGAAAGAGACCATGAAGAGCGCCCTTCATCTCGTAGCGGTGGTCAAGTCCGGCTTCGGCAAGCTTCAGGGGCAAGTCGCGATACGAGCGCGGTCTATTCTTATAGATAAGGCAGGCACCAGGGCAGTTCATGGGCTTGATAGCGAAGTCCTCTTCATCCACCGAGGTGGTGTACATGTTCTCCTTATAGTGATCCCAGTGGCCCGAAGTTTCCCATAGAGAGCGGGAAAGAATCTGCGGCGTCAGAACTTCCTCATAGTTGAACGCAACCATCATTTCGTGCCAGTAGTCGGTCAGCGCGTTGCGAACCGCCATGCCGTTAGGAAGCCAGAACGGCGAACCCGGACCGAAGTCGGACATCATAAAGAGTTCCATCTCACGGCCGATCTTACGGTGATCGCGCTTCTCGGCTTCTTCAAGCATCTTCAAATGCTGCGCAAGCTCGTCTTTCGTAGCAAACGCCACGCCATTCACGCGCGTGAGCATCTTGTTGTTCTTGTCGGCCTTCCAATACGCGCCCGAGACGCCCGTCAGCTTGAACGCCTTGACGCCCTTGGTGTAGAGAAGATGCGGTCCCACGCACATATCGATGTATTCGCCTTGCTGATAAAAAGTGATGCGCTCGGACAGATCAAGGTCGCCAATATGTTCTACCTTGTACTTCTCGCCGCGCTCCTCCATCAGCTTGATAGCCTCGTCACGAGGCAGCTCAAACGTCTCAATCTTGAGGTTTTCTTTGGCGATTTTTTTCATCTCCGCCTCAAGGGCTAGGAAATCCTCCGTGTTTATTTTGGCGTCGCCGAGGTCAACGTCGTAGTAAAAGCCGTTCTCAGTGGCAGGACCATAGGCGAACATTGCCTCGGGATACAGACGCTTGATGGCTTGAGCCAGCATGTGAGCTGCCGTGTGCCTGATGACATGCAACTCTTCGGCGGCGTCAGTAATTTCTCCTACGTGGCCGTCGTTATAGAGAACCTTCATATGAAACCTTCCTTAGATAGTACTTTTCTCGCAATATCACGCGATATTCGCAGTATCAAAGAGTTTGAACAAGCTTTGGCGAGAAGGGCGCGAAGTCTGAGCAGGCATACATAACGGCGCCTGCCCAGCCTGTAAAAGAACTGCGGGCAGACGCCTCGATAGTCTCTGTCAGTCGTGCGTGTAAGAACATATGCGCTTACTGAATGCGCGTACGGCAATACGGGCAGACCTTCCAATCCGCATTGAGCGGACGGTGGCAGGTTGGACACACATTGCGTACCTGCGTGTTGCAGATAGGACACACGATAAAGTCGCGGTCAATAGGAGCCGAGCACTTGGGACAAATGCCGTAGTGCGAAAGCTGATGCTCACGAAGGGCAATGTCCAAGTCTTGCTCCTCACGGTCAATGAGGTAGCTGCTAGGACGCAAAATGACATACGCCAGAAGACCCACGATAGGAACGACCGAGATAACCGCCCACATCCACCATGGCTCAGCGCCGCGGCGTTGAGCGTCGCGAATGACGTAGATAATGGAAAGGATGTAGAGCATAACCACGCAGATGACCATGAGGTAGAGAACCATACGAACCTCAGGGGTGATGATCTGGTCGAGAATTTCCTGCATCTCGGGAACTCCTTAGAATCGATTCGAAGCTGTGGCGGGCTACGGGTATGGAATGAGAACCACAAGCGCATCTATCGTAAACCAAAATAGAGCGGATAGTCACAAGAATAAAGAATCTGCGTATAAATTGGAGACTTCGGTCATGACTCGGATAAACCCGAAGCGATGCCCGAGGAGTCTCTATAAGGTGAGCTTTTTACCTGAAGCTGCGTTCTATTTGAAGCTGCACTTCCCCTAAAGGAATAGCACATACAATTCCATAAAGGGACATTCCCAGCAGGAGAACTGCAATTATAACCACTATTCCATGAAGGCATCCGTTGTGAACCTCAGCCTTTTTAACGGTTATCTGTACATAGCTATAAATCAAGAAAGCAGCAGCCATAAAAGCTACCACATAATTTGGCGCCATACGCATTATGCTTCACCGTTTATTTACAAAATTTATTCCAAAACGCAACCCAGCTGCTGTGCTCTTCTCGCTGGTCAACATAGGCAAATGTTTCCTCATCGTACCAATCGAGATTAAGGATGTCGTCAATTGTTTCCGGAACAAAGAAATTGAAGAATTCCTTTTTAAATGAGCTTCCGTATTGGAGATAATACGAGCCTGCCATTTTTACAAAGTTCTTTCTCTTCACATCCTGCGGTTTATATGCAAGCGCTTCACCAACCTGACTCAAATCAGGACTGACTTCAAGAAAAACCAGGCTTAGGTCGCTTTCCCTATAACCAAGTATAAAGTTTCGGTATTTATAAGAAACCGTGCGAATTACAGCAAAGTTAGCTCCGCCGATATCTTCTGAATACGCATAGACTATTGCATACTCCGAGCCGTTATCGATTTTTTTATCAAAAATTTCTCTCATGAGCTTTTTATTTTCGTCACTTCTTGCCGCATCCAGCTCGGTTGCTTTTTTACTTCCTCCAAATAAATCGAATAATCCCATTTCAATGTCCAATCTTAGGTACTGTTTTTTACAACGTTGCAGATTATAACATTTTTGCGTATTTTCAACCCATGAACTGCGCTTACACGTTGGATGTCCCTCAGGCAAAATCCCCCACAAGCGCTGTCACTTCTCCCGCCAGTGTAATGGTGCCGCAAGCCACATATGACTCATGCTTAAGAGCGCGCACGGCGGCGCCTACCGTAGGAAAGACGGACTCCACCTGCGCTCCAAGCTCTCTATATATCTCCGCGAGCTCTTCGGCCGGAAGTGCGCGCTTTGACGCCGTTTGCGTCACTATCACGGCGGGAAACTCCTTGGCTAGAAGATTGGCGATACCGCGAACATCCTTATCGGCCAAGACAGCCGTCAAAAGTTTAGGACGTCGATGCACATCGGGCTCAAAAGCGCGAATAGCCGAGAGGAACGTTGCTACCGACTGCGGGTTATGCGCCGCGTCAATAAGTACTAGTGGATCTGGACGCAGCAGCTGAAAGCGGCCGGGCGTAGGACAGCTGATTGCAGCGGTATACGCCTTGTCCGCGTTGAGTGGCCGACCGAGAAAATCTTCGGCCACACAGAGAGCCAGCGCGATGTTTGCCGCTTGATAGCCGGGCTTAAGTGCCGCGAGATCCGCATAAACAGCACGAGGCGTTGTCAGCGTCAGTTCAAGCGGAAAGCCCAGGCGCGCGGGGCGCTTGGTGACGGCAAAGGTTGCAAGCGGAAGGTTGGCATGCCGTTGCACAATACCTTCCTGCATCTCCCCTGCCACATCGCGGGCGTCGGCCGCGCGAAGCAGCGTCGGCGCTACGCCCTCTTCAGCGGCGCGGGAAAGAAAGACCTCTTCAACACTGGCAGGTGTCGCCGTTCCAACGCCAAGCACGCAGGTGCGTCCGCGTTTGATGATAGCGGCCTTCTCGCCTGCGATTTTTTCAAGCGTATCGCCTAGAATGCGTGTGTGATCAAGTCCTATACCGGTAACGGCTACGGAGACGATGTTTTGCGCCGCCGATGTAGCGTCCCAACGGCCGCCCATGCCGCATTCCAACACCGCAACATCAATATCGGCTTCTGCGAAAACCGTAAGTGCGGCTACCGTCAGCAGGTCAAACTCGGTAATGTCATAGGGGCGTTTACCCGCAGCGGCGCGCGCGTTATTCACGCGTCTGCCTGCGGTAACGGCCGCCGAAATGCCATGCCCAAACACCGCTTCTGTCACAGGGACGCCCTCTACCTCCATGCGTTCGGTAAAATTCACCAGCTCAGGAGAGGTATAGAGCGCTGTCTTAAGACCTTCTTCGTGCAAAAACGCCGCCGTGTAGCGAGACGTCGAAGTCTTGCCGTTAGTACCCGCAATCTGCACACTCTTGAAGCACGCGTCAGGATTTCCCAGTTCAGACAGCATGTCCACAACGGATTCAAGTAAAGGCTGGATGCCGAATTTCTTGGTAGCCTGAAGTGCGGCTACGGCTTCACCATAGGTGTAGTCGTTTATCTCAAACGGCACATGATACGACATGAAACTCCCTACAGACCCAAAAGACGCATAGCTTCAGCGCGGGTCTTCTCGTTATCCTTGAAAATACCTCTGACCGCCGAAGTGAGCGTCAGCGCGCCGGCGCTTCTGACACCACGCATAGTCATACAGGTGTGTTCAGCTTCCATTACCACCAGCACGCCCAACGGGTCAAGCTCGCTCATCATAGCGTCGGCCACCTGACCGCAAAGACGCTCCTGCACCTGCAGACGGCGAGAATACCCCATCACGCAGCGGGCAATTTTTGAAAGTCCTGTAATGCGCCCTCTTTTAGGGATGTAGCAAACGTGCGCCTTGCCAACAAACGGTAAAATATGATGTTCGCACATAGAGGAAAATGGGATATCGCGAACGATTACCATCTCGTGGTTGCCCTCTTCGTGGAATTGCTTGCGCAAATGAGCGACAGGATCTTCCTGCATACCGCTGAAGAGCTCCGCGCACGCGCGGGCGACCCTGTCGGGTGTCTCGAGAAGTCCTTCGCGCTCGGGATCCTCGCCAATAGCCACGAGAAACTCCTTGACCGCGGCGCGAACACGCGCCTGGTCAAGAGGGGCAAACTCCGCAGTGTTGTCGGTTCCTTCTATCGTTTCCGCCACGAGGCTTCCGTCCTTTCCGCTGTCCCATGCGCGACTCTCGCCGCTCTCGCCGCTTCCTCCGCAGCTCTTTCCGCGGCTTCAATGACGTGTTTGGCGAGAATAGCGGTGGTCACGCTGCCGACGCCACCAGGAACAGGCGTATAGGCAGCCACAATATCTTTGATTGCCTCCGTATCAACATCGCCGACAAGTCTTTGCGATTTTTCATCCCAGTTGATACCTACGTCAATGACTGTCTGACCGGAAGAAACGTGGTTAGCACCGATCATGTGAGCTTGGCCTGCGGCCACCACGAGCACTTCCGCTTCGCGGGTAATGGCCGACACATCAACGGTGCGGCTATGACACACCGTCACAGTAGCGTCACGCGCAGTCAAAAGCGCCGCTATGGGACGGCCAATGACGTTTGAGCGGCCTACAACCGCAACACGAGCGCCGGTAATCTCAATACCGTAATAGTCAAGTATGGCGATAACCGCCTCGGCCGTGCAGGGCGCCAGCGCATCAGGTCTTCCGGTAAGCGTGGCAAGCAGCATGGCATCGGTAGCGCAGTCAACGTCTTTGCTCGGAGAAAGGAGTGCGAAAGCACCTGCCTCGTCAATCGTTTTTGGAAACGGTCGCAGGGGCAGGCAGGCGTGAATATGCGGGTCCGAGGAAATATCACGGATCGTCTCGTCAACGTCGTGCTGCGACGCATTGCGTGAAAGCACTATCTGTCTCACGGCGATGCCGATCTTCTCGGCACGTTTGAGGGCTGCCCGCTCATAGGCAAGATCGTCGGCACGCTCGCCAAGACGAAGGATGGCAAGCGTAGGTGTCACACCTCTATCGGCCAGTACGGCAGCCCGGATGGAGAGCGCCTCCGTAAGCGCCGCAGCAACCGGAGCGCCTCGCAATTTTTCAGCCATTATGCTTCCTCCCCTTGCAGATGCGCACTCACGTGGCGAGAAAGAGCTTCCGCTCGCGGAATCCACTCATCCATAAGCGCTTTTGCTCGCTCGTTAACAGATGCGGCATATACGCGATCTTGCATTGAGCGTGTGTTGACAAAGACGGTATGAGAGGCCGCCTCAAGGGCACCGCGAGAAAGCGCCGCACCGCAACCTACGTCAGAGAGCAAAAGCCGTGAACCTTTGACCTGCATCTCTTCAAGGAGCGCAATGGTCTCGCAAATGACTTCCATTACTCTCAGGGGCGGTTTTGCCGCAGCGATAAGTGCCTCTTCAATACACGCCGAACGAGAAGGGTTGTCCTTGGGAATGGCAAACGCATCGGATACCAAAAGAAACTGTCGAGAATCCTCATTAACCAGTTCAAGAAGTTCTTTGCGGAGGCGCTCGGCGCGGGCGATATGAGACGTGAGATCTTT
The DNA here is from genome assembly GCF_949152215.1 of Lancefieldella sp. Marseille-Q7238. Classification (GTDB taxonomy): domain Bacteria; phylum Actinomycetota; class Coriobacteriia; order Coriobacteriales; family Atopobiaceae; genus Lancefieldella. Next base: position 338,665 of record NZ_OX424407.1, read on the forward strand.
TTCATAGGCGGCATAGCGAGGCTTACCCAATGCAAAAGCACCCGCCATGGCCGCCAAGGCTATCCCTAAGGCACCGGTGTATGCGGCCGCTCCGCCGCCTCCGGGAATGGGCTCCCGAGCAGCAAGGTGACATGCATACTCTTCACAGGTATACCTTGTAAAATTCACGTCTTCTGGCGTTTTTGGAACCGACATCAGAACAGACCCACAATTCGTCCGTCTTCGCGTACGTCAATATTTTCCGCTGCCGGTTTCTTGGGCAGACCCGGCATGGTCATGATGTTGCCGGTAAGACACACCACAAAACCCGCACCAGCGGAGACGCGCACATCTCGCACGGTAATGCGGAAATGTTCGGGCGCGCCAAGTTTGGTCTGGTCGTCACTAAAGGAATACTGCGTCTTTGCCATGCAGACGGGAAGTTCCCCAAAGCCCAGCTCCTCAAGCTGCTTTATCTGTTTTGCCGCCGCGGGCGTAAAGTCGGCGCCATCGGCATGATAGATTCTCGTGGCAATAGCCTCAACTTTCTGCGCAAGGCTCTCATGCAAGTCATAGGCGTACCGAAGCTCAACGGGCTTCTCGCACAGGCGAAGCACTTCTTCTGCCAGCGCCAGGCCCCCTTTGCCACCTTTTCCCCAAACCTCGGAAAGCGCCACGCTCACACCGTGCTCTTTGCACGATTTTTCAATAAGTGCCAGTTCAGCTGAGGTATCTGTAGGAAACGCGTTGATAGCCACCACGACAGGCAGTCCATAGACCTCCTGAAGGTTATCAACGTGACGGAGCAGGTTCGGAAGACCAGCTTCAAGCGCGGCGAGGTTCTCGGCTTCCAAATCTGCCCGAGCGACGCCGCCGTTGTATTTGAGGGCGCGCACCGTAGCCACCAACACCACCGCATTCGGGGCGAGATTCGCCTCACGGCACTTGATATCAAGAAACTTCTCGGCGCCCAAATCGGCCCCAAAGCCCGCCTCGGTAACCACATAATCCGCCAGGCGCAATGCTGTTTGAGTCGCCTCCACAGAGTTGCATCCGTGAGCAATGTTGGCGAAGGGTCCTCCGTGCACGAGCGCCGGCGTATGTTCAAGCGTCTGCACCAAATTAGGCAGCAGCGCGTCTTTCAAAAGCGCGGTCATGGCGCCTTCAGCATGGATATCGTGAGCTGTCACCGGGCGCCTGTCAAAGGTATAGGCAACAATCATCTTACTCAGGCGTTCTTTCAAGTCAGAAATACCTGATGCAAGACAGAACACCGCCATAACCTCAGAGGCAACCGTGATATCAAAGCCATCCTCGCGGGGCATACCATCCGCAACGCCACCCAAACCGTCTACCACATGGCGAAGCTGACGGTCGTTCATGTCAACGCAGCGCTTCCATACCACGCGCCGTGGATCAATCCCAAGCTCATTGCCTTGCTTGATATGGTTATCAAGCATCGCGGCGCAAAGGTTATTCGCAGCACTTATCGCATGAAAATCACCCGTGAAGTGTAGATTGATATCCTCCATAGGAACAACCTGCGCATACCCGCCTCCCGCAGCTCCCCCCTTGACGCCAAAGACAGGCCCAAGCGAGGGTTCACGAAGCGCCAGCATTGCCTTGTGTCCCGCTTGATTGAGTGCATCCGCCAGACCAACCGACGTGGTAGTCTTGCCTTCCCCCGCCGGCGTCGGGTTGATAGCGGTCACCAGGATAAGCTTGCCGCGCTCAGGAGTATCGGCAAGGAGGCGAGAATTGACCTTTGCCTTGTAGCGACCATACGGCTCAAGAAGATCCTCACGGATGCCAGCTCTTCTCGCCACGTCAACAATGGGAAGCATAGGTGTCTCTTGAGCGATCTCGATATCAGACTTGTACTGCGGCATAATGCACCTCATCTACGAAAAGTCGGCGATCTGCTGCTTGAGTTGTACAACAAGAGTTTCAAGCTCAGCGGCGCGCAAACGCTTCTTCTCGATGACGTCAGGCGCGGCCTTGGCAACAAAGCCCTCGTTGTCGAGGGTGCGTTTGACGCCGAGAAGCTCTTTTTCAGCAGAAGCAAGATCTTTCTCAAGACGTTTTGCTTCAGCCTGCAAATCAACAAGATCGCCCAGAATTACATACAACTCAAGGCCACCCTCAGCAACGGAAACGGAACCTTCGGGCTTTTGTATGTCCTCACCGATGTGTAACTCAGAAATGCGGCCGACGCTCTGGATAAAGCCTGTCTGCTTTGTAAGCGCAACGGCGTCTTCCGCCGTTGCGCGAACTGCTACGGAAAGCTCTACCTTTGGCGACAGGCGGTAGCGTGCCCGTGTTGAGCGAGCCGCAGAAACAACAGTCTTTGCAAGTGAGAAGTTATGTTCGGCCTCGTCATTAATGAAGATAGCAAGCTCTTGAGGTTCTGGCCATTCGGCAGTCATCAAGAACTCCGCATCATGGCTGAATACGCCTGACGCGGGCAGAGCGTCCCAGACACTTTCCGTTACAAACGGCATAGCGGGATGAAGCAGACGCATAGACACGTCCAACACAAATACAAGGTTTCGCTGAACTTGAAGGCGCTCTTCAGCGTCTCCGTTCAAAAGCCGAGACTTGCAAAGCTCAATGTACCAGTCACAGACATCGTTCCAGAAAAATGCCTGGATGTTGCGGGCATAATCGCCAAAACCGTAAGACTCCAGTTGCTCTGTGGTCTCCGCCGTCACGCGAGCAAGACGCGAGAACATCCACGCATCTTCCGGCGTTTTGGCCTTTGGTTCACCTGGCGTATAACCGTCAAGGTTCATCTGCACAAACCGGCTTGCATTCCAGATCTTGGTCACAAAGGAGCGAGCCTGATCGGTTCGGGGAGACTCAAGAAGCTCCTTGGTTTTCTTATCCAAAACCACATCAAACTTGACGTCTTGATTGTTGGTAATAAGCGTCAACAGGTTATAACGCATGGCATCGGCGCCGTACTTGGCAATGAGATCCATGGGATTTACGCCATTGCCCTTTGACTTTGACATACGACTGCCGTCTTTTGCCAAGATGGTAGCGTAGATAAACACGTCATGAAATGGAATCTCCTTGGTAAAGTAAAGCGAGCTCATAATCATGCGCGCCACCCAAAGAGCAATGATATCGCGAGCCGTTACCAGCACCTTTGTGGGATGATGACCCTCAAGCTGCTCGGGATGTTCAGGCCAGCCCTGCGTGGCAAAAGTCCAGAGCTGCGAGGAGAACCAGGTATCCAAGACGTCCTCATCTTGATGTACGTGATGGCCGCCGCACTTGGGACAGACATCAGTATCCTCCATAAGGGCGTCTTGCCAGCCACAATCGTCGCAGTAAAAGACCGGAATACGATGACCCCACCAAAGCTGCCGGGAAATGTTCCAATCACGAAGGTTATCCATCCACGTGAGATAGGTCTGCGTCCAGCGCTCGGGATGGAAGGTGACGTCTCCTTTGCGAACCGCCTGTGCAGCAGGTTCTTTAAGCTTATCAACGGCAACAAACCACTGCTCGGAGAGCCATGGCTCAAGCGTTGTTCCGCAGCGATAGCAGTGCATGACGGAGTGCTCAAGGTCTTCGATGTGGTCGAGAAGACCATGCTCTTCAAACCATGCCACAATGGCATCACGCGCCTGATCACGATCCATGCCGGAAAACTTGCCGTAGCCGTCGACAACCACGGCATGTTCATCGAAGATGTTGATCTTCTCAAGGCCATGCGCCTCCCCCATGGCAAAGTCGTTGGGGTCATGCGCCGGAGTAACCTTGACAAAACCGGTGCCAAAAGCAGCATCGACATGCCAATCCGAGAAAATAGGGATCTCGCGGCCCACAATGGGCAGCACGACCGTCGCGCCTACCAGAGCAGCTTTCTCGGGATCCTGGGGAGAGACCGCGACGCCCGTATCGCCAAGCATTGTCTCGGGACGAGTGGTTGCCACCGTAATGTATTCAATGCCGCCAACCGGCTCCTTCAGCGGATAGCGCAAATACCACAGATGGCCCTTCTCGTCAGCATATTCCGCTTCGTCATCGGAGATGGACGTTTCACAATGAGGACACCAGTTGACAATACGCTTGCCGCGGTAGATAAGGTCATGGTGATACCAGTCCACAAAGACCTTACGCACGGCGCGGGTATACTCCGGCGACATCGTGAACTTCTCATCATCAAAGTCAATGGAGCAGCCCATGCGCTTAATCTGCTCGACGATGGTACCACCGTACTCACGCGTCCAGTCCCAGCAGGCTTCAATGAACTTCTCGCGGCCGATTTCCAGGCGAGAAATACCTTCGGACTTCAGTTTTTTGTCAACCTTGGTCTGGGTGGCAATGCCCGCGTGGTCGGTTCCCAGGATCCAACGCGTGGAATAGCCACGCATGCGGCTGTAGCGGATATATGTATCTTGAATGGTGTCATCCATGGCATGACCCATGTGGAGAATGCCGGTAACGTTAGGTGGCGGAATCACAACGGTGCGATCTTCTGTGCCTTTGCTGCGGCCATAGCAGCCGGCTTGTATCCATTTTTTAATGAGCTCAGGCTCGGTAGCCTGAGGGTCATACGTCTTGGGCATTTCTTCCACGGTATATACGCCTTTCACATGCTTCGAATAACGTTGGTACTGGCTAGCAGAACAGTATAGTGTATGTAGATAAGTGTACTTCGAAAAGGTCTAAGAACAAGATAATCCTCACGTTTTCAGTGGCATTACAAATCTGTTACAAGATTCTGCAACTAATCAAAAAATGATAGCTTCGTATTGTCGTAACAAGACTCAAATCTCTCCATAAAAGGAGATTCGAAATGAATACACCAATGACTGAGAGAGCTTGGAGAAGAAATTATATGAACGACGACGCAAAAGAGGTTCAGTATAAACTTAGACGAAGCCTTTTTTGGATAGTGTCAAGTAATGTTCACAAAAGCCTTCGGACTCACGTCAGAATGACTAAGCGGCTTCCTTTGGTAACAGGGCTGACATTGACAATAGAAAAAGCCGAGTGATCTTCGCTGTGAAGATCACTCGGTCATGTAAAAAGGCTGGCTTTCACTTTGGAAAACCAGCCTGGCAATTAGATTTCAGTGTAGAAATCTCGATTTACACCTCTGATTAAAATTATGACAAATCAAAATTTCTATTTGCATTTGTAATAATCGCTTTAAGGTATTTACATATTTGCTTTGTTTACAATATATTTTGATAATTCATCAACACATTCTTCCTCATTCTCTATGATATATTTAACAACAATATCTACTAAATCTTCGCGATCCTTTCTCATCGATTTAACTTCATTTATCAAAAAACCATATAGTGTTTTTCCATCGTTATCATTAACTTCAACCTCTTTAGTATATTGTTTCAATATTTCGTACAAAGGTCTTTTTTGGAATAAATATGTATCCAATATATTAAATAGTTTTTTATCTTTATTGTCTATTAGTTTAAAATGCAGATACTTTTCTAAACTTGCTATTGGCAAAAAATCCATTTTTATGCCAGAATATTGTTTATGCGTTGAAATAAACTCTGGTACTCTCTCTTTAATATCCCTATCAAGGACAATAGCTAACTTTGTACCCTTTTGCAAAAGATTAGATGTAGTAACATCATATGCCATTGTAATTGTATTAGTCCATCCACCTGTTGGAAGTACTTTAATTCGTATATTATTAGCTAATTGTTTTTCCAATAACAACCTTTCTATAATTAGTTTTGCTAAATCATCCTCTACAAGAATTACCATATCATTCCCATAGCCATCATCACCATATAGATTTCGCGTCGCATAAGCAGGGTAACAAGGATTAGTAACCATAATAGAATCATCCAAAAATGAAGATATATAATATATATTTTGAGCTTTAATTTCTCTCAATAAATCAATTGAATGCGTAGAGAAAAATATAGCTAATCCTAATTTTTCCGCTATTTCTTTTAAGAAAATAACCAACCGCCTTAACGCGGATGAATGTAGTGCCAACTCTATCTCATCTAAAAAAACGATACAAGGTCTTCCATCGTTATGGTGTGTTCTTTTTTTAAAAATATATTCAAGTGATTGTAAAATGCTTAATAAAAGATTCTCTCCAGTAGACATTCTTGGTTGACTAATAAATTGATTTTTTCCTTTTTTTAGACAAAATGTTTTTCTTGTCAATCCCATTTTTTTTGCTGACTCTTTCTTTACTAAGAACAATTCTTTATAAAAATCCTCATCGTTCTTTAGAATTTGTCCCAAATTTTTATATATAAACTCTCGTGCGGGCAAAAGGTCATTTTCTTTCAATTTATCCAATTTATTTATTACCGAAATATTTGTATCCTTAAATCGATTGCCAAATACTATACTTCCCTCATAAAATCCGTTAATCCTCATACTACCCTTAGAAGAACTTGACCACGTTTTTCCATCACATACCCAGCTTCTTGTCGCTCCATTTAATTCAAAATTAATAGCAGCATCCTCTGGTCTCCCAAAAAACTCAATCATTGGCATCTGATAGAATACAGATGAAGCACATGAAATAAGAGTACTTTTACCCGAACCATTTTCTCCGGTAATTGCATATATACCAGATTGTAATGGGAATCCAAAGTCTAATTGTTTTATCCCTTTAACATTTTGTATTTTCATCTCAAGAACTTGTTCATTCATGTCTATTTTTCCTCATTTCTTTGTGTATTCTTTTTGTCTTTATTAATTTAAAATGAATTAACTATAATTTATATCCTGAGTTATTTGAGTTGGGGGTGCTGACATTTTTTAGATAGCCACACCCAACTCCTTTCTATACCGAAGAGGACTGAGCCCTCCGAGTGTTGATTTGATTCGATCTGTGCAGTACCAGCGAATATAACTGTCGATCTCATATTTTTACTCAGCAATCGAACTGCCTTACCAACTGCGGTTATAGAACATCTCGTTTTTAGATGTCCGAAGAAGCCTTCACAGGCAGCATTGTCTGGTGAACAGCCTTTTCTCGACATAGATCTTGTAAGTCCTGCGTCATCACCTATTTTGATCCATTCCGGCCATCGGTAATGACATCCCCGATCTGAATGAATAAAGGGTTTTTCTTCTGGATCCAGTGTGCTGATAGCATCTTTCAGCATTGCGTTTACCAGATTGGCATCAGGCGAGACTCCCCTCCTCCAACTGACGGGCATTCCATCAAAACAGTCAATGACAGGGGACAGATATACCTTCCCGGACGGAATGGAAAACTCTGTGATATCTGTGAGCCACTTTTCATTCGGTTTATCCGCATGAAAATCACGATTAACGAGATTCTCCGGAGCTATGCTAAGTTCGCCCTGATAAGAGTTGTATTTACGTCTCCTGCGTATCTTGACAACAAGGGATTCCTCCTTCATGATTCTGCGGACGATCTTTTCAGAAACGATTGTTCCCTTTCGCCTCAGAAGCTGATGGATTTTTCTGTATCCATAAACACACCTATTGTCCTGAAAATCCTTGATGATTCGGCTCCGCAGTTCGCGGTATTTATCATCTGTTCGTAATGCAGCCTTCTGATAATAATAGCTGCTTCTGGGGATTTCCAACTTAAAGCAGAGTTTTGGCAGTGAGTATTTATTCTTCAGGGCACCGATGATCACTGCCTTCTCTCTGTTCCTGAGAACTGTCTGATCGACGCCGGGGTCTTTTTTTAAGACATGAATTGTTTCCTTCAGGATATCGATCTCCATCTGCATATCAAGCATCTTTTTCTTTCAGATTCTCAATATTGTCCGCCGCCTGAAGATCGGAGGGAGTCGTTTTCTTTGCTTTTTTCATGTTGGACAGGTTCCTTTTTCTCTGTAAGACCGCAGCCATTTATATACAATGGACGCAGTGTATCCGATATCTTCTGCTATTAATCTTACAGGCTCGCCATCAATCAGACAACGACGAATTACCTGCTCCTTCAATTCGGCTGTTGCTTGCTTATGGTGTCGAACATGCGGCTTAGATAAATACTTCGGATACTTTTCAATCCAGTGATAAAGCATTGGATTTGAAGGATGTCCCAGGGTTTGGATGACCGTATTTGCCGAGCCCGTTGCGCTATATAATGTCAGTGCGACGATAATCTGCTCCTTGGTGTACCTCATCTGTTCTCACAAGGGTATTATGGTGTCCAAGTTTTTGTCCGCACGCCCAGCCTTCAAGTACCTTCTTGCTAAAAAGATAAGTTCCTTCGAGGGTGGTGGTGGCAGCGACTATATATCCGCTCTTACCAACGATATATATTCGATTGAAACCTCCTATCTTGAAAAAATGTTTCTTCTTGCTGGAAAGTGCATAGCCTTTGTAATCGCACTCACCATGCTTTTTATACAAAGCATTCCTCTTGTGATCGTCGCCATAATATCCTCTATTTTTCCTTTAGCGGTAAGTATCACTCGTCTTGGAGATCGCCTTGCCTCAGATCAAAAAGGTGCTTCCGATGGTGCAAGCACTTTTGTTGCTCAGATAAGCGATCTTATCAAAGGTTTCCCTCTCATTAAAAGTTTTGATGCAGGGTCTTCTGCACTGCGGCTTTTTAATCTTGATAACGCAAATTTGGAGAAAGCAAAGCAGTGTTATCGCAAAACAGACCGTCTTATTATGATAGTAGGAACAGCAGCCTTTGATGTTTCTCAAGGAGCCGTATTAGGATTCGGCGCATATCTTTGCGCTACCAACCAAGGGGTCACTCCCGGCGGTATTCTTATGGCAGCACTTCTCATGGGCTATATTGGATTACCCTTTGAAGAAGTCCCTCCTGTTCTCGCAGCTCGCAAAGCATCGTACAAACTTATCGACAAGCTTGCCGGTCTTCTCCAGAAGAAACCGAAGAGGAAGGTACTGCCAGTCTCTCATCAGTCACTGATGCCATTACCGTTAACAATGTAAGTTTTGGCTACGACAAAAACACGCCAGTTCTTAAAAACATCAGTATCACCTTTGGTGCTAAAAAGAGCTACGCTGTTGTTGGAGCCTCCGGATCCGGCAAATCAACTCTGCTTAACTTGCTCATGGGAGGCTATCCTACCTATACGGGCACTATTTCCTACGACTCTCTTGAGCTCAAGACAATCACCAGAAAATCCCTCTATCAAAACGTATCACTGATACAACAGGAATGTTTCCTTTTTGACGCTTCAGTTAAAGATAATGTCACTATGTTTGGAGACTATCCCGATAACCTCATTATGGACGCCTGTAGGCGCGCGGGTCTCGCAGAATTTATCGAAAAGAACGGTCTTGATTACCGCTGCGGTGAAGGCGGATCCAGTCTTTCCGGTGGAGAGCGTCAGAGGGTCTGCATAGCCAGAAGCCTGCTCAAAGGTTCAAAAGTGCTCCTTCTTGATGAGGCTACTTCTGCCCTTGATCATGCGACTGCCGATCAAATTATTAACTCAATTGCAAACCTCACAGATACCACTCGCATCGTAGTCACTCACAGCTTGGAAGAAATGCAGCTCAAAAAATTTGACGAGATTCTGGTGATGAAGGACGGCCGCCTCGTTGAGAAGGGCACCTTTGACGAGCTCATGGCCCACGACGATTACTTTAAGGCTCTCTACACCCTTGAGCAGTAGGATAAAACTGTACGCTTAAAAGGTATACTAAGCCGCAGTTATTTCTACCCAAGGAGACCTATGGCAGAGCAGATCCCAAACGCAACGGCACGGCTTGAGCTGATACTCGGACACGAACGCCTTGCTCGCCTTCAAAACGCCCGCGTCATGGTGCTTGGCCTTGGAGGCGTCGGGTCAAATTGCGTAGAAGCACTTGCGCGCGGAGGGATTGGCCACTTTGTACTGGTAGACGCTGATACCGTGGAAGCAAGTAATCTCAACCGGCAGGCCATTGCCTTTGTGCATACCTTGGGACAAAGAAAGACGGATGCCACCCGTAACCTCATTTTAGACATCAATCCCGCCGCTGAAGTGAAGACCCTTGATGCGTTCCTTCTCAAAGACAACACGTCTACGCTGCTTGATACACTTCCCCGTCCCGACGTACTCGTGGATGCCATCGATACCGTATCTGCAAAGCTTGTGGCAGCCCGCTGGGCGCAAGATGCCGGTATCTATTTTATTTCCAGCATGGGAGGCGCCAACAAGATACATCCCGAATTGCTTAAGGTCTCCATGCTCTCCCAAACTCATGATGATGCCTTGGCGCGCATTATGCGCAAAGAATCTCGCAAGCGCGGTCTGAGCGATTTTCGCGTGGTATATTCGCCCGAACCGGCACGAGAGGTTCTCGCACCTAAAGACGCTGAAGGCAAGGCCGCGCAACTTGGTACCATGTCCTATATTCCACCCATCATGGGCCAGCTGATTGCAAGCAATGTCATCTTGCATCTAACGGGCCTGAACCAAAGCGAGGAGAATCGTGTATAACGAACCCCCAACCTCTCAAAGCAGCACCTTGCCTGCTCAAGACATTGCCGCACTTGATTACTTCGACGCTCACGTGCACTTGGATCTTATGCCTACCGCAGGTGAGGTGGCGAGAAGTGCCTCGTCTCATAACTTCGGCTTCTTTTCCTGTGGGGTCTCTCCTACCGATTTTTCCAACAGTACCAAAACACTCACCGGTAGAGCCAACCAACCAACCGCACCGGGAATCCGTATTGGCATAGGAGCACATCCGTGGTGGATTGCGGATGGTCGGGTGAGTAAAGCTGATATAGAAATGATGCTCGACACCATATCTGACGTGCGCTTTATTGGTGAGATTGGCTTGGATTTCTCTTCTCGCTTCAATGACGTTGAAGTGCGGAAGCGCCAGCTTCAGGCATTCAAAGGCATCTGCCTCGCGGCGGCGCACGCATCTTCCGACGATGCGCCGAAAGTGCTCTCCATCCATACGGTCAAAAGCGCTGATACCGTGCTCGATGTGCTGGAAGAAACCAAAGCGCTTACAAGGTGTCGTGCCGTTTTCCACTGGTTCAGCGGCTCCTCAGACCAGCTGCAACGCGCCATCAAAGCCGGCTGCTGGTTTTCCGTTGGCGAGCAGAGCCTCAAGACTGGTAAAGGTCGCGAGTACGCAAAGGTCTACCCTGCGCATCGTCTGCTTACGGAAACAGATTTGCCCTCATCCAAGCAGCCGGCATGCAGCCTTGAAGATCTTCTCGCCAGCCTGAAACGAACCTGTAAAGGATTGAGCAAAGCGCGCGGATATGACGTGCGTCCGGAGGCGGTTGCAAACGCCGCAGCCCTTTTTGACGCGTAAGTGCTAAAGTTTACGCATGAGAAAACTGCGCAAAACAACTCCCCCGCGGAGCTTTATCACCAATCGAAGCCCGCTTCCCGGCGCCATGCTCGCCAGTTCATCCGACGAGCTGGGACTTGCCCTTGATGACGTGGTGCTTGTCTTTGCCTGCAGCGACAACTTTGTGCCATACCTCTCCGTTGCCGTACAGTCCATTATTGAGACCGCCAGCGCCGAGCGTAACTATGACGTCATCGTTCTCACGCGCGACCTCTCTCCCACCAGCATGATTACTCTGACACGACAGTGCCAGGTAACGCCCAATGTGGGCATCGGGTTTTTAGACGTTGACGCGGCTCTGGGCGATATTGAACTTCCCCATCACGGGCACTTTCGTCCCGAGACCTATTTCCGCCTCTTGGCTCCGTCTCTTCTGCCTAACGTTGCTAAGGCTATCTACCTCGATTCCGACCTTGTCGTCAACCACGATATCGCAGAGCTTTATGACATCGACGTTACGGGATACCTCGTAGCGGCAACGCGCGACGCCGACACTATCGGTCAGATTGACGGCTACGATTCAACCGTGGGGCCGTATCTCAAACATGAGCTTGGCATGAACGACCCGCACGACTACTTCCAGGCCGGGGTCATTCTGATGAACCTTGCCGAAATTCGCGTCTCCATTGCACCCGAAGAGTTTCTCAAGGTTGCCACCATGCGCAACTGGCGCTGGCTTGATCAGGATGTGTTAAATCGGTTGATTAATGGACACTACCTGCGCATTCCCATGAAGTGGAACTATCTTGCAGACTGGCAGTTCTTGCGCCGCACGCACATTGTGGCACAGGCTCCAAAAGACGTTCGCGATGAATACGACGAAGCTCGCAAAGATCTCTGCATCGTACATTACGCCGGACCCGACAACCGCCCCTGGCTGTATCCCAACTCCGACCTAGCAGGACTCTTTTGGTTCTACGCACGTCGTTCTCCTTATCTTGAAGAACTTCGTTCGCAGCTGGAAGAGTCGAGAAGAACCGCCAAGGGCCTTGCACACCGTGTTCAGTCGGGCGTTATCTTCCGCGGCATCCTGCCGTTGTTTGACCGCGTCTGTCCGCCGGGTTCGACGGCGCGCGTGCGCGTCATCGACACCTACGGCAAGCTCGGCGGCAGCAATCTGTAAAGCGCGCCGGGTGGCGCCGGCTTTGCCGCAGGTCAAGTGGTGCGGCTTGCGGCTAGCGCAGCAGGTCTGGCGGCGTGACTCGTGGCGTGACTGGCGCAGCAGGTCTGGCGGCGTGACTAATGCGTTTACCTGCAGCGATTCTGCACATGCGCCGGAGAAGTACCGGTGTTTCTCGTACTTCCTAAGTTCTTCTCGCCGCGAAAAGAACTTAGGGGCGATATCTCTATGTGATTTCCAAAAAAGTGCATGAGTTGTGATATGAAAACTCCTAAAAAAGGCATCAGTTGTGATAAATCCCCTAAAAATGCCATGAGTTGTGAAGTATTTTTATCACAACTGTGGCACTTTTTTGGAAACACTTCGAAGCCGCACCTTAGGGCCGCGTGAAACTGCACTTCAAAGCCGCATGGTACGAAGCCACAAAGCCACAAATGCAAGCGAAAGAGCCCGCTGTGGATGCCACGCCGCTAGAGCTGATTTCTCGCAAAATGATTTCTCGCAAAAAGCTCCCAAAATGCAACAGCACTTGACGCAGCGACATTGAGCGAATCAACTTCGTGCGCCATAGGAATAATGGCAGCCCGGTCGCAGGCCTCAATGGTATGCTGGTCAAGCCCGTAGCCTTCCGAGCCAAAGAACAACGCATGCTTTTCTGACGCAGAGCACTTGATGTCCGTCAAAGGCGCCGCCGTATCGCTCAGTGCCAGCGCTGTGGCGACAAACCCCTCCGCATGAAGCGCTTGCATAAGGCCATCGACCCAAAGCTCCTCTGGAACCTGCGCCCACGGAACCTGAAATACCGTACCCATTGACACGCGAATCGCTCGCCTGGAAAGATGGTCAGCGCAACGCGGCGCCAGCAAAACTGCATCTACATTAAGCGCTGCGGCATTTCTAAAGATTGCCCCAACGTTGCTTACATCCACAAGATTCTCAAGCACTGCAATCGAGCGCGCGCCCGTTATCGCCTCATCCACGGCAAGGCCGGCGGGACGGCGCATAGCAGCCAACAATCCGCGTATGACGTCATAGCCCGTCAGCTTTTCAAGCTCATCTGAAGGGAGTACAAAAAGCAGCACAGGAGCGCTCGCGTTGGTCACTTCTAAGAGAGCACCGCTCTGCCCGCCGACTGAAGCGTCGCCGCTCGGCTCGCAAGCTGCAATGCCCACACAAGCCTCGCAAACTGCAACAGCACCGCCATCCTCGCCCGCGCAAACCCATCCGATAGACTCCAAAAGTCTTCGGGCAGTCTCAAGATGTGCAGTATCTGTAAGTAAATTGTATGGAGTCATGCCTTGTTTGAGCGCAACCTCAACCACAAGCGGCGTCTCGCAAATGACGACCGCTCGAGCCGGATCAAGACGACTGCGCAGTTGATTGGCGGTAAGATGGGAATAGACCGTCAGCCGAGAATCGTCAAATGATTTCAGCTGCTTTATGACAAAAGACCCCATGCTCCATCTCCAAAGAATTTTTTCGCACTTTCCCGCATATATGCCGTAAAATAAAACATTGGTGCGACCTTCAACGCAAACGTACCATAACCATCAAGAATGACGCTAGACAGGAGCGCGCGTGGCTAAGCATTTCGCCGACAGTAATGAGGTTCTCGAAGCCCAACCAAAGCACCTTTCCCCTGATGATACTACCGAATCCGACGACATCGAAACGGCTTCTTCCAATCAAGAGATTGACGAGAAGAACGAAGGTGTTGGCGAGAAGGACGCTGAGCAGGCATCTCAGCCCTACAGCACCGAAACTGCAATCCAAAGCATCGAGCGCTATAAGATAGACACGTCCGTCCTTCCACGCATCGATGGCAAAGGCTTCCCTGCCGGCAACGACGGCGCGCCTGTCGGTGATGCCTTCATCGACGCTACGACCGCAATTGATACCGCAGCCGCAGCGGAAACCGCCACACCCGCCGCGTCCGGCGCCGACACCCCCGCAACCGCAGAAACGCCCGCCGGCGCTGAAGCAACGACTCTCATCACACCTCCTGAAGCGCTCAAGCCAGCAGGCCCCGCAAAGAAGCGCAAGCTGTGGCTCATCCCCGTGGTACTTCTCGCCGTGCTTGCTACCGTTTACCTTGGCGGCGTGATTGTCTTCCACTTCATCTTCATGCCGAATACCACGGTGTATGGAATCGACTATTCACTGAAGCCCGTCTCAAGTCTCGCCGCCTCTATTGAATCGGACACAGCCTCGTACAGCGGCCACATCACCGGAGCGGGAATTGACGTCAAGCTGAGCGCTGCTGACATCAACCTGACCTACGATGGAACGGGATATGCAAACGACGCCCTCTCGCAAGAAAACGTATGGGCATGGCCGGCCGAGATTTTCAAATCGCGCGAGCTCAAGCCAACAGGTACCGCCTCATATGACCATGACAAGCTCAAAGAAATCCTGTCAGGCGTCATTAAGGAGAATGAAGAAGCGGCAAGCGGCCAGGACCACAGTGGCATTACCTTCAACTCTTCCACAGGCAAATTCACGATGTCCGACCAAGCAATTGCCATGCGTATTCTGCCCGATAAGGCGGATCAGGAAATCGGTGACGCGCTGAACAGCCTTACCAAAGACATTACGCTTGACAACAAAGTCATTCAAAGTTCCGAAAACATTGAGGCCGCCATCTCCGCAGCTAACGCATATGTTGCTGCCGCACCAAAACTCAAACTCGGCGACAACGACGCAGGAGCGATTACGGCAGACCAAGTTGCCGGCTGGATCAGTTTTGACGAAAACCTTAACGTAAATCTCAATGAACAGGCCATCCGTGATTACGTCCACGGAGATCTTTCGAAGCAGCTCGACTCCAAGGGAACCGCGCGTACCTACACGCGGCCCGACGGCAAAGAGATAACCACTGTCGCAGGCGGACACTACGGCTGGGTCATTGATGGTGATAAGACCGCCGATGCTCTCATCAACGCCATTAAAAGCGGCGCCGTACAGCCAACCGTTGATGTCCCCTGTCTGCAGTCTGCGGTCACCTACGACCCAGGCAAACAGGATTGGGGCAAGCGCTATATTGACGTTGATATTTCCGAGCAGCATGCGCGCTTGTACGATGAAAGCGGCTCTATCATCTGGGAAGCCGATGTAGTCACTGGTATTCCTGATGGACGTCACAATACACCTGAAGGTGTTTGGGATATTACAAGCCATATTCGTGGCGCACGACTTCTTGGACCTAATGATGAATCCGGGCGCCCGGGTTGGGATACCAAGGTTGACTTCTGGCTCGGTGTCAAAGGCCAGGACACTGGCTTTCACAATGCTCCCTGGCGTGGCGCTTTCGGCGGACAGATTTACAAGACAGGCGGAAGCCACGGTTGCATCAATCTAAGCTACGACAACGCGCAAAAACTTTTTGAGCTTGCAAAAGACGGCGACCCTGTCGTCATCCACGAATAGCCGCCACTGCGTTTACTCGTCGTCTACACAATGCTTACGCGATGTCAGCACAACCGTTAACTTTCGTCGACTTCCGATGGCTTAAAACTTAGGCATCTGATTGCCGCCGAAGCCCATGTTGCGCATCATGGCTTCCATTTGACGGCGACCCTTTTTGGCGTTGCCACTTTGCGTCATAGCTTTCATCTTACCCATCATCTTATTCATCTCGCCCCACTGGCGGATGAGCTGGTTCACTTCCTGAATGGTGCGACCGGAGCCCGCAGAGATGCGCCTGCGGCGCTGTCCGTTAATGATTTTGGGACGCAGACGTTCTTCTCTGGTCATTGAGTGGATAATGGCCTCAATGCGCCCGAGTGAACTGTCATCCAAGCCGCCCTGCTGTGCCATCAGGCGATCTCCACCTGGAAGAGCGCTTATGAGTTTGGCAAGTCCTCCCATTTTACGGATTTGCTGCATTTGGTTGAGCAGGTCATCCATGGTAAATCCCTCGCGAAGCATGCGCTCGGCATCTTCAACCTGCTTTTCATCAGCAACTTTTTGAGCCTGCTCGACAATGGAGATAACGTCTCCCATGCCAAGAATGCGTTTTGCCATGCGGTCCGGATGAAAGACTTCAAGCGAATCGGGCTTCTCACCCATAGAAACAAATTTGATAGGCTTGCCGGTCACCTCGCGGACGGAAAGCGCGCCGCCGCCACGAGCATCGCCGTCAAGCTTGGACATGATGACTCCGTCAAAGTCCACGCGCTCGGCAAAGGTAGTCACAACGTTGACGATATCCTGGCCGGTCATAGCATCAACGACCATCAAAATCTGATCAGGTTTGACAGCCTGCTTGATAGCGACGGCTTCCTGCATCATCTCTTCATCAATCTGCAGACGGCCAGCGGTATCAACGATTACGATGTCATTCATGTGATCAATGGCTTGGTGGATGGATTCAGAGGCAATAG
The DNA here is from genome assembly GCF_949152215.1 of Lancefieldella sp. Marseille-Q7238. GTDB lineage: Bacteria > Actinomycetota > Coriobacteriia > Coriobacteriales > Atopobiaceae > Lancefieldella. The sequence goes on from NZ_OX424407.1 coordinate 355,426, forward strand.
CCACCGCGTCACGACCGTCTCCGCGATACACGGGAACTTCAATTTCGGCGCCGAGAGTCTCAAGCTGATCGGCCGCTGCGGGACGATGGACGTCACAGGCCGCCAAAAGCGGACGCTTGCCCTCGGACTTCAAGAGGTACGCCAGCTTAGCCGCCGCGGTAGTCTTGCCGGAGCCTTGCAGGCCGACCAGCATAATGACGTTCGGAATGCGGTTCTGAGCAAGTACCAGCTTTGACTCGGTCGAACCCAAAAGCGATGTCAGCTCATCCAAAACAATGCGCACCACGTTTTGAGCGGGAGAAAGAGACTCAAGCACCTCAGCCGTCAGGCACTGCTCCTTGCAGCGCGCAACAAAGTTCTTGACCACGCGATAGTTGACATCGGCTTCAAGCAGTGCCATACGAATTTCGCGCATGGCGACGTTGATATCATCCTCGGTCAGACGGCCCTTACCGCGTAGAGCGGCAAACGTGTCTTGGAGACGATCCTGCAGGCTGTTAAACATTATTGAACTCCCTCGCCCACGAGCGCTTCACAGAAATCGTGCGCCTCAAATGTTTGCAAATCATCAAGAGCTTCGCCCACGCCAATGCGATAGATAGGCAGGTTAAGCTGGTTGGATATGGCAAGGGCTATGCCGCCCTTAGCGGTACCGTCAAGTTTTGTGACGATAAGACCGTCAAGATCGAGAGCGTCATTGAACTCCTTGGCCTGGTTAAGGCCGTTTTGTCCGGTTGTAGCGTCAATCACCAAAACTACGCTCACCGGCGTCACGCCCGCACGCTTACGCGTCACTGAAACAACCTTCGCCAGCTCGCGCATTAAGTCAGAGGAGGTATGCAGGCGTCCGGCCGTGTCAATAAGCACCAGCTCAGCGCCGCGCTTCTCGGCCTCATCGATAACGTCATAGCACACGCTTGCGGGATCCGCGCCGCGCTCGCGCGTAATGACTTCAACGCCTGAGCGTTCTCCCCATATCTCAAGCTGCTCAATCGCGGCGGCGCGAAAGGTGTCAGCTCCCCCGATGAGCACGCGACTGCCTTCGGCTTTCGCACGTCCTGCCAGCTTGCCCACCGTGGTCGTCTTGCCCGCGCCGTTAATGCCGACAAAGAGCACAATCGACGGCGTATCAGTGAAGGGATCGCGAGAAGCGCGCGGGAACTCCCGAGAAAGCCTCTCAATGAGCGCTCGACGAAGCTGATCCGACCGCGTGAGATTCTCACGCGCGGCCTGTTCGCGGAGGTCGTCCGTAACGCGTATGGCAACCTCAGCTCCCATATCCCCCATCACGAGGGTGTCTTCAAGGTCATCCCAAAAATCCTCAGTGACCTCGCCTCCCATATAAAAAATCTCATTGAGCGTTTCGCGTGAACGCTCAAGGCCGCGACGAAGATTGTCCATGAAACCCATCAGGCGTCAACCACCTTTCCGGTCGTATGATCAAGTCTCTGTGAGACCACATGACTTACGCCATCTGCCTGCATAGACACACCGTACAGAACATCCGCCTGCTCCATGGTGCGTCTCTGGTGAGAGATAACGATAAGCTGTGTTGTTTCTTTGAGCTGCTCAATCGCGTCAAGCAGTTTTGAGAGGTTAGCGTCATCGAGCGCCGCCTCAACCTCATCAAATACGTAAAACGGAACCGTGCGAGTCCGATATACAGCAAAGAGAAGCGCCAAGGCCGTGAGACTCTTCTCGCCACCGCTCATCAGCATCATCTTGGTAATGCGTTTGCCGCGAGGCTGAGCCACAATCTCAATACCCGTCTCGGAAAGGTTTTCCGGATCGGTCATCTCAATGCGAGCGTGCCCACCGGGAAAGAGCATCGAGAAAATCTCGGAGAAGTTTTGATTGACCTTTTCAAAGACGACAAGAAAACGATTGCGCATCTTGCGCTCGATAGCCGAAGTAATTTTTTTGAGAGAGCCGCGCGCAGCCTCAAGATCTGCTACCTGCTCGCCAATATAATCGGCGCGCTCCTTGAGGCGCTGATATTCATCCATGGCTACCTCGTTGACAGGACCAATACCGTCAAGCTGCCGCTTAAGCTGATCAACCGTTCGCTCAGCAGCCGCACGGTCCTCCGGTTCCGGTAACTTCAGCGCTTCGTCAAGCACCGCCCCTGTTGCGATAATGGCGTTAATGGCGTTTTCCACCTGCACTTCAAGACGGCCGATTTCAACCTTAACGTCATTGGCGCGCGAGCGTTCCTGCTCAAGTTCGGCCTGCGCCGCTGAGACGGCATCTTTCGCCTCGCCGATAGTCTTGCGCAGCGAATCGGAGTCCGCCTCCGCAAGTGAGGCGCGGTCTTTCAGGCGAGAAGCCCATTCAAGCGCGCGCCCGTGGAGAGCCTCATAGCGCTCATAGAGCGGGTCAACGCGCAGACGGATAACATCGAGTGCATGAGAGGACTGCTCTGTCGCGTTTATCTGCTGCTCAAGAGTTTGCACACGCTTTGCCAGTTCAGCCGCGCGAGCGTCAAGATTTGCCCGGCGCTCAGTAGCCATCGCTAATTTCATACGGGCGTCAGAGAGCTCACGCGACGCCTTACCCTGGGCGTGAATGGCCTTATCGTGCTTGGCGGTTGTTTCGGAAAGCAGTCGAGCAAGCTCCTCCGCACGCTCAGACGCCTCATGCGACGCCTGTCTATGTTCTTCAATATGAAAATGGGCGTCCTGCGCACGTTCAGACGCGACCGCACGAGCCTTTGTCACCTGGCTCTTCTCCGCCTTCGCGGAAGCCACTTGCCCTTCCAGGCGCCCTCGCTCAGAAGAGAGAGACGTAAGCTCACCAGAAAGGCGCGCCGCCTCCCCTTGGGCCGCAACGCTTTTCTCCCGCGCCGTGGCAAGCTTTGTCTCTGCTTGCGCCACTGCCGCAATCGCAGCCTCATGAGCTGCCTTTAGATGACCTCTGTCTTTTTCAAGCGCACGAATACGACGTTTGCGCTCAAGAGCGCCCACTTTCGCAGAAGCAGGCGTACCAATCCTCAGCCGGCCGTCAGGAAAGAGTATCGCGCCGTCAAGCGTTACATATGTGCACAAGGACGCTTTCTCATGAGCCGCGAGAGCTTCGCTGACATCGCCAACCACTCGCATGCTGCCAAACAGCGCTTCAAGCAGGGCACGCGATGATTCGGCCACATGAATCCTGTCAAGGAGCGCCTCGCCGGGAGCGTCTTTATCGATGCGCTCCGCGCTCTCAGAGCATCGCGCTGCGCGTGAAACAATCGTGGCGCATCCTTCAGCCTCTTTGTACGCGAGCGCGGCGGAGGCAAGCGTATCCGCTTCCGAAACGGAACCGACCACAAAGGCCGCCAAGTCATCTCCGAGCAATCGTTCAAGCAAGGGCTCAATGCGCTCATCAGCGTCAATACAATCGGCAAGACGGCTTTCAATAAGCTCAGCAACGGCCTCATCATCCGCAAGCGCCGCGGCGCGCGGACTTGTTTTTGCCGTTTCAACGTCAAGTGACGTCAGCGCCGTCAATGTCGCCTCCGCTTGCGAGAGCTTTCGCTTCGCGTCAGCTTCAACGGCACGCGCGGCTTCCAGCGCAGACGTATGTTCGGAAATCTCAGCAATCAAAGCTTCCGACTCACGCCGCGCAAGCTCCAGAGCCGCCGAAAGCTCATGCTCACGCGTTGAGCTTTGCGAGAGGGCTTCTTCCGCCGTTTTAAGCGACTCATTGATTTGCGCCAGACGAGAGACGTACATCTCATCCTCAACCTTTGCGTGCGTGATGTGCTCTTCCAGCTTTACATAAGCAAGCGTTTCCCTGTCAGCGACAGCGCGCGCGGACTTCTCCTCCGAACTCAGGCGCTGAAGTTCAAGGTCAAGTTCTTTTCGCCCGCTCGCCGCTTTTTGAGCAATTTCTTGCAGGGACTCCTGCGTTTTTTTGAGTTCGGTCTCTTGAGCGGAAAACGCTATGAGCTGGTCTTTGAGCTGTTCTGACTCGGTGGCAGCCTCTTGGCGCTGTCTGCCCATAACGGAAAGCTGCATACGCATATCGGAAAGGCGAGAAACCATGTTCTTGCCTTTCTCTTCCAAAAGACGCATGTCAGAGCCCATACGGCCAAGCACATCCTGCATACGGCGGCGCTGCTCGCCCAAATCTCCCACGAACAGGCCCTTTTGTTCAAGAAGCGACTGAAGTTTTTCGAGCTCCTGCACCTTTTCTTGAGAGCGATACCGCGCAAGTTCAATAGCAGCGTCAGCTTCCTTTTGACGAACGCTCAACTCCGCGTGAGTTTGCTGAAGCTGTCTCAAATCGTCCACAGCCAGCTGAACAGTAAGCTCGGTAAACTGCGCCTGCAGTGTTTTCGCGCGCGAGGCCTTGTCCACCTGCTTTTCAAGCGGACGCAGCTGCCGCGTAATCTCACGGGCAACCACTTTGGCGCGCGCCAGATTTTCATCCATAGCCGCAATTTTGCGCTCAGCCCGTTCCTTGCGGCGGCGATGCTTTGAGATATCAGCCGCTTCTTCGATAAGCTCACGGCGCTGCTCCGGACGGCTCGACAAAATAGAATCGAGTTTGCCCTGAGAAATGATGGAATGCGTATCCTTGCCAAGACCGGAATCATGGAGAATATCCTGAATATCCATCAATCGAGCAGGCGCTCCATTGATCAGGTACTCGGACTCCCCCGAACGATACATGCGCCGGGTGATTCCAATCTCCGAAAAGTCAATGGGAAGCGTGTGATCGGAGTTGTCCAAGAGAAGCGTCACTTCCGCAACGCCGACCGCGTTTCTCGCGGAGGAACCCGAAAAGATAACGTCTTCCATGGCCTGACCGCGCAGCATTTTTGCGCTCTGCTCGCCCAAAACCCACAGAATCGAATCGGAAACGTTTGATTTGCCCGAACCATTTGGTCCCACCACAACAGTTAAGCCGGGGTCAAATTCCATGTGCGTTTTGTCGGCAAAGGACTTAAAGCCTTTGAGGGTAAGCGATTTGAGATACAACGACGTCCTCCTACTTCAAGCCCATATCGGCGTCAACATCAACGGGATTCTTGTCAACGCCAAGCCGCACGAGGGCGTCTTGAGCCGCCGCTGATTCCGCGGCTTTTTTGGAGGACCCTACTCCTCGTCCCGCCTTGAGGCCATCGACATATACGACTGAGGTAAACGTAGGCGTGTGCGCAGGACCGGACTCATCAATCAGTTCGTATTCGGGCGTGCATTTTCCATTTGCCTGCACCGCCTCCTGAAGGCGAGACTTCGGACTTACCGAACGCTCAGCAAGCGAAGGAGAGATATGCGGCCCTAAAGTCCTCATGACAAACTCATGAGTCGGCTCGTACCCCGCGTCAAGGTACAGCGCGCCAACAATGGACTCGTAGACGTTTTCAAGCGCGGAACGCATGCCGCGGCCTCCAGTACCTTTTTCAGACACTCCCATGACAATAAGCGGCTCGATACCGAGTGCTTTTGCCACAATGGAAAGCGTGTGTCCTGAAACAAGAGAGGTTTTCAGGCGGGTAAGTTCACCTTCGTCCATACCCGGATATCGCTCAAAGAGGTCAGTGGCAACAATAGCGCCCAAAATGGAATCTCCCAAAAACTCAAGGCGCTCATACGAAGCGGACACAGGCTTGCCTTCTACCGCGGACGGATGCGTGAGAGCGGCTTCGATAATATCTTTATGTGTAAATTTGTGGCTGCAGATGTCTTCAACTGCACGCACACGCTCATGTAATTTCAAACTCAAAGCACCAATCTTTACGCTTCTTCGATAGCTTCGACGGCGTCACCAATAGTGGCAACATCGCTTAGCGATTCAGCATCAAATGTCATGTCAAATTCCTGCTCAAGATCGGTGACCAACTGCAGCAAATCAAACGAGTCAGCGCCGAGATCCTTAAATGAGGTTGTCTCGTCAAGCTCAGTGTCCTCATCAATATCAAGGGTTTCTCGAACAAGAGCAATTACTTTATCAAGTGTTTCGGAATTTGCCATTACGCCCTCCTTGCGCAAACGCAGAACATTGACAACGCAATTTTACCCGTGTTGCTGCCAGAAAGACGCGAGAACCAACCAACCTGAAAGAACTACTCAGTTTAGAAGAACCGGTCGACCTGAAAGAGCTAGTCAGCCTGAACCGCTTCCGCGATTTTCCCCACAAGATTTCCATGAGCCGCGGTGGCAGCCGCAAGCGTACCAGCACATACCGCTCCGGCGCTTGTGGAACCATGTCCCTTGATGACAGGAGCGGAAAGGCCGAGAAGAACGGCTCCTCCTACCATATCACCTGAGAGCTCACCGGCCGTTTGCTTGAGAGCGTCTTTGAGCAGAAGCGCTCCGAGCGCCGCCTTTTTTGAGGATTTCACCGAATCTTTGATACGGCTCAAAATAAACTTGCCGGTAGACTCAATCGTCTTGAGAGCCACATTGCCCGTAAGACCGTCCGCCACAATAACATCAAACCGGTCGCCCAACAAATCAACACCTTCGGCATTGCCGGAAAAGCCGACAGTTGAGCTTGCGAGAGCCTCGTGATAGGAAAGTGTCAGCGCAGAGCCCTTAGTTTCTTCCGATCCGTTGGTGAGAAGACCGATAGAGGGCTCAGCGATACCAAGCGCTACCTGCGCATACGCCTTGCCCATGCGGGCAAAGTCCACCATCATTTCAGGCTTTACGTCAGCGTTTGCTCCCGTATCAAGAAATACAGCCTGATGTCCGTGAAGGCCGGGCAGAAGGAGCGCCAGCGCGGGACGCTTTATTCCCCTGATGCGCCCGATGCCGAAGGTAGCCGCCGTCAGCACCGCACCTGTTGAACCGGCGGAAAAAAGTCCCGCCGCCTTGCCAGCGCGCACTGCCGCCGCGGCGCGCACAATGCTCGCGTCCTTTTTTTGACGCACCGCGTCTGCCGGATGCTCGTCCATGCCGATAACTTCAGTGGTAACAAGAGCGTGAGCACGAACGTTCTTCTCGGCAAAGGGCGTCACAAACTCATCAGCTCCGGCGAGAAGGACTTCGAGTTCAGGGTCTTTCTCAAGAGCCTGCGCGACTCCCGCGAGAACCACCTCAGGACTTTGATCTGAACCCATAACATCAACGCAAACGGTAGTGGGCATACGTTCCCCCTTTATAGAAAAGGAGGCCGACCCAAGCGGGACAGCCTCCTTACTCTTACGCTGTTTGAGAACTACTCGGTAACAACAACCTCACGAGCCTTGTAATGGCCGCAGTTGGGGCAAACGTGATGAGGAAGCTTGGGAGCGCCGCACTCCGGACAAATGGAACGAGCAGGAGTTGCAACCTTGCTGTTTGCGGAACGACGAGTGTGGGTAGCGCCGCGACCCTTCTTTTGCTTAGGTACTGCCATCTTGGAACCTCTCTTACTTTCTTGCGAGCGTCCCATACCTGTTAGGACGCGACCCATCTAATTTCATGCGTTGGATACTATACCACGCATGAGGGCATTTTGGACGCAAAAGCGCAATTTATTCAGATTTGTAGCTTTGCGCAACGTAGTTTTTACGCAATCACCGCTTTGAGTCGGAGTCCCTACCTTCAACGCTTTCTTTGGTGCTGTCTTCGGCGCCTTCTTCAGCGCTGTCTTCAACGCTTTCTTCGGAGTTCTTCTCATCATCAAAGGTAAGGCCAGCCAATACCGAGAAGGGATTGCTGTCCAAACGCTCCTCGCTCCGCGTGCGGTTCACCTGCGCTGCATGTCCGCAATCCTCTTCGTTGAGATTGGCGCCACAAACCGGACAAAGCCCCTTGCAATCAGGCTTGCACAGCACCACAAAGGGCGTTTCCATCACAAGCGAAGGGAGCAGCGCGCCTGCAAGGTCAATGGTCTTGTCGGATGACACAAGCGAATAGTCGGCTTCATCTTCATCATCAGCGGGATGCTCGGGTTCTTCAAAAAGATAGTATTCGTCAACCTCCGCTGCGATATCCATCGAGGCAGGAGCAAGACACCGGTCACATTCTCCAACGGCGCATGTCTTGAGTATGCCCGTAACCAAGATGCCCTCGCCCGCATTCGTCAGAACAAGGTCATACTCAATGCCGTGAGGCAGGCAAAACTCATGCTCACCGAGAGCGTAGCTCTCCTCGTCAAGATGGCCCGCAAGCGACAGGGTATCGCCCGGGTTTGCCAAGCGATCGTCAATTGCAACGATTATGGGTTTCATCGGTGCTACCAGGAAACGGTGTTGGTGGTGTTATGAGGACCGGAATTCTCGTCAAGGGTCTGGCGCACGCGAGATACGGAATTAGTAAGCGACTTCAGGTTCTCTTCCAGGTGCGCAAGAACGGTGTCAGCGTACTCTTCAGCGTTATACCGCGTGTCGCGCTCGTATTGATCAGCCTGATCGCGGACGCCATCAGCCTGCTGTTGCGCGAGACGCACCACTTCCTGATCGCCGGCCAAAATCATTGCCTGTTGCTGCGCATCGGCGATGATAGATTCGGCCTGTGTGCGAGCGCGCTCAAGCGTCTCATTCTCTTCCTTGATGATGCGGCGGGCCGTTGTGAACTCTTCAGGAAAGACACGGCGGATCTCGTCCAAAAGCTCATAGAAGTCCTGGGCGTCAATAATCTTTTTCTGACCTGCGTCCATAAACGGCGACTTTGCCTCACTGACGAGCTGTTCAAGCTCAGCTACGAGGCTCTCGATTTCCTCACCCGGCTGCATCCAGGGCTCCTTTCATACATCTACAGAACAGCTACATTATGACAGCAACTAGCCCCATTACATAATGCACCTTTTTAAGAATGGTAACAGAATATGTTTAATTCGCTAGGCAGCCCGCTTTATTTTTGGGAATTACGCAAAGCCAACAACTTTTGGGCGACACATGTAGGAACCAACAAGGACACATCAGCGCCCATCAACGCGATCTCCCGCACGATGGAAGACGAAACGTACCCATATTCAGGGCTGGACATGACAAATATGGATTCAAGATCAGGCGCGAGATGCGCGTTCAGGTCAGCCTGCTGCAGCTCATACTCAAAATCCGTCATGGCGCGAAGGCCTTTGACTACACCGCCGGCGTCGCACAGACGGCAAAACTCCACAAGAAGACCATCCATGGGTCTTACTTCCACGCCTTCAATATCCGCCTCGAGAAGCGCGTCCTGGATCATCTTCACCCGCTCTTCAAGGGAAAACGTAGTGCCCGTACCTCGCTTATCGCGAGAAACAGCCACCGCAACCGTTACCTTGTCAAATAAGCGGACAGCCCTTCTGATAACGTCGAGGTGTCCATTGGTCACCGGATCAAAGGTACCCGGAACCACTACATGATTAATGCTGTTCACTGCTCTCCCCTTCACGTGGACCGCTCTTCTCGCCGTCAGGCACAGCGCGGACGGTCTTTGACTTTATCATGAGATCAACGCGGGCAATCCCGTAGCGCTTGGATTTAATAAGATCCACGCCACCTACGGACATGCCGGGCGCCTTATCGTGATGCTCGTACACAACCAGTGCGCGCGGCGTGAGCGCGTCCGCGCCGTCCACGTTGACGAGAAACTCGGCAATCCTTTGCGCTTCTACGGCATACGGAGGATCTAAAAGCACGATATCAAAAGGGCCGCCCGGAAGCGTTTTGCGTGCCGACAAGCACAGCGCGTCTCCGCACACAATACGCGCTTCTTGCGCACCGGCGCCAAGCGTTCGCGCGTTCTTTCGTATGAGGTCGGCGGTCTTGCGGTCTTTGTCAACAAAGGTTACATGGGCCGCTCCCCTAGAGAGAAGCTCAAACCCCAAAGCGCCAGATCCTGCGAACGCGTCAAGGACCCTCTTGCCGGACAGATTGAGTCCCGCCGCCGACAAAATAGAAGACGTGACTGCCTCACGGGTGCGATCGGTTGTGGGGCGTGTGGTGCCTCGGCCTTGAGGCGCTTCAATGACGCGTCCGCGCCACTTTCCTCCAACTATCCTCATGCGCGCCCCAACTCTTCAAAATACGCACCAAAACGATCACGCGCCTCAAGACCCATGGTCTGATGCACAGGGTCCTTGAGCTGCGGATCGCGCCGATACAGCGAACGCGCGTCCTTGTAGGCGGCCTCTATCAGGTCACCATCTCCATACAAATCGGAAATCTTGAGTGTTGTCGCGCCGGATTGACGGTACCCCAGCGTCTCACCCTCACGGCGCAGCTTCAAATCAAGCTCAGCCAGCTTGAATCCGTCTGAAGTCGCCTCAAGGGCCGCAAGGCGCTTGCGCGCCGGCGCGCCACGCTTCGCGTCGGAGTTCAAAAACACTTCTCCTGCCATATCACCTCGGCCGACACGACCTCGCAACTGGTGCAGAGTCGCAAGGCCAAAGCGGTCCGCATTGTAGATGAGCATGACAGTTGCGTTGGGCACGTCAACGCCGACTTCAATGACGGTTGTTGAAACCAAAATCTGAACCGTCCCCGCACGAAAAGCAGCCATAGTCTCATCTTTTTCGGCAACGGACATGCGCCCTGTCAGAACTCCAACGCGCATATCAGAAAATACCTCGCGCTGCAGCGTTACCTGCGTGGCAAGGGCGGAGTGCATCTTTGTTTTTGTTTGAACGTTCTCCGGAAGGTCGTCCAGATCGGCTCCTTCATCGGAGTCATCGACAAGCGGGCACACCACATACGCCTGCCGGCCGGCGACCACAGCATCGCGTATCGCGCCGTATGCAAGATCGAGGTTGTTGCTCGTCAAAATCTTCGTTGTAACCCCTGCTCCCGCGTGCGGCCTCTGTGCAAGGCGCGTCATGGCGATGTCGCCGTAGACGGAAAGCGCGAGGGTACGCGGAATAGGAGTGGCGGTCATGGCGAGAAGGTCAACACCTGTCCCCTTCTTTCTCAGCGCCGCACGCTGATCAACGCCAAAGCGATGCTGTTCGTCTATGACCACCAGGGTCAGACGCTTGAAGTCCATAGTTTCTGAAAGCAGGGCTGTGGTTCCAAAAACCACGGTGGTATCACCGGCTAGAACACGTTGGGCAATCTCAGCGCGTTTTTGAGGAGGTGTCGAGCCCGTCACCAGCGCCCATGAAATTTTTGAGGCTGTCAGCAGCGGTCCGAGCTTTTCTGCGTATTGCTGCGCCAGCACTGACGTCGGTGCCATCATAGCCGCCTGTGTACCAGAATCAGCGGCCGCCGCGAGCGCCACGGCCGCTACAGCCGTTTTTCCCGTTCCAACATCGCCTAACAGCAGGCGATTCATAATCTGAGGATCCTCCATATCGCAAAGGATATCGTGGACGGCAGCGTGCTGTTCTGCGGTCAACTCAAACGGCAGAGCGGCGAGAAGAGCTTGCTTTCGGGGGCCATCTGTCGTGTGAGCAAAGGGTGTATCCCCTGCAAGCTCAACGGTTCTTCTCGCCAAAAGCGCCAGTTGGAGACAGAGAAGCTCATCATAGGCGAGACGGCGGCGCGCTTGCTCGGCCAGAGCCAGGGACGTGGGAAAGTGAACTTCTCGAAGAGCTCGGGCAAGCGTCATGAAACCGCGCGCCGCGCACAGTTTGGCGGGAAGCCAATCGCATATGTCGCCCACATCCGCAAGAGCCGCCGACATGATACGCCTCATCCATGCGGGACTTACGCCTTCGGTGGCGGGATGTACGGGAAGAATCTGAGCCCGAGGCTTCTTTTTCTCCTCCTCAGTAGCAATGACCTCATAAAAGGGAGCTTTCATCTGACGAAATCCGTAGGCAAACGTCATGGTGCCGGAAAAGGCGACTTCATCGCCTTCGTGAAGTTGGTCGGCGACCCACGGCTGACGGAAAAAGACGGCCGTCATCACGCCCGTTTCATCCGAAGCCTCCACTTCCACAATACTCATACGGGGTCGAGGCCGCTTTGTCGCTATCCGCTCTACTTTCGCCACTACCGTCGCGTCGGCGCCCACCGTGGTAAAGGCAATCTTCGCCACCGTTGAAAAATCAAGGTAGCGATGGGGCACATGCAAAAAAAGATCGCGTACGCGCGAAATGCCGAGACGCTCAAGCGCCTCGGCACGGTTTGCACTGACATAACGAAGACGGCCTACCTCATCAGTAAGCGAGCAGGTGCGACGAATCCGATCGGACGCCTCACCTATGCTGGGGCGAGAACCCATTAAGACCTACTCAAGGGAGAAGATAACGGGATAGAGGGGCTGCTCACCACGGTGTGCGTCAATTTCCAAGTCAGGAAGGGCTTCCTCGATACGCGCGGTCAGCGCCGAGAAGTGCTCTTCATCCATATCAGAGCCGGCAAGAATAGTCAGGGTATCCCCCTCCTCTTCTTCCTGCATCTTTTTGATAAGACCGATAGTCACCTCATCAATGTCATTGCCGACAACGTCAATGGACCCTCCCTGGATTCCCATAACATCGCCGTTATGGATGGGCGTGCCGTCGGAAGCGGCGGAATCTCGAACCGCGGTAGTAACCTCGCCATAGCGAATCGCGGCAAACGCGTCGGTCATTGTCTGTACGTTATCCTCAAGAGAGGCGTCAAGCTCAACGGCGAACATTGCCGCGAACGCCTGAAGGACCGACTTTGTCGGAATGACCGCAACCTTTGTGCCCTCGCACGCTGAAGCGGCGGCTTCAGCAGCCATGCGAATGTTTGAGTTATTGGGCAAGACGATGACATTGTCAGCGTGAGCCTGATCGATAGCGCTCAAGATATCGGCAGTTGACGGGTTCATGGTCTGACCGCCGGAAACGACAACGTCGACACCGAGCGACTTCAAGATGGACTCAGAACCGCTGCCCGCGCAGACCGCGACAAAGCCCAGGTGCTTGCGGGGGGCATTGACAGCCTCTACAGTCTTTTTGTCCTCAGCAATCTTTTCGGTGCGCTCTTTGGCCTCAAGATCCATATTGTGGATAAAGACCTCAAAAATCTGGCCATACTGAAGCATGTAGCGCAAGACCTTATCGGGCGTATTGGAGTGCACATGAACCTTATAGTCGGGATTTGTGCCCACTAAAAGCTCACAGTCGCCCATAGTCGCAAGAAAATCAAGGGCGGCGCTTTCATCAAAGGAAGCGTCATCGGCATGGAACAAAAACTCATTGCAGTAGCGGAACTCAGAACCTTCCCAGTCATCATTCAGCTCAATGGAGACTTTGGCGTGAGCCGCCGCTTTCGCGTCATCGGTACCGACTGTCGTCTTAAATTCGGACAGCTCCGTCTTGCCTTGAACCGCGTTCACAAAACCTTCAAAAAACGTTGCAAATCCAAAGGCTCCAGAGTCAACTACGCCGTTTTCCTTCAAAACAGGCAGCAAGTCCGGAGTGCGCGCGACTGATTCATAGGCTTCAACCACCAGCGCATCAAGCACTTCAACAGGCGTCAGCTTGGATTTCTCAAGCGAATCAGCCTTGGCGGAAACATCCTTCAAAACGGTAAGGATGGTACCTTCAACCGGCTTACGGACCGCTTTGAAGGCCACTTCCTTACCGCGGCGAAACGCGTGAGCGATATCTTTCGGCGTAATATGCGCTGGATTCTTCACATCGCACAGCCCCTCGGCAACTCCACGAAGAATCTGGCTGGTAATAACGCCAGAATTCCCGCGAGCGCCCATCAGAGAACCGTGAGTAATTGCTTTAGCGATATCCTCCATGGAGGCGTCTGCCGGAAGATCTTGTACCTCGCGAACGACCGTACCCAACGTCAAGGACATGTTGGTGCCCGTATCGCCATCCGGTACGGGAAAGACATTGAGCTTGTTAATTTCTTCAGCCTTATCGGCTACGGCCAGAGCGGCGGCCGGAAAGCAAGAGCGGACGACGGTTGAAATCATCTTTGAAGACCTCAGTTCCTTAATCGTGTGCAACATATCCGCGCGAACGCGCAAGAAACGTTAGCGAGAAGCGCGCATCGCCTCGATGTGGACAGTTACTTCAACGGTATTGAGCTCGGCAATCTGGCGAAGCAAGAATTTCACAGACGCTGAAAGATTGTCAACCACAGACGCCATATTGACACCCTGCTCAACTACAACGTGCAAATCAACGCTCACACCCTGCGGCGAGGATGAAACATCAATACCCTTGCGAAGTCGATATTCGGGGAGCAGCCTTGCAACTCCGGCTTGCTCGTCAATAACCGCCATGCCGACAACGCCGTAGCACTCAAGGGCAGCGTACCCTGCAAGGTCAGCAATGCAATCATTTGAAACCCTGAGCGTTCCTGGAACAGTGGAAACCATGTTCGTATACTCCTCTCATAGGATTCCCGAATCTAAAAAGAACCCAAACGATTATACCGCACGTCTACGCGTGGATATCGCAAGCATTCTACAAACAATGTAAAGATTTCAGTTGCACGCGAGGTCAGCTGTGATATAGTGGTTCAGCTATTTGAAAATTCGCGTGAATACAGGATTCGCGCCTTATGGAGGTCGTTGTTATGTCAAAGGTTTGTGATTTTTGCGGTAAGCACGCTGTCGCCGGTCGTTCCATCTCCCACTCCCACCGTACCGTCACCCGCACGTTCAAGCCGAACATTCAGCGCGTCACTGTTGTTGTCGACGGCCGACGCAAAAAGATGAATGTCTGCTCTCGCTGCCTGAAGTCCGGTAAGATTGCCCGCAGCTAATCTCGCAGCTCGTCTTTTTCACAGCATAAGTACAGCTTAAAAGGCCGCAATCGCGGCCTTTTTCATGTTTACTGCGTCAGGCGCGCGTTATGTTGTGCGGCGGGTACGCGTTATCTTGTGCGATACATGCGCGTTATGCTCCGGCGCCTGTCTTCAAAAGCATCGCAAGCAGAACGCCCTTTTCGCACCTGATATGGGCGTGCTCGTCTTGAACCACATTAGAAACACCTTCATCAGAAAGAAGTGGTAGCGCGTAAGCATCCAAGTCCCACTTCATACCGGTTTCTGAGACGATTGTTTCTTCACGCAGGGCAATGACTGAAAGTGTTCTCCCCTGTTGACAGGAAAGTTTCCACAAGTCGCAACTCTTAGCCGTAAGAATTCTCGCTTCAACATCGTCTTCAACAACGCGAACCGCGCCTCCGGATTCAAAACGCCTGGCGAGAAGCCCAATCACTCCCAGCTCATGATCAAGCCGCCCTCCTGAGGCGCACGTCACCGTAAGCGACAGTGGCGCGCCGCGCCGGATTGCCTCGTGCGCAACCGCGTCAAGGGCCAGCGAAAGATCGGTAACGTATTTATCGGGAGGAAAGGCAATTATGGGAACTTCATATTTGCGCAGCCAATGCGCCGTCTCTTCCTTGAGAGAGCCATTTATAGAATCAAAGTCTCCACACACGATATCGGGCACCACGCCGGCTTCTTTGCATGCAGCAACTCCGCGGTCAGCAGCCACCACGTAGGAAGCCTCCGCGGCAAGCTCACCTATCAGCGCAGAAGAGCTCACGGCAGGCGAGCCGTCAACAATAAGTGCCGAGAAGCATTTCCGCTCAGCCGAAAAACTCTTTTCGAAGTTTTTTTCAAAAGGGCTGTCACCTGATGGCATGCGCTCATAGTCACAAATGCGGGTCAGCGAAAGTTCACGATAATCACGAGCGAAGATATCCGAATGAGCTTTCATGACATCGATACTGCGTCCGTCTTTGCCGTTAAAGAGCGCCACCACCGGAAAGCCCGCTTTACGCGCCGTACGCGCGCCAAACTCAGCGTCTTCAAATACCCAGGTGGAAGCCTTATCAGTGCCTAACCGGCGAAGCGCTTCCAGATAAACATCGGGCTTGTCCTTATCGGCTCCTCCCACATCTTCAGTGCTGACCAACGCTTGAAAATAGTGTTCGATGCCCTGTGCGCGAAGCGCTGTACCCAAAGCGCGCCCCGGCGTAGATGAGGCTATTGCCATGGGAATACCGGCATCGTAGAGCTCTTGGAGAAAGTCCTTCGCGCCGGCGATAATTGCAATATCGTGCGTATAGACATATTGGACATGAGCTACGAACCTTTCGTAAAGTTCCTGAGCAGTAAGCGGCAGGTTGAATTCTTTCACGCACACCACGCACCCATCAAAAAGAGAGATCGCCTCGACCTTTTTGAAAAAATCGGGAGTCATATCGATGGCAAAGTCCTCAAGCACATCCCCAAACGCTCGCCGCCACATCCACATGGAATCAACGAGCGTTCCGTCAAGGTCAAAGATTGCCCCGGTTGTCTTCATGAAGCGGCTCCTTCTCTCGTCACGTGGTTCTCCTGTCAAACGTACTCTCGTTAACCGTGCTTCTCGCCACGCAATCGTAGGTACCGTATTGCGCAAACCCTATTGTGCGAATCGTAAAAATCACAATAGGGTAAAGTATCACACGGCACATAGTTTACTGGTTCTGGAGGCGGTATGGCCCGTTATAGTTATCAATGTCCTGAGTGTAAAACAAAATTTGAAGTCGAACATCCTATGAGCGTTCATCCCAAAGTCACCTGTCCTACATGCGGACACTTCGCCGAACGCGTTTTTGACACTTCGGGCATTGCCTTTAAAGGCAGCGGCTTTTACAACACCGACCAAAAAGGCAAGAAATAACTATGGCGTGCACCTAGGATTTTATGACGTAAGCTTGGGTTTTATACGTACACCTGGGGGTTATGACGTACGCCTGAGTTTTGCAAGAAAGTGCTGGTCGGCATCGATATACTCCCAGGTGCGCCCCAGCTGCAAAAAGCCGTCCTTCATTGTGGCGTGAGCCACCATTTCTTTGCCCCTGTCCGTCAGCAATTTGACGGCAGGGGTTTGTTCTATGTTTTCAACCGTAAAGCAACTTCCCTCTTTTGTAGCGAGAAAAGCCTTAATGACCTCTTCGTCTTCTGAAGCAAGCGGTGAGCATGTTGCATACGAAAGAACACCATGAGAAGCTACCTTACCTGCGGCGGCCTTAAGCAGGCGAAGCTGCAGTTGAGGAAGGGTTCCACCAGGTGCGACCGCGCCTTTTTCAAGCGACCAGCTGATTTCAGGGTGGCGGCGCATGGTTCCCGCTCCCGAGCACGGAGCGTCGATAAAAACGGTATCAAATGTTTCTTGCAGACATTGTGGAAGAGCATCGTCTGCAAGACGCGTAGCGTCAAAGGTCAAACAGGCAGCCTTCTTTGCAAGGCCTGCCCGCTTAAGCCTCTTTTGAGACACTGCCGACTTTTTCGGATCAAGTTCAACGGACACGAGCTGTACGTCATTGCCGCACCGTAAGGCGTTTTGAAGCAGCAAGACGGACTTGGTCCCTCTCCCCTGCCCAATTTCAAGTATCCGAGATCCGTCTTCTGACGGTGCAAGAAGCGCGATTACCTGAGATGAGATGTCGGCCGGAAACACTTCCGCTTGCGCGACTAATCCCGTTGCAGAAAGGCCAGCAGGCGCGCCCAACACAAAACTGCGGGGAGCGACGCTTGGATGAGCGTCAAAAGGAGCCACTACTTCTTCAGGGACGTCCTCACGTAATGCGACGTAGACCGGCGGCGCCTCAAGCGCCTGAAGCAACATCCCCGCCGCCGCGCACGGACCCATTGAAGCTATCAGCTGTTTGCAAAGATACACCGGATATCCGCTTACCCGCGCATACGCCTCTGTCGGCGGCAGCGTTTGCTCACAGGAGCAAAGGCGAGCGCGCGCATCATCAACACGCGGCCTGTCTTCTTCGGCGATATGTCTGAGCAGAACGTTTGCAAGACCGGCGGCTCGCGGAGAGGCCGCGCGGACCATCTCAACACCCTGGCTCACCGCGGCTCGCGGCGGCGTACGCAAGTAGAGAATCTCAAAGGTGGCAAGACGTAGTGCATCGCGCACCTTTGGTTCCAGATGAGTCGTTGTGGAAAGGTGCGAGGCAACAGCACGGTCAAGTTCACCAACGGTCGCAACGCTTCCCAAAAGCAAGCGCGTTGCAAGCGCGCGGTCCTTCTCGCCAAGCGAGTCCATCCGCCGCGCGTCACGTAAAAAATCACGCATACGCAGGCCTTTGCGCCGGCATGTAGAGGCAAGCTCAAGAGCCGCGCAGCGGGCGGGCGAAAGTCTTGTCATGCTACAGGCGCTCCCACGTCAGAGATTCATTATGAATTCCCGCCGCAAAGGCCGAAGCACTCATGGCTCTTTTGCCATCAGGACGAAGCTCGCGCACCTCAAGCGCCCCCTTTGAACAGCCCAGATAGAGATGACCTTTGCAGATTTCAATGGCGCCCGGAGCAACAGATACCTCTGAGGCTTTCTCGGCGAGAAGCACGCGCACTCCGCGACCGGCAATACACGCCCGAGCAGGCGCGGCATCAGAAGATGCCTGCACGCGCAAGACGTTAGCGCAAGCGTCATCAGCGGGGTTAAGCCTCATTTCCTGCTTGGTTACTTTTGCCGCAACCGTGGCCAGCGCTGAACTCTGTTCGTGCCAGCAAACACTTCCCACTGCAATCTCTCTAAGCGCGCAGGAAAGCTCACGCGCACCAAGGTGTGCAAGCTCAGTGGTCAGCTCGATAGCTGTCTTATGGCCAATCTCGCAGGAGCTTTGTCGACACCAGGCACCTGCGTCCAACTCATGCGCAATACGCATGATGGACACACCCGTAACGCTATCCCCCGCGAGAATGGCACGCTGAATGGGAGCGGCGCCTCGCCAGCGAGGCAAAAGCGACGCGTGAACATTGATGCCGCCAAACGGAATACTCTCAAGAAGCGCGTCTGGGATAATGCAGCCATATGCCACAACAACAAGCACATCAGGCGCGAGATCTTGAATCTGCTCGACAATCTCAGGAGTGATGCGTCCTGCCTCTGAAACGGAGAGACCCAGCGCATACGCCGCTCTTTTAACGGGAGACGGCTTCAGCGTCTTGCCGCGACCGCGCACGGCATCGGGTCTCGTAAAAACTTTTACGATTTCATGGTCTTCAGCAAGCTTCTGAAGTGATGGGACCGCGAACTCAGGCGTTCCCATAAAGACAATACGCACGTCTACTCCTCATCAAACGTGGTGTCGCCGGGTTTTGCACCCGCGGCAAGCGCTTCCTGATAGTGCCGCAGCACTTCTATACGCGCTCCCGGACCAAGATGGTCCGGCATCGTAATGCCATTGACATGGTCAATTTCATGCTGGAGACAGACGGCGAAGAGGTCCCCTTCGGCCTCATACTGCATCAGGTCACCGTCAAGGTTGAGAGCCTGTACGATGACGTGGGAAGGACGCATCACAGGAACTGTAATTCCGGGAAACGAAAGACAACCCTCCCGGTAAGTTCTAGGTTCACCATCAGCAGCGACCACGACAGGATTGATTAAAACGAACGGATTTTCTTGACCATCGGGATAGTCAACGTCGATGACCACCATGCGCTTCATAATGCCTATCTGCGGCGCGGCAAGTCCGACGCCGTCAGTGGCATACATATCTCGCAACATATTGGCGGCAATGGTCTTAATCTCATCGTCAATTACGGTAATCTCTTCACATGACTGGGAGAGCCGCTCATCAGGCCACAGCACTATTTCATCGGGCATCTCGGGTGTTTCAGGCATTTTCATTCCTATCCTTTCAGCAGGCTTTCCGCATCATTTTTTTGCAGCGCAGAGCCTACAGCAAATCATACGCGTCAACGTCTATTGTCATGCTCATACCCATTCGCTTGGTAAGTTTTGCAGCGCACGCTGACACGACGCTTCCTACATTTTCAAAAACAGGTGACTTTACCAGTACATGTCGGCGAAATTTGTCTTTTACCCGCGCCTTCACGCAATCGGCAGGTCCTAAAATCTCCCAGCCCGGGCGCGCACCTGCAACTGATGTGAGAATATCCGCCATCTCTTGAGAAGCGGCGCGCACCTCACGCTCAGACGTTCCCCAGAAAATAATGTTTGTCAGACGCACATACGGCGGATAGAAGGCCTCTTTTCGCTCCGCCGCCTCTGAAGCGAGAAATTCGGCGCGCCTGCGTGTCTTGACTGATGCGATAGCCGGATGTGTTGCCCAATATGTCTGCACGATAACCTTGCCCGGCGTGTCTCCCCTACCAGCGCGTCCAGCAACTTGCTCAAGCAGGTCATAGGTACGCTCGGCAGCCCGAAAATCGGGAAGCTTTAACATAGTATCCGCATTGATAACGCCCACCAGCGTCACCTCAGGAAAGTCAAGTCCCTTGGCAATCATCTGTGTTCCCACTAAAACGGCACATTCGGCCGCGTCAAATTGCTCCAGGAGCTTTTGGTGTGCTCCCTTTTTTGCCGTTGTATCAGCATCCATACGAATGATTTCCATCCGATCTGGCAATAGCATGCGAAGCTCATCCTCAACGCGCTGCGTCCCGATGCCAAACGCCGCCATGTAACGGCTCCCACAATGGGGACAGGCGGCAGCAGGATTTGGATAAGCCAGAACGGACCAACGCCGCCCGCAGGTATGACAGACCAGCTCACGAGTCCGTTCATGATACGTCAACGAAGTTGAGCAGTGCGGACATTCCGGAACGCAGCCACACTCGCGGCACATCAGAAAGTTCGCAAATCCGCGGCGGTTCAGCAGCAAAACGGCTTTCTGTCCACGCCGCGCCGTTTCTTCCAGAGCCGTGGCAAGTGGAGCGGAAAATATCGAACGGCTTCCGCCTTTGAATTGTGCGGTCATGTCCACAATTTCTACATCCGGCAGTACCGCGTTTCCCGGACGTTCCGGCATAGTAACGCGCGTCCACGAAACACCGTCTCGTTTGCCCTGACTACAGCAAGCAAGACTCTCCAAAGAAGGCGTTGCCGAACCAAGTACCAACGCGGCGCCGCGCTCACGAACCATATATGCCGCAACCTCCCGCGCATGGTAGCGCGGCAGGGAGTCTTGCTTGTATGACGCCTCATGCTCCTCGTCAATAATAATGAGCCCCGGATTTTTGAGTGGCGCAAAGAGCGCGGAGCGTGCTCCCACCACCACGTTAGCCTTGCCCTGCCGGACCATATCCCACTGATCAAAGCGTTCACCGGCAGAAAGACGGGAATGCAGCACAGCCACCTGATCTCCAAAGCGGGAGCGGAAACGACCAACGGTCTGCGCCGTCAGGGATATCTCGGGCACAAGTACGATAGCGCCTTTCCCATCTGCACGTACCGCTTCTATAGCGGACAGATATACCTCTGTTTTTCCTGAACCCGTCACACCGTCAACCAGTACTACATCACCGTTTTTCGTCTTGCAGGCAGAAGCGATGGCGGAAAGCGCCTGTTTTTGTCCTCGTGTCAGCTGATCCGGTCTGCACGCTATTGCGCTTGAAAGCGTAGTAGTTTTTGCGCCGCGAATCTGACGCCTCATCTCAACGCAGACGACTCCACGCTTCTCAAGCGCTTTCACCGCCGCCCGTGCTCCCGGAATGAGAGCGGAAAGCTCGGACAGACGCTGTGGGGCGCCCTGCAAAGCCTCAAGAACAAGCCGCTGCTTAGAGGCGTTTTTTGCAGGTGTAAACTCCCGAGCCTGTGACGTCAGCGATACCCACCGCTCATCCACAGGACCCGACGTTTCGCTTACCAATTCCCATGCCGTTCCATCAGCTGTACGACGCACCTTGACGTTTTGTCCCGGCGCCAAAAATGGCTTTACGGCATCCGTCAGCGAACACGCGTATTCTAACGCCATCCACGCGGCCGTCCGAGCCGAAGTCTCATCAAAGGCAGAATCGGCAAGCACATATTTCACAGGAAGTATCTTTGCGGGATCGATGGACGATGATGGCGTCTCCGACACAGACATCACATATCCCACAACGTCACGATGAGAAAACGGTACATAGACCGTTGTCCCCACAACGACGCTGTCAGACAGCTCTGAAGGAATAGCGTAGTCATACGTACCCGACAGGGCGCGCGTTGGAATATCAAGAGTTACCTGCGCATACTTCACGCGCGTCTCCTTCCTGCACTGCAAGCGTTGGCGGCGTCTGCTGGTCAAACGCATAACGGGCTACAAACGGCTGCGACTCATCCAAGGCGTCCTGTACTTCCACGCACACAAAGGCGCATTCTACTTTTGTGTACCCATGCTGCATGAGCACATACGCATAAACGTTTGCCTGCATCCTATGAGCCGCTATGATTTCTGCAAGACTGAGGCTCTTGTCGCCCGTTTTATAATCAACGACAAGCGCATGCGTGCTTTTTGGGTCTGTGGCGAGAAGATCGATGGCTCCTCTCAGATATCGTTTGTCGCCATAAGGCCTCTCAAGACAAAAAGGAACTTCGGAGCGTACCAGCGTATGGCTGAGCGTCTCCGCTCGTATAGCGGAATTGTTCCAGCGCTCAAGCGTCGTCTTCAAACGCTCACGAGCCAATTTTCCCAACTGATGACGCCTAGCGAAATTCTCGATAATCTGTTGCTGCGGATAGGAGCCCGTTTCAACCATATACTGAGCAAGTTCATGAAAGGCTGATCCGAAAGCAGTAGCTGACATGGTTTCTTCTTCGTCGCTACGCTGTCCATGCAATGATTCCCCTTGATTGGTGTCCATCAACTGACGATGCAGTGAGGAGTAACTGTAGAATTTTTCGTAGCGCTGCTCCTGCTCAGGAGCAAAGAGATCGCGGTCATACGTATAGAGATCAAAGTCAGGGATATCCTGGTCATTGGTTTTGAATGGCTGCCAAGCTATGCCCTCACCAGCATCATCTACGCGATAGGTGCTCAAATCTTCCTCAAAGCGCAGATACACGGTTCTGAGCGCTCCTGACTGCGAGCCTCCGTATTCGAAGAATGATCT
This sequence comes from Lancefieldella sp. Marseille-Q7238, assembly GCF_949152215.1. Classification (GTDB taxonomy): domain Bacteria; phylum Actinomycetota; class Coriobacteriia; order Coriobacteriales; family Atopobiaceae; genus Lancefieldella. The sequence continues at coordinate 378,056 of NZ_OX424407.1, forward strand.
TCCCACATCAGGCATCGCTTCCGTTTTCAAAATAGTGCTCAACGATGCCTTAGCAAATTTGGGAGTGTAGCCGTTCTCTCTTTGTTGAGTAAGCGTTGCGGTGAGAATAACCATCTCTTGCGCGCGGGTAAGAGCAACATACAACAGGCGTACGGCCTCAGCCTGCGCTGCGTCATCCTGAATACGATCAAAATAGAAGCGCCAGTCGCTTAGTGTTCTGCACTCAGACGCTTCTTTGGGAACGTCGAAAGGCTTAGCGCTGACACCAGAAGGTTTAAGGGCAACGATGCGCTTCTCGCCAAGGCGCCCAACAAGACACCGTTTGCGACTTGGAGCTTTATCGTTCAAGTCAGAAAGAGCTCCAACAACAGCGACAATTTTGTACTCTTTACCCTTTGAAGCATGAATTGTCTGAATCTTAACCGCGTCTTGATGTTTATCGTTAAGAACTGAAGGCGCTATTTTCGTTACCTCAAGCCACTGAGAAAACTCTTTTGCAAGCTCTGTAAGCCCTACCTGAAGCTCTTCGTTGAGTTCTCGAACGCGACGAATAGCAGCGAGGATGTTGACAGCCTGTGAGCGTTCCTGAGCGCCTCCCCTCTCAAGCCTCGTAATCCAGCCTGAAGCTCTTACTACCTGCAACAGCACATCAGCCGGATGCTTGCTCTTGATGTCTTCTCGCGCTTGCAAGAGGACTTCAAGCGCACGCTCAAGACGTTTACTAGGCTGAAGATCGTCTTGAAATTCTTGTGACAAAAGACCGCTCTCAATGCCACGTTTGGAAAGAGATCCGTCTTCGGAACCCCAATTGGTTGCGAGCAAGATGAAATCCGATGCCTCAAGCGAGAACATCCCGCTGGTAAGCACAGGAAACAGGCCTTGCTCAGTATCATGGATATCAGCGAGCGCCATAAGCAGCGAGGCGATACTTTGAACTTCCGAGAGTTTACCGAAGCCCGTACCTCCCGAAAGAACGCTTTCGATGCCCCTTTGTCTAAGGGCGTCCATATACAGATTGGCGTGAGAAAGACTGCGCATGAGAATAACGATATCTTTCGCCTTAAACGTACCTTCAGCAATAATCTGAGAAATCCTGTCGGCAAGCTGTTGGGCAGCTACCGCATGGTATACATCAGCTTTGGCGGCCTTTTTGTTGCCTCTTTTTTCAACGGCGGTCAGTTCAATGAGAACACGAGGCACTCCTTGCAGAGGTACGAAGGTATCCGGGTTTTTGCCGGCATGCAGGTCCATAAATCCGGGAATCATACCAGGAGCGTCGCAAACCGTTCTGACAAAACGAAGAATGTCATCATGGCTGCGAAAATTGTCCGTCAGCAGCGGTCTTCTCTCTTCAGGAATCTCTTTTTGCCGATTGAAAAACACCTCGACATCAGCGTCTCTGAAGCCGTAGATTGACTGTTGAGCATCGCCTACGGTTGTCAAAAATCGACCTTCTCTGCCGGAAAGGCGCTTAATCATTCGAACCTGCTGGTCATTGGTATCCTGAAACTCATCAATCATCACAAGCTTGAACATATCGGAGTATTCTTTTTCCAGTTCAGGATAATCCTCAAAAGCGCAGGCGGTTTTATTGAGCAAATCATCATTATCCAGTCCGCCGACCTCTTGTTTTTTTGCGGAAAAACGCTCAACCACCGCCTGTGTGACCTTTACGAGCTGAGGCGCATGTCGATTCGTGTCATACAGTTTGCAAATCGCCTGAAGTTTCTTGCACTCTGACTGCACGTCTTTTGCCAGTTCTTTCGCGGATTTCCATAACCGCGCATTGGGAACCACTTCAAGAAGCTCCACAAGCTCTGCCGCCTTACTTGAGTGAGGCGAGTGCTCAAAAAGATAGGCGCTAATTGTATGCTCTTGCTTGGCAATCTTTGCCACTTCTTTTTCATCGACCCCATTTGATGTATCCGAAAGAAGCTCCACAAGCCCGTCATGGATACCTTCAAGCTCATGATACAGGTCCGGGACCGCGCCCTCTTTTTCTATTGCCAGCTCAATCGAATCGAAGCCGTTCGGCGCGGAAAGCGCTGCCACGGCAAGCTGCTCTATCATGTCATCAAGCGAATGAACCTTACTTTTCCCAGCATAAGCAGTGTCTTTTAATTCAAATGCCGAGAAAAACTCCGCGTACGCGTCATCATCTTTTAAGGAAGTCAAAACTTCCTCAAGAGCGGCTTTTAAGAGCTCGCTGCGTCTGTGATCGCTTAAGACGACAAAATCAGGATCAATGCCTATGTCAAAGGCATGCGCGCGAAGGATGCGGGCGCACATGCTGTGAATGGTGCTGATCCATGCGGAATCTACTTTCAGAGCCTCATCAGCAAGACCTTCTTTTTCAAGCGCCTCTCTTACCCGTTCCTTGATTTCTTTTGCCGCTTCGTTCGTAAAGGTAATAACGAGCGCCTGGTCAAGAGAGTCAAGATAGGCTCCGCCGTTTTCTCCCGAGCCCTCACTCAGCGCCCAGACGATGCGTTGTGTCAGCGTAAACGTTTTGCCCGAACCAGCTCCAGCTGCTATAAACAGAGGCTTATCAAGCGCGAGAACAGCCTTCTTTTGCCCGGATGTAAGCGTGTCGAAGTTAAGAGCCATTAGTTCTTCCTCTCCAGACAATTCATAACCGGGCAATACGTACAGGCTTCTTTATCAAGCGCGCAAGCGCGAATATCGCCGTTGAGCATGCGCTCGACCGCCTGGGCGATTTGAGCCTCCCACGCGTCAAGGCATGCGTTAAACGTTTCAACGTTTTCTCCGACAATGCAAGACTCCATAGTTTTACTCACGCCTTTATCGTCTCCCACGCCGAAGATCCGGTAGATATACGAATCCGGAGCAGCGCCAAGCAGCGCATAGGTGTGACGAGTTCCCATATACATGGCGCCGATTGAGGTAAGGTTGTGAGCTTTCAAGTACTTGCGCACGACCTGCGCGTAAATGATAGCCTGCACATGGCGAGGCAGCCTCTCTGAAGAAAGCTGAACAACGTCCTTCTCGCGCTGCTCATCGACCGTGCTTTGAACCGCGTAGTCCTTAAGAGCGGCGGGGGATTTGTGTTTGTAATCGATAATAACGGCTTCGCCCTTGGCGTTCACATCGATACGGTCAATGGAGCCGTTAAACTCAATGCCTGCATACTGGGCTGATTCTCCCCCATCCATGCCGAACTTCAATTCAAAAAATCTCGGTTCAAACGAAAGGAGCTTATCAGCTTCAAATGACAAAAGCCCATGGAGATCTTCACGCAGTTTTTGCATTTGCTGATGTTGAGAAGCGCTATGGGGAACCAGCCTTTGAGCTCTTCTGCTTTTCTTTTGCGAGGTTGCGTACTGTTCTTCGGCGAGAATATCAAACTGCTCGTCAAGAATCTGAGTAGCCCGCGTGAGCGTATCTGAGGAAACACGCGATAGAGGAAGCGATGTTGTCGCGATATCCCACGTTTGATCGACAGAGAGATTATCCGCCTGCCCCAGCGCTTCTCGAAGAAGCTGCCGATGCGTCAACTCAAGCACGCGATGGACAAAAATTCCTTTTTCAATCCCACCAAAGCCGGCGTCAATCCTGTCAAGTCCGAGGCGCTTTTGCGTAAACCATTTATATGGACATTCAAGATACGACTCAATCTGCGAAGCGGAGAGCTTTTGGATTTGGATGTGCTCTTCTCCCTGTCGAGATGGGAGTAGTACAAACGGTTTCAGCGTTTCAGGGATACAACCCGTGGGCCGCGATGGAAGAGCGGCGATTTTATGGGGAACTTTTCCGCTTACAAGAAGATTAGCGGAAAGCGTTTCTTCTCCCCTTGTTATCTGGGGAATAACGGGATTTTGGGAGGATCCCCCATAGCACGCCAGTAGTTCTTTCAATACAACACAGGCAAACGCTTCGTTTGCATGCTCGTCATGAAGCGTCAGCTCAAGCGAGACGAACTGACGAGCGCTTGCCAGCATTTTGTAAAAAGAACGGCGGGATTCAGCAAGCGGCGCGATCGCTTTTACGCCCGTAAGTTTCTGCGTAAGGACATCGAGCGCTCTGTCTTTTGCCACAAGCGATGTGGACACAGAATCCATTCCAAGACAGATAACGGCGTCAAAAGCGTTGGGTTCACAAGAACTTTGAGCCGAAAGGATCTCAACAGCGCAAGAAGTTTTTGCTACGCCATTCGTAAGACGCAGTTCATACTGTTCTTGGCCCATGAGGGCGTACAATCTTTGCTCGGTAGCGACGTCAAACTTCATGCCGAGACCGCGCATGGTCTGAGTCCCCGCTATCACGGCAGAAAGGGACTTCGAGATATCGTAGTACGTCTGGGCGTCATAGGCATCTTGGTGCTCGGCGCATCCCATCAAAAGACGGTTTGCCGCCTCTTTTATACGACCGGCGCGAATAGCCGTAACTGCTTCGGCGCACGCTTGAGACGTGTGAGAAGCTTGTGTAAGAGAACGCAATACTTGATGAGGCATGAGAGTACGATTGCTTCGCCATGACCTATCCAGACTCCAGGCCTTTTCGACTGAAACCTGAGAGATTGGAGAGAGCAAAAAATCAGTTAGTTCCCGTGGCGGCCACCATGTCATATCTCCTAACGAGTTCTGGGAGGTATCAGGCCATGACTCTGACAGTCTCTGAAGCCGTAAAACAGTTTTTACCAGGCTCAAAAACGCCCTCCCTGCTTGGCTGCCAACCACCGACTGCCGCACGCAACCCTTTGCAAAGATACCGCGCGCCGCAAGCCGCGGCGCCAGCTCTTCCCAAGCCTCATTCGGATAAGGCGCGTATATTCCAATGTTTTGAGCACCTTGAGCTATGAGGTTCTGGACATGCTCAACAATCAGGTTTGACTTGGCTAAAATCCCTGCCGGAGAAAGTAAGACTACCTTTCCTTGAGGTTTCTGCACGTTTTGACGAGGTCTGAAAATCGTATGCAAAAGCGCCTCGATTTCAACGTCATGTTTCTCAGAATCGTCATCAACAAACACAAGATCCGCTCTCAGTTTATCGGAAAGCCGTTTGAGATACGCCCTGTTTGCATCGCCGGCATAGTTATCAGGCGTTGAAAGAATTATATGCACATCCATGGTTTGAGCAAGCGCGCTCAAAAAAGCCTCTTCGGCAGGAGACAGGTTTTCTACGCCGCTGACAACGACACTCTGCAAAGCGCAATACGCCTTAGGAAGCGCTTCTACAAGCAGAGCATACGATTCGCTTTGCTCAAGCATTCCATGCTGGTGCACGAGGTCTAGATACCTCTCAAGGACCGCAAGCACGCGCTGTTGTCCAACGGTAAATCCCCGAGCATCATCGCACGCGTTGACGCACGGAAGGTAGTTCCGCGCTATTGTTTCAATAGCTTTTAGCGTGCCTGTCCCCACATCAAGTGGTTTTAGCTCTTGAGCTTCAAAAGTATCCAGTGCTTCATGGATAAGCAGCAAGCGAGCTTCCTTTGAAATGACTTGGCGCCCATCGCCAAAAAGATTCCAAAGCTCTTTAGCCCATTCAGAAAGAGACACCACGCACAGTCCCAACGAGAGCATTGGATCAGACGCAAGCAGTTTAAGCGCCGTTCGTTTTGCATCAGGCGTATCAACTAAAAGCACTGCTCGCCCACAGCGCTCTATACTTGCTACCAATGCCTCTTTAACCGGCTTATTTACAATGGAGCCTGATGTGGTACTAACGAGCGTACAAGCCATTTTCATCCTCTCATGAAAAGCGTCAGTACTACGGTATCACGTTGACCGGACACAAATTAAAAATGCGAAAACTTCCTTTTCAGCGTTTTCCAAACAAACTGCGTCGCCATCGTCACAATCGTTGCGACTGCAAAAACAAACAAACCCCGTATAAATGCATCATCTTTAAGCCAGGCATAACACGGCTGATCGTAGTTGACGTTCAAATAGTTGATGATGGGTATCTGAATAAGATATACGCCTATTCCTGTGGAAGCAAAAAGCGTCAGTGTCTTTTTTACAAGCGGTGGAAGCTTGCTCAGCTGAGGCTCTAATGACCGAACACCCAGAAAAATTGACAGGACTTGCGCCACGCACAAAGGCGAGGCTGGAGAAATCAAAAAGTTACGATATTGCTGGCTGAGTTCTGAGCCAGCATACCAGCCATTGGCATGCAACGCGCGACATACGATATTGAGAACATCAGCAAAAACCAAACGTTCACCGAGCGAGGTGCCTTTGCTCGCCTGCGCTGACTGATTGCTAAATTTCATCACTTCCGCCGTATGTTTCACGATATACTCCAAGCATCTTTGGACAACCTTTTGATTATGCCATCATTAATCGTTTTAGATGAGAGGAAGAGCTATGCCAAACGTAGTCGACTATCTGAAATGGCGTGGAGACCTTTCCTTTTCTGAGCGGCCTTTCAATGACGTGGACAACCTGGTGCTCTCCCTTCTCGCCTACATGGGCTTTGACGGCATCGTCTTTTCCGAGCGTTCAAAGAAAACAATTTCTCTTGAGACAGCCTGCGCGAAGATGATAAGGCGCATCAAAAAAGATCCAAGCCTTGTGACAGGTCTCTCCCGTGTTGATGCAACGTTTCTTGAGGCGCTTAAGAACGCTCCTCGTTTCGCTGAAGCGCGACTCGGCAACTATGTCAACCAAATCGATTCCGATAAAAACATGCAATTTGCCGCACTGACGGTATACCTTCCTTCAGGACAGCGCTATGTCTCCTATCGAGGTACCGATGGCACCCTTGTGGGATGGCGAGAAAATCTTGATTTGAGCTTCAAGGTGACCGAAGCGGATAAGCGAGCCGCCCTATACCTTGAAAACTGCGTGCGAGAATACCTAAAAGATACGCCAGAGCCACACGATGCTTGCATACTTGTCGGCGGGCACTCAAAAGGAGGCAACCTCGCAAGCTACGCCGCAAGCGTGCTTCCAAAAGAACTTCTTCCGTACCTTGACAGAGTCTGGAGTAACGATGGTCCCAATATGTGTCCGGGCACCGTCTCTCATACCGCTCATGACGTGCTCGGCAAAAAATATATCCGGCTGCTTCCCAACTTCAGTGTGGTCGGAATGATCTTCAACGACGCTGAAACGCCTATGACTATCGTTCAAAGTTCCGAAAACAGCGTAATGGCGCATGACGCCGTCTCCTGGCAGGTAGAGTGTGATCATTTTGTCACCTGCAGTGATTTCACATCCGAATGCAAACATATCAATGAAGCGTTTACCTCGTGGTATACAAGCCTTCCGTTGGAGTACCGCGAATCCATGACCAATGACCTCTTTGACGCCCTGATGGCTGGAGGAGCCGTCTATTTCAGCGACATCACGTCATCGTCCGCATCGCTCAGAGCCGTTCTCACAGCGCTCATGAATACCGACCGGCGCACCTGGTCCGTCTTTGCAGATTTGTTTGCCACCCTTGTTTCAGCTTCCGCTTCGACCTTTAGAGAGCAGATAAACTTCGCTCAGCGCTTCTCGCAATCAACCGACAGCGAGAAGAACAAGCTCCCCCAAAGAGCTCACAAGCGCACAGGAGCACACTAGTCTGAGCCCACAACTCCCGAAACAAAAGAGCTGACAAGCGCAATCACGATAGAGCCCAAAAGCGCCGCGCCGAAACCGTCAATGAGCACGCCGTTTAAAAACACATGACGCGACAAAAAGCTGGCAAGCTCAAGCATGAACGCGTTGATAACGAGGGAGAATATCCCCAGGGTCAGCAGCGTAATGGGAAGGGACAAAATCTTGATGATAGGTTTGATAGAGGCATTGAGAAAAGCCAGTACGAGCGCGAAAGCGATAGGTCCCGCCCAGTTTCCGCCGACAACTGACATGCCCGGGACAATAGCAACAGCCACGAGCGTTGCAATGGCCGTGGTGAACCATGTTAAGAGAAAACTTCTTCTGTTCATGATAATCCTCTCACAGGGATGTTCTGCCCATTGAGTATACCCGTTATATAAAAAGAAACCCGACCGAAGCCGGGCTTCTCCCTCATTGCTGCCTAAAAGTTTACTCGCCAAAGCCTGCGTCTACAAGAGCGATAAGCGCGTCAAGAGCTGCCTGCTCATCGGGGCCATCGCACGCAATCTCAATCTTGGTGCCGGTGCCGAGACCTGCGGCAAGAATCATCATGATTGACTTGGCGTTAACAGGAGCCGAATCCTTATCAACGTTTTTGAGGGTAACATTGCTCTCAAATTTCTTTGCCTCAGTCACGAAGACAGAAGCCGGACGGGCATGAAGGCCAGTCGCATTGATGATGGTAGTCTGCTTTGAAACCATGGGTGAACTCCTCTTCCGAATGTCCAATGTGGAAGCATGCTTCCATAACCACTATACATATCCTAGCAAATCAAAGCGCGATTTACTCGTATATTGCCCAAGAAACTAAAAGTTATCATTCTTTATGAGATAAAATACTCATCGATCAAACTTTAAACACACCCAATGGAGGCCTTTATGTCAAATGACACTCGATATGACGAGAATAACGGCGTAGTCGATAGCGCCTCATCAGAAGCGGATTTGCAAGAAACCGAATCGCATGAGCAGGAAAAAGATGACGAGCAGCCACTTGCAACCGCCCAGAAAAATATGGAGAACCTTGCAGGTAACGTAGCTGCCACCGTAGGCGGCGCACTTGGCGAAGCGCAAAATGCCGTCACGAGCGGCATCTCCGCGGTTCGAGAAGTCCGCTATGCGGCAAAAGCGCATGCGGATGCTCGCCACCAGATACAAGAGATGCGCACAGTTCTTACCTCCGACAAAGAGCAGCTGGAACATCGTCTTTATGTTCATGAGAACTATGACGGCATTGTCAGTGAGCAAACAGCAATCATCACGGAATCCACGCAAGAAATGCAGCGGCAAAAAAACACGGTCGATTCCCTTACGCAACACCATACAGACCTTCAAAAACAGTTGGAGACTATCCTCAGCGAGGATGAGCAGAATCTTCGCCCCTATCGCAATCTTTCCGAAACGGCAAAGGGCCGCCTGGATGACGTCGCGCGCACCGTTACCGAAGCCAAGCGCGCTATCAAAATGGCTGAAGCTCAGGTCAAAGATGCCACTGATCGGCGTGACCAGGCCTGCGCTTCTGCCCAACGCGCGCTCGATAACTCGCACGAGCGCCAGCATAAGCTTCTGGAAGAGCTCACTGAACTCAAAAAGGATCCCGCGGCAAACAACAGCGCAATTTCACGCGTACAAAACGATATTGCTTCGGAGAAAATACGCGAATCAGAAGCGCAAGCCTCACTGGCATCCATCACCGAACAGGCTAAGAGCGCCATCGAAATAGCACAAACTCATCTCTGGACACAGAAGAAATCCCTTGAGAGCGCCCAAAGCGCAACCGATGCCGCCCACAGCGCCTACGAGGAGCGTAAAAATGAGTTTGAGCGGCTCCAGACAGAAGCACGAGCGCGTGAGCGCATTGCTCAAAACAACCTCACCGCGGTAGAGGAAAACATCAAACAGGCGCAGGACGCCTTTGACGCCGCCGCGCAACGGCACGACGACGCTTTGGCGCTTCTCGAAGACGCTCGGGTCATCCAGGCGTCACCGGAGGAAACCGAGCGCCTCAAGGGCTCTGTTTCTTCTCAGCTGTCCGCTGTCGAGCAAAAGCAGGACGAGATTGAAAAACTAGCTCATGTGGAAAAGACTTTACGCGTCACAACCCGCAAACAGCGCCTGGCTCTTCTCGCTGTTATCGCAGGCTTCGTCATCTTGGTCATTCTTTTGATCTGGAGAATCTTGAACTAAACAATGAGCATGGCGTCGCCGAATGAGAGGAACCGATACTTGTTCTCTATAGCAGCAGCGTAGGCGGCCATGATTTCATCACGAGAGGCAAAGGCGGACACCAGCATCATAAGCGTTGAGCGCGGCACATGAAAGTTGGTAATCATAGCGTCTACCACATGAAACGTTGATCCTGGCATAAGATACAAGTCAGTCGTCGCGTCCGTGCGCGCCACAAGATCGCCCCTACCCGACACAGTGGCCGAATCAAGCGCGCTCTCAAAGCGCCGCGCGGTTATTGCTGGATCTGAGGCGAGCGCGTCTGCGCCCCAGGCGCTTTCAAGCGAGCGCACGCTTGTGGTACCCACGGCAATCACGCGGTGCCCTGCCGCCTTTGTAAAACGAACAGCGTCAACGACCTCTTGAGCAACGTGGTAGCGCTCCGTATGGATAACATGTTTCGTCGGATCATCCTCCGTCACCAGGCGAAACGTGTCGATACCAACTTCCAGTTCAACCGATGCCCATCCGATGCCGAGCGCTTTAATCTCTTCAATGAGCTCAGGGGTAAAGTGAAGGCCGGCTGTTGGAGCCGCCGCGGAATGTTCATCGCGCATAGCGTAGACCGTCTGATACTTCTCGGGATCTCCTTCGTATTGCGTAATATACGGTGGCAGGGGCACATGTCCCGCCGCGTGAATCGCCTCGTCAAGCGTGCGGCCGCCGACCGGCTCAAAGCGGACCAAACGCCCGCCTTTACTCTCCTCAACAAAGTCAACAATCTCGCCCGTAAGCACCACCAAAGACGATTCGGGCGCATGCAGTCCGCCCGCGCGATATTCGATTACCGCACCAGGCTTGAGGCGTTTGCCGGGATTGACAAGACATTCCCACAGATGACCAAGGGGATCAAGGTCTTCTCGGCGCTTGAGTAAAAGCGTCTCCGCAACGCCACCCGTCTCACACTTGCGACCGATAAGGCGGGCAGGCATCACGCGAGTCTTGTTGGCTACGATAAGGTCTCCCGGTTCAAGATACTCAACAATATCTTTGAATCCTCTGTGCTCAACACGGCCATCGCTTCGGTGAAGCACCAAGAGCCTGCAGGAATCACGCGGTTCAGCCGGCGCCTGCGCAATCAGTTCATCAGGTAAGTTGTAATCAAAATCATCAGTACGCATGCCTTTTAGCGGCCTTTCTTGCATCACGCGCCTCCTGGCGCTCAAGTGCGGCTTCAGCGGCGGAAAACCGGCAACCGCAGTAATTTTGTCTGTACATCCCCAGTTCGCGGGACTCGTTTGTTGCTTCGGCATAATACGGCCGAAAATCGCGCCATACCGGTGTCAATCCTTGCGCACGGGCAATGGCGAGAAGTTCGTCTCTGCACACGTCAAAGAGCTGGTACGGAGAAACGGCCAACGTTGTCGAAACAAAGGTGAACCCGCGCTCGCGCGCCACGCGGCAGCTCTCCGCCAGTCGAATGGCATAACAGGAGCGACAGCGTTTCTCGCGATCAAACGCCGCCGGCGCCGCCGCGCTCTCCCACCTTTCACGGGGGTCTCCCGCGATGATAACTTCCACGTGAGCAACTTCTCGTGCCCACGTCATAAGGGTCTCAAGGCGCCGCGCGTGCTCTTCAAGCGGCTGTATGTTTGGATTTGTCCAGCAAATGGTCGGCTCGAAACCTTCTTGCCGAAGGAGTTTCAGCGGTTCCAGCGAACAAGGTCCACAGCACGCATGCAGCAATAGCGGCGTGGCCGCTTTCAGAGCGCTAAGCTCGCAGGTACTTTTGAGCGCACCATGTGCTGTCATGTCTTTTTCCGGCACGATATCAGGCTCTCTTTTTCTTGGCAGCGCTCTTCTCAATACGTTGGATGAAGAGCACGTATATGGCGCACAATGAAACGACAATGAGAAGAGTCAGCATGCTCCCCTCAAGTCCAAAAGAACCGCCGGAAAGAAGGTCTGGTCCCTGCGGCAAGGATATCAGGATGGAAGAAGGCGCGTCATATCCCGAAACATGCATTCCAAAGAGTATCGTCGGCACCACATACCAGATAAAGTGCGCGCCCGTTCCAAACCACACGCTATCGGAATACTCAAACAGAAGGCCAAAAAGCACGCCGAAGGCAAAAAATGAAAGAATGGCCAGAGGATCTATCTGCGGCCGCAAACTGTGCAGCAGCGTAAACAGGAGCGCCTGCACCACAATAGCGGTCCATGGTTTTTTTGTAGCTGCCAGGACGCCGTTTTGCACATATCCCCTAAAAAGAAGTTCCTCGGCAAGACTTTGCACCAAGAAGCCGCCCACCAAAAGGAGGACAAACCACACGCGATAGGTACCGCTGATTTCAAAGCCGAAACCGTTGCACAAAAGAATGAGCCCCATCGCAAGGAGCGTCAACACCACGCCCAAAGAAATTCCCGGAAAAAACGAATGCCAGCCACCCACATGAAAGCCAAGCGCTTCTTTTGTCCGCCCGTTGACGCGAGCGTTCCAAAACAGCACCATGGCAAGAACGAGTGCGAAGGCGACAAATTGCGCACAGATGCCATATTCCGAAGGAATGACATACGAGCCAAAAAGACTTACGGCAACCGGAACAATCAGGATACTAAGCGCCACAACTACCGGTGAAAGCGCATGTTTTGGAGGCTTTGCTTCCGTAAAGTCAAAGCTATTGACCAGTGATTTTTTTGCCATGCCGCTCCCTTTTTGCGCCGAGCCATCTTTTTTCTTCTTCACTATAGTAGCCGCTTCAGACGAGTACTTTGGACATTTTCTCAAATACCTGAAGACAAACGACGCAAAAATGCGTAAGTTGTGAAATAATTTTGCCGTTATGTCTCAATATATGAGCTGAATCGATAGCTGTGAGGTTTCTATGGCGAAACGCGTTGATTTTTCTGAACGGCCGCATTTTCCCAAGCGTGCCATCGTGACCGGAGGCATGCCGTACGGCAACAAAAACCTCCATTTCGGCCATATTGCCGGCGTCTTTGTGCCTGCCGACTTTTTCGCACGTTTTCTGCGCGACAGACTTGGCGCGAAAAATGTACTGTTTGTCTCGGGTACGGACTGCTATGGCTCCCCCATTGCGGAAGGATATCGCAAAAAAGTCGAAAATGAAGGATATACCGGCACGATTCTTGAATATGTGACGGCCAATCACGAGCTTCAAAAACAGGCGCTCGACGCCTATGGCATCTCCCTTGATTTTTACGGAGGGTCAGCTCTGAAACCTGCGGCAGACATTCATGAAGAGATGGCCGACAAGATTATGCGGCGCCTCTACGATAAAGGCATGCTGATTAAGCGCTCTACCAAACAGTTCTACGATACTGAAGCTCATACGTTTTTGAACGGACGCCAGGTCATTGGCCGCTGTCCTATCAAAGGATGCAAATCTGATAAGGCCTACGCTGAAGAATGTGAACTTGGACATCAGTTTGATCCAGAAGAGCTCATCTCGCCCGTTTCGCAGCTCACCGGCACCAGACCTGAACTTCGCCCCGCGCCAAGCTGGTACTTTGACCTTTCAGAATACCGGGATTTTTTGACCGAGCTGGACGATCGCTGGGAACATGACCCACAGATTCGAAGCGTGGTGACTTCCACGGTCCGCGAGACGCTCGTTGACCCCATGATATATATACAGGACAAGTTCCGCGAAGCTTTCGACGCCGTTGAAGATACGCTTCCCGCTCATAAGCGCATCGAGGCGGAAAAGGCTCATCAGTCCTTTACGCTTGTCTTCAATGACTGGAAAGATCGCGACACCGCGCGCGACCTTCTTGACGCTGCGGGCATCCGTTTTCGCACCGGTAAAACATTGTTGCCTTATCGCATGACGGGCAACATACCATGGGGTCTCAAGTCTCCCGACCTTGAAGATCTGAAAGATCTCACCATTTGGGTTTGGACGGAAAGTCTTTGGGCTCCTATTACCTTTACGCGTGCTCGTCTTGAAGCGGACGCCGCCAACGGGGTCTCCCGATACGCAACTGACGATTGGCGCGACTGGTGGTGCAGTGAAGATGCCGCCGTCTATCAGTTCATAGGACAGGACAACATCTTTTTCTACTGCATTGTCCAAAACCCCCTCTGGGACGCACTAGACTGGGGTTTGACTACCGATATTCCCGTCGCCAACTATCACATCCTCTTTATGAATAAAAAGGCCTCAAGCTCAGGTGCTATTAAGCCTCCCATGGCCGAAGAGCTTCTGGACTTCTACACTCCCGAACAGTTACGCGCGCACTGGCTCTCGCTCGGTCTTGACCAGCGAGCCGTGTCCTTCTCGCCAAAAGCCTTTGATACGTCTGTTTCACGAAAGGGCAAAGACGGCGAGCCCGACCTGCTTACCAAAGATGATCCGCGCGTTGTCGATCCCGCCCTCAAAGAGTCGGCCTTTTTGACGAACATCTTCAATCGCCTTGCTCGCAGCTGCCTGTACGGCGCCGCAAACGTATGCGACGGGCACCTTCCTGCAGTTGACCCTCACCAAGGCGTCATTGATGCCTGTACCTGCGCGACACTTGCGTTTGAACAGCTTGCGCATGATTTCGATGCCCACGGCGCCCTGGCGTCTGTGGAGGAGTTTGCTCGTGCGGAGAATAAGCGCTGGGACGAAGCGTCAAAGGCCGCAAAGGGCAATGACGCCGCATATGAGCAGGCTCTTGCCGATGCCTTCTGCGCTTTGCGCACCGTTACGCTGCTCATGCATCCCGCGGTACCTGACGGATGCGAGCGCATCGCTCAAGCAATGAACTTTGCTCCTGAAACGTTCTTCTCGTGGGAGCACGCCTTTGAGGGGCCAAAGCAGCTTGCCGAGACGCTCGGCGAGGACGCCACAACGCATGCCGTTGAGGCGCTACCTCCCCGTTTTGACTTTTTCAAAGCGCACCCGAGCCAGCAGAAAAAGAAATAAGAGCTCACATGGCAGTATCCCGGCGTCACGCTAGGTGCACCTGCCACACATACCTCTAGGAGTGTTATGGAAGCCGTGCCCTTCCCGCCCGTGTACCGTCCGCGTCCCTATGTGCGTCCTACGGCGCAGCTTGCCCAGAGGCGCGCTGTTGCCACGCCCGATGGGGCGGCTATCGAAACCTATGTCTATGCGCCATCGTGCGAGAAGAGCCACGCAGCCGATGCCTCTACTCCTATCCTTATGCTCCATGGCAACGGAGAAGAACATGGCATCTTTGGCGCAATCATTGACGCCGTAGTTACGCTCGGCTATACCGTCATCGCGCCGGACTCTCGTGACCAAGGCAACAGCACTCGTGGAACAAAAGCGTTTACCTATGAAACGATGACTGAGGACGCGGCGGCAGTCCTTTGTGAGCTTGGTGTAACCTCCGCCCATGTCCTCGGCTTTTCCGATGGGGGCATTGAGGGACTGCTACTTGCCCGTGACTACGCTCACAGCGTGGCCAGTCTTACCGCCGTCGGCGCCAACCTTATTCCTGAAGGAGCGGGAGATATCTCCTGGATTCCTGAATACGTTGCAGCTCAACGGCTCTGGGCTGAAAAGGGGTATGAGGGAGCCGTTCTTGAAGACGGCTACCCCGTACCAAGCCCAAACGAGGCCGCCAAGATAGCCGAACACATTGAGCTTATGTATAGGGAGCCCCATATACCGGCCGAGTCGCTGCGTACCATCACCTGTCCTACCACTATCATGGCCGGCGAATACGATGATATTCTCGCCTCAGAAACGCTGCGCATCGCACAGGCCATTCCAAACGCCCACCTTCTCTTTGTGCCGGGAGCGCCGCATAATCTGCCGAAAGTCAACCCCAACTCGGTAGTACGCGCCCTTCTCGCCACAATACACCGGTGCAACCGATAAGAGCCAGCGAGATTTTCTCCCTTAGGACTCCAGCATATCCAAGGCAATCTGAGAAATTGATAGGTACCTAAAAATTTTCTATAGGTACCTTGCTAATATGATTGTTCTTCGCTACAATACGAAACCGTTATTAACACCACATGCGAACGGAGCAGCTATGCACACACCCTCTGCCTCCTCCGCTCATGAGATGCGCATCCTGCATGATCTCAGCTTTCTTGGCCACTACCTCTATGTCAACAGAGGCGGTCGAGGCGGTCAGCAATTTGTTCTCACCACGCTGTATGCCTACGGCGCGATGACTCAAAAGGAGCTTCTCAGCCGCACCTTAAACGCATCGGCATCTCTTTCGGAGGTTATCAGTAAGCTGGAATCCGAAGGACTTGTCACGCGTACGAGGTCAGAAGAAGACCGCAGGCAGTTTATCGTATCTCTCACGGAGCTTGGCACAAAACGCGCGCTTGAGGAAGAAGTAAAGCGCCAGGCGTTTTTGGACAAGGCGCTCGCCTGTGTAAATGAGGCCGAGCAGACCGCGCTTCTTGCAACGCTTGATACGCTTGTCGCACATTGGAAGACACTCGAGAAATCCAAGAAGGGAGAGGCTTTATGCCAACAGAAGTAACAACGCATGAACAGTTTGAACAAGAAGCGCTGTCCGCCGAAGAAACTGCCGCTCTCGCCAAAGCCAAACAAGAACGTACGGGTATCACAGATACCGGCAACTTTAGTATTAGAGAAATCATTGCGGTACTTGCCCGCAGCATCGGCGAATTCAAGAAAGCGAGCATTTGGACGCCTGTGCTTGTATTTATCGAAACCACCTTTGAGGTCTTGATTCCTTTCAGAACGGCGGATTTGGTAGATACCCTCCGCTCGGGAGCGGACGTGGCAGCCATCATGAACTCAGGCGCCGTACTTGCTCTCATGGCGCTTTGCTCGCTTGCCGCAGGTGCAGCCGCAGGCCTCACCTGCGCGCACGCCTCCACCGGCTTTGCCCGCAATCTCCGTCGCGATATGTTCTATAACATTCAGACCTTCTCGTTCGCTACGATTGATTCATTCTCGTCATCGTCTTTGGTAACGCGGCTGACCACCGATATTACCAACGTTCAGCTGGCCTATATGATGATTATCCGTATGGCCATACGCGCTCCTTTTATGCTCATCTTCTCGTTTATCGCCGCGCTTGTTATGGGCGGCTGGATGGCGCTTATCTTTGCCGCTATGATGCCTCTTTTAGGTGTGGCACTCTACGCGCTCATCACGCGCGTCATTCCTATTTTCAAACGCGTCTTTAAGCAATACGACGCCCTCAACGAATCCGCGGAGGAAAACCTCGCTGGCATTCGCGTAGTGAAGTCTTTTGTAAACGAAAATTTCGAGCGACAGAAATTTGACCGGGCCTCAAAGGATTTGCAGGCGGGATTTACCAAAGCTGAGCGCATCATCGCTTTGAACTCGCCTTTTATGAACTTTGCGGTCTATGTGGTCTTTGTCGCCATCCTCTACGCTGGCTCCTACCTCATCATCTCCACACAAGGGAGCGCGCTTGGCGTGGGACAGCTTTCCTCGCTCATAACCTACGGCTTCATGATGCTCATGAGTCTCATGATGCTTTCATTCGTACTCGCCATGATTATCATTGCCGAAGAAGGAGCGCGCCGCATTTGCGAGGTACTTCTCGCCCGCCCGACCATTATAAATCCTGAAATCGCACGGACAGAAGTTTCTGACGGAAGCATCGACTTCAATGGCGTCGGCTTTTCATATGCCGGACCGAAGGGACGCGAAGCGCTTTCCGGCGTTGACCTTCATATCAAATCTGGAGAGGTCATTGGCATTATCGGCGGAACGGGATCCGCGAAGTCAACGCTTGTACAGCTGATTCCGCGCCTTTACGACGTTACATCCGGAAGCGTCTCTGTAGGCGGCCATGACGTCCGGGAATATGATTTGGATACGCTTCGCGGCGCAGTCGGTATGGTTTTGCAGAAAAACGTCCTGTTTTCCGGAACAATCGCCGAAAACCTCCGCTGGGGCAATACACAGGCTACCGACGCGGAGCTTGTTGAGGCGGCGAAGCTTGCTCAGGCCGATAGCTTTGTGCAGACCTTCCCTGATGCGTACGAAACGCATATCGAGCAGGGCGGCACCAATGTTTCTGGTGGACAAAAACAGCGCCTCTGCATCGCCCGCGCGCTTTTGAAAAAGCCTAAGGTACTCATCCTCGATGACTCTACCAGCGCCGTTGACACCAAAACCGATTCGCTCATTCGAGAGGGCCTCCGCACGTTTTTGCCTGAAACGACCAAGATTATTATCGCTCAGCGCACTTCAAGCGTTGAAGACGCCGACCGCATACTCGTTATCGATAACGGCCGCGTCAATGCTATAGGCACGCACGAGGAGCTTCTTAAAGAAAACAAGATTTACCGCGAGGTGTACTTCTCGCAAAATAGGCAACAAACGGATGAAGCGCATGAAACGGAACAGGAGGCGAGCTTGCATGAGTAAGCAGACTCAAGCGCAGGAGGCGCAGACAGAACAGAAAAGCGACGCCGCTCCACAGCCTCGAAAAAAAGGTTCTATGGGCAAGATTATCGGCCGCACCATGAAGATGCTGTGGCAGTTCTACCCCATCCTTCTTCCCGTTGCTCTTGGCACGGCCGTTGTCCAGGCGATCATGCAGTCGGTGCCCAATATCTTCCTTGAGCGCATCCTCACCATCATTGAGCAGTATATCGGTGCGGCGGACTGGAGCGGCGCTCAGCCGGTTATTTTTTCCAACGTCGCGCTTCTCGCCTCTATGTACGTCATCAGCCTCATATGCAACGTCATCTCCACGCAGGGCATGGCCATCGTCACGCAGGGCGCGCTCCAGAAATTCCGCTACAGAATGTTCGACCACATGCAGGACTTGCCCATCAGCTATTTTGATTCCCATCTCAACGGCGATATCATGAGCTACTACACCAACGACATCGACGCTATGCGCCAGATGATTGGTATCAGCCTGCCGCAGCTGCTCTTTACCTTCATTATGCTGCTTGCCGTTATGATTATCATGTTCTACTACAGCATCCCCATGGCGCTCATCATCATCCTTGGCTCTGCTGTGATGGTAGGACTCACTCGCTTTCTGGGCGGCCGCTCCGCACGCAACTTTATGATGCAGCAAAAGACTACCGCCGACGTTGAAGGCCATATCCAGGAGATTATGAATGGCGAAAAAGTCGTCAAGGTCTTCAGCCATGAAAAGGAAACGGAAGCCTCCTTCGACGCCATCAATGATGAGCTCATGGCCCGCTCCCGTGACGCGAACGCCTATTCCAACACGCTGATGCCTGTGCTGAACAACATCGGAAACCTGCTGTATGTCATCGTTGCTATCGCCGCGGGCATTATGATTTCGACAAACTTCCAGAACGTTTCTTTTTCCGGAATGGCGCTCAACATCGCGGTAGCTGTCCCCTTCCTCAACATGACGCGACAGTTTTCCGCGCAGATCGGTCAGATTTCCGGACAGATTAACTCCGTTGTCATGGGCGTAGCCGGCGCCGGCCGCATTTTCGAGCTTCTGGACGAGCCTGTCGAGAAGGACGAAGGCTATGTCACGTTGGTGAACTCCGAGATGGTTGACGGCGAGATTCAAGAAGCCGAGTACCGTACCGGCTATTGGGCCTGGAAGCATCCTCACAAAGACGGCACCGTTACCTATACGCCGCTCAAAGGCGATGTGCGCCTCTTTGACGTCGACTTCGCCTACGTACCTGGAAATACAGTCCTTCACGACATTTCACTCTATGCGAAACCGGGCCAGAAGGTCGCCTTCGTTGGCGCAACCGGCGCGGGAAAGACTACCATCACCAACCTGCTGAACCGCTTCTACGATATTGAAGACGGTAAGATCCGCTACGATGGCATCAACATCAATAAGATCAAGAAGAGCTCGTTGAGACGTGCGCTCGGCGTGGTGCTGCAGGACGTGAATCTCTTTACCGGCACGGTTATGGACAATATCCGTTATGGCCGTCTGAACGCTACTGACGAGGATTGCGTTCGCGCCGCCAAACTCGCCGGCGCCGATGACTTTATCAGGCGCCTGCCCGACGGCTATCATACGATGCTCAAAGACAACGGCTCGGCGCTTTCGCAGGGTCAGCGCCAGCTTATCTCCATCGCCCGCGCAGCCGTCGCTGATCCTCCCGTCATGATTTTGGATGAAGCTACTTCCAGTATCGACACGCGCACCGAAGCCATCGTCCAGCGAGGTATGGACGCGCTCATGTACGACCGCACCACCTTTGTTATCGCACACCGCCTGTCCACGGTTCGTAACTCAAACGTTATCGTCGTTCTTGACCACGGCCGTATCATTGAGCGCGGAACCCACGAGGAACTTCTCGCCAAGCGAGGAACCTACTACCAGCTCTATACTGGCGCCTTTGAGCTTGAGTAGGACGTCTTTGTCCTTGTCTTACGCGACGATAAACACGCCACGGCTTGTACTACAGGCCGTGGCGTGCTTTGCGCTCAGGCACCGAGAAGCACGTGGTGCAGCTCGGGAACGTTGTCAACGATTGCAGCCGCTCCATGATCAATAAGCTCCTGCTTAACCGTGGTATTCCCATAGAGAACTCCCACACAGGGCACGTCATTCGGACGAGCCGCGTCGATGTCATACATGCGATCACCCACCATAACCGCATGTTCAGTATCCACCTGCAGTTTATTCATGACGTCAGCAATCGCCTGAACCTTTGTGGATTCCGCTTCGTCACGCCGACCCACGCAGGCGTCCAAAACGCCTTCAAGACGGTTGTCTTTGACACCGCGCAGCACCAGGTCCTGCTTCTTAGAACTTGCGATGGCCACAAGCTTCCCCGCACGCTTGAGGTCATCCAAAAGAGGATAAATACCTTCAAACAAAGGCCACGTTCCCTCAACGGCATAAATTTCACGATAGCGTTTGGTGACCGCCTCTGCCTGTGCGCGATTCATGCCGTAAACCATTTCAAACGCGTAAGGAAACGGCGGTCCTACAATACGACGAATATCGCCCATTTCCTCTTCAGTCATGCCAATTTCCGTAAATACTTTCCGAGCGGTCTGCGTAATGCCAGGCATGGTATCGGCAAGCGTGCCGTCAAAATCAAAAATAACGAGGTCTCGATTGGCAAGATCATCAAGAACCTGCCGATATTGCGCGCCTTTTGCAGCGATACGTGGAACAGTGATTGCCATAAAGATATCCTTACGCCAAACGAATGCAGTACAACATTGCAGTACCACATATTCCCCTCGTCTATCTATAACATTCAACATAATAGACGCGATGCCTTGTTACGCAAAGCATTTTTCGCTGAGCTTCCGCGAATTTTCGCTGAGCGCGCTGACCGGTTACCGACAAAAACAAGCCTTTTGACCGTACGGGGTATATAGTTACCAAAAGGTGAATCATTATGCCACCGGTTGGAGGTGTATCGTGGCTCACCTTGAAAACGACCCGGAAGCCAAGCAGCCCGGTCGTAACCGCTTAGGAAAGCTGTTCTCTTCACTCGTCGACGGAGATACGCTCCCCGATGTGGTGTCTTTGTATGCTGAAAAAAACGAGGGCGCTTCTCATCTTCTCTTTAATCAAAAACGTTCAAAACTTGATATAGAGGACCTGTCGAAAAAACTCGCCCTTGCCCAACATCCCCTTGAGGTATTGCAGACATTTGTCAGAGACGCGTTGACGCATGCCTCAGACGAAACCACTCCGACAAGCGCCGATGCCGCCGACGCGCTGAAACCCAGCGACTACAAGCTGCATCTGACCAAGCGGCTGCAAGAGGCCGGGATTAACGTCGCCGACGCGCATCTTGCGAAGATACGCATCATCCGCTTGCGCACCAGCGGGCTCTTCTACATCAGAACGACAGCCTCATCCTACCCATATCTCACTCGCTTGCGTCTCCTTGAGATAGAAAGCGCTCTAAACATCGCTCTTCTCGCCAATCATTATTTCTTGGATGCGAATATGGTGAGTAAGGATGACCTGCTTCTGTTTGAGCGCAACGTGCTGCGCTCAATCACCTCGCAGGCTCCCGCCAGTGCAGCTCGTTCGCAAAACGGAACTCGTGACGGCGAGTGGATTGTCAGAAAGGCAATCTCTCTTGCCATCGAGAATCTGCGCCTGCCCTACCGCTTGGAGCTGGACTTCCGCACCAATGTCCATGCTGGAAGAGCAGCGTTTCGCATTAAGCTGATACCGCCAGAAGTGTTTCCAAAAACACACTACCAGCCCAAGACCGGTGAGATGGCTTCGACCGAAGATGTTCTCAAACGCGCCGCCACCGACTACAACACGCGTCTCGGCATCCTTGTGACAGCATCCGCGTTTAACAGCTCACAGACTATTCGTGACGTCTGGATAGAAGGCATCACAGAAGATCCCGTTAAACACTGTTGTTTGTACACGGCGCATATCACAAGAAATCAGTTTGAAGACGTCCGGCTTACCGATATCTCGAATCCGGTTGAGCTTCTTTTGTCGTGGGGCGCGTCAATCAACAGCCAGGAAAACATTTTGTCCCCTGTCAAACCCAGCTTCAGCCTCGAGGACGAACGTTTTTGCCCTCCCAGCCGATACGACACCATCGAGGATTCCACCAAGTCACTTGCAAGCGAGGCGGCGCGCGCCCTCGGAACCACTCAGGTCTCGGGGCTTTCTATCGACGAGGGGGAACATCGAGAGGTTATAGCCACCGAAATTCTGCGCAATCTTTCTTCCTCCACTGAAGAAAACGTACGCATGATTTTGTCCCTCACCGCGCAAGACAAAGACTCTACCGTCCGTACCGCCGGCGAGCGCATCGTCGCCCGTCTCATCGATGGCACGCTCTCGGAAAGCGATATGGAAGCTGTCGGCGCAGAATTCGTTAACGGAGGCACGCTTCAGGCAGCCGTCACACAGGCTCGCGCCCTTATCGCCCAAAAGGATTTCGCTGATGCCGAGAAGTGCCTCCTCTTGGCGCTCAATGACATCGACGCCACACTAACCTACGCCGACAATGAAACGACCTGCTGGCGAGTCTTTACTAGTTATGTCGACCGCGTGCTCTACAACCGTCTTCTCGATACGCGGACACGCACGACAAAACTAGCTCCTACGGCCTACTTTGATGCCCACCTTCTGACCTCCATCGCTGAGCTGCTGCAAGCAAAAACAAGTTCCGCCATCGCGCACGCTCGCCGAGCGGCAGAGGTAGCTCCTCTCAGCACCAGCGCACGCTTGCACCTTGCGCACTGCCTCGAGGCAACCGGGCAGCTTGAAGAAGCCATTGAAGTGCTCAAAACGCTTCTTACGTACGCCCACGATCCTGAAGGCATCGGCTTTGGATACTACCGGATGGCGTTTTTTCAATGGCGCGTTCATAACTATGCCACCGCATCGGCCTGCTACCAATACGCCCTTCGTTTTCTGCCGGGCGCGATGTTTCTTATCAGTACAGAAATGCGTATCCTGGCAATACGGGAGCCGCACTTTTCAATTGAAGAGCTGACAGACGAGCAAATTCGCAGAACACTGGCAGGCACGCAGATACCCATAGCGCCGACTCCGGAAGTATCCGAAGTCTTTATGGAAGGCACCCGCGCGTCCCTTGACGCCGAGCTTTTTAGCGTTGCAAAAAGTTTTATGACTAACCTCGGTATCATGACAAAAGATGATATCTACTACGACATGCTTCGTTCTATTGAAAGCGAGCCCGATCGCTGACGAGAGCTGACGAGAATTTCTGTCCCTATAAAACACGGGGCGAGAAAATCTTCTCGCCCCGTTTACATGCGCGTATACAGAGTATGCTGTTGCACTACAGACGGTTGAGAATGGAAACCAATCGGTCTCCGTAGCTTGAATCCATAGCCCACGTACCAGCAAGTTTTCCGATAGTTGTTGCAGGATTTGCCTTCTGCCTGTTGAGCAGCCAGTTACCAAAACGCTTGTCAACAATGGCTGTTAAGGGATAGTTTCCCGTATAGACGCGAAGATGCTGTGACTGAGCGAGAAGCCCCTCAGAGACGCTGTCGTACGTATCGCCCGAAACACCGTTGCCTGTTGCGCCAAGACCGCCGAAGTTGCACTGCTCTACCTTGACGTCACCGCCGAACTTCAGATATCCCGTCTCAAGCATTGCCTGAGCGTAAAGAACCTCAGGTCTCACTCCTTCCGCAAGCGCTGCGTCCCATAGCTGATCAATAAAGGCTTCGGGCGTTGCTGCGCCCTTCGCAGCAAGCGCTTCCGGATAGGAGATTCCGCGAACGGCGAGCCCTGCTTTCAAATCCGCTACCAAGTCCGCCTTGGTAAGGGTCGCGCTCCCAAGGATCGAAACGTTCGTAGACCAGGCGCCCCGCGCCGGCTTGTTAGAAGGATCCTCTTGATTATTGTCATCATCATCTCCCGGCTTGGGATCCGAAGCGTCGTCCTCGGTTATCAGCTTGGCACCGGCATCCGAAGAGGTCCTCAGGTACCCGTTGCCATCAGCCCATACACGGCGTCCTGAAGGAAGCGTTACCCACTGGCTGGTTGCAAGGCCAAGCTGCTCATCAATCCAGTAAGGATATCCGTTGACCATAATCATGCCGAGGTCTGCGGGATGCAGAGGATTATGAGGATCAAAGTAGAAGACGCGACCCCATTTTGTTGTCGCCCACCCTGAGGCAAGCGCACCGGAATCAGTTGCCCATGACCAGGTTCCTTCAGAGTTTTGCACCCATTCCTGACAGGCCATGCCGCTGTTCTCGTCAATGAGATAGGTCTTGTCACCGTCAGTAACCTGACCGAACTTAGCAGCGTTATGAGGAAGGGTTGGATCAAGGTAGAACCATCTGTCATTTGGCTTTGCCCAACCTGAAACAGCAATGCCTTCTGAGTTGAAGAGATGCCAGCCGTCAGCGTCTTTTACCCAGGTGTTCTTGCAGGCTACTCCATTGCTGTCAAAGTACATCCAACCGGCATCATACTTATGCCAACCGGGACTTGGCGAAGCGTCGTCCTCGGTTATCAGCTTGGCACCGGCATCCGAAGAGGTCCTCAGGTACCCGTTGCCATCAGCCCATACACGGCGTCCTGAAGGAAGCGTTACCCACTGGCTGGTTGCAAGGCCAAGCTGCTCATCAATCCAGTAAGGATATCCGTTGACCATAATCATGCCGAGGTCTGCGGGATGCAGAGGATTATGAGGATCAAAGTAGAAGACGCGACCCCATTTTGTTGTCGCCCACCCTGAGGCAAGCGCACCGGAATCAGTTGCCCATGACCAGGTTCCTTCAGAGTTTTGCACCCATTCCTGACAGGCCATGCCGCTGTTCTCGTCAATGAGATAGGTCTTGTCACCGTCAGTAACCTGACCGAACTTAGCAGCGTTATGAGGAAGGGTTGGATCAAGGTAGAACCATCTGTCATTTGGCTTTGCCCAACCTGAAACAGCAATGCCTTCTGAGTTGAAGAGATGCCAGCCGTCAGCGTCTTTTACCCAGGTGTTCTTGCAGGCTACTCCATTGCTGTCAAAGTACATCCAACCGGCATCATACTTATGCCAACCGGGACTTGGCGAAATAGAGGATGAGTCATAGTTAATCTGACGAGAAACACTCGAACCGTCAGATGACCTCGCAGTAATGTAGAGCGTATAGGTACCTTTTGAAGGAGGCATAAAAGTACTTGACGTTTTTGTGGTGTTCTCAGCAAGGGTTACCCACGAACCGCCAGCTGGTTTGTAATAGTAGGAATAGGTCATTCCCGTGCCGACACCTATCAGATGAGGACTCATGACAATCTGCCCCCTCGCATCCGTTGAGACGTCAACGCGGCTCATGCTCCACCATGTATCAGATGCATAGAAATGATCCCAGATGCCCCACGCGTCCGCCCAACCGATGTAGTCGATAAACGACGGATCGGACAGCTTTGCCTCCATGGCCGGATTGGAAATGAATTCATGCTCGATAATAACGCCTAAGATACCTTGCTTGCGTGCATAGCGGATAATACCGAAATAATCGGACTCTTCGCCGGTATCGTAGGGACTTTCCGAGCCGTTTCCCTTGGTTGGCGCCGAATCCCAGCGTGTCGTAATACCCGCGCGCTTATTGAGTTCGCCGTTTATCGCTTTTGCAAGCGCCTGTCCGGCGGCATAGAGATCGCTGTTATACTGCGCTCTGCGAGGAACGAGCACCATAGATCCGACAGCATATGGACCGGCTGAGTTATAGTGCATCGAAACAATGGCGCAGCAGTTCGCGTCAACCGCCCTCTGGACGCGCTCCCGCAGTGAAGGATCCTCATGCTCTCCGCGAACAATAACGACCTGGATACCCCATTTTTCGAGATAGTACTTTGCGCGCATGGCAGTATTCCATGCCACATCTCCTTCACGCAGACCATTTGGGCCGATAGCACCCGGATCACGGCCAGCTGTGCCATCGCTGTGACCGGGGTCAATCGCAATGGGTCTTCCCGTTGCCCGAGCTGTTGCAATGGCGCTTTGCAGTGAATCTGACGTAACGAGATTACCCGATGAATCCATCGTGGTATAGGTTTCAGCCGCTGCTAATCGAGGCGCCCACAGACAGGTTACGACTAAAGCCAGCAGGACTGCCGCGCATAAACGCGTGACAACCGTGAACTTCGCTCGTTTCATATATCCTCCGTTTAGGGATGCGTAAAGCGTTTTTCTGTAAAATCAAGCAGTAGTTAATTTTACCTCATAACTCAAAATATACAAAGAAGGCACTCTCTGAAGGAAGGTTGTACTCGCATGTATCCGACTTGTCAAAACTCGCTCTTTCCCCCGCGCTTCTCGGCAGCCATCTTTGACTTTGACGGGACGCTAGCCGCTACCACGCAGCTTTGGCAAAAAATCGACCGGGAGTTTTTTGAAGTGCGCAATATTCCCTACGATCACAACCTCAGCAAAAAGCTCTCTCCGCTCGGCTTTGCGGAAGGAGCTCACTGGGCGGTTGAGGCCTACAATCTAGACGAATCTCCTGAGCATGTCATTGCCGAATGGACCGCAAAGGGAAAAGCCGCTTATCAACATGACGTCGTGCTTCGTCCGGGCGCCGAGAAGTACATCCGGCTGCTGCGCAGTCTCGGTATCAAAACAGCGCTCGCAACGGTAAATGACGCTGATGTATTTGCCTCAATGGAGCCGCGCATTCCCTTTTTCGAGCTCTTTGACGTCATGGTTTTTGGCTCCGACGTCGGCAAGGGCAAGGATAAGCCCGATCTTTATCAAGATGTCCTTATCCGTCTCAATGCCACCGCGTGCAGCACGATTATCTTTGAAGACTTGCCTGTTGCGCTGAAGACTGCAAAAGCGCTGTCGCTTACAACCTGCGCCGTACAATCTGATGACCCCGCGCAAAATAAAAAACTGCTTACCGCCTATGCGGATTTCTTCATTGAATCATGGGAAGATCCTGAACTTCTGCCCAAAGATGCATAACTGTTCGAAGGCGCATAACTGCCTAAAAGCGCATAAAAAAGAAGACCGCCGTAGCGGTCTTCTTTGTTTTCCGGTAACGTTTCGAGAGATACTTAAATCTTGTGGACGCTGGAAGCCTGAAGCTTGCCGTTCTGACCGGTTGTAATCTCAAACTCAACCGGCTGACCCTCATCGAGAGTCTTAAAGCCGTCCATCTCAATCTCGGAATAGTGAACGAACAAGTCGTCGCCGTCCTCGCGAGAGATGAATCCGTAACCCTTATCCGGATTGAACCATTTAACAGTACCCTGAGCCATTTCGTGCCTTTCTTTCTTTGTCCCGCGGGACAAACGCTGCGCTTACGCGCGATACCCGTGGCTAACACCACAAGGAATATAATAACCTTAACGAACGCATATTTGCTCGAGAAACCGCTAACAGCGCAAAATGCATCGACGAACGGCATATTCTCTTCGTGAACCTCAATGAGAGCCATTCACCCTATAATAAAAGACGTCTTTATGTATTTTCTCGAACCTTACTTTTCATGCTGTACTGCCTTTATGCATGTTGTACTATCTCCATGCGAGCATGCCTGGTCGCAGCAAATACGCAGAGTTGATTGGAGCACTATGAACATCACACATCTCCAGAAAAAAAGAGAATCGCTTCTTGCACTTGCTGTGCCAATCGCGTTAAGTATTGCAATCGCTTTGACCCCCTCTCAGATTCTCGCAGACAACAACATGCCGCAGGGAAACACCTATGCTCCTTCATCTTCTGCTAACACGTCAAAATCCGAGGAAGCGCTTCCTCCCGAGACTAACGCCGGCACACCTTCATCGCAGGAATCTTCCGCAAACTCTCACAAAGCTCCGGAACATGACGGCGCGCCAGCCTCACAGGAAACCGAAGAAGCAACCGACAATCAACAGGACACTCCGCAAAATCCCGCGCCTGCGCCCGCTCCTGAGCCTACGCCTGAAGAGCCTTCCTCTCCTTGGGAAGCAAGCGAAAAGGGATTTCGCTATAAGGATGAGAATGGCTCCTATCTCAAGAACACCTGGGTAAAAGACGCTGACGGCTGGCATCTCTTCAACTCAGAAGGCATTGCTGTTTCAGGTTGGGCAAAGCCAAATGACAGATGGTTCTACCTTGATCCAACCCTTCCTCATAACGCTGCTAAGTTCGGTCAGGTTACTGACGGTGACAAGACCTATCTCATTGACGAGAACAGCGGCATGGCCTGTCAGGAATGGGTGCAAAACTCTGAAGGAACCTGGTCATGGGCAACTGATTCCGGTGCGCTTGCCTCAGGGTGGGCGACAACAAAATGGGGTCGCGTCTTCTACTTTGATCCTCATAATCCTCTGCATCCCGCAGACCTCGGCATGATTATGGTCAACGGATATCCTTACTGGATTGATGAGCAGCTTGGCCTTGCAACCAGCCAGTGGATTCAACTTACTGACGGTTCCTGGGTATGGGCGACCGACAACGGATCTTTTGCGTCCGGCTGGGTCTGGGGTCCCAAAAACGCCTGGTGGTACTTTGATCCAACCAAAGCAAACCATCCGCTCATGACAGGAGAAATCAGTGTTGACGGTCGACAGTACTACATCGACGGAAATACCGGTATGAAGCGCAATAGCTGGGTCAAACTTGGTGAAAGCCGGTGGGCCTGGGCGAGCGATGATGGTCCGTTCATCAGCGGCTGGTTCACTGCCCCTAATGGTAGTACCTGGTATTTCAATCCTGATAGTCCATCTCATGAAGCTCTCCTTGGCGAGCAGGTTCTCAACGGCGGGCGTCATTACTATTTTGATGAAAGCTACGGTCTTGCCAGAAAGCAATGGGTTTTACTGCCTAATGGCGACAAGGTTTGGGCGACCCAGGAAGGCACCATTACCGGCCGTATTATCAATAACGAATTTTTTGCCGCTGACGGATCTCAGCCAACAGGAAAAATTGACCTTGGCGGCTTGACGATATATGTTTCATCCGATCACAAGCTCCTGACCGGCTGGCAAAAAATCGATGGTCAGTATTACCTGTACGGAGACGACGGACAACCTGTCTCAGGCTGGGTGCAGGCAGGCGGACGCTGGTACTATCTTGACTCTCAGGGCCTTATGCAAACGGGATGGATTAAGCCCGGCGGCGCTTATTGGTACCACCTTGCCGCCAATGGCGCCATGGATACCGGCTGGATTAAAGATGACGGCAAGGATTACTACCTTGATCCTTATACGGGTGCCATGAAGACCGGATATCTGTCTTGGGGAGGCAAACTCTATGCGGCCGGCCCCGATGGCGCTATGGTAGAGCAACCCTGCTACTATCCCGACATGCTCAACTATGCGCAGAGCATCTATAGCGCCACCAACTGGCTTATTCAAATAGACACCCATCAGAACCGCTTCGCTGTCTATAAGGGTTACCGGGGTAACTGGACTCCATGGTACGAATGGTATTGCACTACAGGCATGCCGGGTATGTGGACCCCTCATGGACAGTTTACTGTCGGATCCAAGGGCTTGTACTTTGGCAGTGGCTATCGATGCTGGTATTACACACAAATTACAGGCGATTACCTTATTCACTCCATCTTGTATAACAGCGATGGGTATACGGTGAGGGATGGCCGCCTAGGATATCACGGCTCACATGGCTGCGTACGCCTTGCTACTGAAAATGCCAAATGGATCTATAACAACATCCCCTACGGCACAAAAATCTATATCTGGTAGCTAAACAAGCGAGTGTTTTGCGCTTCTATCGCGCGAAACACTCGGCTTCCAGCTCAGCAAATTCTTCCGGAGCCTGACCAAGGTCACAATTAAACGATTCCGCAACAGCTTTGGCCTGCAAATGACGCAGGCCTGCTTTGTCCTTCTCGCCAAGCTCTTCGTATATGCGAGAAGTACGCTCAAGCGCGTAGCTTACATATTCGGCAACGGACTCCGCCACGCCCGACAAGAGCATCATGGTAACGAGCGAATCGGGGGCAAGAGAACACGCTGTCTCGGGGCTTAAGTCAATCAGTTCAGCCACCTGCTGCTCGGCCGTTTCAAGAGGCTCGGTGTCTTTGTTTTCCTTCGCCTGTTTGAGAGCGCGTGCGACCGCTCTGCTGAAATCCGCAATAATCTCAAGGATATAATCGCGCTGTAGCATCTTTTGTCCTAACGTTGCGATGGAATTGGAATGTCCAGATGGACGAAGGCACTCTGCGTGGCTTGGCGACCCTGCGGAGTTCTTACGATAAGCCCTTGTTGAAGCAAGTACGGCTCGTATACGTCCTCAAGCGTCGAAGGATCTTCGGAAACGGCGCTTGCCAGCGTAGTAAGACCAACAGGCCGGCCGTGAAACGTTTCGCACAGAGCGCGCAAAACACTCACGTCCATGGCGTCAAGTCCCAGCTCGTCTATGTCAAAAAACGAAAGCGCCTGAGAAGCGACTTCCCATGTAATTGTACCCCCCGCCTTTACCTGAGCGTAATCACGGACGCGCTTAAGCAGGCGGTTTGCCAGACGAGGAGTACCGCGCGATCGAGAGGCGATCTCTAGGGCGCCCTGCTCGTCTACAACCACCTCAAGAATGGAGGCTGACCGCAGCACAATCGTCTTCAGTTCTTCAACCGAATAGTAATCAAGCCTGTACGCAATGCCAAAACGATCGCGCAAAGGGCCTGTCAAAAGCCCCGTTCTTGTTGTTGCAGCGACAAGCGTAAAGCGCGGGATATCAAGCCTGATTGACCTGGCGGCAGGACCTTTGCCAATAACGATATCTAAGAAAAAGTCCTCCATCGCGGGGTACAAAACTTCCTCAATCTGTCTGTTCAGACGGTGAATCTCATCAATAAAGAGGATGTCGCCCTCTTCAAGGTTTGTAAGAATTGCCGCAAGATCGCCGGTACGCTCGATAGCCGGACCTGAAGTGGTGTGGAGCTTTGAGTCCATCTCGCCCGCAAGGACACCGGCAAGGGTAGTCTTACCAAGGCCCGGAGGACCTGAAAAGATGACATGGTCAAGCGGTTCGTTTCTCTTTTTCGCAGCTTGAATAAGCACGCGGAGGTTCTCTTTCACGCGTGTCTGCCCGAGGTATTCGTCCAAAGTCTTAGGCCTGAGCGAACGCTCCTGTTCGATATCGTCCGGCCCGAGCTCCCCCGAAACCATCCTTGTTTCACCATAGGTTTTTTGCTGGGGTCTTGTATGTGATGGACTCTCAAACAAGTTTTTGGCATCTGCCTCCCACATCAGTTACCACTCCCCAGACGGCGCAGCGCGTAGCTTATGGCCTTCTCAATCGTAGAGGCTCCCGCTTCTTCCCTGCCTTCCAGCGCCAAGGCGATTTCTTGCGACGTAAAGCCCATGGCGAGAAGAGCCTCAGTTACTTCATTATCAAGCGGCGCATGGGACGAAGCTGCAGCGCCAAAGCCAAGCGCTTCCGTTGGACCCGACAAACCCACAAGATTTCTGAGTTCGGTGTCTTTGGCGAAAACATCCGAAAGCTCTACCACCATACGCCCCGCTTTTTTCTTTCCGAGTCCGGCAACCTGCGTCATACGCGCGCTATCTTCAGAAGCTACGATGCCGGCGAGCTGGCGCGGCGTAAAGGTTGAGAGCACCGAGAGCGCCAATTTGGCGCCGATGCCAGAAATAGCGCGCAGACGATCAAAGAGCGCACGTTCTTCTCGCGAAGAAAACCCGTAGAGCTCCATGGCGTCTTCTCTGACAACCATCCTGGTAAGAATAGTCACGCCCGCCTCTCCCACCTGAGGAAGGGCGGCGGCGGTATTTGCGGATATGCCCAGTTCATAGCCAACGCCATGAACATCAAGTATCATCAGCGAGGGACTGACAAAGAGCAGGGTACCGGTAAGCTGTACGATCATAGACGAACTCTCCTTTTGCCAAGTTCTTCTGTTCTTACCAGATGCGCATGGCAGACCGCCGCGGCAAGCGCATCAGCCGCGTGATCGGGGTGCGGCTCATGGTCAAGTTGTAGGACCGTACGGATCATGTACATGACCTGTGCCTTATCGGCCGAACCGGTACCAACGACCGCCTGCTTTATCTGCATGGGCGTGTACTCTCCAACCGACAAGCCCGCCCGAGCACAAGCCACAATCGCGGCTCCCCTTGCCTGAGCGGTAGGAATAGCCGAGCGCACGTTTTGTCCAAAGTAGATGCTCTCAATTGAAAGCGCCACCGGCCTGAACTTTTGGATGACCAGAGAAATCTCATCGTAAATGCGACCCAAACGCATATCGATAGGCTCGTTTGCCTTTGTTTCCACGCATCCGTACGCACGCGCGCGGCAAGCCGACCCGCGAGTTTCAACGATGCCCCAGCCCGTATGAGCCAATCCCGGGTCGATTCCTAAAATGACCATCCTGCCCTCTTAGAGACGATAAGAACGTTCGTTCCATTTTATCATACGAAAGGCATTAATTCTCCGAAAACGGTCCCCGCCACATTTTTGGCATGCCAAACATAACGCCCGCTCCCTCAAGACCTGAGAACTCACGAAGATAGTCCAGAATCTCCTGGAGGCTCTCAGGAGAAGGCATCTCAACCTGTTCGGGAATCGCTTGCATAAAGGCGTGCTCCGCCGACGCGAGCAGGCCGTCAAACAGCGTTGACGTATCTTCTTCTACCGTCTGTTTTCGTTGCGAGTCTCTCCACGAAGTAAAGAGCGGCAGCTCGGTATCGACCAATGGACACTGCAAAAGTATAAGCAATGACCCTCTGTTCTGGCGGGTAACTCCATTGCCATACAGCGCGTCCAACACATCCGCAACCGCTTCCTCATAGCCTATTTTAGCAACTATCTCATGAAAGCTTTTGCCGAGCTCAATCGTCCTCGACAAAACGGTATCAACGAAATGCGCCTGCTCATAAAAGGACGAGAAAAGCTCATCCTTCTTTTTGAAATCAAACACCTCATATGTAACGGTCGCTGAAAGGGCAGCCTTCACTTCAGGAACCGACTCGCAAAAATCAAGGATTTCAGACAGATACAAATCGCCCAGCGGATGTAGCGCACCGGCCGCAATCATCCCACCCGCGCCAAGCGCCCAATCGCTCTTGTTCTCGGTGGTAAGCACCAAAAGGTTATTCTCGCGAGCATATGCTGCAAGGCGCGCATAGGCAATATCATATTCAAGTTGGTCTTGCGTTTCTACGCTGCTGATATATATCTGAGATGCTTGAAAGACACTTCGCGCAAGCGCCGCCGTCACTTGGGCGCTGACTGACGTGTCGAGAAGTACCGCAACGCCGTCAAAATGGCCCTGCTTTACGAACTCAAACAGACCCAGCTTGAGAGCTTTCCATCCCACAGCAGACGTATCTTCTGACGCCGGAAGAGAGAGTGCTTCTTTGCTTCGTGAGCCTGAATCAATATCAACGCAGATGAGGTCCTCTTCAAAGGCTTTTGCGCAAATGCCGCACTCTCCGTCAGGCGCTATAACGAAGCTTGAACCGATGCTAACGTGCCCTCCGTACAGACCGACCGCGTTAACGCCAATAACCCATGCTCCCAACTCATCCGCATCGGAAGAAAAACGGCTATCGCTCAGGCCGAGACCCATAGTGGTATTGACATCAGACAACGCATATCCCGAAGTGTTCAGATAGAGCATAAGGTCAGCAGTTTGATCGGCATCGCGCCAAGCATCGAGATCCTGGCAACTAAATGAAATGCCTATCGTATAATCGCCCCATTCAAAATGAGGCAGGTCAAAGCCCGGGTCTTCCTCATCGGAAAGGTCACCTTCGGTTACGCTTTCCCGAGCGAGGGCGCTCAGGTGCGCAATCTCCGCTGTAAGGCGCAGAGGCGTCACGTGCCCCTGACGCAAGAACATCGCTTCGCTGAGCACCTCATGGTCTTTTGTAACCGCAACAGGAACGACTGCGGGAAGTGGAAGATTCTCTGCAAGTTGCTTAAGCGTTGCAAACAGATCGTCAAGAAACCCCTCAACGGTCGCATCGGTAAGAGACATCAGTCCCGTCAGCGACGGCGCGGGATACACAATGAGCTCGGCATGTTGCTCCTTTGCGCGCTCGGCATAGGCCAGCATGCGCTCATACGTTTCAGACAAAGCTCCGCTCTGCGTATTCATTTGTGCAACGGCAACATTCATAGTCAATCCTCCGGTTAAAGCAACCCCTCACAAGTATGCCCAAAAATACAAAAAAGAGCTGCGATTTCTCACAGCTCTTAAAAAACTCGTAATAGCCTCGTGCAAGCAGCGTTCATAACCCGCTTGCCTGCAGGTGCTCTTAGAATTCAGATTTCCAAAGGCCATGCAGATTGCAGAATTCGTAGGCAATCGCATGCTGGTCTTCAGGAAGCGCAAAATGCGCTTCCGGCTGCTGACCTGGAGCAAGGCGTTTGAGATTGACGCCCTGCTCGGTCTCAAGAGCAATGAACTCAATGTAGTGTTCGGGCAGCATGGGATGAGCAACCTCTCCTACCTTCACCACTAGCTTACTGCCATCACGGGAAACCACGGGAACATGCTTTTCAGTAGCTCCGTCGGTCGTATTGGCTGAAAGCAGCTCCATGGGCTCGCCGCAGCAGGAAGGAACAACGTTGCCATCCACGACGACGTAAACGATATTTCCGCAGTGTTTGCAGCGATAAAACTTAGCTTGTGCCATTATTTCTCCTCTCACAAGGTACCGCCCTCTTGTGGACCGTACCGTTCTGCCTATAGTACTACCCATACCGTGTGTTTTAAATCACAAACGCTATAAGTTAAGTAGCATTTATGAAAATTCCCGTAGCAACCGCTGTTGCAGCAGACGCCAAAATTAAACGACTCCGCTTACACTACCCGCGCAAGCCCCGTTTCTCCCAGAAGGTACGATAGCTCTGTAATCATAGCCATATTGTGCGCATCAACTCGAGTAGGTATCTCCATGCGCATAATGTCGCCGGTTGTACTTTCAATACGCAGCTCAACGCAATCATTGCCTCGATACTTCTTAAAGATTTGGCTCAGCAACTCGTAGTTCGAGCGGGAAAATTCCGATGATGGCATGTGCAGCTCAAGTACGCGTGGCCGCGCATTGCTTTCATTAAGTTCAATGGAACTTACCCTCGAACAGATAAACTGCGTGCCGCGGTCAGAGCGCTCAAGCTTGCCGCAAACGCCCACGATGACATCGCCCTGTGCTTCTCCTGTTTCCGAATCAACGGTACCAACAAGCGTTGACGCGTACTTTTTGTAGGCCTTCGGAAAAAGCACCAGCAGGACAGATCCTTCCATATCTTCCAGCGTCACGATAGCCATAGGGTCGCCGTTTTTGGTTACGCGCTTCTGAATACCCGTTACCATACCAGCAAGACGAATGGTCTCCCCTTCCGGAACCTTGAACTTCTCTTTGATAGCGCCGCTCGGAGAACGATACTCCTCTATCGCGTCAATATCAGCCAGCTCATAGTCGCGCGCAAGTGAAAGCGCATAGGCATAAGGCGTCAGCGGATGATCCGAAACGTAGATGCCCAGCACGTCAAATTCTTGGTCAAGCTTAAAGCGGCGCTCCCATTCCACGCCATCGGGCTCGGGAAAACTCTCCGTAAATCCGGAGCCTTCTATGTCCGAGAAAATATCAAACATTGAAATCTGTCCGGACGCCTTGTCTCTTTGGCGTTTTGCGGCGGAATCCAGAAGATTTTCCGGATTGTTCTTGTCAATAAGTCCCATAAGCTGCATGCGCGTATATCCCGTTGAATCAAATGCGCCTGCCTTGATAAGTGCCTCGACCACGTTACGCTTTGCTTGGCTGGCATCCATACGGTCGATAAAATCACGAAGATTGGTAAAGGGACCGCCCTTTTGACGCTCAGCCATAATCGCCTCAGCAACACCGGCGCCAACACCGCGGATACCCGCGAAGCCAAAGCGGATACCTTCTTTTGTTGCGGTAAAGTCACGCCCGGACTCATTGATATCCGGCTGACTGACTTTAATGCCTTCCTGTCGACAGGCCGCAACGTAGTGGACGATTTTATCGGTCTTGCCCATGAATGACGTTAAAACCGCCGCCATGTACTCATGAGGGTAGTGAGCCTTCAGCCAGGCCGTTTGCATGACCAAAATAGCATACCCCGCCGAGTGCGACTTATTGAACGCGTAGGATGCGAACTTAAGGACATCGTCCCAGATAGTTTCCGCTACTTTTCGGTCAAAGCCGTTGCGGACAGCACCGTTTTTCCAGTGCTGCTCCATAGTTTCATCAACGCCGTCGTCCCAGTGCTGGACAACCTCCTGCATGAGCTTGATCTTCTTTTTTGCCACAGCCTTGCGGACCTTATCGGACTCGCCTGCCGTAAAGCCGGACATCTTCATAGAAATCTGCATGACCTGCTCCTGATAGACCATGGTCCCATAGGTCTCGGCCAAAATATCATGCAGACGGGGATCGTAATCGACAGGCTCTTCTCGGCCGTTCATGCGGTTGATGTAGCTGGTAACCATGCCAGCACCAAGAGGTCCGGGGCGATACAGCGCGATAAGAGCGACGACATGCTTGAACTCCGTAGGCCTCATGCCTTTGATGGTGGCTGTCATGCCGGCGGACTCAACCTGAAAGACGCCGGCTGTGCGACCGTCCGACATGAGCTTGAATATCTCGGGATCGGTAAAGGGAATCTCATCAACGTTAATATCCACGCCAAAGTTCGCCTTGATGTTTTTGAGCGCGCGGGAGATGACGGTCAAAGTGCGCAAGCCCAAAAAGTCCATCTTCAAAAGGCCCATATCGGCAACGGAATGGCCTTCGAACTGGGTGATTTCAACCTCGCCTTTGGTGTCCATCTTGGTGGGTACGTGATCGTTGACGGGCGTGGGCGCAATCAGAACAGCGCAGGCGTGAACTCCCTCACCACGATGCAGGCCTTCGATGGCAAGGGCGGCATCGATAATTTCGCGGGAGACTTCCTCGGAGTTATACGCTTCTTCAAAATCGGGATTATAGAGGTCGTTCTTCTCGCCATCACCCTTGTGGAGCACGCTTGAAAGATGCGCTTTGGGGTCGTTGGAAATCATTTTAGACAGGCGCTGGCCCTGGTAGACGGGATAGTCAAGCACGCGACACGCATCGTTTATGGCTTGCTTCGCCTTAATGGTTGAGTAGGTGATAACGTGGCTGACACGCTCGGGGCCGTAAAGCTGACGGACGTGATCAATGACCTCAAGGCGACGTTCATCGTCGAAATCCATATCGATATCGGGCATCTCGGAGCGTTGCGGCGAGAGGAACCTCTCAAACATGAGGCCGTTTTCAAGCGGATCAAAGGTAGTGATATCCATCGCATAGGCAACGATGGCTCCCGCTGCAGATCCGCGGCCGGGGCCGACGCCAATACCGTTTTGTTTGGCCCAGCGCACATACTCTTGAACAATGAGGAAGTA
The DNA here is from genome assembly GCF_949152215.1 of Lancefieldella sp. Marseille-Q7238. Taxonomy (GTDB): domain Bacteria; phylum Actinomycetota; class Coriobacteriia; order Coriobacteriales; family Atopobiaceae; genus Lancefieldella. The sequence goes on from NZ_OX424407.1 coordinate 415,545, forward strand.
ATCTGCAAAGCCCTTCTTGCAGATAATGTCATATTCATACTCAAAACGCTCTTTGACGTTGATGCCGCTGATCTCTACCTCGCGCCAGTTCTGGCCATAGCGCCTGGCAAGACCTTCCTCGCACTCCTTGCGGAAGCGCTCCTCGGAAGTCTCCCCCTCCGCCAGGTCCGGGAACTTAGGCAGGTACATATGGGTCCAGTCAAGCTCGTAGTTACACTTGGCGGCAACCTCAAGCGTGTTGTCGATGACCTCCGGAGCCCACGAGAAGATCTCCCGCATCTCTTCTTCCGTCTTGAAATAGAACTCCGTACCCGACATACGCTTTCTGTTGGCGTCGGCAAACTTTGAACCGGTGCCGATACAGCTTGCAATGTCTTGTACAGAGGCATCTTCACGCGTGAGGTAGTGATTATCGTTGGTAGCAACGACCTTGATGCCCAGTTTGTGGCCAAGGTTGAGGATATGCTCTGAAAGCGTGCGATCGTCAAAACCGTTCCAATTGGGATCGGACAGGCCGTGATCTTGCACCTCAAGATAGAAATCATCTCCGAAGATATCCTTGTAGATGAGCGCCCATCTCTCAGCTTCTTCGGGTTGCCCCGCAAAGAAACTCCTGGGAATGATGCCGGAAACACAGGCGGATGTGCAGATGATGCCCTCATGATAGCGGCGGAGCATATCAAGCGTAGTACGAGGCTTGAAGTAGAACATCTCCTTGCTGGCGGCCTCAGACATCATCTTCATGAGATTGACGTAGCCCGCCTCGTTTTTGGCGAGAAGGATCAGATGGTAGCGCGTCTGTTTGGTACCGCGCTCGATGCAGTCATTAGTAATGAAATAGGCCTCGCAGCCGAAAATAGGCTTGATGAGCGGATGCGGTTTATTTGCCTTTACCGCTCCTATATCATGCGTTTCATTCCAAATGGACACATCGCGCTCCCACTGGCGGTGCCTTTGATCATGCTCTCCTGCGTCAAGAGCATCCGCCGGCGGTTCCTCCAGGTCCCAGCCTTTTTGAAAGCACTCGACATCCGTGCGCCATTGCTGCATATCCTTTTGCGCGTCATTGTATTTGCGGCAGGCAAGATCAAAATCAGGGATACCAAACAAATAACCGTGATCCGTAAGGGCAAGCGCCGGCATCTTCAGATCAACCGCACGTTTGACCATATCGTTTACGCGTGTAGCGGCGTCCAGGATGGAAAAATCCGAGTGGTTATGGAGGTGTACGAAGGCCATATTCTCTCTCACATCTTCAGGTTGCACTTGTGTGCCGAGGCCGCCGCTCCCCCATACGAGAAGAGCTTTCCCGGCGCTGTTTTTCTCGCTTCTCTACTATACCTGAAAGCGCCGTTTTTTGCCTGAGATACAAACATATGTTCTAGCTGCCAAAAGCTAAAAAATCGCAGGTAAAATTCGTACAAGTAATTTATCGGCTGATAATAAAATTTGCACCTCACGGAAATGTAGTTATCCGTAGATATCGGCCAACTCTCTGCATGATCGAGAGGTGAATGGCATTCTGCCATCTGACCTGAAGAAGGAGCCGGCGCTCTGAAGAGCCGGCTCCTTCTTCATTCCATCGGTTCGGCAAAGCGTATGTCTCACTATCAGAGCTCTTTGCCGTTCGTGGCAATGCAGTGCTGGTACCAGGCAAAGGAGTCCTTGCGATAGCGCTTGAGGCTCCCGTTGCCTGCATCGTCCTGGTCTACATAGATGACACCGTAGCGCTTGCTCATCTCCATGGAGCCACAGGAAACGAGGTCGACGAATCCCCACATCGTATAGCCGATCACATCGACGCCTTCACATACTGCCTCGCGCATCTCGCGTATATGCTCTCTCAGATAGTCGATGCGGTAGGGGTCGTGGATAGAGCCATCTTCCTCGAGCACGTCGTATGCGCCCAGACCATTCTCTGCCACAAAGACTGGCAGCTGATAGCGGTCATAGACCTGATGCAGCGTGATCCTGAGCCCCATCGGATCCATCTGCCATCCCCAGTCGCTCGTCTTGAGATAGGGGTTCCTGTTTGCCATGACCAGATTCCCGGCAGTCTTCTCCCAACCTTGATCGGTAGTAGAGACCTGGGAGAAATAATAGGAGAATGCCGTGAAGTCGATCGTGTTCCGAGCGATGGCCTCGAGGTCTCCTGGCTCGATCTCGAGCGAGATGCCGAGTATCTCGAAATAGCGGTCCATATAGGCGGGGTAGGTGCCGCGTGCCATTACATCGAGATAGAACCAGTTCGAATACTGGTCGTCGAGGATCATCTGCATCACATCTTCCGGCCTGCAGGTAGCCGGGTAGGTCGTAAAGCGGGCGATCATGCCGCCGATCATAGAACCCGGGCAGATCTTGTGACCTGCCTCGATGGTCAGGGCATTGGCAACGAACTGGTTGTGCAGGCATTGGAAGATTGCTTGGTCAAAGTTCTCTTCCTGGTCTTCGATCAGGCAGACGCCGTTATAGGGATTGAAACGCCCTGCATTGAATTCGTTGAAGGGAAGCCAGTAGTCGACTAGGCTGCCCAGGCGCTCGAAGAGCGTCGTCGTATAGCGCACATAGGCATCTACCGTCTTTCTGCTTTTCCATCCGCCGAAGCGCTGGACGAGGGATTCCGGGATATTGTAGTGGAGCATCGTTGCAAAAACCTTGATGCCGCGCTTGTGGCATTCATTGAAGAGATCCTCGTAGAAGGCAAGCCCTTCTTCGTTGGGTTCTGCATCATCCCCGTTCGGGAAGATGCGTGCCCAGCATATCGAGGTGCGCAGAATCTTGATGCCGAGCTCCTGGAAGAGGTCGAGATCCTCATGGTAGCGGTGGTAGAAGTCGATGCCGTGTCGGAAGGGATAGTGCTCGGTATCCTCCAGATCGGCGAGCGCACGTTCGAGCTTGAGCGTGCTCATGCGGCGGTTGGCCTTGTCTGCCCGCTCCGTACGGGTCCACGCCGGATCGAAATATCGCAGATCCTGCGTATCGAGACCTTTCTCGCCATCTTTCCACCCGCCTTCCGCTTGGGAGCTTGCCATCGCACCTCCCCAGAGAAAGCCCTCCGGAAAGCCTGTAGGTGCCTTAAATGTCCTGTACATGGTTAAAATCCCTGCCCTGTTGATCGAGGTGTCCTGAGAGGACCGGACCCGCCATCGGGTCCGGCGCAAGCAGCTTTCTATGCCGCTTCCTTCTTGGTGATTGCATAGGAGATAGCGAAGCTCGAAGCCCATGCCACTGCCATCGTAATGAGGAGCATGAAGAAATTCGATCCTCCGTCCACGTAGGTGGCGATGGAGGTGATGCCAGGCATCGAGAAGGCATAGGTATGGACGCCGAGAAGCATGGCCACTGCACCCGCAATAGCGCCCCCTGCCATCGAGGCATAGAGCGGTACCTTCATCGGAACCGCAATACCATAGAGTGCTGGCTCGGTGACGCCGAGGATTGCAAGGAGGCCGGTCGAGACAGCGGTGGACTTGCTGGAGGTCCCCTGCTTCAGCTTGAGCGAAGCGGCAAGGACGGCACCAGATACAGCAAGGTTCGAATAGAAGAAATTCGGCAGCATATAGTCATAGCCCAGACGGCTGAGGTTGTCGAGCTCTACCACTGACCAGCCTTTGATGCCGAAGATGATCGTGAGCGGGATGATGCCGCAGAAGAGGGCTCCGGCAAGCGGACCTGCCACCGTGAAGAAAGTGCCAAAGAAAGAGGCCATGGCAACACCGATCCAGTTGCCGAGCGGCGCCACGAATGCCAGGATGATGGGACCGGCAATCAGGAAGGCCAAAAAGCCCGAGAAGACGATACGGATATTCTTGTGGATATGCTTGTCGATCAGCCTGAAGATGAGGGAGAAGACCCAGACGCCGAGGATGACGGGAAAGATCGTGTTCTTGTAGTTGATGATAGGAATGTTGAAGAATAGGAACGGCAGCGAGGTCAGCCCGTCGGCATTGCTCATAAAGGTCGGATACATGATCATGCCGGCAACGCAGAGGCCGAAGGCCGGGTTCACCTTGAAGCGATTGGCCGAGGAATAGCCGATAATGAAGGGCATAAAGTAGAAAGGCGCATCGGCAACAGCATTCAAGACGACGATGTTGGGATCTTTGGAGGAAAGCCATCCGAAGGCGACGATCGTAGCAGTAACGCCCTTGAGCATGCCGCCGGCAATGATACCGTAGAGTGCCGGCGTGACGATAGCGGCAAGCGCGTCGAGAAGACGGGTGACCCACGCAAACCTGCCTCCCTTTGCTGCATCGGAGCCCCCGCCCATGGTCTGCGTCAGGATATCGCCTTCATCTCCCTTTTCGGGGTCATAGTCCGCATCGACACTTCCGCCTTCAGGAATGCCAGCTACCTCGCAGAACTCGTGATAGACATCCTCGACCTGCGTGCCAATGACGATCTGGACCTGGCCAGCTGCATCGAGCACCTGGAGCACCCCTTCAATTTTTTTCAGCCCATCGAAATCGACTTTGTCCTTGTCCTTCACGATGAGGCGCAGACGCGTGATGCAATGGAATGCCTGCACGATATTGTCCGATTCCCCGATGTTATCGAGGATATTCCGGCACAGCTCCTCATACTCCATGAGTTCCCCTTTCGATGTGGGACTGCCCTTCCTTGACTCAGAAGTGTACGGAGGCCCCTTCCGTGATACCATGGCGGAAGAAACTGTCTTGACTGACCTAACTTACACTCTTGTTTATCTAAGTGATGACATGCAGATTTCCGTCTTATATCGTCACATGCAGAAGAGCATGCTGTCCTCATAAATCCCCCCCTCTTGGAAGGAGCAGATGATGGAAGAGGCTGAGCTCGATCAAGCACTCCGGGAAACAACGCCGGCAGAACTCCGCCATCGTATGGAAGGTCCCGGCCAGCTTTCCGAGCGCTATCGCAAGATTGGTAAGGTCATGGTCGATGGACGCGAAGTCTATCTCTTCACCTTCAACACGCTGCTGAAGGAATCGAACTTCTGTATCCGCAAGGAGTCCCGCTATACCCATATCCCCGACCATATCCACAAAGCCTCCGAGCTCCTCTATGTCTATTCCGGCTCCTGCACGCAGATGGTCGACGGGACCGAAGTGCGCATGTCTCAAGGAGATCTCTGCATCCTCGACTCGGGGGTCGTGCACAGCATCGGATACCTCGGCGAAGACGATATAATCATCACCATCGTGATGCGCAAGGAATACCTCAAGCACAAGCTCCTGGGACGTCTGGGAGAAGGCGGCATCATCAATGCCTTCATAGCCTCCGCCATCTCGGAGCGAGCAGAGCATGACAGCTTCTATGTGCTCAGGAATATGAGTTCCGAAGCCCGCCATCATATCGTACAGATCCTGAGCGAGTACTTCAGCCACGATGTCTACAACGAAGAGATCATTGCTGCCGAGATGGTGCTCCTGTTCTGCAGGCTGCTGCGGCAGTTCCGCGATACCGACCTCCAGAAGAAGTCCCAAAAGAGCTTCGATATCTTGCCGGTCCTGCGCTACATCGAAGAGAACTATGCCGACGTGACGCTTGCCAAGGCAGCTGCGCACTTCGGGTTCAGCCCCAACTATCTGAGCAAACGCATCAGCTCAGAGACCGGACACACCTTCAAGGAGCTTGTAATCCTCCAGCGAATGAGCACGGCCTACTTCCGCATACAGAACTCCCAGGATCCTATAGCCGAAATCGCCGAAGAGGTCGGCTACGAGAATCTGAGCTACTTCTACTGCAAGTTTCAGGAAATCTTTGGCGTGAAGCCTGGCGCACTCAGATCAGGGCTTGGAGCTTCTTCCCTCTGAAGGCTTGACCAAGCCCCAGTGCCCAGACATCTCAGGGACAGCTTCCCGGAGCAAGAGACAGCACGAGCGACGAGGACCTCCCCCAAAGCGCCGTCGGCGATGCCTTGAGTCCCGCCTCCGCGATGACGGACCTCGTCTGCACGACCGCGATGGATGCGCAGATGTCGCCGAGGATCTTACTCCGCACGGCAAGCTCCGTCCACTTCGAAAGGGGCAGCAGGCCTGCATGGCCCTTCGCGGTCAAACGGACTAAGTTTCTATAAGGTAACTCTTTGAAATTGATCGCTGCCTCTGGGCATATACTTAAACGGTTCTGTCATTCAAGCCGTAAAGGAGTATCTATGGACGAAATGAAAAGCATTACCTTCGATGACGTTTCTTCCGCGCAAGACAACTTTGTCTCTGAGCGTGCGAACCTGGTTGCTAAAAACGCCGCCACTGCCGCCGGCGTACGCAAAGCAGCGCGCGTTCCCGAGGGTGTCGCGGAAAATCCGCTGTCATTTGACATAGAGGTCAAGCAGGGTGAGCGTACCAATCAGAAGCACTCCGGCCGCTGCTGGATGTTCGCTTCTCTCAACACCTTCCGCTACCGTATTATCAAAACATACAACCTTTCCACCTTTGAGCTTTCGCAAGCCTATCCCCTGTTCTGGGACAAGATGGAAAAATCTAACTGGTTCCTTGAGAATATCCTCGATACCCTCAACGAACCGCTCAACGGTCGTCTTGTTTCGTTCCTGCTAACTGATCCCATCGGCGACGGTGGACAGTGGGATATGTTCAAGAGCCTCGTAAAGAAGTACGGCGTCGTACCCAAGGAAGCCATGCCTGAAACCGAGAACTCCAGCAATACGCATGACATGGACAAGTACTTGACTCGTTACCTGCGCGGAGCAGCTAAACGCCTGCGTGAGACACACGAAGCCGGAGAATCAGAGGAAACACTTCGAGAAATGAAGAAAGAAATGATGAGCGAGGTCTACGCCCTTCTCGTCACCTGCCTCGGAGAGCCTCCAGCGCGCTTTGAGGTACGCCTGCGCGACAAGGACGACAAACTCGTAGCTGCTGGCACCTACACTCCCCAACAGTTCTTTGACGAGTTTGTTGACATGAACCTTGACGATTACATCTCTCTCATCTCAGCTCCGACAGCCGACAAGCCTTTCAATCATACCTATACGGTCTCCCGTCTGGGCAATGTCATTGAAGACGGCGGCGTACGCTACATCAACCTTGAACCGAAAGAGCTCAAGCGCGTGGCCATCGCACAGCTTAAGGATAATCTGCCGGTGTGGTTTGGCTGCGATGTTGATCAGTCGTATCTCCGCGATGAAGGCATTATGGACACTCGTGCTTTGGATATCGACGCTCTTTTCGGCTTCCCGGTCGAAGGCGCGCTCAATAAGGCGGAGCGCCTTGACTATGGTGAGTCGCTCATGACGCACGCCATGGTACTTGAGGGTGTCAACCTTGATCAGAATGACAAACCGACCCTTTGGAAGGTAGAGAACAGCTGGGGCAAGGATCACGGCCGCGACGGCTTCGATACTATTTCGGATTCCTGGTTTGATGAGTACGTCTACCAGGTCGTCGTTGACAAGAAGTATCTGACTGAAGAACAAAAGCACATCTTTGAGACTGAAACGCCAACGGTACTTGAACCCTGGGATCCCATGGGATCACTCGCCCGCTGCCGCTAAACGCATATCGCAGCAACAGCGTTTTATGTAATTCACAGTAAGGAGACTGTATGTCAGAAGCAACCATTGACCCCAAATGGGCCGCAAAACAGCAAAAGGCATTTAGCAAAGATCGGGCTAATCGTATTGCACGTAACTCTGTCACGTCCATGGACGTTATGGCGGCGGCTCGTGACGTTACCGCCATGCGCAGCTACACCGATACGTACGGCATTTCCATTCCCAAGACCGGCGATATTACCAACCAGCGCCAAAGCGGCCGCTGCTGGATGTTTGCCGCCTTCAACGTCCTGCGTCAGGAAGCCATCAAATTTTTGGATGTGGATACGTTTGAGTTTTCGCAGGCATACGGTATGTTTTATGACAAGCTTGAAAAAGTCAATTCAACGCTTGAATACATCATCGAAACTACCAACAAACCTGCTGATGATCGCTTGGTGCAGACGCTTCTTACCGAGGGCATCGGAGACGGTGGCTATTATCCCTTTGCCATGAACTTAGTAAAGAAGTACGGCCTGGTTCCCAAGAGTGCCATGCCTGAGACTGCATGCTCTAAGAACTCAGACCAGATGGACGCACGCATCGACCGTCTTTTCCGCAAAGACGCCACACTGCTCCGCAAGGCCGCGGCCAACGGAGCAACCCTTGATGAGCTCCACGCAACCAAACAAAAAATGCTTGGCGATTTCTACAAGATTCTTTCCGTCTGCCTTGGCGAACCGCCAATCAAGTTTGACTTTGAGCTCAAGGTTGGCAAGAATTGCAAGGCTGATGCCAAGAAGCTTTCCCCAATCGAGCCTTCCGAAAAAACAGACGATGCCGACTCCGCCAAAGAGAACCGCAAAAAGAATACTGCGAACAAAAAGGGCGAAACAGACGAGAAGGACGAGAAAGGCTCCCAGATTCTGCGCGACTTTGGTATTACGCCGCTCCAATTTGTCGAACGGTATTGCAACATCAACCCGGAGAACTTTGTTGCGTTGGTTTCCATTCCCGGCACCCAGTTCCCCTACGGTAAGGTATATCGTGTCAAGCATGTTGATTCCGTTCTCGGTGGGCTGAAGACACGCTGCCTGAACGTTGAGCCTGAGGTTCTTGAGGCCGCAACCATTGCCTCTCTTAAAGCGGGACATCCGGTTGCCATGGCATGCGATGTCATGCAGGAATTCCCCCGTCGCATTCAGGATTTCAATTACGTCCTGTCTACCGATACCGTTGATTTCAACGGTCTTTTTGGCGTTGACTTTGACATGGATCGTACGTCCATGATTGACCACTATGAAACCTACCTCACGCACGCCATGACCTTCCAGGGCGTTGAGCTTGACAAAGACGGTAAGGCAAAGCAGTGGCGCATTGAGAACAGCTGGGGTAAGGATGCCGGTAAGGATGGTTATCTCATCATGAGCGCCGATTGGTTCCGCCTCTACGGTGGAGAGTCCGACGTTCGCCGCGAGTACGTTTCCAAAGAGCTTCTTGAGCTTTGGGACGACGAGTCAAAGGACGTTGAGGTGGAACTCTGGTCCGGTATGGGCCGCGCACTCGGCGGTCGCGGACGCAACTAGTACGCAGCCAAAGACGTACCCACACAAGCGGACAGCTCACGGGGTTGTCCGCTTTTTGTACGCCTCGCCTTAGAACGTATCAAAGCGCGGTGCTTCCACCGTCGGCACAAGATCACCTGAGCCAAGTTCTCTCAGCGCATCCACAAACGCCGCCTCTTCTCCGCTTTTGAAATCCATTGCGAGAAGTACTTCCGCTCCAAAGTCGCTCCGTACTATCTTGCCCCCAGAATCAGAAACCATATGACATATCCGCTCGTAGCGCGTATACGGAACGCTCAGCACCACGCGGGTAACCAACCGCATTTCAACAAGTGAGTTGTTCTTCTCGGCATCCATAAGAGCAATCTGTGTCGCTGCGGTATATGCGCGGACCAAACCTCCCGGACCAAGCAACGTGCCGCCGAAGTAGCGCGTTACCACACAGCATACGTCGGCAAGACCGGCGCCATGTAAAACCTCAAGGATTGGCATACCGGCGGTACGTGACGGTTCACCGTCGTCAGAGCAGCGCTCACGACCATCCGAAAGAACCCATGCCGGCACGTTATGGCGGGCGTCATGATAACGCGCGCGAACGCCGGCGATATAGTCGTTCGCCTCATCTTCGGACACAATATGAGTAAGTTGGGCAATAAAACGGCTCCGGCGATCCTCATAAATGCCGGTCGCTTCAAAGCCCGAAGCAAGCGTTTTGTATGACAAACGACTCACTATTAGTTGGCAGCCTTCGCAGAGACGCAAAGGATGGGAGCGCCCGCTTCAATCTTTTCGGTCGGCTCTACGGGAGTAACGCCTGCAAGCTCAGAGGTATTGGTTATCGCAATGATAATAACCTCAGGATGTTTCGCGGCGTGGATTTTTTTCAAATCAAAGCTCATGAGCGGTTGACCAGCCTTGACTTCCTCGTCCTGTTTGACAAAAGAGATAAAGCCATCTCCGCGCATCTCAACAGTATCAACACCGACATGAATCAGAATCTCAAGGCCGTCTTTGGAGGTAAGGCCAAGCGCATGCATGGTTGGAGTGGTCGCACTGACAACGCCGCTTACTGGGGCGTAGATGACGCCTTCTTCGGGCCAGATACCATAACCCTCGCCCAAAACACCGCCGGAAAAAACAGGATCGGGAACATCGGCCAAGGCAACGCCACGACCCGTAGCAGGCGCGAAAACGGTCAGTTTTTTCTCATGTACGTGGATAGGCTCCGGCACGGCGTTCTTCTCGCCAGCAGACTGTTTCTTCAGAAAATCCAGTAGGCCCATAATCTCCCCCATATGGCTCGCTTGAATATCACTGCTTTTAATAGTACCAGTGTCGAATGCGCCGCGTAGCAAACTTTTCTATTGGGCTCGATTTAGTGTTACAATCGCCTCTGCAAAGCGGGCCAGACGACCGCGGGGCGACCATCCAGTCTTGGAGGGCTGCCATGAGGAAAGTCCGGGCTCCACGGGCAGGATGCTGGCTAACGGCCAGGCGGGGTGACCCGACGGAAAGTGCCGCAGAAAAGAAGACTCTCACCTGCGCGCAAGCGTAAAGAGAAAAGCTGAAACGGTAGTGTAAGAGACTACCAGCGCTCTGGCGACAGGGCGGCTTGGTAAACCCCCATCCGGAGCAAACGCAAATAGGAGCGCTATGGTGTAGCCCGCACTGCGCTCGGGTTGCGCGCTAGAGGATGTCGGCAACGGCATTCGTAGATAAATGGTCGTCCACGACAGAACCCGGCTTACAGGCCCGCTTTGCTCTTTCCAAAAAATCGAGAAGATCCGTGGTTTTCGGCTATCTCCTATCCCTATCTCTTATCCCTTGTCCCCTATGCCTTGTCCACCGGAAAACACACACCCGTGTCATAGCGCGCGTCGGTGAGAACCTGAGACACCGCCAAGCTGATTTCAAGCTGACGAGCGCAATGTTTTCTGTTTCCGGTATCAATAGCACGGGCAAAGGCTTCAAATTCCGCCTGATAATGATTCGCAGGATTGAGATCAATCTCTTCCTCTGCTTTCCCGCGCAGCAGAAGAGTCGCACGGCCACACACTCCAGGCGCCGTATGCTGTACAAGATAGCCCTTCTCGCCCTCGATAACCGAGCGGTTTGGTCCATCGCAATCCTTTGCGTCCAGCGCCACAGCCTGAAAATCACCGTAATCAAGCGTCGTAATACCGGAAGTATCAATGCCACGCTGGATAGTAGCGGCGCGTCGCACTCGCTGAGGCTTGCCAAAAAGACCCACAATCCACGTCACAGCATATAGGCCGATATCCATCAAGGAGCCACCTGACGCCCCCAGGGTAAACGCGCGCGGATTCTGTCCTGCGCAAAAAGCGTCATAGCGGCTGGAATATTGACTGTACTCTGACGACACGAGCCGTATTGCGCCCAGTTGCGGCAGCGCTTCCCGGATAGCCTGATAGTTTGGTTGATAAAGCGTTGTAGTCGCCTCATACAGGAAGAGATTTTTCGCGCGAGCAAAATCTGCTAGCTTCTGAGCCTCAGCAAAATTCGATGTCATCGGCTTCTCAACAATGACGTTCTTATCCGCCTCAAGCGCAGCTTGAGCAAGCGAGAAGTGCGTGTTGTTGGGGGTGGTAATGTAGACCGTATCAAACTCAGCGCCTGCCAGGGCGTCCTTGAAGGAGCTATAAGCGGCACTTCTCATCAGCTGCGCGAGCTCTTGAGCTGCGTCAAAGGAGCGCGGCGTGCTCACCACCGCGGCAAACTCATAGCCCCACGCCACAAGGTACGATACAACTTGATGCGCGATCTTTCCGGTGCCAATCACTGCGAGTTTCATGTCATTTCCCTTCTTGCGCTTCTGATGCTAAAAGTATACGTCGAGCTGCCACAGAGCCTTTCAAGAGCTGCAAAAAACGGCGAAACGCTCGAGCAATCTGGCACACGCCTGCCGGATATGTCTACAATGAAATATCAAAAGCAAGGCAAGCAGATTGGAACTTCATGCCCTCCTACAAGCTCATCGCAAGCGATCTTGATGAAACGTTGCTTGACTCGAATCATTGTCTTCCTGAAAACGCGCGCAAGGCCATCCTTGCCGCGAGAAACAAAGGGGTCAAGTTTGTTCCCGCGTCAGGCAGAAACTACCAGAGCATTCAGATTACCTTGAAAGAGCTTGGTCTTTATGATCAACCGAATGAATACACCATCTCGTTTAACAGCGGTGTTATCACCGAAAACAAAGGCAACCGCGTCATCAGCATGGAAGGTATATCGCGCGCATTCGCGAATGAGGTGCTGCAAAGAGCGCTTGCCCTCGGCAATCTCTGCGTTCATGTGTATACGGCTCACAAGATCTGGGCGTGGAACGTTCCTGAAATTGAGCGCCGCTATACTTGCAAGCTGCAAAAGATGGATGAAACCGATGAGCCAAACCTCGACTTTCTCGCCGACGAGCAAATCATTAAATGCCTGGTCATGAATACGAACGTAGCGTATCTTCACCAGCTTGCGCAAGAATGGCAGGATATCACGGACGACATAGACGTCAGCTTTTCTGCCAATCGCTATCTTGAATTTAATAAAAAGGGCGTCAATAAGGGTACGGGCCTCCTGCGCCTGGGAGAAATTCTCGACATTCCCGCAGAAGAGATTATCGCTATCGGAGATAACTACAACGACCTGCCCATGGTTAAAACCGCAGGCCTCGGAGTACTCATGGCAAACGCCCCCAAAGAACTTAAATGTCAAGCGGACTATGTGACTACCCTCGACAACAACGCCGGCGGCGTCGCTGAGGTTATCGAGAAATTCGTTCTATCCTAGCGTCAAAAAAGACTATATGTTCTCACTAGGGATACGAACTACCTTAGTTCCTCCAATGAAATCGTGCAGCGCGCGATGGCCTTTGGTAAACCACAACATAGCCACACTTATCAAACTGATTGCAATGCCCACATACATCCCATACGCTACATTGATTCCCAAGACGAGCTGCAATACATTGCGAAGGACCGTGCTTGCCGTCACGAGAGCGCCTTCCACAACAATAATGCCTATAACCTGCCTCAGCAAAAGCTGAGACACTGATGCCTTTGAGCCATCCGCCGAAACGATTTTTACATGCAAAAAGTGCTTTCCTAGGGTCTGACCCTGCCACACCAACGCGGGCAACACTACAAAGTACAAAACCGCGCAAAGCAGCGAAAAAAATCCTGCAACAAGCCCATAGGGAGCTTCAAAAGAGAGGATGTTTTGCATAGTCACATCACCATAAAGTTTTTGCGCGCAAATGGCCATCGGAAGCGCTGTCACTAAGGCACCAATATACCAATCGATTAGATAGGCGATAAAACGTACGCCAAGATGGGCGTCAGGCAAAAGATTCGTCTTGCCAGGCGCTACGCAGCGCTCTTGAATATCTACATTAGCATTTTTGATATCGGTATCCACTTTATCCTCTTACATGTTCTGTCGCTAGGCTGGCAGTTCCGAGACGTTTTTGACAAGCTGACAAACGCGTTCGAATGTAACTTTTTCATACCCCACAGTGTCCGCGCCGTCAAGGTAGGCAAAGCTTACGAAAGGCGATTGGGTGGTGGGATCCTCTACCTTACTCTTGCACGAAGCGTGCACCTGGCCCACGTTAGTCTCCCGTATAAACCGACTCACATTATCCGGCGTAATGCCCGAACCAGGAAGAATCTCAATCTCAGCACCATACTCTCTTTGAAGACGTGCAATCAAAGACACGCCGGCAAGCGCGGTCGGACGCTGTCCTGAAGTGAGGACTCTGTCGGCATGAACCAGTTCGATAAGAGCCTCAATGGCATCAAAAGGTTGAGGTGTCATATCAAAAGCACGATGAAAGACCGCAACAGCACCCGCCTCATGGACAATATCGGCCAATACGCGCGAGCGAGCTAGATCTACCGTGGAAACAGGCGTCAGTATGCCAAAGGCAATCCCATCCGCACCTGCTGCAAGGAGCGCTTTCGTTTCTGCTTTCATCTGCTCAAATTCAGCGTCTGAATAGGCAAAACCGGCGGCACGCGGACGAACCATGCATATCGTTTCAAGTGAGGTATGTGCTTTGACAAGCCGCAGACTTGCGGCGCTTGGCGTCAGACCTCCCAAAGGCAGGGCAGAATTGAGTTCCACCCTCCGTGCGCCACCCTTTTCCGCAGTCAGAGCATCGGCAAATCCTCCGCAGCAAATCTCAACAATGCGACCATGCATACCTTGAGCCTTTTGCACGTATCCTGTCTCCGACGTATCTTCAATCTTCGAAATATGCCTGCCCTTAGACACGTATTCTGTCTTTCGCATAGTTGAGGCGACTCCTTTTCACAGACTTTGTCTTACCGGGAAAGCTCGTAAAGACTTAAGGCGTAAATCTTCGCGTTTTTGATGATATCGCTGATGGACATCCACTCGTCTGGCAGATGTCCTATACCCTTTTGTCCGGGAAACGAAGGTCCAAACGGCACAATATGAGGCATCAGTTTGGCATAGGTCCCGCCTGTAGTAGTTACCGGCGTACCATCAAGCCCCGTCACACGCTCATATGTTGATTGCAGTGTTTTTACAAGATGAGAAGAGCGGTCAAACCGCACAGGATCCCAGTTTAGCACTGTTTCTACACGTATTTCCGGAAGAGCCGCTTGTATACGACCTAGCAGTTCAGCTGCAGTAATACCTGCGGGATAACTTATGGCCATTTCAACATAGCGCATTTGAGAATCAATACGGTAGTTTTTTGTCTGGAGTTTTCCAAATTCCTTATGCGCATATGCAATCCCAAAAGTCTCCCCTGTATCGCGAGTATTCAAGACACATGAGTTTAGGAGACCTGCAACATCTTCAGGCTTGCCACTTCGCGGGAAAAGACGGACTACAAGCCGACCACGCTCGGCATATACCACCGGATACTTGCAGTCAGGCGTAAAGCCCATAACGGGTGGCTTCTCATGTGCAAGGTAATACTCAAGATCTCCAAAGCCGGTTTCTTCATTGCAACCGAATATGATTCGGATCTGGGTTTCTGGCTCAAATCCTAATTTTTTGAGAGCGGCTAGCGCGTAGAGACACGCGTAGATAGGACCTTTGTTGTCAAGAACACCTCTGCCGTATATGATGCCCCCTGCTACTTCCGCGCCAAACGGCTCATGTGTCCATCCAAAACCAGCAGGTACTACATCCAGATGACCTACCGCACAGATATATTCTTCCGATGAGCCAAAGGATGCGTATCCCATATAATCATCAACGTTTTTTGTTGTGAATCCAAGCTCAGAAGCATCAAACAACGCCTGCTTAAGAGCGTACTTTACTCCTATTCCAAAAGGAGCCTCAGGAGTCGGTTCGCCTTGCACGCTGTTAATGCGCGCGATGTTTTTGATGGCCTCAATCATATATGGCGCAAAAGCGTCAACAGCCTTGAAGATAACTTCATCAGAGAATGTGTTTTTCGCAGAAACAGCCATTTTTATATCAGCTCCACCGGCGCAGTACGCGCTGTCATGTATTCATCAAGCCACGCTTTCGTGGCCGGTTGATAGACGGTATGGGAGCCTTGGCGCTCTGCAACGTACACGACAGGTGCAAGTTCTTCTGTAGCCACCACAAAGGAAAATCCGTCTATATTGGTAGCCGCACCCCATGCTCCCTGAGCATTCATAGCAACGATTGAAAGGTCTCCTGCAGAGCCACGCACGCGCCTGAGCTTCTCATCAAGAGCGGCAACTGCTTGCTCGCATGCTTCCTGAGGTCTCAGACCCTCTCCCATAAGCCGTACCACCTCATATGAGATGCAGCCTCTCATGCAGTCCTCACCCAGACCTGTTACTGTGGCACCACCACGACAGCTATCGGCATAAAGTCCCGCTCCACATATGGGAGAATCACCAATGCGTCCAGGACGTTTCATAAACAGTCCACTGGTAGAAGTTGCCGAGGCAATCGTGCCCTTAGCATCCAGACACACCATACCAACAGTATCGTGACCCGCATAGGGTTTCAGATCCGTATGAATAGCTGTGCCGCCATCAGTTTTGAGACGGTTCATATAGCGAATTCTCGCTCGGTCAGTAAGCATTGTTTTGCGCTCAAACCCCTGACGTGCCGCATACTTCTCGGCACCTTCTCCCATCAGCACGCAATTGGCAGTAGTTTGGGAAAGAGCGCGGGCAATAGATACGGGATTTGCAAAATCCTTGAGAGCCCCAACGGAACCGAAAGCAAGTGTATCGCCGTCCATAAAGCCAGCATCAAGCTCTACGTCTCCTTCAGCATTGGGAAGACCACCAAAACCTACGGATTTGTAATACGGGAAATCCTCCACTTTACGGACGGCGGCTTCAACGGCATCACCTGCCGACTCACCTTCTGCAAGCATACACGCCGCTCCGGAGACGCCTTCCAACGCCATACGCCATGTAGCAATAATTCCCCACATACTATCCGTCCTCCGTTCTTTTAAATCTCTCTTTAGCCCGAAGTCACTGCTTTATCGTTTGCCGCTGCTACACGTTCGATTATTTTGTGTACATCTCTTTTTTGTATACGCCTCTTTGCGGTACGTTAGAAGCAATATTCCTTTTGAAGTTCGCTGATACGGACACTGTCACCGGAATGCAACGCATCAGCCAGATCACAAATCGCGCGCAATGAACGGTCAAGGCCAATCCCGCCCTTCTTGGGAGTTTTCACCAACGACACGCGGTCTTTGTAGACAGCAATAGTCTCTTCGTTTTCCTCGGAGAGTGCTGCAAATGCCTGAGATGTACCCGTCTCCTGTACGGCAAGAGCAACTTCAGCAGCCATACGACCAAAACCGAGGTAATTGAAAGCGGGACCGCATATGACTACGTCAGGCTTTATCTTCTCGACCATAGCGCAATACTTGCGAAGGCATTCCTGTCTGTTTTGAGCATAGTAGCCGTCGCCACAGTACAAACACGCCAGAACATGACCGTCAATTGCCTTCAAATATGGCTCCATCATGATTGCGGGTCCAACGGCACCCTTCATGATTCCCAAAGGAACCATATGATCATCTTTAATGCCGGCGCCCGCCTGGATCTGATCGAATACCATCACTATCTTCATATGCAAATCCCGCCTTCCAAACGCGTCTAACCGCGCATACTTGCATTCAAAATCAAAACGAAAATCGTACGCATCACAGGTCATCAAAGGAAAGGTTATCAAGGTCGATATCGTCAGCCTCATCAGTCTTGGCCATCTTGGCAACGCTCTCCCGCTCTTCCTTAAGATATTCGTTATCCATAGCCTTAATAAACGGTATGTAGATAAAGACGCCCATAACAAGAAGGAGCGCTTGCAGGAGCGCACCGGCCCAGTTGGTAGCCAGGAAACCGGAAATAATAACCGGCATCGTCCAGGGAATATTGATACCTGAACATACCGGAACCAGTCCGAGCGACATACAAGCATAAGAAATTACGATATTGAGCGTCGGAACCAGCATAAAGGGAATTAACATCGCGGGGTTCAGCACAAGGGGAAGGCCGAAGACAATTGGTTCGTTGATGCCAAAAATACCGGGCACGAGAGCCAACTTTGAAAGTTTCTTTATGCGCTCAGACTTGCAAACCATAAACATGGCAATAACAAGAGAAAGCGTTGAGCCACAGCCGCCAAAAGTTGCAAAGAGATCTTGGAACTGTTGACAGATAATGTGAGGGGATCCAGCCCCAGTGGTAAAGAAAGCTACGTTTTCAGCTGAAAGCGTCTGAAGAATAGGATTGAATACGGCGCCTACCACAGAACCGCCGTTGATGCCAAAGAACCAGAAAAGGTGCAGGAAGATATAGGCAACTACCATAGCCCCTAGCGTATCACCAAGATTGAGAAGCGGCGTCTGCAAAAACTTGTAAACGATGGTAAACGCATCGGTTTGCGCAAGACCGAGCACGAGGTTGATGCTAAAGAAAACAATCATAACAACGCAGGCAGGAATAAGTGCTGAGAAAGACTTGACGACAGTGGGAGGTACTCCGGGAGGCATCTTGATAGTCCAGCCCCTGTCTTCAACCCATTTATAAATGTGAACAGATACAAAAGCACAGATAATGCCGATAAAGATACCTTTAGCGCCGACCCATCCGGTAGAGATGCCTGGAATAGTCACAGCAGTCTTCTCGCCATTGATAAGCGCAGATCCGTTCACCCAGTACGGCATAAGAAGGAACCAGGACATGACCGCAGTCGCCGCGGCAAAAATCTTATCCGTCTTCATCTCACGCGCAAATGAATAAGCAATGCCGATCACAGCAAAGATTGCCATAATTGAAAAGGTTGCCGACGAGGGTTTAGACACAAAGGCTTCGAGCGTTTCACCAGTACTTTGATTGATGACAACGGAGGAAAGCCACTCCGTCCAAGCCGGAATAGGAAAGTTGGCAATGAGTAGGAAAATCGAGCCAGCGATAAGCAAGGGCGTCAGAACAAGAAAGCCGTCGCGAAGCGCAACAAGATACTTGTTCTTACCAATAGCTTCCGCAAGCGGCAACAGCATTTTTTCAAGCCGTTCCATCATGGTGCTTTCTCCAATCCACGCAAAGATCCGATACTGTTTTGTCTTACTGTGCTGATTTGGCCTGTTTGATAAGGAGAATGGCCTTTTTAAGGACCTTCTCTCCGTCCATCAAACCATATGATTCTTTATCAATAAGGCTGATGGGTATTCCCGTCGGGCCGAACCTTTTAACTGTTTCGCTATACATATGTGAGACTTGGGGGCCCAGAAGAATGCAGTCAGGACGTTCGGCCTCAATGATTTGCCCGATAGAGTCAACCGGCTTCGCCTCAACGGTAATCGGCAACTTATGATTATCAGCTACCTGCTGCATTGCATATGCCAACATACTTGTAGACATTCCAGCACTGCAAAAAAGGAAAATCTTTTTTGTGTTTCCCATATTCCTCACCTCCTTTCACCACTATCCATCATTCCTAGTTAGTTGCATTTTTTCAAGGTGGAACCTCCGTCAACGGTAGAAAAAATCCGTCCTTATGCAGAAGCCCACAAAATAGCCGGACGATAAAGAAAACGACAGGTCCTTAAGGGGACCTGTCGTTCGCTGGGAGCGTGCACTGTATTTACTTCAGAGCGCCAGCATGCATTACATGCTTTCTTGTCTTCTTACAGCTGACCGACAAGGTCAAGACCCGGCTTCAAAGTTTCGGCGCCGGGGTGCCACTTGGCAGGACATACCTGATCGCCATATTGCGCGACAAATTGAGCAGCCTGAAGCAGGCGCAAAAGCTCATCGGCATTGCGACCGATGCCACCGGCGGTGACCATCTCAACTTGAATGACGCCTTCAGGATCAACGATAAATGCGCCACGCTCAGCCTGACCGGCTTCCTCTATCAAAACGCCAAAGTTTCTTGCAAGCACCTGCGCGGGATCGGCGAGCATCGGATAGGTTACCTTAGAGATACGCTCGGACTCATCATGCCATGCCTTATGCACGAATTCAGTGTCGCAGGAAACGGAATAAATCTCCGCGTCGATTTCTTGGAATTTGCTGTAGTTTTCTGCAAGATCCTCAAGCTCGGTCGGACAGACAAACGTAAAGTCAGCCGGATAGAAGAAGAAAAGGCTCCACTTCCCCAGCGTGTCTGCTTTTGAGACAGTCTTGATTTCATTGTTTTGGAAAGCCTGCACCGTAAAATCTTTGATTTCGTTGCCAATCTGGGACATGTCGTCCTCCTTCAGTCGGGGTTATCAGACAACGTCAAGGTATTGCTACCTTGCTAGTAGTAATACCCACAAGTTAGCTTATTCTAACTATCTTCTGACAACATTTTGAGACGAAAACTTCTGCTGTACAACAGTCACTGTCACAGGTAATCTTGCAGTCTTCGCGCTAGTACATAAATGCATAAAAAGTACTAGCGCACACGTTGGAACACAAGGTATCGGTTAAGATTTTCATCTTTCCCATCTGCGCTAAACTGCGCGCATATGCGCACGTGAGAGCCAAGCTGAGCAATAAGGTCATCAAGCTCGTCTTGTGTAAAGTGATGGCAGTATCGCCATGCATGAGCTTCGTCCTGCCAGCCTAGCAGGTAGTCGTGTTCCTCTAAAACGTCTGCGTCCATCTGGAGCTGCTGCAAAGCCTGGGCTGTTGTTGTATTGGCTTTAGCGGCTAATTTGACACTGTTCATAAATTGCCAAAATGAGATACAGAGATATCCTCCCGGTTTGGTTTTGTCTAGCAGAGTACGCACAAGCTGCACCCGATTTTGAGCTCCCGGCACATGGTGCATAAAGCCAAAGGCAACTACTAAGTCAGAGGCCGGCATCTTCAGCTGAGACGCCAACGTATTGTCCAACAGGCTGTTCACTACATCCATTTTGACAAAGACAATCCGATCATCCGCCGCTCCGCAGTGAACCAGCGGCTCGCAATTATCTATCGCAACATACGCCGCGGGTTTGACGCCCGATTTCATCACAAATCGAGCAAAGCGTAAGTTACCGCATCCCACATCAAGCACACGGGGCTTCTCGGCAGCCATAAAGCGAGGCATGGCATCCAAACACTGCTGCCAGCCTTGCCAAGGCGCCTGACGCGTGGCAGAGAAGCTCTGAGCCTGCTGCGCATAGAACTCAGAGGTAATGTGGCTGAGCAGACGCGCGGTCTGCTTGCTGTCAGATGAGGTACCGGCAATGTTCATATGAGTATTCATACGTGGATTTTATCTCACTATCGTTACCCCGACCGACGTGAAGTCAGGCTGACTGCGTATAATGCGAGTATGAACGAACTCATATGGGACATACTAGAGAAACTTCGCGCGAGCTCTCAGAGCGCTCTTGACGCCCATCAGCTTGAGGTGTTGCTCCGCTCACACAGCGGTACTGTCAACAACATCAGCGGCATAGATAGCCCAAAACAGATTCCCAAACGTGCTGTCCTGCCCTATTTTTTACAGGTCAAGAACAAAAATGCTGAGCTGTGGCGCTCTTGGAACGTTACGCCCGAGCTGGAAGCGCGCTTTATACACTCGGTGCGCATGAAACCGCGGCGCACTGCCTCGGGTGTAGCCACCATTACGGTCATCACACGACCACATACCTGCTCAAGCAATTGCCTGTACTGTCCCTGTGATCTACGCATGCCCAAAAGCTATATTGCCAACGAGCCGGCCTGTCAGCGTGCGGAGCAAGCATTCTTTGACCCTTACGTACAAGTTGCCGCTCGTCTGCAAGCACTGCATCAGATGGGCCATTCCACAGACAAGATCGAGCTTATTGTACTGGGTGGCACCTGGAGTGATTATCCTGCGGACTATCAATACTGGTTCATAAGCGAGTTATTCCGCGCACTCAATGATTGGCCCCGTTCACCTCAGCAGATCGAGAAGCGCCTGCATTGGTATCGCTCTTTTGGATTGCAAAATACAGAAGAAGCGCTGTCTTCATTTGTTGCTCGTCAGCAAGCGGCCGTCAACGCGCATGCCGTAACGTATAATCAGGCCTTCCACAGGCTGTACGATACCAGCCAAGCACACCAAACTGCATGGTCTCATATGCGTGCTACTTTCGAAGATCTTCTTAAACAGCAACGTGCTAATGAGACTGCAGCCTGCCGCGTAGTGGGTCTGGTCATAGAAACGCGCCCTGATACGATCATACCCGCAAACCTGCGCATGTTCAGACAGCTTGGCTGCACTAAAATCCAAATCGGCATCCAAAGTACCCGGCAGGAAATTCTTGATGCCAACTTACGCCAAATGACTGTCGCGCAGATCAAACGCGCATTCTCACTTATTCGCCTCTATGGATTCAAGATCCACTCGCACCTTATGGTCAATCTGTTAGGTGCAACACCCGAGGCAGATAAGCAAGACTTTATCAATTTTGTAACTGACCCCGGCTATCTGCCCGATGAGATCAAACTCTATCCTTGCGCATTGGTAGACGGTACGCAACTGGTCAAGAAGTACCGGAAGGGACTCTGGCAGCCCTACTCCAAAAACGAGCTGGTAGATGTGCTGGTACACGACGTATTAGCGGCACCGACATACGTACGTATTTCTCGTATGATCCGCGATATTAGTGCCACCGATATTTTGGTAGGCAACAAACACACAAACCTGCGCCAAATGGTCGAACAAGAGCTCAATGATGGGGAAAAGGCTTCCTGTGTACAAGAGATCCGCTTCAGGGAGATCAACCAGCAACAGGTAAGTGCAGCTGAGCTCAGCTTACAGGACTACACCTATACTACTGCCGTAAGTGATGAGCACTTTTTGCAGTGGGTAACGAGAGATAACAAAATCGCAGGTTTTTGTCGGCTCTCACTCCCACACTGGGATGAGCTGGCGGCAGGCACATGCGACGTACATGCCGATGAATTGATAGTCCAGCCGGATCAGGCGATGATCCGAGAACTGCATATTTATGGCCAGGCTTTGTCTCTGGGCTCAGAAGGCATATCCGCGCAACATCAGGGTCTTGGCCAAAAGCTACTCGTACAGGCGGGTAAGATTGCTGCAGACGAAGGTTATACTGCCCTCAATGTGATCAGCTCCATTGGCACACGCGCTTACTATCGTGCGCAGGGCTTTAAGGATGCCGACTTATATCAGCAAAAAGAGCTGTAAAACTACATACATGCAATAAAGCCGGCATCAGATGACAGCTGCTCTATCTGATCAGACAAGAGGTGACAAAACCTTCTTAAAACCTGGCAAGAGATTGAAACGGCAAAATCAATAAGAAGCCTGCCACTTTTTTAAGCTGCCTAGCTGCCCCTTAAATCCCTACCTCAAAATTTCAGCATCAGATTGCTATTTAAAGGGCGCAGCCAATCGGCACACCTAGTGCTAAATTGAGCAACCTGAGAAATACAAGAGTTCATCGGCATTACAGCCGATTACTCAGCAGTAACCATCTGACCCGGATAACACTCTCAAAATCAGCGTAAAAGCACTGTACTCAGACTTACCGCACCATGCTTTGTACAGCGCTATTTACAACAGTACTATTGATTCAAAAAGAACACCAACGCGTATGCCGTCATTGCAAGCCAAAGTACACATGACAAGATCTTGAATACCGGTTTTGTTTCATTTCCTGTTACTGTTGCTGCAAGAAAGAGAACAGTAATAGGCACCAAAGACCATGCAAAAACCTTTGGACTTATCAACTGGAGCTGCAACAAAATTGAAGCAGCTACCGATATGATAATTTCAGCTAGCAATAACCTCCGACGCCATTTGAAATCTATAGTCATAATCAATAGAGACTTGCATCGACTATTGAAACATCTGTACGCCAAGGAGTATGGTTTCTCCGTCTATAGTATTAAACATATCTGAACCTTAAGAAACAGGTCATCGAGAAACCCGATGACCTGCGAACTTGTGGTGGGCGTTACAAGATTTGAACTTGTTACCTCTTCCGTGTCAGTCTTCCTTACTGCAAGAACAGGAAATTGCTGAGCGACAATAACGAACTATCTACCTAATGTTTTATGTACAATAACGAATCTGCCGCAAAATGGTGTACAATAACGACGTCGATATTTTGCGGCGTTTTTGCGGCTCATTTTGCGGCAGGAGGAACGATGTTCTACTCATCAGCCTATCTACGTAACAGGAAAGACAGGGGCTTCATCGGCGTCCTCTCCTACAAGGACGAGAGTGGTAAATGGCGCAAGAGAGAGAAGACCCTCAAAGCGAAGGGCAAGCGCGACGCAACCAAGGAGCTAGAGAAATGGCACGATGCCATGGAGGCCGAGGCAGCACACGCGGGCATCCTGGCACCCTCCACCACCGTGATTGAGTACGTCTCGCGCTACGTCGATACCTTGGAGGCGTCCGGGTCAATCGAGAGGTCAACGGTCACCGTCTATCGCGCGATGCTCAAGCACATCGACGGCGAGCTTGGTTCCCTGAGCCTTGAGGAGCTAGAGGCAGAGAACGCCCAGGCATGGGTGAACGCGATGGTCACCGATGGCTATGCGGCGTCGACCGTGCGAAAGGCGTTCAACCTGCTCAAAGCAGCCATGACCAACGCGGAGGACACCGGGCGCATAGTCAAGAACCCCCTGCGCACCGTCAAGCTCCCCAAGATTCCCAAGAAGGAGCCGAACGCCCTCGACGCCGCACAACGCGCCCGCCTGGTCTCCTTCCTTGAGGTGGCGGCACCAAACCCCGTGAACCTGGGGATACGCCTCGCCCTGTTCACCGGAATGCGCGAGGGTGAGATATGCGGCCTCCAATGGAGGAACGTTGACCTCGAATCGGGAACCATCAAGATTCGCACCGTCATAGGCAGAGACGGCGGGAAGACATACGAGAAGGAGCCAAAGACCGGGGGCAGCAGGCGCGACGTGCCAATCACCTCCTCCCTTGCCGATGCCCTCAGGGCGCGGCGCGCTGATTGCGCGAGAGAGCGCCTGGAAGCCGGTCTGCCGTTCTCGAATGACCTCTACGTACTGGGCAAGGTCGATGGCTCGAACCTGGCCCCACACGCCCTCTGGGAGGCTTGGAAGGCCATTGCGGCATCGCTTGGCCTCGTGGGCACGCAGGGGAAGGCTCCGACCTTCCACGACCTGAGGCACACGTTCGCCACGGCGGCGATATCGGAGGGCGTGGACGTGAAGAGCGTGTCCAGCATCCTGGGGCATACGAACGCCGCCATGACCCTGAACATCTACGCCAGCGCCGACCCGGATGCGAAGCGCAGGGCGGCGGAGACGGTAAGCGGGGCGATGGAGCGCAAGCCCGAGGGCGCGCGAATCATCCGACTCAAGACGGGGACTGATGACAAATGAAGGTGAAGAGCCTGAAGAAGGCGAAAAGCGGCACCAACGTGGTGCCGTCTGGCCGCATGACGCTGCTCGATAGCCTCCACCAGCTTGGGATAAAGAGGCCGGAAATCGCCAAGGCAATAGGCTGCTACGAGTCAACACTCCGCAGGTGGGAGAAGGGTGGGGAGCTTGACCCCAACGGGAAAAACCACCTTGATGACGGGTGCAGGAAGAGGCTTCTAAAGCTGGCGAAGAGCGCCTATGAGGAGAGCAAGAAGGAGCTGGACGCCAAATTCACGGAGCACATGGCCGATATGGTCAGTGGAATCAAGATGTTTGACCCGCCGCAATATCCTTCCGAAGCAGTCCAGCGGAGATTCCTTGATAGTCTCAGGGACAAGCGTATTGCTCTTGAACACGCATACCTCATGGCATGGCAGCAGCTCGCTTTTGGCGGGATTGACTACCCGATGGACGGCCAGGGCACGACCGACTGAGCGGGCGGAACCCCTCGAAAGTTTTCTTTTTATCGGGCACGGAGGCTCAGGCAATCATGGGCTTTCGTGCCCGACTTCTGTTCATAAGCGTAAATCCCCAGCTAGAACGTGCGCGATTTATGAAAAACTGGCAGGTAGTCCGCCTGTTCGTTCCCCTTACATTGGTGCTGTGCCGGTACAGCAGATTCGTTAACTAGCCAATAGGAGGAACCATGGACGCGACAATCGCAGAGCACAACTCCCGATTCACCATCGAGCAGGTAAAGGACGGGGCCAGTGGACTCCCCGCTCTCATCGACGCGAACACCGTCGCCGCACTTGGGGGCGTGACCGTAAGGCACGTCCAGCGCATGGCGAGCACGGGCAAGCTCCCCTGCGTGCGGGTGGGCAACCGCTACCGCTTCAACACCGCAACCATCCTTGAGCTATTCGGCCTGGGCGAGGCGACGCACGATGGGCGCTAGGAAGGAGACGGCCCCCGCGACGGCTGCAACCGCCACGAGGGCGCAGGACGAGGGGCTTGGCCGCACCTCACAGCAAATGATAGCTCAGAGGCGCAAGAGGTTCGCACGCGAGGCAGAGGAATGGATTGCCGAGAACGAAGGCGCTTGGTCCTACATGGTCAAGGCAGCGCGTGGCTACGCATCTCAAAACCGTAGGTTCGGCATGCAGGAGCTTGCGGAGCAGGTTCGGAGGCGTGACTTCACCGACAGCCACGGGCGCACCACCAAGGTCAACAACAACCATGTCGCGGCACTGGCGCGGCTGCTCATGGCAGAGGTTCCAGCATGCCGCCAGCTCATCGAGCGCCGCACGAGCGCCTACGACGGGCTGATTGGATAGGTGGGAGCCATGGGCGGCATCAGGTACATGAAGGTCAGCCGAGAGTTCTTCGAGGGGCTGCAGGCGCTCCCCGACGCCCAGGCGCGGAAGATGCTCTACGCATGCGTGGGCTACTTCTTCACGGGCGAGCACGACCTCACGGGGAACCTCGGGAAGCTGTTCGACTTCTCGCAGAGGGCGAACCTGGACAGGTACCGCACGTCGGTGCTCAACGGGATGAAGAACTCCGGGAAATCTGCCAGGAACGCGAGCAGAACCGACGAGGTTTTCACAGATTTTCGCGAAAACCCGCGAGAAACCGCCTCCGGGATTTCCGCAAAAACCGACGATGCGCACAGCGTCCCACCTGCGAAAACGGAAAACCTGGGTACCACCCAGACCCCCACCGATGGGTCGGGGTTAATAGATAAAGAGACTAATAGCAATAGCAATAGCAATAGCAAGAGTGAGAGTGAAAGTTCCGCACACACGCCGTCCCTGGATGAGGTCAGGAAGTACGCCGAGGGGCAGGGCATGCGAATCGACCCAGACAGGTTCTTCGACTACTACGAGGCCACCGGCTGGAGGAGGAACGGCTCCCCCGTCACCGATTGGAGGGCGCTTGAGAGGAACTGGGCTAGGAGCGAGGGTGCCTCGCGTGCGTGGAACGGGAAGCCAGCAGAGGAACCTGACATGTCCGACTGCCCGTTCTAGGGGCAGCGCATACCGGCGCTTTCGGGCGCGTCATCTTTCGGGCACGTCACGAGAGAAAGGAAAGACTATGGCAAAGAGGAACTACGAGAGGGCGGTAGCCGCCCTAATGGCAAACCCCACTGCCAAGGAAGCCGCGAAGGCGGCTGGCATCGGCGAATCGACCCTGCGTGCCTACAAGTCAGACCCGGAGTTCGTTGAGCTGTACACGGCGGCGAGGCACGAGCTGATAGACGAGGGGGTGAAGTCCCTACAGGAAAGGTTCTCGGAGGCGGTTGAGACGGTGTGCCAGGTCATGCACGACGAAGCGGCACCGCCCAGCGTACGCCTCAGCGCAGCCAACTCCATCATCCAGAACTGCGTGCGCCTCACCGACGAGACGGAGCGCATGAAGCGTGCCGAGAAGGGCCGCAAGCTCAACGAGGCTCTTCTCGGTGACTTCTTCAGCATTGGAAACAAGTAACCACATAACCAGATCGGAGCACAGACAATGAGCTACAAGGATTCAGTAACATCGACCATCACCGCCATCAGCAAGGCCACCCTCGACGCGAGGGCGGAGCTTGACCGCATCCAGAGGGCGCGTGAGTCCAACCACCAGTCCCTCGTGGGCCGAATCGTCGGTGACGAGGGGTACAAGCAGCGCAACGCCGAACTCGACTCGCAGGACGAGGCCGCGCGCTCCAAGTTCTCGGACGCCGTTGGGAAGGCCATGGGCGACTACCAGGCGGCGAAGGCGGACTACTTCACGCCCCGCCCCAGGCAGGTAAGCCCCGAGACGATGCAGTTCCTCTCCCTCGTCGACCTCACGCGAGAAGAGGCGGGCCGCCTCATCCTGGACGCGAAGAACAAGGAGCAGAACTACACCCTCGCGCGGATGGTCTACACCAACGTGCAGCGCCAGGGCATCGACATGCACGACGATTCAGCCGCATACCTGGAGCGGTGCGACAAGGAGGTTTCCTACTTCGCGGACACGTGCGCCTCGATGCTCCAGGATTCGAGCGGGGCGTATGCGAAGGCGTACGGGGAAATCCTCGCCAACGTCACCCAAGAGGTCAGTGACGCCTCGGCGGCCTACCTCGGCAGCGCGGGCGTAACGTCGGAGGGCGTGCCCGTGGAGGCGTAGGGACAGCCTCACGAAGACACAAGACCCGCAGTAGGGGGGTCTCGCCGTGCGCGAGGCTCCCCTTCTCTGTCTGCGAGACTCTGAGGGCCGATTTAAGGCGTCGAATTACCGTGGTGGGAAACTAAAAACGCCAAGGGGAGGGCAAACGGCCCGAAAACCGGCACCACAGAAGCCCACAGCGGCATTCATGGGTTGTTGGGTGTCGCCACCCTGCACGGTCGATGGCGGCGGCAAGACCGGAGCATCCGGGCCGTTGGCCTGGCGTCCGGAAACCCATGGACTCCTCGGGGCGGGTTTCTTCGTGCCTTGGAAAGACGTTCCCGCCAGAGTTTTGCGGCAATTTTGCGGCGCGAATTGCGGCATAAAATAAGCAGGCCAGAGAGCATAGCCTCTGACCTGCGAATTTATGGTGGGCGTTACAAGATTTGAACTTGTGACCTCTTCCGTGTCAGGGAAGCGCTCGTCCCCCTGAGCTAAACGCCCTTATATGAGCTGCATACCGTATGCTCGGCAAGCACAAGCAAGCCGCGATACCGCGCCTGCAGCGAGGGATATAGTACGACAAAACCCACAGCACATGCAAGTGCCATTTGCAACTTTCTTCGTACGCCCTACTTCTTTTTGGCCTTGGCTCCCATCTTGACACGAATACCACCGGCCGAAGCGGGCTTTTTCTGCCCCAGGCGCTTCTCGCCAGAAATGAAGGCGGAAAGTGAAGACACAGCTTGCGTCCAGCGCCGATACACTGTTGGACCGCCATGGGAACGCAGACCCAAAAGCATGGAGGCAAAGAGTGTGGGGAGGAAATACTCGATGGCACGCCAAAGCACAAAGCCCGCCGCGATTTTCTCGCCAAACATATGTCCAAAAAGAAAGGCAAAGCCACCTTCAGCGCCACCGGTACCACCGGGAAGCGGAATTGCCGAGGTGAGAAGCTCAAGCATAGAGCCGGACGCCAGACAGGTCAAAAGGTCTGCGGGCTGTCCTAAGGCATGCAGTACAAAATACGGCAGCGAGTACAGACAGCCAAGCTGAAACAGAGTGATAACAAGCACTGCAAGCATCTCGGGAACATTCTTGGCGGCGTTTTTGAATCCTGATGAAAACTCATGTACCTGCGTGTTGATGATCTCATACCAATGGTCGTAGCGCTTCACGATATTGAAGCGTGAGAGAACCCGGAGCCCCCAGTTACCTACGGCAATGACCATGCGCGGAAGCAAGCAGATAGCAAGCATGCCCCCCACCATGAGGATCTTTGCACCAAACAATACCACGCCGACAATGGTAACGTCACCAAACTGCTCAAAGAAGTAATTGAACCTAAAGAGCAGGATAAGAGCAGCAAATATCCCCTCGCCCGCTTCATACATCACAAAGCGCGTAAACTGAAGCGCTCCTGCCTGTCCCACGGAAATACCCGCGCGAGTAAGACGGAAAATCTGCGCAGGTGCGGCTCCCGCACCGTTGGGGGTCAGGTTCATGAAGAAGATGCCCGCCGCTTCAACGCTCATGAGGTCGCGTATGCCAACGGGACAGTTAGGATCCGTAATAACCGAAATGATATAAGCGAGAATGCCTAAAAAATAATAGGTGAAGTAAGCGAATGCTCCGGCAATGAGCCAACCGGTATCAACACCAGCAAGAGCGCCGACAAACTCGTCAAACTGACCGGAAAACACAATGTAGATGCCGTACAAAACGGTAACAAGTACAAGAAACAGAACGCTTTTGCGAACCTGTCCGTAGCTTTTGCGGGCGTCCTCAACCGACTCGGTGGCAGGGCTTGGCGCGACCGATACCTTAGTTGCCACCTTAACCTTTGGGCGGTTTGTGTGTCCGGATTCGGCAGCCGCGGATTGGGAGGTCTTAGGCGCAGAAGTCGCAACGCCAGCGTCCACGGATGCAGTGTCTTGAGGCCCTTTTTGGGACTCTGAGCGCTTTGCCTTTGCTTTGGCTGTAGCTTTTGCTGTAGCAAGAGGCTTTGATGCGGCAGAATCTTCCAAACGACCCATGAACACCTCCTCGGACTCTTTGACGTCTATCCCCGGAATTTCTTTTCTGACCTGTTAAGTATACCCGTGACGGGCAATCCTCACCGAGACAACACGACTGTTTCCTCTTTGGCGATTGCCTGTCCCCTGGTGCTGTTTATCCCCTGGCGGCCGTTTACTTCCTGGCGACTGACTGCTTTCTAGTAACCGTTTATTCTTTGAACTGGGCGAGAAGTCCATCGTCTCGCTCAATGATTCCTCCGCCTACACACACCAGCCCATCATACAAAACGGCTGACTGACCGGGAGCCACCGTGCGAACCGGCGATTCATAGGTAATGCGCGCGGTTGCGTCTCCTGTCTTTGTCAGCAGACAAGAACGCAGCTCTCCGGTGTGACGCGTGCGCACCGTATACCTTCCATCTGCAGGAGCGCTTCCTGAAATCCAATGCGTATCAGCGATATCCATCATTTGCGTCCAAAGCGCCGGGCTTTTGTTGTCCGCCGTCACATACACGATGTTTGTATCGGTATCCGTTGCTACGACGTAGCGAGCAGGTCCGCCGCCAATCGACAACCCCTTGCGCTGTCCGACGGTAAACAAAAACGCGCCGTCATGCTCGCCGAGCTTTTTGCCGCTCTCCCATTCAATGATATCGCCTTCTTTTTGCTCAAGCGCATTCAGCAAAAACGTACGGAGTCCTACCGGTCCGATAAAACAGATACCGTCGGAATCAGGCTTGTTCTCAATACCCAGGCCACGCTCGGCGCACATGGCGCGTACCTCGGCTTTTGTGGGAATATCACCAATCGGAAAGATTGTCTTCTCAAAAAGACGCCCCGGCACACGCCAGAGGAAGTACGTCTGGTCTTTGTACTCATCAGCGGCGCGCATGAGACAAGAAATACTTGCTTCGCGAGAAGTACCGTCTACCCTTGCATGGTGCACGCCTTGGACGTTCTTCTCGCCATACGCCACGCGAGCATAATGACCTGTTGCCACATAATCGGCCCCTTCAGCAAAGGCGCGCTCGGCAAAGGTGCCAAACTTGACCGTTTGATTGCACATGACATCGGGATTGGGCGTATAGCCGTGGGCGTAGGAGTCAAGCAGGTAGTCAACGACTGTTTCCCGGTATTCCTTCTCGCAATCCCAAACGGCCAAGTCGATGCCGAGAGAGACGGCCACGCGTTCCGCGTCAGCCAAATCGTCGGCCCACGGACAACGAAATCCCGGCAGGTCTTGCGACCAGTTGCGCATATAAACAGCCCTGACGTCATAGCCCTGCTCCAACAGAAGGGCAGCCGAAAGCGCCGAATCAACGCCGCCGCTCATACCCAGGTATACCGTCTTAGTCATTGGCGCTCCTCTTTGCCATGCGAAGCGTGTTCGTGAATGCGGCGCCGCGAGCCTGCTCCGCATGAACAGCGCGCATTAGTGCGGAGGCGGCATAGACGATATCGTCTTGCGTGGTCGTGCGTCCGAGGGTAAGGCGAAGGCTTCCCGCCGCCGCCTCATGCGATGCTCCGATTGCCTCAAGG
The DNA here is from genome assembly GCF_949152215.1 of Lancefieldella sp. Marseille-Q7238. Classification (GTDB taxonomy): domain Bacteria; phylum Actinomycetota; class Coriobacteriia; order Coriobacteriales; family Atopobiaceae; genus Lancefieldella. The sequence continues at coordinate 447,049 of NZ_OX424407.1, forward strand.
ACATGAGATATTTGCATTTTTGATGCCGCGCAGGCCGAACCTGTTCCCACCGAGACGCCTTCGCGCTCAAGCAAAATTACGAGGCGGCGCGCCTCAACTCCCGGAAACGCCACATGTAGCAGGCTCGGAAGACGAAGTTTCGCGTTTTTTGGACCTGAAACTACCATGTCGAGAAACTCATGCGCAAGTTGTGCTTGCAGGAGGTCGCGCAGATGAGCAAGGCGGCGCGCTTCTTCCTTTTGATGTGCTTGCGCGCGTTCAAGCGCACAGGCAAAGCCAATGACGCCGGCTACGTTTTCCGTTCCTGAGCGCACGCCTCCCTCCTGTCCGCCTCCCAGCACCAGCGGCCGAAGCCTTACGCTGTCGGAAGCCCACAACAACCCCACCTGCTTGGGACCATAGACTTTTGCAGCGGAGAGCGTAAGCATATCAACATCAAGTGAAGAAATATTCACTGAAAGCGTAGCAGCTGCCTGCGATGCATCGGCATGCACATGAAGCGGACGGGTCTCCCCTGCTTTGAGGCGGCGGCTGCGCTCGCGCGCCGCTACGGCGGCTATCTCGCGAATCGGCTGGATGGTACCAATCTCGCCGTTTGCGAGCTCGATTGAAATGAGCTCAGTCTGAGGTCGGATGGCCGCTGCAACACGATCTGGATCCACACGGCCGTCCGCTCCGACACGCAGGGTTGTATGGCTGAAAGTATTTGCGCAGGCAAGCACGCTTTCATGTTCGATAGCGTCTACGATGACGTGTCCATCATCGGACACCGTAGCAAAAGCCAGGTTGTTTGCTTCCGTGGCGCCGGCAGTCAAAACGATATTGTCAGGACGGGCGCCGATGGTATGAGCCAGTTTTGCGCGGGCTCGCTCAACTTCATCTCGAACCGCTCGGGCTGCAGCATATGGAGCGGAGGGGTTGAAAAAGCGATCCGTAAAATAAGGCAGCATCGCTTCAACGACCTCGGGAGCCATAGGCGTTGCCGCAGCAAAATCGAGGTATACCTCACGTTCCTTTTTCTCCCCCTGCGGAGAGTGAGGGTTTTGCAGAGAACTGAGGTCTCGCGGAGGGTTGAGGTCTTGCGAGGAGCGGGAATTTTGCGGGGAGTGGAGGTTCTTCTCGTCAGCCATGCTACTTGGTCCCCTCAACGTGAACGGACATATTCTGGAACCGCGCGGAAATGAACTCGTTTGAATAATGCGTGTCCACCCACTCCTCGAAAGCGTTATGCGGAGGAACTCCCGCATCGCGCGCGGTGGCGCGCGTAAAACACGCAACAGTCATGCACACGTCAGCGACAACGTATACCGAAATAAGCGTGATGAAAATTGCCTGACGCCTGGAAGTTGGCTCGCCAATATGATAGAGCGCGCGAGGCATGACAAAGCGACACCAGGCAAGCCCGAGAAGTCCCCAGAAAAACAAAAACCGCCAGGCGACAAATTCGGTGATGTGATCGGGCAAATGCGCGTAGCTCCACGATTGCGTATGGAAAAACGTCAGCATACCCCACCCGGTAACCTGCTCAAGGATGCCGCCGATGCAGGCTGAAACGAGAAAAACCACGAGGTTGGAGACATGACGCCTGCGAAGCCAATAACAGATAACTGTCAGAAGCACAGTGCCCGTACCATACAGCGGGGAAAACGGTCCCCATACAAGGCCTACGCGCGACTCGGTCAGGCCGGCGGTCACAAGCATCCATATCTCCTCCAACAGAAGGCCTGCCATACTGCCTCCTACAAAGAGAATAACCACCTGATACCAGCCTATATGCAGGACGCCAAGATACTGTTCTCTCTCTTTTTTAGTGGAATGCAACTTACCTGATACGCTCAACGTTGTTTCAGCGTCCAGTTTTTCACCGCCGGAAAGCCAACGCGCGAAGAAATAAAACGCATTTGCAAAGCCGCGCACTACGAGCCACGCGACAAATATAAGCGCGATAAGTGACGCAAGAATAAAGAGCATGAAGCAAATCCAATCAACCGCCAGCTTCTCTAGGATACGATATTTCTGCGCTTTGATGAGCGTTCATGTTTATTGCCCTGCATAAGAGCTGGCTTTCTACGAAATCGACCATACGATTGACAAAAAGTTTGGGTGAATTTGTGATTTTCGCTTGCATTGGCCGCGCGGTTTGCGTATATTATTCCTCGCACTTCGCGGGCTTAGCGCAGTTGGTAGCGCGCAACCTTGCCAAGGTTGAGGTCGCGGGTTCGAACCCCGTAGCCCGCTCCATGAATTTTCGGCCGGTTTCGATCGGCCTTTTTTATACGGCATCTTCGGCGAGATGGCCAAGTGGTAAGGCAGAGGCCTGCAAAGCCTTTATCCCCGGTTCGAATCCGGGTCTCGCCTCCAGCGAACGTTCAAAACACCTGGTACCGATTGGTATCAGGTGTTTTTTTGAAAGTTACTACCGGACGTTTTGTGAAGATCCACACCAAGTTGTGAAAATCTATATCAAGCGTTGTAAAGAAGCGTTGTAAAGAAGCGCTGTAAAGAATCACGAACGCACCAGTTTCACAAGATGCACCACAGTCCCCTTGCCCGACGGCTTGACCGAAATCGACACAGCATCAGTCAGCAAGCGCATCAGCTTGATACCGCGACCCCTCTCAGCACAGCAATCAACGTCGGGAGGTTCCTCATCGTCTGCCAGCGCATATCCCCTGCCGCAATCAGCGACGTCCACCGTTACACGATCGGGATACATTGCAATGGTTGTTAAGATGCCACCCTCACACGTATGATCCGCGGCATTGCCAAGAGCCTCGCCCACCGCGAGCTTGAGGTCAAACATCGCGTCGCTTGAAAACGGTACGCTGGCGAGAAGTTCATCCACACGAGCGCGGGCAGCGTACAGCGCGGAAGGGTCCACCCGAAACGTCGTCTGCCAAAGCGGACGCACCCTAGGATCCAAAGGAGCAACGTGCGCATGCGCGCCAACGCGTGTCACTGGCATAAAATCAACCAGACGCATACGCGAAAGACAGCGAAACACCGGCTGCGACACATTGGTAAGGCTCATAAGTCCACCGGTTGAACGAACACGGCGCAAGGCGCACATGATAAAGCTCATGCCGGCCGAATCAATGTAGGATACATCGGCCATGTTCAACACGATACGCTGACAGCCTTGATTTAAAAGCTCTTCGACCTCGCGTCGCACTGCAGGAACTGCGGTGACATCAAGATCAGAGTTTACAGAAAGCAAGGCTATGTTTGGTTTTGTGCGCATACAGGCTTTGTTCCCACATACGTGCATTTATTTCAGCGCAGAGCACAGCGCGCCACGCTCCGCATCACCAATGCAGGAACCACGCTCCACGTCGCTGACACATCGCCAACGCAAGCGTTACGCTACCGCGCGACGCGCTACGCCGGCAGCCCGGAAAACCGCAAGGCGACCATAGCAACGTCATCTTCAAGGCTGCGTCCTGTATAGGCATCCAGCGTCGCCAAAAAGCGGTCAAGCAGTCCTTCAAAGCCATGAGGAACTTCACTCATGACCATGTCACGCAAGCCCGTCTCGCCAAAAAATGCACCCTCGGGGCTTCTCGCCTCAGTCGTACCGTCGGTGTACAGAAATAAAACATCATCTTTACGCAGCTCAACGTAGCCGTTTTTGTATGTCATATCCTGAAACGCTCCCACGACACCGGACTGCACATCCAAAAGCTGCGCCTCGCCCGTAGCGGCGCGCACAAGCGCCGCGGGTGGATGTCCCGCCGAACAGTATGTCAACACGCCCTTCGCCAAATCGACCACGCCGACAAACAACGTCGCAAACGTTTCGATGCGCGAGAAGCCCAAAAGAAACTCGTTTAGATTCGCCACCATGCGAGCAGGACCAATCCCCTCCCACGCGTATGCGGAAAGCGCCGTCTTCACAGCCGATGACACGGAGGCGGCTTCAATGCCCTTACCGGAAACATCGCCCATAATAACGCAGGCTCGACGTCCCGAAAGTCTCACAAGGCTGTAGAAATCGCCGCCGACAAAGGCTGCCGCGGTCGCGGACGAATAGATTCCTTGCGCCTCGATACCATCAATATGCTGCAGTTCATTCTTCATGCCTGTCATCAGCGCCTGCGAGATACGCTTGTTTTGCTTGCTTTCTTCCGCGCCCGCCACAATAGCCCTCACATTGAGAGCCACGCGCTGCAGCAATTCAAGGTCGATGTCGCTCATAGGCTCCGAATCATACGGCCGCAAGAAAAGCCAGGTCCGGCGCTTGTCTTCTATTTTCCCAGCGAGAAGGGCCGCGCCTATGCACGGTTGCTGCAAAGCGCGGAGTTCCTCACTTATGGCAGAGTCGGGAGCAATGGCTATGACCTGAGCTTCCTCGTCCTTCTCGGAAATCTCCCCTAAACCAGCGGGCAGCTCAAATACCGGAGCGTCCGCGGGGTGAACTACAGGTCTGCCGGACACTTCGCAGCACACGACAGGATATACCACGGCATCGAGAGCCTCTGCCACCTCTTGCATGACCTCGGGCAGAACTCTGCTGGCTCCACCTTCTTGAGCGCCGGCAGCGGCCGTCAAACGGTTGCGAACATCAAGCGCAAGCTCACGCAACTCATTGCGCCGTTGCGTCCGCATCGTAGAAAGCGCACCCACCAACTGCACTGAAAGGTAATTTGAGATGGAATCAAGCAGGCGCGTGTCGTCAGAATTCAGGGGGTGCACGGTTTTCCAGCCCACTTCAATCAGCGCTATGATCTGACCACCAAACCACACAGGTACCGCGATAAAACTGACGAACGGCGGCAAATGACGAACCGCAACCTCATACACCTCACGCGTATCGTCGTTGACTACATCACGAGAGGTCAGGCGTCCGGCACGCAAATCCTGAGGATCCGGCGGCGCCACGCGCAGCCTGAGCGCATGGCCCGTATCCGCGCAGAGATTTTCTATCAGATGCCCGTACCCCACAAACCGCGGCGCCGATGAGCGCGCGATAGACTCGGTTGTCCCATGTAGGTGAAAGCCATCATGTTCCGCAAGATAGATGAGGGAACCGTCGGCCTCCATAGTGTCAGCAATCTCAGCGATGACACGCTCAAGCAACTGCCCCATATTTTCGGAATCAAGCGTATCCAACACGATATTAAGTGCTCCGGAAAGCCGCTTGTTTGCCCGGCGGAGCTCCTCTATGGTGCGCTGTTCTTCTCGCTCAGACGTCGCCTCGTCACTCACCGGTACAACAACAAGCACAAAAGCCTCTGTGGGCGCCCCTACCCGCTCAGAACGCACGCGCAGCGTCAATGGTTCACCGGCGGCGTCCGCGACTGTTACAAGCGCTGTGCTTCCGTCAACTGGGAATGGGAGCGCCTCCGCGTCAAATGCCGCCGACCGATCTTCCGCGTCGCCAGGCGTAAAGAAGGTGCGGATATCAGATCCTACAAGGTTTCTTTCGTGGTATTCAAACAGTCTGACAGCTTCGTCATTGGCGAGAAGTACCCGTCCCTCTTGGTCAAAAACAATAACGGCGTCTCCCACGAGCTGCAAAATACGCGCAAGCGTCGCGGTAACGCTGCCTTCAACGATACCGTCAATGGATCGTACGCTCAGTTCTTGTTCTGCCATAGACGCCGCCTTTCTTTTTCAGATGTTATTGTGCCACGAATCACATGGCGACAGGCATTCCGTCTAGCGCGCGCTGGAGCGTGGCGGGTACGCGCGGGTGCGGCCGATGGGCGCGGACAGCCGATGTGAACAGCTAAACACGCGCGGTCACTATGTAAAATCGGCAAATGAGCGACTGTCCCATAATTATGGGACATCATAGAAAAGCTGAAATGGTAAGAAAAACTGAGCTGACATGAAAATGGAATGGCCGCAAACTGGGCTGACATGAGGAGCTTATAGGGCATGGAGGGCTCATAAGGCATGAAAAAGCGGACCCCGAAGAGTCCGCTTTAGCGTGCTATAAAACAAGGAGGCTAGGTACTGAAGCCTCTGAAGACGGTTGAGGGCGTTTACAGCTAGCGGTCGGCGAAGTCGACTGAAGCCAACCGAGCCCGGTGGAGGACCACCGAAGCCACTTCTCGCCGTCTATTTCTCCCAGCCGATATCTTCGGTGCGGATGTCAAGATACAGGTTAGGTCCGATATTCGCAATGCCCTTCTTGACAACAATGACCTCAGGTCCGGAGTAGACGGGTAGGTAACCGTAAGAGGCCATGCTCTTCTTCTCGGCATCATTACTCGCCTTGACCTGCTCGGCGTGGTCAGCGATAGAGGGAACCTTGGCGAAATCGGCGTCAATCTCCGCGCTTCCGCACTTGGCAAAGTTGGACTCAGACGTAGACCCGTAGAGCTGTCCGCCGTTCCAGATAGAAGTCGCAGTACCGCTCCACCCGAACATGCAGGTGTCCCAGTCACCGGAAACCAACACTTTAGAAAACTCGGAAGACGGGTGATTGTCAATGGTGACCTCAATACCCGCGTCCTTAGCCATCTTCTGAACTGCGGCTGCGCGGTTCTTGGTGGTAGCCGAATCTCCGAACGTCGTGAAAGCGAAGGTGACCTTGGTGTCGTCCTTAGCATAGATGCCGTCAGAGCCAAGCGCATAGCCTGCAGCTTCAAGGGTCTTCTTGGCAGCGGCTACATGGGCGGCGCTGTCAGTAAGGTCTTTGACATCGGAGGGCAGGTTGTTTTCATAACCATCGGACCACGTCTGAAGGAGCAACGAGCCCGGAGCCTCTTCTTGCCAGTTAACACCCTGGAAGACAATGGAGACAATGACCGCGGGGTCGATGGACTGGCAGAAAGCCTTACGAACATTGATGTCGGTAAGGGCACCGCGCGTGGCGTTAATCTCAATGTTGTAGACCGATTTGCCGTAAGCGCGGCGTATCTGCGCGTCTTCCATGCTGTTGAAGTTGGAGAGCATCTCGGCAGAGCCAGACTGAGTCACACCGGTCGTATCAATCTCGCCGTTCTTGAAGGCGTTGAAGAGCGCCTGCGACTCCATCTGCTTGAAGACGATGGTATCGAGCTTAGGAGCGTCTCCCCACCAGTTAGGATTGGGCTTGAGGGTCACCTGAGTGTCGCTGAAGGAGTCGATGGTAAACGGGCCAGCACCCCAATCCACATGCGGCTCATTAGCCCAGCCATTATTGAAGATGTCGGGATCGGCTGCCGATGGGTGCAGTGCAGTGACAAAAAGCGCCTCGGCGGGATAGACCGGTTCCGTCATGGTAACAACGGCGATTTTGTCAGTCGCGCCCTTGGCAACGCTTTCAATCTTGTCGTAACCATCGGTCGCAGAGGGAGTGTACGCTTCGTCTTTACCACTCATAACGGTATAAACGGCGTTAAACGCCTGCCAGTCTATTGGAGTGCCGTCATTAAAGACGGCCTTCTCGGCATACTCAACCGTAATGACCTGTTTACCGCTACTCTCATCCACCTTGATGGACTTAATGAAGTCGGGATTGGGTTCAATCTTAGAGCCCGTAGCGTCACCCAAAACGCAAAGAGCAGGCATGTAGTAATTCCAGAGCTCGTGCATGTAGAGCGTATTGCCAGCTACATTGAGGTAATTCCAGTCCGGTCCAATCTCGGTAATGGGAAGGGTGAGCGTGCCGCCATCCTTAATCTCATCGCGCGTCTTGGCGTTGATGTAGACCTTGCCTTTCTCGGGGATAGGAAGCTTATCAAGGGCTGTGGTAGCCGGACTTCCTTCCGGTGGCTCAACATCGCCGGACGCTTTATTGCCATCGTTGGCCGCGCCGTTGTTGCACCCAGCAAGGCCAAGCCCTGCAGCCGCAGCACCGGAAAGCGTCAAAAACGAACGGCGGGAAAGATTACTGTAAGCCATAAGATCACCCATTCCATTACGAGACGAACAGTTGATTTGCTCACTATAACAAATCAAAAAATGGGTCTTTAGCCGGAAACATGTTGTTTAATATGTGGAAACAGATTGTTTAACATTTGGAAACGAGCTGTTTACAAAGGAAAGACGCTGCAGAATATTGAAGGGCGCTGCGGGGCACTGCAGGATACACACCCGCTTAGATGATTACGTCACATTCAGACAAAAAGCGGACCTCCGAAGAGGTCCGCCGCATTTCCATGGTGTCGGAGGCGGGACTTGAACCCGCACGACCGTTTAGTAAGTCACTAGCACCTCAAGCTAGCGCGTCTGCCAATTCCGCCACTCCGACATGCCTTGCAGCGAGGGATATACTAACACATTCCACTGCGCTGCACGCGAGAAAATCAAGAAAGTTTTTCTCAGCAAAACCCTTCACGAAATTCCAGCGCAATAGCAGTTAGTCCTTTTGCCAACCAAGGTTGGTAACAACCGGATCCTCAAAGAGCGCAGGACCATAGTTTGCCAGACCCTTCTTGACAACAGAGCAGTCAGGACCGGTGAACAGAGGCAGATAGGCGTACGTCTCCATCAGCTTCTTCTCGGTAGCGTTGCACTGCTTGAATTGCTCGGCCTTGTCTTTGATGGAAGGAACCTTCGCAAACTCAGCATCGGTCTCAGCGGTACCTTGCTTACCAAAGTTGGAAGAGGACTCAGAACCATAGAGCTGGACACCATTCCAAATGGAGGTTGTAGTGCCGTTCCAGCCAAAGAGACAGGTGTCCCATGCGCCAGAGCTCAAAATCTTAGAGAACTCAGAAGAGGCGTGGTTGTCAATGTCAACCTGGATACCGGCGTCTTTTGCCATCTTCTGAATGGCAGCGGAACGGTTCTTAACGGTTGTGGAGTCACCAAAGGTGGTAAAGGAGAAGCTCGCCTTGGTATCGCCCTTTGCATAGATACCATCAGAGCCCGCAGTATAGCCTGCATCTTCAAGCGTCTTCTTTGCAGCTGCGGTACGAGCGGAAGCGTCTTTAAGATTCTTCAGATCATCGGGACGGTTGTCCTCATAGCCGTCTGCCCAGTACGGAAGGAGCATGGAGCCTGGCGCTTCCTCTTGCCAGTTAACACCCTGGAAAACAATGGAAACGATGGTTGCGGGATCGACCGCCTGGCAAAATGCCTTACGGACTGCAATATCCTGAAGCGCTCCACGTGTAGAGTTGATCTCAATAACCGCAATGGAGGTAGAAAGGCCACGACGAATCTGGGCATCTTCCATGTTGTTAAAGTTGGAAAGCATCTCAGCAGTACCGGAAAGACCCGTACCGACGGAGTCAATCTCACCGTTTTTGAACGCATTAAAGGTGGCCTGAGCTTCCATCTGCTTATACGTTATCGTCGTGGATTTAGGAGCATCTCCCCACCACTTGGGATTGGGCTTGAATGTGGCATGGGTGTCATCGAAGGAATCAACGATGTAAGGACCGGCACCATATTCAACATGTGGATTATTCAAAAAGCCACTGTTAAACGTATCAACATCAAGGAAATCGGGGTGAAGCACCCTGTCTACAAGAGCCTCATACGGATAAACCGGCTCTCTCATGGTAATAACTGCCGTCTTTGCGGTATCGCCCTGAGTAACGCTTTCAATCTTATCCCAGCCGTCAGTAGCGGCAACCTGATAGTCCTCACTCTGACCAGAGAGACACTTCCATACAGTCTCAAACGCTTTCCAGTCAATATCAGTGCCGTCGTTGAACTTAGCCTGATCGGCATACACAACGGTAATAATCTGCTTACCTGAAGACTCATCGGAAGAAAGTGATTTGATGTAGTCGGCTTTAGGAGTGTACGTAGAGCCAGTCGCATCGGCACTAACCAGATTAATAGGCATATACAAAGACCACATCCAGTTCATGTATGTCGTATTGCCTTCAAGGCCTACATAGTTCCAGTTAGGGCCGACTTCGTTGATAGCAAGCGTTACCGTACCATCGTCTTTGACTTCGTCGCGCTTCTTAGGGTTGTTGTAGGTCTTACCCTTCTCAGGAAGCGGAAGCTTATCGAGAGCGGTCGTTGCCGGAGAGCCGTCCTGTGGCTCAACTCCCGTATCGCCGGAGCCTCCCTGAGTTCCGTTGCCACCACCGCAGGCGGTAAGTCCAAGACCTGCTGCAGCAAGACCAGAAACCTCAAAGAAAGATCGACGGGTCAGACTGTTAGCCATAAAATCACCTATTCCGTTTATTGGCCTACAAATATTCATATGAATATACGCCCTTTTTAATTACTTGTGCAAGAAGAAACAATTACGTAACAACCGCAACATAATAAACACAACGTAACAAGGCACTGTGACAGCGCGCGGCTTTTGGCATCGCTTGGAAAGTCACTTCTCGCCGTTTTGCTTGATGCCCTTCGAATTCCCTGCCGCTTCTATGCCGCTTCTATGCCGCTTCCCTACCATTTCCAAAAAAGTGCCACAGTTGTGATAAAAAGATTTCACAACTCATGGCATTTTTAGGGGATTTATCACAACTGATGCCTTTTTTAGGAGTTTTCATATCACAACTCATGCACTTTTTTGGAAACTGGGAGCCCCGGAAGTTTGAAACCGTAGGAAAAACTGCCTGGATTTCTCGATGACCCTTCTTGCTTCTCGCTTCTCGCTTCTCGCTTTTCCAGTTGTTCTCGTTTCTCGGAAATGCATTAACAGGCATAAAAAACCGGCGCTCAAAACACAAGCGCCGGCTCGCCAATCCATAACAATACGCAGGACAAATACGCTAATTAATACCCATAGTCCCCAAGGGGAAGGTAAGCGCCATGATAACGATGCAAATAATAAAAATTGCAGTGGTGATAACAGTCAGACGGTCAAGATTTTTTTCAAGAATGCCGGTGCCTGCATTGGAATTGTACATGGACGCGGCAATCATGTCCGAGATGCCCGTTCCCTTGCCTGAGTGCGCCAGCACCAGAAAAACGGTCAGAATGCCGGAAATGAAAAGCAGCACAAGCAAAATAGTATTCAGTACGCCCACGAAAAGTCTCCTTTTGATGCTTACATTTTTGCCGCGCAGGCCGGTCGGCGAGAAGCCCGTACATCGGCAAGCGCAAACTGACGTAATAGAGTAACACATGCCGTGCCCTTTTGAGACACGACATGTGTATATTTACGCAAAATGCGTATGTCCACGCTTCAGTGCGTAGCACCTTAGGCTCGCAGCGCGTAGCACCTTAAGCCCAGTGCCTGCGACGTCCCGTCCTTAGTTCATGGCGCTCTTTACCATAGCGGCAAAGGAATCGGTCTTGAGCGACGCGCCGCCCACCAAAGCGCCGTCGACGTCCTCCTTCTCAAGGAAGCCGTTGATGTTCTCGGGCTTTGCCGAGCCGCCGTACAGAATACGGATGCCCTGTGCCGTCTCGGCGCCAAAGATCTCGACGAGCGTCTTGCGGATAGCGCCGCAGACTTCCTGCGCATCATCAGCCGTAGCGGTCTTGCCGGTGCCGATAGCCCAAATAGGCTCATATGCGATGACATACTTGGACGGGTCAGTAATTGTAAGACCTGCGGTATCAGCCTTGATCTGCTTGACGACAAACGCAACGTGACCACCGGCTTCACGAACCTCCAAAGGCTCGCCACAGCAGGAAATGGGCGTAATGCCGTGAGCCATCAACGCCTTGGCCTTGCGATTGATGTCCTCGTCGGTCTCACCAAAGTAGCCGCGACGCTCAGAGTGACCAATGATGCAGTAGGTTGCGCCAACAGATTCGAGCATCGCCGGAGCAAGCTCGCCGGTATACGCGCCCGACTCTTCCCAATACACGTTCTGCGCGGAAAGAGCCACAGAAGAACCGGCCTGATTGAGCACCTCCGAAACGCCCTTGAGGTCGACCGCGGGAGGAGCAATGACAACGTCGACGGCGCCGGTCCCTCCTGCAAGCTCGTCGACAATGCCCTGAGCAAGGACAACGCCCTCGGAGAACGTCTTGTTCATCTTCCAATTGCCGGCAATCATACGGTTACGCATCGAGAAGCGCCTCCACTCCAGGAAGAGCCTTGCCTTCAACGAGCTCCATAGAGGCGCCACCGCCCGTGGAAATCCAGCTCATCTTATCGGCAAGACCAAACTTATTGATAGCGGCAACAGAATCGCCACCGCCGATGATGGACGTGCAATCAGAATCCGCGATAGCGCGAGCAACCGCTTCAGTTCCTTTTGCAAACTGATCAAACTCGAAAACGCCCATCGGACCGTTCCAGAAAACGGTTTTCGCGCCCTTGATGGCATCGGTATACAGCTGCACGGTCTTAGGACCGATGTCCATACCCATGCGGTCAGCGGGAATGTTGTCAGAATTGACAGCCTCCCCTTGCGCGTCCTCGCCAAAGTGGTCGGCCACAATGTTGTCAACGGGGAGCAAAATCTTACAGCCCTTAGCCTCTGCTTTTTCAAGCATCTTCTTTGCCGGCTCAACCCAGTCGGGCTCCTGAAGAGAAGTTCCCACGGTATAGCCCTTAGCGAGGAAGAAGGTGTACGCCATGCCGCCGCCGATAATGAGCGTATCGGCAGAGTCAATCAGGTGATCGAGAACGCCAATCTTGGAAGAAACCTTAGAGCCGCCGACAATGGCGACGAAAGGACGAGCGGGATCCGCGAAGATAGAGGTCAGTGTATCTACCTCTTTTTCAAGCAGGAAGCCGGCGTAAGCAGGCAGGTACGCGGCAGGTCCAACCACAGAGCCCTGCGCGCGGTGAGCGGTACCGAAGGCGTCGAGGACAAAGATGTCGCCATAGGAGGCAAGAATCTTTGCGATCTCTGGGTCATTTTTCTTCTCGCGCTTGTCAAAGCGGACGTTCTCAAGAACGAGAACCTGGCCATTCTCAAGGGAATCAACGGCTTCTTTGGCCTTCTCGCCATAGGTATCTTCCACAAACAGAACGGGCTTGCCCAAAAGCTCGGAGAGCTTCTCGGCGGCAGGACGCAGTGAAAGCTCGGGCTGGAAGCCGGTACCGTCAGGGCGTCCGAGGTGGCTCATCAAAATAACCTTGGCGTTGTGATCAAGCAGATACTGAATAGTAGGCAGGGCTGCACGGACACGGGTGTCATCGGTCACGACGCCGTCCTTCAAAGGCACGTTGAAATCAACGCGCATCAGGACACGCTTACCGTCGACATCGGCGTCACGAACGGTCTTCTTTGTGAAAGCCATGTCAATCCTCTTTCTCTCAAAACTTTTTGGACTCCGGCACATCTTATCTCGCGAGAAGTGCCCGCGATCCATTATTCACAGACAAACAGTTCTAATAAAAAGGCGCAGTCGCGGCAGATGCTGCGACCGCGCCAAGGCGTCACATATGCGTGCGCTTACGCAACGAACTTCTCGAAGTACTTGATGGTACGGACCATCTGAGAAGTGTAGGAGTTCTCGTTGTCGTACCAAGAGGTAACCTGAACGAGAGTCTGGCCGTTGCCAAGATCGTTGCACATGGTCTGCGTAGCGTCAAAGATGGAACCATGGGTCTCGCCGATGATATCGCGAGAAACGATCTGATCCTCGTTGTAGCCGAACGTCTCAGGAATGGTCTGGGCATACGCCTTCATAGCAGCGTTGACCTCATCAGCGGTGACCTTCTTGTCAACAACGGCATAGAGGTTGGTAAGGGAGCCAGTAGGCGTAGGAACGCGCTGAGCGGCGCCAATAAGCTTGCCGTTGAGCTCAGGAAGAACAAGGCCGATTGCCTTGGCGGCACCGGTGGAGTTGGGAACGATGTTCTCAGCGCCCGCACGAGAGCGGCGGAAATTGCCCTTGCGCTGCGGACCGTCCAAAATCATCTGATCGCCCGTGTACGCGTGGATGGTGGTCATGATGCCGGAAACGATGTGGGCAAAATCATTGAGGCCCTTTGCCATAGGAGCAAGGCAGTTGGTGGTGCAGGAAGCCGCGGAGATGATATTGTCATCTGCGGTCAGGGTCTCATGGTTGACGTTGTATACGATGGTTGGCAAATCATTGCCCGCAGGAGCGGAGATGACGACCTTCTTGGCGCCAGCGTTGACGTGGGCCTGTGCCTTCTCTTTGGAAGTGTAGAAGCCGGTGCACTCAAGTACGACGTCAACGTTGAGATTGCCCCAAGGAAGATTGTTTGCGTCCGCCTCCTTGTAGATGATAATCTCATGGCCGTCAACAACAATGGAGTGGTCGGTGGACTCAACCTTGTGGTCGCGAGCGTAATTGCCCTGAGTGGAGTCATACTTCAGAAGGTAGGCAAGCATCTCAGGGGATGTAAGATCGTTGATAGCAACAATCTCAGAACCCTCATGGCCGAACATCTGCCTGAAAGCAAGACGACCAATACGGCCAAAGCCGTTAATAGCAACCTTTACTGCCATATGTAATGCTCCTTTCGATGACGTCAGGGCTTCTCCCCAACGACCATACAACATTTACACCGTACACCGTTTATATTACCGCACTCGCCGAAAAGTTAAACGGAGTTATTGAAATTTTCTGCGTCTTCAACAATTTTTTCCAAGCGTAGCAGCCGGTGGTACATGGCTGATTTTGAGACAGGTGGCACAAAAGAGTCACCTAACGCTGCAAGAGACAGTTCGGGGCTTTCACGGCGAGCGCGGCAAAACTCCTGAAGCGCAGGGGGAAGGTTCTCGATACCCACGATTTTCTCGACACGCTCAATCAGACGAAGCTGAGAGGCGGCCGCGTCGGAGGAGCGCTTTTGATTTGCCACTTCAGCGTTGACGCCGCGATTGACATTGTTGCGCACGAGCTTCATCTGACGCGCCGCGAACACCACCTTTGCCATGTTTTCGGCGCCGATGAGGCGTAAAAAAGCGATAATGTCGTCGGAACTCTTCAGGTACACCGCATACAGTTCTTTCGTCCGATCCAGTCGCTGTACATGGCGGTTGCGGTGATTGAGTCGTGCGGTAATGCCTGCGGTAGCGATAAGTGCCACAAGGTCGCGAGCAAAACGCTCGCCTGTCACCGCAATCTCTAAATGAAAATCTTTGCGCGGGTCGGCAACGAAACCTCCCGCCATAAAAGCGCCCCGTACAAATGCTGCCCGAGCCTGCTTGGTATACAAAAGCTGGCGCGGAATTCCCTGTTGAATACCTGTTTCGGGCGTCAAAATGCCAAGAGCCACCAGAGCGTCTCCGAGCGCCTGCTGATTGGAAATCTCCAATAGATAGTTGCGTTTTTTATGCATGATAGAGCGTCGATACTCAATCGACGTGCCCAAACCAAAGAGCTGACGCGCAAGCGCTACCACAGTGCGGGCAACAGTACCTGTCTCAGTTACGATGCGCACGGTATAGTTGCGAGCTCCATGAAAGGACAGCGTGCCCGTAACGCGCATGAGCGCTGAAAGCTGCGCGAGATCAGCTTCCTGTGACGAGGAAGGCACACGCGAAAGTTCGTTTTTCACCTCAGCGGTAAATGACATAGACCCTCTTTATCGCTCCCCTTTTGCTGCTTTGCCAACGTGCGAGCGCAATCGCGCACACGCTGTCGCTGCCGCACGCGCGCTATCCGCTATCCATCTGCTCGCGTATTGGCGCGTGCGAGATCACGATGTGAAAGTGTAGCACGGTACCCCGCCTGCAGAAGATGCTCGGCGGTCGCCTTTGCGATAGCCACACTCCGGTGCTGACCTCCCGTGCAACCAACGGCGATAGAGAGGTGCGACTTCCCTTCAGCGACATAGCCCGGCATAATTACGTCTAAAAGTTCAAACCACGATTTCAAGAATTTCTTGGCCGTCGGATTATCGAGCACATAGGCGGCAACGCGCTCGTCAAGCCCCGTCATCACACGCATTTCCGGATCGTAAAACGGATTGGGTAAGAAGCGCACGTCAATCATAAGATCCGCTTCAACGGGCATGCCATGCTTAAAGCCGAACGAGAAAACGCTTACTTCAAGAAGCTGCTGGTCGGAAAGTTCCGAAAAGATACGGCGCAGACGATTACGAAGCGTTGTCGTGCGCATGGTAGACGTATCAATCACCACATCGGCCGCTTCACGCACCGCTGCAAGCTGCTTGCGCTCACGCCTGATGGCTTTTTCCAGTGTTTCTCCCCGGTGCGCCACCGGATGCCGACGACGGTTCTCGTCATAGCGGCGCATGATGACCTCGTCGGTCGAGTCGAGAAAGACCATGCTGTAGGTCAGCTCATGATCAGCAAGCGAATGCAGAACCTCAAGCATGTCGTCAAAGAGACCCTGTGAGCGTAAATCACAGGTAACGGCCAGATGTCGCCCGATGCTTGAATTGATTCCCACCACATGAGCAAGCTGCAGGATGAGCGCCGGCGGCAGGTTATCGATGCAGTAATAGCCCATGTCTTCAAAGACATGCAGCGCCTGCGTACGCC
This sequence comes from Lancefieldella sp. Marseille-Q7238, assembly GCF_949152215.1. Lineage (GTDB taxonomy): Bacteria > Actinomycetota > Coriobacteriia > Coriobacteriales > Atopobiaceae > Lancefieldella. The sequence continues at coordinate 463,287 of NZ_OX424407.1, forward strand.
CGGACCCCGACATGCCGGTAATAATCACGATGTCGGGCACGGAAACCTTCCCCGCTGAGACAGGCTTGTCTTGGCTCATGAGTCACTCCCTCTTTGAAAAGGTTGACGGCGAGAAGTACTTCTCGCCAACGCCTACGCTTCAATCGCCGCCTTGAACCACGAAGTAATTGAGGTTGGATGTGTGATGCCTGTACCGGAAACGACCGCCCACGCGCCGGCGTCAATGGCGGCCTTCGCATCCGCGGGTGTATGCACATGCCCCTCACAAATGATGGCAATGCCGGGGAATTCGGTTGTTGCCTGGCGGAGCAGCGGCAAATCGGGACCGTCATCGAGGGTGGTATCGATTGCCGCCTTGTTATGCGAAAGCGTGGTTGAGACCAAGTCGCAACCGCACGCTACGGCGCGGCGTATATCGTCCATAGTCATGCAATCAGCCATGACGAGCGCATCGGTTGCCTCACGGAGCGAGCGAATTGTCTCTGCAAACGTCCTACCGTCAGGACGCGCGCGATCGGTCGCGTCCAGCGCCACCACATCTGCTCCGGCACTGACAACCGCGAGGGCGTGGCGCAGGGTGGGCGTGATGTAAACGCCTTCGTGTCCCTCCTTCCAAAGACCAATGACGGGGATTTCCACCCGCCCTTTAATGGCGGCGATATCAGAAAGCCCCTGGCACCTGATGGCAGCGGCTCCTCCCAGCTCACAAGCGCGCGCCATTTGCGCCATGGTCTCGGGGTGGCGAAGCGGCTCTCCAGGATAAGCCTGCACACTGACTATGAGTTTGCCTTTGAGAGACTGTACAAGCGGATTTAATGACATGTGTTTCTCGTTTCAAAATACGCGGGATCAAAGAGATTTTCGACAGCGCCTATAAGCGGGGCTTCGGCACCCAGCGCTCCTTGTATGATGGGCGTCGTCTTGACCGGAGGCATCGCCTGGCTCTCAAACGCCGCATGCAAAGCGTTGTGCCAATACGGTCCGCACTCCGCCACAGAGCCTGAAAGAATGATGGCTGAAGGGTCAAGCATATTGCACATGCTGCCCAAAACCTCCCCCAGCGCCCGTCCGGAGAGCTCCTCCGCCGCTTGGGCGCGTATGTCTCCATTGTTTGCGCGAAAATCAATTTCCGCGCCGTCTATAGGAGAACCGTCATCGCGGCTGTCAATACCTCCCAGCCGTACATATTCGCGGATGATGCCGGGGCCTGCGGCAACAGGTTCAAGGTGTCCTGTAGCTCCGCAAGAACAAGCCACGCCCGCGGCTGCCAAAGCGGCGACGTGTCCTATATGACCGGCTTCGTCATGAGCACCGAGCATGATAGTGCCGTGGTCTACGAATGCGCCGCCGATACCCGTTCCCACGGCGACCACCAATACGGAAGATACGTCTTTGCCGGCACCATGGCGCGCTTCGCCAAGCGCATGGGCATGCACGTCATTGAGCACCGTGCACGGAAGACCGCACGCTTCGGTGACGGCGCGGGCAAGAGGAGTACCGCCCCAACCGGGCATCAAATTATTGGCGAAGGTAATATCGCCGCTGCGCGGATCCACGACACCTGCCGAAGAAATGCCGACCCCCACGGGCTTCTCGCCGCGCTCTGCCGCACGGGAAAGAGCGCTTTTAACCGACTCAATCACCAGCTCAAGCACATGGGCGCCACCTTGATCCGCCTCCGTGGAAATCTTTGTGACATCGTGCACCCGCGGGACCTCTTTCGCACTCAGATCAACAAGACCGCAGGCAATCTTTGTGCCACCGATATCAACGGCCACAGCAATTTTTCGAGCATCGCATTCGTAAGACACAGCTATCCCTCCCTGAAAGGTCAAAAAGGTTACAGCAGCTCATTTTTAACAAGAACCGCGCGGATCGCCTCGACGTTCTCAGCAGAAAGTGGCTTCACGGGGCGAGGCATCTGCGGCGTGTCAAAAATTCCCATAAGGTGAAGAGCGCACTTGAAGGCGCCAACGCCGGCGCCGTATCCCTGTACGCCCGAAGTAACGTCAAAAATGTGGGATATTTCGTTCAGCCGATCCTGTTCGCGCTTGACCGAGGTCCAATCCTCCCTCTGCGCAGCCTTCCACATACGGACGTAGCCTTCGGGCTCAATGTTGGCAAGACCCGGAACGGAGCCGTCTGCGCCAGACAAAAGCGCGCCATCGACCACAATTTCGTGACCGGTCAGAAGCGCCATAGGATGGCCGTTCTTTTCGTTTTCCTGCACCAGATAACGGAACGATATGTCGTCACCGGACGAATCTTTTACGCCCGCGAGAACCCCTTCCGCGCCCAAGCGCGCAAGCAGCTTCCAGGGAAGCTTCGTATGCACGCACACGGGAATGTCGTAGGCAAACAGGGGCGCACCCAGCTCGGCGTGGATGATGCGGAAGTGTTCTTCCGTCTCGACCTCTCCTTCCAGGGCATAGAATGGCGCTGTTGCCACAAGCGCATCGGCTCCCAGCTCAAGTGCACGATAACCGTGCTCAAGCACGCGCTCAGTTTGCGTATCGATAATGCCCACCAATACCGGAACGCGGCCTGCGACAATACGGACCGCCTCGCGGACAATCTGATCGCGGCGATCATCGGTGGCAAAAACAACTTCCCCTGACGAACCGAGGAAAAACAAACCATCAACGCCGGCGTCAATCATGCGCTCAATGGAGCGCTCCAGTGAAGCTACGTCAAGCTGACGGTCTTCGGTATCCGGAGTAACAACGGGGGGAATGACTCCTCTGAATACAAAATCTGTGGACATGCACCGTATCCTTTCCTGTTGAACGCTGCTTACCCAGACAGTTAAAGTCTACCGCCTGAGCGCGTCAGCAAAAAGTCAATTTGCAAGTTTTCAAAATCGTTGATGCGCTCATGCGCATGTTTGGGATACACCGCTATCCGCTTGCACGTCGCAGGAATGCGATTGTATGCCGCAAACGTTCCTTCAGGTGGAGACGCCTGATCTTCCAGCGAGCACGCCATAAGCGTCGGGCAGGTGACTTTTTCCGCGAAACTAGTCGTGTCGAGAAGACTGAAAGCGGAGATAACCTGCGCGTTCTTCAGCGCTGCCTCAGCGCCAAAGAGCTTCTCCGCCGCGATGTCCACGCTGTCGGCAAAGAAGGGATTTTGCGCCATCATTCCCGCACATTCGGGGCCGAGCAGAGCCGCGATGTCCAAAGCAAGCGTGCCACCAAGTCCTTCTCCCCAGGTCATAAGACAGTCGGCAGCAACATATGGAAGCGATTGCGCCGCACGAGCCACTGCATACGCGTCAGATATCAGCTGAAAGAGTGGGGTCGCACGCGCGAGCTCAGTGATGGCGGCGTCCGTTGCGGCTGCCGCGCTCATCGCGCCTGCCATGTCCATCGCGGCTGGCGCGTCCTCCGCGCCCGCCACGCGCGTTGCGCTTGTACTGAAGCCATATGCCGCCAATTCAGGGGCACTAACCTCGCCTTTCCATGCTTTTTCGAAAAGCGCGTGCGCCTTTGCGGGAAGTTCTCGAGTTTCGGGGGCCACAACGGCAAAGCCCAGAGAAGCGAAGCGCGCCAGGTGTAACCAGCCGCGCGCTTTTCGGCCAAGATCGGTATAGAGCACAACGGTTGGCCTAGGAGTCGCTCCAGCAGGACGCAGCGTATGCACTTTGAGAAAAACGCCGTCAGAAGCGCGGCAGGTGAACTCTTCGCATACGAGGCTCGCAGAGCTCACAGGGGCCTTCTGCACCTCTGTCACCTCCGGCTCATTGAGCGAGCAGGTCTGCGCCCAAAACGCATCAAACACATCTGGCCGTGAAGCGCGTCCGCGATAGTTTTGAAGCATTTCCCTATATGACGAAACGGTCCTCATGAGCGCGCCTCCTCCGCAAGCCAGGAGCGCGCGTCCTGCGCGTCAAAAAAGCCGATGATCCTGTCGTCAAAGGCTTGAATTTCCTCATGCCCATAGTCTTCAAACAACAGATGCCGCTTGGGACATTCCAGCGCGTTATACACCGCAAACTGCGTAGGCAAAGGGCATACCTCGTCATCAAGACCGGATCCAAAAAGCACCGGACAGCGCACAAAACGCGCGAAGTTTGCGCTGTCTACATACGCAAGCTTGCCAAAGATTTCATCTACGCGCTCCCCGCGCGGATCAAACCAATGTGTGTAGTAGCGAATACCCTCGTAGGCCTGCTTGTCGGCGCCCAGCTCCCAAACGGCTCTGAAGTCCGAAAGAAACGGGAAAAGAATGGCTGCACGGTTGACGAGCTCTTGGTTGAGAGCACAGCACGCGATACCCATGCCGCCTCCCTGTGACTGCCCGTTGACAAAAACGCGCTTCAGGTCGATACCATCCATAGCACACACAATACGGCAGAGAATCCGAACGTTTTGATAGAGGCGCACGTAGTAGAGATCCTTCGCAGGACCGTCAAGTCCTGCAACAAGATGACCCGCTACGGTTGTTCCTGCATACCCGTCTCCGTCATAGCTCCGCCCGCCCTGTCCGGGATTATCAAGCGCGAGAAGCGCGCAGCCTGCGCCTACAAAAGACGCCTGCTCAAACCAGGAGCGAGAAGCACCTGGATACCCGTGGAACTGCAGTACCAAGGGTACGTTCTTCTCGCCATGCGGATAGAGAAATTTGGCGTAGAGCTTCGCACCTTTCATGCCGTCAAACCAAAGGTCGCAAAAGGCGCACGTTTTTGCCTGCGCTACCTCATCAGAAGGCTCAAGCCGCCAGCTCAGCGGCACAGCGTCAGCCTCAGCCATACGAGCTTCCCAGAATTCGCTGAAGTCAGCCGACATCGGCGCCAGCGCACGGGCGACGCGCAGCTCCCTATAATCAAGCTTTGAAAGAGACATCCGGGTCCTTATCAATCGTTTGAGATACAAGGAGGGCGCATCCTTTCGGATACGCCCTCGACATGTGATTATTCGCCAAGCTTCGGATGAAGCAGCGAGGGCGCGGCTCCAAGGAGCGTCTTAGTATAGGGGTCTTGAGGGTGTTCAAACACCTGCTTCGCAGAACCGTCCTCCATGATCTGCCCGTGATTCATAACGATAATACGGTCGGACACGTAGCGTACGGTCTGAATATCATGCGAGATGAAAATCATAGAAAGCCCTAGGTCTCGCTTGAGATCGGTAAGCAGGTTCAGGATTTGCGCTCGCACAGAAACGTCAAGCGCCGATGTAGGCTCATCAGCAATGATGGCGGACGGATTGAGCGACATGGCGCGCGCGATGGCTACGCGCTGGCGCTGACCGCCCGAAAGCTGTCCGGGAAGCGCACGAAGCGCCGATTTTGGAAGCCCGACAAGACCCACAAGTTCGTTAATGCGTTTTTCCCGCTCGTCAGGCGTTCCCACCTTGTGCACCAAAAGCGGATCGAGGAGCTGGTCGCGCACGATCATCCGAGGATTTAAGGCTGTAGCGGGATCTTGAAAGACCACCGAAACTACACGCCCAATCTGTTTGCGCAGCTCAGGCGTGCGCTTGGTAACATCGTGCCCCTTGAAAAAGACTTTACCTGACGTTGGCGACTGAAGTCCGCACATCACGTTAGCCGTAGTGGACTTGCCGCATCCCGACTCGCCGACAATGCCGATGGTTTCGCCGGGCATCAGTTTAATTGTCACGTGCTGAACCGCGTGGACCTTATGAGGATGAAAAACGGAGCCGGTACGCGTCTTAAACGTCACGGAAATATCATCGAGGAAGATGATGGGCTGCTGTTCGCTCACTTACTCCACCTCCTTTTTCTGTACACGCTCAAGATACGGCACAAGTCCATGCTCTTTCAGATACTCGTCGGGCAACTCCGAGAAGCTATGGTGGCGCCCGGGAATCTGCTTGAGCAGCGGATGAACCTCAAGACCAAGTTCCGGATGGCTTGAGCGAGGCGCGAAGCGGTCTCCTCTTGGAAAATCCTCGGGAGAGGGCACCGAGCCCGGAACCTGATGAAGACGCGTTCCATCCTGAGCGCCTTCCTCGATGGAAAGGACGGAGCCTAAAAGGCCGCGGGTATATTCGTGCACCGGATTGGTCAAAAGCTCCGTTGTCGGCGCCTGCTCAATTACCTGCCCGGCGTACATAACGGTAATCTCAGAAGCTACCTCCGCCACAAGCGCAAGGTCATGACTTACAAAGATCATGGCAAAACCAAGACGGTCCTGCAAATCATTGAGGAGCTTGATGACCTGCTTTTGAACGGTCACGTCAAGCGCGGTTGTAGGTTCATCGCAGATGACCAGCGATGGATCACGCGTCAGAGCCATAGCGATAAGCACACGCTGACGCTGACCGCCAGAAAGCTCATGGGGATAGGATTCCAAGGTGCGCTTAGGGTCAAGGCCTACCAGCTCAAGAAGCTCTTCGGCCGAGCGTGTACCGCCTCGGCTTGTCAGCTGTTTCATCTGAGAAGCGATAAGCATCGAGGGGTTAAGCGAGGACAGAGCATCCTGGTACACCATGGCAAGCTCATGGCCGAGCAACCTACGATGGCCATCTTTGGACATCGTTACAAGGTCCTGGCCTTTATAGAGCACCTCGCCAGTGATGGTTTCCTTTGGATCTGTAAGACCCATGATGACTTTAGTGGTAATCGACTTACCGCAACCCGACTCGCCAACCAGTGCCATACACTGACCGGGGCGGACGTCAAAGCTCACGCCGTCAACAACCTTTACCTCGCCGTGTGACTCAAAGCTGATGGAAAGATCCTTAACTTGCAGAATCGGGTCAACCGTGAAGTTGGGCTTATGCCTGTCTGTTCTCGCTAGCTCGACCACCTTGAGATCAGACAGGCGCCGATTTAGGGATTTCTCCTGTTCAGCATAGGCGCGCACGGGGTCTGAAGCGAGAATATCGTCAGCTCGCCGAGACTCCGAGGTATCCGCGTCAACAGGAGCTCCCGGTGCCGCGGCCATGGCGTCGGTCAGACCCTCGGAGAGGATGTTGAGCGCTAGGCAAGTCAGCATGATGGCAAGGCCGGGGAAAAACGCCTGCCACCAGCGGCCGGCCAGAACGCCGCCGCGAGCATCAGCCAAGATATTGCCCCATGTGGGAGTGGGCTCTTGAATGCCGGCTCCGATAAAGGTAAGCGACGCCTCAAAGATGATGGCATCTGCTACCAGCGTAACCGTAAAGACCATAATGGGCGCGATGCAGTTCCGAAGCACATGCTTCCACAAAATCCAGGGCGCGCGGGCACCGGAAACGATGGTGGCGCGCACGTAATCCTCGCCATACTCGCTCACAATATTAGCGCGCACAATGCGGGCAATCTGAGGCGTGTACATAAAGCCAATCGCGAAAATAATGGACGGAATGCTGTTGCCGAGAATAGAAACGAACACCGCGGCAAGCGCGATGCCCGGAAAGGACATGATGATATCGAGCAGGCGCATAATAACTTCGGAAACCGCTTTTCTCGACACCGCCGCAACGGCGCCGATAATAGATCCGAGCACCAGCGCCATACCGGTAGCGCCAAAGCCGATGACCAACGAATACCGTCCGCCGTACAGCATGCGGGACAGGATATCGCGACCCTTATCGTCAGTGCCGAAGAGAAATCCGTTGCCGGGAGCCTGTCGAGCATTAAAGATGTCAAGCGGATTATGAGGCGCGAGCAGTGCGGCAAGCACTGAAGCGAGCACTACAAGTACCAGAATGGCCAGGGCGATTTTCGAGGTGGTCCTCATGTTTTTGAAGCCGCCGAACTTGAGTCCTTTTGCCGCGGCCTCCTCAAGCTTTTCAGTCTGTTTTTTTCGTATCTCAATCATGGCTACACCGTCCTGATACGCGGATTGATGAGGATGTAGAGCATGTCAACCACGATATTGATAATGATGAAGGACAGCGCGACAACGATAACAACACCCTGTACAAGCATGGTTTCGTTGCCCTGAATGCCCTCGAGGATGGCCATACCCATACCCGGCAGGTTGAAAATAACCTCAATAACTACGGCGCCGCCCATAAGATAGCCAATCTTGAGTCCGAGCGTAGTGACCGGAGTAATGAGGGCATTGCGCAAGACGTTACGCGCGATGACGATGGGTTCTGGGATACCCGCGCCGCGAGCAGTGCGAACGTAATCGCGGTCCAGCTCTTCTACCATCGCCGTACGGACAATACGCGTCATTTGACCAGTCAGCGGAACGGCTAGAGCGACAGCCGGCATAATCATGCGCGCCATGTAGCCACCGAAGTTTTTGGAGGGGTCGGGCAGCATGCCTGACGCGGGAAGCACTCCGAGGGTAGTTGCAAAGAGCAGGATAAGAAGAACCGCAAGCCAGAACGAAGGCGTCGCGAGTCCCGCGATGGAAAACACTCGAATGATTTGGTCGGGCCATCTGTCTCGATAGAGCGCCGCAAGGACGCCGAATAAAAATGAAACAACGGCGCCGATAATGAGGCCGATAAAGGTGAGCTGCATGGTTACCGGAAGCGCCCGCGCGATGCGATCCGCCACCGAATAGCTGGCGGCTCCATAGGAGCCCAGGTCACCATGGAGCAGGTTGCCCATGTAGCGCACATACCGGACTGGCCACGGATCGTCTAAGCCGTGCTCGGTGTGATACTGCGCAATGGCCTCCGGAGTAGCGCTTTCTCCCAGCGCGTTGTACGCGGGATCTACATGTGAAAACGACATCAGGAAGAATACGAGAAACGTGACTCCCAAAGCCATAATCGGCAACGCGATAAGACGACGACCGATAAGTCGAAGCAGGTTATTCACAGTCTCCCCTCTCTTGAACGAAATGAAACCGAACAAAAGGGCTCGAGCGAAGCTGCGTCCGCCCGAGCCCCACAAATCACCCGCAGCTGGTTCCCGCAGTTATTTCTGGGTTACCGTATTGACGTCAATGAAGGACATGCCTGTGGTGCCAATGCCCTTGAAGCCCTGAAGCGCCACGCCGTTTCCGTTGGGCTTCTCGCTCCAGGAAGCCGTAGAAGTCTTCGCAAAGAGTACCGGATAGAGAGGCACGTTCTCCGCGATAATATCGAAGCACTCGTTCCAGGTAGACTGCTGATCGGCGCCGGACTGAGTCAGAGCCTTGTCCATGAGCTCATGGAGCTTCTTCCACTCATCGGAAGCACCCCACGGGCAGCGCGTCTTCATCCAGATATTATCGCCGTACCACCAGTTGAGAAGCAGGTCAGTATCGCCGCCGAAGCAGGAAGGATCTCCCGGCGCCAAGAGCATGTCCCAGGATCCGTCAGCGGCATCAATGGCGGAATAGGTAGCAGGCGAAGTATCGGTCTGAATGGTGACCGTAAAGCCGAGCGCGTCAAGATCGTTCTTGACCTGCGTGGCCATATTCTTAACCTGCTCGTTGTCGGTCGTGCGCAGGACAACCTCGCCCGGCGTGATGCCTGAATCTTTGATAAGGCTCTTCGCCTTATCAGTGTCATGCGTATAGACCGTGGCGGCCTTGTGGTAATTGGAGAACGAAGACGGCAGATAGCAGGTAGCGGCTTCAGCCTGACCGGACAGGGCGTTGGAAATCATCTTGTCGGTATCCAGAGCGTAGAGCACCGCCTGGCGAACCTTGACGTTATCCCAGGGAGCCTTGGTCACGTTATACATCAGGAAGCGAACACCGAAGCCCTGCACGGTATCAACGGTGCAGCCGGCGTTTTTAAGCTGGTCGATAGCGTCAGCGGGAACCATCTCCATAGCAAGCGTGGTGCCGTCGGTCTGAGCGGTCAGACGAGCCGTCGGGTCCTTCAAAATGTCATAATGAAGCGCCTTATCCTTGGCGGGAGTAGCGCCGTTGTAATTGGGGTTGGGCTCAAGATCAAGTGTGTTATCCGAAATCGTCTTATACATCCACGGACCGGAGCCGACCGGCATCTTCTTCATGTCTTCCTGATTCGATGACGCAGGAACAACACGAACGATGGACAGACGCTCTTTCAAAAGCGAGAAATTAGGCACGTTAGTCTTGATGGTAACCGTAGCGTCATCTTTCTTCTCAATGGACGCAATGGGGGTCAGCATAGAAACGTAAATGTTCTTTTCGGCTGTTGCGCGCTTGAAAGATTCCACAACGTCATCAGCGGTAACTGCCGCGCCGTCAGAGAACTTTGCCTCTTTTCTGATGCTCACTTCAAAGGTAGTATCGTCGACCTGCTGAGGATCTGCGGTAGCAAGCTCGTTAAAGGTGTGGTAGTCATGGTAATTCATGCCATACAGGCCCTCTGAGACCTGCCAGTTGACACCGAGCGCCAAAGCTGACGAAGTGGAGGATGGATCGTAGTTCTGCGTCGAGTACGCCGCTCCGGCGCTGATAGTACCGCCGCCGGCCTCACCCTTTTGCTCGGTGCCTGAAGTATTGTTAGCGTTGTTGTTGCCACCACACGCCGTCAGGCCCAATCCAGCAGCAGCGGCAGCTCCACCGAGGAAGGTTCGACGTGAAAGCTGACGACCGAAAAGTTTGCTCATTTCTGCCTCTTTCTTAGTGCTATCAAGCCACAGACGTGGCACCGCGCCACAACCGTGGCTTTTACCTTTTTTATCATACGCACAGGTGAACGGGAAAGAAATGATCATTCGGCCGAACGGATGCTTTTGAAATGCACTCAAGAGAAGCACTATCACAAACGCCGGCTCCTACGTTATAATAGTAAGATTACCAGAAAACTTGCCGATCAAATAAGTCGCTGTACAGCGGGTTTATGCATTTGCTACCAAGCTATATATCAATAAGTTAACTAAGCCGTTTACAGAATAGTAATACCAGTCCTACCGCTTACCGAAGGAACTATACCGTTTACCGCCATATATCGGGTTACCTGGTTTCAAATTTAATACCAGGTGGTTTTGAATAAACATACCAGATTGCAACATTTAGGATTGCGGCAGAGCACCGTAAAACAAGAAGTGAGCCCTTCTCGCCACGCGAGAAGGGCCTTAAAAATCGCGTATCTATTCTCTGCGAACGGCGTCGAGCAAATCGTCGACTCGATTGGTCTGCTCCCACGTGAAGTCATCATCATTCCGGCCAAAGTGCCCGTAGGCGGCAGTCTTCTCAAAGATGGGGCGACGCAACTTGAGGTCACGAATGATGGCACCCGGACGCAGGTCAAAAACCCTTTGAACGGCGGCTTCAATGACCTCGTCAGAAACCGTGCCGGTGCCGAAGGTGTCCACCATGACCGAAAGCGGACGCGAAACGCCAATGGCGTAGGCAAGCTCAATTTCACAGGTATGCGCAAGACCCGCCGCAACCACGTTTTTGGCTACCCAGCGAGCAGCGTAGGCCGCCGAACGGTCAACCTTGGTGCAATCTTTGCCCGAAAAGGCTCCGCCGCCATGACGACCCATGCCGCCGTAGGTGTCCACGATAATCTTACGACCTGTAAGACCGGTGTCACCCATCGGACCTCCAACGACAAAGCGACCCGTCGGATTAACGTAGATGTCGGCTTTATCCCACGCAATGCCGACTTTGGCGAATACAGGCTCGATGACATGAGAAATCATATCCTTCTTGATAACGCTCATGTCTTCAATCTCAGGCGCGTGCTGCGTTGAAATAACAATCTCCGTTACCTCAACGGGCCGGCCTCCCTCATAACCAACTGTCACCTGTGTCTTTCCGTCAGGCCGCAGGTAGTCAAGCTCGCCGGTTTTACGCACTTCCGCCAGACGTTCGGCCAGCCGCTGCGACAAATACGCGGGCATCGGCATCAATACGTCAGTCTCATCGGTGGCATAGCCGAACATCATGCCCTGGTCGCCAGCACCGATACGATCAAGAGGGTCGGTCGTGTGTCCTGCCTGCACGTCATAGGATTCATCAACGCCCTTGGCGATATCGGGACTCTGCTCATGGATGAGGTTCAGCACACCGCACGTCTCGCAGTCAAACCCGTACTTGGCGCGGTCGTAGCCGATACGCTTCAGCGTCTTGCGAGCGATATCCTGCACGTCGATGTAAGCTTGCGTGCGAATCTCACCGGCAATGATGATGGTGCCGGTCGTCGCGAAAGTCTCGCACGCGCAGCGAACATGATCCACATTAGCTGGCTCTCCGGTCGGCGAAATGTAACCGCGCTCCTGCAGCGCTATCTCCTTTGCCAAAATAGCGTCGAGCACGGCGTCGGAGATTTGATCGCACACCTTATCGGGGTGACCTTCCGTAACCGCTTCAGAAGTAAAGTAATACCTATTGCGAGCCATGACCGTTCCTTTCTTACGCGGTAGTATTCGAAAAGGGAATTGCGAGAAGAACTCACAATTCCCTGTGGTATAACACCTGACACGAGGTATGTATACCCCAACTAGGCTGATAATTTTGAATCAATTCCTATTCCGTTCAAAATCATTGCCAGCAGATGATCGACAAGCTCATCAACGGTCATCTCGTGGCCATGATGACCCATCAACCCGATGGCGGAAAGCACAAGCGAACCCGTTATCGCGCAGGCAGCAAGCCTCGTATCCGCGTCTTCCCTGATGAACTTCTCGCTTTTTCCTCGCTCAAGCTGAGCCGCAAGCAACACGATGACACGGGACAAATGGGAATCCATCGTGGGAATCAAGTCTCGCTCAGAGCCTGCGAACTTATTGATGAGGGCAAGCACCAACGGAGAGCCAGGCATAATATGAGACGCAAGCTCACACATGATTGCACGAAGCGAATCAACGGAAGCGGAAACTCCTACCGATACCTGGGCCACCGCTTCAGTCAAATCATCAACCGAGCTGTCAAAAATCGCTTGGACAAGCGCATCGCGATCAGCAAAGTAATAATACAGGGCGCCTTTGCTAAGCTGCGCGCGAGAAGACACTTCGCTCATCTTAAAATCGGTATTTCCCCGCTCCGTCATAATCTTGGTTGCCTCGGACATAATGCGCCGCCGCGTCTCGATACTCTTTTTTGTACGGTTCTCCGCACGCTTATGCGTTACGGCAACTACGGCGTCGTGGACAAGCTCATGCGCCTGGGCGTGAGCGGCAACAATATGCGCGCCTGCCTCTTCCAAAGGATGAGCGTCTCTTTCAATCATGGCAAAATCCCCCAGTGTCTATCGGTCGGTCGCAACGGTTCAAAATAGAAATTTTGAACATTATTTAAAAAACAGTCAATTCTTCTATTATGATGACGGTAGGTAGGGTAAAGTTCAACAGTCAGCCAAACGGTACCAAAGGGGCATCTGTGAAAAACATAGCTCGCATTTTTATACGAGACCTTAGCAGGATCCTCAAAAATCCCATCGCAGTCATCGTTACAATTGGCGTCTGCATTATCCCCTCGCTCTACGCATGGTTCAATATCGCCGCTAACTGGGATCCATACAAAAATACTCAAACGATGCCCGTGGCTGTCGTAACGGAAGACAAAGGCGCTGAGGTGGGCGATCAGGGTCATCTCAATGCGGGCGCCATGGTCATCGATAAGCTTAAGGAAAACAACCAGCTCCAGTGGACGTTCGTATCCAAAGAGGAGGCGCTCCAAGGCGTTTCTTCCGGCACCTACTACGCCGCCATCATTATTCCAAAGAATTTCACCGCTGAGCTGGCATCCGTTCTTTCAGGGAATCTGGAAAAGGCCCATATCCAATACTACGTCAACGAAAAGCTTAATCCCGTAGCTCCCAAGGTCACTGATTCCGGCGCAAAGACAATTACCACACAGATCAACGAAACCTTCATATCAAAAGCCAGCGAAGTCGTTTCCGAGAAGTTCGTCGGTGTCGCCGAAACCGTAACATCCAAGGCAGACGGCGCCGTTGAGACAATCTCCTCTGAGCTCGGCGGCACCAAACAAGATCTCGACGGCATTGCAAAGAGCATTGAGTCTTCTCAGGCCACTATCGACAGCGCGCGCAACGCCGTTGCCAGCGCACAAAACACCGTTGACGCGCTTATAACAAGCGTTGACGCCTCCTCAGAAACCCTCGCTCAAGCAACCTCGCAGCTTCCTCAGGTAAAAAAAGATACCAATACGCTTTCAGCAAAACTCTTCTCGTCACTGACGCAAGGCGGCGTCTCAATGAGCAACGTCGCAAGCCACGCTAACTCCGCTATCGGCCAGATTACCGGATCGGTTGGTGGCGCGCTCGGTACCGTTGACAGCACGCTTGCCTCCGTAAGAAGCCTGATTGCCACCAATCGGCAGCTCGTCGCTGACCTTGAGGCTATACGAGACACGCTACCCACAACTGCTCAGAAACATCTCAATAATCTGATCGATGAGCTCAAGAGCTCCATTTCTCAAGAAGAGACTCTTCTCGCCCGCCTGCAGACGGCTTCAAACGACGCGCATGCGAACAATGACGCGCTGGCCGGCGTATCGAGCGCGCTGAACTCAACGGTCACGACAAGCGTTGACGCTCTCAATACAACAACTTCAACGCTTTCCGCCACGTCCATTCCTGAGCTCAACGATTCGCTTGATTCGTTCAGCGACGCCACCGGGAGCCTCGCTTCCGCCGTGCATGCAATCAAGCCGACGCTCGTCCATCTCAAAGGCATCCTGACTCAACTTGACAACACGCTCTCTGAAGCGAGAAAAGCAACCGCCCTGACGCAAGAATCACTCTCTTCTACCGCGTCAACTGTAGGAAATCTCGCCTCTGACGTGGAGGTTATTCAAAACTCGCAACTCATGGGACAACTCAGGGACGTCACCAATCTTGACTCGAAAAACATCGCCGCATTCATGGCGTCTCCCGTTAAAATCGCCGATGACGCGGTCTATCCCATAGCCAATTACGGTTCAAGCGTCACGCCGTTCTATACGAACCTCGCGCTTTGGGTAGGCGGCTTTGTGCTGATAGCCATCTATAAGCTTGAGGTAGACAACGAAGGTATCGGCCGATTCGCGCCTTGGCAGGGCTATTTTGGCCGCTGGCTCCTCTTGATGGTCCTCGCGGTGCTCCAGGCGCTCATCTGCTGCGTAGGCGATTTGTTTATGGGCATTCAGTGCGTCAATCCCCTCGCCTTTCTTTTCGCGGGTGTCGTTGAATCCGTGGTGTACGTCAACATCATCTACGCGTTTTCCGTCGCCTTTAAGCACATCGGCAAAGCTCTCTGCGTTCTTCTGGTCATTCTGCAAATCCCGGGAGCCGCGGGTCTCTATCCTATCGAAATGATGCCCGGCTTTTTCCAGGCCATCCATCCTTGGCTGCCCTTCACCTACGGCATCGCTGCCATGCGCGAGTCTATCGGCGGGTTCTATGGAACGTTCTACGGCTGGAACCTCTTCATGCTCTCGCTGTTCATTCTTCCCTCCCTGGTTATCGGTATCGCGCTTCGCCGTCATCTTCTCAACATCAACTTCCTCTTTGACCGCCGCCTCGCCGCGACAGGCTTCATGGCGCACGAGCGTGACGGCATCAGCGTTGAGCACTATCGCCTTTCCTCCCTTGTCCGCGCCCTTCAGAACAGCGATGACTACGCGCAGGATGTCGAGAAGCGCGCTCAGCAGTTTGAGAAACGCTATCCCACCTGCGTGCGCCTGGGGCTTATAGCGCTTCTCGCCCTTCCGATTGGCCTGCTCCTTGTTATGTTCATCGCTCACAACAAGCTGCCGTGGCTCATCACATGGGTCGTTGTTCTGGTACTTATCTGCGCTTACCTTATCGTCCTTGAATACCTACACGAAACCATGAGGAGAAGAAAATCAATGGTAGGTCTTGGCAAACAGCAGATGACCGAGATGATCAGCTCTCAACTTGAGCGAGAAGAACAGGGTGAGTAACATGGAGAAAATCAAAACGCTCTTCCTGCATGACTTCCGCGCCGTTTCACGCAATGTCATCGCCCTTGTTGTATGCGTGGGTCTTATCGTTCTTCCCTCCCTGTACGCCTGGCTCAATATAGAGGGCAGCTGGGACCCCTACGGACACACCAACGAGCTTAAAATCGCCGTTGCAAATGACGACGACGGCTATAAGAGCAAGCTCGTTCCCGTCAGCGTCAACATCGGTGAGCGAGCCGCGTCAAAACTTCGTGAAAGCACTTCCATCAGCTACGTGTACACCACCCACGACGACGCCGTGGAGGGAGTGCGCAGCGGCCGCTATTATGCGGCGCTCATCATTCCGCCGGATTTCTCCCAAAAACTCCTTGGCGGCCTTGGCAACGCTCACAGCGAACCCGCGACAATCACCTACATAAGTAACGAGAAAATCGGCGCTATCGCACCTATCGTTACCGATAAAGCGGCGGAATCCGCACGCACGGAAATTGAATCCGGCTTTACCGACGCCCTAACCGAAGTCGGAGCCGGCGTGCTTGACGAAATGTCAACGTCTCTTGACGATCCTCATCTCATGAACGCCGCGGCGTCCTTAGACAGTGCGCTGACGCGGGGCAGCACCGACCTGAGGGGCGTTTCGCGCCATATGAAACTCTACGGAGATCTCATCACTTCCGCTCAGTCCATCGTTTCGAGTACCTCCGATCTTATGAACTCAGACAACAGCGCGACGCAAGACGCGGGCGATGCACTCAATGCCGCCTCAAGTGGCGTCCATAAGTTGAGCGGCAGCGTGCAAAGCGCCGGAGATACCGTTGACAGCGCGCTTGCCTCAACCCAGTCAAGCTTTGACACGCTTGGTAACGCGATTTCCACCTCACTCGACAGCGCCACCACAACCGCTCAACACACCTCATCTGATATGCGCGACCTTTCGGGAAAAGTCAGCTCGGTCGCTTCGGGGTATGAATCGCTTTTGAGCGACATGAAGGCTGTGCAGGCGGCGCTTCCGTCAGGAGCGCAGTCCCTTCTCGATTCCCCCATCGCACGCATACAGAACGTCGTTGATACGCAGCGGGCTTTGCAGAAGCACCTTGATGCCGCGGCAGACGCCATTGACAGCGGAGTTACCCTTTCCCAAGACGACCGCGCCGCTATAACGTCTTTGGTTACGCAGGCTCAAACAGACGTCTCTTCCGCGCGCACGGAGCTCAAAGGCACCCTTGACGCACAGCTCGATTCCCTCTCCGTGTCACTTGACAGTGTCAGCGGCGACACATCCGCCATCGCCGGTTCTCTGCAAGCTACCGTATCGCAGCTCAAGGACGTGTCGGCTTCCACTAATACGAGTCTCGACGCTCTGAAAAACGACTTCGCGCGCGCCCAAAATCGTATCAATCTGCTTGCCGATAAGCTTGACGCTATACACACCTCTCTCTCCGAGGCGCTTGCAAGCAACGATCTTGTCACCGTTCGCCGCATTCTCAGCGCCAACAGCGAAGACCTCGCGTCGTTTGTGGCGGCGCCGACAACGCTTGATCGTACGGCTGTCTATCCGGTTGAAAACAACGGCTCGGCTATGGCCGGTTTCTACACTACGCTTTCTCTTTGGGTAGGCGCCATTATCCTCGTAGCCATGCTTCTCACAGGATCTGACCAGGCACTTCTCGACTCAATCGGCGCCCAGCCTCGTCATGCCTATATGGCTCGCCTTCTTACCTTCAGCGTGTTCGGATTCCTGCAAGCTACGCTGGTTGGTCTCGGCGACCTCTATTACCTGGGAATTCAATGCGTTGATCCCGTGCGTTTCATGCTGACGCTTTGGATATCGTCGTTTGTCTTCGTCAATATCATGTACGCGCTTACCTATTCTTTTGGCGACGTAGGCAAGGCAATCGCGGTGTTTCTTCTCGTCATTCAAGTCGCGGGCGCCGGCGGCACGTTCCCAGTGCAAATGCTTCCGCAGAGCTTCCAAAACATCAACATTCTGCTGCCCTTTGTGCACGCCATCAACGCCATGCACGAAACGATTGCCGGCTATTACGGTACTATTTGGCTGCAGGAGCTAGGCATCCTCTGCGTCTATCTCGCCTGTGCCCTGCTCTTGGGACTGGTGCTCCGCAAACCCGTGGCGCGAGCCAACGCGTGGATTATCGAAAAGCTGGAATCGACCAAAATCATGTAGACATCGCGGGCGTCAAGAGGGCGAGAAGTGCTTCTCGCTCATTGACAACCTCACCGGCAAGGTAGGCTTCAAAAAGCTGCCTGAGATACATGCCTACGGCAGGTCCAGGGGCAAGGTCGAGCGTCCGCATGACATCATCGCCTGAAACGGCCAGGTCGCGAGGGCTTTGCACGGCGCCAACGCGAATCTCGTCATGCAGCATGCGTGCAATGACGTCAAGCTTGACGGCATAAGTTCGACAATACGGCGTCTTTGCCAGCGCGTCGGCTCGCTTGAGTTCAATGATCTGCGTAGCCAGGCAGGCACCCCTCCCCGCGCAACCCTCATCAAGCGTCGCGATGAAGCGTCGAATGGACGAAGCGCTTGCGCTGACCTCCAAATCATGCCAGCGGATAAGCTGCGCGGCTTGAGCTACCAAAGACTGCGGCACGCCCATAGGCTCAAGAATCTCGTGAGCCATCCGGGCGCTCTCTTCAGGATGCCCGAAGAAATGACCGCGGCCGCCCTCGTCTTCGGAAAAGGTCATAGGCTTAGCAATGTCGTGGAGCAGCGCCGCCCAGCGCAACGCGCTCTGTGCGGTGCCGGCGGTAAAAGCCTCAACTCCCGCGCACACGCGAGCCGTATGTTCGCGCACGTCATAAGCATGAAAGGGACTTTGCTGATCAAAATCGTCCATGGGTGCGAGCTCGGGAATGGCTGCCGCGAGGGCGGGAAAACCGATACGAAGCGCGCGAGCGGTACGCCCCGTCTCTACGATAGCGCGCGTCTCCGCGCCGATGCGCTCACGCGCAATGGATGCAAGACGAGGCGCGCAAACCGCGAGCGCATGATCCGTTGCAGCCTCGATAGAAAAATCCAGTCGGCAGGCGAAGCGCACGGCCCTCAGCACCCGAAGCGCGTCTTCTTCAAAGCGCTCCCGCGCGTCTCCGACCGCGCGTATCAGACGCAGGCGAAGGTCACGCTGGCCCAGATACGGATCGAGCAATCCACGCGATGGATTAAACGCCATGGCGTTTACGGTAAAGTCGCGACGCGCGAGATCCAAACGTATGCTGTCGGAAAACCGGACATCGTCGGGATGGCGACTGTCGGAATACGAACTTTCTATACGATAGGTTGTAACTTCAAGAGGATGATTCTCAATGACAACCGTAACGGTGCCATAAGCGCTGCCCGTTTCATACACCGCGTATCCGGCACGCCTGAGCACCTCAGCCGCCTGTTTCCAATAAGCGTCCGTAGCGATGTCAACGTCATGAGCCGCGGATCCTAAAAGCGCATCGCGAATCCAACCTCCCACAACCCAGGCCTCATATCCAGCGCCTTCCAGCACGGCAAGAGCGTGCTTCGCATACCGTGGCAACACCTCGGACAGGGAAAGAGCAAGTGTATCTGCTGTGGTTTGTGCGTGGAGCGGCGCATCCATCACGACTCTCCCGTTTTCTCATCGTCCAAATACGTTGACAGTACGAGCATACAGAAAACGCTGTGGAACTGCAAAATAGAAAATTTGTTCTGTTTTTCTCCCTGTCCGCGCCGAAAATGCGGTACAGTATAGATAGAACTTATGTTCTATCTGACGAGAAGGGCCTCGCGTGGATACCTTAGACAAGCTTTCCATCCTTGCCGACGCTGCGAAATATGATGCCGCCTGCACTTCCTCCGGCGTCAACCGCGCGCCACAAAAAGGCAGCCTTGGCATGGCTTCGGCCGCCGGCTGCTGTCACTCTTTCGCGCCTGACGGACGCTGCATCACCTTGCTGAAAGTACTCTTCTCAAATGCCTGCTCATACGACTGCGCATACTGTGTCAACAGGCGTTCAGCCTCGTGCGAGCGCGCGTCGTTTACACCGCAAGAACTTGCCGATCTTACGGTCGACTTTTATAAACGCAACTACATAGAAGGGCTCTTTCTTTCGTCCGGCGTTGTAGGAACGCCTGACCACACAACGGAACTCATGATTGCCTGCCTGCGCATTTTGCGCGTACAGCACCGTTTTTGCGGCTACATTCACGCCAAAATCATTCCGGGAACCGCGCCGGAGCTTATCGGCACCATCGGCCTTCTGGCCGACAGGCTCAGCGTTAATCTGGAGCTTCCAAGCTCCAAATCGCTGCAGCTGCTTTGTCCGGATAAAGACGGCAAAGCGGTTACGGAGCCCATGAAACTCATACACCGCACCCGCGTAGAAGAAGAAACGTCTCTCTTGGAGGCTACGCAGAACAAAACATCAACGCTCGCAAAATATGCGCCGCGCCAACGCGCGCTTTCGGAAGGCCGCAAGCTTTATGGCAACGCGGCAGCCTATACGCTCCGCCCTCGACCCCGCGTTTCTTCCGCAAAGAGGTCCTTCTCGCCAGCAGGACAATCAACACAAATTATCATCGGCGCCACTCCGGAAAGTGACAACCAGATACTTCGCCTTTCGCAGGCGCTCTACGAACGCTACGACATGAAGCGCGTCTTTTTCTCGGCCTATATGCCCATGCTGGACGATAAGCGTCTGCCCGCGCCCGATACGCCCGTGCCACTCAGACGGGAGCACAGGCTATATCAGGCAGACTGGCTGATGCGCTACTACGCGTTCACTCCTGACGAGCTTGTTTCTCCAGAAGCTCCCTGGCTTGATTTAGACGTTGATCCCAAACTCGCGTGGGCGCTTGCCCATATTGACCAATTCCCTGTCGAGATTATGGACGCCCCACTTGAGCTGCTCCTTCGCATTCCCGGGGTAGGTCCTGTAGGCGCAAGAAGGATTATCGCCGCCCGCAGGAAGCGCCCGTTGAGTTTTGAGGATCTCGCGAGACTCAACATTACCTTAAAGCGGGCGCGGCATTTCATGTGCTGCCAAGGCAGGCGCGACCGCAACTCCCCGCTCGACGCCGAGCTCATCAGAAAGCTGGTGATAGAAGATGCCAGAAAAAGCTCCTATAACAAGACGAGAAGAGCGATTGAATACTCACAGCCAACGCTCTTTTGATGACGGCTCTCCCCTTCTTGCGCACGCCATACGTCAGCTTCGCGAACTCGACTCCTCCTCCAACGTGGCGCTGACCTGCGAGCCCTCCGTTGAAGGCGTCGTTTCCTCGGTCGGCCTTACTTATTTGGCACGCCTGTCACCTTCTCGCGTTCGTCTTGTGAGAGAAACCGGGTGCCAGGCGCGCCTTGGTGAAGTCATCGTGCAAGGTCTTAATCCATCTTGGGATGAAACGGTCGCCTTGGCGCGCCGGGTCCTTGTGGGGTTTGAACAGAAACAAAATCGCGAAGCCGTCAGGCGTCTGGTACTGGCCTGCGCGTCAGATAATCCTCGTATGCCTGAAACGGTCCATCGCTTTATGAGAGCGGGCTTTTCACAGTCAACGCTCCTCGTTGAAGATCCTGCGGACGAAGTCTGCCATGCGCTTAACGCGTTGGCTCGACAGGTTGACAATGAGCGCGAGCATATGCGGCAATTCGTGCGTTTCTCGCGCATGGCAGACGGTTCGTTCATGTCGGTATTTCGGCCTAACGCAAACGTGCTGCCTCTGACAACCGACTACTTTGTCCAACGCCTTGGCAACGAGCGCTTTCTCATCGTTGACCCACTGCACCACATCGCCACGTTCTACACTCCCAAGCAGAAACGCTTTGGCACTGTAAAACTTGATCAGAGCGGCATTGATAAGCTTGTGGCGCGCAGCGACCTTGCTGACAACGAAGCCTCTATCCAGGCCCTGTGGCAGTGCTTTTACGAGAGAGTTGGGCTCCCCGGCAGAGACGCCTCACAGCGTGGATACGACTTGCGGACACACTGGATGCCTCAGCGGTTTTGGAGCGAGCTTACCGAGCTTGCTGTGAACGTCCACGAAAAAACGGCACCAGACGTAACCCGATGCCGTCGTATTACTTCGTAGAACTGTTGCTACATGCCACCGCTCACGTCGGCGTTCATATCACCACGGTCGTACTAGTCAAGATCGCTGAAATCAGTTGCCGAAGGCGCAGGAGCGTTTTGCGCAGGAACTCCGGCAGGTGTTGTTGCAGCAGGAACCTCAGGCGTATGCGCATTGTTGAGCACGCCCTGCGGGAAAACGGAATCGGCATCGTCCATGAAGTGCTGGAGAAGCTTGCGGTACTCGGCGCGGAAATCCTCGCGGGACTGTTTGAGACGATCAATCTCATCAAGCTCGGTTTGCTTCTCGGCAAGCGCCTGACGAATGACCTCACGAGCCTTCTGGTCGGCCTCGTTGCGAATGCGCTCGGCATTGTCGCGAGCGTCAGCTACGAGCTTGTCAGCAGAAGCCTGCGCCACAATAAGCACCTGGGAAATCTGGTGCTCGGAGGCAGCCACGGCCTGAGCGTTTGTTTTGTCTGCCGCAGCCTTCTCTGAATTCTCCTCAAGACTTGCCACCTGAGCCTGAGCCGCAGCAAGTTGCTGCTCGGAGTTGGTCAGACGACCCTTGAGGTCGGCGATTTTCTGGAGCATTGCGTCAATCTCAGAAGAAACTTGCTCCAAGAAGGAATCCACTTCTTCAGGATTGTAGCCAAGCTCAGAGGGAGAGAAAGACTGTTTTTCGATGTCTGCCGGTGTGATTGCCATTCTTGTTCCCTTTCGTTGTGCGTAGTATCGCAAATACCTGCAGTTAGTAAAACCCCTATCGAGGCACGCAAAGAAGCTGCCTAGACAAGTATATTCCAAATAAGGCGTTCAGCCACCTGAAGCACGAGTAATGCCACAATCGGCGAAAAATCCATACCTGAAAACGTTGGAATGATGCGCCTGAAAATCGAGAGGTACGGCCCGACAAGAACGCCAAGAGCATCATGGAACGATCTGACTTGACGGCTGTTTGACGGAATCCAAGACAGCACACACCAGATAAAAACCAGCAGTTCATATACTTCTATCAGACGCACGATAAGTGACGCCAGCCGTAGACCAAACACGTAAAACCTCCGTCGAATCCTTCGTAAACAAAATCATCTTGTAATATCCCCATCGGCGGCAAGTTTATCCAGATCGGCCTGAGAAAGTTCCATTCCCTGCGGAAGGACTACGAAAACGCGCTCTCCTATTGCCTCAACCGCGCCTTCAAGTCCATATGAAAGACCAAAACTGAAGTCAAGGATTCTTTTAGCGATCTCGGTATTGGTGTTCTTAAAGACAAGAACTACCGGCTGTCCTGTGCGTACACGGCGCACTACAGACTGAACGTCTTCATAGGCAACGGGACGCAGCACGTAGGGCGGCAGCTGCCCGGATCTCATACGGGAAACCGGTCTGAGGCCGGCATCGCCCGGCGTCTGCACCGTGGTTCCGGAGGCAAACTGAGTAGTTGGCTGCGGGCGCTGATATTCATGAGCCGCCGCGGACGCAGGAGCTGGAGACACCGGACGGCCGGAACGGGTATACACAGAAACGCTCTCCGCCTCAGGGCGAGAAGGATTGCCTAAAAGCCTGTTGGACGAAGCTGCCTCACGGGTATGTGGCTGACCCGCGCCCTCCTCGTCAAACTCATCGTCCTCATAGTACTCATCGTCATAGTAATCGTCATCCTGCGGACCTCTGAACCGATCCCGTAATGTATCAAGAATGCTCATCTCTACACCTTTCGCTTGTCATAGAGCAACACTGCAATCAAATCATTTCTATTGTAGAACGCTTGCCATGGTATGTTCGGGGCTAAATACCAAACGACCCAGCCGAATCATGGTCGAACCTTCCTCAATAGCCAACGGAAAATCATCACTCATACCGCAGGAAAGCGCGGGAAGCGTGTGTCCTGTTTTTTGCGTAAGTTCATCTCTAAGCTCACGCAATCCGGAAAACGTTCTGCGCGCCGCGGAAGCGTCATCTTTTGGAGCCATCGTCATCAGGCCGCATATCTCAAGGCCGGGAAGGCCAAAGAGCTCATCTGCCGCAGCTCGTGTATCCTGGGGAGAAAATCCCGATTTTGACTCCTCACCGGAGACATTGACCTCAAGCAAAACCTTACACGTCAGACTCCGCGCTTGAGAACGCACGGATATCGCATGAGCCAGGTGGGCTGAAGAAACAGAATGAATAAGTCCCACCCTGCCGATGACGTGATTGATTTTATTCGTCTGAAGATTGCCAATCATGTCAAAGCGGGCGTCACTCATGTCGGGCCAGGCCTTGAGCGCCTCAATCTTTCTTCCGAGCTCTTGAGGGCGATTCTCGCCAAAGATACGATACCCTACCTGATAAGCGCCTCGGACCGCCTCAGGCTGGACGGTCTTTGTCACTGCCACCAGTTCAATCTCTGAAGCATCGCGTCCGGAGCGTTTTGCGGCGTTGGCGACAACCTCAAGAATCTCTGAGCGGCGCTCGGCAAGAAAAGACTCGTAATCCACCTTAGCTCCTCAACTTCACGGCAACCGCTCCATGACGGCCGCACTGCCCCTGCTCGGCGCGATAGGAAAAGAAGCGATCCGTATGGGCTGCCGTAGATTCCGTAACTTCAGCGATGTTTTCGGCGAGAACACCCGCCTCTGTCAGGCAAATGCGAACCGCGGCGCCCAAATCAAGGTGACGGCCACCTGCGTCAGGCGCCACTATCCCCGATCCAAATTCACGCGTAAAGCGGTCGATAACTTCTTGAGAAACCTCATACTCACGCGGTCCTATATGAGGCCCGATATAGGCGAGAAGGTCCTCAACGTTTGCACCCGTCTCCGCCGTCAAAACATGAACCGCCTTTGACGCAATGCGAAGGAGCGTACCTCGCCAGCCCGAATGAACGACTGCAAACCCCTTGGGCGCCGCCAATATAACAGGCACGCAATCGGCAAAACACAAAAGAACCGGTACGTTTTCCGCACAACAGACAATCGCGTCAGCGCCCTGGACGCATTCGGCTCGTACGGCCGCCAACTCATCGGCGGCTGACGTGCGGACGACAAGAATCTTATCGCCATGAACCTGATGAGGATTGATTAGATTGTCCGCGCACGCGTGCGCGTCAAGCGCTGAAAGGACGCGCGACCTGTTCTCACGCACCGCCTCAGGCGCGTCTCCACAGGCGCCACCCAAGTTAAGGGATGTAAAAGCACCCTTTGACACCCCTTGCTGCCGCTCGGTAAAAGCGAGCGTGACCCCGTACGGACGCCTCACGTCCGTAATCAGAGCCACGCCTTGCCTACGCTGTGTCTCCAGCGCAATCATGCTAGATTCTGCTGCGCTTCAGAAAATCAGGAATATCAAATTCCTTGTCGTTTGAAGAAGTGGCGGGACGCGAAGGTTCCGGCGCAGGAGCCGGACGGGACGGCTGCTGCCGAGCCGCAGGACGCGCGGCGCGAGTACCGGGACGGGAAGCCGTCACATTGCGAGCCGTCGGCAAAGACCCCTGCTGCACATTGTTGTCGTTGAAGCCAGTGGCAATGACCGTCACGCGCACCTGATCGCCAAGGGACTCGTCCACAACCGTACCGAAGATGATATTCGCTTCAGGGTCAACGTTTTTAGCGACAAGGTCGGCAGCGTCGTTGATCTCCTGAATGCCCAGATCCTTGTTGCCGGCAACCGAAAGCAGCACACGCGTCGCGCCGTCAATGGAGCTCTCAAGCAGGCGGCTGGAGATGGCCTCGGTAGCCGCGTCAGCAGCGCGATTGTCGCCGGCGGCGATGCCGATGCCCATCATTGCAGTGCCGGCGCCCTTCATAATGGTGCACACGTCGGCAAAGTCGAGGTTGATGAGGCCTGGAACGGTAATCAAATCGGTAATGCCTTGGGTTCCCTGGCACAGCACGTCGTCAGCCATGCGGAACGCCTCAAGCATGGTGGTCTTCTTTTCGGAAAGATCCAGCAGACGGTCGTTGGGGATTACGATGAGCGTGTCAACGTTCTCGGAAAGGTTCTTGATGCCGTCAGAAGCAGACTGATACCGGCGGCGACCTTCAAAGGTAAAGGGCTTGGTGACTACGCCTACCGTAAGAGCGCCGACATCATTTTTGGCGATATCCGCGACAACAGGAGCAGCGCCGGTGCCGGTGCCGCCGCCCTCGCCCGCGGTGATAAAGACCATATCCGCGCCAGCAAGCGCAGCCTTAATCTCATCACGGGAGTCCTCGGCTGACTCTTTGCCAACCTCAGGATTTGCGCCCGCGCCAAGACCCTTGGTGATATCAGTTCCGATGTGAACCTTGATATCCGCGTCGGAAATGGCAAGCGCCTGCGCGTCGGTATTGATTGCAACAAACTCAACGCCGCGGATGCCTTCCTCAATCATGCGGTTCACGGCGTTCGTACCGCCGCCGCCAACACCTACAACTTTAATGACAGCAAGGTAGTTATTAAGGGTGTCAGTGTCCTTAACCATCTTTCCTCCTCGTGGCATAGTACCTCTATTCCTTCGGTCGTGAGCGCTTGTGCGCTTTCTTGCTACATTTTCGTGCGCTCGCAGGAACCGCAGGTAATAACCCTGAACCTCAAGTTAAGGCTTACGCTTCATGCAAAGCGGGGTATGATTGCATAACTTGAGGGTTTTCGTCAACAATTATGTAAAAATGATGGAAACAGCCGGTAAACGGTTAGTTTTTCTCGCTGGACGACGACGTGTCCTGCGTGTCATGATCCTTGAGATCAGTCAATGAGTCAGAAGAAGACCCCTGCTCTTGTGACGTAGCGTTGGAGATGCCTGTGCCGTTTTGCGTATTTCCGCTTGTGACCCTCCGGTAGGTGGGGCTTGCGGGTACGCGCACGTTCAGGTAGGTCATCTCGCCGGCATACTGGCGCACCATACTCAAGATGACTTTTTCCTTATCTTCAATTTGCGTGGGAGAACCAAGGGCTACCTGGATACCGTTGGACAACGTTATGTTAATGCTGTCCGCACTTGCCGCGGAATAGCTGACAATCTGAGAGGTAAGCTCCGACGTAAACGTCGATTGATACGCCAGTACGGCCTCAATCACTTCATCTGTCGCCTTCGCGCCTGCCACGGGGCTGACTGTCGCGGGCACGTCGCTCACCAAAAGCACGCCGTCCTTCTCGGCTTGCGCAAGCGCTGCGGCGCCCACAGAGTTGTTCTCCCCCACAGACAGGTTGATCTGCTGCAGCCAGGTACCCTCATCGCTGAGATACCACGCCGTGGGACCGGTGGACATGGCTACAAGCGCGGAGACTTTATGCTCCTGTATGGTGATGTGCAGCGTATTGGGAAACTGACGCTCATAGGTAACCGACGCGACCCAAGGATCCTTTTTGAGGTTCTCCGTTATCTGCTGCTCATCCATGTTAAGAAGGGTTGTGCCTTCTGGAACCGCAACTAATTTTTGAATGTCCTCATTGGTCACGTGGGCAGTCGGCTCAACAGTAATGTTGGTAATGGCAAATACCGGAGCGCTCCGCAGGATAAAAAAGGCGATAAGCGCGACGATCGCGCAGGCCGCAAGACCTATGAGTACGTTTCGTACGGTCTTTCCGTTCCACCGGCGCGCATTGCGCTGCCGGGCGGCGCGCGCCTCAGACGGCGTGACGCGTGCCGCGCCGTTTTTCGTTCGCATCCGTGCGGAGACGCTCGCAGGAGACGTCTTCGTTGCGCGAGACGGCTTACTCGTGCGGGAAGCTCGCGTTGAGGCGCTTCTCTGCTCCTGAGATTTGGGCGCTTTTTTTGTGTTTGCCTTGCGTGGCGTACCACGGCGGCTGGTATCGCGTGCCATAAGTGCTACCTGAGCCTTACCGTTCTCCTGTGCGCTCGGACAGCGCTTTGATATATGCCGGACCAATCTGGGTAACGTCTCCCGCTCCCTGCGTGATGACTAAATCACCCGGTTGACACAGCTCACAAAGCGTATCGACGAGCTTATGACGAGAAGGAATATAGCGAACGTCCGGCACATTGCCCGCAGCTTCCACGCGGCTGGCAATCGTCTTGCCGGAAATGCCGGGAATGGGCAGCTCTCCTGCGGAAAAGACATCCATCACCAGCAACTTGTCTATCCCATCAAAGGCATGCGCGAAGCTGTCCGCAAGGTCTTGAGTACGACTGTAGCGATGCGGTTGAAACACGCAGATGACACGCTTGAATCCCAGCGGAAGCGCGGCGGAAAGCGTCGCCTTGATTTCCGTGGGATGGTGTCCATAATCATCAACTACCGTAATACCGTTGCAATCGCCAACATGGGTAAAGCGGCGGCGGGCGCCCTTGAACTGAGAAAGCGCTGCGGCAGCGTCTGCAGGATCGTATCCCAAGCAGTCAGCCGCAGCGATGGCCGCGCAGGCGTTCGCAATATTGTGCTTGCCGGGATTTGCCGGGAGCGTCAGGTCAACCGTTACACCTGACGGAGTGGTCACTGACAGAGGATTTTCGATGCCCTTCTCGCGCTTACGAGGACGACATACATAGTCGCACTGCTCGCTAAAGCCATATGAGACCGTCTTGCGCCCTGTGGATTTCGCCAAATCGACCCAATGAGGATTGTCTCCGTTGATGATGACCGTTTCATCCTCATCCAGAAGGCCCATGAAATCGCAGAAGGCCTTCTCGATATTTTCAAGGGTGCCATAATGGTCAAGATGGTCAGCCTCGATGTTGGTAATCACAATCAAACTGGGATTGAGATACATAAACGAGCCGTCTGACTCATCGGCCTCGCATACGAAATAGTGACCCGAGCCGTTGCGACCGTTTGTGTCGTACCCCTCGACCACCCCTCCAATCAAAAATGACGGATCCGCGCCGAGTTTGTCGAGCATTGTGGCAATCATCGATGACGTCGTAGTCTTGCCATGCGTACCCGCCACGGCCACGGTCGTGCAGCCGCGCGAAAGATACGACAGCATCTTCGCCCGTGGCCAGATGGGAATAGTCAGCTCACGAGCGCGAATCACCTCGGGGTTAGTCTCGGGAACAGCGGTTGAAGTGACTACAACGTCTGGCCGGACCTCATCGATAGTAGCGGCGGTGTGTCCAATATGGACGCTCACGCCCGCCTCTTCAAGCTCACGCACATAGCGGGAGCTCTTAAGATCAGAGCCTGTAACGATGCAGCCACGCTCATGCAACACAAGCGCGATGCCGCTCATGCCAGCTCCACCAATGCCGATGAAGTGGGCGCGCGTAACCGTTGGTATATCCTGATTAGCCATGGTAAAGCTCCTCCGATAAAGCGATAAGGCTTATAACTTTAGCCGAATATCCTGTCATGAGCACGCTCGTGCGGCAAGTTCCACGCGGTTCGCAAGAAGACACGCCGCTTGGCCTTGGTTGAGTCCGCGCGCCGCTTCATGCATCAGCTCGCGTTTTTGCGCGTCTTCCACAAGTTCTAAAAGAGGTGACGATAAGGACGCCGTTGCTACCTGATCGTCCGGTACCAAAACGGCGGCTCCCGCATCCGAAAGCAAATGCGCGTTGGTAGTTTGATGATCAGCCGTAGCCAAGGGGAACGGCACAAGCACACTTGGAACGGCTCGCGCTGCAATCTCCGCCACAGAAGACGCTCCTGAACGAGAAACGACAAGGTCAGCCGCAGCAAGCGCTTCTCCCATATTAGAAATATAGGGCCTTACATCCCACCGGCACGCCTCCTCATCAGAAAGCTTCAGCGCCGCGGACACCTCATCAAAGAGCTCAGCTCCGCATGATTGCAATATGCGCAGATGAGGGTGGCTTAACAGCTGATCTTTGAGGGCGACCACCGCGTTGTTCAGGCTGCGCGCCCCCAGGCTGCCGCCAAACACAAGCAGGAAAACCTCATCTTCAGCAATACCAAGAGCCTGGCGCGCTTTCGAGCGGTCGGCAAAAAGCACCGAGCGCCTCACGGGATTTCCGGTTACCACGATGCAGTCAGGATCTGCGACATGGTTTTCAAATGCGGCTCTTGCCTGCGGAAATGCAATGCATACGCAGGAGGCGTCTTTTGCTGATACGCGATTGGCAAGACCCGTCACAGAGTTCTGTTCATGCAGCACATAAGGAACCTTGTGCGCGGCGCAAAAACGCATGAGCGGCAGTTCCACATAGGCGCCGAAACCCACAGCTACGTCAGGGGCACCCTCTTGGGCAAAAAGCCGGCTGAGTCGCCGTTTCGCGCGCTCCATTTGAACGCCCGCCGATACGAGCGTCCAGGGCTTTCGGCGATTAAAACCGGAAACATGAATGGGCACCAGCTCAAAGCCGTTCTCAGGCACAAGTCTGCCCTCAAGCTTATCGCTCTGACCAAAAAAACGTACCTGGTGCCCGCGGTCCCTCAGCTCTTCCGCCAACGCGAGAGCCGGGTTGATGTGGCCTGCCGTGCCGCCGGCAGCAATTGCTATGGTAAGAAGCTTTTTCGTGTCAGTCACGGGAATTCCTTCCGTTGTTTCGATTGCGCTTTTTATCCGAGGAGGAGCGCAGGCGCTCACGAGCGCTTGGCCCCAAATCGATGCGATGGCGAGAAGTGCGCAGTGACTCTTTCGCGCCGCCCTCAACCATCGTGAATGACGCGGACGGAGAAGACGGCCGTACCGTTCCGATACCGGCGCTATATCCTGCGCCGTAATCGTCACCGTAGGCTTCTTCAAAAGAGTCGTCAATCCTCTCTCCTGCAATCTGCCAGGAGCGACGGCGAGAATCATGCTCTGTCTCGGGAAGACTTGACCGAAGCGAAATGGACATAAGCACGCCCACCGTCATTAAGCTAGACAAAAGCGTCGATCCGCCATAGGAGATGAAAGGAAGCGGCTTGCCGGTAAGAGGCAGCGCGCCCACAACACCGCCAACATTCAAAAGTGCCTGAAAAATAAACATTGACGTGAAGCCCGCCGCAACAAGGCGGCCGGTCAGATCAGGAGCATATCGAGCAATCTGATATCCCGCCCAAGCAACGAGCGCGAAGACGGCAAACAGACAGAGAATACCGATAAATCCCGTTTCCTCACCGATAACTGCGAAAATGAAGTCGTTATGAGCCATAGGAAGATAGGAATATTTCTGGCGGGAAAAGCCAATGCCCACGCCAAAAAGGCCGCCGGTTCCAAAGGCGTATTGTGCCTGAGCCAGCTGATAGCCCGTATTGTGGTAGTCGGCCCACGGATTGAGTCCAATCAAAAACCGCGCGCGTGAGTATTCGTCACGCGTGGCGAGAAACAGCAGGATTGCCGCGCCCACAATCGCGGTGAGCACCACAAAGCGCATGTCAAAACCGGCGAGAAAAGCCATGATGATGATGGCGGAAACGATGATGAGCGTTGTCCCCTTATCCGGCTGAAGCAAGATGAGTAGAAGCGGAATGCCGACAACAACGGCGCAGGTAATGAAAAAGCGCCGCTGGTCAAGGACGCCATCAACCAGGTACTGCTGAATCAAAAACGCAACCATCATAATGATGGTGATCTTTGCGAATTCGGACGGCTGGATAGTAAAGCCGCCTATGGAAATCCAGCGCGTAGCGCCCAGAGCGTCAGCGCCGGCAAAAGGCAGCAGCACCACACCAAGCATGGTCAGGGTAATAAGAAAAAGAATACGCCACCCCATGCAGATACGCCGATAATCAACGACTGCGATAAACACAGCGATACCAGTACCAACCAGCGCGATAATTGCCTGCTTCTTAACGTAATAAAAGGGACTGTTACCCATATCAGGATTGGTCATCGCCGTTACCGACGATGCTGAATAAATCATAAGCATGCCAAACAGCACCAGAAGTACCGTGGCAACCACTAAGATAATGCGCGGCTTCATAAACCGTTCAGGCACGCCAAACAGAGTGCGCTCCTTGCGACGGCTCTTCGTCATGAGAGAACACCCTCTCGTTCTGCAAGATCGTATACATACTGTTTGAAAACACGGCCTCTCTCGGCCATGCCGGAAAACTCGTCAAATGAAGAACATGCCGGGGAGAGAAGTACAACATCTCCTGGCGCGGCCGCTTTGACAGCGGCGTCAAAAGCGTCTTTCATATGAGGCGCTTCAATGATATCAAGACGCGAGGCGCTCTTTTCCTTTTCAGTCGCAAGCGCCGCGGCAAGGCGCTTGCCCGCTGCTCCGTAGCAAAGCGCTGTTTTGCAGACGCGGTTGACAGCGGTGGCAAGCTGCGTCAAATCCGTACCTTTATCATGGCCACCTAAAAGAAGCACCACTCCCCGTCCGGAAAACGATGTGAGCGATTTTTCAACAGCGTCGGTATTGGTAGCCTTCGAATCGTTCACATAGAGCACGCCGCTAACCTCTTTAACCGGCTCAATACGGTGTTCAAGCGGAGCAAAATCAAGCAGCGCATGACGGATGGAAACCGGATCAACACCAACCTCCAGCGCCAGTGCGGAAGCCGCAAGCGCGTTGAGCGCGTTATGAATTCCATGAATCTTCAGGTCATCTTTTCGCACCAACTCCGTTTCGCGCCCATTGCGGCGTATCACCAAAACCCCTTCGCGCACAAACGCCGCGCACGAAGTCTTTGGATCTTGGGTGCTTACGTGACAGACGCGCAGGCCGCGCTCATCCAGACGCTTTCCGCAGGCGCGACAATACGCGTCCAGGTCGGAGATGACCGCCAGATCGCACGGATCAAGGTTCTCAAAGATGCGTTCTTTTGCCGCCGCATACGCCTCAAGCGAACCGTGCCATTCAAGATGGTCGGGAGTGATATTTAAGAGCGCTGCTGCGCGGGGGTGCAGGCGCTTGATGGTCGCCAGCTGAAAACTTGAAAGCTCAGCGACAAACCACTCACTGTCTTGACGGCCGGCAAGCTCATCGGTAATAGTGCAGCCGATATTTCCTACAGCAACGGCGTCTTCGTCAGCGGTTTGCAGGATGCGCGTAGTAAGAGCGGTCGTAGTTGTCTTACCGTTCGTTCCTGTAATGGCAATCCACTTGTTGGGACTTTCACGATACGCAAACTCAGGCTCGCCGATAATCTCTTTTGAGCACGACGCGGCGGACAAGAACAGCTTTGAGGAATCAGGGATGCCCGGGGAGGCGATGCAGATATCAAATGCGCCGTCCACATCGTCGGTACCGATGATGACACGCACGCCAAGCGCTTCAAGTTCAGCGGTCTTCTCGCCCGCGTGAGCATCGGATCCGCCGAAAAGCGTGACAGACTTCACCCGAGAGGCGTCGAGGCCAGCAAGATATGAACAGACGGACAGCGCCGTCTTGCCCAGACCAAGAACGCAGACGTCACCAAGTTTTTCAGGTACGTGCACCGACATGAGGTATGCCTCCTAGGCAGACATCTTATCCGAGTTGAAAATAGAGGGCGAAGCCAAGCGCAGCGAAGGCTCCGGAAATGATCCAGAAGCGGATAACTACCTTCGTCTCATTCCAGCCGAGCTTCTCAAAATGGTGGTGCAGGGGCGCCATCAAAAACACGCGCTTGCCTGTGAGCTTGAAACTGACCACCTGGATAATGACTGAAAGCGCTTCAATGATAAAGAGCCCACCCATCACCAAAGAGACCACTTCGGTCTTTGTGAGCACGGCCAAGGCCGCAAGAGCCGCTCCCCAGGCAAGAGAGCCGGTGTCGCCCATAAAAATTGAAGCGGGATAGCTGTTAAACCAGAGAAAACCGATGCAGGCGCCGGCGATAGCGGCGGCAAAGACAGCTAGATTGACCTCACCGTACCGAAAGGCCACGGCCGCCATGACCAGCATAACCACCATGACGCACCCGCCCGCGAGGCCATCAAGGCCATCAGTCAGATTGACAGCGTTAGACAAACCGGCCATCAGTAAAAAGACAAAGAAGAGATACAGCCACGGCACGTTCACTGTCGTGTTTCCAAACACAAACGTTGACGTCAAGACGCCTAAATTGATGCTGAACCCGCCCGGAAACGCAATTACGGGCGCGATGCCCAAGACGTTGACGGACAGCAGGCAAAACACTACCGAAATGGTAATCAGACCCAGCATTTTCTGAGAAGGTGTCAGGCCCAGCGAGCGGCGATGCGCCACCGATTCAATGTCGTCAAGAAGACCCAGCGAGCCGGTCAGCAGCATAGCAGCCATCGCGAGAATAAGATCGGTACTCCAGGTAGAGCACAGGACGCAGGTGGCTACGGTCGCAAGCAGCATGACCACGCCGCCCATCGTAGGAGTTCCCTGCTTTTTCAGATGCTGCTGCGGACCGTCCGCACGTATCTGCTGCCCTACGCCCTCCTTGCGCATCATCCGTATGAAGAGCGGCATCCCTACAAGCGTGATAGCCGCTGAAATACCGAAGGCGAGAAATACCTGATAGGTTGGATAGGCCGGATTACCGATCATTCGCAACCACTCCTTTGACAAACGCATCAAGTCCGGCAGAACGAGACGCCTTAACCAGCACGACATCTCCGGCCTCTACTACAGGTGCAAATATCTTAGACAAATCTTCGACAGTATCAAATGTCTCAATGGCGTCTTCCGAAAGACCCATCACGCGCGCCGCCTCAGCCATCTCGCGCGCAGGACCCGTGCCGACAAAAACCGCCATATCGATGGGTTTCGCGGCGACATAAGCGCCCACATACGCGTGGAGGCGCTTCTCGTCAGCGCCAAGCTCTCCAATCTCGCCAAGAATAGCAATGCGCCGTCCCTTGGCCGGCATGTGACACAACACGTCAAGCGCCGCCGCGACAGAGTTCGGACTGGCGTTGTACGAGTCGTCAATAATGCGCGCACCGTTAGCGGCGGTAAGCACCGAAAGGCGCATGCTGACGGCAGGCATAGACGCAATGGCGTCAAGAGCGGCATCGCGGTCAAGCCCCAAGAGCGTGATTGTTTCCAGGGCCATTAAGGCATCGTCCACCACGGCGCGACCCGGCACCGAAAGCGTTACCGTCTTTTTCCAGCCATCACAGGCTACAAAGGTTGCGGTAGGAAGACTCTCCTCATTGACGGATATGTCTTCAGCTCTCAAAACGTCTTCAGCTCGCGTTCCCACGCACACCGTGGAGACACCCGCAGGACGCGCGAACTGCTCGCTGATAAATGAAGTAAAATCGCCCGCGCTTCCCAGAATGAGCGTAGGTTGAATGCTTCCGTGAGCCTCCATGCCTTCCACAATCTCAGCCTTGGCGCGCGCGATATTCTCGCGGCTGCCGAGAAAACCGATGTGGCTGGTACCAACATTCGTAATGACAGCAAGAGCCGGACGACAGCAGCGCGTAAGGCGCGAAATCTCGCCTTTGTGGTTCATGCCGCATTCGCAGACCAGCACCTCCGTGTCCTCGGGAGCCGAAAGTACGGTCATCGGAAGGCCAATGAGATTGTTGTGATTGCCTGAAGTCGCATGCACGCGCTTGGCCGTCGCGATGCCTGTTTTCAGCATGTCTTTGGTAGTGGTCTTGCCGACAGAACCGGTCACGGCAACCACCGTCCAGCTCGGATGCAGGCGCCGCCACTCCCCCGCAAGGCACAAGAGAAACTCTTCGCAATCATCGTCAACCGCGCGAAGTACACTTGCTCCCATCGCACGGGCGTGGTCGAGTGTGGCCGCCGCGGGCTCAGCGCTGACGCATACGATTGCGGCTCCTGCGTCAAGCGCTGCGTCAACATAGGAGTTTCCGTCGACCTTCTCGCCAGCAAACGCGACAAAAAGCGAGTCCTTGTCAACGCGGCGGGAATCAATCTCCGCCTCGCCGGCAAGCGGGCGCGTTCCCTCTACAAGAAGCGCGGCTTGTGTAGCCTTGGCTACGTCCCGCGCAGACATGCGAATCATATGACCTCCCACTTACTGTGTCGCAGGCGGAATGCCCAGCTGCGTGACAGTCGCTTTCATGAATGTTGAAAACGTTACCGCAGCCGACTGGGACGCCAGCTGGGACGTATCGTTAAGACCAACATATACCAAGACGTCAGGATCTTGCGCATTGGCGAAGCCGCAAAGCGAAGAGACGTAGTGGCCAGAGTTGTCATAGGCGCTCGTCTTTTTGTCCACCTGCTGACCGGTTCCCGTCTTACCGGCGACGTCATACCCCTGCACCTGCGCACGGACGCCGGTCCCCTCCCGGATGACTGTGCGGAGCATGTCCTTCTCGCCGTCGCACGTTGCCTCACTCAAGACGCCCTCTTTGACCGGCCAGTCAATATCCTTGCCGCCTATGGAGGTAGCAAAGTGGGGCGTTACCAGATTTCCACCGTTGGCGACGGCCGCGTAGACACGCGTGACCTGAATGAGCGGGATGGCAAGCCCCTGCCCAAACGACATGTTGCCGCCCGTATACGACTCATATTTGTCAATCGGTTTCACAATGCCATCCGCTTCTCCGGGAAAATCAATGCCGGTCGCGTGGCCGATGCCGAGGTTCTCAACGCCTTGAGCAAAGCGTTCATCACCGATGATTTGAGTCTCAAGGGTTGCCATGCCAACATTGGAAGAACGGCGCATCATTTCGGTGACCGTCATGTCCATGGCGCTGCCGCGCCAGTCATCGTCTTCAACGGTATGGCCACCCACGTCGATGGTAAGCGGAACAGTAAAGGTGGAATTGGGCCCAAAGAGGTTGTTTTGCATGCCAATAGCCGTGGTTACAACCTTAAAGACCGAACCGGGCTCGTAGGAATTGGACACCAGCTTAAACGTCAGTGAATCAGGTTCAAGCTCAGTTTTGCCCGAGAAGTCCGGTAGCGGATACGAACATGCCGCGTAAATTTCGCCGTTTTTGGGGTTCATGGCGAGAAGAGAGCCGCCGTCTTTGGCTTCATTGTCCTTGACTGCCTGCGTGAGCTGTTTTTCCGCTTCCTGCTGCAAGGCGATGTCAAGCGACAGTAC
Organism: Lancefieldella sp. Marseille-Q7238; assembly: GCF_949152215.1. Classification (GTDB taxonomy): domain Bacteria; phylum Actinomycetota; class Coriobacteriia; order Coriobacteriales; family Atopobiaceae; genus Lancefieldella. The sequence continues at coordinate 499,857 of NZ_OX424407.1, forward strand.
AATATCCTTGCCGTTTTGTGCTTCAGTTACCTGAGAAGATCCCCCGGCGATAGGCGTGCCACCAAGACCCGCCTCCATAATCATCTCGCCATCTTTGCCGGAAAGCTCTTTGTCGTAATAGTATTCGAGACCAGATATCCCCTTGCCCTCGCTGCCGACATAGCCCAGGATTTGGACACCAACGTTTCCATACGGATACACACGCTTGGTGTTGTCAACGTAGTACACGCCGGCAAGCTTCTTTTCCTCAAGCGCGGCTTTGACCTTCGCCGCCGCGTCTTTGTCCGCCTGACGCTTAACGTAGGCGAAGGTAGTATCTTGCTTGAGAGCGTCAAGATAGTCGCCCGGTTTTCCGCCGAGGTTGTCCGCAAGCACCTGCGCTACGCCGGAGGGGTCTTTAATCTCCTTCGGATTGCAATAGATATCTTTGCAGTCAACGCTCATAGCAAGGACGTTGCCGTTTCTGTCATAGATGGTGCCGCGCTTGGCGTGAAGCGTTATAACGTTCGTTCGATTCTCTTCAGCGCCTTTTGCAAGGCTTTTTTGATTGATGACCTGGTAGAAGAAGAGAAATCCCAAAATAACGACGGCGATAAAACCCATGATGGCAAAAAGCACGGTAAAGCGGCGCCCAAAAAGAGTATCGTCGCTTGCCGCGTTGCCGACAACGCCCGCGCGGGTGCGATAACGCACACGAGAGGCCTCGTCATACGAGGCCTCCGGAGCATTCCTCCGCCTGCGGCGGTTGTTATTTCTCGTCGTAGTACTCACAGCATATAGTTTACGCCTGCGGAGAGCCGTTGAGGTTCAGGACCGCACGGTTCTCAGAAAGTTTCATGCCATAGTTCTGCGTCGCGATTTTCTCGATTCGAGTATTGCTGGAGAGAAGGGAGCGAGAGATGCGAAGGTTGTCGTTTTCCGTTGTCATCTGACGCATCGTCACACGCGTCTCATTGTTCGCTTGGAGTTTTGAGACGGTCATTGTGGAGATTGCCACACGTCCCACGCCCACAGCGAAAACAAGTGCAAACGCGAGAACCGCCATCACAACGGCAGAGACAAATTGAGAGGACACGCCACGGCGCGCATGGGCATCAAGGCCACCGCCGGTAACCACTTCAAATGAGGGACGAGCAGATGTCTGACGGCGCTCGTAGGCCCTCTCTTCTGCGGTCATGTCAATCGCCTCTGATGCATAGCGTGCCATGTTGTTCAATCCTCTCGTGGGCTTTCACCCGGTGCGCAGGCTTCCCTGCTCTTCTTTCATATGTTCGCGTCGCGTTTTACCGCTACGCGCATGAGCGCGCTTCGCGCCCGTGGGTTTTTCGCAATCTCTTCCGGCGTGGCCGTCAGAGGTTTTTTGGTCTTCACATCGACTATCGACACTTGTCCGCACACGCAGACCGGAAGGTCAGGCGGACAGATACAACCCTGGCTGAGCTCGGAAAAAACATGCTTGACAATGCGATCTTCAAGCGAGTGATACGAAATCACGCAGATTCTGCCCTTGGGATTTGCCCATGCAATCGCAGAACGAAGACCGCGCTCAAGCACGTCAAGTTCATGATTGACCTCGATACGCAGCGCCTGAAAGGTCTTACGGGCGGGATGTCCGCCATGACGACGGGCCGCCGCGGGAATTCCTTCCTTGATAACCTCCACAAGTTGCAAGGTCGTCTCGATAGGAGCCTTCTTGCGCGCTTCCACAATGCTGCGCGCGATGCGCGGCGCAAACTTCTCGTCGCCAAAAACGCGAAGGATACGGGTGAGGTCGGCTTCGGTATAGGTGTTGATGACCTCTTGCGCGGTTGGAGTGTGTTTCCCCGGATCCATTCTCATATCCAACGGGGCGTCTTCGCGGTACGAAAAGCCCCTTTCTGGGATATCAAGCTGCGGTGACGACACGCCGATGTCAAAAAGGAAGCAGTCCACGCCGGGAACTTCCGCCTTGACGAGAAGTTCGTCAAGGTCCCCGAAGTTGCCCTTGAGCGGCAGAAACTCCGCGTCAGGAACTTCGCGCGCCATGCGGGCGGCTGCGGCCTCGTGCGCCATAGCATCCTGATCAATGCCAATGGAAAGGCCGTCGGGCACGATACGCTTTGCAAGTTCAATGGTGTGCCCAGCTCCGCCCAGCGTGCAGTCGCATACGATTTCGCCCGGCTTGGGATTAAGTTCTCGAAGCACTTCGGCGAGCATCACAGGTTGGTGCCGATATTCAACTGTCAAGTTGCTACGTTCCACGTTCTTCTCGCCTTTGCCCTACGAGCCGAAGATGAGATTCTCAAGAGCGTCGACACCGCTATCGGCATTGAAGTAGTCGTCCCACTTCTCGGTGTCCCAAATCTCAATGTGGTCACCGTTGCCAACGATAGTGACGTCGCGCTTGAGATCAAGATCCCCGCGGGCAGTCGGATCGGATTCGTCGATCTTGCCCAGAGCCACGCGGCCGGCCGAGTCGATATCGACCGTCGTCGCACGGGCATTGAGAGACCGCAAAGCCTTATCCACCTGACGGGGATCCTTACCTTCCATAGGAATGGACGCAACAAACGCCTCGTAGGCTTCAGGCGCGTAGCCGTGAAGCGCGTCCTTGCGGCGAATGAGAACGACAGAATCGCCCAGCTCTTTGCGCTGAGTTGCCGGAAGCGTGACACGAATCTTGGAGTCCAATGAGCGCTGATACTGACCAGTGAGCATGTCCTCCTCCTTTCGTATCGTCTCGAAGCCTTGAGCTTCAACGTCTTGGGTCCTTTGGGCCGCAAGACCGATGCCGGATCGTGTAGTCGCGTCTGCCGAGTGTGCCGCGCGTAGTGTGTTTAGGGTGTATGTGCGCGGCGGTCGTCGGCATAACGCTCATTCGCCATTCGAACGTGAGATAAATATAGCTCAATTCAACACTTTTAAACACTAGAAAACACTTTGCCCCACAAAATATTTTCTCCACTTTTAGCTGGGAGGATGTCGCTTGTATGAAATTTCGTCCTGTAACCACAATATCTAGTAGAAAACCCTGCTTCTCCATACAAGAAGCAGGGTTACCAGTACAAATGTACTATTTTTTAGAAATGTGTTTAGATTATGTGGGAATCACACACAACGCCTCCGCTATAGCGGCTTACGCTCCTCAGCGCTCAGGCTCTCGTCATACAAATGGCACGCACACACATGGCCCGATTTTGGTTCCAACAGCTCGGGCCTCCGCTTTGAGCAGACCTTCATAGCCTTGGGACAGCGCGTATGGAATACGCATCCCGAGGGCGGATCGGCCGGACTAGGAACATCTCCTTGCAGAATCTTTTTGTCCTGGATATGCTCATGACGAATGCGCGGAATGACGTCGAGAAGAGCCTGGGTATACGGGTGCAGCGGATCTTCGAACAGCTCTGACTTAGACGCAAACTCCATCTCATGGCCCAGATACATCACCATAACGGTATCGGCAATGTGGCGAACCACGGAAAGGTCGTGGCTGATGAAGATATACGACAGCCCGTGTTCGCACTGAAGCTGCTCAAGCAAGTTGATTACTTTTGCCTGCACAGAAACGTCTAAGGCTGATACGGGCTCATCACATACGACAATCTCAGGCTCAAGCACAATAGCGCGGGCGATACCAATACGCTGACGCTGGCCACCGGAGAACTCGTGCGGATAGCGGTACTTGAAGGCAAGGTCAAGTCCCACTTCCTGCATAACCTCTTCAATGCGGGCGTTACGCTCGGCGCGGGTCGGATATGCTTGTGCAATATCTATCGGCTCGCCGATGATATCCATGACCGTCATGCGAGGGTTCAAGGAGCTGTACGGGTCCTGAAAAATGAGTTTCATCTTCTGCCGGGCGTCTTTCAGCGCGGAACCCTTGAGGCTGGTAAAGTCCACTCCATCAAGCATCACTTTGCCTGAGGTAGGCTCAGTCAAACGAAGCACGCACTTGCCGGTTGTAGACTTGCCGCAGCCGGACTCCCCGACAATAGCAAGCGTCTCGCCCCGGTGCAGCTCAAACGAAACGTCCTCAACGGCGTGAATAACAGCGCTCGAACGGCTGAACACACCCGACTTGATAGGATAGTGTTTGACCAGATGTGCAACGCTCAGCACCACATCGGCTGAATCATTGTTTTTTTGCAAGCTGTCGGCCATTATTCACCCCACTCCTTACGATACTTCCAACATGAGACGGTGTGACACTCGTTTCCCTCAACCGGCTCCGACTGCGGACGCTTCTCGCGGCAGATATCTTTCGCAAACGGACAGCGCGGATGAAACGGACAACCCGTCGGCATCGCGGAAAGCATCGGCACGTTACCGGGAATGGCGTACAGTTCCTCAGAGCGCTCATCAAACGACGGAATGGACGCGATAAGACCCTGGGCGTAGGGATGTAAGGGATTCGTAAAGAGCTCCGCCGCCTGCGCATATTCAACACGGTGGCCCGCATACATAACAAGGACCCAGTCGGCCATCTCGGATACGACACCCATGTCATGCGTGATGAGCATAATCGCCGTACCCATCTCAGATTTCATGCGGTCAATAATCTGCAGGATTTGAGCTTGTACGGTCACGTCGAGCGCAGTCGTAGGCTCATCGCAAATCAGAAGCGATGGCTGGCACGCCAGAGCCATGGCAATCATGACGCGCTGCCGCATACCGCCGGACAACTCATGCGGATAGCTGCCAAAGACCTTCTCGGGCGCGGGAATACCCACAAGCCTAATCATGTCGAGCGCGCGGGCTCCCGCCTCCTTCTTTCCCATTTTGGGATTGTGTACCAAGATACCCTCGCGGATCTGATCTCCCGCTTTCATAACAGGATTAAGCGAGGTCATGGGCTCCTGAAAAATCATGCCAATGCGGTTCCCGCGGAAAGGTCGCATGCCGTCACGCGAAAGCCCAGCTAGGTCAATGCCTTCAAAAACGATACTGCCGCCCGTGATCTTTGCCGGCGGCTGAGGCAGAAGTCCCATCACCGAAAGCGCAGTCATCGATTTGCCGCAGCCCGACTCACCCACCACAGCCAGCGTTTCACCGCGACGCATACTGAACGAAAGGTCGTCAACGGCGGGCAGCATTCCATCTTCGGTAAACAGCGTAACGTCCAAGTGACTGACGTCGAGAAGAACGTCTCTGTTGCGCTGTTCTTCTCGCTGCTCACGCGCTGTCTTTTTGGCAAGTTCACGCTCTTTAAGGCTGCAAAAGTCAGCGATTTTGGTAGTGTTTTCCATGGTGTCCCTCCCCTACGAGCGCATCTTCGGGTCAAGCGCGTCGCGCAGGGCATCGCCGAGCAGGTTGAACGCCATAACAGTAATGATAATGGCAATACCCGGGATAATACTGTACGTTGGGTTGCTTTGGATGTAGGGCTGTGAGGCCGAAATCATCTGCCCCCAACTTGCCGTCGGCGGCTGCACGCCAAGACCCAAAAACGAAAGGGAGGCCTCAGACAGAATGGCGCTTGGGATGCCGAGCGTCGAAACCACAATCAGCGTCGACACGCAGTTAGGAAGCAGGTGGCGCAAAATAATGCGCAGGTCGTTGCCACCGGATAAAACGCATGACTGAATGTACTCGGAATTTTTGAGCCGCATGACATCGCCACGAATCAGCCGCGCTGTAGTTGTCCACATCAAGAGGCCAAGCGCCACATAAAGGTTAATGAGACCTGGTCCCATCACAAACATGATGAGAATGGCAAACAGCAAGAACGGGAAGCTAGAGAAGACCTGAATAACAAAGGAGATAACCGCATCAACGCGGCCGCCGTAATAGCCGGCCACAACACCGGCGGTAAACCCAATCAACAGGGCTATCAGCTGCGAAACAACGCCTACGGAAAGCGAAATCTGGCAACCGTAAATGACGCGCGACAAAATGTCACGGCCAAACTCATCGGTGCCAAAGGGGTGCGCCGCACCTGGAGCCGCCAGCATATTGGAGAGCTCCTGCGTCTTGAAGTCATAGGGCGCAAGCACCGGCGCGAGAAGCGCCACCAGCACCAAAATACCCACGATACCGAGGCAGAACACGCCCAAACGATTGCGCTTGAAAATGTTCCAACTTACCGCCCAATAGCTGGTTGCCCGAGTCTTGCCGGTGCGGACGGTTTCGGCTTGCTGAGCCTGCATGGCGTCGGCGGCAATGCGCTCCGCTTTTTGGACGCTCTTGCTGTTATTGTCTCCGGTAAATATCGCCATTACTCCGACGCCTCCCCTCCGAGCCGAATACGCGGGTCGACAACTGCGTACAGGATATCCACCACAAGATAGATTGCCACGCAGATGACCGCGATGTACATGACGCTTCCTTCAATGAGCGGCAGGTCACGCGCGTTAATTGCATCAAGTAGAAGCTTACCCATGCCGGGCATGGCAAAAATGGACTCAATCAGAATTGATCCCGTAAGAATGTCTCCCAGCTGCGTTCCCGCGATGGTAATGATGGGAATCAAGGCGTTGCGCAAACCGTGCTTGATAATGATTGACCAGCGGGAAAGACCTTTTGCCTCAGCGGTTCGTATGTAATCTTGGTTGAGTACGTCCAACATGCTCGTGCGCGTAACGCGAGCAATGCTTGCAGCATAGCGGGTACCCAGCGCGATAATCGGCAGTACATACGCGGCAGACGTCTTGACGCCAGACAGCGGAAACCATTTCAGATTCAGCGCGAACACAATCTGAAGCACGATAGCCACCCAAAACACCGGAGCCGAGATGCCAAAGACCGCCAGTGACATAAGCGTACGGTCCAGCCATTTTCCATGATTGACAGCAGCGATAATGCCCATCAGCAGACCAAACACCACCGCAAACACATAGGCAAAAGCCGCCAGCTGTAGCGTTACCGTAAGCGCCTTGCTCATAAGCGCGATGACGGATTTTTTCTGCATGTACGATGTGCCAAAATCGCCGTGCAGGATATTGCCAAACCAGTGCGCGTATTGCTCCGGCACGGGCCTATCGAGCCCCATGGTATGACGTACCTGCTGGACGGTTTGCTCGTCAGCCATATCACCCATCATGACGCGGACCGGATCTCCCGGAACCACATTCAAAATGAAAAAGGTCAGCGCGGAGATGCAGATAACAACTCCCACCGCCTGAAAGATTCGTTTGATGAGAAACGATCTCACCAGTGCTCCTCTCCTGGCCTTAAAGCGGACGGCGCGCGCGAAAAGCGGACGCCGCCGCCGGCTCAAACATAGGATATCGATTAGTCTTCAGGTACTTTGTATTCAGCGTCAGACGTATCGATATCAAGGTCGAAGAAGTGGTAAATCAGGTTTCCTACTTTAGCACCCTTGACGTAGCTCTTTGCCACAAAAGAGTTCTTTGGCCAAAACAGCGGAAGAGTCGCATACTCGGTGCGGGTCAGCAAATTATCCGCGGCCTTATAATCCTCCGCGCGTTTATCCTTGTCCGTTTCCTTGCGAGCATCCTCCAGATACTTGTCAAAGTCAGCGTTGTTATAAAACGATGATTTCTTTACCGCATTCTTGCTGGAGAAATAGGTATCCAGATGCTGAGAGCCATCGGCAAAGAGCGCGTACCAGCCCAGCGTCGTTATCTGAAGATTGCCGTTCGCCCAATCCTGGTTCCACACGGCGTTATCTTCTACCTGCACGTCAAGCGTCACGCCTGCCTTTTGCCAGTAGTCTTGCACGGCAATGAGGAGTTTCTCGCTTGATTTTCGAACCTTGCCGGTCAGTTTGAGGTCGGAAACTCCCGCCTCAGCGAGAAGGGCCTTAGCCTTGTCAACATCATAGGCAAAGACCGGCGCATTCACATCGAAACCGGGAATTTGCTGCGGCAGCCATCCGGAACAGGCAATGCCATTGCCATTGGCGAAGGTGTCCACGAGCTCCTGACGGTTAATCGCATATGAAAGGGCCTGGCGAACCCTTACGTCAGTAAGGCCGTTGTCCTCCTTGAGATTCAGATTGATAAAATTCACGCCAAGCGTTGGATAGCTGGTGATCTGGTCTTTGAGATCCGCGTCACCGGAGTATTGCTTAAAGAGGGCCGCCGGCAAATCACACCAGTCGAGGTCACCGTTTTTGTACGCCAACAGCTTTGTGTTGTCATCGTCATAATACGTAATGCGAATTTCATCAAGTGCAGGCGCACCATCATGATAGTCATCGAACCGTGTGAGCTTGACGGCCGTAGTGTCATCGTTTTCAGCAAGCCGATACTTGCCGGTACCGATAAGATTTGTACCGGTGCCCCAGTTCTTGCCGGCCGCCTCACAAGCCGCTTCCGGATAAATGCAAGCATACGAGATGCCAAGCACACTGATAAAAGCCATATTTGGCGCAGTAAGCGTAAAGGTAAGATGCGTATCGTCTTTGATACTCAGACCTTCAAGCTCTGTAGCGGTTCCCGCGAGCATCTCCTGAGCGCCTTTGATACCAGAAAAGAAACTGGTGGAAAGCGCTCCTGTTTCGGGCCTGAACATACGCTCAAAGGTGTATTTGACATCCGTTGCCTTAAGTTCAGTACCGTCGTGAAACTTCACGCCGCTTTTGAGCTCAACGTTTAGTGTAATGCCATCGGGCTCAAAGGAAGGAACCGTCTTCGCAAGGCAGGGCACGAGTTCGTTTTCCTCGGTCCAGCGCAAGAGACCCTCACAGATAGAATCGGCCACGGCTGCTGATTGTGAGTTGTTCGCACGCTGCATATCCAGCCCCTGCTTGGAGTTGGTGGAACCAAAGCGCAGAATCTTCTTTTTATCACTGCCGCCGCTCTTCTCGCCTTCACCACCGCCGCATGCAGCAAGCATCATAGATGCGCCACCACCTGCTGCTGTCATAGCGGATGCCTTCAAGAAATCACGACGGCTTACAGAATTGTCCAGCATTGCGCACCTCTTTCATAATCGACGTTGATAGGCTACCCTGCTGGGGGCCTGACTACTATACAAAAGCGCGCAGATTTCGTTTGCGAAAGCGAGCCGTGCGAAATAACCCGGTAACAAACTATGAAATTGAAGGGTCTCTTAAAAACCACTATGCTTGACTAGATTTTGATATATCAACGCCAATGCAAGGAGAATCTATGGAACGCCCTAGCGCATGGAAGTCTTACTCACCAGAACAGCTTGACGAGCTGCACTACTTCAGTGAAGGATACAAGGCGTTCATCTCCGACAACAAAACCGAACGCGAGTGCGCCGCAGCGGCTATCCATCTTGCCGAAGAGGCTGGCTACATTCGCCTTTCTGATGCCATAGCAGCCGACCAAAAACTCAAACCCGGCGATAAGGTCTACGCCGACATTCGCGGTAAATCCGTCATCTTTATACAACTAGGGACACAGCCGCTTCAGAGCGGCCTCAATATTCTCGGAGCTCATATTGATTCGCCACGACTCGACGTCAAGCAAAATCCTCTGGAGGAGCGCAGCGAAATCGCAACGCTCGACACGCATTACTACGGCGGCGTAAAGAAATATCAGTGGGTTACCATTCCCTTGGCCATTCACGGTGTCGTTGCTCTGAAAGACGGTTCAACCATCACTGTCACGGTTGGCGAAGACGACGAAGACCCTGTTTTTTGCATCTCTGACCTGCTTATCCATCTAAGCCGTGAGCAACTGGGCAAGAAGGCTTCCAACGTTATCGAAGGAGAAATGCTCGATTTGATTGTCGGCAACCGCCCTCTTGTTCTTGACGAGAAGAGCCGTGAAACTGACGGCGGCGGTGCTGGCGCAGGTGCCCATAACGCCTCTACTGACAGCGCGTGCAAAGCCGATAGACCCTCTGCACAAGAGGCTGTTAAAGCCTCTATACTCTCACTGCTCAAAGACACCTACGGCATTGAGGAAGAAGATTTCCTTTCGGCCGAACTTGAAATCGTTCCCGCAGGCGCCGCGCGCGACATGGGCTTTGACCGCTCAATGATTCTAGGTTATGGCCATGACGATCGCTCCTGCGCTTATCCGTCGCTCATCGCTCAACTTGACTCGGGAACAACCGAGCGCGCTGCCGTTACCGTGCTTGCCGACAAAGAAGAAATCGGATCGCGCGGCGCAACGGGTATGACCAGCCGTTTCTTTGAAAATACGATTGCTGAGGTCCTAGAGCTCGCAGGCGAAGGCGGCAGCCTGGCACTCCGGAGATGCCTCGAAAACTCCCGCATGCTTTCAAGCGATGTATCCGCCGCATTCGATCCTAATTTCCCAAACAGCTTTGAAGCAAAGAACTCGGCGTTTATGGGTCACGGCCTTGCATTCAACAAGTACACAGGCAGCGGCGGCAAGGGCAACTCAAACGATGCAGATGCCGAATATATCGCGCTGATTCGCCAAATCATGGACGGAGCCGGCATTGCGTGGCAGACTGCTGAGCTGGGTCGCGTTGACGCAGGCGGCGGCGGAACCATCGCCTATATGCTTGCCCGCTACGGCATGCAGGTCATTGACTGCGGTGTTCCGGTACTTTCCATGCACGCTCCTTGGGAAATCGCAAGCAAGGCGGATCTCTACGAAGCCTATCGAGGATATGTAGCGTTTTTGCGCCGCTCTGTGTAGGCTTCAAGACAGACGCGCGTGTGTGACTTTATCATATAACTCCTTATGAAAAGCCCTTGCAGCATCTTTGTTAGAAAACGCATGAAGCGGAACAATAAGCGCCTCATCGCCTCGTTGGAATATGAACATGTCAGGATATGAACTGAAACAAGTGAATTCACCATAGGGAACTAGGTGTCGTTTCTTCCTTTCTGCTGTTTTCTCTGTAACGAGAAGTCCATTGTCCTGAATGGTATATATGACCGGATACACCGCTTGAACAACCGGCGTATCCTTTTGCGCTTTACAAATTGTTTGGTACATGATGTAAGACCATAAAGACTTTGCGACCACCATGATCCACATGACGCAAATCAGTAATACCGATAGGACAATCCAGGTATTTTTAGATGCATTGAAGAAAAAGAGAAGGCTTACCAACAGACACGGCGGGGCAATGTAAAAGAAAAGCCGTATGCCACGTACACTCTTCTCACTTTCAGCTCTATGAGCCAGAAAGTGAAGATATTCATCAGATGTAAGCAGCACCTCAACCGAGGTGCTGCTTTTTGGAGCAAATACTGTCACAGAAACTCTTTTCCAACTTCCAACAACTTATACAGCAAGAATGGTAGTAAAGTAACCGATGATAGCTATGGCAAGAAACAGGAGCATCGTCTTGCCTGCTGACCAACTCTTTTTCACCATAAGCCAATAGGTAAAGAACGCAAAGAGAAGTACTGGCAAGCCCGGCAAAATGGAATTGAAGATAGCGGCAAGATTTACTTGCAAATCGCCACTGGTATACACAAGACCAATGTTGAACTTAGCATAGAGCGCCGTAATGGCGCCAACCACAATGAGTCCCACTGTTTCTGCGGCACGTGTCACGATATCCTTGACTCCGCCCGAAAGCACCAACTCAGCCGCATTTGCGCCAGCCTTAACGCCGTAGGAAAAGAGGAACCAGGTCAGAGGAATCATTATGGCTAAAAAGGTCACGATATAGAAGAGAGGACCGATAACCTCGCCATGCTGACACATGCCAAGCGCAATGCTCAGCAGAATCGGAATGAGCGTACCGGGAAGCAGCGAATCGCCGATTCCGGCAAACGGTCCCATAAGCGCCGTTTTGATAGCATTTATAAACTCAGCAGAAACTTCATCATTACCTTCAGCCTTGGACTTTTCCATGCCAAGCACAATACCCGGAACGATAGCACCTAAAAACGGTTCGGTATTAAAGAAGACTTCGTGGCGCTCCAACATCTCCTTTTGCGCTTCTTTGTCCCCGGGGTACAGGTCATCTCCTACATCGGCAAGCATCTTGATGATGGCTGGTCCTTCCATCCTTTCAAAGTTCTGAACTGAAAGATTGAAAAACATCCAGTCCATATATGCGCGCCTGATAGCAGCTTTACTCAATTTACCCTGAGTTTCAGTGATTTTCTCGTCAATCATGTTATCAGCCATGTTTATTCACCATCCTTAACAGCCTGCGCCGCTGCGTTTCCCTTGTATTCAAGATAAGCAACGCCAAGAGCGAGAATAACAATCGGCACCATGCCAAGCTGTAACACTGACACAAGTACAAAACCGATTGCAAAGAAGATAAGATCGAGATCTTTTTTGCAAATCATACGCATCAACAGCATGAATCCCACGAGTGGTAACATGTTGGCAAAGATCTGGAGGATAGCAGTGACTTGCTCAGGCATCATACCTACAAGCTGAGCAATAAGATCGGCACCAAAATAGTTAATGAGGAAAATTGGGAAGAAACGCAGAACAAAGTTGGTAACCTGTCCAACAACAGGAATCATCGCAGCTCCCTTGAGATCTCCTGCCTCGATGAGAGCGTCTTGCCGATGAACAAAGAAAAGGTTAATAGCACAAAGACCATATACTGCAAGAACACCAAGAGAACTCAGAGGCACCGCTAGGGCAAGGGCATATTCCTTTCCGGCGCCTGCAACCATTGCAAGCGGAATGCCAATCCATGCGGCAAAGTTGACATCAGCCGGCATCGTACCACCGGGAGTAACAAGGCCAATATAGAGCATCTGAATAGCTGCACCCATGATAATACCTGTGGGGATATCGCCCAAAATTGCACCGATAATGAAGCCTGATACCAACGGGCGACCAATGGTGTACCAGCCTCCTAGCCCACCGATAAGCACCGGCGAATAGATGGAGCCCATCCATCCAAAAAGAGCAAGGAGTAGCGCCTGAATGATACTCATAACGATCCTTTCTCCTACATCCGCTAAAAGCGGTCTTTAACATCGTTCCACTCAACCACTGGCTGAGAAGGAATCTGCTGGAAATAAACGTGCGCGCCCTTTGCAACCACATCCTTGATGGCCTGTGCTTCATCAGGAAGCAGGTGCGCAGCCGGATGCACCTCAGTTGTACCCTTCCGCTTGGAGACAGGTCCCACATTAAGTTCAAGCGGAAGCTCGGGGACTTTCTCCAATAAGTCGCGATAGGTAACGGGGGTCTTCATAAGCACGAGCGTCGGAACATCATTAGCAAGAGCTGCCTCGATCTTTGGTACAGCTTCGTCGACGGTATACACGCCCGCCTTCATGTTGGCGGGGACCGCTGTTTTGAAAACCGCCTTCAATATCGAATTGCTGGCAGTAAGATTATCAACCACAATAATGTCTTGAATGTGATTGATCTTAACAACCACCGTCATAGTCTGCCCATGAATCAGTCGGTCATCGCATCGAACAAGCGTAATCATGCAAACTCCTTCTCTTAGGCGTCAGCCTTTTCCTAATACACATCCTGAGTTGACAGAATGTCGTAATACAACGCGCTTTGACGCAGCTGACTCACCATTAAAAAAACGTTATCAATATCGGAAACCGCCATTGACACAAGACTGGGATATGTCTTCTTACCTGTCGAACCCTGTAGCGAAGAAATAAAATTCTTAATCACTTTAAAGATTTCCTGCTGCTCATCCCTATACAAAAGATATACTGCGCAGATATTAAAAAGCGTAGCGAGAAGAGCTAGAGACTGCGAAAGACGCTCGATTACCTTTGCCTGAGTCTCTCCAGTCCCGAATACCTGGCTGGTTATATCAGTCTGAATCCCATCTTTAAAAGCAACGGGTTCACCGTCTTGCGTAATGGTTAGTAAAATTCTTGATCCAAAGCTAACCACAGCATGATTAAGAGGAGCCTGGTCATCTTGAGTTGCAGCCGTCGCATTGGTACGTATCATTTGCTCAATTCCTGCATTGCCTTCTTCCTCAATAACGGGCACGTCCAAGTAGGATGAAATGAGTTTGACAAGCTGAGCTTTATCAAAAGATATTGCAGGAGGTTCGCCAAAAGATTTATCACAACTGTTTTCTGAAGAGTTATCGAACGTATCTCCAAAAAGGATACCGAAAGCACGAAGTGGGGCTAAAGAACGCCCTGCACTTGAAACCCTCAGCTGCTTCAGGGTTGCAGTGGAAACTGACATTGCATCGAAAACTTCAAGCTCAAAGGTTGTTTTAGAAAGCTGATTGAGCCCCATATCAAACTCAAAAAGCGTTGCCTTGTCTGAGTTGATTGAAAGAACTCCTAGACTCCCAAAACTTGCATTGATAACAAGTGGTATGCGGCTTCTTCCGACCGTCCGTATGTGGTTAGTATCCTCTGCAATAACACCGCGTGTCATAAGCGCAGCTATAACCCGCGTCACGGTACTCGGCGAAAGTCCTGTTTTCTCAGCAAGCTCAATGCGGGACAGAGAGCCATTATCCAGAATGGTTTGAACAACAATACGCCGATTGTTGATGGCAACATCTTTTGTACTTTGTTGCTTCACCCTCATATCTCCTGCGTATACTCAAAAACCTATAGATATACTGAGCTCCTTGCTCATTAGAGCGCATCCCTTAATTTCACTCTGAAAATTAGCATTTAAAAGGAAGATTTTTAATGATTTTTTACAAGCACTACGGTAAACGGTAGGTCTAGTACTTGTAAGCGGTATCTTACTTTATGTCTATGCATATCCCATGCACATCCGGTCTCTGTTTTTCAGTACCACATAAACCTATCGCTGTCCAAACCGCTACAATAGACAACATTGGCATGAAAGATTGCTCCTTTAGCTATATTCACGCTCAGGAGCTTATGATTGGAGTTTACATGTGCGGTATCGTTGGCTTTACTGGTCACCAGCGCGCAAAGAACATTCTCATCCAGGGTCTTGAGCGCCTGGAATATCGCGGCTATGATTCCGCCGGCATCGCACTTCAAAACGCTTCCGACAAAGAACTCACCGTAGTACACCGTGTCGGAAAAGTCGCGGGACTTGCCGAAGCGGTCAAGTATCTCGATAATGAAAGCCCCTGTGGCATCGGACATACTCGTTGGGCAACGCACGGCGCTCCAAGCGAGCGTAATGCTCATCCACATACCTCTTGTGACAATACAATCGCTGTCGTACACAATGGCATTATCGAAAATTTCGCCGAGCTCCGCGAGCAACTTGAATCACGCGGACACAAATTCCGCAGCGACACGGATACCGAAGTCGTAGCCCATCTTGTGGAGGAAGCTTACAACGGCAACCTTCGCAACGCCGTCGCCAAGGCATGCTCACAGATTGTAGGCACCTACGGCCTCGCCGTTATATGCTCCCAAGAGCCCGGACGCATCGTGGTTACCCGCAAAGATTCCCCTATCGTCCTTGCTCATGGTGAGAAGGGCAGCTATGTTGCATCCGACATCATTGCGGTCATTGAAGCCTCCCGAGACGTTGCTGTCCTTGGCGACAATGAGTTTGCCATTATGGAGCCTGACGGCATCAGCTATACCGACGCTGAAGGCAATCCCGTTCAACCTAAAATTATGCATGTTGATTGGGACGTTGATGTTGCCGAGAAGGGCGGCTACCCCGACTTTATGCTCAAGGAAATCCATGAGCAGCCGCGCGTCATTCGCGACACGCTTGCGGGACGCCTGACTAACGGCGTGCTTTCCATTGACGAGCTGGGCATGACCCTGGAGCAACT
This sequence comes from Lancefieldella sp. Marseille-Q7238, assembly GCF_949152215.1. Taxonomy (GTDB): domain Bacteria; phylum Actinomycetota; class Coriobacteriia; order Coriobacteriales; family Atopobiaceae; genus Lancefieldella. Next base: position 515,391 of record NZ_OX424407.1, read on the forward strand.
TCGTTTAATCGACCGCGTCTACATCATTGCTTGCGGCACCAGCTACCACGCCGGTCTTATTGCCCGCCAACTTATCGAGGGTTGGGCGCGCATACCTGTTGAAGTTGAAGCCGCAAGCGAGTTTCGCTATCGCAATCCTATTATCACTCCGTCAACGCTGGTAGTTGCTGTATCTCAGTCCGGTGAGACCGCTGATACCCTGGCTGCCATCCGCGATGCTCGCATCAAGGGCGCCAAGGTCTTTGGTATCACCAACGTCATTGGAAGTCCCGTGGCCCGTGAGTCTGACGGTGTTATCTACACCAAGGCCAACAAGGAAATTGCCGTCGCTTCCACCAAATCATTTTTGGGGCAGATTGTCAGCCTGACACTTCTTGCCATGGTTCTTGCGCAGGCAAAAGGAAAGCTCTCAATTGCTCAGATACGCTTGCTCTTTAAAGAACTTGCCGATATCGCCGAGCAAGTTGAAGAAGTCCTCAGTGACACGAAGGCTATCGACGTCGCGGCGCAGGCCTGCAAAGACGCCAATGACGCTCTGTTCATTGGCCGCGGTATGGGCGCCGCTATCTGCTATGAGGGAGCTCTCAAGCTCAAAGAGATCAGCTACCTGCATGCCGAGGCATACGCTGCCGGAGAAATGAAGCACGGCCCTATTGCGCTTCTATCTGAAGGCTATCCTGTCATTGCTGTAGCAACAAATTCTCCGGTTTATGACAAGATGATCTCCAATATCCAGGAATCCCGAGCACGCGGCGCCATGATTATTGCCATTGCAACCGAGGGTGATCAGGAAATCAAGAAGCATGCTGACTATATCATCTACGTGCCAAAAGTCAGAGACGCATTCTCACCGATCATTGCCTCGGTACCTCTTCAGCTGTTTGCGCGCTCTGTGGCTCTTGCCCGTGGCTGTGACGTCGATAAGCCGAGAAACCTTGCGAAGTCAGTAACGGTTGAATAACACGCGAAGCAAAACGAGACGAAAACTCTTTCAAAAGCCTAACAAATTACGATAAAACGACCCCGAACACCATGTAGATGTTCGGGGTCTCTTACGGGAAGCAGATTAAAACTCAATACATCAGAACCCGCTCAACGCACGATGTGGTTGCCACCAGACCGATACAGCCTAGTTCCAACCCTTGCCGTCAGAGCCGAACTGCTTGATGAGTTCTTCTGTGCGGGCAGTAATAGCTTCACGACCAGGCTTCAGGAGCTTACGCGGATCGTAGCCCTTGCCCTCTTCAATCTTTCCAGCCTCAACATACTTCTTAGTTGCATCAGCAAAGACAAGCTGAAGATCGGTATTGACGTTAATCTTGGAAACACCCATGGTGATGGCCTTTTGCACCTGCTCAACAGGAATACCCGAGCCTCCGTGTAGAACAAGCGGCAAATCGCCAACCTTATCCTTAATCTTCTGGAGCTGCTCAAAGGAGAGGCCCTCCCAGTTTGCAGGATAAATGCCGTGAATATTGCCAATGCCGCATGCGAGGAAATCAACGCCGAGATTGGCGATCTTCTCGCATTCTTCAGGATCGGCAAGCTCGCCCCTTGCAGTCACGCCATCTTCTGTGCCACCGATGCCGCCGACCTCTGCCTCAACAGAAATGCCCTTAGCGTGCGCGGCCTTGATGACTTCTTCGGTACGCTTGAGATTGGTCTCAAAATCGGGCTCATGGGAGCCATCGTACATAACGGAAGTAAATCCTGCCTCAATCGCCTTGAACGCGTCCTCATAGGAACCATGGTCAAGGTGCATAGCAACGGGAACGGTAATGTTCATATCCTCTACGAGGTCACGAACAAGGTCAGCAACGACGCGATAGCTGATTTGCCACTTTGCCGCGCCGCCGGTGCACTGGATGATAACAGGAGACTGAGTCTTCTCCGCCGCATCTAAAATGGCAGCTGCCCACTCAAGGTTGTTAGTGTTGAATGCGCCGATGCCATAATGACCCTTTTCAGCACTTTGGAGCATAGCTTTTGCGCTTACTAACATAGTAAAACCTCCGTTTGACGGACGACCAATACAACTAAATGATACCGCTATTCTGGGGGAATTATTCCCCGTAATCAAGCTTTGGAAAATTATTTAATCCTGGCTGCGCCGGTTGACATCTTTGAGAAGCGGCGTAACATCAAGTGCTCTACGATTACATCGCCCCCGTTTACCCGGGCTCCTTGTAGTGCGTAGGGAGGAGATACTATGACTTCTTTTAATCGTGAGCGCAACAGTGCGCAAGAACCTCATCACACCTCATGCGACACTTCGAGCGCTGCACGCCATTTTACAGGCTCCGTTGCCGAGAAGAATCCTGCAACCGACAGTTCTGACGAATCCCCCTCACTTTTGAAAGATTTGTCCCTAGCCCAAGTCATCGCTTCATCTTTGGCTGCTGTAACGGCTTTCGCTCTATCGTCACGCATAGGCATTGCAGGCTCCGTCATTGGCGTCGCTGTCGGCGCAGCAGCATCTGGCATCGCGTCTCAAATCTATCAGAATATTCTTAAGAAATCCGCATATACGTTGCGTAGCCTTACCAACAGCGACAACGATGGCAGCAACGGCAGCAATGACGGTGACGGCGGCAGCAGCAACTCCCCTGCTCGCAGAGTATATGCTGCAGCCTCTGAAAATCATGGTCGTATGGCACCGGATAGTCTGTGCCAGCAGGCGGCTCATAACCATAAGGTCAGAATTGCTCGACGCGCAGCCATTGTGTCGGCACTTTTTGCCATTGTCGCGGTACTGCTATATGCACTTCTCGTCAACGTCTTTACACAAGGAACGGGCATCGGTCCTCAAATACACGTTTCGTCAATCGTTTCTTCTTCCGGCAGCGACGCAGGCGAGCAATCCGGCACCTCGGCAGACGACTCAAACAAAAATGACACTCAAGACACGACAGCCGACAAAGAGTTTTCCGACACCAGCGACTCAGAGACTTCAAAGAGCACGTCTAACAAAGACTCGAACAACACTGATACATCATCCACGGACAGCAATTCAACCGATTCGAAAAAGGATTCCGGATCTTCGTCAGATAGCGAATCGACAAGTGATACTTCGAAAACATCACCGTCCAATCAGGGAACTGCCGGCTCCGATTCAACAAACAGCGGAGGCGCAACGGCCAACTCTGACAGCTCTACTTCAAAAACGTCAAACTGAGACCTGAAAACTCAGCGTAAAACTTGAACGCCTGCGTCCTTAAATTCATGGTCGATGAGGGCCTCCACAGTGGCGTGGTTTATTCCCACCGTATAGTCTTGCATGAGATAGGTCTTGAAACCATTTTTTACCGCGTCAAATGCAGTTTCCTTAACGCAATAATCAGTGGCAATACCGCTGATGTAGACGGTATCTACGCCAAGTTTTTTGAGCGTCTCAGCAAGCGAGCTGCCCGTAGCTTCATCTACGCCATCAAAGCCCGAGTATGCCGCCTCATACATACCCTTATGGATACACGCGTCTCTCCCATGTGCCTGTATTGACGATGCGAGTGGCTCCACGATTTTTGCGCCATGCGTATCGGCGACACAGTGACGGGGCCACGTATCAACGTAATCCGGCATATCGGCAAAATGTTTACCTGGATCAATATGCCAGTCCTGCGTGGTAACAATATGCGCGATTCCATTTGCGCCGGCATCGACAAAAGCTGCCAGCCGTTGTGCAAGATCTGTGCCGCCTTCGACCGCAAGACTGCCACCTTCCACAAAGTCATACTGAACATCTACGATTATCAGCGCTTCATTGTTGCGTGCCATATGACCCCTATCGCCTTCTTTTGTGACTGTCCTTAAGAATCCTAACAGTATTTCGTGTTTCATGCTTTGTGTTTCAGTATGTACATCTCACATGAAAAAAGGGGCGGTCGAAACCGCCCCTTACTATGCGCATTATAAAGCTGCTTCCACAGCGTTCGTGCTAACAGATGCTGCGCTGCATTTGAGCTTATTTGAAGCCCTTGCGCCAAACTTGAAGCTCTTGCGTCAAACGCTTACTCAGCGCTCTCTTCAGTCACTTCAGCCTCGACGTTCTTCTCGGCCTCGGCCTCAGTGGCCTCAGTCTCCGTATCCGCGGCTTCTTCGGCTTCCATTGCCTCAGCAGCGGCTTCGTCCGCTTCAATGGCTGCCTCTGCTTCAGCGGCGGCAGCCTCAGCTGCGGCGCGCTCCTCTTCCGGAAGAGGCTTAACGTCAATGTCAATGCCAAGCGTCTCAGCAGCAGCTTTCATGGACAGAGAAATGCGGCGGCGATCAAGATCAATCTCCATGACCTTGACCTGTACCTTGTCGCCCACGGTGCATACCTGAGAAGGAGCAGTGACGTGCTGCTTTGCCATCTCGGAAATGTGGACAAGGCCCTCAACACCGTCGCCGAGGTCAACAAAGGCGCCAAAGGTAACGAGCTTGGTAACGGTGCCCTCAACAATAGCGTCAACGGGGAACTTGGAAACGAGAACGCGCCACGGATCCTCGGTTGTCTGCTTGAGACCAAGGGAGATGCGCTCACGGTTCAGGTCAACGTCGAGAACCTGAACCTCAACTTCCTGACCGACCTTAACGACCTCGGACGGGTGATTAACGTGATTCCAAGAAAGCTCGGAAATGTGAACCAGACCGTCAATGCCGCCCAAATCAACGAAGGCGCCAAACTCAACGATGGAAGAAACGGTGCCCTGAAGCTTCATGCCAACCTTGAGCTTGCCCAGGATGTCCTGACGCTCCGCCTTACGAGCCTCTTCAAGAACCACACGACGGGAAAGAACAACGTTGTTGCGGTTGCGATCCATCTCAATAACGCGTGCCTCAATGCGTGTGCCCATAAAGGTGCTGAGATCCTTCACGCGGCGAAGGTCGACAAGGGATGCGGGCAAGAAGCCGCGAAGACCGATGTCAAGGATCAAGCCGCCCTTAACAACCTCAATGACTTCACCCTCAACAGTCTCGCCAGCATTGAACTTCTCTTCAACGGCCTTCCAAGCGCGCTCGTACTCAGCACGCTTCTTTGAAAGGACCAAGCGGCCCTCTTTGTCCTCTTTCTGAAGGACAAGAGCCTCGACCTCTTCGCCCATGGAAACAAGCTCGGAGGGCTCGACATCCTTGCGAATAGAAAGCTCACGAGCAGGGATGACTCCTTCGGACTTATATCCGATGTCAAGCAGGACCTCATCGCGTTCAATCTTGACGACGGTGCCGTTAACAAGGTCTCCCTCGTTAAAATCGGTGACAGTGCCGTCGATGAGATTGTTCATCTCCTCATCGGAGATGTCATCCAGCGCAAAGATGGACGAATTCTGAATCTCACTCAAAGGTGGACCCCTTCCAAAACGGGGCCCCGGTCGTCATGGTCGCTGCCTGCAGTGCCAAATCCTAGTGGGCGTCTACGGAAACTTACATGCTCTCGGGGGCCAATAGATACGGTGCATGTCCTTGTGGGCATGCAGTTCATAAGCATAGCGAAAAGTACCTCTAGCGGCAAGTGTTTCTCGCGAAAAACGCATGAAAACCCGGAGGTTTCACATAAAGCTTTTACACGCTTTTATAAGTTTTTACACAGGCCCCGCGCGAAAGATTGCAGAGGTTTACGCGGAGTTTATCGGGCTTGTGTAAGTCGGCGCAGAGTTTATACGAAGCTCACGCGGAGGATTGCGCGAGTCTGTGCGGAGTTTTTGTGACCGTTATGATGATTCGGTGCGGCTGCTGCGATGATTTGGCACGGCAGCAGCGGAGATTCGCCGTGGCGTTTACGCAAGAAGCCTATAGCCTGCGGATTCGACGGCCTTCCTATACGCGTCAACATCAAGTGGAGACTTTGAACGAACGCGAGCCTGACCGCCCGCAAGCGTAACTGTCGCCCAAGTTCCCGGTACGGAATCAAGCGCTGCAGTCACATGGCGAACGCAGTTCTCGCACGTCATTCCGCCGATTTCGTAGGTTGCTACATACGGATAATGGGACTCGTCCTGATCCTTCGGGGCCGCAACCTCAGGGGCTTTTGCGGTATTGCAGGTTGAGACGCCGGTGCCTTCATCGCTGCAGCAGCCCTTTTTACCCGAGGCAACGCCTACAAATCTGCGTACCGCAACAACAAGTATCAACACGACAATGATGCCGATAACGATATTGATATCCATAGTCACCGCTCCCCTTCTTGTATGCGCGCTTCGCACGTCTTCTGGTGTACCGCAACACCGTTTGTGTGCACTGCACGCCGTTCTCGTACACTGCATGCGCCTCACGCGTCATTCCCGCACGTCGCTTCCGTCCACCGCACGCGTATCTTAGTTATATATGGTGAACTTTCTTTCACCTCTCTGCAAGTGAATATGCCAGAGGATACCTACTGCACGCGCAAAGCTTGCGATAGCACTCCTACGCAAAGAAGAACCCGGAGATTCCGGGTTCTTCTCGCCAAGTCAATTTCAAGCAGAGGGACTCGGAGTTAGGCCGAAAGCTTCGCGCCAAGCGCCTGCAGCGCAGTGATTGCCTCGTCATCGGGCTCAAGGTTGCAGATGAGCGTCTCGACAACATTGACGCCTGCTGCCTCGGCATTCTCGCGCCATGTGTCCATCCAGTCACCGGTACCCCAGTCATACGAACCAAAAAGGGCAACGGGCTTGCCGTCAAATTTGGAAGCGCAGTCGTTCCAAACTTCCTCGAAATCGGGATCGAGCTCTTCGTCGCCCATCGCAGGGCAGCCAAACGCAAAGGCGTCATAGTCAGCTACGGAATCCGGTGAGAAGGTTGAAACCTCAATGGCCTCGGTTCCGGCGGCAGAAGCAAGTTCATTAGCCATGGCCTCGGTGTTTCCGGTCTGGGACCAGTACACAACAGCAACTTTACTCATGTTTCCTCCTTTTGCCCGAATTATCGGGCCTCGCCCAAGCTTAGTCGCATAAGCTCGGGAATTTCCATCTTATGCAGCAGATACATTGGTATCGCCTGCAGACTGAAGTAATGCGAAAAGTGACTCTCCTTGAGAAAATCTTGTGCGAAAAGCCTGTTCAGCAGTGGCAAGCCTTTTGAAGCGCACGCGAGCAGCCTCCACGTTTCCGTAAGCTCGCCACGGACCGCGGCAAGTCTCGCGCCCTCCTGATATAAAACCTTTAACGTCTTCAAGGGGATATCCGAGAATAACCCCAATTTCATGCGGATACTTCTGTGACAAGCCGCAGTGATATCGTGTCAGTCTCGCGCGGAAGTCCCTTATGACGCGCTGCCAGGAAGACGGCATGAAACCGCGCTCACGCAAAAACTCTTGCGTCTGAACATCTGAAATGATGCGCTCTACCTGATCGGCTCGGTATACGAGAAAATGAACCCTCGTACTCACGGGACTGATCGGTAAAATTTTTATACCAAAAAGCTCCACTTCATAAGCAAAATCGCACATCATCGACCGATACTGCGCCACAGGGCATGCTCGCAAAACACATGACGAACACCGGGAAGTGATTTTAAATGAATACACGGCAGCAGGTTTTACTCCGGCAATAACACCGGCAGCGGAACGCACGAAAGCGCCTATGAACTCTTGGCAAAAATCTGACGAGAAGAGCTTCTCGCAATGCGATGGCGCGTGCATATCAGAACTATCTGACAGAGGCGTAACGTCCACAAAGCTCCTTTCGCACAAAGTGGCGATGCCAGCCAGGTAGGAGCTGGCATCGCCGAGAGGTACCGGTTGCTTGGGGAGAGGGGTCCAAGTTCCGGTCGGATAAAACAGACTCGAAAACCAAGACTACACAGATTAGAAGACAGGCCGCAGCCACCGCTCACCATGCGAGTTAGTCTCGGTTAACATGAAAAGTGTAAACCAAGTCTAACTATTTGCCTAGAGTCTTTTTTAACTTTTGGGTATTCGGCACTGGAGCCGGATAAGAAGTCTATTAGCATTTCCAAAAAAGTGCCACAGTTGTGATAAAAATACTTCACAACTCATGGCATTTTTAGGGGATTTATCACAACTGATGCCTTTTTTAGGAGTTTTCATATCACAACTCATGCACTTTTTTGGAATCGCCTCGCGTGCACCTACATGCAAGTACTTCTCGCCTCGCGTGCACCTACATGCAAGTACTTCTCACCTCTGCATGGCACCTACACGCAAGTACATTTACGTGAGAGCGCCTGTCAACAAGGGTCGCGTATTAGCCACCGTCACCGCAAAGGTCAACTCATTATGCAGCGACGCCGCCGTTGTCGTAGTGATAAGCCCGGTCACGCCTCCGGCAATAAATCCCGTGTTCAAAGCGACAATGGCTCGATAATCACGATGAATGCGCTGCATCACGCGCTGCGAAAGCAGGCGCATAACAACCAGCGATTCAAGCGACGCATTGCGAATGGAAATGTCCGCGACGGCTCGCGCGATATCGCTTGCGTCCGACATTGCCAGCGACACGTCCGATGCCGCCAGCGCTGGCGAGTCGTTGATGCCATCGCCGACCATAGCGACGGTATAACCTTCCGCCCGGTACTTCTCGACGTAAGAGCGCTTGTCCTCCGGAAGCACACGCGAAATGTATTCGTCAAGGCCAAGCTGCGCCGCCACATTTGCAGCGACATTTTCGGAATCGCCTGTCAACATCACAAAGCGCTTGACGCCCAATGCACGCAGCCGCGAGATGACCGAAGCAGCCTCTTCGCGCAGCGGGTCACTGATGCAGATTGCGCCTACCAGCTTTCCGTCTTCCGCCACGTAAATAATGGACGCGGTTGGCGCCGATGCGTAAATGCGCTCACGTGCGCCGTCCGGATACACCACGCCCTCATCGTCAAACAGAAAGTGCGAGGAGCCTATGCAGACTTCCTTACCGTTGACCTGCGTGCGAATACCATGTGCCACAACATATTTGACCTCAGCGTGGAGCTCTTTTTGGTGATCAAGGCCACGGCGCTCGGCCTCGGAGACAATCGCGCGAGCCATGCTGTGCGGAAAGTGCTCCTCAATACAGGCAGCCAGCTTCAAAAGCTCGTTTTTAGAGCGGTCGTCAAAGCTAATGACACCCTCAACATGCGGTACGGCTCGGGTCAGAGTGCCCGTTTTGTCAAAAACGATAAGATCGGCGGCGGCGAACTTCTCGAGATATTTACCGCCTTTGACAGTCATTCCAAACTTGGCGGCCTCATCCATCGCGCTGCCCACGGCAACCGGCGTCGACAGCTTAATGGCGCACGAATAATCGACCATCAACACCGTCATGGCCTTTTGGATGTTGCGCGTTATAGCGAGAAGAGCGAAGAACGCCACGAAGTTATAGGGAACCAGCGCGTCAGACAGACGTTCAGCCTTTGACTGAGCTCCAGCTTTAAGCTGAGCCGACTGCTCAACCATCTCAACGATACCGTCAATGCGAGAAACGCCGGGAGGCGCGGTAACCCGAATCTTCAAATCACCGTCTTCAAGAGCTGTACCTGCATAAACGGTAGAACCTTCATGCTTGTGCACAAGACGGGACTCTCCGGTCATGGACGCTTCGTTAAGCTCGCCCTCACCCTCCACGACACTGCCATCAACAGGCAAAACACTGCCCGCGTTAAGATGCAGAATCTGTCCTTTTGTGACGGATGCAATAGGGATGCGAACGTCCTGACCGTCAATAACTACCCAGACGTTATCGGCTCGGGTAATCAAGCCGTTGCGCAGCGCAAGACGCGCGCGGCTGGCTACATGATCTTCCATAACGCCCGACAGGTTAAGCAGGAACATGATTTGGCCTGCTTCTCCCCAATTACCGCTCATGATGGATGCGGAAATGGCCGCCGCGTCAAGAAGTTCAACCTTGAGCTCGCGCTGCACAAGACGCTGCCAGCCCGCTCTCAAAAACGGAACGGCGCGAAGCATCACCCAAACGCGCTGCATAACCAAAGGAAGTGGCAGGAAGCGGAACAGCCACCGGCGCATAAAGACATAGACCAGCTGCATCTGAAAGCGGTTATTCTCGCTTGCCATCTCAATGGCATTGCAAAAGTCTTCAAGGCCCGCTTCGTCTTCGCGAGGAAGTTTAAGCGGGTCAAAGGCCGCTATAAAAGCCAGAACCTCCGCGCGCTTCGCGGGGTCGAACCGCACCAGCAACGAGCAGTTGGCGGGATGGACTTCCGCATGCCGCACCAGCCCCGAACGCATAAGGTCATAAGCGATACCGCGAGCTTCTCCCTCATCAATGAAACCAAGGTCGCACCGCATACGGATGCGACCGGCTATTTCATTTGTAATGGTAAAACGCATGCGTTATGCCTGAGCGCCTTCGGTATCAATCTGCTTGATGACCTCTTCGCGAATACCTTCTTCCAGCTGAGCCAGGCGGGCGTCAACCGCTGCCTGAATCTTAGCCTCACGACGAGCTTCGGCAACGACGTCGTTAGCCTCATCGACAACATTTTGCGTTTCCGCAGCGACACAATCAGAAACACGCAGGCCGCAGGCGGTCGCCTTCACCGCTGCCTTATGAAGCGTTCCGTTTGACGCGAAACCTGCGACAACGCCAGCAAGAGCCGCACCAGCAGCGCCAATACAAAAGCCAGTTCTCTTCTTCATAGCAACTCCTTATCCTTTATGCTTCCCTTCCCGCGCAAGACCGCACGACAAGAAGTAGTGCAACAAAATAGCGTATTTGAACATACGAAGTTTTTCGCCACAATGCAAGACTCAATTTCACTTTTTTGGATTCTGGAATTTTGGGTCCTGAAATCCTGAACTCCTGGAATTCTGGAAATTTAAATTGTGCACAATTTATCTCTTGCACAAGCGAGAAAACCGCTACACTTCTCTTGTCCCACTAACGGAGACAAGAGATTCACTACGAAAGGATCACCATGAGCACCAACATATATGATTTGTCTGTTACCGACCGCACGGGCACGTCCGTTCCTCTTTTCTCCTATAAGGGAAAGGTGCTGCTTGTTGTCAACACCGCGACCGGCTGCGGTTTCACCCCGCAGTACGAGGACCTGGAGAAGATTTATTCTGAGTTTCGCGACAAGGGCTTTGAGATTCTCGACTTCCCGTGCAACCAATTTGCCGGCCAGGCTCCTGAATCTGACGATGAAATTCATCAATTCTGCACCATGAAATTCGGGACTGAGTTTCCACAGTTCAAGAAAATTGATGTCAACGGCGAGACAGCAGATCCACTCTTTTCTCGCCTTGCCACCGCGCTGCCGTTTAAGGGATTCGGCCACAGCCCCAAAGCGCTTCTGCTCAAGCCTTTCTCGGATAAGAACAACAAACAATTTGGCGACAAGGCCTACATCATGTGGAACTTCACCAAGTTTTTGATTGACCGAAAGGGCAATCTTGTCTCGCGCTTTGAGCCGACGGTCGACATGAAAAAGGTTGAAGCCGCCGTTAAGGACCTCGTTGAGACCAATGTCGAATAAGAGCGAGCTTTCCGTGAATGACACATCCCCGCAAGACGCGCCCGAAAGCAGTATGTCCCTCGAGGACATGCTGCTTCTCGACAATCAACTGTGCTTTCCGCTCTACGCGACAGCTAAAGAGGTGGTGAGGCGCTACACACCATTTCTGGCGCCGTTTGACCTCACCTACACGCAATACATCACTATGATGGTTTTGTGGGAGACAAAAACCGTCGGCGTTAGCGAGCTTGGCGAGCGCCTCATGCTTGACTCGGGAACCTTAACTCCCCTGCTTCGTAAGCTTGAAGACAAGAAGTATCTGGTTCGCGAGAAGAGCAAAGTAGACGGTCGTCGGCTGGTTGTCTCACTTACGCAAGAGGGAGTCTCCCTCAAGCACAAAATGACTGTCGTTCCGCAAGAAATGGGGAGCTGCGTGCACTTATCGCCAGCAGAAATCTCCGAGTTGAAAAGGCTGCTCAAAAAGGTAACGGACAATATTCTCAAGAGCGCGGACAGCCGCGAGTAAAGAAGGCGTCATGAGCGATACCTCACATACCTCAAATCATCCCGGAACAAACTCCGCGGCAGGCCGCGTCCATGTGCGAAATCGCGAGAAGGTCATTGTTCGCACCAGCATTATCGGCATCGCAGTAAATGTGGCGCTTGCCGCGTTCAAAGCCGCGGTCGGGCTGCTTTCAAATTCCATCGCGGTAGTGCTTGACGCTGTCAACAACCTGTCCGATGCCATCTCGTCCATCATCACGATTGCGGGCACCAAGCTTTCCAACCGCGAAGCTGACCGTGAGCATCCGTTTGGCCACGGGCGCATCGAATACATCACCACGACCGTTATCGCCGCAATCATCATGTACGCGGGCATCTCTTCGCTGATAGAGTCTATTAAAGGGATTGTGAACCCTGAAACGCCCGCCTACTCCACCACCTCATTAGTCATCATTGCCGTGGCGGTTGTCGTAAAAATTCTTCTCGGGCGCTTTGTGCAGGCTAAGGGCCGGCAAGTCCGCTCCGACACGCTCATTGCTTCAGGCTCCGATGCCCTGTTCGACGCTGTGATTTCCACGTCAGTCCTCGCCGCCGCGTTGATTTTCACGTTCACGAGCATCAGCTTGGAAGCGTACGTTGGCGTCGTGATTGCAGGCTTCATCATCAAGGCTGCCATTGAGATGCTCAGAGACGCCATGAAAGAGATTATCGGCATGCGCTCGGACTCCGAGCTTTCCATCCGCGTTGCCGAAATTGTCGCGAATGATCCCGAAGCTGAAGGAGTATACGACCTCATCCTGCACAGCTACGGACCCGACCGCTATGTTGGCTCATTTCACACCGAGATTTCCGACCAAATGACGGCAAGCGAGATTGACACCATGACACGCCGTCTGACCAATGAAATCTATGACCAGACGGACGGCCAGATTATCATGGCCGCAATCGGCATCTACGCGCGCAACACGCAGGACAACGCTGTCATCGAAATGCGCACGGAAGTCACCAAAATTGCCATGCAGCATGACGGCGTCATTCAGGTCCACGGATTCACGGCCAACATGGACGAAAAATACATGGCGTTCGATATGGTCGTTGTCTTTGGCATTGACTCCGAAGCACTTATGCACCATATCATGAGCGACATTAGCGAGAAGTACCCGGATTTCTCGCTCAACATTAAAATCGACCGCGATACCAGCGATCTTGCTTCCATGTCCTGCGAGTTGGATGCCGATCCATACCGGAAGTAAGCCGGCAGCACACCGTTTGCAGCGCGAGCACGCTTGCGGCCGCAGGTACACTTGCGCTGCGAGTGCGTTTGCGTTGTGGGTACGTTTGCGGTCGCGGATACACTTGCGGCTGCGAACACATTTGCAGTCGCCTATAGCGTGCGCACCTGCCGCGACACTCTCCCCAATATCTCCCTCTCTTTCACAACATCTTCTAAAATCGCTGTAAAAAGGGGCGAGCCGCCGACACCCAGAGTCAGCGGCTCGTGTTCTTTGCCTAGAAAGTAGGGAGAGGGTCTACCATCTCAGGCATGTGGAACCAAAGAAGAGAACGATTAGGGAAATCGTCTCCCGGAAAGGAAGTAATCCGTTCCGTGGTGTAAGAATAAGTTAACCTGATGATACTTTCTAGTCAGAAGGCACTTCTCGCTATTCCTTCACAAAATCTCCAAAGTTAGATATGGCTTACTTGTATTACTCCACTCAATCCTGCTGCTTTGCTTGGCAGCCCTTCTGAATTCCATATTCCTTTCAAAGAGATACATAAGCTGCGACAGAAGATTCCAGATTTAGGCATGAGTTGTGATATGAAAACTCCTAAAAAAGGCATCAGTTGTGATAAATCCCCTAAAAATGCCATGAGTTGTGAAGTATTTTTATCACAACTGTGGCACTTTTTTGGAAATGTGAGCGGAACTGTGAAGATACAACCAGCGTATCGGAAATACAGCCAAAGCCTCGATAAACGCGCACGAAAAAGCATGAGAAAACAACAGGAAGCGAGAGAAAAAGTAAGCTTACTTGTAAAACAGACTGCAAGCACACTAAATGCCTGCAGCCTGTTTGAAAATCCTCGTTGATCCCCTATCCCCTAGACACGGGTACCGTAGGTGACCTGAACGCCGTGAGCAGCCCGGGTACTCCAAATACCCTAGGACGCCCAGACGCGATTCCCGCCTTTAGCCTTTACTTCGCAGAAGCAACGTTCAGGCTGGAGAGAATCTTGTCGTCTTTCTTATCCCACTTGGGAACCGGACGGAAGAGCTGGAAGAGAATGGCCGCTAGGAAGATCAACGCGACCACGGTCCACACGCCAAACGTACCGAGGACGAAGAGCTCCCAAAGCTGATTGATAATCAAGCCGACGACCCAGGCAAAGATGCACTGATAGCCAATGGCAAACCAGAACCACTTGGGGCTGTCCATCTGACGACGGATAGTACCGATTGCAGCGAAGCACGGAGCGTCAAGCATATTGAACGCCACAAACGCGCACATAGCGCCGACGTGGAGAACGCCGTTGGGATCGGTAAACATGCTGCCGAAGCCGGTCCACATGGTAACGGACTTCTCCGAAGCTTCACCCAGACCGTACAGAACGCCAAAGGTGGAAACAAGGTTCTCCTTCGCGATAAGCGCGGAGATAGACGCCGCGGTGGCTTGCCAGTTTGCAAAACCAAGCGGTGCGAAAATAACGCTCAGGAAGCCGCCAACAGCCGCAAGCAGCGAGTAGTCCATAACAGCGTCAGGAGCGCCGTCAAAGCCGGGAAGGAACCCGAAGGCGCCATTGCCACCGTCCCAGGTAGCCCAGCCGAAGTTGGAAAGAGCCCAGATACCGACAGCTGCGGCAAAGATAATCGTACCCGCTTTTACGATGTAAGCGGAGATGCGCTCCCACACGTGCATGGCCCACGATCTGATGGACGGCATGTGGTAGTCCGGCAGCTCCATGACGAACGGAGCGGGCTCGCCGGCAAAGGGCTTCGTCTTCTTCAGCATAATCGCCGAAATGATAATAGCGGCAACGCCCATGAAGTAGAACATGGGGGCAATCCACCAGTCGCTGGAGCCACCGATAAGAACGCCCATGACTAAGGCGATGATCGGCTGCTTAGCAGAGCACGGAATCATCGTGGTAAGCATGGCGGTCATACGACGGTCCTTCTCGTTTTCAATAGTACGCGTAGAAAGAACGCCGGGAACGCCACAGCCAGAAGAAATCAGAAGCGGAATGAAGGACTTGCCGGACAGACCAAAGCGACGGAACACACGGTCCATAACGAAGGCCACACGGCTCATGTAGCCGCAGTCCTCAAGGAAGGACAGCAAGATGAAGAAGACGAGCATCTGCGGAATGAAGCCAAGAACGGCACCAACGCCGCCAATGATACCGTCAACGACCAGGCTGACAACAGCAGGACTTGCACCTGCTCCCTCAAGAGCATCCTTCACCACGTCAGGAATACTTGGTGACCAGACGCCGTAATCGGAAGCCTCGGGTTCAGTGGCCGCGCCCTCGATAGCAGTCTTAAAGCCATCAGCGGTTACGCCGCCGGCTGTCTTGAGCACCTGACCTTCAGCAAGAATCGGCTGACCATCAGCATCCAGTCTGACCGGATTATCATCGGTATCAATCAGGTTGCCGTCCTCATCATGCAGTGGCGTGGTTGTCGCAATGACATTTTGCTTGGAGGCTTCCTCAATGAAATTCGCGAGGTCCTCAGAGTCCCATTCCTTTGCCTCAACCGCAGCTTTAGCGGCCTCAACATCAATGCCAGCCTCTTCAGCGGCATCAAAGTAGGCGTCGATGGTATCTCCGTAGTGGTGCTCATCAAATTCTTCTTTGGCCTCGTTATATTCAGCATCACCAATGCCAAACACATGGAAGCCTTCACCGAACAGGTTATCGTTCACCCAGTCGGTCGCGGCGGTGCCCACCGTTGAAATGGCCAGGAAATATACGAGCGTCATAACCGCGATAAAGATAGGAAGACCCAGGATACGATTGGTAACGATGCGGTCGATCTTCTCGGAACGCGTCAGCTTCTTGGGAGCCTTCTTAACGGCCGCCGCCATGACCGTTGCGATCCACTCGTAGCGGTCAGACGTAATAATCGACTCCGCGTCATCATCGCGAGACTTCTCGACAGCAGAAATAATGTCTTCAAGCTGGGCGTCCTTCTCGGCAGAAAGACCGAGAGGAGCAATGGCAGACGCGTCGCGCTCAAAGACCTTAATGGAGTACCAGCGAGAAAGCGCGGCGGGAGCGGCGTCGGCGATAAGGTCGGCAATCTTTTCGAGCGCCTTTTCCACCTCTGGCGAGAAGCACTTGGGACCCTGCGAAGGCACACCCTTCTTGCCAGCCTCAACTGCGGTCTTAATGAGTTCCGTAACGTTTGTGTTGCGCAGCGCTGAAACCTCGACAACAGGTACGCCGAGCTTCTCGGACAACACTGCCGTATCAATGACGTCGCCGCGCTCCTTGAGCAGGTCGATCATGTTCAGACCGACAACTACCGGACGACCCGCCTCAAGAACCTGCGTCGTCAGATAGAGGTTGCGCTCGAGGTTGGTAACGTCAAGCAGGTTGATGATGGCGTCGGGGCGCTCGTTTACGATGTAGTCTCGCGAAACCGTTTCTTCAGGAGAGTACGGTGACAACGAGTAAATGCCAGGCAAATCGACAAAGGTGACGTTTTTATCGGCGCGCCATGTCGCCTGCTTCTTTTCAACGGTAACGCCCGGCCAGTTGCCGACGTATCCGTTTGAGCCAGTAAGCTCGTTAAACAAAGTGGTCTTACCGCAGTTTGGGTTACCTGCGAGACCGATGATGGTTTTATCGGACATCCGCTACTCCTCTAGTGAACATCGGTGACTTCGATACTTGCCGCTTCATCCTTGCGGATGGAGAGCTCATAGCCGCGAACGGTGAGCTCAATAGGGTCACCGAGCGGGGCAACCTTTTTTACATGAACCTCAGTTCCTTTGGTAAGGCCCATATCCATGATGCGGCGCTTTACCGCACCGGTGCCAGTCAATTTGGCAACAGTGCAACTCTGCCCCACCTTCACTTCCTTCAGAGTGGACATGTTTCCTCCTTTTGCCAGCTTTCTGGCACATCAAGCCGCAAAATGCAGCGTTATACAACGATTAAAGAGTCACCATGATGTGACTGGACATTTGACGATTGAGACCTAAGCGAGCGCCTTTAACGCTCACAATCACGTCTCCATTGACGCGTGAAGCGACCGTCACCTCAGCTCCCTCGACAAATCCCAAAGTTGCCAGATGCTGGCGCAGCTCAGACGCTCCTTTAACCTGCACGATACGGGCAGTCTCGCCCTCGCCAAGCATTGCCAGCGGAAGCTGAGACGTCCCTTGAGTGTCTGTATGTTCTACGGCCATACCTCTCCCAACATGTAACAGCAAGCTCACTAAGTTCGCCATAATGAACTTTTATCAGAGTTAGTATAGGCGCATAAGTTATACAAATTCAACTTTAATTATCAAAAAGTTAGCCAACTTCATCTTTGCTGCATATCAGCCGGTATTTTGCAAGCCCGCAGCTACGCCGGACACCGTGCAGAGAATGAGATAGAGGAAGCGTTCGCGCTCTTCCGGCGTCAGCGTCTCCTTGCGAATGCGCAGTTCAGACAAGGCGTGTACCTGCGTGACAGAAAGCACGTTCACAAAGGGAAGGCGCAAACGGATAACCGGACCAAGCACGCGACGGTTCTCGAGCGGCCATTTATTACCCGTAATGGCCAGCACCCATTTGCGGGTCAAAGCCATTTCCGAGAGCACCATTTCCGCAAGATCATCGCGATTGTCCAGCGAGAGATACAGTCGAGCTATGCGCGTATCAACTTTTGAAAGCGACATCTCTATGTTGTCGATAAACGTTGTAAACAGTGGCCATTCCTTATATGCCGAACGCAAGCGGCCCAAATCTCCCACCGCCTCGCACGCGGTGCCCAAACCATACCAGGCAGCCAGATTGATGCGCGCCTGCGACCAAGAAAAAATCCACGGAATCGCGCGGAGATCTTCTAGCGACTTCGCGCCAAGACCGCGCTTGGCAGGTCGTGATCCGATGGGAAGAAGACCAATCTCCGTCAGCGGAGTCACCGCGGAAAACCACTCGGCAAAACCTTCGGCGTCCAAAAGACTATGGAATCGTTCCTGAGAGGTGCGGTCAAGCTCAATCGCAAGGTCAGTATATTTATCCGTCGTTTCGGTGATACGTCGCTCCACAGATGGAGCCGACTGTAAAAGCGTGGCGCCGGCGACCGACTCCACATGGCGGCGAGCCAGTGTCGGATCTCCATAGCGAGCAAAAATAACCTCTCCCTGCTCGGTAAGCTTAAAGCGACAGTTCACCGAACCCTTTGGCTGGGACAGGACGGCGCGGTTCGCAGGTCCTCCTCCGCGTCCGACAGCGCCGCCACGCCCGTGCATCAAAACGAGGTCGATATCGTGCTTCTCGGCCCATTGCGCAAGGGCTGCCTGCGTAGCATGAAGTACCAACGTAGCTGAGGTAGGACCGGCTTCCTTGGAAGAGTCGGAATACCCCAGCATCACTTCGAGCCGGCGATGCGTCTGCGCAAGACGGCGCTGCACGTCTGGCAGCTGGATAACCTTTTCCATTGTCGTTACAGCGTTTTCAAGGTCCTCAAGCTGCTCAAATAAAGGAATGACGTCAAGCACGGGAGCGTCTTCCTCATGCGAAAACGAGAGGCGCGCCAATTTGTAGACGTTTTCTATATCCTCAGCCGTTCTCGTGAAAGAAATGATATAGCGCCGCGCCGCGTTGACGCCGTTCTTGCGTTGGATAGAGCCGATGGCACGGAAGGTGTCCATCACCTCGTGCGTCATATGGTCAAGCTCGCCCTTCTCTCCCGCTCGGCCGTGCTTGAGAATATCCTCAAGAGCGCGCTTGTGCACCAGTGAATGCTGACGGAATTCCATCTCAACAAGGTGGAACCCAAAGGTTTGCGCTTGCCAGATAAGCTTTTGCATGGGGCCGTACGCGGCGCGGACAGCACCGGCCTGAGCCAGAGAATCCTGAACAATGCGCAGATCAGCAATGTACTCGTCCGCGTTTTGATACATGAGATCGGAATTGCGTTTGATAGTAGCGTTCAGACGGTCGGAAATGACGCGCATCGTGGCGCGATGCAGCTCGGACCCCGCCTTGTCAAACGCGTGAGATGACAGTGACTCACTCATTTCGGTCTGATGACTCCACAGCTGCGCAAGCTCGTCTGAAGGCGGCGTTGAAATGCCATCAAGCGTCAAAGAGCGAGAAATTTCATGCGTCGCTCGGGCAAGGGCGTCCAGCACGTGCACACGGTACTTCTCGGCAACTTTGCGAGAAACCTGCGCGGTCACGTTAGGATTTCCATCCCTATCAGAACCAATCCAGCTGCCCGGGTGGAAAAACGGCGGACAGACGGGAGGCACTGTACCGGCAAGCTCTCCGAGTTCCCAATCGTCAAAGCGACGATACACGCTGGGCACCATCTCAAAGAGCGTTGCATCAAAGATGTTCAAAATGGTATCGGCTTCTTCGAGAGGCGTTGGTTTTTTGTGGGCAATCGGAGACGTGCGGAACAGCGCGTCAATCTCCTCAAGCATGCGGCGCTCGTTCTCAAGACGCGCGATGCCGCCCAAATCGGAGCGCTCATCCAACAGCTCGGAGATAGTGCGGATACGCTTCTCGATGGTTTTTCGGCGCGCTTCCGTAGGATGGGCGGTAAAGACAGGATGGAACTCCAGGCGCTCAAGGCGCTTTCGAGCGACTTCTTCACCGCATTCATCAATGAGCTGGCGGTATGCCACGGTAATATCATTGATGGGATCATCGACCGACGTAGTGGACACCGATGCCTCACGGGCGCGCAGACTCTGTACGCGGTAGTTTTCCTCGCAGAGGTTAGCGAGGTGGAAGTAGGTTACAAACGCCCGCATCAAAAGGGTGGATTTTCCGACCGAAAGATCATCAATCTTTGAAGCAAACTGCAAAAACGAGTTGAGCGACTTTTTCTCCGCGTCAGCCGTCCGAGCGGAGTCGATAGCCGCCGCAATGGAAGCCACAAAGCCCGCCGGCGACCCTTTTCCACTCACACGCATCTCTTCAAGGCGCGCCGCCGTATCATCGGGGCCGGCGGCAATGGCGTTTATCAGCAGCGTATCAAAGCTCACACGAAGTTCGACATCATACTCAGACAGCACCTTGCGCACCAGGCGCAAAAAAAGCGCCAGATTATCACGCAGCTCAGCCGGAGCGTTCACCGCGTCAATGACTGTGCGGGCCGCCGCAATCTCAGCGTCGCGACGCTCTATACCATAGTCACCGCGATGCACAGCGCCTCGAATCTCATCAAGATCCTGGCGAACAGCACGCGCCTCTTCTCTGCCGGAGCGAATCGTATCTCTACCACTGTCAGACATTGCAAGGAGTTCCCTTCAAATCCGAACACGCGTTATCAATATTCTCTCTATACCGTACTTCTCTCTATACCCTACTCGTTTGTGGCGACTTTTACACAAAATTGCGTCATTCGTAATCAGATGTACATCGTGCCGTACAATCAAGAGAGAACACGGGTAAGAAGAACGTGTAATCCATACGCTTCTTATCCGCAGCAGGCACTCCACCCGAAAGGACCTTCGCTCGTTTATGTTTGGCCGTACACCTCAGAAAACCGAAGCACCCAGATATCGCACCCCTCGCTACTCAGATCGCGCTGCCACTGATACTTCTGGCAAAGATACCTCAAACGCGTTCACATCACTCGTTGGGCAGTGGTGGGACCGTGTAATCTCTTCGATTTTTTCCGGCGGACTTGCCAAACAGAGCGCGCAATACCTCGCTCATCAAACCAAACGAGACTACCTCGCCAACATCGTAGGGCAAAGTTCGTGGGGGGCGCTTTTCCCCTTGCTTGCCGTTGTCTGTTCGCAACTCGTCGGCGTTGAGCAGGCGGGACTCTTTTCTATGGCTTTTGTCATAGGCATGCTCCTGCTTTTTGTGGCGCAGTACGGCGTACGCACCTTCCAGGTCTCTGACCTTGACGAGATGCTGTCCTTCTCCGATTACCAGGCACAGCGCCTTTTGTCCTGCCTTGCGATGCTGGCGCTCGGAGGTATGTGGTGCCTGTTTCGCGGCTACGGCGAGCCTATGTTTTCACTATGTACAGGCGTCTTTGTATTTCGATTTGCCGATGGCATGGCTGACGTATACGAAGGAAGACTTCAGCAAAAAGACAAACTGTATCTGGCTGGCATTTCACAGGCTCTTCGGTGCATCCTGGGAGGTATCATCTTTTCCCTCACGCTCTTGATAACGAGAAATCTCACCTGGGCCTCATGGGCAATGGGCATCATCGCAATGCTGACCCTTGTTGCGGTAACCATTCCGCTTGCGCTTCTGGAAACAGAGAAGAGCGCACCTTTAACCATACAAGGCGTTAAGAAAATCTTTGTCCAATGCTGGCCCCTCTTTTTGGGACTCTTTTTGTACAACCTTATTGATTCAATACCAAAGTTCGCTATGGAGGGAACGCTCTCCTACGACAATCAGCTTTATTTCAACGCGCTCTACTTCCCTGCTCATATGATTTTAATGGCATCGATTTTGATATACCGTCCGCAGCTGGTAAGGCTTGCCAATATATGGGAAGATCCCGATTCCAAACATCGGTTTGGACTGGTAGTGCTTGCTATGCTTGGCGTCATCGTCCTCATTACCGCGGCTACTGTTCTTTTTGTTGACCTTATCGGCATCCCTCTTAATACCTTTTTGTACGGCACCGATTTTGAGCAGTATCGAAATCTTGCCCGCGTCATGGTAGTTACCGGCGGGCTTTGCGCGGGCATCGATTATCTCTATCAGATTATTACAATTCTCCGGGCTCAACGCGACGTGACGCGTATCTACGTTATTTCGTTTATTATCGCAATTCCCGTCATATATATGATGGTTGGATTCGACGGACTTAACGGCGCTGTCATCGGCAGCTTTACCACTATGGCAATCCTCTTTTTATTGCTGGTCAGCGACTATATCAGTCTTCGGCGCCGGTATAGAAATGAATAGGCTCGAACACCTGAGTGCCGAGCCTGAATTTCTTACAACCTTTTTCGTTTTAGAAAGAACAGCCGCCACCGATGGTGCATGAGCCGCCGGTCGAAGTGCTGCTGTCCTTCTCGCCCTCGCCCGTGCTGCTAGCGCCGAACGTCTTTTTCAGATACTCAATGATGTCATTGGACTCATAAAGCGCCGTACCGTCGATAAAAAGACAGGGAACCTGACGCTTACCTCCCTCGTTGATAAGACGCTCACGAGACGCCTCATCAGCTTCAATATCATGCAGGGGCAACTTGATGTTGTTGGCGTCCATAAAAGACAGAACCTTATGGCAATACGGACAGGATGGCTTAAAGAAGAGTTCAAGATTGGCTGTAGCCATGATATAGCTCACTTTCTGTCAGACAGCGCATGCGCTGCAATGGTCAAACTATCCCTCGTATACCCGCTTCACAGCAAGCCTTTCAGCGCCGTCTTGCATCTCAGCCCGCCCTCAGCGGCCGATGCTTGCGTTCACCGGAAAATGCCGCCGCATCACCGATGATTCGCCACGTATCAATTCAAATAGCTATACTTGGAATACATCAGAAAAGTCGTTTCGCAGAAACGCCCTGTGCAATGTGCACCTTACCCCTTGCACTTTGCAAAATGTATTTGATGAGGTATTCGAAGGAGAGAATATGTTATTCAACGTCTATGGCGATCATGCCGCTTTTCAGTGGCTTGGTTGGATTGCTGTCTTTGTGGCTCTTATCGTCACAAATGAAATCGCGCGACGCTCAAAAGCCGGCGGCATCTTTATGTTCGTTGTCTTGCCCGTTGCCATGACCATCTACTGCGTCGCAATTGCCGTAGGCGTTGCAAACGGCCAGGAATGGGCTATCAATAACCCTACGAACATCTATCAAAACAGCTGGTTTCACTATGCCAAGGTATACGCAGCCCTTGCAGGTTGTTTGGGCTTCATGGTTATCAAGTATCACTGGGGCGCACTGGGTAAAGCGCATTGGTTTAAGGCATTTCCCTTTGTCATTGTCGCTATCAATATCTTGATTGCCGTTGTCTCAGACTTCGAGAGCGCGTATCACTTCTTTGCGCTTGGTGAGCAGACATGGGTTACCTCCGAGGGAGCCACGCAGGTCGCCGGCTGGAACAACGTATTTAACGGCATCGCGGGACTTTTGAACATCTTTTGCATGACCGCCTGGTGGAACGTCTATTCCTCCAAGGACGGACACGATATGCTTTGGCCCGACATGACGTGGGTCTTCATCATCGCCTACGACATCTGGAACTTCTGCTACACCTATAACTGCCTGCCGCACCACGCGTTCTTCTGCGGCTTCGCGCTCTTGCTTGCCCCGACCGTTGCTAACGCGATTTGGAATAAGGGCGCGTGGATTCAAAACCGCGCTAATACGCTTGCTATCTGGTGTATGTTCGCGCAGGTCTTCCCTGCTTTTCAGGAGAACAGCGTGTTTGTCACGCACTCCGTGCTGAACTACAACACCAACGTCATTGTCTCAGTCATCGCTTTGGTGGCAAACGTTTTGGCGCTCGGCTACATCATCTATCGCTCCAAGATGCAAGACATCAATCCCTACACGCACGATGTCTTCCGCAGCACCCGCGATTACGATCAGGCGCTGGCTCGCGTCGCTCCGGGCGAAATTGACTAGCCGCCACGAGCAAAGTCGCATAACCGCTACATAACGTTTGCTACCGTAATCCAACGGGCAAATGACGGTTCATATTTCACGGTTCTGCTCGCAATTCCAAGCTCGTAATTCCAAGCTCGCAATTCCAAAAAAGTACCACAGTTGTGATAAAAATACTTCACAACTCATGGCATTTTTAGGGGATTTATCACAACTGATGCCTTTTTTAGGAGTTTTCATATCACAACTCATGCCTAAATCTGGAATCTTCTTCTATAGCTCACGCGACTCTTTGAGAAGAATATAGGATTGCGTCATCATCGCGCAGGAGCAACACCTCAAACGTAAGGTAGCCGTTGAGGTTGATCCCCTGCGCAATTACATCCTTGCTGAGGACTACCATCAAAGCTACCTCAAGAAGAACCCAGGAGGTTACTGTCACATTGATGTCAATGCGGCAGGCAAACCGCTCACTTCTGAGGAGTAGCTCTTACTCGCCTTCTCAAATTGTTCACAAGCGCTCAGAGGCATCTGGCGCTAGTTGACAAACAGCGAAACCAGTCCCGAGAGCATCCTGTAAAAAGAAGTTACAATCTTTTCAAAAATAGTGAGTTGGTCGAACTTGTCCTTATAAATCCAATCAGATCCGTCAACGCCCAAAAGGTGATCAATAAGCTCGTTGACCGGATCAATCTTATTGGTATTCTCGCGAGAATCATTTGGTGATTCAGAGTCGTCCTCAGTATCACCCTCAACGTCGCCTTCGCCTTCCTCGCCTTCTTCGCCTTCCTGATCGTCTTGATCCTGATTTTTCTGTTTAAGACTATTCGGAGTGTTATCTTCACCCTTCTTCTTCAGGCTACTCAAAGCCTCATCAGAGCCAAGAGTTACCTTGAACGTCTTGCTCTCGCCGTCTCGAATAACATCAACTGTAACGACATCGCCAATCGAATGAGAACGCACTTCCACCAGGACCTCATCAGAGGACGAAATTTTCTTACCATTAATGGAGACGATGATATCGCCGTTTTTAATTCCCGCTTTTGTCGCTGGCCCTGTGGGATCTGAATCGGCAACATAGGCGCCATAATCGATGTCCAGGTCGTTTGACTTGGCGTTTCGCTCGTTTACCGTCTGCATCGACAGACCCAGATACGCATGGGTCACCTGCTTACCGGAAATAATCTGCCTCGCGATATCCACCGCGTAATTTCCCGGAATAGCAAAGCCTATGCCGGCAAACGACTTGGTATCTGACGAGAAGAGCGTGCAAATTCCCACCAGCTTACCGTTGGAGTCAACGAGCGCTCCGCCGGAGTTCCCCGGATTGATAGCCGCGTCCACCTGAATGAGGTTTGCATACACGGCAATCTCGCCGCTCTCGGTTTGCATAAGGTCCCCGCGGGAAAGCGCTGATACGATGCCGGCGGAAACGGAATGCTCCAGTCCAAACGGACTTCCAACGCTCATCACCCAACTGCCGGGAACAAGCTTAGAGGAATCGCCTATCTCAATGGGAACGATTGAAGTTCCCTTGAAGTCCGCGTGGAGAACCGCCAGGTCAGAAGAGGCGTCATATCCCACAACAGTCGCGTCGTACTCCGTGTTTCCCATCGATACCGTTACTTTTTCGCAATTTTCTATAACGTGATAATTGGTAACGATATTTCCGTCTTTATCAAAGATGACACCTGAGCCTGATCCTTGCTTTCCGTCTTTATAGGTGACATATACCGACACAACCGAAGGGAGAGCCTTGGATGCGACAGCTTCGCTTACGTCTGCATTTTGCCGACTGGCGTTGATGGTCACATCCTGTACGGGCTGATTTGAACCACTCACTGTTACATTGGTAGACCGGTTGACCACCTGTCCGGATTGACCAAAGACACCTGCCGCAAAAAGGATGCCCACAATGAGCGCCGCGCCAATGCCGCCTCCCAGCACACTTACCAGAAAACGAAGCGCCATCCCGCCCCCGCCGCGTTTCTCTGGCGTTGGCTTCGGTGCTAGCGTTGGCTCTTCTGGTTGCCCTTGCGCCTGCACATGCGACATCTCAAGCGTTTGCTCTGCTTGAGGTGACGTCTCTGAAGGCGACACAACGGCGCCGGGTATCTCTGACATGCCGTTTTCGTGGCTGTCCATGATACATCTCCCTTACGTTCTTATCGAACAAACCGATAGGCTGTCACCACATGACAGGACTATCAGCCATCGTTTCTCGTGCGCATACCTCATACTCATACGCATACATGTTATACGCATACGCTTTATGCGCATACTATTCTACAAAAGGATTTCATTTCCATGCGCGCGCGTTACACGCGGAATAGGTAACCGACGCCGCGCACTGTTTCGATATGACCCGCCGCCTGTGGGCCAATCTTGGAGCGAACACGACGAACATGCACGTCAACGGTGCGAGTGCCACCGCAATATTCAAACCCCCACACGCGCTGCAAAAGCACTTCTCGAGAATACGCGCGCGATGGGTGACTTGCCAAAAACGAAAGCAACAAATACTCCATATACGTTAAATCAACCGGAGCATCGTCAATATAGACCTGATACGTTGCAAGGTTGATTTTGATATTGTCTACAATCACCAAATCACGAGAAGTACTTTCGGCCCCCGGCCAAAGCAGCAACGAACAGCGCAAGCTGAGTTCCGGAAGACCCGCCGTCGCGACAATGAAATCATTGTGTCCCTGAGATGGAGGAGTAAAACTGACAAGCGCCTCCAAATCACAAACAAACAGCCGTGGAATGGAGCTGTTTTGCGTACAGAACGCATCAACGGCAGTAGCAAACTCGGACGATAGGCCCTTCTCGTCAATGATAACAAGGTCAAAGGTGCGTCCTGATATCGGTACCTGCGAAAACGTCGCTTCAGTAGCAAGGGCGACAGAAACATCAATCACACGCGTAAGCTCACGCATGCGCTCATGCAGACGCGCGGTAGCTGAAATGAGCAGGATGTTCTTATGGTGCATGAAACTCTCCTCGGAAGCGTACGTTTAGCTAGCGTAGCACAAATGCAGCGCTCAGACGCCCGCGTAATACTTCATACGATCCCAATCGGTCACGGCAATGCAGCTCTCGCGCCATTCCTGCTCCTTGCGCTCACACAAATAGCCAAAGATGTGATCACCCAACGTCTTACGCATGAGCTCGGACTCTTTGAAGCGAACAAGGGCTTCTCCCAGCGTTGCTGGCAGAGGCTCGCCAAAATCGGCGGGATTCCCTCCCTCATATTCAGGAGGAAGCGGGAGTTCGTCCTCAATGCCCTTCAACCCCGCCATCAACGTCGCTGCAAGCGCGAGATACGGGTTTGCACAGGGATCGGGATTGAGAAGCTCCGCGCGCGTGGCAATATGCTTGCCCGGCTTATGCGCAGGAATGCGAACCAAAGCCGCCCGATTCTTGCAGCCCCACGTTGTGTAATGTGGAATAGCCTCGCGATCAAAGCGCTTGTACGAGTTGACCGTCGGATTGGTAATCAACATGAATTCCGGCGCGTATTTCAGAAGGCCGGCAACATAGTGCTGCGCCAACGGCGACAGATGCGCCGGATGACTTGATTTAGGAGCCCAGAACAGATTTTCGCCTTTGTGGTCAAGGAGCGACTCATACAAAAACATCGCGGACCCCGGCACACCCTGCAGGGGCTTGGGCATAAAGGTTGCAAAGACGCCGTGAAGCGTTGCAATGTGACGGATGACCAAACGTGCGGTCATGATACTGTCAGCGCAGCTCACGGCTTCGGAATAACGCAGCTCCACGCCATTTTGCGACGGGCCGGCCGCATGGAAGGAATACTGCACCGGAACGGACATGGCTTCAAGCGCTCGCGCTGTGGCGTAGCGCAAATCATGCGATAAGTCCGCCGAGGCGAGGTCAAGATAGCCCGCATGATCGATAGGGGTTGGGTGCACGCTGTCGGTAAAATAAAAATACTCGAGCTTAGGACCAACGTTCATGGCATAGCCCTTTTCGTCAGCCTTCATAAACGCGCGCTCAAGCACACGGCGCGGGTCTCCCTCAAAAGGTTCGCGCGACGGCGTTTGAATATCGCAAAACACATTGGCGACTGTTTCGCCATCGTTTTCCCAGGGCAGGACTTGAAACGTTGCTACATCGGGAAACGCCAAAAGATCAGACTGTTCATGGGACGCGAAGCCCTCGACAGCGGAACCGTCAAAGCCAATGCCCTCAACAAAAGCCTCTTCAAGCTCCTCCGGCGAAATCGACAGCGCCTTCAGATTCCCCTGCACATCCGTAAAGCAAAGGCGCAAGTAGCGAATGTCGCGCTCTTCGACCGTGCGTAGTATATAGTCAATTTTCTTATCGTCAGTCATAAGTTCCTCCGAGACAGCTGCACAATGCGACACCTATACATTCTCACAAAAATGTTTCGTGACTGTTTCGTCTTTTTGGGACACTACGCTAAAGCCGGCCTCGACTATGCTGAAACTCCATCATGCGCGGATATGGCCGCGTCCGCGTCTGCAATCATCTTTTCGGCAACACCACAGTGTCCGTCTCCGGTTTCATGAGCAGAGCAGCTCTTTGACGAAGCACAGCCGGAGCACTTCCCTCCTTTGAAACCTTTGACCAGCGAGCGGATACAAAAAGCAACTGCAGCTACAACCACAAGCACAACTACAATGTCAATCACGTGCATAACCAAGACCTTTCATTTGCGCGGCAAAAAAATACCACACATGATTTTGATGTTAACTGGAGCAAACTATACCCAAGTGAGGCATACTAATACCTGTAAAGAGTCGCTCACACATAATTCGGTGAGCGGCGGCGCGGCTGGCGTCGCGCAGATTTCTAGAGAAGGGACACCTTCATGGCAAAAGACGAGTACATGCACCTTGTTATTGTGCGCCACGGCGAATCTGAGTGGAACAAGCTCAATCTCTTTACCGGCTGGACCGATGTTGATCTTACTGAGACCGGCCACGAGGAGGCAATCGCAGGCGGCAAGGCTCTCCATGAGGCCGGCTACGACTTTGACGTTTGCTATACCTCCCTTCTGAAGCGCGCAATCCACACGCTCAATCATGTCCTTGACGAGCTCGACCGCAATTGGCTACCCGTTCACAAGACCTGGCGTTTGAACGAGCGTCACTACGGCGCGCTCCAGGGCCTCAACAAGGCTGACGCTGCCGCTGAGCACGGCGAAGATCAAGTTAAGATTTGGCGCCGCTCCTTTGACGTCCAGCCCCCGGCGCTTGAGCCCGGCGATGAGCGCGACCCCCACGTACAGGAAATGTTCCGCGAGGTTCCCAAAGAAGATCTGCCTTACACCGAGTGCCTGAAAGACACTATCGCTCGCGCATGGCCGTATTTTGAGTCTGAGATTAAACCCCAGATGGAAGCTGGCAAGCGTGTCCTCATTGCTGCCCACGGCAACAGCCTGCGCGCTCTTGTGATGCAGTTTGAGCATCTTACTCCTGAGCAAATTCTTGAGGTCAACATCCCTACCGGCATTCCTTGCGCGTACACCTTCGACAAAGACTGGAACGTAGTCGACAAGCACTATATCGGCGATCCGGCAACCATCGAAGCTAAAATTAACGCCGTAGCTAACCAGGGAAAAGTTAAAAAGTAGTTGTTCTTCTCGGCATGTAAGATTGCAACGGAGTCGTATCGTTTGATGCGACTCCGTTTTTGCGTTTTGTGCATCTTGTACGTTTTGACGCAACTCGCCACCCGTGAGCCCTTTCTTAGCAGGTTTTGCAAGCAAGCGAGCAAGCGCAAACTGCCAAGCGCAAGTTGCCCTTACTCTGCCTTTACTCCAGCTCGCGGGAACCGGTATAGAGTTGGTAGTATTCGCCGTGTTGGGCGAGAAGTTCCTCGTGAGTGCCGCGCTCAATGATGCACCCGTGCTCAAGCACCATGATGGCGTCAGCGTTGCGCACGGTGGACAGGCGATGCGCAATTACAAAGACGGTACGTCCTGCCATAAGAGCGTCCATGCCACGCTCAATCAGCGCCTCAGTGCGAGTATCAATACTAGATGTTGCCTCGTCCAGTATGAGGACCGGCGGGTCAGCGATAGCCGCACGAGCAATAGCTAAAAGCTGGCGCTGGCCTTGAGAAAGATTGGCGCCGTCAGAGGTAAGCATAGTCTGGTACCCCTTGGGCATACGGCGAATGAACTTATCAGCGTTGGCTATCTTAGCGGCAGCCACTACCTCATCATCGCTGGCGTCGAGCTTGCCAAAGCGAATATTGTCCGCAATGGTGCCGGTAAACAGGTGCGTATCCTGGAGCACGATGCCAAGTGAGGACCGCAGCGCCGCCTTTTTGATGTCATTTACGGGAATACCGTCATAGGTGATGGCACCGCTACGCACATCATAGAAACGGTTGATTAGGTTGGTAATCGTTGTCTTGCCGGCGCCGGTAGAGCCGACAAACGCGATTTTCTGACCCGGCTTCGCAAAAAGCGAAAGATTGGCAAGAACCGTCTGGCCCTCGTCGTAACCAAAGGTCACATGGTCAAAACGAACGTCTCCGGCAAGCGGGATCTTCTCGCCATCGGGCCTTCGCCATGCCCATCGCTCATCACCCGTATCGTAGCCGCTTGTACGAACCAAGGTAACGCTACCATCATCTACCTCGGACGAGAGTTCCATAACGCCAAAGATACGCTCCGCGCCGGCAAGCGCCGTCATGAGAAAGTTGCCAAGCTGCGTGAACTGGTTGAAAGGCATAGCGGCTTGTCGAACAAAGACCAGATACGAGGCGAGGCTTGCCACATCGGCGTAACCATTGACGGCAAGAACAGCGCCCACAACGGTAACCACGGCATAATTGATGTACGTCAATGACACTGTAATGGGAACCATAGTTGCCACATACATCTGGGCGCTGGTGCCAGCAGCTCGAAGCTCTTCATTACGCTTCTGGAATTTCTTGAGATTTTCAGCCTCGTGATTGAATACCTTTACCACTTTCAGCCCCGAGATGCTTTCTTCAGAGTACCCGTTAAGCGCCGCGAGCGATGTTTGCTGCCTGGCATAATACGCTGCCGAACGTCCGCTTGAATAGCGCGCATACCAAGCAATCAGCACGTCAAAGGCCACGGTAATGATAGTGAGGCGCCAATTCAAAACAAACAGCAGGACAAGCGTGCCAACCATCTGGATAGATGCCAAAACGAGATTGGCAAAGCTGTTATTGAGCGCCTCGGAAATAGTGTCGACATCGTTGGTAAAGTAACTCATGATGTCGCCGCGAGTCTGTCCATCAAAGAATTTCAGGGGCAAGGTCAGAATATGCTCAAAAAGGTCGCGGCGAATGTCAAATACGATTGTCTGGGCTGCTCGAACCATAACCTGCGTATAGCCTACGCTGGCAAGAGAGCCCAGCAGATAGACGACCGCCGTAAAAATCACCAGATGCGTAAAGCCGGAAACATCGCCTGTTCCTACCGCGGTGACGACCGGTTTGATCATATAGGTACCGAGAAGCGCGGCAAGGCCGCTCACGGTCACAAGAAACGCCACCAGAAGCAGGCGTTTCTTCGCATGGTCAAGATACGTTATAAAGCGGCGCAGCGTGTGGCCGACATCTTGAGGACGGGCAACCGCTCCGCGAGAAGCTGCGACTCCGCCTCCCTGAGCAGTTGAACCTCCGCGGTTAGCCATGGCGCACCTCCCCCTTCACCGCAGCAGTCTCCTGCGCATCAGAGCTGTGCAGCTGCGACTCGTACAACTCCCTGTAGATAGGGCTTGCGGCGAGAAGTTCCTCATGCGTTCCTGTCATATGAACGCGACCGTTATCGAGAACGACAATCTGGTCCGCCTCCATAACGGAGTTCACGCGCTGAGCGATAATGATCTTCGTCGTCCCCTTAAGACGCGCGAGACCGCTTCTGATTTTGGCGTCAGTCGCCATGTCAACGGCGCTTGTTGAGTCGTCACAAACAATAATCTTGGGGTGTTTCAAAAGCGCTCGTGCAATACACAGGCGCTGCTTTTGACCACCGGAAACGTTCACGCCACCTTGACCCAAATCACCATCAAGGCCGCCAATACGATCGAGAAACTCATCCACACAGGCAATTCTACAAGCTTCAAGCAGCTCTTCGTCAGTTGCCTGAGAATCACCCCACTGCAGATTGTCACGAACGGTTCCTGAGAACAGAACGTTTTTCTGGAGCACCACGGCCACAGCATCACGGAGAGCAGCCAGATCATAGGCGCGGACATCATGGCCGCCAACCTCAACCACGCCCGTCGTCGCGTCGTAGAGGCGCGCAATCAACTGTACCAGCGTAGTCTTGCCCGAACCGGTTCCGCCAAGGATTCCAACGGTAGACCCGGCTGCAAAAGAAAGCGTAACGTCTTCGAGAACGTCTTCTTCAGCATCAAGGCTGTACTTGAAAGAAACGTCTCTAAACGCAACTGCGCCATCTGAAACC
This sequence comes from Lancefieldella sp. Marseille-Q7238, assembly GCF_949152215.1. Taxonomy (GTDB): domain Bacteria; phylum Actinomycetota; class Coriobacteriia; order Coriobacteriales; family Atopobiaceae; genus Lancefieldella. The sequence continues at coordinate 547,470 of NZ_OX424407.1, forward strand.
TCAGTCAAACCGTCTTGTGGCGACTGAATGACAGGTACCTCTAAAAGTATCTCGCCAATACGATGCACGCTGGTAATGGCGCGAGCGGTAAGTAGAAAAATGCCGGAAATCATCATGAGCGAGTTCATAATAAGCAGGACATAGCTCATGAAACCAGTAAGCTCTCCAACGCCAAGCGTACCTGCCATAATCATCTGACCGCCAAAAAGCAGGATGGCAACGTTTGCCACATACATGGCCGTCTGAAATGCCGGAACATTCATAACCGATGTACCAAATGTGCGCGTTGCCGTTTGAGCGTAAGCGCCGTTAACAGCGGCAAATCGATCAGACACAAAGCCTTCGCGCACATACGCCTTAATCGCGCGGATAGCGGCGAAGTCCTCCTGAAGCGCCTCGTTGATTTTATCCATGGAGCCTTGGAGCGCCTGGTAGAGCGGACTCACGCGGGTCACAATAAAGACGAGGCAAAGCGCCAGAAAAGGCAGGACAGTAAAGTAAACGAAAGCCAGCTCAGGGCTCATTAAAAACGCCAAAAGGACGCCCATGACCAGCATGATAGGTCCGCGCATAAACGGACGCGTACCCATAGCGACAGCGTTTTGAATAACCGTAATATCGGAGGTCAGACGAGTCACCAGAGAAGACGTATCGAACCGGTCAAGGTTTGCAAAAGCGAAGCCTTGCATGCGGGCAAACTCATCCTCACGAAGGCGCGCACCAAGCCCCATGGCGGCACGAGCCGAGAAGCGCGCGTAACCAATGCCTGCTCCCATGGCGAGAAGCGCGAAAGCAACCATGGCAATACCGTTTACCAGCACCGTTTGCAAATTGGCCCGCATGATACCGTCATCAACGATACGCGCCATCAAAAATGGAATGAAAATCTCCAGCACGGACTCCGCAAACACGCAGAGTCCTGACTTGATAAAGTCGCTGCGATACGCGCCCAGATGTGAAACGAGCACTTTGATGTCGGAAAGCGCCGTAGCGTTTCCAGAAGCCGCAACGACATTGTTCTTCTCGCTAGATGAAATGGTTGCCGTATAAGAAACGTCTTCAGACACAACAGTCTCCCCTACAACGTGCGGAGAGACACCTCCTTCAGCTGATCGTCAGTCACCGGCGACGGCGCGGCGGACATGAGATCCGAGCCGGAGGTCGTCTTAGGAAATGCCATGACGTCACGGATGGAATCGGCACCCGCCAGCAGCATACACACACGGTCGAGACCGAGCGCGAAGCCGCCCATAGGAGGCGCGCCGTAGGTCAGCGCTTCCATCAAAAAGCCAAACTGAGCCTCAGCGCGCTCCCTGGTAAAGCCAAGTTTCTCAAGAATACGAAGCTGCAAGTCTGCATTGTGAATACGCATGCCACCGCCGCCGGCTTCAAAGCCGTCCATAACAAAGTCGTAGGTATGAGAACCGATAGACAAAGGATCTGTATCCAGAAGGTCAATCTGGTTTTCATTCGGCTGTGTAAAGGGCATATGTTCGGAGGCGTAGCTTTGCGTTTCCTCGTCCCAATGGAAGAGCGGGAAATTAACTACCCAGAGAAAATCATGACCTTCGCGAGGAATCTCCAGCACGCGCGCCATGTGCAAGCGCATGCCACCCAAAATCTCATCCGTCTCAAGTCGAGCGCCAACCGCAAAGAGGATAAGGTCACCCGGCTGCACCTTCATCTCTAAACGCAAAGCGTCAAGCTCTTCTGACGAGAAGAACTTGGCAATGGGGCCACCCACGCTGCCGTCTTCCTTGTACGCAATCCATGCGAGGCCTTTAGCGCCAAAGGTAGCGGCGATGTCGCTAAGCCTATCAATTTGCGAACGGGGCCAACTACCGGCGCCACGCGCGTTGATAGCCTTTACATAGCTGCCTTCGGCAGACGCGGCGCTGCTGAAGAGCTTGAAACCGGAATTCTTAAAAATCTCGGACACATCGTGAAGCTCCATTCCAAACCGTGTATCGGGCTTGTCGGTGCCGTAGGTATCCAACGCGTCCCAATACTGCATGCGGCGCAGCGGAGTCTGCATGCGAATACCCATCTTTTCAAAAGCATCAGAGAGGATATCCTCAAGCTCAGACATCACGTCGTCCTGGGTGACAAAGGACATCTCCATATCAACCTGGGTAAATTCAGGCTGACGATCCGCACGGAGGTCCTCATCGCGGAAGCACTTGGCAATCTGGTAATAACGCTCCACGCCGCCAATCATCAGAAGCTGCTTTAAGAGCTGCGGAGATTGCGGAAGTGCGTAGAAGCTGCCTCCCTGCATGCGGGAGGGTACCAGAAAGTCTCGCGCACCTTCAGGCGTCGACTTAAACAGCGCGGGAGTTTCTACCTCGGTGAAGTCACGTTTGTGGAAGGCCTCACGGAGCGCGAAGGCAAAATCCGAACGCAGACGAAGGTTACGCGCCATGTACGGTCTGCGCAGGTCAACGTAGCGATACTTGAGGCGCAGGTCCTCGTTCACGTCAACATGATTTTCAATTTGAAACGGCGGGGTCTGAGCGGTATTCAGCACCTCAATCTCAGATGCCAAAACCTCAATTTCACCGGTTGCCAGCAATTCATTAGTCTGCCCCTCGGAGCGATGCTGAACCACGCCTTTGATAAGAACAGGCCACTCAGGGCGGATGCCCTCAGCCGTCTTAAACGCCGCGGGCGCTACGTCAGGATCAAAAAGCACCTGCGTCAGTCCTTCACGATCGCGAAGGTCGACAAAAACGAGACCGCCGAAGTCACGGCGCCGCCAAACCCATCCGGTCAGCGTAACAACTTCGCCGATATTCTCGGCACGCAACTCACCGCAGGTGTGCGTATGCATGCTGTGCTGATCTACAGCGCTATGCTGTTCAGCGGCGATGTGCCGACCAACGGCGCCATGTTGCTCGGCGGCGTCATGCGAAATTGTATCTGTCTGGAGTGTTGAAAAAGCGTCGCTTGAGTTGGATATAGCCACTAAAAATCCTTTCGTCTCTCTGCCCTGTGTCAAATCGGGCAGTGCTCAGCAGACGGCAAACGTGCGTAGACGGCGCACCCTTACACTGGTTTGACATTGTACTCCGCAGAGGTGACTTTCGAGTGGGTAACTACTATATTGGTAACGGTTTCACGCAATTGTTACGTTGACGCATCGCCGCGGCTCAGGCTTTTTCTTCCACGGCGAGAAGAGCGAGGTTTTGGCTATGCCCTATAAAGCTGCAGTATTTGATCTTGACGGAACGCTTCTAAACACAATCACCGATCTTGCCTGGGCAACTAATTATGCTCTCAAGCACTACCATATGCCTACCTATACCGTTGAAGACGTCAAGCACATGGTAGGCAATGGCGTCGCAAAGCTCATTCGCGATGCCGTACCTGCGAACACTTCGGAAGAGCTTTATCAGAAAGTCCTCGCGACGTTTAAGGAGCATTATGCTGACCATAGCCTCGACACCACCGCTCCCTATCCCGGCGTTACTGAAGCTGTAGACCAACTGCGCGCCGCAGGCGTAAAGTGCGCCGTTGTTTCCAACAAACCCGATTTTGCCATCGCGGATCTTATGAACCACTTCTTCCCAAACAAATTTGACTTCGCCTTGGGCCAGCGCGACGATCTCAAGCGAAAACCGGACGCGGAACCGGTTCTCTTTGCACTCAAGCAGATTGGAGTTTCCCCAAACGATGCCGTCTACATCGGAGACTCAGAGGTTGATGTCGCAACCGCACGCAACAGTGGCATGCCGTGCATTAGCGTCACCTGGGGATTTAGGGATAAAGAGGTTCTTCTCGCCGCAGGAGCAACCGCATGCGCAGACACTGCCGACGAGATGACCGCTCTGATTCTCGGACATGAAGTGTAAGCCGCAAGCCGCACGCTCGCTGCGCAGATAGTACGCCTACCGTGCAAAAGCGTACGTTTGACCGATGAATCAAAAACGTTTGAATAGTGAAGCCTGGTAGGCGGTATATTCAGTAAAAGTGCGTCCCACAAGATGGTTTTGCCATCTACGGAGAAAGGATAGCATCATGGGCAAGAAAAGTTCTGAGGCACTTGAAATCTCTTACGAGAACCTGGCCGACTACCTGCATAATCATCATTCGGTATATATGAAGGTCGGCAACCAGGTATACTATCTCACAGACGTTAATTTTGAAGCATGGCGCGCGCAAGACACCAGCATTCGTAATTCCAAGAACCATTTCGTTGATTGTTCTGAACTTGTCCCTACCGTTGACGAGTTCCTCAGTCTTCCTTTCATTAACGGAAAAACTATCCAGGACGTATTTTCACATGCGACCTTCTATGAGTCCGTTAAAGATACGAAGGACTAACCCTATTTTTTTCTTCATGCTCGTAACTTAATCGGAAACCCTGACTTCGGCTTTGATTGTTTCGCGCAACCGCGTCTGAATCTCAGCCGAAGTTTTTTGTGTCATTTTCCGCCATCGCCGAGCAGTGCCAAACTCATGTTTTTCTCGGCGCAAGCACCGCAGTCTGAAACCAGCCACTTTGCAGAATCAGTCACTTTGCAGAGTCAACACTTTTCAAAGTCGCTTACTTTGTTTTAGGTTTCTGTACCTCTCTGACCTCAGCGATTTCAACCTCAGGAGAAACGGAGCCTGCAAGCTCGGGAATGAGCGGGTTGTACTCGTTTTTGGTGGCAACATCTAAAGCCGCCGTCTTCGCGTAGCGCTTTACCGCAGCAGAAGCTCGATTGATAGCGGAAAGCGTGCCGGCACCGGCAACGCAGCCTCCCGGGCACGCCATGCCCTCCAGCAAATATCCCGGATACTTGCCTTTAACGGCGTCTTTCATCATCGATCGGCAGTTATCGAGGCCTTCCGCCGCCATAACATGGACCTCAAGATCGGGATGTTTGTCGTGAATGGCGTTGACTACGGCCGTAGCGACGCCACCAGAAACAGCAAACCCTCGGCCGTCCCGTGATGACGCTGCAAAATCGCTCTTATCGTCAGCAAGTGACTCGAACTTGATATCCTTTGCCTCCATCATGCCGGCAAGCTCTTCAAAGGTCAGAACAAAATCGACCTCGGATTTAACGGAACGACGCATGGCTTCCAACTTCTTGGCAGAACACGGTCCTACAAAGACAATCTTCGCTTTGGGGTGCTGTTTGCGTATCAGACGCGCCGACAAAACCATGGGCGTCAGCGCCATCGAAATGGCGTCCGCATTATCGGGAAATTCCATCTTTGCCATGACTGACCAGGACGGACAGCAGCTTGTACCCATAAACGGAAGTTTCTCAGGCACCTCATCTAAAAAGTCTTCGGCTTCCTGCACTGTACACATGTCAGCACCGGTTGCAACCTCTTCAAGACCAGCAAAGCCAAGCTGCTTGAACGCCTCGCGGAGCTTACCGACACTGCCTTTGCCAAACTGACCGACAAATGAAGGCGCGACTGTCGCGATGACCTCGTTTCCCTGGTTGATAGCGGTAATAACCTGAAAGATCTGGCTCTTGTCGGCAATGGCGCCGAAGGGGCAGTTGACCAGACATTGTCCGCAGGAAACGCACTTCTCGTAATCAATGTCTGCGCGGCCGTACTCATCGGAGCCAATAGCATGCATGCCGCACGCCTCGGCGCAGGGACGCAGGTGGTGCAAGATAGCATGATACGGACAGACCTTCTCGCACATACCGCACTTGATGCACTTTTCCTGATCGATAAAGGCTTTTTTGTCGACAAAGCTGATGGCGCCCTTGGGACAGATTTCGCGGCACGGGTGCGCAAGGCAACCCTGACAGGCGTTTGACACGCGAAACACATTATCTTCGCAGGCATTGCAGGCGAATTTGATGATATTGATGAGCGGGGGCTGGTAGTACACCTCAGGAATAGCGGCTTTTTCAATGCCTTCGGAGAGGTGCTCGGGATGGTCGACACCCTGCATCGGCATACCCATAGTCATGCGCACGCGCTCTCCGGCCACCGCGCGCTCCAAAAACACGCTTTCGCGATAGGTTGCAATTTCTCCCGGAACGATAGCATACGGGAGATTTTCCATCTTGTGAGCTACGTCCTCAAGGGGCTTCTCGCCACTTTCATAGGCAAGTTTGGAAACCTCTCGAAACACCTTACGGCGAATCTCCGTAAGATTAGTGTACACACCACGCATAGTACCTGGCATGAAATCCCCCTCGCTTTGTCTCGGCGGCGCATCCCTCATACGCTGCCGACAGAAATCGTCTACCTGCCTGTACGCGCGTCAACAATCATCACACGCGCAACGATTTCACCTTATGGTTTAGTATGACCGACTTTTAGAGATTCTGCACGCTCCAGCCGGAAAAACGCGCGGGCCACTCCGTCCGCAACGTATGATTCTCACCCGTTACAGGATGAATAAACGCGAGCTCATAGGCGTGCAGCATGAGCGGCTCCCGAGAAGTGACATCCCCATACAGACAATCCCCGACAATCGGAAAGCCCAATGCCGAGAAGTGCACGCGAATCTGATGCTTTCTTCCCGTACCCAACTCGATGAGCATAAGAGAGCGTTTACCTGAACCCTCACGGCGCACCTCAAGACGTCTGACATGTGTCAACGCTGGCTTTCCCGTCTTTGATACGCGCATCTTCCGGGCATCGTGGCGGTCTTTTCCAAGCGGCAACGCGATGCCACGCTCCTTTTCCGGAAATTCTCCCCTCACTATCGCGAGATAGTATTTGCGCAAGTCACGGTTGCTTATCAGCGCGTCAAACAGCGACTGCGTTTCCTTGTTAAGCGAGAAGAGCACGATGCCCGTGGTATCCCTGTCAAGACGGTGCAGCGCTTGAAGATCGCGCGCCTGTTGCAAACAGCCGTTGCCCTCCAGGTACGCGCGGACTTGATCGGTCAGAGTTTCAGCGGCAACGCCGGAGGTGCGCGCTGTACCGTCGCTATGGATAAGTGTGCCAACGCGCTTATCAACCGCAAGGATGTAGTCGTCCTGGTAGATGACACTCACGGGAGCACTCATGAAGTTACTCACGGGGCCGCTCATGAAGCGCTCGTCTCAGAAGCGACTTCCGTAAGCTGTTCTTTAAGCACCTCGTCAAAAGACGTGATGGCGCTCCATACATGTTCGGCCTTTCGCCATGCAACACTTACGGAATAGGTCATGTTTCGGCCAAGCTCTATCACATACAAGCCCGCGTCCTCGGGATTTGCGAATGTAGAGGCAATCAGCTCGGATGGCAGAAAACAAGCGCCGACACCGCGCAATGCCAGAGCCAAAAGGGTTTCCGAGTTTCGAGACATGACTTTGATATGCGGCGTAATGCCCGCGCTCGCAAACGCTTGTCGAGCCAAATTGCCCGCGACATCTCGCTTCCCCACCGTCAAAAACGGAAGATCCGCAAAAGATGAGAGATTGTTGGTTTTCTCAACCTTGGCGACAAGCCCCTCAGCGTCGTTTCCATACAGTTCGCTCAGAAGACTATGGGCTACGACCAGCACGATTTTCTCGCGAAAAAGATCATGAATCACCAGATCATAGGCATGATCTTTTATAGTAGCCACCACAAGGTCAAGCTGGCCGCCTGAAAGCCATTCCACAAGCTGGTCATTCTCCCCTTCATGCAACTCGATGGAGATGAGAGGATGTTGCTTTTGAAAGGCTGCTATCGAGCGCGGCATGATGATATGGCCGCGTGTCGCCGTTACGCCAACACGCAGGCGTCCACGCTCATTACCCGAAATATCTCTGAACTCCTGACGCATGGCACGGCGTGTGGTCTGGAAGCGCCGCGCGTATTTGAGAAACTCTTCCCCTGCGTAGGTCAACGTCAGCGGTACGCTGCGATCAAGCAGCCTGGTACCGAGCTCCTTTTCTGCCTGAGCGATATTTGCCGAAAGCGTCTGCTGCGTTACATTAAGCCGCTCGGCGGCCCGCGTAAAACTGCGCTCCTCAGCAACAGCTACAAAGTAGTCCATGGTTTGGAAGTTCATACCGTCTCCAAGCGTACGTTCTCTTGTTTTTCCAGTTCAACTTAACACAAATTTTATCTGTAATAATGACCAATGAAAACAGTTAGACATATCTTTTTTGAGCACGTACGCTATACCTTGAAAGGACAGATCTTTCAGGAAGTTGGTTGCATGACAGAATTTGTGATTATCGGTACCTTCGCCGTGCTCCTTATTATCGGCACCGTCCTGTCTGTTCCCCTTATCTATACCTTACTTATGGGTTTTGTCCTCTTTTTTAGCTACGGTATTTCCCGTAGTATTTCCGCCAAAGCCCTCTTGCGCTCAGCCGCAAAATCCATTTGGGAAGTCCGCTCTGTTATTGCTCTTTTTGCCATTGTCGGTGCCATGAGCGCCGCATGGCGAGCCTCCGGAACCATTCCTGAAATTGTCAGCATTTCATCCAACCTACTCTCGCCCTCAGTTTTTGTACTGGCAACATTTCTTTTATGTTCCATGATGTCCATGCTCATCGGCACCGCTTTCGGAACCGCCGCCACTATGGGCATTATCTGCATGTCAATAGGCCGCGCCATCAATGCAAACGAGCTTCTCATTGGCGGAGCAGTGCTTGCCGGAAGCTACTTTGGTGACCGCTGTTCTCCCATGTCCACAAGCGCCATGTTGGTTTCACAGCTCACCGATACCAACCTGTCAAAAAATATTGGTCGCATGCTCCGAACCAGCGTGGTTCCCTTCATTATTGCCTGTCTCATCTATGTTGTGTGGGACACGTTTATGGGCGGATCGGGTACCGTACCTGATGTAACTTCCATTCTTTCACGCGCATTTCGTCTTTCATGGGTCGCGCTCGCACCCGCTATTTTGGTAATTGTTCTTGCCCTTTTGAAGGTCGATGTCATTATTACCATGCTCTCCAGCCTCCTGCTCGCCTGTGGCATCTGTATCTTTGTCCAGCACGTTCCCATCATGGAGCTCCCTCGAATCCTGCTTTTTGGTCTACGCGCCCCGGGAGCTACCGTCGCCAACATGGTCAACGGCGGCGGAGTATTCTCAATGCTGAATGTGGTATTTATCGTAGCTATTTCTTCAAGTTACGCAGGTCTTTTCCAAAGCACGCATCTGCTTCGACGTATGTGCGAGATGGTCGCCGATCTAAGCGATAAGTCCACGCCCTTCTTGAGCATCCTTATTACCAGCATGTTTACTTCAATGGTCTCCTGTAATCAAACACTTGCCATTATGTTGACCAACAACCTTTGCGAGCATACGGAAAAATCTTCAAGCGCACTTGCCCTTGATATCGAGAATAGCGCCGTTATCTTGGCTCCTTTGGTTCCCTGGTCCATCTCAAACATCTCGGTACTTTCCGCTATTGGTGCGCCCTCTATGAGCCTTCTGGCAGCATCATTTTTGTATCTGCTGCCTCTGTGGTCACTGGGCATTTCTATCTGGCTGCACCATCGCCCCGAGAACATCAATTGCCGCCGCGCTCGCTTGCTTGGACTTTCACCTGACGACCTTGCGTCCTCTGCATGGGCGCGAGCACATCAAGAGGCTGATCTGGAGAAATGCCTGGAAGTGCAAACGGCGTAAGGTCTCTTATGAACCCTCCCTATGCTCTCTCTTATCAGTATGTATCTTTGGTGTTTGCTCATCTTCCCACACCCGATCTCGCTGTTCGTCAAAGATTTCGATAGAATCGGCATCAATATATGATCCTTTACGATCATAGGGAAAATAACTTATCGTGACACGGTCCCCAATTTTGTAGTCAGATACATTTACCAGAACACCGCTCACAGGTTTTTCACCAAAATGCACGGTTAAGACTCTCTCAGAGCCATCCTCGACGAGCACGCGTAGTTGAAAGGTATTTACCTCCTCGTCAATGCTGACAATATGACCCGTTACACAAAGCAGGTAAGAGTCTCCCACCTTATGACCTATACTTCTTTCTTCATCAACCCTTTTGTAGATCATACAAATGGTTCCAATCAAAAGAAAGACTACTGTAATTAAAAATATATGGAAATACTTCCTTAAAATACTCATGGACACACTGTCTATCGTGAAAAAAATACACCGAAAGTATCAGTATATCTTGCATAGTTAGGGTTAAGGTATCGAGCTGTGCCATACCATCCGTCCGACACACAAAGAGCGGCCATAAAACTCCCCATAGACTCTGCAATTTGAAACCGCATATATCCTTCAACTGGCATGATATGTCCTTTACGCTGTCCATTTTGATTAATTCCACAACCAAAGATTCCAAAGTTTTTGCTAATAACTGTATTTTTAAATTTTAAAAATACAGGAGTTGTCGAAGATTCAAACTGTATCGTTTGCCAATACTGCGAACAATATGAAACTAATGCGGGACCCAAGTCACTAAAATTAGTAGAGCCAAATTTAACTCCACCTGACGAATAGATCTCTTTAGTATTAGAAAGTGACCAAAGAGTATCGTAATGGTATTTTGTTCCATACTTAAAAAATGATTCAGCTGGAATATAGAACTCTGCGCAGCATAACAAAGCCGAAACACCACATGCATAACTTTTTGTTTTTTGTTTGATGATATCTTCTCGATAAGCAATAAACTCTCCTGAGGAATATGCTTTCTCAATAATCTTGAATCTAGGATTTACTGAGAGATTGTCTGCAAAAAATATATCATTCCAACTGCCCGAATCAGGAGTACTACTCAGCGGAATAACCGCATCCGAATCATACCCATACGGCTCTGGAGCGCTAAGGACTATCCCAGAATCCCTCTCAACAGCAACGTAGGAGAACGGTCCTGTCTTGAGAGCAATTACCGAAGAGTCATCATCACGATAAAGCATAGGTACATCTTGAGAAACTGATGCATACGGACTAATCACATCAGGTTCAAAAGAGTATTCGGAAATCAAACTGTCATCAGTCACGTCGTAAATAATATATCCATGAGGACTTCCGAACGTATCAGCTATATCAACTATATATCCGATGGCACCCAAATCAGGATCATAGATTTTCGTAGTCCCAGTAGGCACAAGGCCAGAAGTTTCTCCCATACCTTGGACGAATGTCTTAGCGAACTCAAGCGCCATTTCTTCTGTAAACTGAACCCTGTTCGATTCTTTCTTTCCCGCCGCAAGCACAGTCCTTGGCGCTCCGATAAGAGAAGCGGCATATGCTGCAATAAGAAGAAACGCCCGCCTGCTAACCTTCATGACAACTTTCTTTCCGCCTGACACTACCATGCCTTTTCCGTTGCCGGAAAACGAACCCAAAGCCATCACAATCAGCTGCGACATATCATTCGTAGCTCAGTATTTAAAACATCATTATACCTCCACATCCGCACTGTTGGAAAGATGTCGAGAAGGTCTTGGAGTTTTAAGTATTTAACGGATAAGGTACTCTGACGAATCAGGACGGTCATGCGAGTCTCTGCCGTACAGACACTCATATTCCGGCACCAACTTTACTCGGATCTCCAGGTAATTCTCGCCATTTGAGCCGGAAGTCTCAAAGCTACGCCAAGCGCTGACGTACCTCTTCAACAAGTTGATCTGCAGGAACCTGTACTTGTTCGTGAGTTGTCATATCTCGAAGAGTCGCTACACCCGCAGCTACCTCATCGGGTCCGAGCACGACACAAAGCTTTGCTCCCAACTTATCTGCCTGCTTGAACTGAGCTTTGAGAGAGCGGCCTGTACGATCAGCTTCCGTGCGGATGCCGGCACCACGAAGTGCGAGCACGGCAGAAAATGCCTCACGCGCCTCTTCGGCAGAGGTAGTTGCAACGTACACGCAACAAGGAGCTGCGATATCCGTTTCAATGCCCTGTGCCGCCAGCGCCAACATGATGCGCTCAAAGCCGACGGCAAAGCCAACGCCCGGTGTAGGCTTTCCACCTTCAAGCTCCATAAGACCATCGTATCGACCGCCACCACCGATGGCACCAACGCCCGTATCCAACGCCTCAACTTCAAAAACGGTGCGCGTGTAGTAATCGAGACCGCGTACCAGCGTCGGATCTTCAACATACGCAATACCGGCTGCATCAAGATATGCTTTAACCTGCTCATAATGTGCTCGGCAGTCGTCGCAGAGATTGTCGGAAATGAGAGGCGCATCTTTCATGACGGCTTGACAGCTCTCGTTTTTACAGTCAAAGGCACGGAGCGGATTGATCTCGGCGCGCTCAATGCAGTCGTCACACATGTGGTCTGTATGATCAAGAATAAACTGCTTGACCTTCTCGCGATATGCCGGACGGCACGCGACATCCCCCATGGAGTTAATCATGAGTTTCAGGCGAGATGTATCAAAGCCCAGCTCTTTAAAGAACTGCATGAGCATGATAATGGACTCAGCGTCAGAGGCGGGATCGGACGCGCCAAGCCACTCCACACCTACCTGGTGGAACTGGCGAAGCCTTCCTTTTTGCGGACGTTCTCCGCGAAACATCGCTTCCGCGTACCACATCTTGGCGGGAGCAGCCCCCTGCGGCACGAAGTTATGCTCGACAGCCGCACGCACGACGCCTGCAGTCCCTTCAGGGCGCATGGCCATGCGCTGACGAGCCTTCAAGCCCCTCTCGCTTCTCGAAGCCAGAAGGTCTTCCAAAAGCGCGCCGGAAAATACACGGAACATCTCCTTGCGCACCACATCAGTTGACTCGCCGATACCGTGAACAAAGGTGTCTACCTGCTCGATTGCAGGCGTTTCAATACGGTCAAAGCCATAGGTCCCAAACAAATGGCGCGCGATATTCTGCATGCGCTCCCATGAGCGCATATAACCGCCGTACAGATCCTCGGTACCTTGAATTCGCTGGCCCATGTACCCTCCTGTCGTGATTCACAGATGGTGCAAGTATACCCGCATGCGCAAAAGGTTGTGCAAAAAGATTGCGCATCGCATAAAGATCGCTCCACATTTTTCGACAAACTGTCCCCCGAGGCTTGTTTTTTAATTCCTATAACTTAGTATGAATTAGTCAGCCTTCGGGTATGACTCAGTCGTTACCAGTATGCGCATACCAACCCAGGGCCTGCGTATAGCGATACAGGAGAGATATATGACAGATACACTCCTCCGCGTAAGCGGTGTCTCTGCAGGTATAGAGGATAAACCTATTCTGCATGACATTAATCTCACCGTCGGTTTCGGTGAAACCCATGTGCTCATGGGGCCAAACGGCGCGGGCAAGTCAACGCTTGGCCGTGTTGTTATGGGAGACCCGACATACGGCGTCACGTCCGGCTCCATCGTATTTGACGGCCAGGACGTCACCGACGTTTCTCCCGACAAGCGTTCTCTTGCCGGCATGTTCCTTTCATATCAGGCGCCCGTGGAAATTCCCGGCGTGCCTCTCTATTCCTTCCTACGTACCATCACGCAGATGCGCCCGGAACTCAAAGCTACCGCTCGCAGCTTCCGCAAGCGCGTAGGAGAAATTTCCGACCAGCTTGAGCTTGACCAGAGTTTTCTGATGCGCGAGCTTAACGTAGGCTTCTCAGGCGGTGAGAAGAAAAAGATTGAAATGCTTCAGCTTCTGCTGTTGAAGCCCAAGCTCGCCATTCTCGACGAAACCGATTCCGGCCTGGATATCGATGCGCTCGCTGTCGTTTCGCGCGGCATCGAAGCTTACCGCACATCCTGCGACGGCTCGCTCTTGATCATCACCCACAACACCCGCATCCTTGAGCGCCTGGACGTTGATCACACGCACGTGATGGTTAAAGGCTATCTTGTGGCCGACGGTCCCGCCTCTCTCATTGACGAGATTGACCGCACCGGATTCGAACGTTTTGAGCGCGAGAAGGACGTCGAGAAGGACGTCGAAGTTTCCGAAGGCGGTGCCCACGAGTGAGCGAGAAGAAGCGGTCAGAGGTCGCTGACATTAACCGCTCCCTGTATGACTTCACCAAGTCCGAAGAGGGCTATGAGCGCTATGAAGACGGCCTTACTCCTGAGATTGTACGTGCCATCTCGGCCAAAAAAGACGAACCGGAATGGATGCTTCAGTTCCGCCTTTCGGCGCTGGAAACCTATCATGCGCGCGCCATGGCGTCCAACTGGGGGCCATCCATTGCGGGACTTGATATGGATCATATCTCCACGTACGTCTCGCCTCAAACAAAGCAATCAAACAACTGGGAAGACGTTCCCGAAGATATTCGTGACACCTTTGAGCGTCTGGGCATCCCTAAGGCGGAGGCAGAAAGCCTTGCCGGCGTCGGCGCTCAATACGATTCCGAGATTGTCTACCACAACATGCGTGAAGAGGTCGCCAAACAGGGCGTCATTTACACCACGATTGAAGATGCTCTGCATGACCCTGTGTGGGAGCCCGTTGTTAAACAGTACTTCGGCACGTTGATTCCTCCTTCCGACCATAAGTTCGCGGCGCTTCATTATGCCGTCTGGTCAGGCGGATCATTTGTCTTTGTGCCGGCCGGCGTGAGCCTTGACTATCCGCTACAAAGCTACTTCCGTCTGAACGCCCAGGGTGCCGGACAGTTTGAGCATACGCTCATTATTGTTGAGGAAGGCGCTGACCTGCACTTCATTGAAGGTTGTTCTGCGCCGAAGTACTATGCCGCAAACCTCCACGCGGGGGCCGTTGAGCTCTTTGTCAAAGACGGAGCGCGACTGCGCTACTCAACCATCGAAAATTGGTCCAAGAACATGTACAACCTCAACACCAAGCGTGCTCTTATCGGCTCTGACGCCCGCATGGAGTGGGTCTCCGGCTCTTTTGGCAGCCACGTTTCGTATCTCTACCCATCGACCATTCTCAAGGGCGACCGCTCCAACTGCGATTTTACGGGCATTACCTTTGCCGGCGCTACGCAGGATCTGGACACTGGCTGCAAGGTCATCATTAACGGCGCTGACAATACGGCGTCAGTTGACACGAAGTCCATCTCCAAGGACGGCGGCATCAATACCTTCCGCTCCGCCGTCACGATTGGACGCAAAGCGGCCAACGCCCGTGTATCCGTTTCTTGTCAATCGCTCATGCTCGACGATATCAGCCGCTCAGACACTATTCCGGAAATGGACGTCCGAAACGCCACCGCGCAGGTTGGCCATGAGGCAACTATCGGTCGCATTTCTGACGACACCATCCTCTATCTCATGAGCCGCGGCTGTTCTGAATCCGAGGCGCGTACGCTCGTGGTTAACGGTTTCGCAAATCCCGTCTCAAAAGAACTCCCTATGGAATACGCCGTTGAGATGAACAATCTTATTAAACTAGAAATGGAAGGAGCGATTGGCTAATGGCTGAACACAGAGCTGAAAACATCCGTATCGAATCCGCCAATGTTCCTCCCGCGCAAACATGGAACCGCCTGCACGCTAACGCGCTGACGCTGACAGTCCCAAAGACAACCAATGCGGGAACGGTATATCTTCCACTCCCCCGTCTTTTTGAGCGTATTGAATGTGGCATGGGAGCTGAGGTCACAAGCTACATAGACTCTCAGGTCTTTGAAGCAGCCTACTATGAAGTTCCCGCTCATACCAAGCGCAAAGAACCTGTTGTCATCTCGGTATCGGCTGCCACAAACGAATGCGCAAACGCGGGCATTATGGTGCGCGAAGGCGCTGAAGCAACTGTCGTTGTCGTTGCTCGCGCTGGCGAGAAGAACGCCGAAGCCGCAGGCGGCAATAACAACACAAACGGCGCGGACAATACGGACGTTCCAGCGACAAGCGGAGCTCTCGTGCGCATTGTCGCCGAAGCAGGCGCTCATGTGCACCTCATAGAAATGCTCGGCATTGATGATGATCAGCAGCATCTTGAAAGCATCGGCATTGAAGCGCATAAGGACGCCCTTATTGACGTGCACCAATATGCGCTTGGCGGAGGCGCTCTCGGCATAGGATTTGCAGCCAACCTCGCGGGTGACCGTGCGCATCTTGACTTGAACAGCCGCTATCATGCCGATCACGAGGAACTTCTCGACATCAACCACGTCGCCCGCATGCGCGGACGGACCACGCGCGCCGAAATCGCCGAGTCCGGCATCTTGAACGACTCCGCGCGAAAGACCCTGCGCGCCACTATCGACCTCATCCGCGGCTCCAAGGACGCCAAGGGCAACGAGGTCGAGACGGTGCAGATTCTTGGCGATAGCGTTGTCAGCAAAACCATGCCCGTCATCCTCTGCGATGAAGACGACGTTGCCGGAAACCACGGCGCCACTATCGGATCAGTTTCTCC
The DNA here is from genome assembly GCF_949152215.1 of Lancefieldella sp. Marseille-Q7238. Lineage (GTDB taxonomy): Bacteria > Actinomycetota > Coriobacteriia > Coriobacteriales > Atopobiaceae > Lancefieldella. The sequence continues at coordinate 563,633 of NZ_OX424407.1, forward strand.
CGAGCAGATCGAATATCTGCAGGCCCGCGGGCTTTCTCGTCGTGAAGCGGAGCGTCTCTTTGTACGCGCTCTCTTTGAAGACGCCATCATCCATGCGCCTGAAGCCCTCTCCCATGACGTTGCAGTCGAGCGTGCCGAGAAGGTCCTGGGTGCTGACGTTGCTCATGACTTCGACGATGCCTCAGGGCTGGCGTTTAAGGACGGTGTCGCGTAATGGCTTCTCGTCTTAGCGCCTCAGAGCTCGCTGAAATCACCGAAAGTCCCTATAAGAAAGACTTTCCTCTCCTGGCCCATAATCCCAAAATCGCTTATTTGGACAGCGCGGCAACCTCGCAGCGTCCCGGCGCAGTCATCGAGGCGCACAAACGCTTCTACGAGACCATCAACGCGAACGCCCTGCGTGGCCTGTACCGTCTTTCTGTTGAGGCAACCGCGGCTATCGGAGACGCCCGCAAGGCGTTGGCGCGCTTTATCGGAGCGGTGGATGCTGATGGCGCGCCGCGTGATCGCGAGATTATTTTTACCCGCAATACCTCGGAGTCATTGAATCTTGTGGCATCCAGCCTCGGACGCTTGGTGTTGAAGCCCGGTGATGACGTGGTCATTTCCATTATGGAGCATCATTCCAACCTCATTCCCTGGCAGCAAATCTGCGCCCAAACAGGCGCTCACCTTGTTTACCTGTACATGAACGATGACTTTAAAATCACGCAAGAGGAGCTCGAGTCCAAAATCACTGAACGCGCCAAGATTGTTTCAGTCACGCAGGTATCCAATGTACTGGGAGTTTCCAACGATATCTCCGCTCTGGCCAAACGCGCGCATGCCATGGGCGCTTATATGGTGGTCGACGCTGCTCAAAGCGCACCTCACCTCCCCATTGATGTTCGCGCGCTTGACTGCGATTTTTTGGCCTTCTCGGCTCATAAGATGTGCGGACCTATGGGTATCGGCGTGTTGTGGGGAAAGTCCGAGCTGCTTAACCAGATGCCTCCCTTCCTCACCGGCGGCGAGATGATTGATTCCGTCACAAAAACCGGTGCTGTCTGGGCTCCTATCCCCGAGAAATTTGAGGCTGGCACTCAAGACGGCGCGGGTATTTACGCTACAGGAGAAGCTGTCGCATATCTTGAGGGTCTCGGCATGGCAACCGTTGAGCGGCGAGAAGCACTTCTCGCCCGCTATCTGACTGAACAGCTTAATGAGCTGGATTTTATTGATATCATTGGCCCGCGCGATGGAACAAGGCACATCGGAGCTGTCTCCTTTAACGTGCGCGGCGTTCACCCGCACGACGTTTCGTCCATTCTCGATATGGACAACGTATGCATTCGCGCTGGACATCACTGCGCTGAGCCGCTTCTTACGGAGCTTGGTCAATCAAGCACCTGCCGAGCAAGCGTGGCGTTCTATAATGACGCGTCCGACATTGACCGACTTGTTCTTGGACTTGAGCGCGTCTGGTCTATCTTTAACGGTAACTAGCGCATTTGGTTTATCTTTAACGGTAACTAACACTGGCATGAAAGGGCGCCGAACAACAACATGACTGGTAACGACCTTTATAACGCAGAATTTATGGATCACGTCTCACATCCTGACTACAAGTATGAGATGGAGCATCCAACCTACACGCATGAAGGCATCAATCCCTCCTGCGGCGATGAGTTGACGTTTTCTGTCCGCCTTGCGGATAACGGAACTATTGAGGAAGCCGCGTTCACCGGTCATGGATGCGCCATCTCGCAGGCAAGCGCCGATATCATGAGCGATCTTATGGTCGGCCGCACACCCGCGGAGGCTATTGAGCTCTGTCAACTCTTTGGCCGCATGATACGCGGCGAGGAAACCGATGCCGCGTCATTGGAAAAGCTGGAGGATGCTAACATCCTCCACGACATCGCTCATATGCCCGCCCGTGTTAAATGTGCTGAGCTGGCATGGCGCACCTTGGAAGAGATGCTTGAGGCGCAGGGAGCTCAAAGCTCCGCTCAGGACGGGAAGTAACTATGGCAAACATGTTCTCGACAAAGGGCATGTATGCGCTGCGCGCTATGGCAGATTTAGCCGTGCATGACGGCTGGATCTCGCTTGGCGACGTTTCCGAACGTCAGCATATCTCACGCAAATACCTTGAACAGGTCATTTCTCTTATGCACAAGGCTGGCTACGTTGAGTCTTTACGCGGCAAAGGCGGAGGCTATCGACTAACACGTAAGCCTGAGGATTACACGCTCGGCGAGATTTTGCGCGCCACCGAAGGAAACCTTGCTCCTGCAGCATGCTTAAGCTGCGCAAATGAGTCGCTCTGTCCGCAGATGGAGTCCTGTACCACCGTTAAGGTATGGCGCGATCTTGGCAAGATGACCTCAAGTTTTCTCGATAGTAAGACGCTGGCCGACATCGCACGTCAAGAAGAATTGCCAAAACACTGACGTCACAAGCTGTCACAGACAAAGCGCAAGCACTTCTCGCTTAGCCGCTAAGAACTCATCTGTAAGCTCAAAAGCCACAGGAGAGACTGCTGGACTAGCGCTCTTTGAAGTATCAGCTAAGCCGTCACGTGAAGTAACTTGCGGCAGAGGTCGCTTGGGCACGACCTCCCCTACGATTTTTGTCACAACACCCTGCGCGGGATTTCCCCGCATCACAAAAATATGCGATGCCATGGAAACCGCTTCATCCACGTCATGGGTGATAACCAGCGCAGACATGTTCATCTCAACCACCGCATCCATAAGCCACTCACGCATTTCTCGCCTGGTCAGCGCATCAAGTGCCGAGAAGGGCTCGTCCAAGAGAATTACATCGGTTCCTGTCAGGCTGGTACGCAAGAAAGCCGCGCGCTGTCTCATGCCACCCGAAAGCTCGGAAGGCCAGCTTTGTGCCACTTCCCCCAAACCCATACGTGCCAGTAATTCTTGAGCTCGCGCGCGAGCTTCTCGTCGAGAAACACCCTGAAGCACCAACGGAAGCGCAACATTGTCCACGATGCGCTTGTGTGGCAAGAGCAGATCCTTCTGAAGCATGTAGCCAATGCGCCCCGGCATGCCCGTTACGTCTTCGCCATGCAAAAGCACCGAGCCCGATTGCGGCATGAGAAGTCCTGCGAGCGCATGTAAAAGCGTTGTCTTTCCACAGCCGGAGCGGCCGACCAGACAGCACACTTCGCCGGGGTTGATTGCAAGGCTGATATCGCGGACGACTTCTCGGCCATCGCCCCAAGCAAGTGCAAGATGCGCGGCCTCAAGGGCAGGCACCGAGGTTGCTTGCTCCCTGGCGGCTTGGTCTCTGGCGGCTCTGTTTTCGCCTGCTTGCTCGCTCATTGTTGCCGTTGACGCTACCGTTGCTGCTGTTTTCGCCAATCCCATACCGCTCACTTACTTCAGATACTCGGTAGTAAATCCTGCTGCAACGTCAATTTGCTTCTCAAGAAGCTTTTGATCGTTCAACCATTGGTAAAACTTTGACCAGCGGTTTTTATCAATCGCTCCCCAACTCTCCGCATCGTCAATATACTTAGCGGCGAGGAACTTCTGGCTCTTATGCACAAGATCTCGATCAAGCTCAGGAACGGCCTTCAGCAGTATGTCGGCCGCGTCCTCCGGATTGGAAACAGCATATTCATAGCCCTCTCTAACAGCCGCGAGGAAACCCCTCACTGCCTCGGGATTACTCTTCAGGTATTCATCGTTGGCGGCGATAACCGGCGTATAGATGTCAAAGACCGAATCAATCGACTGGAACGAGAAGTAATTGTAGGGAAAGCCCTGCACTTCGGCGTTTTGAACCGCCCACTGCTCGTAGACCCATACGGTATCGAACATATTGGCCTTAAGTCCCAAAACCTCATCGTCAACCTCATACGGCACCATCTTGATGCTTTCAGGATCTCCACCGTCAGTCTGAACCACAGACTTAACCGTCGCCTGTTCAACAGGCAGATTCCATGTTGCATATGTATGGTTTTGCATCTCACGCGGACGGGTAATGCCATCATCTTTACGACTCATAATACCTGAGAGATTGTGCTGAATAATGGCAGCCACGGCGGTATAGGGAAGCGGATGCTCGGAAGCTAGGTTATTGGCGATAAAATCTTGATACGAGACACCCATCTGCGCGCCGCCGGAACCAATCAGCGCGTCAGCTCCATCCGCGGGAGGCTGCTGAATCTCAACCTCAAGTCCGTGAGCTTTGAAGAGACCTTTTTCCTGGGCAACATAAATACCGGTATGGTTGGTGTTCGGTGTGTAATCCAACACAAACGTAATCTTGGAGCTTTCAGACGAGGAGTTCTTCTCGCCTGACGGTGCCTTTGGTTGTTCCTGCGTACATCCTCCAAGGGCAAGTCCAGCTGCCGAGAAGCCCGCCGCCCGTAGAAAGTTTTTGCGTGAAAGAACTCCGACAGGTTTGGTAGAAAGAACTCCGGTATGTGTATGACAATTCATTCCTTACCCCTATTCCACTTCATTTTTGATTGGTTTATCCCACGGCATAAGCTGCCTTTTAAGGCGATTTACCAGCCACATCAACAAGAGAGAAAGCGCAGAAACCACCACAATGGCTGCAAACATCCGGTCATAGGCGAAGGCTTTTCTCACTCGCGTCATATAGACGCCAAGGCCCGAGTCTCCGCCAAGCCACTCCGCAATGACTGCTCCAATCACGGCATATGTCACGCTGATTTGCAGTCCCGAGAAGAACTGGCGGGCGGCGGCGGGCAATTTTGCATGACGGAAAATCTGCGTGCGATTCGCACCCATGGTTTTCATAAGATCGATTACATCGGGATCAATTGATCGGAAGGCCGATATGAGCGCCACGGTAACCGGGAAAAAGGTAGATATCGCCACGAGAACTACCTTAGGCAAAATTCCGAACCCCATCCACAGCACCAAAAGCGGAGCGATAGCTACCACGGGAATGGTCTGCGATACCGTAATAAGCGGAGAAAATGCGTGATAGAGCCACTCAAAAAGGTCCATCATAACTGCGATTACAAAACCTAACGCTACGCCAATCGCAAGGCCCAGCAAGGCTTCTTCAAGTGTTACCCATGTGTGGAGCGCAAGCAAAGGAGCGTCTTTTACAAGCGCAAAAAAGACCTGATAGGGAGACGGCACTAGATAGTTAGGAATGATATTTGCCATAACGGCAATCTGCCAGATAATCAGCAATATCGCAACAGTCAGTGTTGGCAGAAGTGCTTGTTTCAACCTTGTCATGTCATCTCCTCTCAATACCGCCGCGCGGGACATGAGATGACATGATTCCTACGCTGGCATTATCCAGATCAGGTGCGAACAGCCCTTACTTTTTCGCAAAGGACTATTCCGGGTCAAGATCGCGCTGGATCTTATCTCAGCCGGCGTGCACCAGCTCCCCGCTTCTTTTTGAGTGTAGCACGATTTGCTACTCTAAACCAAAAAGTCCCTTCAGGCCAACACGATCCTTCTCGGTAATTTTGCGAACCGGCTGCGCAGGAGACCCCATCGCGAGGGACCCCGCGGGAATGTCTTTGGTAACTAGGCTATTCGCGCCGATAACACAACCATCACCGATGGTCACGCCGCCCAGTACGGTCACGTTTCCGCCAAACCAGCAACTGTCTCCAACGGTGATGGGAAGGGCTCGCTCTATACGCGAGTTGCGTTCTTCAGCGTCAAGGGGGTGTTGTGCGGTATAGGCTTTGAAATGAGGACCAATAAAAGCGTCGTTGCCGATGGAAATTGGTGCGCAGTCCATGAAATAAGCGTCATGGTTTATAAAACAGCGGTCGCCGAGCAATACGTTAGCACCATAGTCCACATAAAGCGGGGCTAGAATGTTTGAGCCATCACCAAAGCGTCCGAGGAGTTCCCGCAGAATCTCTCTGCCTCGGATTCGATTGCTGGGACGGGTTTGGTTGAATTCCCATGCCAGATCTTTTCCACGCCAAAACGCTTCGCTTAGCTCCGCATCAGGTTTTTCTCCGTACCATTCGCCCGAAGACATACGCTCAAGCATAGATTTTTCCGACATGGACACCTTCTCACCATAGTAGCCAGACACATCTCTATCAGACGCATCTGGCTACATCATAGCGTACCTATTTCGAAGCATGCATCTCAGTCATGTTCTTCATTTATGAATGACTGAGTGTTGCCATGATCTTACCGGAATTACCTGAGCCGCTTCGCCTCTTCAGGTGTACAGTTGAGAACCTCGGGAGTGGAGCGGAAACCAATACCCATACGATCAATACCCATGTCAATAAGCTGCAGGAAGTGTTCGCGAGTGCGGATGCAGCCGGAACCCTTGACTTTAATTTGACCCTGAGCGGTATCCATCATCACCTTAACAACCTCGGGAGTGGCGCCCACGTTCTCGTGTCCCGTGAAAAAGCCGGTAGAGCTCTTGATGAAGTCGGCACCGGCATCAATGGCGCAGCGAGTACCGTCAGCAATCTGCTCGGAAGTAAGGGTATCAGTCTCGATAATAACCTTGACTTGCGTGTTGTATTTGTGAGCAACGACAATCGCGGGTTTCAGATCCTCGACAACCTTGTCGCACATGCCGGAGCGTAACCAACCGTAATTGGCAACAATATCCAAATCCTGAATGTCCCACTTGGAGCAATACTCTTCAGCGAGAAGCGCTTTAGCTTCTCCGGTGGCCAGACCAAAAGGAAAGTCACAGACCACACAGAGGCCGGTCTCTGTGCCCTCGACCATCGGAGCGACGATTGGAAGGCTAGAGGGGTTGATGCAGATAGTGGCGCAACCAAAATCAATGCCTTCCTGCGCATACTTCTTGATCTCATCAACGGTAAACTCGGGCTTAAGCACAGATTGATCGATATAGCGAGCAAGCTCGCGGATGGTCATCTCTGCAGCTTTCTTGGTGGGTTTCATAATCTTGTTCCTTTCTCTTATCCCCTTTCGAGGAAATTTTAGATCTGTTAGACAAATAACTTTATGCACAGTAGGTACTGAACATTTGAACAAGAACAGCATACAGGCTCTTTGAGAAAGCGTAATCGAAAAGGAAGATTTAGTGTATATGTACAGTACATTCAATAGATATACTATCTATGAGTACTGACATATACGTGATGGGAAAACCCTATGAACCCAGATAGAAGGATATATGAATGCCTTAAAAGTACTATCGAGCAGGCCTCTTGACGCAAGCAACACCACGCCCCTCTATCTCCAACTTAAAGAGAGAATGCTTGAACTCATTGCAACACGGGCATTCGGCGAAAAAGACCCTCTTCCCAACGAGGAGGACATCGCCAACGTTATGAGGCTCTCTCGTGGTACAGTCAGGCGCTGCTTCAAAGATCTCGTCGATGAAGGGCGCGTTGTGCGCCGTCGCAGCAAAGGATCATTCGTCAACTATCAGCAACAAGGCCATAACATGGAAACTGCGTTCAACTTCACCGCGGAAATGACGGCGCTTGGAAAGCATCCTTCCTCAAAGGTACTCGGGCTGAGGCGACGCTCGTCAAACAAAGGAATCTCAAAGAACCTTCAAATTCACGACGGAACCCAGGTTTGGGAAATTCGGCGTGTTCGTCTTGCCGACGATGAGCCCATGCAAATAGTTACTGCCTACATACCATATGAAGACTATCCCGAACTTACCGAAGAGGCACTTGAATCTTCTCTTTATACCTTTATCGCCAATACATCAGGACGCATGCCGGCGCACGCGATTGAAATATACGAGGCGATTAACCTCGATGCGCGCGAAGCACAGGTGCTCGGCGTACTCAAAGGTACGGCGGCGCTTCGCACTCTCAGAACAACATACGACTCCTACGGAAAACCGTTTGAAACATCTATCATTGTGCTCAGGGCAGACTACAACCGCTTCATGCTCAAGCTCGATACCAACGGCACACACTTCTCGAAGATTACCGCGTAAAGTTCACTCATAAAAACGGAGCGCATCATTTGATGCGCTCCATAGCGATGCAATTTTTGTCGCTTATCTCAGAATCAATCCGCCTATGCCTCGAAAGACTTACCTATCAAAACTGTACTAGTAACCTGTTCGCCACCGGTCAGCTTACATGCCGTCGTACACGTTTACCCAGCGGAGCAAAAACTCTGTCTCATGCACACGACCGCGAGCAAGCTCAGCTGCTGCGACAATGCCCATCCATTCGTTCACATATGCACGCGTGCAGCCTTGTTTCTCGCAGTATTTTGCGATGTACTTCTCGGCAAGTTCTTTCTCGCCATTTAGAAGCAGACGCAAATAGGTGGTGGCACAATCGGCAGCACCATTGCCTTGAGTGGCATGAGCCCAGTCTACAATGACCGGCTCACCCTTCTCGGGAATAATAACGTTTGACGGGACGAAATCACCGTGGCAAACCTTCGCGTGGTTCTTCATGCCGTCAAGCTTCATCAAGAGCTCGTAGCGAACATCGTCTGAGAGCACATCGGGGATGCTGTTAATCATGCGTGTAAATTTATCCCTCTGACGCGGGAGCAGCGGAGAACGGTGCGCGTGAATCGCAAGCTCAAGATCTACAAACTTATCCAAGAGTTCATCGGTTTTTTCCGGATGATCTTTGAACAGTTGACGAAGGGTTGGACCTTCTACCTTAAGCGTTGCGATAGCCCAGCTATTCCCTACTTTGCTGATTTCTGTCAGCGCTGGAACGGCAATACCTGCCTGCTCCGCGCGAGCCAGGTTCAAGCCTTCATTCAAAATGTCCGCTGCGGGTTTGCTGCCGTTAAAAACCTTTACAACGGTATCGCCATTGTCATATACAACCTTGTTATGACGCTCAACGATAACCTTCTTGTCTTTGGACAGTTCCATAAGCTAAGCCCTCCTCTTGCAAAGCTACACGCATAAACTCCAAGTCTGGAGGCTAGGGACGCGCACGCTTCCTCTAGTCATTGTTATTTTCCCTCAACAATTTCATTCTGGCGAGAAGAACAGGCATTGATATGGTTGAACGGAGCTCATCATGTCGTAAGCGGAGAACACAGGTCAGTAAATCAACGCCCTTCAGGGTGATATTTTCCAATCTTTTTTTCGGTAGCCATAACATCACCCTCGGATTTGAAATTGATCTTGGCATACGTCATAACATGGGTGCAGCCCGCCTTCGCTCCGACAAGCTGACAGTTCTTAAGAATCTCCATGCAGAGGTCATAATCGCCTTCGATGACCGTTTCAAACGGCCCGACAAAATAGTCCACTCCACTGCTTGCAATAAAGGCGATAACCTCATCGACAATACGGCACGTCTCCTCATCGCAAGAAGCGTCCATCGGCAGATACTGAATCGCAACAGAACAATTCATACTTACTCCTGGGATTCTTTTTCCAGCTCTTCTTCAGTCCGCTCAGAACCACGCATGCGCTCGTATTCTTCCTCAGTTAAAACATCCTCGATACGCAAATTGATACCGATAACCTCAAGGCCCGTCATGGCGTTCACCTGCTGAGAAACAGCCTGCTTAACGTTTTCAAATACTTGGGGAGCATAAGCGCCGAAGCGAATCAAAACGGAGATGTCAATGCGGACGGCATTCTCATGTGCCACTTCAACGCTGACACCCTTGGCCGCGTCCGTTGCTCCAAGAACATCCTGCACGCGATTAAGCCAGTTTCCGCGAGCTCCCACAACATCGTCAACGTCGCGTAGCGAAAGCGCCGCTATTTTTTCTATAACGCCATCGGAAAATGTCAGGGAATCCTCATCGCCCATGTCTGCGTCGGATTGAGTCTCGTTATTCGCAACCGCGCTACTCTCAACTGCGCTATTTTCAATCACGCTATTTTCGGAGTCCTCACGAGGTTTTGTAAGCGCGGCCTCCTCCACAGGAACAATCTCCGCATCGACGGTCTTATCGACATCAGCACTATTGGCGGCATCGGTGATTTCAACCCCGGCAGTTTTAGTATCAATAGTTTCAGCAGCCATGCATTGGCCTCCTTATCGATTAACGGCGATCAGAAAAGAATTCACGAATCTTCGCAATAAGCGTCGCGCTACCGTCAAATATCTGACCAACAGCAATGCCTGTCAGCACCAAAATAACCAGAAACAGCGTACGCCAAAATCCCAGGTTAAAGAAGAGAATCGCCACAATAAGGCCAATGACACCGCCAATAAAGGCGTTTTCATGGCCAGGAAAATGATCGTGTATCCACGCTTTGATAACATCCATGTGCTTACGCCTCCCGCGCCGCGCCATCAGAGCCTGCTTGCTCATGCTCTGATGTCATAGGCAGCCTAATCTCGGATGACGGCTCTGTTACAACCGCAGGCTGATGCGACGGCTCCGTAGCAGTTGTTATTTCATCGGAAGAATCCACAGGCTCTTCTCGCACTTCTTCTTCATGTGGCGAGAAGTGCGCACCCTCTACAAATGATATGTCGATAGACGTCACTTTGTCACCGCAGACCGCCGCTAATTGATCTTCAAGTCTGCTGTGAAGGAGCGAACCAACTTCAACGATATTAAGCGGCTCTTGTGGCAAAACCCATACTGCAACCTGCACGGTATTGTTGCGAGAAATGATAACGCGCACGCGATCGCACGAGCACATTCCTTCGGCTTCAATAGCGTTTTTTGCCTGAGAGACAATAGCGTCGCGCGTGACGGAGATAGTGCCCCCATCAACAGTTATAACCGTAAGCGAACGAACCTTTTTGGAGAACAGACCGCTTAAGAAACATACTATAAAGCCGACTATCGTTATAAGCATGCAAACCTGTAGCACGGCAAGATACACATTATTCAGCAAAAGATCATACGCGGCCTCAGTCCATGGGCCAAAACACGTTAAGGCAAGGCCGACAAGGGACGCGGTACCTGCCAGCGCAAATACAATCAGACAAAACCTCTTGAAACCGCTCATGGAACCTCCTGCCAGAATTACTCTCTGTAACAGTTTACCCCATCGCGCTTGCTTCATTATGTACGTACCGTATGCACGCAAAAGATGTACGCAAAAGGCTCCATGCTTGCCCGGCACTGTGACGCTGTTTTCCCACTGTGGCGCCGTTTTCCAAAAAAGTGCATGAGTTGTGATATAAACATCGCACAACTCATGGCATTTTTAGGGGATTTATCACAACTGATGCCTTTTTTAGGAGATTTCGTATCACAACTGTGGCACTTTTTTGGAAACCTGGAAGCACGCGCAGGCCGCAGCACCACGACGTGTGGACTGTTGACACCAGAGCCGCAGCGCACGCAGACCGCAGCACGCGAAACCGCGGCGCATGCCTCCGGCACGGAGGCGGAGAAGGTGACAGCGCTGGTAGCAGCGGTAGTGGCGATGACGGAGGCGTTAACGGTGGCGATGGCGGCGTCCCTGGTACTTCTCGCCAAAACGCCTAGGCGTTCTTCATAATCACAGAGCGGACAATACCTGCTGCTTTATCGCAAGAGTCGAGAGCTTGCTCCATGCGGTCAAAGATGCGCAGCCAGGCAACGGTTTCGCGGCCGGTCATTTCATCGCGGAACAGGCGGGAAAGCGCGTTGTGGTACACGAGGTCTCCCTCGTCCTCAACGTGACCGACGGCAATCGCCTTTTCCATCACAGCGGAATCCTTCTTGTAGTCGGCCAGGTGGTCGAGCATCTCCTTGACTGTAATGCAGGCGCGAAGGGTAAGCTCAGCAAGCTGCGCACCCTCTTTGCGGAACTCGTCAACATTAAAGAGGTCGAGTCGCTCGGCAACGGAATTCATACCGTCAACGATGTCATCGAGGCCAAGCGCCAAATCTGAGATATCCTCACGCTCAAAAGGAGTAACAAACGAGGCGTAAAGCTCCTTCATGATGCGCTGAACCTTCTCGTCGCACTCGCGCTCGTACACTTTCATTTGCGGAATGCGCGCGGCCGTCTCAGGATAGCCGTCAAGAATGGTCGAATACTCTTCAGCGGTCTCAACAATCTTTGCGCCGAACTCCTTGAAAAGTGTGTAGAAAATATCTTCTTTAGGCTCACCAAACATACGGTCCTCCAATGACGTCACAGTCGGAATTGCACTCAGAATTACGCTCGAATCAGAACAACATCAAAAACAGTTTTGCAAATAAATATCCGATAAGTCCACACCCTGGAAACGTAAAGACCCAGGCAAGAACCATATCTTTAGCGACACCCCAGTTTACCGTGCGGGGATTTTTAGCGGCGCCGGCACCCATCATGGCGGTCATCTTAGTGTGGGTAGTAGAAACAGGAAGTCCCGTGAGCGTCGACAAAAGCAACGACGCCGCAGCGGAAAAAGAAGCGGCAAAGCCCTGGTAACGCTCAAGCTTGACCATTTCCATCCCAACCTTTTTAATGATGCGGCGGCCGCCGATAGCGGTGCCAAACGCCATGAGACCGGCGCAAGCCACCTGGAGCCAAAGCGGAAAGACCTCGGTGCCAGCGGTGCCCGAACCGGCGGAAAGCGCAATGGCGAGCATAGCAATGGACAAAAACTTCTGCCCATCCTGTGCGCCATGCATCATAGCGACAAATCCCGAGCCGACCACCTGAAGGTGACCAAATATAGCATCCGCGCGCTTGCGGTTCACATGTTTACAGGTAGCGTGGATAATCTTGACAATGACCCAACCGGCTATAAAACCGGAAATGGTCGAGAAAATAAGGCCGATAATAACCTTGTTCCACTCATCCCAGTTCACGGCGTTGAAGTTACCGTGAAGCGCCAGCGCCGCGCCGGTAAGGCCTGCAATAAGAGCGTGCGACTCCGAAGTAGGGATGCCGAGCGCCCATGCGCCTACCGCCCACGCCACGATACCCACACACCCCGCTGCAAGGGCAATCAAAGCCTGGTGATAGTCGGTACCGAAGTCAACCATGCCGATAATGGTGTCTGCAACCGCGGTGGAAACAAGGCACATGACCACAAGGCCGACAAAGTTGCAGATAACGCTCATGGCGATAGCATGGTTTACTTTAATGGAACGGGTGCCGACAGACTCGGCAATGGCATTTGCGGCATCTGTAGCACCGTTAACGAAGATGCAGCCAAAAATGAGGACAATGACAACAGCAAGAAATGGATTCGCCACGATCATGTCGACAAAACGTCCAAGTGTAATCATTCAGTACCTCTCCAGTACTTGTATTAGACTTCTCCCATAATAAACGAAATGGACACCGCTAAAGACCACAATGCTACCGTTGACCGAAATTATCCGAGGGCGAGAAAGACGAAGGCGCCTGCGAGAGCCGCTCAACTATACGCAAGACTATCTTGGCGCACCTTCGGGACGCGGTCTTTTCAAAAGCGGCGTAGTCAAGCTCGGACGACACGCCAGGCTTATCGGACATAAGGCGCACAATCACAAAGGGAACGTTATTAAGCCAGGCGACCTGCGCTATAGCAGCGCCTTCCATCTCACAGCACACTGCCCCGAAGTCTTTAAGAGCGTCCGCTTCCGCAACGTCAGCAACAAACTGATCGCCGGATACAATCCGCCCCTCAACAGTCTTCACGCCGAAGGCAGTCTCTTGAGCTGCGCATACCGCCTGTCGCCGCAGTTCTTTGTCCGCGCTAAATGAAACAGTTTCAACACCGGGAATCTGACCTTGAGGATACCCGAGAGCGCGCAGATCCACGTCATGCTGCACGCAGTCGGTAGATATCACCACACTACCGACAATCAAATCATCCACCAGAAGGCCGGCAATGCCGGTATTGATAATACAGTCAACCCCGAAGCGATCAATCAGAATCTGCGTGCAAAAAGCGGCGTTTACCTTGCCAATGCCGGACTGCACTACCACAACGGGCGTCTGGGCGATGCTCCCTTCATGAAAGGTCCGCCCCGCAATCTGCACCACTCGCTCAGACGTCATCTCTTGCTTCAGGAGAGCGACTTCCTCTTCCATAGCGCCAATGATTCCGACTTTCACGTCAGTCCTCCACTCCCGCAAGCCACGGACGTCCTGCTATGGCGCGCACCAGTCGGTCTGCCACAGGCTCCGCCTGCACGTCATCCCGAATATGAAGATGAACGATTGCCTGGACGCCAACGTTCGTAATGCTTTCAAAGCGCACTTCAACCGGAAACGTTAAATCAAGGTCGTGCTCAAGGGTGACTTTAGCCATCTCAACAATCTCGTTGGCTACTTCTTCAAGGTTCGCTTGTGGTTTCACTATAACCGGCACGTCAACATTGGTTATCGCCCAACGAGTGCGATGTGTAAACGCCGTCTTATTGAGCACCGAATTAGGAATGATCTGGACGCGCCCAGTTCTCTCTCGCACAATAGTAGAGCGCCAATTCATATCGATGACCTCGCCTGAAATGTCACCGATAGTCACATGATCGCCGGGCTTGATAACCCCCGCCAGCATAAGACCAAGGCCGCCAACAAGATTGGAAATGGTGTCCTGCAGGCCAAATGACAGCGCGATAGACGTCACTCCCAAAGCCGTTACAAAAGCGGTCGGCTGTATGCCAAAAACAGGCTGCAAAACGGACAGGACGGCAAATACCCAGATAACGCTTCGTACAATATTGATAAAGATTGACGCTGAGGGAATACGAGAGGCGTTCAAGGCTCTTCTCGATACGCGTACTATCACATGTTCCAAAACAAGCGCGGCGAGAAAAACTGTGGCGAGAAAAACTGCACGGTACAAAAAGTCCGCTGGCGCAAGACCTAAAATCGTCTGACCCGTATCGGATGTCATCAGCATCACTGACTTTCTATCTTGACGATGGGCGCAAAGCCTTTCATCAGCTTCTTAACCTTGTTCGTACGCGTAAACTTCACTTCAATGGTATCGCCTTCAACGGAAAGAACAACGCCCGGTCCAAAGGTTTTATGGGATATGTGGTCGCCGGACGCAAAGACCGCTTTCGCCTTTGCGGGATCCTTTTTGATTGAAGGGGCAACGCTCGGCTGAATACGTCCGCCTCTGCCGGTAGAACGCGTACGAGAGCCAAAGACATTGCCTCCGTACACCTCAGCGCCACGGCCTGATCCGAAGGTGCCATGGCGGTCTCCCCGCTTTTCCCAGCCAACACCCGAAAAGCCTGACGAGCCAACGCCGATAGCTTTGATGTGTTCTTCGGGTATTTCGGCTATAAAGCGAGAGACCGGATTTGCCTGGACAGATCCGAACATGCGGCGCACAGACGCGTATGTGAGGTAGAGTTTTTTGCGAGCGCGCGTGATAGCGACGTACGCCAAACGCCGCTCCTCCTCCAAATGCGCTCCATCAGACTCAAAGTTCACATGCGGGAAGATGCTTTCTTCCATGCCCACGACAAACACAACGGGAAATTCGAGACCTTTTGCGGAATGGATGGTCATAAGAGTAACGGCGGAAGCCGAACCGGCAAGGCTGTCCAAATCCGACCGAAGCGCCAGCCATTCCATAAATGCGGGGAGCTTCGCAGCTGCAACCTGAGGATATTCCATCACAGCTGCGGACGGCACGGGCGATGCTGTCGGCGCAGATGGCTCAGATGATGCGGGTGGCTCTGTCGCACGCACCATGGGCAACGCCGCTGGCTCAGGCGCCGGTGCCGATGATTCGCCCTCCTCGTCAAGAGAACCCGCTTCGCGCAGCTGACGGAGACTTTCAAGCATTTCTTCCGCGTCGTCATGCGTTTCATCAAATTCAGCAGCGACACCAAAAAACTCTCGGATGTTCTCAATGCGGCCGTCGGCCTCCATAGTATGCTCGGCCTCGTAGGCGCGAATGAGTCCCGACCGGTCAACGATTGTCTCAATGACCTCTTCGAGCTCGCCGTCCAGAGCGCGACCCGCTTCAACAGCTCCGGTAAACTCTGTAAGAGCATTGCGGACTTTAGCAGACAGGAGGCTTTCCTCGCCAATGCAGGCTTCGCAGGCAGCAAAAAAGGACAGCCTGTTTCTCAACGCGTACGTCTGGATTTTGTTGATACTGGTAGAGCCGATGCCGCGCCGAGGAGTGTTGACCACGCGAAGCGCCGACACATCGTCATCGGGGTTGATAACCACCTTGAGGTATGCCATGACATCGCGAATCTCAGCGCGATCAAAGAAGCGCATGCCGCCCACAATCTTATAGGGAACACCCGCTCTCAGCAGCATATCCTCGAGTATGCGCGACTGCGCGTTGGTACGGTAAAACACGGCGACATCATCATAGGAGGTTCCTGCATCATGCAGCTTCTCAATCTCCGAGCCAACCCAGCGGCCCTCATCGCGTTCGTCTGCCGCGCGGTACACGCAGATCTTCTCGCCATCGCCTTCATCGGTAAAGAGGCGCTTCTCTGTGCGGTGCGTATTGTGAGCGACAACGGCGTTCGCTGCTCCCAAAATATGTCCTGTTGAACGGTAGTTCTGCTCGAGCTTGACCGTATGCGTGTCCGGGTAGTCCTTCTCAAAAGCCAGAATATTCTTGATGTCCGCGCCACGCCACGAGTAAATGGACTGATCGTCATCGCCCACAACCATGAGGTTTCTGTACTTGGAAGCCAAAAGATTGGTGATAGCGTATTGAACGCCGTTGGTGTCTTGGTATTCGTCGACATTGATGTAGCGAAAGCGCTCTTGATACGCGTTAAGAATGACGGGATTTTTGGACAGCAGTTCAAAGGCTTTAACGAGAAGATCGTCAAAGTCCAGGGCGTTCGCCCGTTCAAGACGTTGTTGAAGCGTCCGGTAGACGCGGACGGTAACGTAGTCGAGAGGTGACGACGCCTGACGCTCCATTTCATCCGGCAGTATGAGGGCGTTTTTCGCCGCGCTGATTTTACTTCTGATAGAGTTCATCGGAAACTGGCGAACATCAATATCAAGGTCGGCCATAATAGCCTTAACCAGCCGCTTTGAATCATCGTCATCATAGATGGTGAAGTTGGGACCAAAGCCGACGGCTTCGGGGTCTTCTCGCAACATGCGCACGCACATGGCGTGAAACGTACACACCCACATGCCGCGCGTGCCACCGGGAAGCAAGTGCCCAAGGCGCTCCCGCATCTCGGCTGCGGCCTTATTGGTAAACGTAATGGCGAGAATCTGCCACGGACGCACACCTTTATCGGCAATCATGTGCGCGATGCGGTGCGTCAGCACACGCGTTTTGCCGGAACCTGCGCCGGCAAGCACGAGAAGCGGACCTTCGGTGGTTATGACAGCTTCATGCTGAGACGGATTGAGGCTGCCCAAATCTATCGCAGACGGCACGGTCCGCATAGACAGCCCACCGGCAGACTGCCCGTCAGCAGGCGGCGCGGCAAACAAAGGAGACTGAAAAGCGTCAGACATGTTGCTCCAATTAAATCGGCAATGTTCGTAAAGATGGCGTGAGTGCAAAGTTCCTAGGCAAACAGAGCAAAGTAGACGATGACCACGATGCCAAGCACAATGCGGTATATTCCAAACGGCTTAAAGTCATGTTTGCGCACGTAGCCCATGAGAGCTCGAACCATCACTAAAGACACTGCAAAAGCCACAATGCAGCCAACAGCCAAAATCGCCGCCTCAGACGAGGTAAACGAATTGCCCTTCAAGAAAAACTTAACAAGCCGCAGACCCGAAGCGCCAACCATTGTGGGAATAGCCAAAAAGAAGGTAAATTCGGCCGCAACGGCACGGGAACATCCCAGCACCAAGCCACCGATAATGGTCGCTCCCGAGCGAGACGTACCCGGAACAATGGCCAGCACCTGAAAGAGCCCGATGCCAAAGGCGGTCTTCCAATCAAGCGTATCAATGTCGGTCACGCGGGAAAGTTCATCGGCACTGCGCCGCAAGGGCGTGGCGTCAGTAGGCAGGCGCATATGCTTGCCTTGCGGCTGTACGATTGGAGCAGTCCGGGCGATTTTTTCCCGATGCGCCTCAAGAGCAATAAAGATCAGACCATACACAATGAGCGTGGAAGCAATGACGTAGGGTCCTCCAAGATGCTCTTCAATGAAATTATCAAGCGGAATGCCAACCGCCGCCGCGGGAATGCAGCACACCACCACTTTTGCCCAAAGAATCCATGTGCTTTTTCGTTCTTCCTTTGTCTTTTTGAGCGAGAAGGGATTGAGTTTGTGGAAGAACATCACGCAGACGGCAAGTATTGCGCCAAGCTGAATAACTACGAGAAACATATCCCAAAAGTCAGTTGTTACCGCAAGCGGCACAAATTTGTTCAGCAACAGTATGTGCCCTGTTGACGAAATAGGCAGCCATTCTGTAATGCCTTCAACAACTCCGTACAGAGCAGATACTATGAGATTCCAAACGTCCACGACTCCCCTTTCGTTTTGTCTGTACATCATCGCTCAAAGCGGGATGCGCTACAAGTGCCGAGTTCTTCTCGCGGCAAAGCCTGAAGCAGAGCAGGATAAAGCGAGCATCTACCTGCAATTCTTGCAAAATATATATACCAACATGTAAACTTGATGCCCTTGCACGAGCGGAAAAGAGCATAGTGCGGACGCGAGGAACCTCCTTACAGGTAAGGAGTCCCTTGCAGTCAGGCGCATGCAAACCCCAATCGCGGAGGTTCGTATTTTGATTTTCAATAAGTGTGCTTCTCGCAGCTTCGGCGGCTCAACCCTGGCACATGCGGCAGTTGCCATTGCTGTTTCTTTCGTACTCACAGTTTCTCTTACGGGTATGCCCATCGCGGCTTATGCGGAGTCTCTTGAAGATCTTCAAGCAAAGATTGAAGAGACCAACGCAACGTATGAAGCGGCCACAAAGCAGGTAGAAGATCTGGAACAGCAGATTCAGAACAACGAGGCCCACATTCAGGAAATCGAAAACCAGCTGCCGGAGCAGCGGTCAAGAGCTGCGGCATCCATCGCTAACATGTACCGTATGCAGCAGGGATCTCTTGGGATTATCGATCTTATTTTGTCAGCGGACAGCTTTAACGATTTGATTTCGCTCCTGCAGTACCTAGACATCATTTCAAGTCGCAACGCTGACGCTGTCAACAGCTTGGTCAATCTTTCAAACGAGCTTGAAGACACCAAGAAAAATCTGAACGACCAGATGGCTGAGGCAAAAAAGCAGAAGCAGGCCGCTTCCGATGCGCTTCAACAAGCTATCGATGCTCGCAACGCTTTGCAAAAACAGATGGAAGAGCAGCGAGCTGCTGAAAAAGCTCAGGAAGAAGCCGCTATTGCAGAGGCACAAAAGAAGGCGGAAGAATCCGCTTCCAATACCTTTACAAACGCGTCCGGCAAGGAAAGCACCTATGTCGCGCCGGACAACACGAACTCTTCAGACAATTCATCCGGATCTGTCGACTGGTCTGCAGGCAAGACTGACTTTGTCGCCAAGTGGAGCGGCCGCATTGACGCCTACCTCTCCGGTTCTCCTCTGTCAGGATACGGTTCGACCTTTGCCGAAGCCGCTTGGGACTACGGTGTAGACCCGCGCTTCTCACCTGCAATTTCAGCAGTTGAAAGCACCAAGGGAGCTTATTGCTTCCTGCCGCACAACGCCTGGGGCTGGGGTTCTTCAAGCTGGGGTTCATGGGAAGAGGCAATTCGCTCCCACGTTTCAGGACTTGCTGCTCTTTACGGTGGCTACCTCACGTACTCAGGCGCCGCAAAATACAACCCTGCAAACCCCAACGGCTGGTACGCGGCAGTTCAAGCGAATATGAATCAAATTTAGGTGCGGGAGTACGCCTAGTATATCTGCCTTGACGCTCTCACCTTGACATGCCTGTTCTGGCGCGCCACCTTGACGTGCCCACCTTGGCGTTTACGCTGTCAGCACTACCATGCCCAAAATCAATCCGAAGCCAATAAGGTCAGTGGCGCTGAGCGAGGTGCCCAGCACCATAACGGTCGTAACCGTAGCCATAACAGGCTCGATAGTACCCAAAAGAACCGCACGCATGGGTCCCGCATCCTTAACGCCCTGCAGGTACAACCCGTATGCCAAAAACGTACCGACGGTGATGCCAATGACTACAAGAATCCAGCCAAAGGCGTCAAGCGGTGGCATATGATTCCACGGCTGGTACACAAGGGCGAGAAGTACGCCGGAAAATAAAAACGCTATCCCATTGAACACAAAGTTGCCCCAGCGCTCCATAAGCTTTTTGGGCAGAATAGAGAGCGCCGTCTGAGCCAGAGCGCACAGCGAGCCCCAAACTATCCCACGCAGAGGCAACTGGAGACTAGAAGGATTGCCTCCCGTTACCAGCAGATAGGTGCCTATAAGCGCCATAACAACGCCAAGCGCTTCTCGCTTTCTCGGTCCGCGCCGCGCTTTACAGCAGACATATAACAGTACGCCCAGCATGCCGAGAGCCTGCATAACCGTAGCCGTAGCGGAATTTGTCGCGTCAACGGCATAGAGGTATGCAATCTGAGAAAAGAGAATCGCCGCAAGGCTCACGACAAAGATCCGACCGAGCGCGTGAACATCATGCGCCGCTTCACTCAGGCGCCGGCGGTCGATGAGAGCCGCCGCAGCCAAAAAGAGCAGCCCCGAGAAGAACTCGCGCGCGTCAATGAGCCACAGGGGTTCAACGCCGTATACGTCAAGCAGATATTTTGCCGCAGTGCCAAACGCTCCCCACGCAGCGCCGCCGACAAGTACGCACAGCATGCCTCGGTGGATTCGTGCCTTATGCCTGTCTGACACAAGACCAATCGAGGCTTCCGCAGCCTCCTGTTCAAACGTTTGGGAATCTTCGTCACGTTCTTGTAGTGTATCAAGGATCGAATCAGACATGGAGATATAAATCTTTCGTTACAAATGAAGTGCGAAGCGTGTGGCCGCGCGACAAACAGGTACAGTTATAAGGCACAGTAACCATACACGACTATACCCGCGTATCTCGCGAGAATTTGAGAGGTGTCTATGGCCATACAGGAATCACGGAAGCTCAACGTTGGCGACCGCGTCGATGACTTTACCGTTACCGGTATCGAAGCGCTGCCTGAAATCTCCGGTACCGCCTATGTCTTTTCGCACACGCCTTCAGGAGCCCGGCTTCTCTGGCTTGCCAACAGTGACGACAACCGTTCATTTGCCATCGCCTTCAAAACGCCACCCGCAAACGATACCGGCGTCTTTCACATTCTTGAGCATTCGGTGCTTTGCGGCTCGGACGCCTACCCCGTCAAAGAGCCCTTCGTCAATCTTCTCAAAACCTCAATGCAGACATTCTTGAACGCCATGACGTTCCCGGACAAGACTGTCTACCCTGTTGCCTCCACCAACGTAACAGACCTTGAAAACCTTATGAGCGTGTATTTGGACGCGGTTCTTCATCCCGCTATCTATCAGCGCAAGCATATTTTTGAGCAAGAGGGCTGGCACCTTGAGGCAGACGACGCGGGTACCCTGTCGTATAACGGCGTCGTCTTCAACGAAATGAAAGGCGCACTCTCCGATCCTGATCGAGCCTTGTATGACCAGGTCAGCAGTAAGCTTTTTCCCGACACTGCCTATGGAAAAGAATCAGGTGGAGCGCCGCGCGCTATTCCTCAACTTACTTACGAAGAGTTCCTCAATACCCACGCGCGCCACTATGACCTCTCCAACAGCTATACCATTCTCTACGGTGACCTTGACATAGCTCGTGAGCTGGCCTTTATTGGCAAACGCTTTGCGGGTGCCGAGAAGCGCCACGCAGGTTCTCCGTATCCTCTTGACCTGCAGGCGCCCGTCTCCCCCAAACCCGCTCGGTTTGAAATGGCAACCACGCCCGACAACTCCGCTATAGGTCTTGGCTATGTACTGGGAACCGCGGCGCAACGCGTCCGCATGCTTGCCGCCGACATTCTCTTTGACACCCTCATGGGGTCTAACGAGGCCCCCCTTAAGCGCGTCTTACTTGACAGTGGCCTTGCCGATGACGTGAGCTACTATTTCTCCGACGGCATGCTTCAGCCGCTTCTGTTCCTTGAGCTCAAAGGCCTCCACGACACCGAAGCGTCTCAGCGATTCCGCGCACTCGTTGAGTCAACCTGCGCGGAACTTGCCGCCTCTGGTCTCCCCTACGATAAGCTTGAGGCGTCCGTCGCGCAGGCGGAATTCAATCTACGCGAGCGCGATCTGCCGTTCTCCGATGGTATCGAATACACCCAAAAGTCTCTTGAGAGCTGGCTCTACGATGACGCTTGTCCCTATGACTACATCAAGTATGAAGATGCGCTAACAGAACTTAAGAACATGCTTGCTGCCTCCGGCCGCCCCAAGGGCGCCTTTGAGACGCTGCTCCTTGAACTTGTCTGCCACAACCCTCACTGTGCTCAAGTCGAATTGGTACCTGTCAAAGAAAGCGGTTCAACCGAAGAAACAGAAGAACTGGCGCAACTCCAACAGAACATGACCGAAGACAACATCGCGCGTATCCGCACAGAAGTTAAGACGCTTCGTGTGGAACAAGAAACGCCTGACGCGCCAGAAGATATCGCAAAGCTGCCGTTCCTCTCGCTTTCCGACCTTGAGGCTACCAAGGCGCAGCCGCAGCCACATGAGGTAGAGGCACCACTTCTCTGCCTCGCCCATGAACTTGACACGCACGGCATTGATTATGTCTCGCATTATTTTGACCTGACTCATGCCGTTTCCTATGACGAGCTGCCCTTGGTGGGTATTCTTTCCGATGTTCTCGGAAAACTTGGAACCGACGCCCACACGGCATCAGACCTTGACACGCTCATCGAAGCGAATCTTGGTGATCTTTCATTTTCTACGGAAGTTTACTCACGAGACCGAATCGACTTCGCTCAGCCGACCATGGTGGTCAGTGTTTCCGCCCTGGCTGACCGCGTCGAAAAGCTCGCGACTATTCCCAAAGAAATTTGGGGTTCTACGAATTTCAATGACCTCGCGCGTCTCAAAGACATTTTGACCCAGCGGCGTATCGGCCTTGAGCAATACTTCATCGGCTCGGGACACGCCGCCGCCCTAAATCGCACGTTCACGTCGTACGCCCAATCAGCAACGGTCTCGGATGCGCTCGGAGGCCTCACATTCTATCACTACCTCAAAGAGCTTCTGGCGCACTGGCACGAACGTTCTCAAATACTTCCCGCACAACTTGCCAATCTGGCGGCTCGCATATTCTGTGCTAATAACGTTGTCGTAAGCTTCACCGGCTCCGCTGAAAGCCGCAAGAAGTTCTGGCGGGCAGCGGGCTCCCTTGATCTTGCGATGCGCCCCTCACACGACCGCACGCTCATTGTTCCCACACCAACACTCAAGCGCGAGGGCATTGTTATTCCCTCAAACGTCAGCTATGTGGGTTTTGGTTTTCCCAACGCCTTTGACGGACAGCCCGAGACCGCAGGAACATGGCAAGTTGTAAGCCGCGCGATGACGCTTGATTATCTTTGGAACGAGGTGCGCGTAAAAGGCGGAGCGTACGGCGTCGGTTTCAGGCCTTCTCTCATGGGACTTGATTCGTTCTTCTCATATCGAGATCCATCTGTGGACGCCACGCTTGAGCGCTACCTTAGCGCCGGCGCGTGGCTCTCGTCGTGGAATCCAAGCGATACCGAGCTTGAAGGCTATATAGTCGCTTCAGTCGCAACCGTCGACGCGCCAGTTCGCCCTCGAACCCTCGCGCGCCGTCAGGACATCGAACGCTTCAACGGACGTCCCACAGATCGTCTTGAGCGGCTTCGCGAGCAAATCTTGCATACCGATACCACGCATTGTCAGGCGTTTGGCGCATCGCTTCCAACGGATGCCGCCGATACGTCGATTGTTGTTTTCGGTCCGCGAGAAGCACTTGAGGCCTCCCAGCTTGACCTTGAGATTATTGATTTGTTCTAGTTCAACAGCTTTTCCAACACGACCGCACTCACACCGGGCGCTCAAAGCGCTAGTCCAAAACACTAGCTTGAAGCATTACAAAACCTCCCACGGTATAGTGCGTGGGAGGTTTTACTACCTGTACAAAATATACAAAACCGCATGTGAAGATACCTGCGACCGACAAATACGGTTTAGAAGTGCATGTGCTTGCCCTTGTACGAACCGATAGCTGAGGCTCCGACAAACGCTGTACCAAGCAGAGCGGCAGTCATTGCGACAGAGGAAGCATCACCGGTCTCAGGCAATTTCTGAGACGTGCTCGCGGACGTTTTCTCGCGCTTTTTTGAAGCGGTCTTGGCATGCTTACCCCGCATACGCTCGGATTGAGCTTTTTCAGGCTGAACGCCTTCGGCCTTGGAGGATTCCTTCTTTTCTGCAGCCTGTTTGAGCATGTAAAGATTCACTTCAGCGGCAAGCTTATCGGCATCGGCCTGAGCCGCTTTTGCCTTCGCCTCATCATACGCTGTCTGCTTTTCAGCAAGAGCTTCATCCGCATGCTTAGCCGCCTCAATCGCGCTGCGCAAGCGCTGAATGTATGGATTCAGATGCATAAAATCAGCGTCTGTCGTATCGGGAGTTTCTGCACCCTTATATGCAAGAGCCTGCGCACGCGCGTTGGTATCGCGAGCGGAGCGCAAACGGTCTTTTGCAGCCTGGAGGCGCGCAGGGGCATCAGCGGCGTTTTGGCGCGCGCTCGCAAGCGCAGTCTGCGCCTCCGCAAGCGCTTTTGATGCTGCAGAAGCCGCGGCACGCTTGTCCAGCACCTCCTGCCAGATACCTAAGTGCTCATCGTAGTCGTCTCGGAGTTCTTCGTACTGCTCTTGAGCGGTAGCGGATTTTGCAGCGGCGTCGTCAGCCTCCAGCGTTGCCTGGTTCAGATTCTTACGAGCGGCCTCTTCTGCAGCGCGCGCTTTATTGAGTGCCTCCTGAGCGGCGGCACGAGCCTCGGGAGCCGCATCTTTTAAAGCCTGCTCCTTAGCAGCAAGGTCTGCTCCAGCCGCAACAGCTGCTTTATGAGCAGCTGTGAGCTTTTCTTGCGCTTTTTGTACAGCTTCTTCAGCCTTATCAAACTTTGCTTTGGCGTCATTCATCTTCACCTTGTCCTGCGCCACGACCGCTTCAGTCACATGAGCATACGCGGCGTTTCTCTCGGCTGTTTTGAGCTTGCTTTTTGCGTCGGTGTCCTTGGCAGTTGCCTCGGTAACATTCTTCTCGGCGGCCGCAATGTTCTTGGCAGCATTATCAACGTCGGACTGCGCCTCACTGACGGCGGATTTCGCCGTGTCTTCGGCAGATTGTGCGTCAGCCTTTACCTTGTTAAACGCATTCCGTGCATCAGAGTCAACGGCTTTTTTATCAGCAGCAGCCTTATCGGAGGCTTCCTTGGCCGTATCAAGCTCACCTTTTGCCACGTCTTTTGCAGCATGCGCTGCCTGCGCGGCAGCTGTTCTTTCAGCAACTTGCTTCTCAGCCATGGGAATGGTAGTTGGCATAGCGCTTGCATTCTCCGCTTCAGCGGTTAGAATGCCGCTTGCAGAAACTCCCTGGACTGGCTTTGCAAATGCCGGAGCGGCGGTTGATGCCATAACAGCAGCCGTAGTAATTGCGGTCGTTACTGCAGCAATGCGCTTGCGCTTCTGGACTTTCTTGACGTTCATGGTACCTTCCTGTTCACGTTCATAACCTTGTTACACCGTCTTTTCAACTTGCGCCTGCTATCAAATTGTTACCAAACTGTTACCAGACACAAGCCGTACGACAGTACCATAAAAGGCGCGCTGCACCAATAAGACAATGCTTATTCGCTTCTGAGCGCTTCAACAGGATCGGATTTTGAGGCCCTTCTCGCCGGTAAAAGACCTGCCAGCAGCGTGAGCACTACGCTGATTCCTATCAGAATGAGCGCGGCATTCCATGGCAAAACAACCAGGTTCTCTACGGCGAACATCTGCTTGACTGCAATATTTGCGGGAATAATCAAAAGGAACGTAAGCAGGATGCCCATAACGCCTGAAATAAGGCCTTCGATGAACGTTTCCGCGTTGAAGACGTTGGCTATATCTCGTCGCGAGGCACCGATGGAGCGAAGAATACCTATTTCCTTCTTACGTTCAAGCACTGAAATATAGGTAATAATGCCGATCATAATGCTGGAAACAACCAGCGAAATAGAGACAAAGGCAACGAGCATGGCAGAAATCATGTCGATAATCTGCGTCACAGAACTCATGAGCACACCCACAAGATCAGTGTATGTGATGACCTTGCCGTCCTCTCCCGCCTCACGCGCGTCAGCATTGTAGCGCTCGAGAATCTCAACTACCTTCTCTTTGCCGGCAAAATCTTTGGGATATATGTTGATCGATGACGGTGTATCAAGATCCGCATAACCCATCTTCGCAAGATTGCTGTCATAAGTCGCCGATTGCGAACTGATCATTGACGCTGCTATAGCGGCAATCTGCGCCGGGTCGGCATTAAGCTTAAAGGCGCTTTTGAGAACTTCAGGATCAACGTGCATGGCACCCGACATAGTTGCTATCACACTTTGCATGGTCTGACTAAGAGCCGAAGCAATGCGAATCTGCAGCCTGGAGGATACCTGCGTCATGACTGATGCCATCGCCTGCTGCATGTACGCGCTGATTGCTTTGGTGATTGCCTGAGACAGAGCGGAGGCAATCTGCTCCTGGTACGCCTTCATAATGCGTTCAGCCACTTCTTTTTGCAGACTCGGCACATCTGCTGCGGTTCCCAACTTTTCGGAAAGCGCCGCGACGAGCTGCTTTTGAAGATCATCAGTGTCTATTGCCGCGCTCACCGCGGAAATCATCTTGGCGCGCACTTCATCGGTGGCGAGATAATCCGCTATGGTTTTACCGGGGTTAGCAGTTCTCCACGTATTCCACCCAAGCACAATCTCACGTATAGCCTGCGAGAGAGCTGCCTGACCTCCGGGTTTGAAATTAATCCGGATGCCCGAAAGCACCTGCCGGATATCATCGGCGGAAAGCTCCGGAAACGCCTTTTGCAAAACGGAAGGATCGAAACCGTCTGGCATGGCAGCAAGCAAATCATCGGAATTCAGGTTCAGGCTGGCAGGATCAAGCTCCGGAAGATTCACCTCGGAGAAATCCATCTCGGACAAGTTGATACCGGACAAGTCGATGTTTGAAAAATCCAGTGCCTGGGGATTCATAGAAAACGCCGAAGCAAGAGTCGTTTCGTCAACACTTATCAGCGAAGACAGAGAAAGACCTTCCGTAGCGCCATTCTTCTCGTCAGCAAACGTTTTGCCGGTAAACACATCAATATCGGAACGGTTCTGCTGATCCTTGACTATCTCTGAGTCGGCTGCCGCGGCGATAAGACGCTGTTCAAGCTCGGGAGTGTAATACAGACCGTGAGTCAGGCCTCCCTGCGCCGATGGATCTTTTGCCTGCACAACGCCAACGATTTTGATATCAGGCGCCTTTTCCACCAAGTTGTTGACATAGGCTTGGTCGTTGGACATATCCTTCCACACGCCAAGACCCGCGTCCCACGCGTACAGATCAGCAGCATTAACCAGCTTGAATGTCGGAGACATCAGCTGATTGTAGGTGTAGGTCTTGTCAGATTCGGACACGGTCACGTTGCTGCCGTCGGCAACCTGATCCACTATTTTGCGCACGTCGGCATAATCACGCAGCCCCATAGAGTACTCAACGTAGTCGGATATGGTGCCGTTGGGGCGCAGCACTAAAACCACTTCATTCCATGCCTTAGGCCAACGACCGGCGCGGACAGTATAGCGGCTTTCATAAATCGAGGGATCGGATGGCAGCTGCGCAAACGATGATGTCGATGAGAACTGCGCCATCGGACTGTACGCAGGCACATTGGGGCTGATACGCGAATACGTCTGATCGGGATTTACCTGCACCGGATCGCCTGACGTAGAATCTGCTCCCGCTGGCAGATACAGATGAGGTTTGACGTTGTACTGATAGGTAACGGCGCTGGTATAACTTTTGATGCCGCCGCCGTTATTGTCGATAAAATCCTTCAAAGCCTTAAGGTCGTTCTTACCAATGCTCGTCGTCATTTTTTCGAGATACTTGCTGGAAGAAACGGTGCCTTCGAGGGACTGGTTCTCAGGCGTTGTGGTATCGTCTTGTTGATTCGCCGCGCCGCTTTTCTGCGACGAGGCGCTTGCAGTGCTCATGCTTGCCATGGCTGACGTAAGATTGACCGATTGTTCGGTAATGGTCAGCGGATAGATTGACAACATGTCTTCCTCGACCCTGCGGATGTATTCATTGGTACCGTTTGCAAGGGCGAGAATAGCGGCAATGCCGATAATGCCGATGGAACCCGCGAAGGCTGTCATCAGCGTACGGCCCTTTTTGGTCATAAGGTTGTTAAAAGAAAGGCTGAGCGCTGTTAAAAATGACATTGACGTGCGATGTGTCGGCTTTGCTTTGCGGCAGGAAGCCACAGACACGTCAAAAGGATTGGAATCGGCGGTAATACGCCCATCAGCAAGTTCAACAATGCGCGTAGCATACTCATGTGCAAGCTCCGGATTATGCGTCACCATAATGACCAGACGATCGCGCGCCACCTCTTTAAGAAGATCCATCACCTGCACCGATGTCGAAGAATCGAGGGCGCCGGTAGGCTCATCCGCCAAAAGAATTTCCGGATTGTTTACGAGGGCGCGCGCGATAGTTACGCGCTGCATCTGTCCGCCTGAAAGCTGACTGGGGCGCTTGTCGGCATGGTCCTTCAGGCCTACCTCTTCAAGGGCTTCAAGCGCACGGCGGCGTCGCTTTCCCCGAGGGACTCCCGAAAGTGTCAGGGCTAACTCAACATTGGAGAGCACACTCTGGTGAGGAATTAGGTTGTAGCTCTGAAATACGAACCCGATGCGGTTGTTGCGATAGGCGTCCCAGTCGCGTTCCTTAAATTCCTTCGTGGAAACGTCATCAACCAGCAAATCTCCTGAATCAAAACGATCCAGTCCGCCGATAACATTCAACATGGTAGTTTTACCCGAGCCGGAAGGCCCAAGAATCGCCACAAATTCATTGTCGCGAAAAGCTATGGAGACCGCATCGAGAGCCGTCTGTTCAAAGGTGCCAGTACTATACCGTTTGCAAACGTTCTTCAGCTCAAGCATAGATGCCTCGTTTAGTAGCGCTAGGTGCTGTTTTAGTGTGATCCACTCGTCTTGGTTTACTCGCCTCTAGTTCACTCATCTTTGGTCGGAGCGTTACCTTCGGCGGAAGTCGCGCCTGTGGCAGCAGCTCCGTCTTTAGCGGAAGTTGTATTTGCGGCGACAGACTCGCCCTGCGTGAGGGTCTTGTGATACGTGCCAGACACCAGCACGCCATCAGGCTCCGGTGAACTTTCGTCTGCAGAGGCGCTATCAGCAGCACGAGAGTTCGGAGATGCAAGGTTCTTCTCGCCAGACGATTTAGTCTGAGCCCAGCTGAGCCCATAGAGAAAACCAAAGACGCCCAGAATTATCGGCGCCATAACCGCAACAAGAAGGAGCAGCGAAACGAGAACTTTGAAAACGTGTACGGGAATGCCGAAAATCGCGGGCGAGAAGATCATCAGCCCAAAAATGCTGCCCGCCAGAACGCGAAAGGTAATCTGAGCCGCTCGCGAAAGCCGGACATTCGTAAAGTTGGCAATCTGCAACCCGATAAGCGCGAGAGCCGCAAACCAAAGCATTGCTGGCGCCAAAGCATATGTCATCAATAAAACAACGTCATTCGGCTTTTCTTCGGGTTTAGTCAGTATGAAAAAGACACTTACGGCAATAAGCACCACAAAAACGATGTCATTGACCAGAATTGCGGGAGTTCGTCCTATTTTTTTCGTCATATGTAGCTCCTCCAGACGTTTCGCCCGATTATACTTGAACTTGCTTATTGTTCCCTGAGAGTTTGCGCTTTAATCAAAACGCGCAGCTACCTGTAAGGATATAAGGAGAAGCTATGGACGACGCAGCATTCAAGTCACATGTTGAAGCCTATGTTGATGAAAATTGGGAAACAATCGTTGAAGATATCCGCTACCTTGTGCAAGTAGAATCCGTCGAAGATCTTTCTGTCGCCGAACCGGGCAAGCCGTGGGGGCCAAAGTCCTACGAAGCGCTGCGTCGCGGCCTTGAGCTGGCAGAGCGCTTGGGTCTTGAGACCACCAACGTCGATGGATACCTTGGTTTCGGAGACCTTCCCGGCGCGTCAAAAACGTATATCGCCACAATCGCCCACACCGACATTGTGCCGCTGGGCTTGGGCTGGACTGTTGACCCGCTGGACGTGACGCGCAAAGACGGTTACCTGCTCGGACGTGGTGTTTTGGACGACAAGGGCCCGTTTGTGCTTTCTCTTTGGGCTGCTCACTTTTTTGTTGAACACGTCAAGAAAACTGGCAAGCTCTTGCCCTACACCCTGCGCGCTATCGTGGGCAATAACGAGGAAACCGGCATGGGCGATGTCCCTTACTACCTCGAGCGCTATCCCGAGCCGGCATTTTGCTTTACGCCCGACGCGGAATTCCCGCTTATCTGCGGCGAGAAGGGCGTTTATCATGCGGAGTTTACTTCCGATGCCATTGCCGGCGAGAAAATCCTTGAGCTTGACGGCGGCACGGTTCCCAACGCCATCCCGGGTCTTGCCTGCGCTCTCGTGCGCGCTGACGCCTCAAAGCTACCGGATGCACCTCACATTGACATCGAGGACGCAGGCGCAGACGAGCAGGGACCTCTTGCCCGCATTTCAGCTCATGGCAAGGGCGGTCATGCCTCTATGCCTGAGGGCACGGTAAATGCTATCGGTCTGCTCGACGCATACCTGCTTGAAAACAATCTTTGCAGCGATGCTGAGCGTATCTTCCTCAATTTCTCCGCGCGGCTTTGTTCCACGACAGACGGCACAAGCGCAAACATTCAAAGCGCTGACGATAAGTTTGGCCCTCTGACCTGTATTTCCGGCACCGTCCGCACAGTTGACGGTCGCTTTGTTCAGACCGTGGATTCTCGCTATCCCACCTCTACCACCGGAGAAGCTCTGACCACCGCTATGACCAGCCTCGGAAAGGAGTATGGCTGCACGTTCCGCGTGCTTTCGGACGCAGTCCCCTTCTATATTGATCCCAACTCCCCTGAAATTGCCACACTGCTCGATACATATCACGAATACACCGGCCACGAGGGCACAGCGTTTGTCATCGGCGGTGGCACCTATGCCCGCCATTTCAAGCGCGCTGTTGCTTTCGGTCCCGTTGAACGCGCGGAAGTCGATACAATCCCAGCGTGGGTAGGCGCGGAACACGGTCCCGACGAAGGCGTTTCCGAAGAATGGCTCCGTCGTGCCCTGAAGATCTACATTGTGAGCATTGCACGGCTTATGGAGCTTGACCTCTAACGCCTTGCTGAGAAGAACGCAAACCATGCGAGCGTTAGGCAGTCTAAACACCGATGACGCCTTTGGAATCACAGGTGTTGCCTAATGCTCACTTAGTGTGAGTGTACTGTGCTGACGAGCGCGCTATGATTCACTGGACACGCCGTGTCCCGCTGGACGCAAGGGCTACAAGTGCAATGCGTCTGGCGGGCGCGTGCTGTCTAACGACTGCATTTCTTGGACGGAGTTCTGAAAAAGACAGACCGTAAAGGCAGACGGGGTAAAATCCGAGCCAATATGCTGTCCGGCAATTCTTCCTCAACGCGGACTCCCAAGTAAAGCATAACGAGGTTATATACCACTGTGACCACACTGCCTGCCTGAACGCTTGTTAAACCTCCTACGAGAGCGTTCCAGACAAGGACAGCGATATTCAAAGACGTTATCAAAAATTGAATAATAACAAAGGGTCTGATAAAACGCGCGTTATTTGACCCTCTCAATGCAATTAAAGCCACGAAGAGGGTAAACAGCGCCGAGGCAGCATCAAAGAGGATTGAAAGCGGATTTGCACCGGCAAATACCGCCTTAATATCGGCAGTGTTAAGCATGGGAACGTAGTTGCCTACATCAGCCACGCCTAAAAGCACCACAAGCACAATAAGGTAGACCGCATTGACACCAATTGTAGCGACAGCGAGAAAATGCAGAATTCGCTGATAGCGTGAGCGCATAAAAACTGTTCCAGAGACGCCCGCGTCATACTCACGTCTTACCTGTTCTCCAAGGTTTGAGAGGATACCCACATATATGATGGTGGTGATAATAACCATGGGATCAAAAATAATGAGCTTTCCATCACCCCATGCACTCAGCGCCACAACTACCAAAAAGAGCGCGACAAGATAGCAAAGCGCAAGAAACGAATTGACCTTTGACGAGTCATTCGCGGCGCGAATGCCCAGAAACCCGGTAAGCATCTGCAGAAGACCAAGTGCAATCACAAAACCGTAAAACAGCAGGTGCTGATTGCCCTCTCCCAAGACATGTCCGCCTAACCGCGTTACATCGGTTGGGAGTGCCGGAGTAAGGCCCATAAGTATCGCGCTGCCCGAAACGAGCGACGTCACGATATCCGCAACACCAAACAGCAGAGCGATCCATGAGACGAAATACAGCATATGCTGGGCGGTCGTTCTCGGAATGGAAGCTCTGACATCATCGTGTTGAGGCTCTGCCGCAAAATCACACTTCTCGGCTATCAAGACTTTCTCCGCTGTTGAAGCCGCGGCGCTCAGAGCCTCCGCACTTTTGGCGAGAAGTTTTTCTCCCTCACGAATGCGCTTGGCGACTTCACGTTCATCTGTCGTTTTTTGCTTATCTTGATCCATGCCTCATCATTTCCGAAACGCTTCTAATCTTTAGCGTATACGCGCTGAATACACAGGTATTTGTTCTCTTCTATCATGACACAATACACACAAACCGAACCATTTTATAGATAAATCAACATCTGCCTCGTATGACGCCTGTTTTTTGCTATGATAGCAAGCTATTATGGCATACAGGTGATTTACCTGTATAAACATCGCTTTCTCTATGGTGTTTATAGGTGCAACAACCGGTATATCGCATTGATTTTGAAGGGAGTATCAAGAGTAATGTTCTTGAAATAACACATTTTCGTATTGCGCTTCATGTCCGCGCTGCGATTTGCATGTGCAAAGGCAACTGCTTTGACAGGTACATGGGACATGCTTCTTGAACGATACTACGAAAGGGTGTTATGGAACAGAACAAACTCTTTGCGGAAACTCCCCCGCTTCAGCTTTTCTTGCGAGCCGCCATCCCCGGCGCCATCGCTATGCTCGCCTCCATGCTTTACGATACCGCCGACGGCATCTTAGTCGGTCGCTTTCTCGGCGCTGATACCTTTGCCGCGGTTACCATCTCACTTCCTTTGGTCATTATGAGCTTTGCCGTTTCTGACCTCGTAGGCGTTGGCTCCTCCGCCGTCATTGCGGTAGAGCATGGCAAACATAATTTTGACCGCGCGAACGATGTATTTACCCTTTCGGTCATTATGATCCATATCGGCGGCTTTGTACTGGGCGCAATATTCTTTCTTTTTGCGCCGGGTATCTTGATTCTTCTGGGCGCAAAGGGAGAACTCGTTGAACAGGGATCGATCTATTTGCGTGTCTACGCCTCCTTTTTGCCGCTCATATCTATCAACTACGCCGCCGATAACTTCCTCAAGATCTGCGGCATGATTCGCCGCTCTATGATGCTGAGCTTCATCATCGCTATTCTCGGCACCGTCCTTGAATTCTTTTTCTTGGCCGTCCTTCGCCTTGATGTAGCATACTCAGCGCTTGGCTACTGCATCGCGATGCTTTTCTCCGCGATATTCGGCATGTGGCCGTTCGTACACAACAAGCAAATCCTCAAGTTTGTACCTCCGCATTTTTCATGGGAGCTTGTGCGCGAAGTCTGCGCCAACGGTTTGGCGGTTTTCTTGCAAAACATTTCAGGCCGCATTTACAGCCTCATCATGAATTCCACGCTTCTGGCCCTTGGGGGTGCAAACGCTGTTACCACATATGGCGTCATTTTCTTTTCAGCAGGTATTATCACACCTCTTGTCTACGGAGAAGCAGACGCCGTGCAGCCCGCCATTGGCTATAACTGGGGCGCCAAAAACAAGCATCGCGTTATCGCTCTCACTCGCTACGTTTTTATTGCGGGCGGTCTTATCGGCCTAACTTCCGCGGCGCTTATGTTCCTCTGTCCTGAACTGCTGGTGCATCTCTTCATTCCCGACGCGACACCGGAGCTGTTTGCTATGGCCGTTCCCGCTTTGCGCACTTTTTCCGGCGCGCTGTGCATCAACTGGATCTATTTCTGCACGCAGGAATTTGTCATCGCGCTGAAGCTAACCAAGATCTCAAGCGTCATCAGCGTACTGGCAACCTTTGTCTTTCCGGTTACCGCCATTGCGCTTCTCGCCCCGTTTGGTCTTAACGCTCTCTGGTATGCTCCTGTAGTCGGCACTATCCTCACGGTAATTACCAGCATTGCCATTCTGATTCACATACGCAACAAGCACTTTAACGGCATACCTGTGCGTCATCTGGATACAACGCGATAAAAACGATGGTGCCATTGGGTTTTATCAAGCTAAGCAAAATTTGATTTTACCCAACTAAGCGAGAAAGCCTGTATCTTCAAGAAGGTCTTGGCCATCAGCGGCTGTAGTTGCAAGCTCGTCGCAGCGCTCATTGAGTGGCTCTCCGGCATGACCTTTTACCCACAGGTACCGTACTTCATGAGGAGCGCTTGCCGCTAACAGGCGCTTCCAGAGATCAACGTTTTTCACATCCTGCTTGTTGGACGTCTTCCAACCGCGACGGATCCATCCGGATATCCAATCCTGGTTAAAGGCATCAACCACGTATTTTGAGTCGGAGTGTACTTCAACGCAGCACGGGTGTTTGAGCGCTTCAAGCGCAACTATTACCCCCAAAAGCTCCATCCGGTTGTTAGTCGTGACACGATATCCCTGAGAAAACTCACGAGTATGACGAGCGCCGGAAGGATCGACATAGACCAAAACAGCGCCGTACCCACCCGGTCCGGGATTACCTCGGGAGGCACCGTCTGTGTACGCGACCACGTGCATCATATCTGCCGCACCTGAGTTTTTTCTGTCCACCAAAATCAGCCTACTTAGCCTCTGCCCAGTTTGGGCCATATGAAACATCGGCTATGAGGGGCACTTTAAGCGTTGTTACGCCTTCCATCGTTTCCTTTACCAACCGGGAAACCGTTTCAATTTCGGCATTCGGTACCTCAAGATCGAGTTCGTCGTGAATCTGCAAGATGAGCTTTGAGGCAAGCGATTCCTCGCGCAGGCGCTTCTCGACACGAATCATAGCGATTTTAATGATGTCAGCAGCGCTTCCCTGCATGGGATGGTTCATAGCAGTACGCTCACCAAAAGCAATAAGCTGGCGATTATGCTGCGCAAACTCACGAATGTGGCGCTTGCGTCCGTACATAGTGACAGCATAGCCCTTCTCGTGCGCCATGCGAACTGACTCGTCTAAATACGCCCGGACCCCCGGATATGCTACGAAGTACCTGTCAATCATATCCTGAGCCTCAGAACGCGGAATCTTAAGGGAGGTAGCCAAACCGTATGCCTGCTGCCCGTACACGATGCCAAAGTTGACGGCCTTTGCGCGGCTGCGAAGCTCCGGGGTAACGTCTTCCACGGGCACTCCAAAAACGCGTGAAGCGGTTGCTGCATGGAAATCCGCGCCCGAATTAAAAGCCGCTACCAGGTGCTCATCAGCCGAAAGGTGCGCCAAAAGACGAAGCTCAATCTGGGAATAATCGCACGCGAGAAATACATGATCTTGAGGAACGGTAAACGCGGTGCGCACGCGATGCCCCAACTCGGAGCGGGTGGGAATGTTCTGCAAATTCGGATCGGAACTCGAAAGGCGACCCGTTGCCGCCACCGTCTGATTAAAGGTGGTATGGACGCGCTTGTCGCCACGGATCAGTGCGGGTAACGCATCCAGATACGTCGACTTGATTTTGGCGCGCTCACGATACTCAAGTACATCAGCGACGATTTGATACTCATCCGCCAGATCGGCAAGTACCTTGGCGTTGGTTGAGTAGAATCCCGAACGTGTTTTTTTCAACCCGAATGTCGGCAAACCCAGCACGTCAAAAAGCACATGGCTCAGCTGGCTTGGTGAATCAAGGTTGAAGTTTTCACCCGCCGCCTCGTGAATGCGAGCTACGCGAGAAGCGATATCTTCTCCGAGCTCAACAGACTGTTCTTTGAGCTTCGCAGGATCTACATACAATCCGCGACGCTCCATCGCGGCAAGTACGGGAAGCAGCCCCATCTCAATGGTCTTAAAAAGTTCAAGCGAGCCGTCGGCCTCAAGCTTTGTACACAGCACTTTGGAAAGTGCGCGGACAGCATTCGCTTCAAAAGCGGCAGCGGGAACTTTGTCGGTACCTTTGTTGGTACCTTTGTTGGTACCTTTGCCAGCATCTTTACCGGTGACTTTGTCGGCGCCGTCAGGAAGCTCCACGCCAAAGTAGCGCTCTACCAAACCGGGAACCGCGAAATCCGAACGGTCAGACTCAAGCAGATAGGCAGCTACGCCCGTATCAAAAATGCGCTCGGCAGCCAACGTATCAGGATCGAAAGACTCAGGCTCCGAGGAGTCCACGGAGCTCACGTCGTGCAGAAGCTCTTTTACGTCTCCTGCTGCAACCTTGCCTTCCTTAAACAGTCGCAACAACGCCGAGGTCGCGTTATCATCCTCAAACTTCAGCAGATGAGAAGAAGTCGCAACCCACAGCGTGTGTTCAAGTCCAAAAAGCGAGCCGTCTTGTTTGCCGGTATCAAGGGCGATACCCAGCCATTCCGCGCGCGCCAGTGACGCCGCCAAAGCCGTATTGGCATCGTTAGCCTCAAGGATTTCGGGAAGCGCAAGCGCCGCTGGGACAGAAGCTTCTTCGCCCTCGGGAGCTGTGGAAAGTCCGCCCTTCTCGCCAGCCATACGCGCCAGCCGCCTTGTCATACCGGTAAATCCCAGCTTTGAAAAGGCCGCGACAACAGCATTTTGATCAAACGTAGGGAACTTTGCGTCGGCAAGATTGATGGCTATCGGAGCGTCCGTTCGAATCGTAGCAACTTTGCGCGAGAGCAGGGCGTCCTCTTTATGTGTACGCAGGTTCTCGCCCATTTTTCCCTTGACATCATCAGCGTGGGCCAGCACCTCGTCCAAGCTGCCGTACTCCACAATAAGCTGAGCGGCCTTTTTAGGACCGATTCCGGGAACTCCGGGGATATTATCGGACGAGTCTCCCTTGAGTCCGTAAAAATCCGGCACCAGGGCGGGAGTAATGCCCGCATAAAGGTCGGCCACGGATTCAGGGGTCATAATGGAAACGTCGGACACGCCTTTGCGCGTAGACACAATCTTGACGTTTTCAGTCGAGAGCTGATACATATCGCGGTCTCCCGTAAAGAGGAGCATCTCATAACCGGCTTCCTCACCGCGGCGAGCCAGCGTGCCCAGGATGTCATCGCCCTCCCAGCCCTCAAGTTCGCATACGGGAATGTCCAACGTCCGAAGCAAATTTTTTACGATAGGAAACTGCACGTGAAGAGCATCGTCCATAGGAGGACGCTGAGCTTTGTACTGCGGGAGCATGTCAATGCGAACCTGCGGTTTTCCTTTGTCAAACGCGCAGATAACGCCATCGGGCTTAAAGGACTCGACCATCTTGATGAACATATTGAAAAAGCCGAAAAGCGCGCCAGTGGGCGTACCGTCGGGAGCGGACATGGGCTGTCTGATGGCATGAAACGCGCGGTGCATAAGCGAATTGCCGTCAATGACTGCGATGGTCCTGCGGGAAGCACCGGCCGCGACGTCTGTGTGGGCGTCTGTGCGAGCAGCGTCTGTGGTGGCGGTTTCTGTGTGGGCGGTTTCGGACATACCTCTCCTATCGCAAGCTTACCCGTCCATTGTACTCGGATTGTATCGGCAAGCAGTGGTATATTCGCAAGCTCCTTGAGGTTCACGCAAGCCGCGAGGCCCGCGAGGTCCACGAATTAGCGAGAAGGACTTCATAGCACGATTTTGTTTCACGGTACGCACTCTCTTTGTGGCACACGCACCGATTTCCAAAAAAGTGCATGAGTTGTGATATGAAAACTCCTAAAAAAGGCATCAGTTGTGATAAATCCCCTAAAAATGCCATGAGTTGTGAAGTATTTTTATCACAACTGTGGCACTTTTTTGGAATGACCCCAAGTAACTTCTCAAGTGACTTCCAAGTATACTTCTCCCCACGCACTTCTCGGCGCGCTTTGGAAATGCGAGCAAAATTCCCGTCCATTAAAAAGACGTTTTTCTCGCTGTCGTGCAAAAATCAATGGCGTACAGTAGAATCTGTGACGAGAAGAACTTCTTGCGCTCGCTGTCTGTAGCTGTCTGTAGTGAGAAGCGCTTCTTGCCCTTGCTTACCCATCCAAGGAGGCCTCGTGGCAAACGACAAGGTATCACGCGAGTTTGGAACACTTTTATTCACCGACGCTGATATGCAGGAGCGGCTGCCTAAACCCACCTATAAACGCCTGCGCGATGTCATCAGACACGGAAAACCGCTTGACATCGACATTGCCAACGAAGTGGCTCATGCCATGAAGGAATGGGCGCTCGAACACGGCGCCACACACTTTACGCACTGGTTCCAACCGCTGACAGGCATCACCTCAGAAAAGCACGATAGTTTCATGACGCCGCAAGGCAACGGCACGATCTTGATGACGTTCTCCGGCAAGGAGCTCGTTCAAGGCGAACCAGACGCGTCAAGCTTTCCCTCAGGCGGCCTACGCGCGACTTTCGAAGCCCGCGGTTACACGGTTTGGGACCCCGTAAGCCCCACCTTTATCAAAGACGAGGTGCTCTGCATTCCAACGGCGTTTATCTCCTATACGGGAGAAGCTCTCGATAAGCGCACGCCGCTTTTGCGCTCTCAACTGGCACTGGAGCGCCAAGCCAAACGCGTGCTTGCACTCTTTGGGCAGACGCCCGAGCGCGTTGTCACCAATATCGGCCCTGAACAGGAGTATTTTCTTATCCGCGAAGAGGATTTTGAAAAGCGTCCCGATCTGATTTTGTGCGGCCGCACGCTCTTTGGCTGCGAGCCGTCCAAAGGTCAAGAGCTTGATGAGCATTATTTCGGCGCCATTCGTCCAACCGTCAACGACTTCATGAAAGAGCTCGACGACGAGCTTTGGAAACTGGGGATCCCCGCTAAAACCAAACACAATGAAGTCGCCCCCTGCCAGCACGAGCTGGCACCCGTCTTTGAGCAAGGCACACTTGCCATTGACAACAACCTTCTGACCATGGAAAAGTTAAAGCTTTTGGCTCCGCATCACGGTCTTGCCTGTCTTGAGCATGAACGCCCCTTTGACTATGTCAACGGATCCGGCAAACACGACAACTGGTCGCTGTCTGCCGATGACGAGAACCTTCTTGAGCCGGGTGAAAATCCCGGAGAAAACCTCCGCTTCCTCGTCTTTTTAGCGTGCTTGGTCGCGGGCGTTGACGTTCACGCTGACCTTTTGCGCATGTCTATCGCTTCCGCAGGCAATGATCACCGCCTGGGCGCCAATGAAGCCCCTCCCGCTATCGTCTCCGTCTTTTTGGGCGACGCGCTTTCTGCTGTCGTCAATGACCTGATGAGCGGCACTGACGTGCACGGCGCCAAGCGCACCCGGATGGATTTAGGCGTGCCGACGCTGCCCAAGGTTCTGCGCGACAACACTGACAGAAACCGCACCAGTCCCTTTGCTTTCACAGGCAATAAATTTGAATTCCGCATGTGCGGCAGCCAGCAAAACATCTCAGATCCCAATGTCGTTTTGAACACGATTGTCGCGGAGCAATGCGACCGATTTGCCACGGACCTTGCCGACGCATCCGAGTCCGAATTTACAAAGCGTGCGCTCCACTGGGTCATTGATTCCTTCAAAGATCATAAGCGCATTTTCTTCGAAGGCAACGGCTACTCAAGTAAATGGGAGAAGATTGCCGAGAAGCGCGGTCTTCCCCACCTTCGCACCACACCTGACGCGCTTCCTGCGCTTATCGCCCCCGATAACATTGCTTTCTTTGAGAAATATGGCGTCTTGTCAGAAAACGAGGCGCACGCTCGCTATGTGGCAAAAGCGGAGCAGTACGCCAAGGTACTCAACATCGAGGCTAAAACCATGTCGTACATGACCCGCCACATGTACCTGCCGGCGCTGTTCAAGTATTCAGGAAACGTAGCTGAGTCCGTGGCTCACAAACAGACGATAGGCATTAAGTCTCAAGCTGAATTCGACGTTGCGAAGCAGCTGACCGAGGGTATTGATGAGATTTACGCCGCTGTCGGTGAACTTGAGGCAAAAAATACCCATGCCGCCACACTGCGCTCAAAGCCTCAGGTGCAATGCGAGTTTTACCGCGATGAAATTATTCCTGCAATGCAGCGTCTCCGCACAATCGTCGACGAGATGGAGCTCATATGCGGGCATGACTTCTGGCCGGTTCCCAGCTACAACGAGATGCTGTTTTACGTCTAGACTTCGCGGGGTGACTTCGCACCTAACGTACTTCGCGGCGCACAGACGCGTTCGGCGCACGGACGCGCTTCAACGGTTTGCTTACGAGAGAAGCGCACTTCTCGCCAACGAGCCCGCCTGGGCAGGTGAAAGCGCATTGCCATTGGCATCAACGGGTTGAGGCGCCTCGCGCAGGGCAGTAACCGCACCGTTAAGGTGCACTCGATCCATGTACCACGGCGCCTTCACGCCAGAAATCGCCGGCATAGCAAACGAGTTTGTCGTTTCCATCTTGCTTGCAAAGTCAGCTGACAGGCAAAACTCAATCCATAAACGGGCAGCATTCATGTGCTTAGCCGCGGCCGATATCCCCACTCCATAGGTTGTAAAGCGAGTAGGGCTCAACGGCAGGAGCGGCACCACGTTGTCGAAATCATCTTTGCCAAGCGTGTAAAAGGCCTCACTCGCACGGCATATCGCAGCCAGCGAGCGGCAAAACCCCAGGTCAGTCATCATGGCATAGGTATCACCATATAGCTGAGGTGTATGAGAAGCGAGCTCTGTAAGAAAAGCAGTCCCCTGCTCCACCCCAAGATTTCCCATCATGACCGCAGCAAGACTATTGCCGCTGTGCGTTGTTCCATATTCAGGCACCGCTATCTGATCTCTGAGGTAGGAATCGAGAAAATCATTCCAGTCGCGCGGATGCGAGAGACCCATGGCCTCCAGACGCTCCAAGTTGATTGCAAGAACCAGAGGATCTGTTGCTACGCCATACCAAAGCTTCTTCTCGCTTGCAAACGTCGATTTCAAAAGATGTTCCGCATGTTGGGCATCATAGCTTGCTAGCAAGTTCTTCCCGCCAGCTTGATCCAACAGTTCGGAGTCGGCAAAAAACCAAACGTCAACGGGGTGCTTAGAAGGCGACGGATTTAACTCATTCGTATCATCGGAATTGGCCGCAAGATAGAGCTCCATCTTGTCGGATGGAACGATTTGATAATCAACGACAATTCCAAAGAGTCGCTCGAACGTTTTTGCCGCTTCCTGGATACGGTCAGGATCGTCGGTATAGACAGTCACCTTCTGCTCAAGATATGCCGCGGCGACAAGATCTGGATCGTAGCCCTCCGGAGTCTTTTGCGGAAGGCTCAAACTGGCGGGCGCTTCCGAAACTTTGAGCCCAAGCAAATCAAGCATCCCGCTTCCGCATCGCCGGATACCCATACAAAAATACACAAGACCTACACAGCCAAGGCCAAGCATGAACGTGCGGCGCACAACGGAGGAAGCGTCGGCATCATCGGACGAAGTATCGTCCGTATCTTGCGCATCAGTATCGGACATATGCGTCTTTTCCCTTATTTCAGTAATTTTCGCGCGAATGCCGGTGCGAAATCTGTCAAACACAACGCCTCCTCTCGAACGCAAGAGATTATATCAGCGCCGCGACTGTCCTGCTAGGAAAGCGACTACTCTGCGCGAGAACCATTGACCTGCTGCAAGAACACCGCTCTGCTGCGAAGCCACTAGCCTACCAGAGAAGCGTCACTCTGCACGAGAATACCTACTCTTGAAGAAAGCCAAATTGTATTTGACCGGCGTTTCGTGGGATACTGATACTTGTAAGAAATTTATAAGGAGCAAGATGCCTGCTTTACTTACACATTTTATTTTCGGGGCGCGTATAGCTGACGAAATGCCCTCTGACCTCCTCAAAACATCCGAAGAGCTGAATGCCTTTCTATTGGGCAATCAAGGTGCTGATCCTTTTCTAGCTCGTCACCTTACCTGGCCCAATCACGCCATCGCCTGCAACCGTCTCCACCGCCGTATGCATGCCAGTCATATCACTGACGTATTTCTCGCGGTCAGAGAAGGCGTAGCCTATCTGCCTGAAGCTGACCGAGCAGCCGGTGAGGCGTTTGCGCTGGGACTTTTGTGCCACTATGCGCTCGACAGAACTGTACATCCATTTGTATACGCTCAGCAGGATGCCCTTGTGGACGTCGACCCAAGCCTTGCTTGCTCCTACCATGAGCTTCACTCGATTATTGAGACCGATCTCGATTCATGGCTGCTCTGGCACCAAATGCGCACAACGGTCGA
Source organism: Lancefieldella sp. Marseille-Q7238 (assembly GCF_949152215.1). Lineage (GTDB taxonomy): Bacteria > Actinomycetota > Coriobacteriia > Coriobacteriales > Atopobiaceae > Lancefieldella. The sequence goes on from NZ_OX424407.1 coordinate 606,077, forward strand.
GGAATTCTATCCTGCATCTGCGCTGGAAGCGGACAGCAGTACGTGCCGCGTTGCGGGAGCCCTGTTCTCCCAGGTGGCACTTTCCGTCTTTGGACTCAACGTCGGAGCCGACGAATACGAAAAAGCTATCGCCGATTACGCACGCATCTATCATGCTATCGAGAAAACCGATCCAACGTACACTACCAAGCTGCCAGAGGTTCTGTATAAGACCGAAATGTTTGTGCGGCCATCCTCGAGCTCGTATGTCGCCGCTATGTGCCATCGAGTCATTCGTACGGACGATATCGCGGCGGCAAATCCTAAACGGCTTCCTTGGAAAGACCCGGCCACAGGCAAAAGCAGAACCGAAAGCTTCTCCGACCTCATGGACGAGGCCGCCGGGTTGTACCACAAGCTCGCCCACGCGTTCATTCACAACGACCGCATGAAGATGGAAGAGATAGTCGCTGGCATAAACTACTATGGAAAGCCGGTCACAGACTTACTTGACGAGCAGCACTAATTCTCAAAAATCAAGGCGAGAAGCTTTAGAGCAGATGCTCTTCCCATTCCGATTCCCGAAAACCTGTCAGCACAAAATCAGGTCCCACGACAAGCGGACGCTTCACCAGCATGCCGTCAGTGGCAAGAAGCTGGCAAGCAGCGGAGACAGTCATGCCAGCATCAAGCTGCTCTTTAACGTTCTTCTCGCGATATACCATGCCGCTGGTGTTAAAGAAACGCCTGATAGGAAGGTTACTGAGCGCATGCCACGACGCCAGCTCAGCTTCCGTGGGATGGTCTTCCTTGATGTCGCGCGACTCATAGGCAATATGATGCTCATCAAGCCACTTGAGAGCTTTTTTGCAGGTTGAACAACGAGGGTAGCAAAGCACGAGGATTGTATCTGAAGCCATGAATGTCTCCATTTCAAGAATCAATTACGCGACGGGCGGCTCGCCGGTCTCAAGAATGCGGTCAAGGTCCGCCTCACTCAGCACCGATACGCCAAGAGCTTCAGCCTTAGTAAGCTTTGAACCTGCAGCTGCGCCCGCAATGACAAAGCTCGTTTTCTTAGATACCGAGCTCGACACCTTTGCGCCCATTGCTTTGAGCAAGGAGCCCGCTTCGTCGCGCGTATGCCTTTCAAGGGCGCCTGTCAGCACAAACGTCAATCCTTCAAGCGTGCGCGGCTTGTCGGAAGAAACTGCCACTTCCTCCATAACAACTCCAGCAGCACGAAGACGCTCAAGCACTGCGATATTTTCAGGAATCGAGAAGAACTCTTTGATTGACTCGACAATTTTTGGACCAACACCATCGATTTGAGCCATTTCTTCTTCTGTCGCCAGCTGAAGCGCCTGGATAGAATGGAAGTTTTGAGCGAGAAGTGCCGCCATGTTGGCGCCCACATGCCGAATACCGATGCCAAAGAGGACGCGTCCCAGGCCGCGCTGCTTAGACTCCTGTACCTGCACCATGATTTTTTCGGCAATCGTCATGCCAACGGGAATGGAGTCTCCTGAAAGATGACCGTCGGTATCCGTCTCATACAAACGGCCCGTTGGAAGTTCCGCAATATCGCGAACGGTCAACGCATCGTAAAAATCAGCTACATCAGAGAGGATGCCGTTTTCTACCAGTCTGTTGACCAGCTCATCCCCAAGACCATCAATATCCATTGCCTTGCGGCTGCCCCAGTGGATCAGGCGTTCCACGGCTTGAGCGGGGCAGTCAATAGAAACGCAGCGATACGCGACTTCTCCCTCCTCTTTGATAACGGGGCTTCCGCAGCTCGGACAGGTTGCTGGCATCTCAAAGGGCTTGGAGTCGGCAGGTCGTTTCTCAAGCACAGGGCCTACGACCTCGGGAATAACATCGCCGGCCTTATGAACCGTAATAGTATCCCCTTCGCGAACATTTTTGCGGCGAATCTCATCGATGTTATGGAGCGTCGCGCGCGCAATAGTTGAGCCCGCTACAACCACAGGGTCGAATTCCGCCACCGGCGTTAGAACTCCAGTGCGACCAACCTGAATACGAATCTCGCGAAGCACTGTCTGCTTTTCTTCCGGCGGAAACTTAAAAGCGATTGCCCAACGTGGTGCCCGTGAGGTAAACCCAAGCGCTTCCTGACTGGCAAAGGAGTCGACCTTGACCACTACGCCGTCAATGTCATAGTCAAGCTTTGACCGCTCTTCAAGCGCGCGGGCGCAAAAATCATGAACCTCCTGCGCATTAAGACAGCGCTTCGCATGCGGATTTACGCTGAACCCGCAGTCGCGAAGCCATGCCAAAAACTCCCATTGGCTCGTCACAAACAAGGGATCCTCATCCGCGACGGCATAGATAAAAGTTTCCAAGTCCCGATGAGCGGTAACCTTCGGGTCTTTTTGTCGAAGTGAACCCGCCGCGGCATTACGCGGGTTGGCGAAGGGCTGCCTGCCTGCTGCATCGGCATCTTCATTCAAGCGTACAAACGAATGCTTGGGCATATATACCTCGCCGCGCACCTCAAGCGATTGATTCAGACCACCATTGCGCACATGCGCAAGTCCAGCAGCTGCCAAAGCGCGCGGAATATCCGATATGGTCAATGCGTTGGCGGTTACATTTTCGCCCGTAGTACCATCGCCGCGCGTCGCACCGCGAATCAGCTGACCGTCCCTATACGTCAGCGCGATGCCAAGTCCGTCTATCTTGAGCTCACAGGTATACGCTATGGGATGTGCCGATGAAGCTCCAAGCGCTTCATCGGTGCGTGCAAGCCACGCGTCAAGTTCTGCAAGATCCATCGCATCATCTATCGAATACATGCGAGCCGCATGAGTCACAGGCTCAAATTGCTCGGACACATAGCCCCCTACACGCTGCGTGTAGCTTTCAGGAGTTACCAACTCCGGATGAGCCGCTTCAATGCTCTGCAACTCAACAAGCAGACGGTCAAACTCCGCGTCGGTCAGTTCGGGATTATCAAGCGCATAGTATGCGTACGCCGCGTGATTCAGGATTCTGTTGAGTTCCGCCGCGCGAGCGCGGAAATTCTTTGCTTCCTCAACCATAGACGTCGCACTTCCTACTTGCGCCCGCGAAGCGTGCGTCCAAGAACTTTCAGCGCTTCTCGCCGCGCGCTACCATACGGGGCGATGGGGTCGATGATTTTGCGCAGAGGGCTTGCGTCCGAGAGGGCTCGCTCGTGGAAGACCTCAGTGATATCAGAGTCCTTCCGCGCGCCGGGCGTCATATCCTGAATGATAACTTCGTAATAGGGTGTCTCGCGCGCGTATTGCCAGAAATACTGCGCCATATCGCAGCTCGCATTTTGCCACGGCTTTATGGCACCGGCAAAATGCACTATCTGCGGATGAGCGCGGCCGGCAAGATAGTCAGCATACACGGCTTCGGGAGCCTGCGGATACAGCGTATCCGCACGGCCGAAGATGTTGTGCGTCACATTCCACTCTGCCGGTATATACGTCACGCGACCCTGGCATTCCTGATTCAGAATATCCTGATCGTTATAGATATAGATGGAATTGCTCGCAATCTGCAGCCATTCAACAATGCTGTGCAAACGGCGCAGTTCGCGCGTATTAAAGACCATGACGCCCGCTTGGAAATACCCATACGGATGATTCATATCAAGTACCTCAAGGCTGTATTTCATGCGGTCACCGCCGCGCACATTCAGATTTGCGAGGTAATCAATATCGTGTGTGGCCGCAACGAGATTATCGCCCAAATCGATATCAAAGAGCTTTGCCACGTCTCCATTAACCACCAGGTCAGAATCAAGATAGACCACCTTGTCATAGGCGGACAGGATATCCTGCGCAAGGAAACGGAAGTACGTTTCAACGCTAATGTGCGCGTTATTGGTATCAAGCTTGTAATCTTTGACCATGCGCCATACGTTGAAGAAGGTTATGCGTGCATTTGCATAGCGCGAGAAGTACTTCTGAAGTACGGCCTGCTTATTTCCTCCGATATTGGTGTGCAGAATAACCACATCGTAAAAGCGTGTTGAATCCGCGTTTTTGAGCATCGAATCAATGGCGACACTCAAAATGGGAGCGTAGTTATTATCCGCCGCAAACACCACGGGTACGACTTGTTCAAGCGATACGTCAAGACGCTCCGCGAAAAGTGGCCTGAAGGCCTGCTTCTTCTCGGGGTTGGTAAAGTGAACGCACTGAAGCTCCTTGACCTTCCAGTCTTTGCCCTCGGTACGCAGCATATGAATGCGCCATATATTAAAGAGACGCTCGGTCAGATGACCCGGAGTGCGCAGCGCTTCTCGGCTGTAGTGCGTCATGTCCGTACGGACGCACCACTCGTCTACCAAGGGAAAGACCCATGCGGCATACGCATCGAAAATCGGTTTGCGCATAATGTACATGTTGCAGAAACACTGTTTGTGACCGTTAAGGAACGTATGGACATCCTCAGCGAAATCGGGGTGCATCTCGACCACAAGGGCCATCATCGTATCGATATCGCGCGGATTGAGCAGTGGCGCCGCATGGTACTGCTCAAGCGGCGTTTCTGCGCTGCCCGGAAATTTGCGGATGTCCTTTACGCCGGTGGTGATAAGGTCATAACCTTCGATGCAGGTACGAATAGTCTCGTCGTCAAAGCCATACGCGCGCGCTGTTTGACTATCAATAAACGTGTCCATCACTTCACCGAAGGGATTTTCTTTGTAGATGGTATCGGTAAAGTTAAAGTAACGGCGATAGTGCACAAAACCCACGTACTCGGCATCGGTAATGTTCTTCCACGCCCAATACTGCGTGGTCATTTCACAGTACATGGGATTCTTCTCAGTGATGTTGTCTCCGATATCATCATGCAGCATCCAATTGAAACGCGTATGACCTTGCTGCTGCCCAGGCCCCACCTGTATAGGCTGAAGAGACAAAGCGTGAGACACGTCCACATCCTTATGAGACGTCACTAAAATGCGGATGGGCTGTTTGGCGTACTGCTCTTCAAGGTCTTTCCGCTCAAGATACCTCATGTGTTCATCGGCAACGTCTTTCATGCGTACCGCCCGGGTAACCTCTTGCCCGTCTGCCGCACCCATCGTTGCCGCGAACTTTTCGGCATAGGCATACAACCGATGTGCATCGGAGTCCTTTGGCAGCGGTTTCTCAGAAGCAATGGCGCTATAGGCAATGTCGCGCACAAAACGATACAGCTCGCGCGCTACCACGGCATCATTGAAAGCATCGGCAAACGCGGTGAGCGCCTCCTCCTGTTCTGACGGATCAACGCGTATCAGCCAGTCATTTGCGAGAAGCTCCAGGAGCTTGTGGACCATCCCGCGGCAAGAATCCTGCATTTCATCGCCGTCAGCGCACGTTGCTATAAAATCGCGTGTGCTTTTAATACATTCGGCAAACTGGCGGCAAAACATTCCGAATCTCTCTGCCGAAATCCGCGATGTTCCCGTAACGCCAATACCATAGTGATAGCAATATCCCCGGCAGGATTCAAAACCGTCGGCCGTCTGAGAGAGCGCCGCGAGGACAAACACTTCATACGAATCCTCAGCCCGCTCAAGCCGGGCGTCCGTCATGCGTTCAAAGGCTGTTTTAAACAGCGACGCGCGGTACAGACGCTGTGTTGCGCGCCAATCAACAAGCTGGCCGCTTGACTCGTCAAAAATGACCCGGAGGATATCCGCCTCATTCAACAGGCCGGTCTGACGGTTGATGTATGCGGCAAAACCATCGGCTTCCGCTTGCGTCACACCGTTTTCCGGAATGACGGTAATGCCCACATGCAGCATATCAACGGGACGCTCGTCCATACGGCCGACCACCTGCTTGAGAAAGTCAGGAGCAAGCTCATCGTCGCCATCAAGACAGAAGGCGTATTCGCCGGATACAAGCGCCGCAGCGGTCCGGCGGGCAAGATGGAGACCTCGGTTGCGCTCATGGCGTACCACACGAAAGCGATTGTCGTCTCCAATTGCTTCGATAAGCGCGGCGTTGGTTCCGTCGGTCGAGGCATCGTCAACAACGATGGCTTCAAAATCAGTAAATGTCTGATCCTTTACGCTTTGGATACAGCGATGTATATAGGGTTCAATGTTATAGGCGGGAATAACGAGTGAAACCTTAGGCATACAATGCTCCTTACTATCAGACATCAAACGACACGTAGACTACAGCTATAAACGTAGTTAATTTTACCTAATTTGTAAGCCGCACTCATGCTCACGCGACAACTCATACTCACGTGGTAAAGAGAATCGGCCTTGTTGTTGCGAGCGTTAGTCAACGCTCTTCAAGCTCTCTACCATATCGATCTTCGCCAGTTTGCGGCGCATTGCCACATATACGAGCAGCGAGAAGAGCAGGGTAAGTCCAAACGCGTACACAAAGCTCAGCGGATGAATGACACGGCCAAACATCACGGTATCGACCTCCGCTGTCTGCACGACAAAACCTTCAAGCACACTGCCCAGCACAAGCCCGAGTCCCGAGCCGCCGAGCGTCAGCAGAAAGACCTCCCGAAACACATACGCGTCAACTTCCCTGCGCGTAAAACCGAGCACTTTCAAGCTGGCAATCTCTCGGATACGCTCTTCGATATTTATGTTGGTGAGGTTGTACAACACAATAAAGGCGAGAAGCGCCGCCGATATAATCAAAATTGCAACTACCTGCCCCACTACTGCGAGCGACTCCCGGTACACTTTAATGGTAGCGTTGATATCGCTTGCTGTAGCCACCCGAGAGTCTTTTGAAAGCTCATCGCCGAGGTGCTGACGGATTGTTTCATCGTTCGGAGCGGAAAAGAGCAGCGCGTAAGAAATGTTTTCTCGAGACCCAAGCGACTGTTCGGCGTCGACCCCCAGATACATATAATGCCAGGCGTAATTCTCGGTAATTCCTGTCACAGTAAGCGGTCTGCCGGCATCTGCGACGTTGCCGATGCGATCCTGCTCATACACAGTAATCGTGTCTCCAACCTGTACGTTCAGCTTCTTTGCGATTTTTTCGGAAAGCACCACGGAATCGCCAGTAAACTCAAGAGGTTGTTGGGATGTTCGCTCTCTCAGCGTCACGACTTGCTCAAAGCGCTTTGCATCAAGAGGGGACATCGCTGACACTGAAACGGCTTTGTCCTTTGGTACGGAAGCGGAAGAAAGCAACACGTTCTCACGGCGGACAACGGCAACATCATCGGACACCACTTTATCGGCTGCCGTCCGCGTAACCGCTACGATACTTTTTTGGACCGCTTCGATATCATCAAGCGTAGCCTCCTGTTTCATCCCTACTATGTAGTCATACTGAAAGATGCCAGGCCATTGGGCATTGATAACGTCGTTGATGGAATCCTGCACGCCAAAAGCCACCAACACAAGCGCCGTACAGCCGGCAATACCGATGAGCGTCATACATAAGCGCCGCTTAAAGCGGAAAAGGTTTCGTACCGACACTTTCCACGAGAAAGACAGCCGCTTCCAAATCGGCGTCATACGCTCAAGCAAGACGCGCGATCCTGCTTTCGGAGCCTTAGGAAGCATAAGCGCCGAGGGCTCCTCACGAAGTGTCGAAAGCACGGCAAACACCGTCGCAAGAAGCGTAACACCTACCCCAAGGCCGCCGGAGAGAAGTGCTATGGGAAGGCTCACCGGCAGCGCGGCTGTTGCGTGGGGAATAGTGTAGATCGAGGCATAAGCGGAAATGATAATACCCGGAAGGATTTGAGAGAGAAGCGCGATACCGAGCACCGCCCCTATACTGGAAGCGCTTGCCGCATACAGGACATATTTTGCGGCAATCGCGCCCTTTGAGTAACCGAGCGCCTTATGCATACCAATGACGGTGCGCTCCTCTGAAACCATACGGGTCATTGTAGTCAACGCGATAAGGGCCGCTACCAGAAAGAACATCAGAGGAAATACGTTGGCGATATCATCGATTCTATGTGAGTCATCGTCGTAGGCTACATTTCCTCTGTCTTTAGTTCGGTTAAGCACATACATATCAGGTGCCTCAAGCTCATCAACCTTTTTTTGAGCCTCATCAATCTGCGCTTTCGCATCGGACAGCTGAGCTTCGGCTTCCGCCTTTGCTTCCTCATACCTTCTCTGTCCTTCGCTGTGCTGCTGGCGAGCACTGTCGAGCTTTGCACGGCCCTCTGTCAGCTCCTGAACTGCCGCATCGAGTTTTTCTTGAGCGGAGGCAAACTGAGTATTTGAATCGCATACGGCTGCCTGATATGCTTTCTCACCCGCGCTGAGCTTTTGTTGAGCATCATTGAGATTTGCGGTTTGAGCATCAAGCGCTTCGCGAGCGGCGACAAGCTCAGTCTGCTTTTGTTTGAGTTCAGCATCAGCCGCTTGAAGTCTTGCCTGCGCCGCAAGTAACGCGTCGATGTCATCAGTCGGATATCCCACAGCTTCAAGCTGAGCTTTCGCTTCTTCAAGTGTCGACGCCGTAATGCCTTGAGATGAAAGGACAGCAAGTGCCTGTGCGCGGGCGTTGTCAAAGGCGGCAAAGCTTTCTTCATAGTCAGCCTGTCCTTGCGCAAGCTGCGCTGCGCCTGCAACATACTGTTCTTCTCCTGCGGCGAGAAGGGCTCTTCCCTCTGAGATTTTCTGTGCCGATGCGTCAAGTTCTTCTCGCGCAGCTGCAAGCTGTCTTTGAACTCTTACCTTTTCCGCTTCCAAGCGAGAAGTTCCCGTCTCGGCCTCTCTCTTTCCTGCAGAAAGCTTGGACTCACTTGCTTCTATCTGTGCCTGCGCATCGTCAAGTTGCGAGCGCGCGTCACCAAGTTTGCGGTCGGCTTCAAGACGAGACTCATCATATGCCGCACGCGCCTCATCAACACTGCGTTGCGCTTCTTTGCGCACGTCTTCAACACGCGCACGCGCAAGAGAAGGAAGCTCATCCTCAATACGGTTTTCAACGGAAGCAATAGCGCTCTTATAGGCATCAGAACCAGAAACGGACGCACGGGCTTCTTTTACTTGAAGGTATACGTCGGTGTACGGATCATTCTCTTCAAAGGCAGCCGCTGGCACATAGGCAAACTCTTCCACTACTCCGTTTCCGAGCGAGGTTGATCCGAAGTTATTGCTGGATGGAAAGGTTGGCGCGTTGACATAGCCAACAACCGTATACGCGCCTCCCTTAAGATGCACTCCACCAGAACTTTCGGGAATGTCGATGGTTGAGCCGAGAGGAACATCGTTGTGTTTCTTAGGGTCAGACGAAATCACCACTTCATTGGCTGTCACAGGCCAACGACCTTCCGTCAGAACCGGCTGATTGAAAGGGCGCTCTTGTGCGGCGTCTGAATTTTCAGATGCCGCGGCTCCGTCTGCGGGAAGTTCTATAACGCGGGTAACCATCCGAGTTGAGTGTATGGTAGCCATAACGTCAGCCGAACGAGACGGAAGAGCTGCCTCAACGCCTTCGATTGCAGCGAGGCGATTGATGTCTGCACGTTCAAACCCCAGCGTAGAGACCACGCGAATATCATAGAGCCCTTGGGTATCGTAAAATTCATCGGCAGCCAGGCGCATATCGCGCCCCGTCATCTGAAGCCCCGAAAAGAACCCGCAGCCTAGAGCTACGATGCCCATGATGGCAACGAAGCGGCCGAGTGAGCCTTTAATGGCTCGCAAGGTCTCCTGTATCAAAGCGCGCGACATGCTACCACTCAACTGTCATCGCGTCAGCAGGATGCTTGTTTATTTCAATCTTTGATGCCTTCCCTTCATGCACATGAATAACCCTGTCGGCAATCTGAGTAAACGCAAGGTTATGGGTAACAATGGCCACCGTTTCATGCTGTTCTTTACAGGTGTTCTGCAAAAGCTTCAGAATTTGCTTCCCGGTCTTGTAATCAAGAGCTCCTGTAGGCTCGTCACATAAGAGCAGACGGGGATTTTTCGCCAGAGCTCGAGCAATAGAAACGCGCTGCTGCTGACCGCCGGAAAGCTGCGAGGGAAAACTGTCTTTTCTCTCCGCTAAACCTACAGCCTCAAGGGCGTCCAGCGGGTTCATGGGATTTTCGCAAATCTGCGTTGCCAGCTCAACATTTTCCAGCGCAGTTAAATTCTGCACCAAATTATAGAACTGGAATACAAAACCGATATCGTAGCGGCGGTACAGTGTTCTCTCGCGCTCGGAGAGGCTCCCTACGTCTTTTCCATCAAGCGTAATAGTGCCCGACGTACAGGTGTCCATGCCTCCAAGCATATTCAAGACCGTTGTCTTACCTGCTCCTGAAGGACCGACAATGACGCAAAGCTCCCCTTTTTCAATTTCAAAGTTCATCCCGTCTACCGCGTGCACCTCAACAGCACCCATGCGATAGATTTTGCGGACATCTTTGAATTCAACAAACGGCATGCCGTCTCCTACAGATTGTTACCCTGCACCTACTTAATTGTATAGCTTTACAGTACCACGCTCTCACGCACGCGCCGAACGACTTCGTCGCCCAGAAAATAACGAACAATCTCAAGAGCGAACAGCATAGCGGTTCCCGCTCCCTGACTGGTGATGAAAGAACCATCAACTACCACAGGATCGTGAGCAAGTACGGCTCCCTTCTCGCTCAGTACGTGCTGAAAATCGGGATTAGCCGTAGCGCGTACACCTTCAAGAAGTCCCTGCTCCGCATAGATAGAAGGTGCAGCGCAGATGGCAGCCAAAGCCTTTCCTTGTGCCGCATATACACCGATTGCCCGCATAAGAGACTCTGACGCAGCAAGATTGGGCGTACCGGGAATACCACCAGGCAGCACCAGCATGGCATAGTCATCAAAGTCTATATCTGAGATGCGTTTATTGCAGAGAAACGTTACCTCATGTGAGGAAGTCACTTGATAGGTATCTGAAATGGATACCTTGTCACAGGGAATGCCCGCGCGAAAAAGAAGGTCCACAACGGTAAGCCCTTCAATCTCTTCGCATCCATCCGCAAAGAATACCGCAACGCGCTGATCAGTCTGTTTTTTAAACATTACCGCCCTCGTTTCTGCTACCCGCTGTTTCTAACGCCCTCGTTTCTGGCGTTTTCTCTGCACATACATATGCTGTTGCTCTAAGAATAACCAGTCACAGCTTACCTCGGTAAAAGTAATGGCCTTGACAAACTGCCGAGGCCATTACAGAACGCTGCAGAAGGCAAAACTATGCTTCGATGCCCGCGTTGATAGCGTCAGCAATCTTCTGCTTGTCGTCGGTGCCGTGAACAAGCGCCTTAAACTCGTCCTTCATCAAGAGCACCGCAGTTTTGGAAAGAAGTTGAATATGAGTAGTGCCAGCCTCGCCATCAGGGACGAGCAGAGCAATCGCGACATCAACGGGCTTTTCGTCAAAGCTTGGCCAGTCAAGGGTCGTGTCATTTTTAAAGACGATGACACCAGCGTTTACAATGGATGCGTCCTTAGCATGGGGAACAGCAAAGCCGTCGGTCATACCAGTTTCACCCATGCCTTCGCGGGCCATAAACGCCTCGTATGTTGCATCAGCGTTGTTGGAGATGCCCTTGGCCTGTGCCTGCTCGGAAATGAAACGCAGGACTTCTTCGCGACTCGTCGCGTGCTCGTTGACAAAAACGTCATCGGCCTTTACAAAATCACCCATATGAAATCCCCTTCATACCGCGCGGACACCAATCCGCGCATAATCCTGAACACGTTCTATAATACCCGCAAACGACACTTAGTGCAGAACAATCAAAATCCCTCTTGAAGACAGCGCATCTGAAGCTGTCTGCCGCTGCTGCAGGACTCAAGCGCGGCCCTTTGCTCCCCACCAAAAGGTTGCGACCGTTCCGGGGCCCGTATGAACGCCGATAGTCGCGCCAATATCGAAAATATCAACCGTTTTCACCTGCGGGAAATTCGTGCGAACCTTATCGGCGACCGACTCCGCGTCTTTCAGGCATTCGGAGTTGGAGATAAATACCTTGTCAGCGTAATCTGAGCCACCTTCACAGGAATTGCGCATGATATCAATGATGCGGCGCTCAGCCTTCTTTCTTCCACGCGCCTTCTCTTTTACCGCTAGCGATCCATCGGGCTCAACGTCCATCACAGGGCAAATGTTCAGCATGCCTCCGAGCAGACCGGCCGCCTTGGAAATACGCCCGCCGCGAATAAAAAACGTGAGGTCTGTCGAAAAGAACCACGCGTAGACACGGTCGCGATTCTCCAGCGCCCATGCCTCAAGCTCATCTATGGTCAGACCTTCGTCACGCTTATCGGCAGCTTTATCAACGAGCAGACCATAGCCCGCGGAAGCCTGCAGCGAATCAACCACGACAACCTTCCTGTTTGGAAACTCCCCTTTCAGCTCTTCTCTGGCGGCAACGGCGGACTCATAGGAGCCGGAAATTCCCGAGGAGAGCGTCAGGTGAAATACATCCTGTCCAGCCTCAAGAAACGGTTTCCAAAAAGTCATATACTGTCCGACACTCACCTGCGATGTACGGCACGGCTGTCCTTCAAGCATCTTACGATACAGCTCAGAGGGAGTATTAGTGCGGCCAAAGTCATCCCGACACTGGACTCCGTTGAGTTCGTAGTTGAAATAGACATACTTGATATCACGAGATTGAAGAAGTTCCTCAGAAACATCAGCGGTTGAACAGCAGCAAAGCGCGTAGTCAGCCATTAGTCCTCCTAGAATACAGGGATAGTGCTCATACTCCCGAATAATTGTACGACCTCCGGCTGCATTTGAAAACTTCTACTGCATACCGCGCTCAGAGAAAAGCGGTTCATCCTCCCACAAAACGACCTCTCCCGCTTCCAGTGTCGAAGGTACGTCAATAAGACGCTGATTTGACGAGCCTCTGAACCGCAGGGTAATGTCGTAGAGTTCCTGCACCCATGGTCCATCGACAAGAACATCAAGGCATCTCAAAATACGATCGGTAGGAGCAAGATGCCACTCACCTTGTGTAAGCTCTTCCCACGTATGGCCGGAATACAGCCAAATGGTCTTAGTGGGATACGTCTCCTTAACGCGCTCAAGAAAGCCGACAAGAACCTCCTGGTTTTCAGGCTCCATAGGCTCTCCTCCAAGCACCGAAAGTCCATCGACATAGGAGGGCGCCAAAGAATCGATAATCGTCTGTTCAACTTCAGGAGTAAACGCCTTTCCGCTCTTGAAGTCCCATGCCTCAAAGTTAAAACAGCCTTTGCAGCGCAGGCGGCACCCTGAGACAAAAAGCGTCGTACGGATGCCTACCCCGTTGGCGATATCGGAGTATTTGATATTTGAGTAGTTCATAGCAATGCTTCCATATATCATCTTTTGAAGAAAAGCGAGCAGAGCCGCGTACGCCGCCCTGCTCGCCAGAAACTCCAAAAAAGTCTACAGATGGAGGACGCGGTCCTTGATCTCCTGCGTACGGCCCTGATTCCAGAATTGAGTGCCGATATAGCCACAGGTACGGCGCGCAACATTCATCTTGTTCTGATCGCGGTTGCCGCAATGCGGGCACTCCCACACCAGCTTGCCATCATCCTCAACAATCTGTATCTCACCGTCATACCCGCAGACCTGGCAGTAATCAGACTTGGTATTGAGCTCGGCATACATGATGTGGTCATAGATGAACTGCATAACACGGATGACGGCTTCAAGGTTATCCTGCATGTTGGGAACCTCGACGTAGGAAATGGCTCCACCCGGAGACAGACGCTGGAATTCGGATTCAAATTGCAGCTTCTGGAAGGCGTCAATCTCTTCCGCGACATGAACATGATAGCTATTGGTGATATAGCCCTTGTCCGTAATGCCAGGAATGACGCCAAAGCGGCGCTGAAGAGCCTTGGCGAACTTATAGGTCGTAGACTCAAGCGGCGTACCGTAGATGGAGTAGTCGATGTCCTCGGCGGCTTTCCACTCGGCGCACTTGTCATTCATGTGCTGCATGACCTGAAGCGCGAACGGCGTAGCTTCCTTATCCGTATGGCTGTAGCCAGTCATAGCTTTAACGCACTCATACAGACCAGCATAGCCCAGGGAAATCGTGGAGTAACCACCATACAGCAGAGAGTCGATCTTCTCGCCTTTATTAAGGCGAGCAAGAGCGCCATACTGCCACAGAATCGGAGCGGCGTCGGAAAGCGTTCCTTTCAGGCGCTCATGGCGGCAGCGAAGCGCACGGTGGCACAGCTCGAGACGCTCATCGAAAATCTCCCAGAACTTATCTATGTCACGACCGGAAGAAAGCGCGACATCAGGCAGATTGATGGTCACGACACCCTGATTGAAGCGGCCGTAGTACTTTGGCTTGCCGGGTTCGTAGTTTTTAGCGCGGGCTACGTTGTTATAGCCGTTACCGGAACGATCGGGCGTCAGGAAGGAACGACATCCCATACAGGTATAACAATCGCCCTCGCCTTCCTTCTCGCCAGCTGAAAGCTTGTACTCTTTCATCTTCTTTTCCGAGATATAGTCGGGCACAAGACGACGAGCTGTGCATTTTGCAGCCATCTTAGTGAGATAGAAGAACTCTGAATCCTCATGGATATTGTCCTCTTCAAGCACATAAATGAGCTTAGGGAACGCGGGAGTGATCCAGACACCCTCTTCGTTCTTAACGCCTTCATAGCGCTGACGCAAGGTCTCTTCAATAACAAGCGCGAGGTCCCGTTTCTCTTGCTCGTTTTTCGCCTCGTTGAGATACATAAAGACGGTAATGAAAGGAGCCTGGCCATTGGTGGTCATCAACGTAACAACCTGATATTGAATGGTCTGGACGCCGCGGCGAATTTCGTCGCGAAGACGACCCTCAACCATATCACTCAACTGACCGGCATTCAACTCTATGCCGATAGAGTTCATTTCTTCGAGAACCGTCTTGCGGATCTTTTTGCGGGAAACATCCACAAAAGAGGCAAGATGCGCGAGCGAGATGGACTGACCACCATACTGGCATGAGGCAACTTGCGCGATAATCTGCGTTGCGATGTTGCATGCCGTAGAAAACGTATGCGGGCGTTCAATGAGCGTACCCGAAATGACAGTGCCATTTTGCAGCATATCCTCCAAGTTGATGAGATCACAGTTGTGCATATGCTGTGCGAAGTAGTCAGAGTCATGGAAGTGAATAAGGCCTTCGTTGTGAGCGGCTACGATATCTTCAGGAAGCAGTTCGCGCTGGACAAGATCTTTGGACACCTCACCGGCCATATAGTCACGCTGCACAGAGACGACCGTAGGATTCTTATTGGAATTCTCCTGTTTGACCTCCTCGTTGTTACATTCAATCAGCGAGAGGATCTTGTCGTCTGTAGTATTCTTCTGACGCTTCTGGTTTTGTACATACCGATAAATGATGTATTTGCGAGCCACTTCAAAATGATCAAGCGCCATCAGCTGATCCTCGACAAGGTCCTGGACCTCCTCAACGGTAACGGTATGCCCCGCCTCCATGCATTCGTCGGTCACATTGAGCGCCGCAAAGCGGATTTCACGTTTTGTGAGACGCTCGTCCTCGCTCACCTCCGCGTTTGCCTTGGCAATAGCGTTTTCAATCTTGTCGACGTCAAAGGTTACCTCTGAGCCGTTACGTTTGATGATTTTCATGGACTATCTCCTTGACAAGCCCCTTGAGAGTCTCGCTCCCAAACCCATTTGAAGCCGTAAAGCGTAGGCAGGGCTTTTAGTGTCATAGTATTGCAGCCTTGCGCGCGCTTTTGCGTGCCATCTACTATGCCACAATATATAGTATTTTTGCTCGAGAATGTCGTCAATATATTGTGAATTTTTAAAATTCCACAAACGAGGACTTGCGTCTGAGCGACAGATGCTATCTATGCAGGTAGCGCACAAAAGTCTTTAATGAAAGGGCCTTCATATACCCAAAGCCTCCACATACGCGCACGCAAAAGTCCCTCTCTATGCAAATGCCCCTTGTTGGTCAGCGACGTCCTGCTCTCCCACGGACTTCCTCCGCAGTACCATCGGCGCTCGGGAGCTTAACTTCTGGGTTCGGAATGGGACCAGGTGTGCCTTCCCTGCCATAATCGCTGACCAACAAGGGGTATTCGACTTTCAAGCGAGGCTTTCGCTCACGTACCCTGAGGGCCGCACAGTGTGATTGTTCGATCGAAGAAGGATCGCTTTGGATAGAAGTATGTTTGAAAAGAAGAGCTCGACCGATTAGTATTGCTCGACTAAATGCGTTGCCGCACGTACATCTGCAACCTATCAACCTCGTAGTCTACAAGGGGTCTTACCGAAAGGAAAACTCATCTTGGGATGGGCTTCCCGCTTAGATGCTTTCAGCGGTTATCCCAACCGGACTCAGCTACCGGGCTCTGCCATTGGTTGACAACCCGTACACCGGAGGTCCGTCCACCCCGGTCCTCTCGTACTAGGGGCAGCCTCCCTCAATTTTCCTACGCCCACAGAGGATAGGGACCGAACTGTCTCACGACGTTCTGAACCCAGCTCGCGTACCGCTTTAAATGGCGAACAGCCATACCCTTGGGACCTGCTCCAGCCCCAGGATGCGATGAGCCGACATCGAGGTGCCAAACCTTCCCGTCGATGTGGACTCTTGGGGAAGATCAGCCTGTTATCCCCGGAGTACCTTTTATCCGTTGAGCGACGGCCATACCACTCTGAGCCGCCGGATCACTAGAACCTGGTTTCCCATCTGCTCGGCTTGTAGGCCTCGCAGTCAAGCCTGCTTATGCTCTTGCACTCAAAAGAATGGTTGCCGACCATTCTGAGCAGACCTTACGTGCGCCTCCGTTACATTTTAGGAGGCGACCGCCCCAGTCAAACTACCCACCTGACACGGTCCCCACGCCGGATAACGGTCGCAGGTTAGGATGCCGAAACGTCGAGGGTGGTATTCCAAGGGTGACTCCCCAGAAACTGGCGTCCCTGGTTCAAAGTCTCCCACCTATCCTCTACACGACGAACCGGCAGCCAATGTCAAGCTGCAGTAAAGGTTCACGGGGTCTCTCCGTCCTTCTGCGGGTAAGTCGCATCTTCACGACTAGTGCAATTTCACCGGGTCTATGGTTGAGACAGCGTCCAAATCGTTACGCCTTTCGTGCAGGTCGGAACTTACCCGACAAGGAATTTCGCTACCTTAGGACCGTTATAGTTACGGCCGCCGTTTACTGGGGCTTAGATTCGCTGCTTCGCATACGCTAACAACTCCTCGTGACCTTCCAGCACCGGGCAGGCGTCAGACCCTATACGTCGTCTTACGACTTCAGCAGAGTCCTGTGTTTTTGATAAACAGTCGCTTGGACCTATTTACTGTGACCGGCCGAGGCTCAAAGAGCGTGTCTTATCACCCAAACCGGCACCCCTTCTCCCGAAGTTACGGGGCAATTTTGCCGAGTTCCTTAACCATAGTTCTCCCGATCGCCTTGGTATGCTCTACCCACCTACCTGTGTCGGTTTTGGTACGGGCTCCAACAGACTCCCTAGAGGTTTTTCTTGGAAGTATGGGCTCACTCACTTCACTCAATTGCTTCGTCCAACACCTCAGCTCACGAGAAGCGCATTTTACAACTTCTCAACCTACGTGTCATCACGGGGACGTCCAGAACCCCGCCGAGCTACCCTTCTTCGTCACCCCATCGGTATAGCGCCTATATGGAGGGACAGGAATATCTACCTGTTGTGCATCGACTACGCCTTCCGGCCTCGCCTTAGCTCCCGCCTAACCCTGGGAGGATTAGCCTTGCCCAGGAACCCTTAGGTGTACGGCGGACGAGTTTTTTACTCGTCTTTCGTTACTCATGCCAGCATTCTCACTTCTTATAAGTCCACTGTGGGTTATCCCACGGCTTCAACCCATATAAGAAAGCTCCCCTACCACTCACACATACGTGCAAGTCCGCCGCTTCGGTACAATGCTTAGCCCCGTATATTGTCGGCGCATGTCCACTCGACCAGTGAGCTATTACGCACTCTTTAAATGAATGGCTGCTTCTAAGCCAACATCCTGGTTGTCTGAGCAAACGCACATCCTTTGCCACTTAGCATTGATTTTGGGACCTTAGCGGGCGGTCTGGGCTGTTTCCCTTTCGAATACACAGCTTAGCCCACATATTCTGACTCCCGGATTTAGACCCTATGGTATTCGGAGTTTGATTAATCTTGGTAGGCGGTGAAGCCCCCGCAACTATTCAGTGCTCTACCCCCACGGGTAAACATCCGAGGCTAGCCCTAAAGCTATTTCGGGGAGAACGAGATATCTCCAGGTTTGATAGGCCTTTCACTCCTATCCACAAGTCATCCCCTCAGTTTTCAACCTAAGTGGGTTCGGCCCTCCACGGGGTCTTACCCCCGCTTCAGCCTGCTCATGGATAGCTCACCTGGCTTCGCGTCTACGACATGCGACTCACGCGCCCTATTCAGACTCGCTTTCGCTGCGGCTCGCTTTCTAGCTTAACCTTGCCACATATCGTAACTCGCTGGCTCATTCTACAAAAGGCACGCCGTCACAGACAAAAGTCTGCTCCGACTGCTTGTAGGCAAACGGTTTCAGGTACTATTTCACTCCCCTCATCGGGGTACTTTTCACCTTTCCCTCACGGTACTGGTTCACTATCGGTCACAAGAGAGTATTTAGGATTGGAGGGTGGACCCCCCAGATTCCCACCGGGTTTCACGTGTCCGGCAGTACTCAGGTGCCACACGAGAAGACATCGCAGATTCGCGTACGGGGCTTTAACCCTCTTCGGCCGGCCTTTCCATGCCGTTTTGCTTCCACGATGTTTTGTAACTTCTGTAGTGTGTGGTCCTACAACCCCGAAAGCGCTTGCGCAACTTCCGGTTTGTCCTATATCCCCGTTCGCTCGCCACTACTTGGGGAATCTCGTTTGATTTCTCTTCCTCGGGGTACTGAGATGTTTCAGTTCCCCCGGTTACCTCCTCTTCGCCTATATATTCAGCGAGAAGTACTAGACGATTAAATCTAGTGGGTTTACCCATTCGGACATCCACGGGTCACAGGTTATGTGCACCTTACCGTGGCTTATCGCAGCTTATCACGTCCTTCATCGGCTTCTTGTGCCAAGGCATCCACCGTTTGCCCTTACCATCTTCTTTTTAATGGTTTGAACATACTTGATTGCACTTTTGCCGATACGGCAAAAGTATCTACAGATGCGATCTTCTTGAAGAAAATCGAATTAATCACACTATGCAGCTCTCAAGGTACGCGAGGGCGAACCCTCGAGACCGGATACTGACGCATATGCGGACAAAGATTTCAGTGTTGATACATTGCGAGGGTACTCAAATAAAGTAAATCAATCTAGATGAGGGTATCTCCCTAGAAAGGAGGTGATCCAGCCGCACCTTCCGGTACGGCTACCTTGTTACGACTTCACCCCCCTTACCAACCACACCTTCGGCGTCTCCCTCCAAACGGTTAGGCTGACGACTTCGGGTGCAATCGACTCGGGTGGTGTGACGGGCGGTGTGTACAAGACCCGGGAACGCATTCACCGCGGCGTGCTGATCCGCGATTACTAGCAACTCCGACTTCATGGAGGCGGGTTGCAGCCTCCAATCCGAACTGGGGCCGGCTTTCGAGATTCGCTCACCCTTGCGGGTTGGCAGCTCATTGTGCCGGCCATTGTAGCACGTGTGTAGCCCAGGACATAAGGGGCATGATGACTTGACGTCGTCCCCACCTTCCTCCGGCTTGACGCCGGCGGTCTCGTATAGGTGCCCGGCTTACCCGCTGGCAATATACGACGAGGGTTGCGCTCGTTGCAGGACTTAACCTAACATCTCACGACACGAGCTGACGACAGCCATGCACCACCTGTATAGGCTCCTTTCGGCCACGACGTTTCCGCCGCTTCACCTATATGTCAAGCCCTGGTAAGGTTCTTCGCGTTGCTTCGAATTAAACCACATGCTCCGCTGCTTGTGCGGGTCCCCGTCAATTCCTTTGAGTTTTAGCCTTGCGGCCGTACTCCCCAGGCGGGACACTTAATGCGTTAGCTGCGGCACGGAGGAAAGGCTCCCCCACACCTAGTGTCCATCGTTTACAGCTAGGACTACCAGGGTATCTAATCCTGTTTGCTCCCCTAGCTTTCGCTCCTCAGCGTCAGTTATGGCCCAGAAGGCCGCCTTCGCCACTGGTGTTCTTCCTAATATCTGCGCATTCCACCGCTACACTAGGAATTCCACCTTCCCCTACCAAACTCAAGTCTGCCGGTATCGGGAGCGGACGGAGGTTGAGCCTCCGGATTTAACTCCCGACCTAACAGACCGCCTACGAGCGCTTTACGCCCAATGAATCCGGATAACGCTTGCCCCCTACGTATTACCGCGGCTGCTGGCACGTAGTTAGCCGGGGCTTCTTCTGCAGGTACCGTCACTTACGCCTCGTCCCTGCTGAAAGCGGTTTACAACCCGAAGGCCTTCATCCCGCACGCGGCGTCGCTGCATCAGGCTTTCGCCCATTGTGCAAGATTCCCCACTGCTGCCTCCCGTAGGAGTCTGGGCCGTGTCTCAGTCCCAATCTGGCTGGTCGGTCTCTCAACCCAGCTACCCATCATTGCCTTGGTAGGCCTCTACCCCACCAACAAGCTAACAGGCCGCGGGCCCATCCTTCTCCGCAAAAGCTTTCTCACTTGAGTCATGCGGCTCAAGTGAAGTATCGGGTATTATCCTCGGTTTCCCGAGGCTATCCCCAAGAGGAGGGCAGGTTGCCCACGTGTTACTCAGCCGTTCGCCACTTTATACACACCTAAAAGGTGCTTTAATCGTTCGACTTGCATGTGTTAGGCGCGCCGCCAGCGTTCATCCTGAGCCAGGATCGAACTCTCCATTCAAACTGATACAGACACATGTGCCTGTAGAGGTTAAAAGAGGTGAGTATAAATCCTCGCTTAGATCACGCTGATCTCGGATTCGCTGAAATATATAAGAATTGGCGTGAATTTGCATTCACATTCGATTATTTCGCTAGTCTGTCTTTGTCGATCTTTTACGATCTCAGTATCCGGTTTTCAAGGTTCGCTGCGCTGCGCTTTTAGTAGGTCTGTCAGCGTCGCGCGGGGAATAACTATAGTCTCTACCCACCTTCGAAAGACCCGAAAAGGCCGTCTTCACAAATCCTCCACAATTCGAGAACGAGAGGGTAGGTGGAAGGGAGGCTGACGGGTGGAAAACGCTACTTGAGTGGCGGCATGGGCTTCCATGTAGGATCTCGATAGATAACACGCGCATCACGCCAACCTTGGTAGAGCTTGGCCCACCCTGAGCGGAAATGTTTACGGTCGACAAGCGCAATGCGTATCAGCTCTTTCGCAAATGTCAAAAACGTTCCCAACCCAAACATCCAACGGTTGTAATCGCCCTTTTCTTGAAAATAGCGAGCCATATAGCCGCGGTTGCGCGTGATGTAGTAGCGCGTCATATCGGATGTGGAATTGAGCTGCCGCACAGAGCCAATCCCTTGACCAGGTACTTCTCGGC
Source organism: Lancefieldella sp. Marseille-Q7238 (assembly GCF_949152215.1). Lineage (GTDB taxonomy): Bacteria > Actinomycetota > Coriobacteriia > Coriobacteriales > Atopobiaceae > Lancefieldella. The sequence goes on from NZ_OX424407.1 coordinate 627,526, forward strand.
AACGCCTCAGTATGAAATCGGGAATGAGAATTGGTTGCGTCACCTTGCTGGCAAGGTATCCGTACAGAGCGTCGTCCCAGTAAATGAAGAAGCGGGCGTCCGGCAGACCGATTTGCTCAACGATCGTGCGGCGAAAGAATGCTCCTTCAAAACACATGACATTGCACTTACGGTACGCGACACCTTGAAAGCCGGCTTTAGCGAGCGGGTTGTAAATACCCATTGACGTGCTGAAACGATACTGCCAAAAGAATGGTGATCCGTCGACGTCATAGCGCTGACCTTGGATAACGTCGGCCTTGTCGCACCACGCGTCCAAACGCTCCAGACCTTCAGGCACGACGGCAACATCATCGTCCATCACCCAAAACCACTCGGCGCCAAGTTCGTACGCCTGCCGTACACCCTCGGAAAAGCCGCCGGAGCCACCGGTATTTTGAGCCATTGGCACGTACAGCACGCGGGATGTACCTCCCCGCGCGTCAGGATCGTCCTTAGTGGCGCCCCATTTCTTTTCCACTTCCGCTGAAAAACGCTCTACCAAATCGGCGGTCAGACGGGAATGTTCATTGTCGACAACGATAATGCGCCACGGAGCGCGCGTAAGCTCCACAACAGACTTCAGCAAACCGCTCAGCAGTTCCTGGCGCTTATAGGTCACTATCACAAGGGCAGGACGATTCATAATCCCCCAAAAGACGAATCCGTTTGGTGCGTATGTATCTGTCGGTATAGTATAGAACAGCTACAAAAGGAGTCAGCATGAGCAATTCAAAGACAAGCACTCATCTTGTTTCCATCATCGTTCCTATATACAACGCCGAGAAGTACCTTGCGCAATGTCTGGACAGCGTACAGGCGCAGACCTATACGAACCTTGAGATTCTCTGCATAAACGATGGTTCAAAGGACAACTCGCTCGACATCCTTCATGCGCGCGCGGCTCACGATAATCGTATCACCGTTATCGACAAAGCAAACGCGGGCTATGGAGCCGCCTGCAACCTTGGTCTTGCCACCGCCCGCGGCGACTGGATCTCAATCGTAGAGCCGGATGACTACCTTGAACCGCGCATGTATGAGGCGCTTCTCGCGCAGGCCGACGCTCTCGGAGGAAACGAACACGTTGATATCGTCCGCTCTGCATACTGGCGGATATTTGATAGCGAGAAGGGCGCTCACGACCCTGGTGCCGCCTCACAAAAGCGCGAATCTTCCCGTAATCGTCCGCTGCCCTGCGCCTATAAGGACCGCGTCAAACCGGCCGGCCAGCCGTTTTTTATCGGCGATGGCATTGAGCTTTTGCTCCACCACCCCTCGATTTGGTCGGCAATCTACCGCAGAGAATTTCTCCTTGAAAACAAAGTCCGTTTCAAAGAGATTCCCGGTGCGGGATGGGCGGATAACCCGTTTCTTGTGGCTTCTCATTGCGCGGGGGCTCGCCTTGCCTACGTTGATGAGGCATTCTATTGCTACCGAGAAAACGGCATCGCGGAAGCGCGTGATTTTGCTAGGCGTGCTCCCCTTGTTCCCCTTGAGCGCTGGAACGACATGATGGATGAGGCTGAACGCCGCAACATAACCGATGAACGTGTGCTGCGAGCGCTGACGGTGCGCGGCGTTAATTATGCGCTGCTTACCAAAGAGGCTCTTGAAGAGCGCGCGGTGCACGGAAAAACAGAGACGATCGATGTGTGCGCGCACAAGCTCCTTACCCAAAGCACACATCGCCTGCGAGCTGACTTGGTCTTTTCGGACGCGCGTATTGGCAGAGCGGGAACAGTGCTGGTAGCGGAAGCGCAGGGCCTGCGGGTACCAAAAAGACACGCACTGTCACATATGCTGTATCTGATTAGTGAAGGCTGGTATCGCACGAAAACCGGCGGCGCGGCAACGGTGCTCAGCCTGCTCAAGAGTCGCCGCTCATCGTAACCGGAGCGTCGCTCGTGCCTAAACCGGCCAAACAGGTCTCATTGCGCGCGGGCTAGTTTCGTACAGGTCAATTGTGGACAGATCTAATTGCGTACCAAGAGCCCGACACTTTGTCCGAGGCTTACCTGATCGAGTGTAGTGCCTGCTTCATCCTCGGACGTCTCTATGTCCACGCGGTTAAGATTTTCGATGCCAATAGGTTGTACTGTTTCAGCAAGTTCCAACAGCTGGCTGGGTTTCATATCCGTGTAAAGCGTCGACAGAAGCTTGCCTGAATTATTGACGAGCGCCTGCGCACCTGATCCCGACAAATTCGCAATCTGCTCCCATGTGTCCTGCGTCGCCAGGATAACGTGGGTGATTTTTATATTTGACGCCGCGGCGAGAGGAGCAACGCAGGCTTCAGCGCCTCCTTTAGTAAACAATTCCGCCAAGGTAGTGGTATTTCCGGCGGCATCCGTAACCACCGTGTTAAGCGGCAGCTTTACCAGCGTTCCACTACCGGCTGTCTTATCGACTACCAAAAGGGACGCTGATTGCAGATTCGGAGCGTCACCGCGCAGCTGATCTGTTGTCAAAAGAAGCACGCTGGTAAACTCATCTTGCGAACGCGTATACCCGTCTACATCGTCCGATGAAACTTTTTGCTGAGCCAGCGCCGAGTGGAGCGCATGATCTCCCAAATGAGATTCAAGTTGCACCCGATTCCAAAGCGTTGAACATACAAGGGCTACCACAATGCAGACGGCAACCACAACAGCGCCGCCAATAATGTTGCGATACGGATTGTTGTCGCGAGGCACGTCAATGCGTTCAAATTTCTCGCGTTTCTTCAACATATACGCTCCCCGCTCACCCTATCTTCGCAATGTTTGTTCTTATCCCATTTTGACGGCAAGGCAAAACCATTGAAAAGGCTTACCGCGCGAATGGTAGCAACAAAACGGCGAGTGGAGTCATTGCGCCACAGCGCAAAAGAGAAATTGGCTTGTCAGACCCTAAAGGGTGGTCATTGCTCCCACGGTTGCAACATCCCCTGCGGATATGAAACGTCAACAAAGGTCAGTCCCTTCGCCGGCGCGGTTGGCCCAGCGGCGCACCTATCGCACGCGAGAAGTACCTCGTGTACCCAGCTCTGCGCTCGATGTCCGCGTCCAACCTCAACAAGCGTGCCAACAATAGTTCGCACCATCGTATGCAAAAAGGCGTTTCCCTTGATGTCGAAAGCGATGATTTTCTCGCCTGCCTCGTCAATTTCCACAACCGAAATATGCTCGACATAACGGTGCGTCGGTTTGTCGACGGCTGAGACAGCCTTGCAAAAACTCTTAAAATCATGTTCGCCAACAAGTGCCTGAGCAGCAGCGTTCATAGCCGAAACGTCAAGGGCGCCGCTGTACCACCACGCATGATCCCACGCCAATACCGGGCGCGGCCCCGCGGCAACGCGATACCGGTAGCTTCGTGACAGAGCGTCGAAACGTGCCGAGAAACCCTCGGGAGCCCGATAGAGATCGCGGATGGAAATATCATCATCGGTAAGCGCGTTCAGCGAACGCATGAGGCGCGTGGCAGGAATTGCCGCTTCCTCTGTCAAAACAGGCACGCTTATGTACTGCGCCAACGCCGATACGCCCGCGTCAGTCCTTCCCGCACAGGCGAAATCAACCTCACGTCGAAACATCGTTTCCAGGGCGCGGCGCAGCTCTCCAGCAACGGTACGCTCTCCAGGCTGCTCGGCGAAACCGGAAAACGCGGCGCCGCGGTAGCCAAGCTTTATTCCAAGCGTACCTGCTGAAAAGACAGATTCGCGACACTCGACAGCCTCATCCGTTTTGCACATACCCGCTCCCTAGTCCCTCTCGCTTCTCTGCCACCTACAAGATTATGCAAGCCGCTGCGACAATTGCCAACACCAACCCTAACACTATCCAGCCGCATGCGCGCGGCGCCGAAAGCAGGCTCGTGCGCGGAGCCGCTCCAAAGGCTCGATCTGACAGAGCTCGCGCGAGCTCTTCAGACCGACGGAAAAGCGATACCACCAGAGGTACCAGCACGGAAAACCAGGATTTGAGCTCTGAAAGAACTGTACGCCGGGCTGTCGCGCCGCTTCTGATCAGCTGCGCCGTACGGATGCGGTCAAGCTCTTCCATAGTAATCGGGATGAAGCGCAAAGCGATTGAGACCATCATCGAAAACCCGTCAACATCCAGCCCGAACTTTGAAAGTGGCTTCAAGACACGAGTAAGCGCCGCGCTTACCTCAGTCGCCGATGTTGTCGCGGAGCAAACCAGAACGAAGCCGAGTGCAAGCGTCATACGAGCAACGGCCCAAACTCCACGCAGAGCTCCCGCGTACGAGAGACCCACCGCGCCTAGGCGCACATCGGGAGCTCCTACGACTACCAACGTATTTGCCGCAAGTGAAGCTATCAGCACCACAGTCAGAGGCTTGAGCGCGCGAACCACGGTAAGCGGGGCGGTTTTTGACGACGCAAGCGCTACGGCCAAAAGCGCTGTCATGCAGGCTATGCCCAAAGGCGGACGGGCAGCAAACGACCCCACCACACAGACGCACAAGGCGAGCAATTTGATACGGGGATCAAGCTGATGAAGAGGGGTGTTGGCGATGCGATAGACACCGAGACCGTTCTTAGTCATAGGCATCAACGCCGCCTTTCTCGGCATCCGTAAGACAAGACAGGAGCTGCACCGAAAGCGGCGCCTCAAGACCTGCTGCCTGATACAGGTCTTCTCTCGTCTGCGCCTCAGAGGCGCTTACCGAGGCAACAGCATGTCCATCGGCCATAAAGACAATGCGGTCGGCAAACGCGAGCCACTCCCCCACGTCATGCGAAATAACCACTACCGGACTGCCATCGTCCGCCAGTTTACGAACCGCGGCGCGGATACGCTGGCGAGAAGTACCGTCAAGTCCGGCTGTCGGCTCATCCAGCACGAAAGAGGTGAAATGGCAGGCCATAAGACCCGCGAGCGCCACACGCCGCAGCTGCCCGCCGGAAAGCTCAAAGGGAGACCGCTCCAGAAGAGCATGTTCGAGATCGACAGTCTGCGCTGCAGTGAAAACGCAGTTTTCAAGAGAGGCTCCCGCCAGACCGCGGGCCTGAGGACCGAAAGCAATATCGTTAAAGACTGTATCGGCAAAAACCTGGTTTTCCGAATTCTGAAACGCAAGACCTACGCTGCCCAGACGAACTGCTTCTCCGTCAAGAAGCGCCCCTCCCTCCTGTGGTTGGATAACTCCTGCTATAACCTGAGCCGCCGTAGTCTTTCCGGAGCCGGAGCGTCCCGCTACAAGCACCAGCTCACCTTCCGCCTCAAGAGAGCACCGGGAGAGCGCTGTCATGCCGTCGTGGGTAACCGTTGCACCAATAAGCGCGAGCTTCTTCGCCTGCGGTTTAAGGCTCGGTATTGCTGTTGCATGCGCGTTTGAAAGCAGACGACGTCCCTCTGCCACAAGGCCCTTCTCGCGCATAAATGCGGCAAGAGCGGGCAGAGAGCATCTGCTGGAAAGATTAAAACCCTTGGCAACCGCGCTCTGCAGGACTCGGGAGAATTCCGTAGACAACATGCCCGCACGAGCGGCTAAAGCGGAGTTGGAAAGAAAGTCGTTCGGAGAGCCGCTCCACGCGATACATCCGCCATCGAGCCAGATTACACGGTCGGCGCCCCACAGCGATTCCACGGAATGCGAAAGTTCCAGCACTCCCATGCCTTCATCGACCAAAGCGTCAACGCGAGAGCGGATTTTGGCGCGCGTGTATCCATCAAGTTGCGCATAGACTTCATCAAGCAAGAGATAGCGCGGCGACAGCGCGAGAGTTGACGCAAGCGCTACAAGCTGCTGCTCGCCGCCGGAAAGCCCATGCGTTGCGCGATGGCGCAGGCAGGTAATACCGCACAGAGCAAGCGCCTCGTCAACGCGACTGTCAATCTCTTTCTTCGCAAGGCCAAGATTCGACGGACCAAAAGCAACTTCCTCATACACAGCAGCGCTGACCAGCTGATTTTGAGGATCTTGCCGAATCATGCCCACCCGCGAAGAGATGCTCGCTGACGGCGCCGTTGTAACAGTGCCGTCAACGCGCACTTCTCCTGAACTCGGACACAAAGACGCATTCATTAGTCGCGCAAGCGTAGTCTTGCCCGATCCGTTTGCACCGAGAAGAACAACGCGCTCTCCTCGATGTAGCTCACAAGAGACATCGGTTAGTACCGCTTCTGTATGAGGATAGGCAAAGCCTGCCTGAGATACCGCAATCATAGTCACCACCTTTGCCTTTTGTCGCGGTCATATCCTGTGCGTTAATCACGCCCGCCAGCAATCACGCTTCATAGCACAGAGGCCCCAGCGAACGCCGGGGCCTCTGAAAGTTGCTGTATCAGCGAGTTACTCAGCAGGTTTCTCGTCTGCAGGAGCCTCTTCGGCCTTTGAAGTCTCTTTAGCCGGAGCATCACTCTCCGCCTTCTCGGCCTCCTCATCCTTCTCGACTTTTTCAGCCTTGGCAGGCGCAACCTTGGTGGCCTTCGCCTTTGCTTTCTTCGGAGCAGCCTTGGCGGTCACCGGCTCGGTTACGAGCTCAATGATAACGACCTCAGCAGCGTCTCCCTTGCGAGGACCGAGCTTCATGATGCGGGTATACCCGCCCTGGCGATCCGCCCACATACCCTGGGCAGCCTTCTCAAAGACCTCGCGGACAAGCTCAGCGTCGCCAACCTTGGCAATGGCAAGACGGCGCGCATGAAGATCGCCACGCTTTGCCCATGTGATAACGCGATCAACCTCAGGGCGAATCGCTTTGGCGCGCTCTGAAAGAGTCTTGATACGATCATTCTTAAACAGGGCTTGCACCAGGCTCTTCTTCATAGCCTTGGTGTGGCTGGCGTCAGTGCCCAGCTTCATGCCCCTCTTTTTATTGTGCCTCATAATATAGCTTCTCCTATGCGTATGTGCGGCGTTGGTTAAGCCTTAAGGGACAGACCCATAGCCTCAAGCTTTTCTTTCACTTCTTCGATGGACTTAACGCCGAAATTCCTGATGTTCAAAAGATCGTTCTCAGAGAAATCAACGAGCTGACGCACCGAATGGATGCCCGCGCGCTTAAGGCAGTTGTAGGAGCGGACAGAAAGGTCCAAATCCTCAACCTGCTTATCAAGCTCGCTGTCATCTTGGACGTCCTCATTTGCGAAAATGGAGACTTCCTCAAGGGGCTCTTCAACCTCAGTCAAGCCCATAAAGGCATTCATGTGCTGGTTGATAATGTTCGCCGCTTCGACGACAGCCTCACGAGGACTTACAGCGCCGTTGGTCTCTACCTCAAGCACCAGACGGTCGTAGTCGGTATGACGCCCAACGCGGCAGGGCTCCACCGCTTTGGCGCAGCGACGTACCGGAGAGAAGATCGAGTCGACGCTGATAAATCCAATGGGATCACCGTCATGCTCGTTATCCTCGCCAGAAACATAACCGCGACCCTCGCCAATACGCAGTCTCATGGAGAGATGAGCTCCCTCAGAGAGCGTGCAGATGTGCTGCTCGGGATTGACAAGCTCAAAGCCGGCAGGCACCTCAATATCAGCGCCCGTAATGACCTTGGGTCCATCAACAGTGATGGAAGCCTCAGCCTCATCAAAGTTCTCAAGCGAACGGAACACAAGTCCCTTGACGTTTAAGACAATATCGGTGACGTCCTCATAGACGCCATCAACCGTCGTAAACTCATGCTGAACACCATCAATCTGAATGGCCTCGACTGCCACGCCCTCAAGAGAAGAGAGCAGGACACGGCGAAGAGAATTGCCCAGCGTATCGCCATAGCCACGCTCAAGCGGCTCAACACTTACGCGCGCGACGTTTGCGCCAATTTCCTCAACCGACACGGACGGCCGGATAAATTCGGACATTGCTACCTCCAAACGGTGTCGGCTTACTTAGAGTAAAGCTCGACGATCAGCTGAGCGTCGATGTCGAGGTCAATCTGATCACGATTGGGAAGCTCAAGTACCGTACCCTGGAGCTTGTCAAGATCAAGCTCAATCCAACCGGGAACCGCCGTATGCTCGGAAGCAATGAGAGATTCCTTGATGGGGAGAAGATCTTTGGCCTTAGAGGCAACCGCGATGACATCACCCTTCTTAATACGATACGAAGGAATATCAACGCGCTTTCCGTTGACGGTAATGTGGCCGTGACGGACGGTCTGACGTGCCTCTTTGCGCGTGCGGGCAAAACCAAGGCGGAAGACCACGTTGTCAAGGCGGGTCTCAAGAATGCTCATGAGATTGTCGCCTGTAATACCCGGAGTCTTCTTAGCAAGTTCGTAATAACCATGAAATTGGTTCTCAAGGACGCCGTAGATGAACTTGGCCTTCTGCTTCTCACGAAGCTGCATACCGTATTCGCTCTCCTGGCGACGACGGTGACGCGGCTCACGGTGAGATTCCTTATTGATACCCATCACGATGGGATCGATGCCAAGCTGGCGGCACCTCTTAAGGACCGGGGTCCTATCAATTGCCATTGCTTGTCCTTTCCTGGCTAGTTGCGACGGCGCTTTTTAGGACGGCAGCCGTTATGCGCAATAGGGGTCTTATCCTGAATGCCCGAAACCTCGAGGCCTGCGGCCTGGAGGGAACGGATAGCGGTCTCGCGGCCGGAGCCGGGACCCTTTACAAAGACAGCAACCTTATGAAGACCATGCTCCATAGCTGCCTTCGCAGCAGCCTCCGCGGCAAGCTGTGCCGCAAACGGCGTGGACTTACGGGAACCCTTAAAGCCAACGGTGCCGCCGGACTGCCAGGAAATGACGTTACCCTGGGGATCAGAAATAGACACGATCGTGTTGTTGAACGTGCTCTTAATGTGGGCCTGGCCCACTGCGATGTTCTTACGCTCCGAGCGGCGGACGCGCGTCGTGCGAGCGTTTTTCTTTTGTGCCATATGACTTCTCCTGCCTACTTCTTCTTGCCGCCCACCTGACGCTTCTTACCCTTGCGGGTGCGAGCGTTGGTGTGGGTACGCTGACCGTGGACAGGAAGCCCCTTACGATGGCGAAGACCGCGATAGCAGCCAATCTCCATCAGGCGGGCGGTGTTTTGACGCACTTCACGGCGAAGATCGCCCTCAGTGGTGTAATGTGCATCAATAAAATCACGAATCTTGGTGACCTCATCTTCGGTCAGATCCTTGACACGCGTATTTACATCGATACCAGTCTCTGTGCAAATCTTAGTTGCACGGGTCTGGCCAATGCCGTAAAGATAGGTGAGTCCGACCTCAACGCGCTTGTCGCGCGGCAGGTCGACGCCGTTAATACGGGCCAACTTGGTGCTCCTTCCTTAGCCCTGACGCTGCTTGTGGCGCGGGTTCTCGCAAATCACGTAAACCTTACCGTGGCGACGAATAACCTTGCACTTGTCGCACATCTTCTTTACCGAAGGACGTACCTTCATTTGTGTTCCTTTCGGTCTGCTGACACGAACTTATATATACTCGCCCAGCCGCAGGCGTGAAATACAGACGTATCGTCTTACTTGTACTGCTGTATCACCTATTTGTAACGATAAGTGATGCGTCCCCTCGTGAGGTCATACGGAGAAATCTCCACAACGACCTTGTCACCAGGGAGAATCCGGATGTAATTCATGCGGATTTTGCCGGAAATCGTGCAGAGGATGGTCTTGCCGTTCTCGAGCTCAACGTTAAACATAGCATTTGGCAAGGGCTCCAGGACCTTACCTTCCAGCTCAATAGCGTCTTGTTTGCTCAATGTACATCCTCTCGACACAATGACAGCGATATGAAATCATACCAAAACACCCGCTTCTCGTCCAACGGAAATTGCAAGAACACATAGTACACCATATATGGCTCCTGAAAGCCGCATATCCAAGGCGAGAAGTACCTTGCACCCGCCTATGCTTCTCCGCCCTGCATGGAGCACCAGGGGCCTTCGGCATCCTCGGTAAGGACAACCGGTCCATCAGCCGTAATGGCAATAGTGTTCTCATAGTGAGCGGCAGGCAGTCCGTCATCGGTAACAACGGTCCAGCCGTTATTCAACACCGTGCACTCATAGGTGCCCATGGCAATCATCGGCTCAATAGCAATGACCATACCCGCCTGAAGCTTCACGCCACGGCCGCGCTTGCCGTAGTTTCTCACTTCCGGATCCTCATGCATAACATGGCCGACGCCATGCCCAACAAAGTCGCGAATAACCCCGTAGCCATGAGACTCCGCGAGTTCCTGAACGGCGGCTCCGATATCGCCTAAATGATTGCCAGGAACGGCGGCTTCGATGCCCGCCTTCAGGCAGTCGCGCGTAACCTCGCAAAGCGCACGGGTCTTCTCGTCAACTTCTCCGACATAAAACGTCCAGGCGTTGTCGCCTACCCAACCGTTGAGCGTCGCGCCGGTGTCAATGGAGATGATGTCCCCTTCCTGCAATACGACATTGCTTGAGGGAATACCATGAACAATCTGCTCGTTCACGGATGCGCATACGGTACCGGGAAATCCACCATACCCCTTAAACGTGGGTACCGCGCCGTGGAGGCGGATAAAAGCTTCAAGAGCCTGATCAATCTCAAGTGTTGTGACACCCGGCTTAACCATGCGGCCGGCACGGCGAAGAGCCGCCTTTGAAAGCGCGCCGGCGGCCTTCATTTCTTCAATCTCTTGAGGAGTCTTAATGTTAATCATAGGGCAAGGATCTCCTTGACATCGTTATAAACCGCATCGACAGGACGATCTCCGTCAACCTCTTTCAGAATGCCATGGCCCCGATAATACTCAATCAAAGGGCTTGTCTGGCTTTCGTAAATGTCAAGGCGCCGTTTGATAGTCTCGGGCTTATCGTCATCGCGCTGGTACATCTCACCGGAGCAATTCGGGCATACGTCAATGCCGGCCGGCGCTGTATAACCACAATTCCTGCAGGTACGCCGCGCGCTCAGGCGATCGATGATGATCTTGGGATCAACGGAGACAAGCAAAGCGGCGTCAAGGGAAAGGCCCATGGCGGACAGCTCAGAGTCAAGCGTCACCGCCTGAGCAGTGTTGCGCGGAAAGCCGTCCAAAATAAAACCCCTCTGCGCGTCGTCGGCGCTGAGGCGCTCTTTTACCAAATCAATAACGAGCTGGTCGGGAACGAGCCGGCCTGCATCCATGTAGCCCTTTGCCTCGATTCCCAAAGGAGATTGGGCTTTAGCTGCCGTGCGGAGTAAGTCCCCGGTAGAAATGTGAGCAAGACCAAAATCAGCAACAAGGCGCTGTGCCTGCGTTCCTTTTCCCGCGCCTGGCGCACCGAGAAGAACAATGTTCATGATTTGCCTAGCCTTTCTATTCTTAAACAAGAGGCCCGTTGCCGGGCCTCTTTAATCTGCTTGCATCCGACTTACTTAAAGAAGCCTTCGTAATTATGCATCTTCAGGTGACTCTCTATCGATGCCAGCGTATCCATTGCAACGCCAACCATAATCAAGACTGACGTTCCGCCAAAGGCTTGAATGAGCTGATCTCCGGTAAACCAGAAGATGATTGACGGGACAACCGCGAGCACCGCCATAAATATAGCACCAGGAAGGGTAACGCGGTCAATAACAGACTTAATGTAGTTTGCCGTAGCCGCTCCGGGACGGACGCCTGGGATAAAGCCCCCCTGCTTCTTCAGCTGATCAGCTGTCTCCTCCGGGTTGAACACCATTGAGGTGTAAAAGTACGCAAAGAACACAATCAGAAGGATTGAAAGCACCCAGTTGACCCAACCTCTGGAAAGCGCCGTAGCAAACGCCTGGACTCCCCCAACATTCGGGAAGAACACCGCTATCTGAGCCGGAAGATACAGGATGGCGGACGCAAAGATAATAGGAACGACGCCAGCCGTATTGACCTTGATAGGAAGATAGGTTGACTGTCCACCCATCAGCTTGCGGCCAACGACGCGCTTCGCGTATGTAATAGAAATGCGGCGCTGTCCACGCTCGACATATACGATGATGGGCACGATGATGAGCATGATAACAACGGTTGCCACAGTCAAAATAGCATTCCCGCGTGTGGTAACAGAAGAAATCAGAGCCGTCGGCAGACCCGCCATAATATTGGCGAAGATGATAAGCGACATGCCGTTTCCGACGCCGCGCTGCGTAATAATCTCGCCAAGCCACATGATGATGATAGCGCCGACCAGCATAGTAAAGATGACCAGCACATGCTCAAGCGCCTCGGGAACTCCGTCCATAGCCGCAAAAGAAACATGATAGCTCTTGAACAGGAAGAGGTAGCCGATAGCGTTAAGAAGCGCAAGGGCGACCGTAAGGTAGCGCGTGTATTGCGTGATCTTGCGCTGGCCGCTTTCGCCGTCCTTTGCAAGCTCGCCAAGGGACGGAATGACCGACTGCATCATCTGAAGAATAATCTGCGCCGTGATGTAGGGCATAATGCCAAGGCTGAAAACAGACATGCGGGAAAGAGCGCCGCCTGAAAACAGGTTCAAAACCGCCATGGCACCATTAGAGGAAAGACCGTTTTGGTATCCCTTAAGCATTTCCTGGAACGGAGCACCCGGTACCGGAAGATAAGCTCCAAAACGATACAGAAGAAGAATCAGTATCGTCAAAAGGATCTTATTTCTTAGTTCTGAAACGCGAAACGCGTTGGCGATTCCCTTAAGCACTACTCTGCCTCAACCTTTCCGCCGGCCGCTTCAATCTTGGCTTGCGCAGAAGCGGAGACCTTGTCCACTTTGACGGTGAGCTTCTTGGAGAGCTCACCTGCGCCGAGGACCTTGACAGGAATGTAGTTGTGCTTGATAACTCCCTTTGCGACAAGCGCATCTGCGTCAACGGTATCGCCGTCAGCAAAAAGCGCATCAAGGCGAGCTACGTTAACAGGAGCGTACTCACAACGATTATGACTAGTAAAACCAGGGAGCTTTGGAAGACGCATAGCCAATGGCTGCTGGCCGCCTTCGAAGCCCGCGCCCTTTCCGCCACCAGAGCGGGAGAGCTGGCCGTTCATACCACGTCCGGCAAAAGTACCCTTGCCGGAAGAGTTGCCGCGACCGACGCGCTTACGATTCTTGCGCGAGCCCTCAGCGGGGCGAAGATCTTTGAGCTGCATATCACTTACCTCTAGTTCTCTTCAACCTCGACAAGGTGCTTGACCTTGAAGATCATTCCACGAATGCTTGGATTATCAGGCTGTTCAACGGTGCTGCCGATCTTGTGAAGACCGAGAGCTTTCACGGTAGCCGTCTGATCCTTCTTGACGCCTGCTACCGCGCCTCGAACCAGCTTGATGGTCAGACTCTTAGCCATCGTTAGTTCTCCTTCCCGACGAACATCTCGCGGGTAGTAATGCCGCGACGCTCGGCAGCCTGCTCGGGGCTTGAGAGCTCTTTGAGGCCCTCTGCAGCCGCCTTAATGATGTTAAGGGCGTTGCTGGTGCCCAAAGACTTGGAAAGTACATTGGTGATGCCGGCAAGCTCGAACAGCGGACGGATAGGACCGCCAGCGATAACGCCGGTACCTTCAAATGCCGGCTTAATCAAAACGCGGCCGGCGCCAAAGTGACCAATCACTGCGTGAGGGACAGAGCCGGACTCAGTCAAAGGAACCTTAAACATGTTCCTCTTTGCGTCCTCAACGCCCTTTTGAATTGCGAGGGGCACCTCAGCGGAACGTCCCTGACCAATACCAACATTACCCTTGCCGTCGCCGACGACCACGAGGGCCACCAGAGACATACGACGTCCACCTTTGACGGTCTTAGAAACGCGGTGAATATAAACGACGCGCTCCTGAAGATCCGTATCCTGCTGGCGCTTACGATCTCGTGCCATTGAATCCTCCTAGAACTTCAGGCCCGCGTTGCGGGCACCGTCTGCTAAAGCCTTGACGCGACCGTGATAGATGCGACCGCCGCGGTCAAACGTGACCTCAGCGATGCCCTTCTCGATAGCGCGCTTGCCAACGAGCTCACCCACAAACTCCGCCGCCTCCTTGTTGGAACCGACAGCGCCCTTGGCGCGGAACTCGGAATCAAGCGTAGAGGCAGAGCAGAGCGTTCTGCCGGATGCGTCGTCAATGACTTGAGCGTATATGTGTGCGTTCGTGCGATGCACGGTGAGACGCGGGCGCTCGGCGGTGCCAAAGACTTTGGCGCGAACGCGGCGCTTGCGACGGGCAAGACCCGCCTTTTTCGCCTGCAACTTGTTCATTACTTCTCCTTAGACGTTGCCGCCACCTGACGGGGTGACGGTCTTTTGCCTGTCAAGACGCTTTACTTAGCAGCCTTGCCGAGCTTCCTGCGAATATGCTCATCTTCATAGTGAATACCCTTGCCCTTGTATGGCTCAGGCGGGCGCTTCATACGAATTTCTGCAGCAACCTGACCGACCTGCTCTTTAGAGATGCCCTTGACCGTAATGTGAGTATTGTCAGGAACCTCAAACGTAATGTTTGCAGGCGCCGCATACACAACAGGATGGGAATATCCCAGGGAAAGATCCAGGTCTTTGCCCTTGAGTGTAGCACGGTAACCAACGCCGGTAAGCTCAAGCTTCTTCTCAAAGCCTTCGGATACTCCGACAACCATGTTGTGAAGAAGGGTGCGAACGAGTCCCTGCTGAGCATTGGACTCGCTTGACTCATCAACGCGGGAAACGAGAAGCTCCTCGCCCTCCTGCTTGATGGAGACAAGCTCTGAGAACGTGCGGTCAAGCTCTCCCTTAGAACCTTTAACGGTTACGTGAGTGTTATCAACTGTCACAGTGACTCCGGCTGGAATCTGGACAGGCTTCTTACCAATACGAGACACAACAGTCTCCTTTCATTCCTGCCGAGAGTTACCAGATATAGGCGATGACCTCGCCGCCGATGCCTACCTTACGAGCATCACGGTCGCACATCATGCCTTTAGAGGTGGACACCACTGCCGTGCCAAGACCGCCGATGACGCGAGGAAGCTTCTCGGCGGTGGAGTAAATGCGCAGACCGGGCTTGGAAATACGGCGAATGCCACGGATGATGCGTGCGCGCTTCTCGCCATACTTAAGCGTAATGTGAAGCGTCTTTTGGGGCTTCGTATCCTCAACAGAATACCCCTCGATGTAGCCCTCTTCAGAAATGACGCGGGCAATCTCAACGAGCACCTTGCTCGACGGCATAGAAACACTGTCCTTGCCTGCTGAGTTTGCGTTACGAATGCGCGTCAGCATGTCCGAAATGGGATCGGTAATCTTCATTGATCCTTCTCCTTTGTTAATGATGAAACTGCGTGTCCGGTTCGTCCGCGCCCTTAGCGTGAACGCCTGGACGCCAGAGCTCCCTGTCCTTACCAGCTTGCCTTGCGGACACCAGGAAGCTCGCCCTTGTTCGCTAACTCGCGGAAGCACACACGGCACAGACCAAACTTGCGGTACACGGAGTGGGGACGCCCACAACGCTGGCAGCGGTTCTGTGTACGGGTAGAGTACTTCGGCTCGCGCGACGCTTTGACGATCATCGAAGTCTTAGCCACAAATCCTCCTTCAAATGCAACTAGGCGGACGCCTAGAAGATTTCTTGCTCGTAGTTGTACTTAGTCCTGTTTAAACGGGAAGTGGAAGGCCTCAAGCAGTGCCTTGCCCTCCTCGTCGGTGTTGGCGGTAGTAACGATAGTAATATCCATACCGCGCGTATGATCAACCTTGTCAAAGTCAATCTCCGGGAAGATGAGCTGTTCCGTTACGCCCATAGAAAAGTTGCCGCGCCCGTCAAAGCTCTTGGCGGAAATGCCACGGAAGTCGCGGATACGAGGGATTGCAATGGCAATCAGACGATCCAAAAACTCCCACATGCGCTCCCCGCGAAGCGTAACTTTAGCGCCAATCGGCATACCTTGGCGAAGTTTGAACGTAGCAATCGACTTACGCGCGTGCGTGATGAGCGGCTGCTGGCCGGTAATCGTACGCAAGTCAGACACGGCGCCATCGATGGCCTTGGCGTCAGTTGCCGCCTCACCAACGCCCATGTTGACAACGATTTTCTCAAACTTTGGAATCTGGTTGACGTTTGCGTAACCAAACTGCTTCTGCAGCGCATCACGAACCGTCTTGTAGTACTCCTCTTTCAGACGAGGAACATACTTTTTCTCTGCCATGACTGTCTCCTTGACTCTTGGGGATTTACGTGCGGGGATCGCCTCGCACCTCCTGGTTTGGCACGCCAGGAGCCATACGCGCTCTCGACAGAACTAGCCTATAGAAAGACGCAATGAACTATATTAGCCTTTATCTCCCACAATTGAAACAACAATTTTAGGCTTTGTGCAAATTGTGGACACATCGCGCCTGTAGTCGATGCGCGCTGCGCGCCGGATGCCGTGCGACATAAAAAACGATCCGACATATACGCCGGATCGTTTAAACGTACCTTGTACGAAGAGCGTGGCACAAGCGAGAAGAACTTAGAGCTCCTCGCCGGAACGCTTGGAAACGCGGACCTTCGTGCCATCATCCTTGACGCTATAACCAACGCGAGTCGGTTTGTCGTCTTTAGGGTCAATGAGAGCGACGTTGGAGGCATCAATTGCCGCCTCGTGCTCAACAATACCGCCCTGCTGGTTTGCCGCATTGGGCTTCATGTGGCGCTTTACCACAGCGACACCCTCAACAACAACCTTGTTGTCTTTGGGGATAACACGCAGGACTTCTCCGCGCGTACCCTTGTCCTTACCAGTGAGGACCTCGACCGTGTCGCCTTTCCTGATCTTCATCTTGGGCATGTGTCAGTCCTCCTTACAGCGTCTCGGGTGCGAGTGAGACGATCTTCATGTACTTATGGTCGCGCAGCTCGCGAGCGACTGGTCCAAAGATACGGGTACCCTTGGGCTCACCCTCTTTGTCGACCAAAACGCACGCGTTCTGGTCAAAGCGGATGTAGCTACCGTCCTTGCGACGGGTGTCCTTAGCAGTGCGAACGATGACGCAGCGAACGATGTCGCCCTTCTTCACCGAACCGCCGGGAGTTGCCTCCTGGACAGCGCCAATGATGACGTCGGCAAGGCCGGCGTAACGACGCTTGGAGCCACCAAGGACCTTGACGCACTTGACGCGTCGGGCGCCGCTGTTGTCAGCGACGTTAAGCATGGTCTCCATCTGAATCATGTGACGTTCCTCCGGAACTTGGTTTCTTAAGAGCGCGCAGGCTCATAAGAAACGACGAATGTTACTTACTTAGCGCGCTCAACGATCTCAGCGAGACGCCAGCGCTTGGTCTTTGACAAGGGGCGGGTCTCCATAACGCGAACCGTATCGCCCAAACCAGCCTCGTTCTTCTCGTCATGAACGTGAAGTTTCTTGCCGATAGTCATCATCTTGCCGTACTTAGGGTGGTGCTTGCGGTAGGTAATCTCAACCGTGATCGTCTTCTCGCCAGAGATGGAGACGACGGTTCCGGTACGAACCTTACGCGCATTCCTGCTTTCGGTCTCTGCCATAACTTATCTCCTGCGACTATTTCTGATCTGCGGCTGATTCCGCAGCAATTTGACGGGAACGCATCTCGGTCTGAACGCGAGCAATGTCGCGCTTGACCGTCTTCACGCGGGCCGTGTTGTCCAGCTGGCTGGTTGCCATCTGGAAGCGAAGGTTAAAGAGCTCTGCACGGCCTTCTTCGAGCTTCTTGGAAAGCTCTTCATCGCTCATCGCCTTGATGTCCGTGTATTTCATTATTCCTCCCCGTCCTGGTCGGCGCGGGTGACAATCTTGGTCTTGATGGGAAGCTTGTGCTGTGCCAGACGAAGTGCCTCGCGAGCAACCTCTTCGGAAACGCCGTCAATCTCAAACATGATACGGCCAGGCTTAACTACAGCGACCCACTCTTCAGGATTACCCTTACCCTTACCCATGCGGGTTTCTGCCGGCTTCTTTGAAACAGGCTTGTCGGGGAAGATGGTAATCCAGACCTTACCGCCACGCTTCATTTCGCGGGTAATAGCGATACGGGCAGCCTCAATCTGGCGGTTAGTAATCCAGTGAGCCTCCTCTGCACGGATGCCCCAGGAGCCGAAGTGCAGCTGGGTATTACCCTTTGCATGGCCCTTCATGGAACCGCGCTGAACCTTACGGTGCAAAACACGCTTAGGTGCAAGCATTAACGGCCC
The DNA here is from genome assembly GCF_949152215.1 of Lancefieldella sp. Marseille-Q7238. Lineage (GTDB taxonomy): Bacteria > Actinomycetota > Coriobacteriia > Coriobacteriales > Atopobiaceae > Lancefieldella. The sequence goes on from NZ_OX424407.1 coordinate 645,628, forward strand.
CTCCTCTCATTGCGACGGCGAGGACGCGAGGAGCCTTCAAGCGCCGGATTTGGCGCAGGCTGACCCGGCATCTTTTCGCCAAGGTAAATCCAAACCTTGATACCGCAGGCACCCATGGTGGTGCGAGCAGTTGAAGTGCCGTAAGCGACAACAGCGCGAAGGGTGTGCAGAGGCACGCGACCCTCACGGTACCACTCACGACGGCCCATCTCGGCGCCGTTCAGACGGCCGGAGCACTGAATACGGATTCCCTTTGCTCCCGCTTTGCGGGCGGACTGAACCGCCTTACGCATAGCGCGGCGGAATGCGACACGCTGCTCAAGCTGCTCTGCGATGGACTGGGCAACGAGGGTTGCGTCAAGCTCAGGACGCTTGACCTCGATGACGTCAACATTGACCTGACCCTTGCCAACCTTGGCGACACGCTCAAGGTCAGTGCGAAGTCCGTCAATCTCCGCACCCTTTTTGCCAATGACAATGCCGGGGCGGGCAGAGAAAATCGTGACCTTGATTTTGTCGCCAGCGCGCTCGATATCGATGCGGGCGATGGCCGCCTTCTCAAGACGCTTCTCGAGATACGAGCGGATAACAAGGTCATTGCCAAGATTCTCGGCGTAGTTCTTATCGGCGTACCAACGGGAGCGCCAGTTCTCGGTTACACCAAGACGAAAGCCGGTAGGCTGAACTTTCTGACCCATATGTTCCTACGCCTCCTTTCGGGGTGCAACGACAACAGTGATATGGCTCGTACGCTTATTGATGCGCGAAGCCGATCCCTTTGCGCGGGGACGGATGCGCTTGAGCGTCGGGCCCTCATCAACATAGGCACTCTTGACAATAAGGTCGTTTGCGTGCAGGTGATTGTTGTACTCAGCGTTAGCGACAGCCGAGCTCAAAACCTTTGCGACATCCACAGCGGCCGCACGCGTTGAAAACTGAAGGACCTCGAGGGCCTTCTCGACAGACTTGCCACGCACCAGCGCGATAATTGCGCGAGCCTTGCGAGGAGCAACGCGTACATACTTTGCGGTAGCGCGAACCTCAATTGAATCGGTTTTTTTAGCCATTTACTACACTCCCCCTAGTTGGCCTTGTGACCACGGAAGGTGCGGGTCAGCGCGAATTCGCCCAGCTTATGACCGACCATGGATTCGGTGATGTACACAGGAACGTGCTTGCGGCCGTCGTGAACGGCGATTGTATGGCCAACCATCTCAGGGAAGATGGTGGAGGAACGTGACCAGGTCTTGATAACGTCCTTCTTACCAGCCTCGTTCATTGCAGCGACACGCGCAAGGAGGCGAGTCTCCACAAACGGGCCTTTTTTGAGACTTCTGCTCATAAATCTACTCCTACTCGTGTCTTACTTGGACTTGCGACGACGGATGATCAGGCGGTTTGAAGCCTTCTTCGGGTCGCGGGTCTTGTAGCCTTTGGTCGGTTTACCCCACGGGGTAACGGAGGGACGGCCGGAAGTGTGGTTCTTGCCCTCGCCGCCGCCGTGCGGGTGGTCAACAGGGTTCATGACCGTACCGCGGACGGTAGGACGAACGCCAGCCCAACGCGCGCGACCGGCCTTGCCGATAACGATGTTGGAGTGCTCGGCATTGCCGACCTCACCGATGGTGGCGCGGCAGCCGAGAAGAACGCGGCGCAGCTCCGAAGACGGAAGACGCAAAACGGCGTACCCGTTGTCCTTACCCATGAGCTGAACGGAAGTACCGGCGGAGCGAGCCATCGCAGCGCCTTTACCGGGCTGGAACTCAACCGCGTGCACAAGCGTACCGACAGGAATCTGCTCAAGTGTTGTGCAGTTGCCGGGCTTGATGTCGACGTCCTTTATGCCGGAGACAACAGTGTCACCGACAGTCAGTCCCTCCGGGCAAAGGATGTACGCCTTCGCGCCGTCCGCATAGTGCAGAAGCGCAATGCGTGCGGAGCGGTTTGGATCGTACTCGACCGTAGCAACCTTCGCGGGAATATCGTCCTTGCGGCGCTTGAAGTCGATGCGGCGATACTGACGCTTGTGTCCACCGCCCTGATGACGTGTGGTAATGCGGCCGTTGTTATTGCGACCGGCTTTTTTAGGCAGGGGCTCGAGAAGAGACTTCTCGGGCTTATCAGTCGTAATCTCTGAGAAATCAGAGATCGTCTGGAAGCGCCTGCCTGCGCTTGTTGGCTTTAGATGCCTTACTGCCATAAAACTTTTCCCTTTCTTTCCGTTGGCCAGTCCGTTTGGGAATTGGCGGACTGACACCGGACAACCACGGCGCCGCGCGTATCTATCGAGGCGCCCTTAACACCCGTGCAGGATTCTACACGGGTGGAAAAACCTACTTACTCAGCCGATTGATTGGCAAAAATCTCGATCTGCTCGCCGGCGGCAAGCGTCACGATTGCCTTTTTCCAGCTGCGAGTCTTGCCCTTTTGCTGATAACGAACACGCTTGCTCTTGGGCTTGACCGAGATAGTATTTACCTTGGTCACATGGACATTGAAGAGTTTCTCGATAGCCGCAGCTATCTCTTCTTTGCCAGCGGACTTGGCAACCTCGAAGGTGTACTTGCCCTCGCCCATCAGATCGTAAGCACGCTCCGAAACGATCGGGCGAATGATGACCTCATATGCGGAGTTCATTATGCGAGCACCTCCTCAAAATGCTTTGCGACATCTGCGGACATGATAAGCGCAGCGTTGTCGATAAGTGAACGAGTAGTTGCCTCGGAAACGCCATAGATGGCAGCCTTCTGAATGTTGCGGAAGGACAGATAGGTGTTGATGTCATCATCGGGAACGATGACGGTAACACGCTTGTCTTCAAGGCCGAGAGCCTTAAGGACAGACACCGCCTGCTTCGTGGAAGGAGCGTCAAACTCAAGGCTGTCAACGAGGACGAGCTCAGAGTCAGCGACCTTGCCGGAAAGAGCGGAGCGCATCGCAAGCTTTACCATCTTGCTGTTCACCCGGCGAGCGTGGCTGCGCGGCGTAGGTCCAAAGATAACGCCGCCGCCGGTCCACTGACCTGCGCGGATGGAGCCCTGACGGGCGCGGCCGGTGCCCTTCTGGCGATACGGCTTGGTGCCGCCGCCGGATACCTCATGACGATTCTTAGTTGAATGGGTACCCTGGCGCAGAGAAGCAGCCTGGCAGGTCACAACCTGGTGCACCACGGGGATATTCGGCTCAATGCCGTACACGTCGGAAGAAAGATCGGCGTCGCCAACCTTCTTACCTTCCATGTTTTTAATCTCATACTTGGACATGTTGTCTCCTTGTTAGCCTAAGTGTTTGCCTGTAAAAGCGGCCCTTAGGCCATGCGGACTTGGACGAGAGCGTTCTTGCCGCCGGGGACAGCACCCTTGATAAGCATGAGGTTCTGCTCAGCGTCAACGCGAACAAGCTTGAGGTTCTTAACAGTAACGCGCTCTGCGCCCATATGGCCGTACATGTGGAGGCCCTTACGAACACGCGCAGGATAAGCGCACTGACCAATGGAACCGGGGCGGCGCTGGTTGCGGGAACCATGCGTCATAGGACCACGGGAGAAGTTCCAACGCTTGATGGTGCCCTGGAAGCCCTTACCCTTGGAAGTGCCGATGACATCAACAGCCGCAACTTCAGCGAAGTCAGCGACGGTAACCGTGTCGCCGCACTTGTGCTCCTCGCCAGCGGGAACGCGAACCTCGCGAAGGTAGCGCACAGGCTCAACACCCTGAGCCTTAAAGTGACCGGCCATAGGCTTGTTAACATGCTTCTCGGAGATATCGCCGAACCCAATCTGCACGGCATCGTAGCCGTCCGTCTCCGTCGTCTTTACCTGCGAGACGGTGCAGGGGCCTGCAAGAATGACGGTAACAGGAACGACGTTGTCGTTCTCGTCCCACACCTGGGTCATGCCCAGCTTGCGGCCGAGGATGGTATTCACCATGCTCTTTCCTCACTCTCGGTGGTCATGGGACCCTTGAGGGCACATCGGATGCCCTTCCCCAGCGGACCACTTCCTCTATATGCTGCCTCGAGACATACCTGTCCCGTTTGAGCAGCTTGTCTACTTTACGCTTGTTCACAACGTTTTACAAGGAAATTTTTGAAATTCGTGTGCAAAATGTGGCCGTGAAACGTCAGCGAATTTAGACGCGGTTTGGAACGCAATCTGAAACGCGATTCGGAACTCGAAATCGCGTACAGAACAACCCTCCGGCGCGTGTCCGAAGGGTTGCAGGGTTAACGCTGGGACGAGAAGGGCTTCTCGCCATGCCTTTTGAAAAAGCTTAGAGCTTGATCTCGATGTCAACGCCAGCAGGGAGGTCAAGACGCATGAGCGAATCGACCGTGGTGGAGTTGGGATCGAGGATGTCGATGAGACGCTTGTGCGTGCGCATCTCAAACTGGTCGCGGGAATCCTTGTCCTTGTGCGGAGAGCGGATAACCGTATACAGGTTGCGCTCGGTTGGCAGAGGAATAGGGCCGGACACGCGTGCGCCGTTCTTCTGAGCCGTATCGACGATCAGCTTTGCGGACTGATCAACAACCTCGTGATCATAGCCCTTGAGGCGGATCCTAATCTTTTGATTTGACACTTTGGGTACCTCCATACATGAGCTTGAGCTCGTGGTTGTTACTAGGACTCGGAACCGCCGTTTTTGGCGACGATTTCATCACGGACTGCTTTAGGAACAGGCTCGTAAGAATCAAACTGCATGGTGTAGCTTGCACGACCCTGGGTCTGGGAACGGAGATCGGTTGCATAACCGAACATCTCGCCGAGAGGCACTTTTGCACGGATGACCTTAGTATCGCGACGATCCTCCATGCCCTCAATCTTGCCGCGGCGAGAAGAAAGGTTGCCCATAACGTCGCCCATGTACTGTTCCGGAGTTTCAACCTCAACGGATTCGACGGGCTCCAGAAGAACAGGGTCGGACTTCTTGAGAGCATCCTTGATTGCCATGGAACCGGCGATCTTAAACGCGGCTTCAGAGGAGTCGACCTCGTGGTATGAACCGTCAACAAGAGTGACCTTGATGTCTACGACAGGATAGCCGGCGATAACGCCACTATTGAGCGCCTCGCGGATACCCTTATCGATAGAGGGGATGTACTCCTTGGGCACGACGCCACCGACGATAGCGTTGACAAACTCGTAGCCCTTGCCCTGCTCGTTGGGCTCCATGTCGATGACAGCATGGCCGTACTGACCACGACCACCAGACTGACGGACAAACTTGCCCTCGGCGTGAGTGACGGCTTTACCGGCAGTCTCACGATAAGCGACCTGCGGCTTACCAACGTTGCAGTCGACCTTGAACTCGCGGCGGAGACGGTCAACGATGATCTCAAGGTGCAGCTCGCCCATGCCGGCAATGATGGTCTGGCCGGTCTCATGATCCGTGTGAACCTGGAAGGTTGGATCCTCCTCGGCAAGCTTGGCAAGGCCAACGGACATCTTCTCCTGCTCAGCCTTGGTCTTAGGCTCAACAGCAACGTCGATGACGGGGTCAGCAAAGCTGATGGACTCAAGCACAATGGGGTGCTTCTCGTCACAAAGAGTATCGCCGGTTGTGGTGTTCTTGAAGCCTACACAGGCGACGATGTCGCCGGCGGAGCACTCTTCACGGTCCACACGGTCATTGGCATTCATCTCAAGGATGCGGCCCAGACGCTCGCGACCGTCCTTGACGGAGTTGTACACATAGGAACCCGCCTCGGCCTGGCCGGAATACACGCGGATGTAGGTCAGCTTACCAACATACGGGTCGGTCATAATCTTGAAGGCAAGCGCGGAGAAGGGCTCCTTGACGTCCGCGTGACGAACCTCTTCCTCGCCCTTGAGGTTGGTGCCGTCAATCTCGGGCACGTCGAGAGGGCTGGGGAGATAGTCAATGACGGCGTCGAGAAGTTCCTGGATGCCCTTGTTCTTATAGGCGGAACCCACAAAGACGGGGTTCATCTTGCCCGCGAGGACTCCGGCGCGGATGGCGCGCTTAAGCTCGTCGACATCGATTTCCTCGCCTTCAAGGATAGCCATCATGAGATCCTCGGAGAAGTCGGAGGCCGCCTCAAGGAGCTCCTCGCGCTTCTCGGCTGCAATCTCTGTGAACTCGGAAGGAATCTCGTCGAGAGGCTCAGGGTAAATCATGCCCTTTGCGTCTTCCTTGAAGTCCCACGCGGTATTGGTCACAAGGTCAATCAAGCCCCAGAAGTTGGACTCGGAACCCATAGGAACCTGAGCTGCAATAGCCGGAGCGGAAAGACGCTCTTTCATGGTCTCGATAGCGCGGAAGAAATCAGCGCCCACGCGGTCGAACTTGTTGATGAAAGCGATGCGGGGAACGTTGTACTTAGTTGCCTGACGCCACACGGTCTCGGACTGCGGCTGAACGCCTGCAACGGCGTCAAAAACAGCAACAGCGCCGTCGAGAACGCGAAGCGAGCGCTCGACCTCAGCGGTAAAGTCAACGTGACCCGGGGTGTCGATGATCTGGATAACGTGATCTTTCCAGAAACACGTAGTAGCAGCGGAGGTAATGGTAACACCGCGCTCCTGCTCCTGGACCATCCAGTCCATGGTTGCCGCACCGTCGTGAACCTCGCCAATCTTGTGGGTCTTGCCGGTGTAGTAAAGAATGCGCTCCGTAGTGGTGGTCTTACCGGCATCGATGTGAGCCATGATGCCGATGTTGCGGAGGTCTTTAAGGTTGTACTTGGTCTTAGCCATTGTGTTGAACTCCTGATTTCCGACTTAGAAGCGGTAATGGGAGAAGGCGCGGTTGGCCTCTGCCATCTTGAACAGGTCTTCACGGCGCTTGACAGAGGCACCGACGCCATTGGTTGCGTCGATAATCTCATTGGCAAGGCGCTCGGCCATGGTCTTCTCTTTGCGAGTACGGCTGAAGTTAACAATCCAGCGGATAGCAAGGGTGGTTGCACGACGGGAGTTAACCTCCATAGGCACCTGATAGGTGGCGCCGCCTACACGCTTAGGCTTGACCTCAAGGGTAGGACGGATGTTATCCATAGCCTTCTTGAAAACAGTAAGGGCATCTTCGCCGGTCTTCTCGGCAACGATATCAAAGGCACCGTAAACGATGCGCTCTGCAGTTGCCTTCTTACCGTCAAGAAGAACCTTGTTGATAAGCTGGGTGACCAGTCGATTGTTATAGACGGCGTCAGGCATAACCTCACGACGTACTGCTGCTGCGCGACGCGGCATGTTTATCTCCTAAGAACTAAATCGAGTAGTGGGTTACTTCGCACGCTTGGTGCCGTAACGGGAACGAGCCTTTGCGCGGTTCTGAACCGCAGCGCAGTCATACGCGCCACGGACGACCTTATAACGAACGCCAGGAAGGTCGCGGACACGGCCGCCACGGACAAGCACGATGGAGTGCTCCTGAAGATTGTGGCCCTCGCCAGGGATATAGGCGGTAACCTCAATGCCGTTGACAAGGCGCACACGAGCAACCTTACGAAGCGCCGAGTTAGGCTTCTTAGGGGTCGTGGTGAAAACGCGGGTGCAAACGCCGCGCTTCTGGGGGTTGTGCTGCAGGGCGGCGTTCTTGGACTTGGCCTGAACACTCATGCGGCCCTTGCGGACAAGCTGGTTGATAGTAGGCAAGATCTTCTCCTTCTTATACCTATCTACGTGCACATTTACAAATTCAAAAGGCGACACAGCACTGTCCCCTTGGAATTACGCAAGGAAGAACTTTACGCCGATGTTTGCTGCTCGTCAACACACCACGTTGCCGGGCGTATCCATACCATGGGGAGAAAATGTTTTGTCGTTGGCGAGAAGTGCCTCAGTGTTGGACATTCCTTCAGGTATATCTGAGGCTAACTTCAAAACGGCGATCAATTCCTCGCCGTCCTTCTCGCCCGTTTCAACAAATCCAAACGAACGATAGAGATTTTGAGCAGCTTCATTTTCAGGCTCATAGGAAAGCCAACAATAATCTGCCCTCCCACAGGGGGAGGTGCGTATAAACTCCAGCGCGAGCTTGAGGGCTTCTTTCCCATATCCTTTACCCTGATGCTTTGCGTCTATCATCAGACGTCTGAGATCGTAGCTGTCATAAGCTATCGCCGGAGCGTCGTCCCAGAAGTCGTCCGCACCAAACCCAATCATCAAAAAACCTACCGGTACAGTACCCTCGTAGATACCAAAAGGAAATACCTGTCCGTTTCCTGTTATGGAGGTATAGGCCTCGATAATGCTTGTATCGTTTCCGGCGACAAAGCTTTGTTGTTCCTCGGACACCTTGAGCTTAAGAATGTCCCATACATTTTTTCCGTTTATGCGTTCCAGTCTTAGCACGGGTTCACCATTCGATCGGGCAATTGCTTGTTGAAGGACAGTCACATTTTACAATAGTAGAGTTGTTAATACGCGGCGGACAGATGCCACAAATCTCTCATGTGGCTTCAATCTCATCAAGTTCAAGCTCTTGACCTTGGATAAGCTCGGTCTTCTCGCTTGCACAATACGGACACGTACGGCCATACTCAACGGTGGCATAGGTGCGATTGCAATCAAGACAGCGCGTTATTGCCGGTACGCTCTCAATCTCAAGCTCGGCCGCGCGCATCAACTCCGTGCGGTCGGCCGCCCAACGCCATACGTCTTGAAGATACGACGGAATGACACCGGAAACCTCCCCCAGCCGCAGCTTTACGCGGGCGACTGAGGTAAGGTCATTTTGGCGCCCAAGGTTCTCGACCATATCAATGATATAAAATGCAATGCCCAGCTCGTGCATGAACCGTCCGCCCTTAGCATGTCCGTTACTTTGACTGCGCCATCATCTCGGCCCTAGTCCGTTACCTTAACTCAGCCGTCGCCCCGCCTGGCGCAATCAACGTCAGCTTGAAATGTCCATACTACCAGCCGGCACCGGGTTACCAAGCTCATCGGTGGTCACGTGCGACTCGGGCTTTGCGGATTTCACGCTGCGCTTCTTGTTCTTGATAATCTTAACGGCGCGTTTGCCAATATATCCCAAGATCTTTGTTTTCTTGTCTTCCGCACGTACCATCGTGGAGCACTCGGGGTTGTCTCGGAAAAGATGGATGGCGTCAAATTCGCAGCGCGTCGTGCACAAGCCGCAGCCGATACATTTGTTGGCATCAACCACGGACGCACCACACTTAAGGCAGCGAGCAGTCTCAATGCGCACCTGCTCAGGCGTGAATGTCTTGCGAACATCGCTCCAGTTATGGCGAATACTCTCAACTTTTCCGCACGCAGGAACCTGTCTGCCTGCATGATCGTACGAATCAGGATTAAGTTCAATCTCGCTTTTATCCAGCTCAACGTAATGGCGCTGATTGCGGCCGATGGTAAGCGATGATCCCGCTTGCACAAAACGATGCAGCGAAACCGCAGCTTCATGACCCGCGGCAATAGCGTTGATAACAAAACTCGGACCGGTATATACATCGCCGCCGACAAAAATGTCAGGCTGCGCCGTCTGGTACGTCTTGGGATTAGCCACAGCCCCCTTGCCGCGACCAAGCTCCACCGCCTCGCCCTCAAGCAGATTTCCCCACTCGATGGACTGGCCAATGGAAAGCACCACGTTATCGGCTTCAACAAAGACTGTGTCGGTCTCGTCATAGCGTGGCGAGAAGCGCTTGTTTTCGTCAAACACCTGTGTGCAGCGCTTAAACGTAACGCCACGGACACGGCCGTCTTCCGTGGTTTCTATTGCGGCCGGTCCCCAGCCGTTATTGATGGTAATACCGTCTTCGTGAGCCTCGGCAATCTCTTCGGGAAGCGCGGGCATTTCATCAGGCTGCTCAAGACAGTACATAGCTACCGACTCAGCGCCGCAGCGCATAGACACGCGAGCGGCATCGATAGCAACGTTGCCACCACCGACGACCACGGTCTTTCCGGAAACGACATGCTCCGGATTATCCAGAGCCGTTCGCAAAAACTCAACGGCGGTGGTAACGCCGTCAGCGTCTTCACCTGAAACGCCAGCCTTACGGCCCCCTTGACAGCCGATAGCCACATAGAATGCCTTGAAGCCGTCACGGCGCAAGTCGCTCAAAGAGATGTCCTTGCCCACTTCAACGCCGCAGCGAATCTCAACGCCCATTTCGCGCAAGACGTCAATTTCCGCGGCCACAACGTCTTTTTGAAGCTTATAGGCGGGAATGCCGTAGACCATCATGCCGCCCGGCAGTGGATTCTTTTCGAAAACCACCGGCTTGTATCCACGTTCCGCAAGATAGAAAGCGCAGGAAAGGCCGGCGGGACCGGCGCCGATAATGGCAATCTTTTCTTTGAAGCCGCCACGGTTTGAGGGGATAACCGGCTCGGGAACAAAGCGATGCTCTGCCTCAAGGTCCTTCTCGGCAATGAACTTCTTGACTTCATCGATGGCGATAGCTTCGTCAACGGTACCGCGCGTACAGGCTGCCTCGCAGCGGCGATTGCACACGCGCCCGCAGACTGCCGGGAACGGGTTTTCCTTCTTGATGAGTTCAAGGGCATCGCGATAGCGACCCTCGGCTGCCATACGGAGATATCCCTGCACCGAAATATGAGCCGGGCAGGCAACTTTACAGGGAGCGGTACCGGTATCATGACACTCAATGCGGTTGTTGTTCTTGTAATTCCAGTCCCAGTCGGCTTCGCCCCAGAACTTGTCGTCCGGAAGGTCCTGTGTGGGATAGGTAAGCTGGCCGTTGACGGTTGAAAGCTTTTGTCCCAGCTGAGGGGCGCCTGCCGGACACACCTCCACGCAGCCGCCACAGGCCACACATTTTTCCGCGTCCACATGGGCCACAAAAGACGAGCGGGAAAGATTGGGCGTATTGAACAGCTGCGAGGTACGCAGCGCATAGCACACGTTCACGTTGCAGTTGCAGATAGCAAAGACTTTGTCCTCGCCGTCAATGTTGGTGATCTGATGGACAAAGCCGTTCTTCTCGGCACGCTGGCAAATATCAATGACCTCGTCGTAGGTGATGTAGTGGCCTTTGCCAGTTTCCACGCAGTAATCGGCCATGTCGCCGATGGCAATGCACCAGTCCTCGGGATCGTCGGCGCACCCGTCACCACGAACGCGTTCGGCAAGCCGGCACGAACAAGGCGTCGCGGCATAGCGGTCGTATTTTTTGAGCCAATGCGAGATATGCTCTACCGAAACCGTATGATTGACCTGCTCAATGGAACGCTCGACGGGAATTACGTGCATGCCTATGCCAGCGCCTCCGGGAGGCACCAGCTTTGTCGCCATCTTCAGCGGCAGATACGTCATGCGCTCAAACAGCGTACCTATCTCCGGATGCTCCTCGAGCTGGCGCTCGTTCATCACGGTAAACTCAGCGGAGCCGGGCACAAACATGGGAAGCACGTATTGTTTTTCACGCGCGGCATTTTCCCAGTTGTACTCGATGATGCCTTTAATGGACATGCTGTCGAGAAGCTCCTGCAACCGCGCCGCTTCAAGACCGGTAGCGCTTTGAAGTGCCGAGAAGGTCATGGGTACACGCACCTTCATCTGCTTGGTAACAGCAGCTTCTTCTTCGGTCATGACGGAAGCTATGCCCCAATACTCGGGGTCATCCTTGGTGACTTTATGGCCCAGGCGGTCGGTAATCTTTTGAACCTCATCGCGAACACCGGGCTTAAACGGCTCGGCAGCGGCAGGGCCGGGCTCATTTGGATCCGGCTTGCGATACAGAACCACGTCTTCATTTTCAGTAATGTGATTCTCTGCGATTACGCGGATAGCCTCACCCGCAGGATTTGTCGTGGGCAATACATTTCGAGCCGTAATCTCCGCGTCAGTCAAATTTCCGCGCATGGGATTGCCGTCAGACGGAGTTACTCGAACCGGAATCTCCTCAGCCATTTCCCTCTCCTATCTGGCCGAATCTGCTGTTTTGGACAAGAAGCGGTCTTGTCCTTGTTTTGTTCTTGTAAAAACTACCGCTCTGCCTTCCATGCAGCCACGCGCTCGCAGAGCCACTCATACCACGCATCCATTCCCTCGCCGGTCTTGGCGGAAAGAGGAATAACTCTCGCATGAGGATTGCGTGCCGCAACATTTTTACGCAGCTTATCAAGGTCGAAATCAAAGTAAGGCGCAACATCGATCTTATTAACGAGCACCAGGTCGCAGACCTGATACATAAGCGGATACTTCAGGGGCTTATCGTCGCCTTCGGGCACTGAAAGTATGGTGACGTTGACGCCTGCTCCCGTGTCAAATTCTGCGGGACACACCAGATTACCAACGTTTTCAAGGAAGATGAGGTCAGAGTCGCCTGCCGCGAGACCTTCAAGCCCCTGGGCACACATGGCCGCGTCAAGATGACACATGCCTCCCGTATGGAGCTGTATCGCCCGGGCACCCGTTGTTGCAATGGCGGCGGCGTCAACGTCGGAATCGATGTCCGCCTCCATAACGGCGATGCTTAGCCGATTCTTAAGCGCGTCAATGGTACGCAAAAGTGTGGTCGTTTTGCCGGAACCAGGAGACGACATGAGGTTAATCAGCAGGGTTCCCTTTTCCTTCATGTCGGCGCGGAGCTTGTCCGCCTCTTTCTCGTTGGATGCAAAGACGCTTTGCTTGACCTCCAGTACGCGATATTCGCCCATCATTCCTCCTGGAATGTTTCTCGTATGCAAACGCATACCTTATGGCAGGTATCCGTATCCATAAAATCTACCAATGTTTAATTCTATAAGCATACTTGAAACGAAGCGTAAAGTACGCCGGTTTTCTCGCCAATCGATAAGCGGCGCAACGTTTTAGTGCACCGTTTCGGTGAAACCGCTTTAGTGCAGATGCGCAGCGTGCGCGAGACCAACGCTGATAAGCGTGATAACGTGCTCGTCTGCAAGAGAATAAATGACACGGCGGCCGTCTCTTTTAGCAGTCACCAGTCCCCTATCGCGCAAAAGCCGCAACTGATGCGACGTAGCCGACTGAGAGACCGGCAAAAGATCCTGCAGCTCAGTCACGCTTTTTTCGCCCAGAGTCAGAGCGCCGAGGATTTGAAAGCGCGTAAAGTCCGATAGCGCGTCAAAAATTTGCGTGGCGTCACAGATAACGTTGTCATCGTTCAAAAAACCACGGAGCGCTTCATCGGAAATGGGACCGCATTCCGCATTCATATCGTTTATATCTTTCTCATCTACGTCGCTCATTGCAACCCTTTCGTCGACATATCAGCAAAAGTGTACTCCAAACGCAAGGGAGCCCCGACCAAGGCCGAGGCTCCTCTCCCTATGAAAGCATTCGCATACCAAGGTATGTTTGCCGAATCTCCTGTGCTCGCCAAGCTTACTGGACTTACCAAATCTGCCAGGCTTACCGGTTTACCATGCTTGCTGGTTTACTCAGTATCACCCTCCGCGTCAGCCTGCGCGTCGAGACGCACAACCTGAGAGAGAAGATCATCGAGAGAACCGAGATCCTCATTGATAACGTCGGCATTTTGACCGTCAGCGCTGTTGCCGCCGATAAGCTCCAAATCAGAATCACTATGAGTGGTCGGAGCGGCGGTGCCCAACATCAGACCTCCATCGGCATCTGGCGAGAAGACCATATTGAGCAGCTGAGAAAGATCTTCAGCATCGGCCTCATCATCATCAGGCTCAAGGATGTACAGAAGGCCGCGAGCATCAAGTCCCTCGCGGAGCTCTTCTATAGCCTTTGCCCCAATGCCGTCAATGCGCAGCAGGTCATCTTCGGTCTTACCGATAAGATCGCCGACCGTCTCAATGCCGACCTCCGAGAACTTATTGGTCCAGCGCTGTGACACGCCAAGATCATCAAAGAGGTACAGCTTGGCGTCTTCGCTGGAGAGTGTCCGGCCGTTTTTGGAGAAGATTCCTCCGTTGCCGTACTCATCGCCCACCCAGTCAAGCTGCTTGGGAAGTTTCTCCTCGATGTCCTTGAGACTCTGAGGCGCCCAGTCGGGCAGCGTCTTAGCCTTGTCGGTAGTGGGGCCGTCGATCTTCTCGCCGTGATAGGTGAGCTCGACGTCGTGGTAGGCGGAAAGACCGGTACCCGCCGGAATCTGTTTGCCCACAATGACGTTGGACTTGAGGTCGAGCAGGTGGTCCACATCGCCCCCGATAGCGGCGGCCGTCAGAACGCCTGCCGTACGAATGAACGACGCGCTTGACAGCCAGGAATCGATGGAGCTCGCGACTTTAAGCGTGCCGAGAATAGCAGGCTCAGCCTCAGGCGGCGTGCCTCCTGCAAGAGCGATATTGCGAACGGTATCCGCAAAGATATAGCGGTCGACATACTGACCGAGCAGATACTGGGAGTCGCCCGGGTTGGTAACCTGAACGCGGCGAAGCATCTGGCGGGCAATAACCTCGATGTGCTTATCGTTCAAATCGACGCCCTGGGAGGTGTAGACATCCTTGACGGACTCGACAAACGTGTGCATGGTGGATTCGATATCCGTAAGCTTGCGCAGCAGGCGGAAATTGACGAAGCCGCGGGTAATCTGATCGCCCGCGCGAACCTCGACGCCCTCCTCAATGCCAGGCATGAAGCGAACGGACGCCGGAACGCGCCACTCCTCGAGGATGCGTGATGTATCGTCAGAATCGACAATACGCAGCAGGTACTCGGTAGTTTCCGGCGTAATCATCAGCGTACCGGAAACAGGAGCAAGATCGGCCTCGCGGCCAAGGATCTTCTCGTTAACATTGCCAACGACATCGAACATGCGGGCAACGGTCGGAAGACCCTGCGTAATATCGTCCGCACCGGCAACACCGCCGGAGTGAATGGTACGCATCGTCAGCTGAGTACCCGGCTCGCCAATGGACTGAGCGGCGATAATGCCGACCGCCGTGCCAATGGTGACGGGACGACGGGTGGAAAGATCCCAGCCGTAGCACTTCTGGCAAACGCCATACTTAGATTTGCAGGTCAGAAGCGCGCGGAGCTGAATCTTCTTGAGACCGTGCTCAACCAGGCGCTTGAGGTCGTCAACGGACTCCACGTAGTTGCCCGCGGCGATAAGAACCTCGCCGGTCTCAGGGTCAACGATATCCTCAAGCGTGCAACGACCGACAAGATCGGCGTCGACTGAGGTCTGACCGGGCTTGATAAGAGGATAGGTGACCGCCTCATCGGTGCCGCAGTCCTCCTCGCGAACGATGACGTCTTGAGCTACGTCAACAAGACGGCGAGTCAGATAGCCCGAATCGGATGTGTGCGAAGCCGTATCGACAAGGCCCTTACGGGCGCCGTAGGTAGAAATGAAGTACTCCAGCGGCTGCAAGCCTTCGCGGAAGTTAGCCTTAATGGGAAGGTCGATGGTTTCACCGGACATGTCAGCCATAAGACCGCGCATGCCGGCGAGCTGTCGAAGCTGCGTTTTGGAACCACGGGCACCGGAATCAGCCATCATGTAAATGGGGTTATTCTCGGCAAAGCCCTCAAGCATCTCAGAGCCAAGCATATCGGTGCACTCGGTCCACGCGTTAACGACCTCGGTGTGTCTCTCGCGCTCCGAAAGGAAGCCGTCCTCATAGTACTCGTTGATTTGGTCAACGCGCTTCTGAGCCTCAGCCAAAAGCTGAGTCTTATGCTCGGGGATTACCGCATCCCACACGGATACCGTCAGACCGGCAATAGTCGCGTAGTGGAAGCCGGTCGTCTTAATGGCGTCAAGAATGGGCTCCACGTCAGCCATCGGATAGCGGTCGCAGCAGTCATTGACCAGCGTACCGATATCGGACTTGACCATCTTATAGTTGATGAACGGATAATCCTCAGGCAGGCACTGGCGGTTGAAGATGATGCGTCCGACCGTAGTCTCAAAGCGCTGCGGGTGCTCGGAAACATCGAGATCCTCAAACTGCCCGCGGCCGCATACGATACGGAAGACCGGACGGCCCTGCTCGTTATGCGCGTTTGCGTCCGCCGCGCTGACGCGAACGATTACCTTCGCCTGGATATCCTGATCGGGATGCGTATCGATAGCGAGAAGTGCATCGTTGAAGCTGGCAAATGTCAGCGTCTTGTCCTGCTCGCCCGATTTCTCTGAAGTCAGGAAGTACACGCCGAAGACCATGTCCTGTGAAGGAACGGTCAGCACCTTACCCGACGCGGGGCTGCGCAGGTTGTTGGAGGAGAGCATGAGGACGCGCGCCTCGGTCTGAGCCTGAGTAGAAAGAGGCACATGGACCGACATCTGGTCGCCGTCAAAGTCCGCGTTAAACGGTGCGCAAACCAGAGGATGCAGGTGAATTGCCTTACCTTCGACAAGGACGGGCTCAAATGCCTGAATGGAAAGACGGTGAAGCGTAGGTGCGCGGTTCAACAGCACAAGACGGTCTTGGATAACCTCATCCAGAACGTCCCACACCGCGGGAAGACCGCGGTCGATGGCACGCTTGGCTCCCTTGACGTTTTCAACCTTGTGCAGCTCAACCAAGCGGCGCATGACAAACGGCTTGAACAGCTCAAGAGCCATGGCAGAAGGAAGACCGCACTGGTGCAATTTCAGATAGGGGTCGACAACGATAACCGAACGACCGGAGTAGTCGACGCGTTTACCCAAAAGGTTCTGACGGAAGCGACCTTGCTTGCCCTTCAGAGCCTCGGCAAGGGACTTCAGCGGACGACCGCCGCGACCCGTTACCGGACGCCCACGGCGCCCGTTGTCAAAGAGGGCGTCAACGGATTCCTGAAGCATGCGCTTCTCGTTGTTAACGATAATAGCCGGCGCATCCAAGTCGAGCAGACGCTTCAGACGATTATTGCGGTTGATAACACGACGGTAGAGGTCGTTCAGGTCGGAAGCAGCGAAGCGGCCGCCGTCAAGCTGAACCATAGGACGAAGGTCAGGTGGAATGACGGGTACAACATCCAAAATCATATTGGCAGGATCGTTGCCGCCTTTCAGGAAAGCGTCCACAATCTCAAGGCGCTTAATGGCTTTCTCGCGCTTCTGCTTCTGAGCGTCTTCATTGGCGATAATCGCGCGGAGCTCCTCGGCTTCCTTTTCAAGGTCAACGCCGCGGATAAGCTCACGAATGGCCTCGGCTCCCATGCCGCCTTTGAAGTAAATGCCGTAATAGCGCTTCAACTCGGAAAAGAGTCCTTCGTCGGTAATCAGCTCACGAGCTTCAAGCTGCATGAACTTCTCGTAGGCCTCGCGGCGGAGCACCTTTTCTTCTTCATACTCTTCTTCGAGGTCAGCGATACCAGCGCGAATCTCGTCCTCGGAAAGAGGTTCAAAATCGTCAAACTCATCGCCGGCGGGCTTGCCCTGCTCCTTGAGACGAGCAATCTGGTCGTCGCGCTCAGCGTCAAGCTCCTCAAGATCAGCCGCGAGCTCCTCGCGGAGGTCGTCAGCGTCAGCCTCGCGAGCCTCGGTGTCGACGCTCGTGATGATATACGAGGCAAAGTAAAGGACCTTCTCGAGATCTTTGCTCTTGATGTCGAGAAGACGCGCGAGCGGGAAGCTCGTCGGACTCTTGAAATACCAGATGTGGCTAACCGGAGCGGCAAGCTCAATGTGGCCCATGCGCTCACGGCGAACCTTGGCGGTAGTTACCTCAACGCCGCAGTTTTCGCAGACAATACCCTTAAAGCGGATGCCCTTGTACTTACCGCAGTTACACTCCCAGTCCTTGACCGGGCCAAAGATCTTCTCGCAGAAAAGACCGTCGCGCTCCGGCTTCAAAGAACGGTAATTGATAGTCTCGGGCTTCTTTACCTCGCCGTGGGACCATTTGCGGATATCTTCAGCGGACGCCAAAGAAATTTTGATGGCGTCAAAATCAGTGGAATCGAAATCTGCCACAGTCGCTACTCCTTATCGGTGGTCGCGTCGCCAACGAGCGCTGCCGCGTCGTCAACAGTTTGGGACAGGTCGGAGTCAAGCTCGCTGGCTCCAAGACCGGCAAGAACATCGAGAGCATCCTCAGCAGACTCCTCTGCCGGTTTATGAGCGCGCTCGGTACGCTTGCGGTATGAGATGGGCTCGATGTCAAGCGCAAGCGAGCGAATCTCCTTCACAAGAACCTTGAAGGACTCGGGAATGCCCGCCACAGGAATGTTCTCGCCCTTGACGATGGACTCGTAGGTCTTTACGCGACCGTTCGTATCATCAGATTTGACGGTCAAGATCTCTTGGAGCACATTGGCGGCGCCGTACGCGTACAGAGCCCAGACTTCCATCTCGCCGAAGCGCTGGCCGCCGAACTGAGCTTTGCCGCCCAGAGGCTGCTGAGTAACGAGAGAATATGGTCCGGTCGAGCGGGCGTGGATCTTATCGTCAACCATGTGGCCGAGCTTCAGGATATAGGAGCAGCCAACGGTAACGGGGCTCTTGAACGCCTCACCCGTACGGCCGTCATAGAGCGTCGTCTTACCGCGCTCATTGAGCTGCGGAACAAACTCTTCACGCATGTACTCGCCGTAGTCCTGCATCGCCTTATTGATCATGTTGATATTGGTGCGGCGCATAATCTCCGCCACGGCCGTATCCGTTGCACCGTCAAAGAGCGGCGTTGACACGGGAATAGGTCCGGGTACATAGCGCTTGGAATCGGCGTCAGTGTCATCCCAACCGTGTGCCGCTCCCCAACCAAGGTGGCATTCAAGCAGCTGGCCGACGTTCATACGTGAAGGAACGCCCAGCGGGTCGAGAATAACGTCGATTGGAGTGCCGTCCGCCATATAAGGCATGTCCTCAACAGGAAGAACCTTGCAGATAACGCCCTTGTTGCCGTGGCGTCCGGCGATTTTATCGCCCTGCTGAATCTTGCGGCGCTGAGCAATGTAGACGCGGACAAGGGTATTGATTCCCGGCTGGAGCTCGTTGCCCTTCTCGTCAGAATTCTTTTCCTTGCGGTCAAAACGCACCACGTCAACGACACGACCGTACGAACCGTGTGGCACGCGCAGCGAAGTGTCGCGGACGTCATTGGACTTGTTGCCGAAGATAGCGCGCAGAAGCTTGGCCTCCGCGGTCTCGGAAGTCTCTCCCTTTGGCGTTACCTTACCCACGAGAATATCTCCAGGGCCTACCTCCGCGCCGATACGGACGATGCCATCTTCATCAAGGTTGGCGAGCATGTCCTCACCAACGTTGGGGATCTCACGGGTGATTTCCTCAGCGCCGATCTTGGTGTCGCGCGCGTCAATCTCGTGACGGGAGATGTTAACGGAAGTCAGCAAATCCTCCTGCATCACGCGCTCGGAAACGATGATACCGTCCTCGTAGTTATAGCCTTCCCACGGCATATACGCCACTGTAAGGTTAGCGCCGAGCGCCAGCTCGGAGTGGTCCACGGAAGGACCATCGGCAAGCGGCTGGCCGCGCTTTACCCTATCGCCCAAATGGACAATAGGACGGTGATTGATGCAGGTAGACTGATTGGATCGCTCATACTTGGGAAGGTCGTAGGTCTCCGAGCCGTACTCATCGGAGTACACGGTCACGTGCGCCGCGTCCACCTCAGTGACCTCACCATCGTGCTTTGCGCAAATGAGCTCACCGGAGTCAAGCGCCGCGCGAGCCTCCATGCCCGTGCCCACAAACGGAGCGTGGGAGCGAATCAAAGGCACAGCCTGACGCTGCATATTCGCACCCATGAGCGTACGCTTAGCGTCGTCATGCTCAAGGAACGGAATCAGGTTTGCCGCGACAGAAAGAAGCTGGCGAGGAGAGACGTCCATATAGTCAACGTCTTCAACAGGCACCTGCGCAGGCGCGCCGAACGAACCGTCGAAGTCGCGCGTACGAGCGATAACGCGCTCAGCGTTGACCACCTTACCCTCATGGTTAATCTCGACAAAACGTCCCGTCTTAGGATCAATGGGCGTATTCGCGGGAGCGATGATGTGATTTTCTTCCTCATCCGCGGTCATCCACGCAACTTCATCGGTAGCCTTGCCGTTGACGACCTTGCGATACGGAGCCTCAATGAAGCCGTATTCGTTCACATGGGCGTAAAGAGCCAGCGAACCGATAAGACCAATATTCGGACCCTCGGGCGTCTCGATTGGACACATACGGGAGTAGTGCGAGTTGTGGACGTCGCGGACGGCCGTTGGCACGTTGGTGCGGCGGCTGGAACCGGACTTGTGACCCGCAAGACCGCCAGGGCCAAGCGCGGACAGACGACGCTTGTGGGTAAGGCCGGCAAGCGGGTTAGACTGATCCATAAACTGGGACAGCTGAGAAGAGCCGAAAAATTCCTTGATAGCGGCCACGATGGGGCGAATGTTAATCAGCGTATCGGGAGCGATATCATCGGGATCTTGGGAAGCCATGCGCTCGCGAACCACGCGCTCCATACGGCTCATGCCGATACGGAACTGATTTTGCACCAGCTCGCCGACCGTACGGACGCGACGGTTGCCAAAGTGGTCGATGTCATCGAGATGCTTTGACTCATCGCCGGCGTGAACGGCAAGCAGGAACTGAAGCGCCGAAACGATGTCTTCATTGGTCAGCACGCGCTGATCGGAAGGGGTATCAAGGTGCAGCTTCTTGTTGATTTTATAGCGACCAACCCGAGCCAGGTCATAGCGCTGACGGTGGAAATACAGGTTGTTGATGAGCGTACGGGCAGAATCCACGGTTGGCGGCTCACCCGGACGCTGGCGGCGAAACACCTCAAGAAGCGCGTCCTCTTTCGTAGTCGCGGTATCGCGCTCAATAGTGTTGCGCACAACATCGGAATCACCGAGAAGCGAGAGAATCTCGTCATCACTTACGGCAATGCCAAGCGCACGGAGAAACACCGTCGCGCTCATGCGGCGCTTGCGGTCAATGGAAACGACAAGGTGTCCGCGCTTATCGACCTCAAACTCAAGCCACGCGCCACGCGCGGGGATGAACTGAACGTGATGAACGAGTACGCCATTGTCCATTTCAGCCGAGAAGTACACGCCCGGAGAGCGGACAAGCTGCGAGACTACAACGCGCTCGGTGCCGTTGATGATAAACGTACCCCGCTCGGTCATAAGAGGGAAATCGCCCATGTAAATGAGCTGTTCTTTCTTCTCACCCGTTTCCTTGTTAAGGAAGGTGATGTCAACCATGAGCGGAGCCTGATAGGTCATATCCTTGGCTCGGCATTCAGCAATGGAACTGATAGGATCGCCAAATTGGTGATCGCCAAAGATGACCTCCATGGTTCCATTGTTGCTCTCGATTGGTGAAAACTCTGCGAAGGACTCTTGCAGTCCTTCACCCATGAAACGCTCAAACGACTCACGCTGTACCTCAATGAGGTTAGGGAGTGTCATGGCTTCTGGGATTTTGCTAAAGGTCCTCCGACCAGTTAGTGCCTGGGGTGTAGTAAGTGCTACATTCTTTGCGTTAGACACCAGGTTGTCCTCCTTCATAAGGGTGGAAGGTGGCAATTATCGCAACGTAATAATTTAGTCAAGTCTTGTTTTAGAGTCAATGAAAAATACTTGATTTCCTGAGGTTAATTCGCTATCTTGTTTATTTTCATTATTCAACTGCAGTTTTACGTTTTCGCATATAATTTATGTGTAGAAATTGTGGAGAAATGGTTTGTCTTCCTCTCCCCTTTTGTATCTGTCTGTATCTCTATCAACAGTAAGCTCCCGCCGCCTTACGAAAGCGCATAACACCGGCTTCCCGCAAAGCGCCCCGTATGCTGTAAGCACACCTGTCCGGCGCAATAGCACGTCCATCAAAAAAGAGGCCGGACAAACGCCCGGCCTCTGATGTCAAAAACAGGAGCGAGAAGTACTTCTCGCTCCTGCGTATGTGAAACCCTCGTTTACTTAAGGGTAACGGAAGCGCCAGCCTCTTCGAGCTTAGCCTTAGCAGCCTCAGCATCTTCCTTCTTCGCGCCCTCGAGGACGGCCTTAGGAGCGCTCTCGACAACCTCTTTTGCCTCCTTGAGGCCAAGGGAAGTCAGCTCACGGACAACCTTGATGACGGCAATCTTGTTGTCGCCGAAGCCCTCGAGAACAACGTCAAAGTTGGTCTTCTCCTCAGCAGCGCCAGCGTCAGCGCCACCAGCTGCAGGAGCAGCGGCAACCGCTACAGGAGCAGCGGCGGAAACGCCGAAGACATCCTCAAGCTCGTGAACGAGCTCAGAAAGCTCGAGGGCGGGCATCTCTTTCAGGGCCTCAATGATCTCATCTTTAGTGACAGCCATGTCATATCTCCTTTTTGAATGGCGTGGTCTTCACGCCTGGGCGCAAGCGCCCGCTTGTACATCAATCGACACCTACGTGCCGTGTTCTTATGCTGCTGTTACGCAGCGTTTTTCTGGTCTGCGATTGCAGACAGAGCTGTTGCAAGAGCCCTTGCGGGACCTGCGGTAACCTGTGCAATACCGGAAAGCGGGCTTGCGGCGACAAACACAAACTTCGCGATAAGCTCCTCGCGAGAAGGAAGATCCGCGTACGCTTGCGCGTCACTTGCAGACAGAGCCTGGCCATCGGCGATGCCGCCAATAAACTCAAGCTTCTTGAGCGTCTTGGCCTTCTCCTTGATAACCTTCGCTGCATCAACAGGATCATCCTCGAAGAAAACGTATGCGCATGTACCGGCGAGCATATCGTCGATCTCGGGCATGCCGGCGTTTTTGAGGGCAATCTTGACGATATTGTTCTTGTACACCTTCATCTCGGAGTGCGCCTCGCGAAGCGCGCGACGAAGCTCCTGGGTCTCCTTGACGGAAAGACCGCGGTAGTCGATGACAAAAACACCCTTGGAGCCCTCCAGAGACGCGGAGACCTTCTCGAGCATATCAACTTTAGACTGTGCTGGCATTCAGTACACCTCCTTCATTCACGCATCAGGCACGAACGCCACGCGGTTAGCCCTCTACATGAAAAGACCTCGCTCTGCAACCAAAGCGAGGTCTGAGGATACTATCTTCAAGACCACCTCGGCAGGCGGGAGAACCCTTTAAGCCTTATCGGCACCGGCTGTCTTTGGCAGCGGACGTGCAAATGCAAGACAGGCGTCTTGCGGATGATATTCTCCCACGCAATCCCCTGTCGCGTCAACCCAAAACGGCATTTTCTCATGATTTCTTTCGTACGCGATGCCGTATAAAAAATGAGGCCCGAAATATCGGACCTCATCTGCACGTACTTCTTTATTGCCTTTGTCGCTCGTATCGAGAAGAACACACGCGAAGCGTACAAGCCGCACACGCGCCCGTCTGAGGCGCTAGTCCTCCATGAAATTGCGAACCTTGGTGGGGTCAACCTTGATGCCAGGGCCCATCGTGGAAGAAATGACAACGGACTTGACGTATTTACCCTTTGCAGAAGAAGGCTTCACACGCAGAATCTCAGTCAAAAGCGCGCCGTAATTCTCGACAAGCTGCTGAACCTCAAAGGAAGCCTTGCCCATAGGAACATGGCAGATACCATAGCGGTCGGCGCGATACTCAACGCGGCCGGCCTTGAGTTCGGAAACCATCTTGGCGACATCCATAGTCACCGTGCCAAGCTTGGGGTTAGGCATAAGACCACGAGGTCCAAGGATGCGGCCAAGCTTGCCGACCTTACCCATCATCTGGGGAGTCGCAATCGCCGCGTCAAAGTCAAGATTGCCCTTTTCGACCTCGGCTACAAGCTCGTCGCCGCCAACAAGATCAGCGCCGGCAGCCTCAGCCTCACGCGCCTTCTCGCCCTCAGCGAACACGGCTACACGAACAGTCTTGCCGGTGCCGTGAGGAAGGGAAATGGAACCACGGACGTTCTGGTCCGCTTTGCGGGTATCGACGCCAAGACGAATCGCGACTTCAACCGTCTCATCGAACTTCGCGCTTGCAAGCTCTTTGGCAAGAGTCATTGCTTCTTTAGGGGTGTAGAGCTTTGCGCTCTCGACCTTTGCTGCGGCGGCAGCATAATTCTTTCCGTGCTTTGGCATAGTAGCACCTCCTGTGGTCAACGAGCTCACGCTCTCCCACATCTTGACCGCGCTGTATGCGCAGTCGCTTTCAGAGAAGCATCAGGCCGGCTACGCAGACGCGCGGCCGGCGAGAAGAACAACGTTACTCGGCGATGGTAACGCCCATGGAACGGGCGGTGCCAGCGACGACTTTCTTTGCCGCCTCAATGTCGTTGGCATTGAGATCGGGCATCTTGATCTCAGCAATCTTAGTAAGCTGCTCACCGGTAAGCTGGCCTACTTTATCACGCTGAGGAACGCCTGAGCCGCTCTTGAGCTTGAGCTCTTTCTTGATGAGCTGAGCCGCGGGCGGAGTCTTGGTAATAAAGTCAAACGAGCGGTCCTCATAGACTGAAATCTCAACTGGGATAATATCTCCGGCCTTGTCCTGCGTAGCGGCGTTAAACGCCTGGCAGAACTGCATGATATTGACCTGAGCGGCACCCAGAGCCGGTCCTACCGGAGGCGCAGGGTTTGCCTGACCTGCAGGAATCTGAAGCTTTATGAAGTTAACAACCTTCTTAGCGGGCATGTTACTCCTCCTGAATATCCTGAATACGTACGTTTGCGATCTATCATCGCGCTCTTCCTGAGAAGCAATCCTCAAAGAGGCAGGTCAAGCGGATTTACCACAGTTAATCCTTTACGGAAATCTGATCAAGCGTAAGCTCAACCGGAGTTTCTCGTCCAAAGATGGTAAGCATGACTTTAATCTTGCCGGATTCGGCGTTGACCTCAGACACGATACCGTCAAAATCTGCCAGCGGTCCTGAAAGCACATGAATTGACTGACCAACTTCAACATCGGTAGTCACGCGCTTTACGACAGCTGCGTCAGTCTTGCCGCCGGAACGGCGCATCATCTTATTGAACTCTTCACGACGAAGCGGCGAAGGCTTCCCGTTGACGCCCAAAAAACCGGTAACGCCAGGGGTATTGCGAACGACCGACCACGTGTTGTCATCAAGCTCCATGCGCACGAGAACATATCCGGGATAGAACTTGACCTCTTTTGTGGAAGTCACGTCCTTCTCGCCACGCTTTTTAACTTCAGTGACCATTTCGCCGGGAGCCTGAACGTCCACAACCGCGTCCTGAAGGCCGTACGCCTCTACGCGATGCTCAAGATCATTCATAACCTTGTTCTCGTACCCGGAATAGGTGTGAAGAACATACCAATGCTTTGCCATACCTATCCCCTCAGCCCCGTGAACGCAACAAGACCGGCCACAATGCCGGTATCTACCAGGAAGGTAACAAGACCGAAGAAGATGATCATGCCGATAACAGCAACCGACCAGTTAGCGAGCTCAGTTCTGGTTGGCCACACAACACGGTGCATCTCAGTGCGGACGCCGGCAAAATAGTTTTTGATCCGTCCGAAAAAGCCAGGATTGTTCTTACGCTCAAGCGCCTTTTCCTGCTTTGCGGATGCTTTTGCAACTTTGGCGGGCTTAGCCTCCGCGACAGAAGCGTGTTCGGCCTGCGTTGCTTCACGCTCTGCGCGCTGCGCGGCACGGGCTTTGCGGGCGCTTCTTTTGTTACGCTCTCGGTTTGCCATCCCTTAATTCCTTTCGGAGTCTCAAACATGCAAACCGGCCCACCCTTACGGGTAAGGCCGGTGGTCTTATCTGGCAGGCCAGGAAGGACTCGAACCCTCAACAAACGGTTTTGGAGACCGCCGCTCTACCATTGGAGCTACTGGCCTAGATGACTCACTGGCCTAGCGAGTCTCACGGTGTACCGTGTGCTTGTGGCACCACGGGCAGTACTTCTTCAACTCCATACGATCGGGGTTGTTGGACTTGTTTTTGTCCGTAGTGTAATTACGACGCTTGCACTCAGTGCAGGCGAGAGTAACGAGTGTACGCATTATGCCTCCTGAACACGGTCACGTGTTAATCCGAAATGTGACGCGATTGATAAGTCTATTACCTAGCAGCGTCCTCTGTCAATAAAAACTATTTCTTCAATAACAAAACATGTATAACTGTCTGATCAAACACTGTCTGACATAAAAACCCGGCACCTTGAGGGTGCCGGGTCACTAGTACCAATGGTTGTGTAAACCCGTTGATAGCTCAGGTTACTCAATAATGGTGGAAACACGGCCGTCGCCGACAGTGTGGCCGCCCTCGCGGATAGCGAACTTGAGGCCTGCCTCCATAGCAATCGGGTGAATGAGCTCGCAGCCAACGGTGATGTGGTCGCCAGGCATAGCCATCTCAACCTTGCCGCCATTAGCGTCGGTGAGCTCATAGATATCACCGGTGACGTCAGTAGTACGGAAGTAGAACTGAGGACGATAGCCGGAGAAGAACGGCGTGTGGCGGCCGCCCTCGTCCTTGGTCAGAACGTAAACCTCACCCGTGAACTTCTTGTGTGGGGTAACGCTGCCGGGCTTGCAGAGAACCTGACCGCGCTCGATGTCCTCGCGCTTAACACCACGGAGAAGGATACCGACGTTGTCGCCTGCCTCACAGAAGTCCATGGTCTTACGGAACATCTCGATGCCCGTAGCAACAGACTGCTGCGTGGGTTTGATGCCGACAATCTCAACGGGCTCGTTGAGCTTAAGCTCACCACGCTCAACACGGCCGGTAGCAACGGTACCACGACCAGAAATGGTCATAACATCCTCAATTGCCATCAGGAAGGGCTTCTCGTTGTCGCGAGCAGGCGTTGGGATGTAGGAATCAACGGTGTGCATGAGCTCGCGGACGGACTCCATCCACTTCTCCTCGCCGTTGAGGGCGCCGAGAGCGGAACCACGGACGATAGGAAGATCGTCTCCGGGGAAGTCATACTCGGACAGAAGGTCACGGGTCTCCATCTCAACAAGGTCAATGAGCTCTTCGTCATCAACCATATCGCACTTGTTCAGGAAGACGATGATGTAAGGAACGCCAACCTGACGTGCAAGAAGAATGTGCTCGCGGGTCTGAGCCATAGGACCATCGGTAGCAGCAATAACGAGGATTGCGCCGTCCATCTGAGCTGCACCAGAAATCATGTTCTTGATGTAGTCTGCGTGACCTGGGCAGTCAACGTGAGCGTAGTGACGCTCCCATGTCTCGTACTCAACGTGAGCAACGGAAATAGTAATACCGCGCTGACGCTCTTCGGGAGCCTTATCGATGTTCTCGAAGGCAGTGAAGTCTGCCTTGCAGCCTTCGGTCTCAGAGAGAACCTTAGTGATAGCTGCGGTAAGGGTGGTCTTACCGTGGTCGACGTGACCAATGGTACCGATGTTTACATGTGGCTTAGAGCGGTCAAACTTTTCCTTGGCCATTGCCATTCCTCCTTCTGGAACTAACCCTCGGGCTAGACCGTGGTAAAACTTCCTTTTATACTCCAACGGCGTATATACATTGCTGTATGTACCCCGTAAAGAATCTGGTACCGGTGACTGGATTCGAACCAGTGACATCGCGGGTATGAGCCGCGTGCTCTAACCAGCTGAGCTACACCGGCATCGGTGCGCGCTTGAGAGTGGAGCCCGCGACCGGATTTGAACCGGTGACCTCTTCGTTACCAACGAAGTGCTCTACCTACTGAGCTACACGGGCGTGGTGGGGATACTTGGACTCGAACCAAGGAACCCAGAGGGAGCGGATTTACAGTCCGCCGCAGTTGCCGCTGTGCCATATCCCCATGTGCTCTTTTCAAGCTCCTACTAGGCAAGATATACAGAAAATATCTCCGTTCTCCACCTCGTAAGCGGGAAAATAATACGTTGCTTCTTTGCTCTTGTCAACGTAAACCACGCGCCCGGGCGTATCTTATCAAAAAATCTCCATTTCTTAACGAGAAGTGCTTTGGTATATTGTGCGCTTCTTATTTCTTCCCCACTAGGAGTTTTGAATCCGTGAGCATGAGCCAACGACTTTCGCGCATACTCATGAACTTTCCTGAGGCCGTATCTAAAAGCTCCACACTCTCGTAACCCTCATCTTTCAGGCTCTGTATAAATGTCTGCATATCGCCATAGCGCCGAGGACTCATAAGATCATGTATGGCAAAGGTACCGCCTTTTTTAAGTACGCGGAGCGTTTCGCGCAGAAGCTGCTGTCGATCAACACGAGCTATATTGTGGTAAACGTAATTGCTGACAACCGCATCGAAAGTCTCGTCAGCAAAATCAAGTTTTACGGCATCGCCTGCTTGAAACGAAGCATTGCCGATCTTCTCGGCACGAGCATTGTTCTCGCACAGACGCTTACTGAACGAAGCGTACTCCTTTCCCCAGCGGTCAATCCCGATCATTGACGCTTGAGGATTTGCTTTTGCACAAGCTATGGTCAAAGCTCCGCTTCCGCAGCCAACATCAAGTCCCAAACCACCCTGAGGAAGCTGCACGTATGCGGCCACGCCTTCAACGATGTCTTTTGAAAGATGTCGCCTGCCACGATACGAAAACGCACGATATGCAAAGGCTGCCCATAAGAAGAACAAGCTGAACGCAACAAATGCCGCTCCAAAAAGAATCAGTGCGCCGAGACGAATGCCCTGTATAGTCCCACTCATTTTGCATATCACCACGCCGACAAGCGCCACGAGAGCTCCGCCTCCCAAAGCTGCCAACATACCCCGTGGAATCCAATTCTTATAGTCAGACATCCTATTTCCTTTCATATTTCATATGAATAGTTCATAGAGCCTCATACGATATCGACCTGTACAGGGCGCTGGTTTACGCTAGCTAGTAATGGCTAGCGCTGGTTCGTGATGGCTCACGCTAGCTAGTGCTAGGCATATATTGTAAACGATGGCTAACTTATTGGAAGCACACAGAAGTAATAAAAACCTGCCGGGAAACCCAGGAGGTCAAAATGCAATGGTGCCGCCACCAGGCTTCGAACCCGGGACCTACTGATTACAAGTCAGTTGCTCTACCAGCTGAGCTATAGCGGCTTTTGATGCGTGAGTAATGATACCGAGTTTTATCGGAGGAGTCTAGGGGCATTTTATTGAAAGTTACTTCTCTTGGAAAACTCACAAATAATAGTGCTCAAGCTGTTCCATTGAACGCCTGTGAGGACACGGCCACGGTGTACAGGGCAGAATGCTCTTCTCGCCACTGACCGAGGTACTGCCGTTAGCTGTGGCCCGGCAAGCCGAGGGTTGTTGCCAACCGCGATTGCCGACAATTGAAATCGCCACTAAACGAAGTTACGGCGAGCCAAATCCACCACTAAACGAGAATTTCTGGAATCTGCCGGAAATCGACTGTTTAGTGGTGGTTTTAAGAGACGGATGGTCATGAAAACCACAAGTAAACGATTGCTGCGGGGCATTTCGGACGAGTACTCCAAGCGGATACTCCAAGCGAGCGAGCTAATAAGCAGACGAGCAACAGCGCATGGTAGCCGCACGTGGTACAGCTGCAAGCAGGTGTTTTAGGCAAGAACAACGCTGGGATACCTGAGATTCCTGGGATAGCTGGGATAGCTTGAGTCGCTGGAACAGCCGGGACAGCTACAACCCCTACTGATCCAGCAGATCCCAAAGGCGTTGTCGCTGCTCGGGAGACAGACGATCCTCCAAAGTCATACGCGTACGACCTGTTTCACGCTGTAAATCATCAATAGCCGTATCACTCACCTCAACATCACGAACAAGCGCAGCACTTGAAATGCGTGTCACCTCACCGGGACCAAAACCGACCGTTGAACGAACATCCTTATCGGAAGTGACAAGAGAAACGGATCGACCGGCTTCCCGCGCTTCCGT
The DNA here is from genome assembly GCF_949152215.1 of Lancefieldella sp. Marseille-Q7238. Taxonomy (GTDB): domain Bacteria; phylum Actinomycetota; class Coriobacteriia; order Coriobacteriales; family Atopobiaceae; genus Lancefieldella. Next base: position 675,265 of record NZ_OX424407.1, read on the forward strand.
AACCAGTTTTTCGATAACGGTATCCGCACTCTGATTAGGCTTTGAGAAAATGAGTTTGACGCCGGCTCGCGAACGATCGGGGCGTTCAGGGTTTACGTTACCTGCCCCGTCAAACACAATGACCGCCTTGTATCGATGATGCGCAAACGTCGCCACATCGGAAATGAGTGCCTCACGAGCGCGAATAAAGGGATCGCTGTCCATATGATATGCAGCATCCGCCGAGCTCAACAAGCCGTCGGCTTGATTTGCCTCATCAATCAGACCTTCATAGCGAGCGGTGGCGTGCATCACGTTATAGCCGTCAACGATGAGAAGTTCGCGTTCTTCTCGCACAGACATTATGAAACGCCACCCATGCTCACACGACGCAACCATTCGTAACACATAACGGTCGTAGCCTGTGCCACGTTCAGCGATTCAATCTTTCCACGCTGCGGAAGCTTACAGGTGAAGTCGCATGTTTCAAGCACGAGGCGAGAAATGCCTGTACCCTCGGAACCCATCACGAGCGCAAGGCGGCCGCCCAAGGGTGCGCCCCACACATCGTCCGTGGCATGCTCAGTAGCGCCACATGTCCAAAATCCTGCGGATTTCAGTTCTTCAAGCGCTCGTGATACGTTAGAAACCCGCGCTATCGGCACATGCAAAACAGCACCGGCAGAGGTTTTGTATGCTCCTACGCCTACCTGAGCAGCACGTGCATTGGCAATCACCACCCCTGCAGCACCAACTACCTCAGCAGATCGGACAATAGCGCCAAAGTTACCTTCATCGGTCACATGGTCGAGCACCACTACCAGCGCGTCTTTTGAACCCGCTTTCTCAAGAATATCGGAAAGTTCCGCGTATTCAAAGGGTCGGGTCCGCACAATAACACCCTGATGAGCGCCATGACTTGAAAGGGCGTCCAAAACCTGCCGAGGCACCCGCTCAACAGGAACGCCTTCGGATGAGAACTGTTTGGCAAGCGTTTCAATCTCTTGATCACGCTCGCCAGACGCAACCTGCACCAGCGCATTCTTAAGCGGAATGTTTAAGGCAAGCGCCTCTGCGACTGCACGGCGACCCTCAATCAAATCGGAAACGCTCCGTTGGCGAGAAGGACGGGGGGCGCCGCTCAGAGCGCCTTTACCGCCGCGACTGGCACCACGGCCAGCCCGACTGCCCCGTGCTGAGTTGTCATGGTCATGTTCACGGCCACTGCGTCGATCTTTCGGCCCAAACGCCTCGTTCCAGCTAACACGCTTCTTACCTTTGTTCGATTTCTGTTGACGCGCCATATGCTCAGTCCTTGTCGTGCGCTCGCTTCAAGCGCGCTCCCGAAGCTGTGTCTTCAATCAGAAGTCCCAGACCGGCAATGCCATCACGGATGGCATCTGCAGCCGCCCAGTTCTTCTCAGCACGTGCGCTTTGGCGAGCAGAAAGAAGAGCTTCTGCCGCTTGCATGACGCTTTCCCCCTCATAACCTGCTTGAGACTTTGCCAAATCAATAAGTTCATGAGGAAGTTCGTCGGACGCTTTGTCCGTGTTGACGCTAATTCCCAACACTCCAAAAAGTTCTGTCAACGTATCCGCAGCATGAATCGTCAATTTTGCGTTAATTGCATCGGCCGCATCGGCAAGATAGGTATTTGCAGCAGTAACCAGCGTGAACATCGCGGCAAGGGCTTCTGCCGTATTGAAATCATCCGCCATGGAACGCTCAAAGTTCTCGCGTGCAGTGCCAATGGCTGAGGTAAGCTCATTTTCGCAGTCAGATTGCTTGTGATTTTGTGCCGCATCTCCGGTATTGGCAGAGCCCCCAGCGTCAACAGAACGCTCAGTACTCTCGGCGTTTTTGGCGGCCCAGCGCAAATTAGCCACACAGGTCTTCATACGCTCAAGCGTACCGACAGCACCGTCCAAGCGCTCGAAAGAAAAATCAAGCGGCGCACGGTAGTGCGTCTGAAGCATCAAAAGTCGGACCGCATCTGCTGAGTAGGAATCCAGCACCTCTTTGAGCGTATAGAAGTTGCCCAGGGACTTGGACATCTTCTCGCCCTCCACGCGAAGCATGCCCGCATGCATCCAATAGTTTGCCAAGGGCTCATGCCAGCAGCAGCTTGCCTGAGCCGTTTCGTTTTCATGATGCGGAAACACGAGGTCTGCCCCACCGCCGTGGATATCAATTGGCGTTCCAAGGTAGCGGTGAATTATGGCACAGCACTCAGAATGCCAGCCGGGACGTCCTTCTCCCCATGGACTCGGCCAGCTGGGTTCACCGGGCTTTGCGGCCTTCCAAAGGGCAAAATCAAACGGGTCGCGCTTCTCGGTATTGACCTCAACGCGCTCACCTGCACGCAGCTGATCCAGATCACGACCAGACAACACGCCATAATTGTGATCCGCTCGCACCGAGAAGTACACGTCTCCCGACGGCACTGCGTAAGCAAATCCCTGTTCAATGAGGGATTGGATCATCTCAACCATGGCATTGATCTCATGCGTGGCGCGCGGGCGAATATCGGGGTCAAGAATATTAAAACGATGCATTTGCTCAATGAAAGCGGCAGAGTATTCCTCTGCAACCTCCTGCGCTGTACGAGCCTGCTCAAGAGCACGATTGATAATCTTATCGTCAACGTCCGTCAAATTTTGTGCAAAGGTAACCTCGTATCCTGCATGCATGAGGTACCGGCGTATTACATCAAACGACAAGAACGTGCGTGCATTACCGATATGTATCTGGTCATACACCGTAGGACCACAGACATACATCCGAACTTTGCCCTCATCAATAGGTGTAAAAATCTCTTTGCGATGCGTCTGAGTATTGTAAACGAGCATGTACACTCCCTATTTGAAAAAGACTTCATTCAAAATTTCATTTGTCTTTGTATGAATTAGAAAAGCACGAAAAAACGATACTATAGTATGATGCTACTCACAAGATTTGAAATTTAATACAAAAAGATAGTAAGCACAATACCACTCGGCCGATAGTAACATTATCGAAATACACACTTCTTATCTGCGTATTTACTACTTATTTTTAAATCGTTTCACAAAATCGGTACCGTTCACGTAATACCTCTTTTGTATTCTTTCCAACGGAAATAATAGAGGTGTAGTTTTTAGACAGCAAATGAATCATATTGCTTTACTAAGTCCCTAAATTAAGGTTCTCGCACTTGATGTAACCCGGGACTGAAAGTGCAGACTCAACATAGGATTCGTTTGAAGATCTGCACAGTAACGATTGAGGGTACAAAAGACTATGCGTAAGTTAATTCTATATTGCTGGAATTCAATAAAGAACAAAGCAACGTATACAGGATATATGGCTCTAAAGTTGCTTAAAGCCCTTACAGATGCGTCCCTTCCTTTTATTACCGGGTGGGTTATTAATCTACTTGTTGCCCAAACGAGCTTCTACGAAACTTTTGTTCCCTGTGCCCTCATTGCTTTTTTGGGAGTATTGTCAGCTCTTTTGGAATACTTTTCTGACCTTATATATACCTATCTACAGTCAGACTCATCATTTGTGCTAGAAGCTGATGCTATTAAAAGGATACAGTACACGAGGCAAGACTTTTTCTCTTCCTATGATCCTGCTTACTATCATCGCAGTGTTAACAACGATGCAAGTACCATATCAATTTTCTTTTTAATATCCGGTTCGCAAGTCATAACAAGCACAGTAACTGTTGTGGTCATTATTGGAATAGTTGCCTCAATCAATATCCTTCTCGCCTTCGTTTGTTGTCTTCTGACGCTTTCAGTGGGATTTGTATACAGTTATTTCCATAATGAGATTTTTAAAAAGAACTATGAGTGCAAAGAAGAGCTTTCTAAATATGCTTCCTGTGAGTTCAGCCAATTTAGCCAAGTTGATTTCATTAGGCGCCATGTATTATTTAGCCACTTCGCCCATGCACTCAAGGAAACCTATCAAAAACTTCGCGCCGCTGTTTACAGCAGCAATAAGTTGATTGCAAAAGTCAAAGCCCAAAATGGTGCATTAACCGCCTTTTGCCAAGCAATACTGTTTGCACTAGGAGTCTACCAAATTTCTATAGGGAATATGCAGGTAGGATATCTTGCTACTATAGCCAGCTACTATTCAATGCTTACCTCTGCCGCAATGTATTTCACGGAATTCGGTCTTGAATATCAGAGCAGCCTCGTGAGCTACGAGCGTCTTATGAAAATTTCCACACTGCCAACAGAACCAAACGGAATGCAGGTACTTGATACTAAGATCGAATCTCTTGTTTGTACAGACGTAAGCTTTACCTATCCCAATAATACAAAGCCAGTTCTTACCAAAACAAACGCTGCCTTTGAACCGGGAAAATTATATGCACTCACGGGTCACAATGGCTGTGGAAAATCTACTCTACTTAAACTTATAGATGCTGAATGGAGCGGACTATACGATGGAGCAATAGATTACAATTCGACCGAACTAAGTAAGCTTGATCATTATGTACTCAGAGAGGACATAGTTGGATTCACCGAGCAAGAACCGATGATTCTTGAAGATACAATCTGGAATAATCTTACGCTTCTTTGCAAAGATGAGCCCTCTAAAGAGAAGGTCGTGAGCCTTGTTGAGCAGTTAAATCTCAATCATCTGATAGATTCTGCTCCTCAGGGATTTAATACGATACTTGATGATTCCCATCCAAGTCTTTCAGGTGGCGAGAAACAAAAAGTTGCCATTATTCGTATGATATTGAAGAACCCACAGGTAATGCTCCTTGATGAACCAACTTCGGCTTTGGATAAAAAGAGCATAGGGCAGCTTATTTCGTTACTCAATAATCTCAAACAAAATCATATCGTTATCGTAGTTACACATGATCAAAGGCTACTAGATTCTTGTGATTCCATTGTTGAGTTTCCTGTGAAGAAAGCTTAAGACTCCAAAATCACAACTGCCCAGGCGGCGATTCCCTCGCCTGCGCCGACAAAACCAAGCCCTTCGGTGGTGGTGGCCTTCACACCCACACACGCCTTGGATACCTCCAAAGCCTCAGCCATCCGCGAACGCATGGCATCACGATATGGCATAAGCTTTGGTGCCTGAGCAGCGACTGTACAGTCGCAATCCACAATATGATAGCCTGCTTTTCTCACCCGCCGGGCAACAGCAGCGAGAAGATCCATGGAATCCGCACCCGCATACGCGGGGTCGCTGTCAGGAAAAAGCTGGCCGATATCACTCTCACGAAGTGCTCCCAAAAGCGCGTCCATCAGAGCGTGCGCAAGGACATCTGCATCCGAATGACCCAAAAGTCCCCGCTCAAAGGGTATCTCTACACCGCCCAGCACGAGCTTTCGCTCCGGCACAAGTCGATGCACATCATATCCGTGTCCAATGTGAAGTGCCACCTTATGCCTCCCCGCCGTCAAACAAAATACAGGAGTCGGCACCATCCATGAGATGCTTGCCGAGAAGCGCTTCACAGATGGTAAGGTCAGAAGGATAGGTTACCTTGATGTTGTCATTTGATGACTCCACCACTTCAACCACGCCACCCAAATGCTCAACAAGCGAAGAATCATCCGTTGCCGCTATCCGTTCTTGAAGAGCTCTTTCATGGGCTTCAATCAAAATCTTCTTGCGAAAAACCTGCGGTGTTTGAGCAGCCCACAAAAACGAACGGTCAGGCGTACTTACAATGGTAGAACCTTCAACGCGCTTGAGCGTATCCACGGCACGAGTCGCACAAATAGCTCCTGCAAGAGCAGCATCTGAGCGCACGCGAGAAATAACGCGTTCAATGGTCTCCACTTCAATGAGCGGACGTACCGCATCGTGTACGGCCACCAAATCAAAGCCGCGTGGAGTTGCCTTAAGCGCAGAATATACCGATGCTTGGCGCGTCTTTCCTGATGCAGCAAAGGTAATTGGCTTATGCAGCTTAAGGCCTGAAAGCACTGACTCTCGCACGGCATCCACTTTTTCCGGAGAACATGCAATGACCACGTACGCAATACTCGGCGCATGATCAAACGCCAAAATGGACCAGCTCATCAAAGGCAGTCCGCAAAGGTCAATGAACTGTTTACCACCCGGATAGCCAAAGCGCTCACCGATACCGCCGGCAACAATCACGGCCACGGTATCGGGGCCATTGTTCTTCTCGACAACTTGGGCGCAAGAATTCTTGGTTTGTGTGCAGGCGCCGGAAACTCTCATTCGGACTTCCCCCACATGCGGCGCAGCGCATTGGCCAGAGCGCCGGGATTTTCTATACCCAAATCACCAAGGCGGTTGGGATTGGTTTCAGCGACGTTCAGAAGCTCCTGCAAAGAATCGTATTCGTCAACGATCTTTGCTGCCATATCGTCTCTGACCATCGAGACACGCGAAAGCGTTCGAAGTCCCAAAGGAACCATAGCCGCATCGGTTGGAAGATCCTCGCTGTAGCCAAGAATATGGCCTACAACCTGAGATGATCTGAGCTCCGTGTTCTCTGTTTCATGGAACGCACGGCGTATCGTCCGCGCGTTTTCAACCGAGGAGTCCTTAGCATAGTCACGAATCATAAGGTCATACGCTTCGTTCACACCGCCCAGGTATTCTTCACGCTGCATGGACGTTATCTTGCCCTCGGTACCAAGCTCAAGAATACGCGCATCGAGCTGCTCCGCCACTTTCATGAGCACCTCAAAGAGATAAAATGTCTCGGCGACATCTCCAAGTGTTACATAATTGTCCAGCTCAAGAGCGGTAAGACGCAAAAGTTCACGGTCAAGCGCTTGGCGCGTGTTTTGCATGGCAACCGAAAGCTGGCTGACGGCCGTCATAATCGCAGGAACAGCCTTTAGTTGAATGGCGCGACCATCAACGTAAACCGTAATCAGTGAGCGACGAGAAGAAACGGCCACCACAATCGATTTGGTCAGCAGGCTCATGCGAGCTGCTGTGCGATGCCTTGTGCCTGTTTCGGCAGTCGGCAGCGAGGCGTCCGGGTTCAGGTGAAAATTGGCGCGCACGATGCGGGTAAGGTCCTTATCGATGACCACGGCACCGTCCATCTTGCAGAGCTCAAACAGGCGGTTTGCGGTAAATGAAACGTCCAGAGCGAAGCCGTCACTGCCCGCCGCAAGCACGTTCTCACGATCCCCCACGCAAATGAGAGCGCCGAGATGTCCCGCGAGAATCATGTCAAGCGCCATGCGCAGCGCCGTTCCCGGAGCGGTCATCTTGATAGCAAGCGCCTGCCGAGCGTCCGTATCATCAAGTGTTTGTGTAAGCTGTGAAGACTCCATAACGCTCTCCCGTATGAAAGCCGGCTCCGAAGAGCCGGCAGTCCGTTACAGTAAAGTATACGGGTTTTTATCAATCACGCCGCGAGAAGTGCAAGCCGCTTAGACATCAGGTTCTTCTCGCCCCGTCAAAGCGCTTCTCGCCGTATGTTTAGTCGGCAGACGATGCCAGACCGGAACCTTGCGCAGGCGTCTTTGGCTCGGGCATTGCAGGAAGGTTGAACGTATCCTCAACGCGCGCCATGCTTTCACGCTTGCGCGGCGCGGGAATCTCTCCTTTGGTCTTCACAAACGAGAGGCTTTCCCCCGTATCGTCCACATCAACCAGTACGATATCGCCGGCCTGCCACTTTCCTTCAAGCAGCTCTTCTGAAAGAGGGTCTTCAATCATTGCCTGAATGGCGCGGCGAAGCGGACGAGCTCCATAGACGGGGTCGGTTCCGTTTTTAGCGATAAGGTCCGCAGCGGCATCGGTAAGCTCAATGGACATGCCGTTCGCAATCAAACGATCGCGGAGCTCAAGAACCATCAGGTCAACAATGCTACGAAGCTGTTCTTTCGTAAGCGACTTAAAGACCACGATCTCGTCCACGCGGTTCAAAAACTCAGGACGGAAACTACGCTTGAGCTCACTCATCACGCGACTTGAAATCTCTTTATCGGAAAGACCACCGGAGCCTTCAGCCGAGAAACCCATGGTGTTGGTCTTTGCGATTTCTCGCGCGCCGATGTTGGACGTCATGATAACGACCGTGTTAGAAAAGTCCACATGGCGGCCTTGACCATCCGTCAGACGACCCTCGTCCAAAATCTGGAGCAGTACATTGAACACATCGGGATGAGCCTTTTCAATCTCGTCAAAAAGGAGAACGGAGTACGGACGACGACGCACCGCTTTAGTAAGTTCGCCGCCTTCGTCGTATCCCACATATCCTGGAGGCGCGCCCACGAGCTTAGCCACGGTATGGCGCTCCATATATTCAGACATATCAAAGGATATGAGCGTATCCTCGCTACCGAAGAGGAACTCCGCCAGCGATTTTGCAAGCTCCGTCTTGCCAACGCCCGATGGCCCCAAGAAGATGAACGAACCGCCGGGACGGCGCGGATCCTTGAGCGGACTGCGGGAACGCCTGATTGCCTTGGCAACCTTTGCCACGGCTTCTTCCTGACCAATAACGCGCTTGTGCAGGATATCTTCCGTGCGCAGCAGGCGCGAAGCTTCGGTTTCAGTCAAGCTCGACACCGGAACGCCTGTGATGCTGGAGACTACTTTGGCTATATCATCTTCATCAACGGTTACGATATGCTCATCAAGCTCCGCACGCCAATTCTTCTCAAGTTCGTCACGTTGAGCGAGAAGTTTTTTTTCTTCATCGCGGAGCTGCGCTGCGCGTTCAAATTCCTGAACGGAAGCGGCTTTTGCCTTGTCTTTGCTCACGCGCTCAAGATCGGCGTCTACCTGAGCAATTTCAGGCGGCAGCGACATCTTGTGAATGCGGGCGCGGGCGCCAGCCTCATCCAAGACATCAATAGCTTTATCAGGCAGGAAACGATCTTGAATGTAGCGATGGGAAAGCATGACCGCCGCATTGATAGCGGCTTCGGTATAGCGCACATGGTGATGCTTCTCATAACGATCCTGCAGACCGTAGATGATGCTGATGGTGTCGTCCGTACTCGGCTCACCGATGTTCACAGGTTGGAAACGGCGCTCGAAGGCCGCGTCCTTCTCGATATGCTTGCGATATTCTTCCGCTGTAGTTGCGCCTATGACCTGAATCTCTCCGCGCGAAAGAGGCGGCTTCAGAATTGAAGCAGCATCAATGGAGCCTTCCGCTGAACCGGCACCGATAACGGTATGAATCTCATCTATAAAGAGAATGTCGTTTTGAGATTGCTCCAGCTCCGCGACGACCTTCTTCATGCGGTCCTCAAACTCACCGCGATATTTGGAGCCTGCTACGAGACTGGCAAGGTCAAGCGTCCATACCTGCTTACCACGAAGAATATCTGGCACATTACCTGAAGCGATAAGCTGCGCTAACCCTTCAACAATGGCCGTCTTGCCTACTCCCGGGTCGCCAAGGATAAGCGGATTGTTCTTTTGGCGGCGCGCCAACACCTGCATAACGCGCTCAATCTCGCGGTCGCGGCCGATTACGGGATCAAGCTTTTCGTCTGACGCAAGTTTGGTCAAGTTGCGGCCAAACTGTTCAAGCATAGAACCATCACCGGAACTGGAAGTAGCACGCTGGGGTCCTCCAACGGGCATGCCAAAAATGCTCGGATCCATGCGAACATCTTGTATGGCCGGACCTGACCCGTCAGGTGCGCCGGACTCAATCAGATTTTCAACGGCGGTACGCACGGCATCACCAGAAACGCCCATCGTACGCAGGGCGTCCATAGCGCGGCCGTTGCCCTCGGATACGATGCCTAAAAGAAGGTGCTCGGTGCCGATATAGGTTTGCCCATGCGTCATGGTCTCACGATACGCGTCTTCAAGTACGCGTTTAGTGCGCGGAGTAAAGGGAATGTGTCCTCCGGGAACAGGATCGCCCGAACCTGTGGTCAGCTCTTTTACCGTTGCAAGGGTCTCCTCGTACGTCACGTCAAGCTTGGCGAGCGCTTGAGCCGCAATACCCTCACCCTCTTTTATCAGAGCAAGAAGCAGGTGCTCCGTACCAACATACAGCTGGTCAAGATTGCGCGCCTCATCTTGCGCAAGACTCATGACCTTACGGGCTTTGTCTGTGAATTTATCAAACATTGCAGATAAACCTCTCTGTCGCTTTTCGGAGGTTTATGTACCCAGTATCGTCGGATGCAAACATAGCGCCGGTTGTCGGGTCAGGTTAGGTCAGTTCCACTTCCTGATATCCCATACGCTTCAGCTTCTGTTGTAGTTTCTGTTTCAGTTCTGCGCACATTGAGCTTCTACTTCAGTCCTGCGCACATTGGCTCACACCGCCCGCGTATCATTTTCCGCTGCATCGTATTCTTGGTGCAGCTGCTCCCAGGTAGGCATCATGTTTCGCAGCTGATCAAAGGTTGTCATGGAAAAGGACGGGTTCTGCTCCCGTAGCCTATTAAATTCCTGATCCAAAAACTGCATTTCTGTGACAGCATTCCTGCAATGGTCGCTGGCGGCAAGATCTCCAAACTTCGTTTTAGCGGCAATCCACATGACCACCGTTAGTAGCAATCCACGTATTCCGGAAAAATTCCGATCCTCATGTTTAGGACGAATTGTAGTTCCGATAGACTTCAAAAAATCATACGCTTCCGCTCCGGCACGGATGTATGCTTTCGTATCGCGGTAGGTACAGGTTCGCAGATTGCAATGATGCAGATAACAAAGGTATGCAATTGGAAGAACGAATGCCACATGGCAGCGATACCAGCTTTGCATATCGTCCATAAACGTTACCTTCATGTCGGAGGTGGCAAATATCTGCTGAAAGAACTCTTTTTCTTTGCCACTTACATCACTGCTTACATGACCAATGGTTAGTTCCGGAGTACCGAAGGTAATTACCTCCGTATAGTCTTTATGGCGCACGCCCGCACTGGTCTGAAAACCAAATACAATTTGATTCGCATTCCAGCCGTAATCAATCAGCCGCTGCTGCATTTTTTCACTCTGCAGATTGTTTCCTACAAGCACAACATACTTTGCCTGAACACGAGCTAGTGTATCCACTATTTCGGTCTGCTGCTGATTTTGCATGATGGAAAAAACAACATCATAGGTATTTCCATCGTACTCACCCAGCACCTCGGGATAATCTGTCCACTCTTTGTTACCAGAGTATGTATGAATTCGAAGTCCCTGTTGCTCCAGAACCTCTTTCCACCGGCCTCTTGCGATAACCGTAACCTCATTTCCAGCGCGGCAAAGCTCATGCGCTGTTAATGAACCGATTACACCAACGCCATAGAGTAAGACCTTCATAGCCTGCCTCCTCTGGTACAAGTTTGATGCGCCTCTGTCGGATTAGTACAGTTTGGCGCCTGCCGGAATGCGGTTATCCACCATCAGAAGATGCAGTTCTTCCTCGCCGTTTCGCTCGTTCACGGCAGAAAGCAGCATGCCACAAGAATCAATACCCATCATGGCTCTGGGCGGGAGGTTTGTGATAGCAATCAAAGTCTTTCCAACCAATTCGTCCGGCTCGTAATAAGCGTGAATTCCGCTTAAAATCACGCGGTCCGTATCCGTTCCATCATCCAAGACGAACTTGAGGAGCTTCTTACTCTTTGGTACAGCCAAGCACTCCTTGACCTTGACGGCGCGGAAATCACTTTTGCTGAACGTATCAAAATCCACAAAATCAGTGAACAACGGTTCAATTTTCACTCCGGAGAAGTCAATCTTTTCGTTTGGCGCGAAGAAGCCGCTTGCCTCAGAAGCAGTCTCTGCCGCGACCTCAGACGTGGCCTCAGACGCGGTTTCAGATGCGCCCTCTTCTTTGGCTCCTGCATCCTCATGCGCTTCTTTATTGTTCGGCCTTGAGGGTCTCATTTGCGGGAAGAGCAGAACGTCGCGAATCGAAGGTTGATCACAGAAGAGCATAATCATGCGATCGATTCCGTAACCGACACCGCCTGCGGGGGGCATACCGTACTCAAGAGCGCGGATGAAGTCGTAATCGTACTCCATGGCCTCATCATCGCCCTGACGCTTGGCCTCCATTTGAGCGGCAAAACGCTCTTCCTGATCCACGGGGTCATTAAGCTCAGAATAGGCGTTTGCATATTCGGCACCCTTGATAACCAGCTCAAAGCGATCAGTCAGACGAGGATCATCGTCTTTACGCTTGGTTAAAGGAGATACTTCTGCCGGATAGTCACATACAAATGTCGGATTTATGATGCTTTTCTCGCCAAGCTCATCGTAGATCTCAAAGAGAAGCTTTCCGGCTCCCCACTCAACGTTCCACTCGATATCAAAGCGATCAAGCACCTCACGCAATTTTTCAACGGGGGTGTCAATGGAGAGATCCTCACCCGTAACCTCAGACGCTATCTCTGAAAGAGGCGCCACACGCCACTCACCCGACAGGTCAATCTCGGTACCCTGGAAGGTAATAACCTCGTGGCCAGCTTCGTAGCCGCAGGCACGGCGAGCGATATCCTGGAAAAGCTCTTGAGAAAGTTTGCGCATACCGGCCAAATCAGAGTAGGCAGCATACGCTTCCATGGAGGTAAACTCGGGGTTGTGCGTAAGATCCATACCCTCGTTTCTGAATTGACGACCAATCTCAAAGACGCGCTCAAGGCCGCCAACAATCAGACGCTTGAGCGGTAGCTCGGTAGCAATGCGCAGATAGTTTTCGGTGTTTAAGGCGTTGTAGTGCGTGATAAACGGCTTGGCATTAGCGCCACCGAGAATCTCCTGCAAAACGGGAGTCTCTACCTCCATATAACCGTCGTCTTCCATATGCTGGCGGATGATGGAAATGATTTGAGAGCGCTTACGGAATACCTCGCGTACCTCAGGATTCATAATAAGATCAACGTAGCGCTGGCGATAGCGGACTTCGCGATCAGTAAGACCGTGGAACTTCTCTGGCAGCGGGCGCAGCGACTTAGACAACCACCTCAGGCGAACAGGCGCGATGGAAAGCTGGCCGCGGCGAGTGCGCATCACCGTACCGGTGGCACCGATAATATCGCCCAAATCAAGCATGCCGAGAAGATCCCAACTTGCTTCATCGAGATTATTGATACGGCAGAACAGCTGCAGCTGACCGGTATGGTCTTCGATAACGACAAAGGCAATCTTGCCCTGATTGCGAATGGCGCGGACGCGGCCCGCAACAGCGTATTCGTCTTCAGTGCTCTCGCCGTTCTCAAGCGCGGCGTAGCGTTCTTCCAGTTCGGAAACGTGCGCGGTAACCTCAGACTGTATAGGATACGGATTGATCCCGGCATCAAGTAAGGCTTGGCGGCGAGCCCTGCGCTGGGCGCGCTCGTCATTGACTGACACTTCAGCGCTGTTTTTCTCGGCGGCATTGTTCTTCTCGGCAACACCATTCTTTTCGACAGCGTTTTGCGCGTTTTCCGACATGCATCCTCCTGGGATTTCAATAAATAAGCCCCGCGCCGGACAGACACGGGGCGAACTCTTGTATGTTCCGGCCGGTCTAGCGGGTAATTGCGGTAATGGTGTATTTCTTCACCTTGCCGTTCGGCGTGGTGAATTCTACCTTGTCGCCCTTTTTATGGCCGATAAGCGCCTCTCCTGCGGGTGATTCGTTTGAAATCTTATGTTCAAGCGAATTGGTCTCGGTGGTGCCCACGATAATGTACTTTGCCGTCTTTCCCTTTGCGTCTTCAAACTCAACGGTAGTGCCAATGGCTACCGTGATTCTGCGCTTGCTGCCGCCTTCAACGACTTTCGCGACAGAGAGAATCTGACGGATCTCATTGATGCGGGATTCGTTGTGCGACTGCTCTTCCTTGGCGGCGTCGTACTCGGAGTTTTCGGAAAGGTCACCAAAGCCGCGAGCTTCCTTGATGCGTTCTACAATCTCGTCATGCTTTTCGCCCTCGCGATACGCGAGCTCTTCAACAAGCTTTTGACGACCTTCGGGGGTAAGTACAATCTCTTTGCTGGTATCCATCGGATTCTTTCTGTTAATAGGACTGGTGCAGGGTTGACTGGATGTGGTCTGGCGTTGCGCGAGAAGCGCGTTTACTCGGCCTTCTTCTCGTCCTCGACGATTTCCACATCAACGTCATCGTCCTCCTTCTTGGAAGACTTCTTGGCGTCTTTGTCGTCGTCAATATCTTCTTCCATACCCTCGCGAACAGACTTGACTGTCTGACCTAACGACTTACCGAGCTTCGGAAGGTTCTTCGGCCCAAAAATCACAAGAACGACCACGAGAATAATGAGGATCTCAGGAATGCCAAGACCAAGAATCATAGGAACTACCTCCGTGACAATTTAAGTGTATATCGCTCATTCACGCGTACGCGCGATGTCGCATCCGCTAGTATAACCGAGAAAGCAACGGAATAACAAGGAATTAGTATGCTCACATCTGATCTACAAGCGCTTCTGCTTTGGTCGCTCATCATTTGTCTCGCGATTATCGGTATTTACCTGCTGTTTTTATGGATTCTTCGACTTCGCGGCATTTATGTCACGCGTACGAAATTTGGCGTCACAATGGTGTTTGACTCCGTCGACACCGACAACACTCCCGTGCGCCTTCTGAATGTCAACGGAACGTACCAGTCGGTAAGCTACATACCCAAACAGCTCCGCGCCGAGCTGGCAGTTGAGTATCATCGCCTTATGGCACGCTTGATTGAGGAGGTCACCGCCACGCCGCGAGAAGAGCCGCGCGACCGTGTGCTCGTCTTGGGAGGCGGTGGATTTTCGCTCCCGAAATATCTCATCGCTCACTGCCCTCAGCTGGATATCACTGCCGTAGAGATTGATCCCAAGATTGTCGCAATTGCACATGAGCGTTTCTTTCTTGATGAAGTGCTCGCTCAAAGCAACGCTGATCACGGTGGCAGAGTGCATATCATCACGGACGACGCCTGGAAGGTTCTTCAAAACGAGAAAGCTGACTCGCTCGCTGTTATCGTAAACGAGGTGTTTGCAGGTAAAAAACCTCTTGGCCCCATGGAGACCGCTCAAGGAGCGGCGCTGGTACATGAGCGGCTGCGCAAGGGTGGCCTTTACCTGGCAGACATCCGCTGCCCTTTGGAAGGTCCCACGTCAGCGCCGCTTGCTGAAGTCACTAAGGAATTTGGAAGCGTTTTTGCCCATGTAGTCTACATTCCGGAATGGCCCAGCACGCCAAAGACCGCGGGAAACAACGTATTTCTCGCTACAGACGCGGATATCGCGTATCCAAAAGGTACTATTGTTGTGAAATAAAACCGACATCGGGAGGCATCATGAAGCGCGGCCTTGACCTTTTGAACGACCCTTTTCTGAACAAGGGAACAGCTTTTACAGCTGAAGAGCGCGCAAAGTACAACCTTGTGGGACTTTTGCCTCCCCATATTCAAACCATTGAGGAGCAGGTCAGACAAGCCTATGAGAACTATTCGACAAAGGCTGATAGTGAGGCTAAACGCCACTATCTGATGCGTTTGTTCTCAAAGAACCGGACTCTGTTCTATAACCTCTTCTCCAAGCATCTTGAGGAATTCATGCCCGTGGTGTATGACCCCACCATCGCGCCCGATATCGAGAAGTACTCTGAGCGCTACGTCGATTCGCAATATGCCTGCTTCCTGTCTGCTGACCATCCCGAAAGCATCGAGGCGTCGCTGGTCAATGCCGCCGCCGGCCGCGATATCGACCTCATTGTGGTTACCGACGCCGAAGCAATTCTCGGCATCGGCGACTGGGGCACAAACGGCGTTGAAATCTCCGTTGGCAAGCTCATGGTATATACCGCGGCCGCCGGTCTTGACCCTAGCCGCGTCCTTCCAGTTGTTATCGACGCGGGCACTCATCGCCAAGAACTTTTGGACAGCGATCTTTATCTTGGCGAGCGTCACGGACGCTTTGATGACGAGAAGTACTACGAGTTTGTTGACCGCTTTGTCACCTGCGCTGAACAGCTGTTCCCCAACCTCTATCTGCACTTTGAGGATTTCGGGCGCAGTCATGCGACCGTATTGCTCGACAAATACAAAAATACCTATCCCGTGTTTAATGATGACGTTCAAGGCACCGGCATTGTTACCCTTGCTGGTATTTTAGGCGGTCTGAATATCACCGGCGAAAAGCTCGCCGACCAGATCTATCTCTGTTTTGGCGCCGGCACCGCAGGCTGCGGCATCGCTAATCGTATTCTGCAAGAGTTTGTGGACCAGGGTGTGGACCGAGAAGAAGCACGCACGCATTTTTACCTGGTAGACCGCCAGGGGTTGCTTTTTGACGATATGAATTCCTTGACGCCTGAACAGCGTCCCTTCGCCCGCAAACGCTCCGAGTTTGAAGACGACGCTGACCTTACAACGCTTCTGGACGTAGTACGCGCCGTTCATCCCACCATTATGGTAGGAACGTCTACCGTCCACGGGGCTTTTACCGAAGACGTTGTCAGAGAAATGGCCGCTCTCTGCAAGCGTCCTATGATTTTCCCGCTCTCTAACCCCACAAAGTTAGCCGAAGCCACAGCCTTTAATGTGCTTACGTGGACCGAAGGACGCGCGCTGGTAGCCACCGGAGTTCCATCCGATGATGTCACGGTCAACGGCGTCACCTACCAGATTGGTCAGGCAAATAACGCCCTTATCTACCCCGGTCTTGGTCTTGGCGTTCTCGCCTCAAAAGCACGTCTTCTAACCGATCAGATGATTTCTTTGGCAGCTCACTCCCTGGGCGGCATTGTCGACACTACACAACCTGGAGCCGCAGTTTTGCCTCCCGTTTCCCGCATCACCGAGTTCTCGGAACGTATCGCCACAGGCGTTGCTAAAGAGGCTGTCAAGCAGGGGTTGAACCGCAAGCCAATCACGGATGCCTCAGCTGCCGTCCATAACCTCAAATGGGTTCCGGTCTATCAGGAACTTGAGGTGCACTTGTTGAGCTGACCGTCTATCTGCCTGTATTTACGCAGCGTACCCATTACCTCAAATCCGCGCGACGTACTCCGAGCGCAAGCGTGTAAAGATTGATCGCCCTCCTATGGTCAGCATGAACAATGAGCTGCAGGAAAACTTCCGTGGCACAATCACAATGGCTCAGCGAAGCCCTTGACCTTTGCAGAGTATATCGCTACGCTACTGCCAGAAATGGCTTATGGACGCGTTGTCTTTATGCATCGATTATCAGGTAGTTTTAGGCAGTTTGATCTCCCGTATAAGGAGGTGCTTTATGTCCGATCACAGTCGAAGTCCCCGTTCAAGCGCGGAGCCCCATCTTTACGCGTTGTGGCTTTCCTTCGGCATAAAGCGCTGCGAAACTTGCCGCGTTCTTCTCGCCCGCCAGTCCTTCGTTTCTTACCGATAAGAACGACACAACTTATGTGAAGCATATGTTCCGCGCCAGGTTCTCACCCACCGGCCGACGCCGACACACTCGGCATGACTCCGAAACGGAGGTGCGCAATGTCTTCAACCAGGCGCGCAATTCACAACCACAGCAACCGTACGCTCACGAGCGGAGACCTCGGAACTCTGCTGACCTTTGCTGCCGCCCACTCCGAACGCAGCGTCTGTCACAAAGCACACACTACGCCCCAGGGGCTGCCGATTGACATCGCTCAGGCCAAGCTTGACCTCAATGGTCCCAACGCTATCTCGGAGGCCGTTGAGGATCCAGCGGTTATTCGATTTATCAAAAGCTTTGCAAGCCCCTTTACACTCATTTTGGTAGTACTCGCCGCAATCTCCTATGTCACCAACGTTATGCTGGCGCCACCCGGAGAAAAAGATCCCTCTACGGTCATCATCATTGCCGTTATGGTGCTCATCTCAGGCATCATTGATTTCGTGCAAAGTTCAAAAGGCGCTTCTGCAGCCGCGGCGCTCTCAAAGATGGTTACCGCCACCACATGCGTAATCCGCCAGCCAATCAGCTTTGACAGCTTCGATGATGAGGCTGCAGCTGCCAAAGACAGCAACGGCTCCGGCAATCATACCGAAGCCGCCGGAGATAACGACAGCTTTAGCGCAGAAATCCCTTTTGCCGAGGTAGTCGTTGGAGACGTAGTGCTTCTCGCCAGCGGAGACATGGTACCTGCCGACTGCCGCGTGCTTGACGCCAAGGATCTCTTTGTAAACGAAGCTGCCCTGACCGGAGAATCCGAGCCTGTCGAAAAGCTGACGGGTGTTGTTCACGCGCGGCGGCGAGCCGATGGAACACGCTATCCGCTTTCCCTCTCTGAGTGCACAAATCTGCTGCTCGCAGGTACCACCGTACAATCAGGCAGCGCTCGCGCCGTTATAGTGGCCACAGGAGACGAGACCTATGTAGGGCGCATTTCAAAGGCGCTCAGGCAGCCGCCTGCCGAGACAAGCTTCGATGCGGGTTTGAAATCGGTCTCTAAGGTTCTTGTTGTCTTTATGCTGGTCATGTGCCCGATTGTGCTGCTTGTCAATGGCATCATGAAAGGAGACTGGCTGGACGCGCTTTTGTTCAGCGTCTCGGTTGCCGTCGGCATTACGCCGCAGATGTTGCCCGTCATCGTCACCACCTGTCTCTCACGCGGAGCCACGCGGATGGCAAAACAAGATGTCATCGTCAAGAGCCCTTCT
The DNA here is from genome assembly GCF_949152215.1 of Lancefieldella sp. Marseille-Q7238. Taxonomy (GTDB): domain Bacteria; phylum Actinomycetota; class Coriobacteriia; order Coriobacteriales; family Atopobiaceae; genus Lancefieldella. Next base: position 693,772 of record NZ_OX424407.1, read on the forward strand.
GCCATTCAAAATCTCGGCGCCATCGATATCCTCTGCACCGACAAGACCGGCACCATCACGGCAGACGAGGTCATACTTGAGCGTCATCTGAACGTCCTCGGCGAGGAGGACGAATCCGTTTTACGCCATGCTTTTTTGAACAGCTATTTTCAGACAGGGCTTCGCAATCTCATCGATAAGGCCATCATCAAAGCTACTAGGCGCCTTACTGATATAGACCATCTGACCGGCGATTACCTCAAAATCGATGAGGTTCCCTTTGATTTTGAGCGTCGCCGTATGAGCGTGGTGGTCAAGGACGACTCGGGCAGAACCCAGATGATTACCAAGGGCGCCGTCGAGGAAATTCTCACCGTCTGCACCTCCGTTGATCTTGGCAGCGAGGTGTCTCCCTTGACCGAAGCGCAGCGCCGCGAAGTGCTTCGACGCGTGCAACATCTCAACGCCGAAGGCATGCGTGTCATAGCGGTAGCGCAGAAGGACGACCCGCGGCCGGTAGGTGAATTTGGCGTCGATGATGAGTCCGAGATGACTCTCATTGGCTATCTGGCATTTCTTGATCCGCCTAAAGCAAGCGCTGCTGAAGCTGTCAAAAAGCTTGGCGAGAGGGGCGTCAGCGTCAAAGTTCTTACGGGCGATAATGAAGGCGTCGCGGCGGCCGTTTGCGAAAAAGTCGGCATCAAAGTCGACGTGCTTCTTTTGGGCGAAGAAATTGAAGCTCTCTCCGATCAGACGCTCCGTAAGCGGGTTGAAGAGACGCAACTCTTTGCCAAACTTTCTCCCATGCAGAAAGCGCGTGTTGTTGAAGCGCTCCGCCGAAATGGCCATATCGTAGGCTTTATGGGCGACGGCATCAATGACGCGGCTGCCATGCGTGCTTCTGACGTCGGCATCTCTGTGGATACTGCCGTTGATGTAGCGAAGGAATCAGCTGACATCATCCTGCTGCAGAAAGATCTTCTCGTCCTTAAAAGCGGTGTTGAGGAAGGCCGGCGTACCTATGGCAATACAATCAAATACATCAAGGCAACCGCCAGTTCAAACTTCGGAAATGTTCTTTCGGTTATGGTTGCCAGTATTCTGCTTCCGTTTTTGCCTATGTCCGCGCTCCAGCTCTTGCTCTTGGGACTTGCTTATACGCTGACCTGCATCGCAATTCCCTGGGATACGGTTGATGAGAGCTTTTTGGCAAAGCCCCGCTCATGGGAAGCCCGCTCCATTACAGGCTTTATGCTCTGGATAGGACCGGTAAGTTCCATCTTTGACATACTCACCTTCGCGCTCATGTTCTTTATCATCTCCCCGGCCCTTTCAGGTGGCACCTGGGCAGAACTGACCGCCTCCGGCGCTCTCGCCGCCCAAACTCTTTTTATCGCGTCATTTCAGACAGGCTGGTTCATAGAATCCATGTGGACCCAGACGTTTGTCCTGCACGCTTTGCGCACCGAGAAACTGCCTTTCATTCAAAGCCGCCCCTCTGCAGCCCTGACAGCGCTTACGATTATTGGCATCGCAGCGGTCAGTGCACTGCCTTTCCTGCCTGTAGTATCTACCGCCCTCGGTCTAGTTCGTCTACCGGTAGTCTTTTTCGGCTGGCTTTTAGCGCTTATGCTTGGCTATCTGATTCTTATCAGCATCGTCAAGACAATCTACATACGACGGCATGGCTCACTGCTGTAACCCATATATATCATCAAAACTTTGCACACCGAGAAACTGCCTTTCACTAAAACTGATGCCTGCAAGCACGCTTACTTGCAGGCATCGTCTTAACCGAAATCCTATCCTTCGCCAATCTTTAGGCAATCTTCCAGCCAACGGTCTTCTCGCGCATATTGACAAAGTCAGCGTAGAGACCGCCTTCCGCCATAAGCGATTCATGGGTACCGCGCTGCACGATATGTCCATGGTCAAGCACCAGTATTTGGTCGGCGTTGCGCACTGTCTTTAAGCGGTGAGCGATCATGATGACCGTTTTTGACTGCGTAAGCTCAGCAATAGCGCGCTGGAGCTCGAGCTCATTTTCAGGATCAACATTGGCTGTCGCCTCATCAAGCACCACAATCGGCGCATCCTTCAGAATGGCGCGAGCGATGGAAAGACGCTGACGCTCACCGCCGGAAAGCGAAGAGCCACTCTCTCCCAGCCGCGTCTCATAGCCGTTGGGCAACGCCTGTATAAACTCCTCACAACAGGCACGGCGAGCGGCTTCTACCACCTGCTCATGCGTCGCCTCAGGGCTACCAAACTTGATATTGTTTTCAATAGTGTCGTCAAACAGGAAAACGCCCTGAAAAACGGTGGAGAAATTCTGCAACAGCGAATCAACCTTGTAGTCACGCACATCGTGTCCTCCCAAGGTGACTTTGCCGGAATCTACATCCCAAAAACGCTCAATCAGACGGGCTAGCGTTGTTTTACCGGACCCGCTAGGACCCACGATAGCACATGAAGTGCCTGCAGGAATAGAAAGACTTACGCCATCGAGGATGCGGCGGTCATCATAGCCAAAGGTAATATCGGACACTTCGATGTCAAAGGCATCGGCCTTCTCGATGGCCGCGCCCTCATCCATGGGAGGCGTGGCGAGAAGTTCATTTGTCTGCTCCATAGCAATTTCGATATTGCGAAGAATCGCCGAAAAGCGTCCGGCCGCCTCTAGACGACTGAACAGCATAAACGATACCACCACTACGGTCAGGCAGGTAGCCGTAGCGAGGCTGCCGGAGAGCCACAGCCATACAGACATCAGGCACATGACAACGCTTGTGGCCTTAGAAACCACCATCTGCAAAATCGAGAAGCGCAGCGCCTTAAACTCAAGGGCTAAAGCCTGGGCTCGGCAATCATCAACGGTATACGCAAGTTTGCCTTCCGCATCGTCCACAAGAGAAAACGCGCGCACTACGCTGATACCACGCACATATTCAAGCACCGCGCTTACAAGAGCGGTGTTGGCTGCAGAAAATTTTTCAGCCGTCACGCGTACGTAGCTTTGCAAAAGTTCCATGCTCAGACAAAAGAGCGCCAGCGTCACGGCAGCCATAAGGCCAAGGCGCCAGTCAAGCGCGCACAAAAAGATGACAACAATCAGGGAAAACACCAAGCCACCAACGATGGTCATATACAAAAGGCCACCAAGATTTTGCATAGCGTCAAGCTGGTTGGTCATAATTGACGTCACTTCACCAAGGCTGTTCTCGTTGAAATAACCCATGGGCAAATGGCGCAGCGTATCCCCGACCTCGGCGCGTTTTTTACCTGCCATGCTGAAGTTGGCGTCGCAGAAATTCTCGCTCTTGAAGTGCGAACACACAAAGGTACCCGCAATGCTGATACCCATAACTCCTAGGGCGAGAAGAGCTGTCTGACCCGAAAGCGTCCCGGCAGTCAGCGCGCTGAAGACTATCCAGAGCGCGGTTATCTGCAGGCCCTCAAACAGGCAGCACAAAATGGTAAACAGGAGGCCCTTGTAGAGCCTGTCACGATACGCGCTTCCAAATTGGAAGTACATTTTCAAAACAGAAAGCATCGGCAGCCCCTTTCGTTAAGCCTCGTCAAGTGCGCCCATATGTGCGCGGTACATAGTCGCATAGAGCGGACAGGTATCCATCAGCTGGTCATGCGTGCCTTGAGCCTCGATGCGTCCGTCGTTGACAACCACGATTTTGTCGGCATTTTGCACAGTCGAAAGGCGGTGCGCAATGACTACGAGCGTTTTGCCAGCTACAAGTTTTGCTACCGCAGACTCGACTTCAGCTTCCGACTCGGGGTCCGCATACGCCGTAGCCTCGTCAAGTAAGATGATTGGTGCGTTTTTGAGCATCGCACGCGCGATAGCTACGCGCTGGCGCTCGCCGCCCGACAGATGACCACCCGAGCCTCCTACAACTGTTTGATAGCCGTCAGGAAGCGACTGTATAAAGTTGTGACACCCGGATGCCTTAGCGCACGCGATAACCTCATCGTCCGTAGCGCCTTTGCGGCCCATCCGGATGTTGTCCATAATAGTTTCATCAAAAAGGTAACTGTCTTGATCAACATAGGCCACAAGGTCAGCAAGCTGGGACGCTGCCAGCATGCGGATATCCTTTCCTCCAATAGAAACCGAACCTTCAGTGGGATCCCAGAATCCCGCAACAAGGCGCGCGAGGGTCGACTTGCCGGAACCGCTGGGGCCAACGAATGCCGTTACCTGGCCGGATGCAACCGTAAGATCGATGCCGTGAATGACCTCATCGGCATCGTAGGCAAAATGAACATCAGTGAGCACAATGTCAGTACCTTCAAGCGCGCAGGGCTTCTCGGCACGCTTTTGGTCGGGGTAGTTCAGTACCTCTGAAATCTCCTCAACAATTGTTCCAACCTGGGCAAGCGAATCGCCAAAGCTCATCGCGGCATACAAAGGTTGAAAGACGCCAAGCGACAACACCGCGCACATAACAAACGTTGAAGGCGAAAGCGTACCCTGCATAACAAAGAGGCATCCCAGCGGCAGTACCGTCACCAATGTCGCGGGAGCGACAGAAAGCATAGCGTCCTGCCAAATTTGGCAGTGGCTCATCCAGTCGATAAAAGCATGTGCGGAAGCGTACACCGCCTTTGAGAACTTTTCGTAGGAACTTGCCGACTGGCCGAACGCCTTAATAACCTCAATGCCCGAAACATACTCAACCGAGGCGTTATTCATCTCTTTGCCGGTAGTAATGGTATTTTGATACCAGAACGCGTAGTCTTTCATCATGCCCGCCAGGCAGCCCAGGCCCACGACGATAGTCAGCAGCGTGGCAAGAGCCAGGCGCCAGTCAAGAATCGCCAGATATATAAAGACCGCAAGAACAACGGTGAGGTTTGACGTCAGCTCGGGAACGGCATGAGCAAGTGTTGTTTCGATACTGTCTATTTTCTCAACAAGCAGGCGCTTAAGCGTGCCTGACGGAGTATCCAGCACGTATCCCATAGGAACGCGTGTGAGCTTCTGCGCAAGACGAACGCGCAGGTTTGCGATGGTAGCAAACGTCGCAATGTGGGAAACCGTTGTCGAAAAATGATGGAAGATAATCTGCACGATATAGCCTACGGCAGCGATAAGACCCCACTGCAGGTAAAATGACCAATCCCGAACGCCGTTAAAAATGCCGACCACCATAGTGCCGGCAACGACATACGGCACCATGCTCCCCATAACGCCAATAATGGCGAGAAGAACGGAGAACGCGTAGGTACCCTTTCTGTCTGACCACTCAAGCAGCACGGCTACGGGATTTACTTGAGGCTGCTGATTTGCAGTCTCTTCCTTCTGCTGTCCGGAATTTTGTTGGGGATTTTGCGCAGTCTCCCCCTGCACAACCTCTTGTGCATCCATATTGCCTCCCTGCGACCGGCTTCAACATCAAACATCTGTCTTTATGGCAAACATTGACAGGCATTGTGATTTTGAAGCCGACTATCAAAAGTTAGCCAATGATAACTATTTGATAGTGTCATACCGCTTCGAGAAGAAGGCAAGAAATATCTTCAAAAATCGGTAAAAGCTACAAAACATCCAACTCATTGAGTCCATAGCTTTTATGTATGGTTTGCTCCAGATGCTCTAAAGGGGTTCTCACGGCACGTCGGCAAGCTCAGCTATGCGCCCCTACGCGTACCTCTGAAGGCAAAGTCACGTCCGGCGGCATGAACAATACCTTCGATAGTATTGCCTTGCACACGGCCTCCACAGGTAAATACAACAGGCCCCACAAAGGTCGCTACGTTTCCGCCAAAGGTAAACGAATCGCCTTGCACGCGGCCGTTCTCAATAGCAAGTTCCATACCAAGAGCACTCATAGTTCCCGTAAGAGTTTCATCCTCAGCATGCAAAATCGCGGTGCCCGTCTTCGGACCCATGGGAGTTTCGGCCGTTATGTCATATGTTCCGTCAATCATGTTGCCTCCGTCATTTTTGGTACATGCTTCGTTGAGCTGTTTCATTTAACTGTTTCGTTGAACAAAAGCGTGACAGCAAGCAGCCGACATGTCAATTTCCAAGGGGCTTCTCGCCACGTCAGCCCTGCCGTTCACGTTTGTTACTATCACGGTCGCGGAATACCTTCGCAGAATCTGACTTTTCAGACTCTCATGGGGTATATGAGAACGAACGTAAGACATCGTCTCTTCAAGGGAGGAAGGACAGTCCGATGGATATTTCAAACGTAAAAAAGGTAACTGTTGCCGGCGGAGGCGTCCTTGGCAGCCAAATCGCTTTTCAGACGGCATACATGGGATACGACACCACCATTTGGCTTCGTACCGACGCGTCGATTGGTCGCGCGCAGCCCAAGATTGATCGTCTTAAGGAGATTTATCTGAATACCCTTGAGGCTCTCAAAACCAATCCAAGCGCATACGCGTACGGTCTTGTCGCTCAGGAAGAGATTACTGCAGAGAAACTCGATGAGCTTAAGAAGCAGGTTGAAAAGGTATACGCTCATCTGAAGCTTACCGTTGACTGGGACGAAGCATTCAACGATGCCGATTTTGTCATTGAATCCGTCGCCGAAGAGCCAAAGCAGAAAATCGCGTTTTATACCGAGCTCGCAAAGCATCTGCCCGAGAAGACCGTTGTCGCGACAAACAGCTCAACCATGATTCCCAGCATGTTTTCCGCATACACTGGCCGTCCAGAAAAGTACCTCGCGCTGCACTTTGCCAACGAAATCTGGAAGAACCCGCTTGCGGAAGTTATGGGACATGCAGATACCGCACAGGAAAATCTCGATCTGGTGGTAGCGTTTGCCGCAAGCATCCGTATGATTCCTGTCAAAGTATTGAAAGAGCAGCCTGGCTATCTCTTGAATTCAATGCTCGTTCCCTTGCTATCAGCAGCCGAGGGTCTTTGGGCAGGTGGCGTAGGTTCGCCGGAGGACATCGACAAGGCATGGATGATTGGTACCGGCGCTCCGGCAGGACCGTTCAGGATTTTAGACATCATCGGCCTTACGACCGCTTATAACGTTGGTATGCTCAATCCTAAGGCTCAGCAGGAAGGCACACTCGAAAACCGCATTGTTACACTTCTTAAAGAGAAGATTGATGCAGGAGAGCAGGGCATTAACGCCGGCAAGGGCTTCTATTCGTACAAAAAGTAGGCCCACGGCGCAACGCAAACGTTACCGAGCGCACATGTGAACTGCTTGACAACAACACCCCGAGAAGGTCGACCTTCTCGGGGTGTTTTCTCTCGCGTCTCTTGTAATCTACATCCTCAGCCTACAGGCGTATCTTGTAGAATTCAGACCCATGAAACACTCTGAGGACTACCGCACGCCCTTCCACAACGCTGTAGATGCAGACATACTCATCGCAGAACAACTTGCGGTATCCGAGCCGGCGCAAATCAGCATCGTGATGAAGAGGCCCAAGTAAGGGGTTTTCCTCTAAAAGACCCATAGTATCCAGCAGCTTTTTCATGAACTTCTTGGCAGACGCTGGTTCGACTGCTTTGCTTCTATAGCTCGCAAGAAAACCGTGAGAGAATTATTATGCAAGCTTAATCAAGTCTCAAGAATTGGTTAAGCTTACTAGGTCACCATGAAGCAAGACGAAGACGAAGGGCGTCTTCGTGTCGTCGGAAGGACGATTATCATGGAGAAACTAGAAAAAGTAGAGTTCATTCGCGAGAAGTGCGCTGTGAGCTATGGGGATGCCAAGGCAGCTCTTGATGCCTGCGGTGACAACGTACTCGACGCTATCATCTGGCTTGAAAAACAGGGCAAGACGGCTCAGCAAGCAACAAGCTACACCACCGAAGCCAATGCGCAACCGGAGGTTTCACCGGAGATGGAAGCGGCGCAAGCGGCCTACCAGGCATCCAGCAAAAAATCAGAGTTTTCTCAGCATGTAGACTCAGCTTGGGGAGATTTCAAAAAACTGCTGAACAAAGGTGTCGAAACCAAATTTATTGCTACGCGCCATGGCGAGCAAATCATAACCATGCCTGTCATTATCCCCATCATCGGCCTCTTTATTTGGGGATTCACCATTTGGCTGCTCATCATCGGCCTCTTTTTTGATATGCGCTATCACATCAAGGGAGCGCATCCGGTCACGGTCGATGTCAACGACGCCATGGACAAAGTAGCCGACGCCGCTGAAACCATTAAGAAAGACGTTACCGTAAACGACTAGGAAGGCGTGGCGCCCGAGGGGGTTACAATGGCGAAAACAAATCGGGACATCTAGGTGTTTATATGACCAGGATACTTATCGTTGAGGATGAAGAAAAGATCGCCCGTTTCATAGAACTCGAACTGACGCATGAGGACTATGAGGTGGATAAGGCGCTGGACGGCAGAACCGGCGTTGAAATGGCACTCTCAACCGAGTATGACCTCATCCTGCTTGATATTCTTCTTCCCCAGCTTAACGGTCTTGAAGTCCTGAGGCGGATTCGCCGCGAGAAGAACACGCCCACCATCATGCTGACCGCACGTGATTCTGTCATGGACAAAGTTGCCGGACTGGACGCGGGCGCTGACGATTACCTCACAAAGCCTTTTGCCATTGAGGAACTTCTCGCCCGCATTCGTGTAGCGCTCAAACACCATGACGCGACTAGCGATTCCTCTCACTCAACGTCTGAGGCCCCGGCAACCAACTCCTTTACGATGAAGGGAGTTACCCTCGATGTAGATCGCCGCGAGGTATGCGTGGGCCACAATTCCGTAGAACTTACCAACAAAGAGTTTGAAGTTCTGCACATGCTTATGGAGCATGCCGGCGTTGTTATGAGCCGCGAGCGCATCGCGTCCGGCGCCCTGGGCTACGATTTTATAGGCGATACCAACAACGTTGACGTACATATCGCCCACCTGCGCGCCAAGCTTGACGACCGCTACAACATCAAACTCATCAGCACTGTCCGCGGAGTGGGATATGTCATCAGAGAAACGTAAGCGGATAGGAAAATGGGCAAAGAACCTGGTGAAGACGCGCTCAACCAGCCGCTCCGAATCTTCAACCGCCCGTTCCATCAGCTGGGGTTTTTGGTGGCGCAAGCTGCTCAATTATCTCTTCTTTAACCTGCTGCTTTTTGCCTGTGTGGCGCTCATCCTCGTGTACTCGTATAACAAGAGTCTGCCGCAAGGTACCTTTACCTTCGGATTTTTTCCCGCGCACTATCACGCGATCTCCCTTACCTTCCCCAACACGCTCAGTAGCTTTTCCACTGTCCGCTATATCGTCCACAGTCCTGACTCAAGCGTTACAGCGTTTGAGCTTGGAAAAGATCTCATTGCCCTCTGGCCTCTTTACGCAGCCGTTCTTATCTGGGAGCTCTTAGATCTCCTGCACTATTTCAATGACACGCGCCGCGTCAAACGAGCCCTGCTCCCCTTAAACACCCTTGCGCTCAAAGCAGAAAAGCTCGGCAACGCCGATCTTCTCGCCAGCGTTCACCCCAACGCTTCAACAGACGGCGCTTCGCTCAGCCACGGTAAAATGGAAAGCCTGGAACAGGCTATCGAACGGGCAAGTGTTGATTCGCCCCAAATTCACACCGGCAATGAAGACCTGGCCAGCATTGAAATCGCTCTCAATAAACTCCTGCACCAGATGCAGGAGGCGAAACTTCAGCAGATGCGCTTCGTCAACGACGCCAGCCATGAACTGCGCACGCCTATCGCGGTTATCCGAGGGTATACCGACATGCTTGACCGATGGGGCAAGACCGACGAAGCCGTGCTGGACGAATCAATCGCCGCGCTCAAATCGGAAAGCGAACACATGCACGACCTTGTCGAGCAGCTGCTCTTCCTTGCACGCGGCGACGCGGGCAGAAATACGCTTACCAGGGTTCCCTTGAATTTCGCGCAGCTTGCCTTTGAGGTATGGGAAGAATCAGACATGATTGACGCCAGCCATCACTATGTACTGGGGTTTGACAAATCAGCGCTTGCCGACAACCGCTACCAAACAGTCGGCGACATCGCGATGCTCAAACAGTCTCTGCGTATCATTGTTCAAAACGCCGCCCGTTATTCACCCGCCAAAACGCCCATTACCTTTGATATCTCCTATGACGAGAAGAACGTGCAGGTATCGATAGAAGATGAGGGCATGGGCATATCTGAAGCGGCAGTCGCTCACATTTTCGAGCGATTCTGGCGAGCCGATAATGCCCGTGCTAAAAGCAACGATGGTTCCGGCCTCGGATTATCTATTGCAAAGTGGATTGTCGACAGTCATGACGGCTCTATTGACGTGCTTTCGCGCGAAGGTGTAGGCACTCGTTTTAGCATTGCTATACCTCGCGTCGCGCTACGGTAAAAAACGAGAAGTAGTCCGGCCGGTGCCTTGACTGCGTAAACTCAAACATTCTGCCATAGCTGTCAAATGTCTGCCCTGTCACAACCGCAAGATAATCAGTGCTGTCAAGGTCAAGAAAACGCCGATCTTCCGCTGTCACCCGCTCCACGGTAACGGTTCGTTTGCTAGTTGCGATTTGCATGTCGAGTTTATTTTCGAGGTATTCATAGATAGAGCGTCTCGCCTTATCCTCCGTAAGGTTGGCTGCAAGCTCGGCAAGAAAGTAGTTGTAGTCCAAAATCAGAGCCTTACCGTTAATTATCCGGACACGAACCACATAGTAGAGATTGGCTCCTTCTTCAAAACCGGTACGTGCCGCCAGCTCGGCATCAGCCGTAACGCGCTCAAACGTGACTACCTTTGTTTTGGCATCAAGATCGTTGCGCTGAGCGGCTTCTTTGAAAGTTTCTATACCACCCAGCTCAAACAAGGCGCGCGGCCGTTTCTGATAAATAACGCGAACTCCCTTGCCATGCACTGGCTGCAGCGCTCCCTGTTGGCTCAAAAGGGCGATCGCTTTTCTCAAGGTATTATGCGAGCAGGCATATTCCTTGGTCAGAGTGGCCTCAGAAGGAATCAGCGACTGATAGGGATATACTCCTTGCTCAATCTTTGTTAAAAGATCGCGATAAATTTCATCATAAATTGTTCTCATACATATCCCCAATGCTATTTAGTTGCAGTTCTTTCAGACTTGCGCATGCGGTAAACAGCATAGCACCTACTTATCCAAATAATCTGCATAAGACGCTGAGGGGCGATTTTGCAACGCTTACAGTATCGAGTCTTTCAATTTTTTATTTTCAGACAGAGAAGCGCTACGATGTTCTTACTTATTTGCATAAGTTTGTGATGCGCTTGAGCGAAAAAGACCTGGCGGGGTCTCAGTAAAAACAGACCCCCAGTAAACTACATTTCGGCTCCTTCGTATTCACAATACGTGCGAGGAAAAGAGGAAAAATGGCAAAGTACGACCATGATGCTCGGGAGCTCCTCAAGCTCGTTGGCGGCAAGGATAACATCGCGGCGGCTTCGCATTGCATGACCCGCATGCGTTTTGCCCTCAAGGATCCTTCTAAGGCCGATGTTCCTGCTATTGAAAAACTTGCATTGGTGAAAGGCAGTTTCACGCAGGCAGGCCAATTCCAGGTCATTATCGGTAACGACGTTGCAGACTTTTACGATGTCTTCGTCGGTATTTCCGGCGTAAGCGAGGCCTCAAAGCAAGATGTCAAATCCGCTGCTCTTGGAAATACCAACATCCTGCAGCAAGCTATGGGCGCCATTGCTGAGGTATTTGCTCCTCTTATCCCCGCCATCATTACTGGCGGTCTTATCTTGGGTTTCCGCAACGTCCTTGGCGAGATGCCCTACTTCGGACCTGAAGGCAACCAGACGCTAGCGTCGCTTTCCGTCTTTTGGACTGGCGTGTACAACTTCCTCTGGCTGATTGGCGAAGCAGTCTTCCACGCCGGCATCCCCGTTGGAATCTGCTGGTCAATTACGAGGAAGATGGGCGGCACCCCGATGCTTGGCATCGTGCTCGGCCTTACCCTCATCTCCGGCCAGCTGATGAACGCCTACGCCGTTCCGGGAGCAACCGCCGCCGATTGGGCCACCCATACCTGGGATTTTGACTTTGCTCAGGTTCGTATGATTGGCTATCAGGCGCAGGTCATCCCCGCTATTCTCGCCGCTATCACCTTCAACTACCTCGAACGCTTCTTCAAAAAGATCACTCCGTCCGTCATTCAGATGATTGTGGTGCCGTTCTGCTCGCTTCTGCTTGCCGTCATGGCCGCCCACTTTGTACTCGGCCCCATTGGCTGGACCCTCGGTTCTTGGATTGGCAATATCGTTCTTGCCGGCATCACAAGCCCGCTTGCCTGGCTCTTTGGCCTTGTTTTTGGCGCCGTATACGCTCCCCTTGTCATCACCGGCCTGCACCATATGTCCAACGCCGTTGACATGCAGCTCATCGCAAGCTCCAACAATTACGGCACGCCACTGTGGCCCATGATTGCACTTTCCAACATTGCTCAGGGCTCATCAGTTCTTGCCATGTCAATACTTCAGAAGCATGACGAGAATGCCCAGCAGGTCAATATTCCCTCTATTATCTCCTGCTACCTGGGCGTTACCGAACCTGCAATGTTCGGCGTCAACCTCAAGTATGGCTTCCCCTTCGTATGCGCCATGATCGGCAGCTCCATCGCGGGAGGCGTTTGTACTGCTTTCGGCGTCAACGCCCTCTCCATCGGTGTCGGCGGCCTGCCGGGCGTCCTCTCGATTCGCCCCGAATTTATCGGTATCTTTGCTGTCTGCATGATCATTGCCGTAATCATTCCTTTTGTCCTCACCTTTATGGTCGGCAAGCGTCAAGGTATCGACAAGAACGAGGAAGTCGCTGACGGCAGCGCTATAAGCACCAACGGTACTGACGATGACAAGAGCGCCAACGCCGCTGTCGCAAGCGCAACAGTCGCCGAAAATCTTGCCGCCGCAGCCGATCTTGTCGCTGACGGCACCATTAAAGCCTGCGTCAACGGAGCGGCTCTCACGCTTGCTGAAGTCAACGATGGCGTCTTTTCTGCCGGCATGATGGGAGACGGTCTTGCAATCGCACCGTCCGATGGCAGCGTTTTGGCACCCTGCGACGGCGTAGTGTCCGTCATGATGGAAGAAACAGGCCACGCTGTCGGGCTCAAGCTTCCCAATGACCTTGAACTGCTAATTCATATTGGCCTTGATACCGTCGAGATGAAAGGAGAAGGTTTCTCCTGCCATGTCCATCAGGGAGATATTGTTCGCAGCGGTCAACCGCTGGTAACATTCGACCGCAATAAAGTGGCCGCAGCAGGACACAAAGATACCGTCCTTATGATCGTGACCGAGCCGGGTCAGGCGACCGATTTAGCGTACGTCACCTCCGGACAAGTCAAAGCGAACGAGACCGACGTCATTACGTACTAAAGTTGCATCCTAAGCGTAACTACAATTGTCGTACGCCATTATCGCGAGACCTGCCGAGCCCGATGGGTTTGACAGGTCTCGCGCAACCGCATCTAAAACCACACATGAAAGAAGCGACTATGTCAGAGCAGTCACCCAAAACAACAGCCGCCCCTGAGATCACGAGCGCACGCGCCGAATTTCTCGGTACCAAGGTCGCCTACCAGATCTATGTCCGCTCCTTTCAGGACTCAAACGGCGACGGTATAGGAGACCTCCGTGGCATCACGCAGCGTCTTGACTACCTGCAAAAACTTGGCATCGATTACCTTTGGATTACGCCGTTTTTTGTTTCTCCGCAACATGACAATGGCTACGACGTCGCAGATTATCGCAACATCGAACCTCTCTTTGGTACTATGGCAGACTTTGACGATCTCTCGGCCGAGGCAAAAAAGCATGGCATCAAGCTGATGCTCGATATGGTCTTCAATCACACATCGACCGACCACATATGGTTTCAGCGAGCGCTTGCCGGCGATCCCAAATATCTTGCCTACTACAAGTTCGTCGATGGCGAACCTGACACGCCGCCAACCAACTGGCAATCCAAGTTCGGGGGAAGCGCCTGGGAGTGGGTCCCCTCACTTCACAAGTGGTACCTGCATCTCTATGACACTTCACAGGCCGATCTCAACTGGGCCAATCCGGAGGTCCGCGCAGAGCTCGCTGACGTAGTGCGCTTTTGGCGCGATAAGGGCGTTGACGGTTTTCGCTTCGACGTAATTAATGTTATTTCCAAGCCGGATATCCTTGAAGATGACCCCTTGGGAGACGGCCGACGTTTTTATACGGACGGACCGCATGTCCATGAATACCTGCAGGAACTTGTGGAGAAAAGCGGCATCGATGGACTGATGACCGTCGGGGAAATGAGCTCCACCTCTATTGAAAACTGTATTCGCTATTCTAATCCTGCCGATCATGAACTTGCCATGGTATTTTCGTTTCATCATCTTAAGGTTGATTATCTCAACGGCGAAAAGTGGGCACTCAAGGAGCCGGACATCAACGAGCTGCACAATCTGCTGAAATCATGGCAGGAGCACATGACAGCTGGCGGAGGCTGGAACGCACTTTTCTGGGCCAATCATGACCAGCCGCGACCAAATTCTCGCTTTGGCGATACCGTGCACTACTGGGAAAAATCCAGCAAGCTGCTTGCTGTCACCACACACCTTCTGCGCGGAACTCCCTATATCTACCAGGGAGAAGAGTTAGGCATGACGAATGCGGACTTCACTACTATCGAACAGTATCGCGATGTGGAGTCTCTTAATTACTTTACGATTCTTCAGAACCAGGGATACTCACCCGAGGAAGCGCTTCATATCGTCTCCGAGCGCTCCCGCGACAACAGTCGCACCCCGGTTCAGTGGGACGCGACAAAAACCGCGGGGTTCACTTCCGGAACACCATGGATTGGAATTCCTGAAAACCATACGACCATTAACGCCGCCGCGGAAGTTGATGACCCCGACTCGGTATTCTCCTTCTACCGGCAGCTCATTGCCATCAGGAAAGCCCATCCCGTCATCAGCGAGGGTGATGTTCACTTCATCGATACTGCCGGCGAGAACATCATCGCCTATGAACGCACTCTGAACGACTGCCGTGTATTGGTTTTTACAAACTTCTCTGATCAAGAGGTCAGTTCCGTGTCGACCGATCTATTCAACGGCTTTGATGTTCTTATCGGTAACTACCCCGATACTGCTACTGACGCACACTCACTGCTACTGCGGCCTTTTGAGGCACGAGCATTCATTAGGTCTTCACATGCAAAATAGCCGCTACGATGCTTTGATGGGATACGCGGGCTTTATCAAACAAAGATAAGCGACGAGGACGCCCTTGTGTGGGCGTCCTCAAGCGGTGATTAAACGTGCAAAGCCAAGATCTGGGTACTCGCACCTTTATCTTTATGCCAGGTCTTGCACGATCATCAGCTATTCCTTCTCTTCAGGCGAAGAACACTTGTTGTTGTGATAAGCGCAGCTCCTGCTATACCAAGGCTAAGAGGGATGAGGAGATTTGTGGAGTCAGAGGTCTGAGGGAGATTACCTTTGCCGCTCCTACGAGATCCAGACCTGCGGTTGTTACCCTGTCCAGGATCAGTGTTGTTCTGGTTCTGACCTTGATTATTCTGATCTTGTCCTGAGTCGGAGTCCTGTCCTGCGGAGTTGCTAACAGTAACAGTAGCGCTTCTAGAGACGGCTGTGAGACCTGAGGCGTTATTAGTGGCAACACAGTAATAACGAGCAGTGCCTACTTCTGAGGTATTTACAGTAAGAGTTTGACCTGTACCAACAGAGACGTCAGCGGCAGGAGCATTGCTGTTCTCAGTACTGGCAGGCTCGGCAACTCTGAACCACTCGTAGGTCAACTGTGAATTGCTGCCCTCAACGCCATCAGGAAGGTTTGCCTCAGCGCTCAGTGTAACAGCATTGCCCTTCTCGACACTTACATCTTGGGGCTCAGAGGTGAATACGGGAGTGACAAAGGCTGTTGCATAGCTGATAGGAGTCCTTGCAAGTCCAGTGGCTACGTCGTAGTCGCTTGGGACAAAGGGTGCTGACTGGTCTCCCTTAAGATAGTTGCGCATTTCATCCAGCAAAGCCTTAGTTTTTGCGTACACCTCGGCGCTCGCTTGCTTATGGAGCTTGTTTGCGAGTTTTGTGCGTTCAGAGGTCGGTGTCTGCTGCATAATCTTGTCGACTACTTCCTGCTGGGCAATAAGCTGCTTTTGCAGGGCGTCGAGATATGCGCGGGTATTGGCGGCGAGTTTGTCTCGATTGTTGTAGGCGAGCGTATTGATGTCCATGAGAACATAATCGAGCGATCCATTGTCGGTGCTGGCATCCATAGCAGCGTCTACGCTATCTACGTTTTCTCTAGGACCTGTGTGAGCCTCATTCCAACTATCTACAGGCGGATACAAAGTGGTATCTACCTCGGTGAGAAGGGCTGAGTAGCTAGGAATTGCAATGCTGAATTCGGAGCGAGAGAGAGCTACCCACTGAATGGTTGCGATGTCAGCACTCATACCCGGGCGAATTTGATACATGTGCGCCTCAACCGTGCGATTATTACCAATGGCGTAGAGGCCTGCATTGGTATTAGCGTTGAGGGTGCTATCCTGCTCACCCCGGGCGGCGAAGGAGCGCAGCATGGTGAAGAGATCAACCTGGCTGACACCAGGGGTGAAGAGGAGCTGAGGGTCATTTACAGAGGCCACGCCATGCGCCCCCATGGTGTAGCTTCCCTCGGCGAGCGGAGCGCCAAAGTAGGCACGACCCTGCGCAAGGCGGGTATATTGTGAAGCGCCAGGCTGAGGATTGCCGTAGGAAGTAGCAACGTCAAGAGTGCCATCTTCAAAATACGTGGCACTACCAGCGTTTACTGCTGTTTCTTCAAGCCGCTCTGAGTGTAGACAGACATTCTCGTTGTTAAGATCGATTTGGTATTTGAGTTGTCCAATGTTCGGATTGACCGAGGCCTTGTTGGGATATGCGCCAGTAAGATTGATGGCAATCCACTGATGACCTGAGAGCTGAGTAAAGAGCCAAGTTTCAGTGTTGTCAGCAATGACAATCTGATTGCAATCGTAGTTGCCGTACTGATCGATAAGCCTACCAAGGAGCTTAACGCCTTCACGTGCTGTAGGGCTGCAGGCCAGTACGATATCGGCAATAGTGTACTCACCGAGGCCACTGGGCGTTGCGCTTCCGTTGCCACAGGGATCAACAGCCTTGACTTGATTGTTATAGTCTGTAGTGAGAGTAGCAGAGACGCTCACGCCCATCTCGTTAGTGCCGGCCTCAGAGTAAGCATCATTGCGCCCGTCCCAACCTGAAGGAAGATCGCGCACGTAGGTGTAACGATAGCTTGTTCCAGCATATGTCCACCTGAAGTTTGACTCATCCGACGAGAACTCGGGGTTCTGACGAGCCTCTTGGATCCCAAATGCCTTGGGATGACGCTGCGCGTAATCTTCTGCACGGCCAACGTAGACATCGCCGGTGCGTGTGAGCTGTGGCCCCACATAGATCTGCGTACAGGCAAGCGCATCTTTTGGCAGCGCCAAAAAGAAGGACAGCGTCACAGCGACCACTGAGCTAATAATCCCCCAAAGGCGCCTCTTGTGTGATGTTTTTATTCCGCTCATAACATACATCAACCTCTCAAAAATGAAACGTGATTGTATTGCTTTCAGGATTCCCTGATGAATCTGACCATCAGCTTGAATTATATAGACTCGACGATTCCAGATGCATCACAAAAGAGGAGAGTAGGGTGAACGGAAAGCGAACGGAAATCCACAGTTCCTTAAGCTATGTTCCAGTACCCATTGTTTGCGAAGAGAGCGCTTGTTCGCTACACGAGAGACGCTTGCAATGAGAGCAACACTTGCAGTGAGGATGACTGTTTTATACGGTAATACGTCTTTTTAGACCGACACTAACGCTATCTCTTCTCTGCAAACCACAGGTAGCTCTCCCAACTGTGGTCTTCGTGGTTGTACTATACTACCAGCAGACATGACCTGTGATTATACAAGTGCAATCTCACCGCACTAAGAAGGGATACTCATGAGCCAAAAGAAGGACCCCAAAGACACCTGCGTACTTATCACCGGAGGCGCCGGTTTTATTGGCAGCCATACCGTAGTTGAATTGCTCAATAAGGGCTATGAGGCAATCATCGTTGACGATCTTTCCAATGCGTCGGAAAAAGTTATCGACCGCATCAAGACCATCGTGGGCGAGAAAAACGCCGAACGCCTCACGTTCTACGAGGCCGATGTCAACGATCGCCCTAACCTTGACCATATCTTTACCGAGCACGCCGTCGACCGCGTTATCCATTTTGCCGGCTTCAAAGCTGTCGGCGAGTCGGTTACCAAACCAATTGAGTACTACGCCAACAACCTTGGCTCCACGCTTACCCTTCTGGATGTTATGCGCACCCACGGCTGCAAGTCCATCATCTTCTCCAGCTCGGCCACCGTCTACGGCGATCCCGATTCATTGCCGCTGACCGAAGAGAGCCCCAAAAAACCTGCGACCAACCCCTATGGCTGGACCAAGTGGATGATTGAACAGATCCTGACCGACGTCCACACCGCCGATCCTGAATGGAACGTCGTTCTGCTTCGCTACTTTAACCCCATCGGCGCCCACCAGTCCGGCCTTATCGGCGAGGATCCCACGGGCATCCCCAATAACCTCGTGCCGTATGTGGCGCAAACGGCCATCGGCAAGCGTGAGGCCATTCATGTCTTTGGCAATGACTACCAGACTCCTGACGGTACTGGCGTCCGCGACTACATCCACGTCTGCGATTTGGGATCCGGTCATGTCGCCGCTCTCGACTGGATGAACGGCCGCACAGGCGTTGAGATTTTCAACCTCGGCACCGGCGTAGGCAGCTCCGTCCTTGACGTCATCAAAGCGTTCTCAAAGGCATGCGGCAAAGAGCTCCCCTACGTTATTGAACCTCGCCGCGCGGGAGATGTGGACGCCAACTACGCCGATTGCTCTAAGGCGGCCAGAGAGCTCGGATGGAGCGCTCAGTACGACCTCGACGACATGTGCCGCGACTCCTGGAAGTGGCAGTCCATGAACCCCGACGGCTACCGCAGTTAGCGCCTGCTTGTCCGGCGCACCAAGGAGCCATCGTGAACTTTGCCGATTATCTTGCCTTAGTCAGGCCTCGTATCGAGAAGGACCTCAAAGCTGGACTTCCTTCTGTCACAGGCGATGCCAACGAACCTGAAGCGGTCTCCGCGCACGCAACCGATGACTTGAACGCCTACCTCTACGAGCCGTTGCGCCAATTTAGCGCGCAAGGAGGCAAACGCGTACGGCCGGCGCTCGCTCTGCTTGGAGCCGAAGCTGTCGGAGGCAATCCTCAAGAGGCGTTCCCCATCGCAAGCGCCATCGAAGATTTTCAGTCGGCGGCGCTTATCCATGACGACATCGCTGACGGTTCAAAATTACGACGCGGCAATCCCTGTCTTTATCGCACTCTTGGCGTTGGCCTTGCCATTAACGTAGGAGACGCGGCGCTGGTCAACGTTGTATCACGTATTGCCCGCAGCGATACGTATAACAACGATGTCAAAATCCGCCTTATCGATGCCCTTCTTTTGATGCAGGAGCATACTCTGGAAGGCCAGGCGCTCGATCTCGGCTGGACCCGAGAAAATCGATGGGACATCACATCCGATGACTATCTTTTTATGGCGACGTCAAAAACGGCCTACTATTCCGCCGCTTGCCCGCTGGTAGCCGGCGCCATTGTAGGTGGTGGCAGCCAAAGGCAGCAGTCGGCGCTCAGATCCTTCGGCATGAAAGCCGGGCTCGCCTTCCAGCTTCAAGACGATCTCTTGAACCTCGTCGGCGATGGCACAGCGCAAGGCAAGGACTTCCGCTCCGACATCACCGAAGGCAAACGTACGCTTTTAGTGGTCCGGGCTTTAGAGGCGCTGCTCGCCTCCACGCAAGAGGGCGAGACGCAAACGGCTTCTGAGCAAAGCGACATCCACGTCACCAACGCAGCTCTTTCCGCTGATGTTCGAGGCGAGCTCATTTCTCTTTTGTCGTCAAAGACAAATGACCCTATACTGTTAGAGCGCGCCGTTGCGCTCATCGAGTCCTCCGGCGCTCTTGACTTCGTCCGCTTGCGGGCCCAAAGCCTTATAGCTGAGGCCAAGGAACATCTCAATGGGGCAGAGTTCGACGCTGAAGCACGTGACACGCTGCTGTCGATGGCTGACTTTTTTGTGGATCGGAAGAGGTAACAAGAAATTATGGACCCTATCACGCCCGGCAGCACCGGCGCTGCCGTTGAGGATATTCAGGAACGTCTGGTAAAGCTCGATTACGATATTGATGCTACAGAGCGCGAGAAGCACTCCTTTGGCCGCACGACCGCCAACGCCGTTGCGCGCTTTCGGCTTGACCATGATCTTTCGCTCGGCGAAGACGTTGACATCGCCACATGGGTGTTGCTCGTTGACGAAAGCTACGAGCTGGGAGACCGCACACTGTACCTGCGTCTGCCAAACTTCCATGGACACGATGTACGTCAGCTTCAGGAGCGCCTGAATATCTTGGGATTTTCCTGTGGAGAGCCGGACGGCCAGTACGGCGTTCACACCGAGGCCGCGGTAAAGCTCTTCCAGGAAAGTGTCGGTGAGCTTGCTGACGGCATGGCGTTTCAAGATACGCTCGACGCCATTGAGCGTCTGCGTCACGTATGGTCCGGCAAGCAGGCAAAAGGGCCCCATCCCCAGGGCGGCATGGGATTTGCACGTGCGGCGAACGTGTTGGAAACCATCGCGCTTGCCATCACGGGCGAAGATCCCATTGCCCGAAATGTCGCCGGACGCGTGGCCAATCTTGCCAGAGCGACTTCCGAGGCGTCCGGCATCGAGCTTGTTGACTCCATCGATACTCCCACAAGCTGCACGGCCATTCTCGCCATCACGTCAAGCCCAGCGCCAGTTAAGCCCGCCCGCGGCAAGACGGTTATCGGCAGCGTCACCATGGACGAAAACGAGACGCTTCCTATGCGCCTGCGGACAGCCTTTCAGTCGGCGGAGGGTTCGCCTCAGATCGTGCGCATCTCGCTGCCCGAAAGAAGCTCGGTAGAAGGTTCGTTTACCCTCGCGGACGCACAAACTCTTGCAGTTCTTGTATTAGATGCAATTTGCGGCGCATTTATCGGCCGTAGCTGATACACTCATAGAGCATTCATTTTCAAGCATGTATGCCGGCGACCAACGTAGTGATTACATTGGGGTATCGTCCAATGGTTAGGACACGGGTTTTTGGTGCCTGTAATGTGGGTTCGAATCCTACTACCCCAGCCATGCCTGCTTGAGTATGATGAGTATGTAAGGGACTTGACGCGGCATTCCGCGTCAACGCACAGTTCGCTTGGAGGCTTTTCACATGCCACTTACTGCGATTGTCCTCGCTGCCGGCGAGGGAACGCGCATGAAGTCCCGCCACCCCAAGGTAGTGCACAATCTACTTGATAAACCCATCGTTTGGTGGACCGTCCGCGCCGCGCAGGCTGCCGGTGTCGAACGCACCATCGTTGTCGTGGGCAATCATGCAGACGAAATCAAGGCTGCGCTATCCGATTTCGATGGAATCGAATATGTCGAGCAGACCGATCGGCTTGGCACCGGTCATGCGGTTCGCGTAGTCCGCGATGCTCTTGGTGGCTTTAATGGACCTGTCGTTGTCATTAACGGCGACGCTCCCCTCATGCGCTCAGAAACAATCAAAGCTCTTGTTGATGAAACGCGCGCGCACCACAACGCCTGTACCTTATTGACCATGACGCCTCCGGATCCCACGGGATATGGGCGCGTTATTTTTTCAGACGGGCACGTCGCCGGCATTGTTGAGCATAAGGACGCCACCCCTGAACAGCGCAAACACGAACGCGAATGTAACGTAGGCGTGTATTGCTTCTGCGGCGGTCGTCTTACCGCAAACATTGACCTTATCGCCAACGACAATACGCAAGGCGAATACTACCTCACCGATATGGTTGGCATATACGTCGGCCAAGGAGAGCCGATGTCCGCCGTTCATGTCGATGACTACCACGAGGCGCTGGGTGTCAATTCCCGCTCACAGCTCGCCGACGCCACTCGCATCATGCAGGAGCGCATCAACGAGCACCTGATGGCGGAAGGCGTTACAATGCTCGATCCGACCACGGTCTGGGTCGGCGCGGACGTCACCGTGGGCCAGGATACTGAGATTCTTCCGATGACCATGCTCTACGGCGCAACGCATATCGGGTCTGACTGCGTTATCGGACCGAATACGCGCCTGACCGACACGACTATCGGTGACGGCTGCGTTGTCGATGAAACCGTCGCTCTTTCCGCGGTTGTCGAGGACGGCGCCACCTGTGGCCCCCGCGCCTATCTGCGGCCTGGCGCTCACCTCATGCCGCACGCCAAGGCCGGAACGCACGTTGAGATTAAAAATTCAACCATCGGCGCAGGTTCCAAAGTTCCGCATCTTTCCTATATCGGCGATACCACTATGGGCGAAGGCGTCAATGTTGGTGCTGGATCGATTACCTGCAACTATGACGGCTACCACAAGTTCCCTACCACCATCGGAGATCATGTGTTTATCGGCTCGGACACCATGATGGTAGCCCCGGTCACTATCGGTGATGGCGCGCTGGTGGGCGCCAGCTCCTGCATCACACAGGATGTTCCCGCGGACGCTCTTGCTCTTGAGCGCAGCGAACAGCGTATTGTTGAAGGATATGCCGCTACAAGGCGCGCAAAGCTTGAGAAAGAGGATTAAATGTTTGAGCAACTGTGTCAGCCACTTAACGTCGAGAAGAACATCAAACTGTATTGTGGTACGGGTAACCCTGAACTTGCCCGCAAAGTTGCTGAAATCCTCCACCTTGAACTTTCCGGTCTGCTGCTGGAAAAGTTTGCCAACGGCGAGATATACGCTCGCTTTGATGAGTCCGTCCGCGGCGATGAAGTCTTTTTCGTTCAGACACTAGCCGGGAAAAACGTTAATGACCTGGTTATGGAAACGCTTATCGTCGCCGATGCCGCCAAGCGGGCGTCCGCGAAGAACTTTACGGCCGTTATTCCCCACTACGCGTATGCGCGCCAGGATCGCAAGGCCGCTGCCCGCGAGCCCATCACCGCGCGCCTCATGGCCAACCTGCTTGAAGAGGCCGGCGTTGACCGCGTCATCACCCTTGATTTACACCAGGGTCAGATCCAAGGCTTCTTCGATGTTCCCGTTTCACACCTGACAGCGCTGTACCTCTTGGGCGACTACTTTAAGAAAAAGCCATTCAACTGGGAAAATACTGTTGTCGTTTCCCCGGATATGGGTCGCGCAAAAGCAGCCAAAAAGCTTTCTGACTATCTTGACTGCGGTTTGGCCATTGCCCACAAGAGCCGTCCCCGTCATAACGAGTCGGCCGTTATGGGCATCATCGGTAACATCACCGGTAAGACCTGCATCGTCAACGATGACATGATTGATACCGCAGGTACCCTTTGCGCTTCCGTTCTCAAACTCAAGGAAATGGGAGCAGGCGACATCTACGTCTGCGCTACGCACGGCATCTTCTCCGGCCCTGCCATTGAGCGCCTGAATGAAGCTCCGATTGAAGAGTGCGTGGTCACCGATGGCATTCCTTGTGCCGCAGCCAATCAACCAGGCTCAAAGATCAAGACCATTACCGTTGCAAACGAGCTCGCAGAGGCGATTTACGCCGTCTACACGGATCGCCCCGTTTCCGACATCTTTGGCGGCGACCTCAACCTGTAAAAACAATTTGCAGGAACAACGCCTGTAGCAATAACATAAGTCATCCCTGATGCAAAAGCGAGAAGACCTTGGAACTCAAAGCTCCAAGGTCTTCTCGTCTCTACACACCCATGAGCGACGACGTTGTGAACAGCAACTAGTGGGTAGTGCCAAAAGTTGCGTCCACGATGTCGGTCTGATGCTCTACAGCGGCAGTCAAAGCGAGCTCAAGGCCGCGTGTCATTATTTCAAGAGGAAGACTGGGCGTATTTCCCGGCTGCTTGGTGGCCTGCTCGGTTGCAAAAGGAACGTGCAGGAAAGCGCCGCGCGCCTCGGGATGCTTGGTGGCAAGCGCGTGCAGCATGGAATACATCACGTCGTTGCAGACGTACGTTCCGGCCGTGTATGATACGGTCGCCGGAATACCTGCCTCATTCATGGCCGCAACCATCGCACGAACAGGAAGCGTTGCAAAGTAAGCGTCAGGGCCGTCTTCGACGATCTTCTCGGCAAGCGGCTGATTGCCATCATTGTCGGCAATGCGCGCGTCCCGGTAATTGATGCCGACAAATTCCGGCGTAATCTTCGCGCGGCCACCCGCCTGGCCGACGCAAAGCACAATGTCAGGATCAATATGATCAATTGCGGCCGAAACCGCATCTGCTCCGGCGCCAAAAACCACCGGAACCTCCAGCTTTACCACGTCAGCGCCGGCTATGGTATCGGGAAGCGCACGGACGGCTTCCCAAGCAGGATTGATTTTCTCGCCACCAAAGGGCTGAAAACCGGTTACCAAAATTGTTGCCACGATGACCTCCTATCAAAGCGTTGTGAAAGTCGCACCTTTTTAGAGTGCTACCAGTACAATCATCATAACGATTTGCACCGTAAGCATAAAGATGGCAGGAACGACTTGTTTCTTGATAACGCCATACTCATCGTCCATCTCAAGAATCGCCACGGGAACAATATTGAAGTTTGCCGCCATTGGCGTCATAAGCGTACCGCAGAAACCGCAGGTCAGAGCAAGCGCGCCAACAACGGTGGGATCTGCTCCGAGCGAAAGCACAAACGGAGCTCCGATACCCACGGTAAGCACGGTAATTGCCGCGAAGGCGTTACCCATAATGGCGGTAAAGAGCGCCATTCCTACGCAGTAGACGACAATACCGACAATCAAATTACCCTCGGGAATAACGCCTCCCACAAGGTGAGAAATGACTTCACCCACGCCGGCAGCCGTAAAGGTCGCGCCAAGAATCGAAAGGAGCGTAGGTAGCATAACCAGCGGCCCTACGATATCAAGCATGCGCCTTGAGTCATCAAGAAAGAGCTTGGGAGTATTCACGCCGGGCCGCATACATAAAAGAATGCCGCAGCCTACAAAAACGCCTACCGTAAGTCCTACAAGCGTTGAAATCTTAGGGAAGAGGAAGGCGAAAATCAGCGCAAAAACACCGATGCTGAACGACGCTAAAAAGATTTTGTTGCCGATGCTCGAATACGCCACGGCCATCTCTTCTTCGGTGGGCTTTGTCGTATCTTCTCCGCGCCCAACTTGTTTGAAGACCGCAGGAAGCAGCATGATGATAAGACCGATGCCGGTCAGCTCGGAGGGAATCCATTTTCCTACAATAAAAAGCAGGCCGAGCATGGTCCAAAAAATCCCGGTACCGATACGCTTAACGTTGGTTTTGTCGCGGAAATTTGAAACGCCTGCGTACATCGCCACGAGACCAATAAGCACAAAGACAATTTCAAGTAATTTTGCCGAAAGCGTAATTTTCGGGTCGGTGGAAGTGTAAAAAGCGATAAGAGCGTCCATTACGCCTCACCTCCTGTCTCAGTAGTGGCATCGCCCGTTGCAACGACGGCCGTATTTCCGGCCTTATCCGCGGCGGCCTCGATGTCGCGCTTTTGATATCGGCGGTCGAGGAATATATAGTATGCCGAGGTAAATGCAACGGCAATGAGAGCTACCGGAAGCTCGATAGCCGCAAGATGCGAAAGTTCAACGGCGTATCCAAGCTCCTTAAGTGTGCTTTGCACCAGCAGCATGCCTGACGAACCCACAAAGAGCACTTGACCGAAGAACCACGCGACATTTTCCATGCCGGACGCCATGCCCTTAAGATCATCGCGGTGACGAGGTGTCATCAGCGTCGCGTCAGGATCGTCCGCCGCCTCAGCCATAGGCATAACCACGGGCTTAATAAACCCGGCGACGCCGCCAAAGCCAACGTTAAACGCGGCGAAAATGAGGCGGAAAACGCCATAGGCCGCCATGATGATGCCGCCGCTGGCGCCCTTAACGCGCCGCATGAGCTCACGAGCCGCATTGCGAAGGCCGTTTCGTTCAAGCGTGCCCGTCAGCACAAAAACTACCACGCAAATAAGCATGGTACGCGTTGAGACAAAGCTCTTTCCCAGCGTCTGCAAAAATACGATCGGGTCCATGCCGGCAATCACCGCGGTAACGCATGCCGCTATGAGAATCGTAAGAATCGAATCCCACTTAAACGCGAAGCCAACCACGACTACCAGGATGCCAAGCAGTTTGACCAACTCGGTTATATCCATACCGCCTCCTCTAGGTTTACTACATCACGGTATAGAATTGCACACATCGCCCTTGCTATGCGTGTAAAGGACGAAATTTTGAGCAATATGTTACATTGCGTATACAAAGACGGCCCAAACCGGTAAGGGAATCTTGATGAAAGCAAACAGACAGCCGCAGACCATCTCCACATCTCTCAAGGCTCCTTCTCTTGTGTGCGGTCTCGGCAACCCTGGCGAGAAGTACGCGCACACCAGGCATAACGTCGGCTTTGCTGTAATTGACGCGCTTGCCGAACGCTATGACGCGCGCTACTGGAAGCATGAAGCGGGCTGTCTG
Organism: Lancefieldella sp. Marseille-Q7238; assembly: GCF_949152215.1. Taxonomy (GTDB): domain Bacteria; phylum Actinomycetota; class Coriobacteriia; order Coriobacteriales; family Atopobiaceae; genus Lancefieldella. The sequence continues at coordinate 720,355 of NZ_OX424407.1, forward strand.
GTTGCCACCATCATAGTCATGGATGCAGACACACAACGGCGAGAGGTTCTTCTCGCCAAACCGCAGGATTTTATGAACACCAGCGGAGGACCTCTCTCAAAGCTCGCTCAGACGAGGCGCATCTCTCCTGCCGACATACTTGTCGTTCATGATGAAGTTGATCTTGCAGCCGGAAGCGTACGAACACGAGCCAGCGGCGGACTTAATGCCCATAACGGCCTGCGCTCCATTGCAGACAAGTTTGGCACCCGCGATTTCATGCGCCTGCAGTGCGGCATCGGGCGCCCGCCTGGTCGAATGAAGGTAGCTGGCTACGTCTTGAAAGAGCTCAAAGGCGCCGCTCTTGAAGAGTTTCTTGTCACCGTTGAGGTGGCAGCCGATGAGGCGGAGAAACTGTTCAAGGCACCTCTGACAAAACCTGTCCTCAAGGGTTTTCTCGCCACATGAGCGCGCTAAGCGTTATACAATAACGTTTGCACATTTTTTCGGCCGAACCCAGACGCGCCGTTTAAATGATTTGCAGGTCGAGCGTAGGCTCGACTTACTGCACGAGGATATCCGGTTCGGGAGAGGAGTACCGCTGAATGTATAAGATCCTCGAAAAGACGCAGTTCTCTGAAAAGGTTTTCAAGTTTCGCATTGAGGCACCTGAGATGGCCAGGCACGCACATGCCGGCCAGTTCCTCATGGTGCGCGCCAACGAAACCGGCGAGCGTGTTCCGTTTACGTTTGCCGACTGGAATCCTGAAGAAGGCTGGGTCGAATTCATTTTCATGGTAATCGGTAAAACCACGGAGATGCTCTCTACCTATGAGGCAGGCAACGCTATCCAGGACGTTACCGGTCCGCTTGGCCAACCCACTGAAATGGGTGAAGGTAGATGGGCGGTTATCGGAGGCGGCGTTGGCTTGGCCATTGCCTTCCCTGTTGCTCGCCAACTCAAGGCTACCGGTCATGAAGTTCACGCCATCATGGGCGCCCGCACCAAGGACCTGCTGCTCCTTGAGGAGCAATTCCGCAGCGTGCTTGATGACAAGCATCTCCATATCACCACCGACGACGGCTCCTACGGCGAGAAGGGCGTTGTCACCGCTCCGCTTGAGCGCCTGCTCCAGGAGAAAAAGGTTGACCATGTATTCTGTGTCGGCCCCGTTCCTATGATGAAGTTCTCAGCGCTCACGGCCGAGAAGTACAACACGCCCATCATTGCCTCCCTCAACCCCATCATGGTTGACGGAACCGGCATGTGCGGCTGCTGCCGTGTCGAGGTTGGCGGCGAGACCAAATTCGCCTGCGTTGACGGCCCTGACTTTGATGCCACCAAGGTTGACTGGAACGACCTCCGCGCACGTCAGGCGGCATATCTTACGGAAGAGGGTCAATCGCTGAAGGCGTATGAGGAGACGAGGTGCGCATGCCACAGGTAAATGGTCGTTACATTCCTAATGTAAAAGCTCCTCGTACTGCCGATAACGAAGAGCCAGCTGATGTCCGCGCAAAGGACTTCCGTCCGGTAGACAAGGGCTTCACCAAAGAGATGGCAATCGCGGAGGCCAACCGCTGCCTTGACTGCAAGAACCCGCTTTGTGTACAGGGCTGCCCGGTCAGCATTAACATCCCTCGCTTCATTGAGGCTATCCGTGCCGAAGAATTTGGCCGTGGTCTTGATATCATCCATGAGGCGTCCATGCTTCCCGCTGTCTGCGGCCGTGTATGTCCGCAGGAAAACCAGTGCGAAGGCGTCTGCGTCATGGGCAAACGCAGTGAACCAGTAGCCATCGGCCAGCTGGAACGCTTCCTTGGAGACCAGCCCGAGCTTGCCTCCGAAACCAAGGTTGCTCCCAGAAACGGCAAGAAGGTTGCCGTTGTCGGCTCCGGTCCCTCCGGCATCGCCTGCGCCGGTGAGCTTGCGCGCAATGGCTTTGATGTTACAGTATTTGAAGCATTCTTCACAGGCGGCGGCGTGCTGGTATACGGCATCCCCGAGTTCCGTCTGCCAAAGGCTGTTGTCAAGCGCGAGATTGACGGTCTTAAAGATCTCGGCGTGAAATTTGAGTACAACTCAGTTGTAGGCCGCATTACCGATGCCGATGAGCTCTTTGAGAAGGGTTTCGACGCCATCTATATCGCCACCGGTGCCGGCCTGCCGAAGCTCTTGAACATCCCCGGAGAGAACCTTCCCAACGTCTTCTTCGCAAACGAATACCTTACGCGCGTGAACCTTATGAAGGCAAACCAGTTCCCCGAGTATGACACCCCCACCAAACACGGCAAGTCCGTTATCGTCTTCGGCGGCGGCAATGTTGCCATGGATGCGGTCCGCACGGCAAAGCGCCTGGGCGCCGATCGCGCAATTATCGCATACCGTCGTACCGAAGAAGAGATGCCTGCTCGCCGCGCCGAGCTGCACCATGCCAAGGCTGAAGGTGTCGAGGTTATGCCGCTGGTTTCTCCGCTTGAGTTCATTGCCGGAGAAGGCGGCACCGTATGCGCTGTACGTGTTCAAAAAATGGAACTTGGCGAGCCCGATGACTCCGGTCGTCGTCGCCCCGTACCTATTGAAGGTGCCATTGAGGAGATCCCTTGTGACGTTGCCATCTCTGCTATCGGCACCAATGCCAACCCCTTCGCCAAGATGATTGGTGACATCAAGCTCAATAAATGGGGTTACATTGAGGCCGATGATGAAGGTCGTACATCGGATCCGCGTATCTGGGCTGGTGGCGATATTGTCACCGGCGCGGCTACCGTTATTTTGGCTATGGGGGCTGGCAAAGCCGCCGCGGCTTCAATCACCAAGCACCTCGCATAGGCGCCGCTACAACGCGTTTTTGTCGATACGCCGCAACTTTTGGTCATCAAGAAGTTGACCTCAAACAACGTAACCCCGACTGTCTCTTTGACAGCCGGGGTTTTGACAGCCGTGGTTTCTTCTCGCTTCACAGGTACTTCTCGCACGCAGACATAAGTGTCGCCAGATTCGCTACACTAGGAGATACCATCCACGCTACCCACATAGGAGAAGAGATGATAGATGTAACCGAAGCGAAGGCGCTTGTTGAAAAAGCCGTTCCCGGCAGAGACCGCGCGGAGGCTGACACCCTCTCCGCAGCGGCTATCGATTGGGCTATTAAAAATCTCATTGGGCGCACCGAGGCACGTATTCGCACCTACGCAATGTACGGCAAAACAGCTATCGCCGTCAAGATTGCCCCGGGCGTTAAAGACAGGGAGGGAAGCGGCAATTCGTTTTACAGTGATTTGGTTGCGGAGAGCAATACCGAGGTTGCCGATGCCATTGCTGATCTCATCAACGGCCGTGAACAAACACTTCTCTCGCCTATCCAAACCGCTCGAATCCTCAATACCTACAATGCGCGCACGGTAAAATTTGTACGGTCACTCAGGCAGTTGGGATTTACCGTTAAAACAGGTGATGAGCCGTGCGGTAATGCTCGACTTGACAACAGTACTATCGTCGTCATGTGGGAGTAAAACGGCAAAGGTAAACGGCAGAAATAAAGCGGCGCCCGCAGATGCAGACGCCGCTTATCAGAGCTTACCGGAGTTGCCTTATCGAAGCGTTGTTTACAATCGATGGCTATCCCCGTCAAACGATTATGCCAAACAATTACGCCTCGTCGCCGATAACCAGCGGTACAAATTGGAACGTATCAGTGTCCACATAGCCACGGTTGGTAAGGCGCAGGCTCGGAATGCACGCCAGCGACAGCAAGCCCATGGTCATAAACGGAGAAGGCATGGTGCAGCCCATGTTCGCCCACGCCGCTTCAATGGTATCGACGTCAGCTGCGACCTTTTCAACATGCTCAGGACTCATCAGGCCACAGATAGGAAGCTTCACAAGACCGAGAATCTTTCCATCTTGAACGGCAACCTCGCCGCCGCCGCACTCCACCAGTGTCTTTGCGGCCAACGTCATATCAGCGTCATTGTCGCCGACAACAAGCAGATTATGAGCATCATGAGCAACCGTTTGGGCAAGGGCGCCATGGATGCCAAAACCCTTTACAAAGCCGTACGCGTACGTACCGGTATTGTGATGACGCTCAAAGACGAGAACTTTCAAAAGATCTTGTGACGGATCGGCGGTAAGGCAGCCGTCAACAATTGGCGCCAGGGCCTCGGTGCTACCGGTAATGGTGGAACCGGGAGCGACTACCATAGACCTTACGGTAGCAGAGGAGCCGGAAAGAGCCTGGCCGTTTGCGTCAACAGCGGGAATACGGAAGGTATTCTCGTCAATGTCTACGGACACATGCATGGTATCGGTCATCCATGAAGGATACACATAGCCGCCCGCCTCAAAAAGAGCCTTGCCGTCTTCGGCCACTATCTCGCCGTCAATAATGGTACGCGTCACGTGGAAGTCCTTAAGATCCTCAAGGAAGACGAGGTCGGCGCACTTTCCGGGGGTGACGGAACCCATGTCCTCGCCTACCTGGAAGTAGGTGGCGACGTTGATGGTAACCATCTGGATAGCGGTAACAGGATCAATGCCCTCACGGACGGCCATCCGCAAAATACGGTCAAGATGCCCGTCGGAAACCAGCGTGTTGGGGTGGTTGTCGTCAGAAACAAGGTTGCACAGGCGCGTATCAATCTTGCCGCTTGCAACAGCGGGGGCAAGGTCATGGAGATTCTGCCATGCGGAACCTTCGCGAATCTGAGCGTACATACCCAGACGCAACTTAGCAAGGACATCTTCCGCCCTGATGGACTCATGGCAAGAAGAGACGCCGGAGGCAATATAGGCGTTAAGACCGCGATCCGTCTCGCAGACGCTGTAGTGGCCGGTAGCAGTACGACCCGCCTTCAGCGTTGCGTTCACCTCTTCAATGGCATTGTCCTGGCAGGAAAGGATGCCGGGGTAGTTCATCATTTCACCGAGAGCAACAACACCATCCCAGCTCATGGTTTCCTCAACGCCCGCGGCATCAACGCTTGCGCCGGTGTCCTCAAAGCCCGGGACGGCCGGAACGCAGGAAGGCGTTGTAATCATTGCTTTCAGCGGAACCTTTGTAGCAACCTTGGCGACCTCAGCAACGCCCTCAAGACCGGTCACGTTGCAAAGCTCGTGGGGATCCCAATAGATGCCCGTGGTGCCGTGAGGCACGACTGCGCGAGCATATTCGTCGACTCCAACCATAGAACTCTCAACGTGGATGTGTCCGTCCATAAAGCCTGGCGCCACAAGCGAGCCTTGAGCGTCAATGACGCGGGTCTTCTCGCCAATGCAGTGTTCTGCCGTGTAGGGAGCAATGCCCAGATACGCCACACGCCCGCAGGCAATGGCAATATCGGTATCCTCAAGAATTTCATGCGTGGTGACGCTGATTAGGCGGGCATGGCGGATAACCAGCTCGGCAGGTTCCTGCCCCTGCGCAACCCGGATGAGAGTCCTGTTGCATTCCCACAAAGGCATCTTGCAAAACTTGTTAAGCATATCGGTCTCCTTTCGGTGTGACCATGAGTGATGCTAAAAACATCAGTAGTCATTATTGAAGAACAAACAAAGACTTTGGAACAGGTTCAATCGGACAAACGGTTACACAAAGAAATACTTGACGATAAACAGCAGCGCAATGACGTACATAGCAACGCTGACCTTCTTGCGGCGCTCTTTTCCTCCCAAAGCATTGATGACCACATATGAGATGAAGCCTGTCGCCATACCCTCAACGATGCTATAGGTAAACGGAATGGTAAAAAGACAAATAAACGCCGGCATTGCTTCTGACATGTCAGAAAAGTCAATGCTCAACAGCGAAGATATCATCAAGAATCCCACAATAACTAAGGCAGGAGCCGTCGCAAATGAGGGGATTGCCAAAAAGATTGGCGAGAGGAATAGCGCAATGCCAAACATGATTGCCGTTACCAGCGAAGTGAGCCCCGTTCTTCCGCCGGCCGCAATGCCCGCGGCGCACTCGACGACAGCAGTGGTTGCAGATGTGCCGGTAGCGGCTGCGGTCATGCAGGAAACAGATTGGGAAACGAGGGCGTTCTTAAAGCGCGGGAATTTGCCATTATCGTCAAGAACGCCGACTTTGGTAGCGGAACCCACAAGTGCGCCGAAGGTCTCAGAGATATTGGTGAACAGGTACGCAATCACAATGGTGGCAAAGCCAACGCTGAATATCTGTGAGAAGTCCATCTTGAGGAAGGTAGGCGCCATGGATGGAATAGCAAGACCACGAGAAAAATCAGGAATGAGACTGCCATATCCTGCCGCAGGATCAGGAACGTATAGACCGCTCAGTTGGCAGATAAGACCCAAACCCCAGGTAATAAGGATGCCAAGCAGAATGTTGCCCTTAACGTTATAGATCATAAGGAGCGCCGTGATAACGATGCCTGCAAGTCCTAAGATGGCGGAAATGCCACCGGTAGAGAACGTACCCGCCTCGATACTGCCATGGAACGGGAAAATGGTCACCAGCGTAGAAGGGCTGTCAACGACGATTCCTGCGCTCTTGAGACCAATAAACGTAATAAAAAGTCCGATACCAGCAGTAATGGCAAGCTTCAAGCTGTGCGGAATCGCATCGAGAACCACTTCGCGAATCTTGGTAAGCGAAATGATGAGGAAAATAAAACCCTCAACAAAAAACGCTGCAAGAGCCACTTGCCAACTGTATCCCATGCTCAAAACGACCGTATAGATCATGAATGCATTCAATCCCATGCCCGGCGTAATGATGAAAGGATAATTTGTCGACAGCGCCATAAGAAGCGTTCCCAAGGCAGATGTCACCGCCGTTGCCGTAAAGACCGCGCCACTGTCCATGCCTCCGGCACTGAGGATTGACGGGTTTACTACAAGAATATACGCAATAGTGACAAATGTGGTAATACCAGCGATTACCTCGGTTTGAATATTGGTATTGTGCTCTTTTATATAAAAAAATGACTCAATCGTATCCTTCATGAGCACACCCCTCCTAACTACTCGGTTTCCATACCTTTTTGACTTGGCTTTTGTATCCTCGCCTCCTTCTCGCCAAAAGACATGTTTTGGCAAGCATGTCTGTATACATCACTCCTTGCACATACAACAAATCCCAAAACAATGGCCGCATGCGCTCAACAAAAACATGACAAACTGGGTGAAACAAACATGCGAAACAGCTCTCAAAACCAAACAAATAGTTTGTAATGCAAACTAAAATACTGTTATGAATACAATACAGCTCCCCTTGAAAAAAGAGGAGCCGTATCGGTAATTGGTCAAAAAAGACAGGCGACCGGTAGTTTGTTCAAACCCTCTGTAGAACCTAGAAAATTCTGGCACCCGCAACATACTTCTGTGCGATAGTTCCACCTTCACTTGCAAGGTAGACATAACGCTCTACACGCTGCGCAATATCCAGCTCACGCACGCTGCAAATACCACTATCATCCAGTACGAGAGCATCGAACTCATATCCTTCGGCAAAGCTGCCAACCTTGCCAAAGAGGGAACCTCCGCCTAAAGTGGCCAGGTAGAATGCTTCTTGAATGGTCAGAGGAGCAAAGCTCTGATCCACACACCTCCAACGCAGCTTAGAAACACCTACGGCATCGGAAATAGCTCTGAACATGGAAAGATTTGCTCCGCCAGCAACGTCGGTACCAAGCCCAACGTTCAATCCTTCGTCCAAATACCTCTTGATAGGTGCGATTCCGGATGAAAGGAACATATTGGATTGCGGACAGTGGGCAATATAGGTTCCCGCCTGCTTCATAAGAGAAATCTCTTCATCGGTTGAGTAGACACAGTGCGCCATCACAGTCTTGGTCAGACCGCCGAGAAGGCCAAAATGCTCATACGTCTGACCATAGCACGTTGACCAAGGGCATAATCCTTTGACCCAATCGATTTCTGAAAGGTTCTCCGAGAGATGGGATTGCACGGGCAGACCGTACTCTTGCACTAAATTGCCAAGACCCTCCATAAGCTCATCGCTGCAGGTTGGCGTAAAACGCGGTGTAAGAATAGGCTGCGTGTTAACATATGCGCCTTTTACATCTTCAAGCCACTTCCTTGTTGCCGTAAGGGAAGCCTTCGCGGAGCTCTCGCAAAGAAATTCGGGGCTGTTGCGATCCATATTGACTTTGCCCACATACGTCTTTAGACCTGTGTTTTCGAGCTTATCCATAAGAAGCTTCGTAGCAGGTACATGAAGCGTTGCAAAAATAGCAGCCCGGGTAGTTGAAGAATGTCTGAGATCATCCACGAACATGTCATACGCCTCAGAAGCGTACTTCAGGCCCTCATAGTTACTTTCTTCCGGAAAGGTATACGTATTAAGCCAGTCGAGCAACTCAAGATCCATGGCAATACCGCGGAAAGTGTACTGCGGAGCATGTACATGAATATCGTTTAAGCCCGGCGTAATGAGCATGTTGCCGCAATCAATGAGCGGCAGTCCTTGGTACTTCTCGGGAAGTTCGTCAAATACACCCTGAGAAACCCCGTCAACACAGACAACATACGCGTCTTTTCTGGTGTCAAATTGCGTAGGTGAGATGTTGTAGCATATGTCGCCCTTTAGGATAAAGGAACGGTCAGTCTTTGTATCCATCGTACCTCCTCGACGTCAGCGTAAAGCGACGTTTTATCGTTACATCCCGCGCATCTTGCGGTACAGATTATCATCCCGCTTTTGTCGCGCTGCTATATGAGCAGGTACTTGATAAGAAAGGCAACAGCCAGCACGTACATCATGGGGCTGATTTTTTTGCGCTTTTCCGAACCGCAACACAGATTCACTACCACATATGAAATAACACCGAGATACATGCCTTCGGCGATGCTGTAGGTAAAGGGCATTGCGATAACGCAAAGAAAAGCGGGAATACCCTCGGTAATGTCGGTAAAGTCAACACCAAAAAGAGCACCCATCATAGAGAAGCCCACAACTACCAGCGCCGGCGCAGTTGCAAACAGAGGAATTGCCAAAAAGAATGGAGAAAGCAGCAAAGAAAGCAAAAAGAGTACTGCCGCAACTAAAGAGGAAAATCCTGTACGCCCTCCTTCCGTGATACCCGCTGCGCACTCAACGGGAACGCACGTAGGTGAAATACCCAGAGCTGCAGAGAGCATCGTAGTTACGGACTGTGTCACAAGAGCCCCTTTGGCTTTACGGAGGCTGCCATCATCCTCAAGAAGATTCGCCTTTGAGGCAAGGCCCAAAACAGTGCCGATGGTATCAAAGAGCGACGTAAACAGAATTGCGAACACAACAGTTAAAAAGCCGACTTCGCCAATATGCGAAAAGTCAAATTTGAACAGAATGGGAGACAGAGAAGGAATCGAGATTCCCTGAGAGAAATCAGGGATCAGACTCGTGTAGCCTGCGTCAGGCTGCGGAACATAGAGACCGGCAAGCTGGCAGAGCAAACCCAAACCCCAGGTTATAAGGATGCCAAGTAAAATACTGCCCTTAACTCCTTTTGCCATAAGGATTGCCATTATCAGCACGCCGACAAGAGCGAGAACGGCTGAAATACCTGCCGTTGAGAAGGTTCCCTCGGCAAAACTCGTGTGGAAATTAATCATGCTGACCAGCGTTGCTGGATTACTGACGACAACGCCGGCTCCTTTAAGACCAATCAGCGCAATAAAAAGACCGATACCGGCCGTAATGGCAAGCTTAAGGCCAGACGGAATCGCGTCAATCACCATGTCGCGAAGCTTGGTCAGCGACAAGAGCAGGAAAACGGCGCCTTCCACAAATACGGCTGCCAACGCCGTCTGCCAGCTGTAACCCATGCCAAGCACTACGGTATAAGCGAAATACGCATTGAGACCGAGACCCGGTGCCAGAATAAAAGGATAGTTCGTTGTCAACGCCATGATGCAGGTGCCGATAAACGAAGCTAAAGCCGATGCCGTAAAAACCGCTCCGCTGTCAAGGCCTGCGGCCGAAAGCACGCTGGGATTGACCGCCAGGATATACGCGACCGTAACAAACGTTGTCATACCAGCAATAAGCTCAGTTTTAAGTGACGTTCCTCTCTCTTTGAGATGAAACCATTTCTCAATCATCGTTTCCATATGAAGCAATCCTTTCAAAAGAACCTATCCTCATTCGCATTCAGCGAAAAACCTTTGATATCCCACGCTTCGGCTGTGCTTCGAAGGCGCTAGACTTCAGACTTTACGGCATCCTCGCCAACCATTCCGTTAACAAGATTGACGGCCTTCTCGACTGCATTAATAACATCTTGATAACCCGTGCAGCGGCACAGATGTCCGGAAAGCATCTTTCTGATTTCGTCACGCGAGTACGTTTTTCCGGTATTAACGATCTCCATGGTGCTCATGATGAGACCAGGGATACAAAAACCGCACTGCACGGCAAACTCATCAACAAAAGCCTGCTGGACGGGATTAAGAGTGCCATCAGCAGCCTGAAGACCCTCAACTGTCAGGATATCCTTACCTTGCGCCCACTCAGTCAGATAGAGACAGGTATCGGTAGCTACGCCATCAATGAGAACCGTGCAGGCACCGCATTCTCCCACCTCACAACCACGCTTGACACTGGTAAGACCCAGTCTGTTGCGCAGAGTATCCAGAAGTGATTCACGCGGATCAAAACCAACCTGGACTTCTTTGCCATTTACCGTACATTTGAGAATTTTATGATCCATTACAGTTCAGCCCCTCCCCTGCGAGCCGCTTCAGCAAAGGAGCGTTTCGACATTTCCTTGATTAGCTGAAGTCTGAATTCTTTTGATGCACGCCAGCTGTCGCGCGGATTGGTGTCAGCGACCGCAAGCTCACCAATCTTTTCGGCAGCCTCAGCGACAGGCATACCACGCAGCGCTTCTTCAGCAGAAAGCGCACGCATCGGCGTTGGTCCCGCAACACCAAAAGCAAGGCGAACGTCAGTTACGGTTGTTTTGTCAGAAGAGAGCTTTACCAGGCAGCAGCAGCCCATCGTGGCGATCTCAAGAGCCCTGCGTTTTCCATACTTAAAGTAATAGCCGGTAAATCCCTCATAATGGCTCTTGGGAATCCTAATCTTAACCAGAACCTCATCGCGCTTTTTCGTAGAGCGACCGGGACCCGCATACCACTCTTCAATAGGAATGGTTCTTGCACCTTCAGGACCCTTAACATCGAGAAGCGCTCCGTAGGCATAGAGCGTCGATGCGGAATCGGCCGATGTGGCGGCATTGCAGACATTTCCTCCGATGGTACCCGAGACGCGGAGCTGCGGACCACCAGGCGTATCGCAAGCTTCGCCAAGCACGGGAATGGTATCCTGAATAACCTTGCTCGTTGTCACATGATGGAACCAGGTAATCGGTCCTATCCCAACAGTACCGTCTGAGCTGAGGCTGACTCCGTCAAGCTCGTCATGAAGCTCATGGATGGACACTAGATGGGCCCCGGCAAATTTGCCTTCACGTATCTTTACCAACACGTCAGTACCGCCGGCAACCACGATGGATTCAGGATCTTCCGAAAGAGCTCGGATTGCGTCGTCAACGCTGGTAGCGCTATACAATGATTCGATATCATACATTTAAATCAGCCCCTCTCTCTTAAAGCCCTCGAACAAACGTTGAGGAGTCATGGGCTCTTCGTAGAACTTAACTCCGGTTGCATCCAAAATAGCATCACGAATGGCAGCAGCTGGAGAAATAGTCGTTGTCTCGCCCACAGCCTTATTGCCGTACGGTCCCGTAGGATCATCGGTCTCTACAAACTGGGCCTCAAGATCAGGCACATCCATAGTTGTAGGAATCTTGTAATCCAAAAGCGTAGGATTAAGAACGCGAGCGTTCTTCGGATCTACCAGAATTTCCTCGTAGAGGGCAAACCCAATGGATTGCGACATGCCGCCATGAACCTGCTGTTCCACAAGCTTGGGATTGATGAGCCTGCCGGAATCCTGTACGTTAATAATCTTGTTGATGGTAACTTGGCCCAAGGGCATATCCACCGTAACGTCTGCAAACGTACAACCAACGGCAATGGTGTTGGAGTGTATATTGATGGTAGCGCGCCCATAGAGCTGATCGCAGTGCTCCATGTTGTAGTACGCCTCAAGGGCAAGCTCCTCCAGATCACAAACCTTATCGCCAACCGCATCAAAGATTGCATGATCATGTAAATCAAGGGTTCCCTGTGCATTGGGATATATATACGATGCAAATTCAAGAATCTTTGATCTGAGTTGCTCGCCCGCCTTCTTGACCGCCGTACCCGAGACATAGGTCTGGCGAGAAGCATACGCACCCGAGTCATACGGAGTTACATCGGTGTCTTGGAATGAAACGATATGCACGTCTTCACTATCCACTCCGATGGCCTCCGCTGCCATCTGTGTAAAGACCGTATCAGCGCCCTGACCGATCTCGGTTGCCCCCATCTGCAGCTGAACGCTGCCGTCTTGGTTAAGCGTTACTGCAGCCGTAGCAGTCTCAAGCGCAAACGGTGCCACCGCCGTCTTATAGACAAAACATGAAACACCAACGCCGTGACGGATGGGGCCGGTCTCGTTTGCATACTCTTTCTTCTTTTTATCCCACTCGATATACGCCTTGCCCTTCTCGATACACTCAGGCAAACCGCAGGTATTTGCTGCAACATAATGTCCGGGACTGAACTCATCCACATAGCCTTTTTGAATAGCATTGGCCATACGGAATTCAATGCCATCCCAGCCCATGTCATATGCAATATCGCTCATGAGACATTCTGCAGCCCAGTTACCTTCGGGAACGCCGTACGCACGCATAGCACCTGTATGAGGTCCATTGGTGTGAACGGTCCATGCCTCGCAGGAAATGGCATCCTCACACGTATGATAGAGCCAGCGGAACGTATTGACAGAATTCAAAATCAGGGCGTGACCGTGGTGGATATAGCCACCCGTATTAGACCATGCTTTGATGGAGCGAGCATGCAGGTGCATATCATCATCCACGCTTGCCTCAACATCAAAACTCTTGGGCTGACGGCCGCTTGTAGCATAGAAGAGCTCTTCACGGCTCAGCTCGAGTTTTACACACCTGCCGCCTACCTGATGGCAGAGCCATGCATTCAAAGGCTCGTAATGAACGTCTTGTTTCGTACCAAATCCGCCGCCAATATACGGCTTGATAACTCGAACCTTTCCCCAAGGAATACCCAGCGCCTGGCCAATTACACGACGAACGATATGAGGAATTTGCGTTGATGAAACGCAGACGATTTTGTCATTTTCCTCATAACAATACGAAACACACGTCTCAATATGAGCCTGGCTCTGCTCGGCCGTAGTGAGATGAGCTGAAAAATGATGATAGGCAGGGTCGTGTAAAACCTCATCGACACTCTTGTAGCCTTTTTTAACAAGGTCGTCTTCGCTGGTTTGCACATGCGTGTGTGCGACCACATTGTCGGGCTTTCCTTCTTGAATAGGATGCTCAGTACCTGCAAGAGCCTCCTTGGGATCGTAGACAACCGGCCACTCTTCATATTCAACTTTGATTTTGGCAAGAGCCCTGTCACAGGCTACGGTATCCTCAGCAACAACAGCGGCGATATTGTCCCCATAAATACGTACGCGCGCATCAAGAAGTTTACGATCGGGAAGATCGCGTTTCTCGGCACGTGAATCCGCATACCACGGGTGACCAGCCACAGGATAGGGATGTTCAGGTACGTCGAAACACGTATAGATGCCAACAACACCAGGTACCTTACGAGCCTCGGACGTATCGATAGATTTGACAATGCCATTTCCTATGGTTGCATGCAAAATCTTCGCTTCAAGGCACGGTTTGGGACAGAGGTCGTCGGTATAGTTAGCACGACCGGTGACCTTGTCATACGCATCAACTCGTATGAGCGGTCTGCCAACTTCTTTTAATTTCTTCATCAAAACTCCCTTTCCTGCAAATAAAGTCTCGGTGCTCTTGCGTCAGGTAAAAGGGCGCCGATCCTATAGTCCGCACATCTTACAGACATGATATGTGCGATGACGCACGCACGGAGCTTTCAAGGTCAGACGCACCTACCTGTGCGCCTGACCTTTATGACGGCGCTTTACAACGGCGCCGATTCTTATACGAAAGAGCCGTCGGAGATCTTCTTGACAATCTCTTCATACTGCGACTTAACGTCGGCAGAAACAGCATCGGAATACGTACCCACGGCCACACCACCGTTGGAGAGATCTCCGTACACGGTCTTCTTGCCAAACTTTCCGGCTTCAATGTCATCGAGGACCTCATTGGTCATCTTAACGTTATCGGTTACCACAGAGCAGATGATGCAGGGGTTATCTTTAGTGATGTCTCCCGGCTGTCCAATATCGTAGCGATCACTGCCGGCCGCAGCCAAAGCTTCACGGGCACCCGTATCAACGATTGAAGCATCACCGAACATGACATCGATATTCTGGGTGCTGATCATGCCGCTTGCAAGCTCCTTGCCCTTGGCAGCATCGGAGAACGATCCCGCATAGGCGGTGGTTACCTGAATGCTCGAGTCCACCTTTTTAGCCGCCTCGGTATATCCCTTAATCTTGTTCTTTGTGGTATCAAGCTCAACACCGCCGATAAAGCCAATGCTCTTGGTCTTTGTCATAAGCCCGGCAAGGGCGCCCGCAAGCTGACCTATCTGGATGGTGTTTGGAATGGTGCACTCAATGTTTGCAACATCAGAGACCTCATCGTTAAAGATGCAGAACTTGGCATCGGGATTTTCTTTTGCCACCTGTTTTACATCGGCGGTGTACTGATTTCCCGGAGCAACAATCAGATCGTAGCCCTGGTCAACGTAGTTTTGCATAGTGGAGACCCAGTCTGCCTGAGCAACGGACTCAGAATATGCAGTCTCCCAGCCATGCTGCTTTGCGGACTCAACCATGGCACCATAGCAGCTTGCACCCCAGCCACCGTCATTGACGGGGCCATCTAAAAACATGGCAACTTTTTTGGTCTTCTTGGACGAATCCTCACCACCCGACGAGGTTTCCTTGTCATCACAACCTGCAAGGGACAGGCCTGCGGTTGTTGCTGCTGCCGCTCCGAACAAACCCAAAAAACCGCGACGGCTCACGTTACGATAATCCATGACTTCCTCCATTCAATGTACCGGAATCCTTTCCGGTACTTCTTTTATTTCAGCGACAGCACCTGTCGCACAAACCACATACCAACATATATACGTACAGAGCTAACGAGATTCCCGGTAATACGGTTGACCGTTGGCCTTAGGACCAATTTTTCCGGCTCCAAAAAACACAAGTGCCAAAATCGTAAAGACGTACGGGAGCATCTGGAAGAACTGGTATGGGACCTGTTGCGCAAAAATCTGCAAATTAATCTGGAATCCATCGAAGAAGCCAAAGAGAAGGCAGGCTCCCAAAATACCCTGCGGACTCCAACGACCAAAGATAACAGCAGCAAGGGCGATAAAACCACGGCCGGCTACAATACCATCAGCATAGGTAGAGGTATACACCAGCGTCAAAAATGATCCGCCAATTCCTGCCAAGGCACCACAAACAATACACGCCAGATATTTTGTCTTGATAACATTTACGCCAAGCGTCTCTGCTGCCTGAGGATTTTCTCCTACTGAACGATAGCTCAGGCCGGAGCGGAACTTAGTAAAGAAGATAATTGAAAGCGGGATGGCAAGATACGCAAGATATGCGAGAAGAGACTGCCTAAAGAAAATCTTTCCGATAAAAGGAATATCGCTCAAGAACGGAATGGCAATAACGGGCATCGAGGCACCCTGGACAAGTCCTGAACTATCGCCAAAGATAATCTTATATGCAAACATCGCAATGCCGGGCGTAAGAATATTGATCGCCATGCCCACAACTACCTGGTTCACGCAGAGCGTAACGGTACAGAAGGCATAAATCAGATTTACAAGCACTCCTGAACATGCTCCTACCAAAACACCAAGCCAAAGATTGCCGCTCTTATATGCGACGACAAAGCCAATAAAGGCACCGATGGTCATAAGGCCATCAAGACCAATATTTACAAGACCTGCACGCTCAGAATAAAGCTCACCAAGAGCCACCAGCAGAAGTGGTACACACATTCTTACTGAGGCAGCAAAAATATCAGGAAGCGCAGCAATAAGAGCATCCATTATGCCTCCACCTCCGCTTTCTTAGAATCGTTGCTTTTCTCGTCTGTCATCTTTCCCGTAATTGCAGGAAGAAGAACAGCCTTAATCTTGGGCAGCTTCAACATAGCAATACCAGAAACCGCAAAGATAATGATAAGAGCGCGAATAATCTCGGTAATGGCGGTAGGCACCATAATGCCAACCTGCATGGAAGTAGCTCCGGTAGTAAGCATTCCAAAGAAAAGCGCAACTACCATAGAGCCTATAGGATTAAGTTGGGCAATAAGCGCAATAGCTACGCCATCAAAGCCAACTCCCGTTCCAAAACCGGCGAGCAGACGGTACTGCTTACCCAAAATCTCGACAGATCCTCCAAGGCCGGCAATGGCGCCGGAAATAATGAAGGAAAGCACCATGAGTTTGCCAACCGAAAAACCATTCACGCGAGATGCAATGGGGTTAATACCAACCGCACGGATCTTAAAGCCAAACGAGGTCTTAAAAATGACATACCAAAGGAAAAATGCAAGAAGAATTGCAAGAATGACACCTACATGAAATTTGGCAATACGAGGCAGTTGTGCACTATCGGGAATAGGAAGTGTCTCGGGGTTGTCTCCACCACGGAAAGGCCCCGTATAAACCCAACTCATAAACAAGACGGCCACATAGTTCAGCATGATTGACGTAATCATCTCGTTGAGGCCTCGAGTTATTTTCATGATACCAGGAAGCAAGCCCCAGATGCCCCCAACCACAATTCCCACGAGAAGTGCGACAACGATGGCCACTATGCCTTCAAGATGAAAACCAAGAACCGTCATAATGGCACACGTAGCACCCATGACAAACTGGCCTTCTCCTCCCAAGTTAAAAACACCGCACTTGTATGCAAAGGCAGCGCACAATGAGGTAAAGATCAAGGGGCATGCACTCATGAGTGTCTGTGCAATACGTGACTTACTTCCCACAGAACCTGAGAACAAAAGCGCATATCCTTTAATAGGATTTTTTCCCAAGCACGCAATGATAATGGCACCGATTATGAGCGCCAAAATAATGGAAATAACCGGAACGAGCGCAGAAATAAGATGCTCTCTGTTGGTTCCCCCAAAAACGCTAAACGTTTTCTTACTCACGAGACTGTCCTCCTGTCTGGCCTGCCATAGCAAGAGAGATTTCTTTGACAGGTGGATTATCGCCGGGATAAATTCCCATAATTTCGCCCTCAAAAAGAACAACGATTCTGTCAGATAGCTTCAAGACCTCGTCAAAGTCCGCACTAATAAGCAACACCGCGCAACCCGCATCACGTTGCGCAATAATCGAATCATGCACAAACTCGGTAGCCCCAATATCCAAACCACGTGTTGGATACACTGCAACCATAAGCTTGGGATTTCCGTCAAGCTCACGGGCAAGAATAACCTTTTGCTGATTGCCGCCTGAAAGACTGCGGGCAGACTGATTTACGGAGACGCAGCGAATATCGTTCTTCTCACGCATATTTTCTGCATATTCCTGAATCTTATCGGTTCTCAGCCATGCGCCATGACCAAAGGAAAAACGCTCCGATGTAGTCTGCTTAAGAATCAGGTTGTCGGCAATAGACATGTCTCCCACAAGACCCATTCTGTTACGGTCTTCCGGGATGTTTGCCATTCCAAAATCGATGAAATCTTGCGGCGAGAAGAGCGCAACTTTACCCTCTGTTGTCTCTACTTCACCCCTCTCAGGGGCAACAAGACCGGTAATTACCTGTGCAAGCTGAGATTGGCCATTCCCGTCAATACCTGCTACACCTAATACCTCTCCTGCATGGATGGTTAAAGACACGTCCTTAAGACCGCCATGCTTGATTTCCGGATGAAGCGCTACGTGTGTTAAGGTCATGATTGGCTGATCGGAGCTGGTGTGTTTTTCGTAATAGCTTTCCGTAAACTCTCGGCCAATCATAAGATCGGCAAGTTCTTGTTCGGTCGTATCGTTGATATTCACCGTTGCAATGGAGCGTCCGGCGCGAAGCACGGTTATGCTGTCAGAAATGCGCATAACCTCACGCATTTTATGAGAGATGAAGATAATGGATTTACCTTCAGCCGTCAGGGAGTTCATGATATCAAAGAGACCTTCGACTTCAATGTCAGTAAGCACGGCGGTTGGTTCGTCAAGAATGAGGAGGTTGGCACCGCGGTACAAAACCTTGAGAATCTCAATTCTTTGCTGTTCGCCAATGGACATCTCGGAGACCTTTGCGTCAAGGTTAACCTCAAGGCCATAGCGAGCAGCTAAAGCTTCAATGTCTTTCTTGTCTTGCTCTTTTTGCATAATAGGAGACGCGTGCACCTTGGTTCCAAGAATGACATTTTCCAGCCCTGTCATGGCCTCTATTAGCATGAAATGCTGATGCACCATGCCAATTCCCTGCTCAACCGCGTCACGGGGAGAGTCTATCTTGACTTCCTTCCCGTGCATGAAAATCTTTCCCGCAGAAGGAGTATAAAGGCCCATAAGGCAGTTCATGAGCGTTGACTTGCCCGCGCCGTTTTCTCCTAAAAGGGTATGCACCTCCCCTTCTTGGATAGACAGGCTGACATCGCGGTTTGCATAAAATGAGCCAAACCGTTTGTCAACGCCTTCCATCCTGAGAAGCTCTCCCATACCGTACCTCCTCTTTTAACGCATATCGATCAGGTCACACCGCAATGTATGAACATCATGAAAACACGCGAAGCGCGTCTCACCTTTTATCACTTTTGAGCTTTTGGCTTACGGTAGTACGAATCTTCCAGGGGCAGCTTGGTGCGCATAACGTGATCCAGCGCATAGTAGGCATTCGCAACAGCAGGCGCCGTTGGAATCGTTGCAATTTCACCGATACCCTTGCCGCCATAGGCGACCGGCAGCAAGTGTTCCTTCTCAACGTAGATTGCCTCAATATGCGGGATATCAGGCGCATGGAAGAGTCCGAGTGTGGCGTATCGAGACTTGGGCACGCAGTCATGGAGTTTGAAATCCTCCGTAGTCGCGTAGCCAAGAGACATCAAAACGCCGCCTTCAATTTGCCCTTGGATTGCAATAGGATTGATGACCTTACCTGAGTCATGAGCGGCATATACATCGGTAACTTTGCCCTCATCATCAAGCACTACGCACGTAGTAGCAAAGGCATAGCAGATATGACTCTTGGGATTAGGTTTATCGGCACCAAGCTTATCGGTTGGTTCAAAGTATACATAACGGAATTCATGGCCTTCAAGCTTCTGAAGACCGGCAACGGGATCTTGTGGATAGATGCCTCCACCTGCAACCAGCGCCTTTCCGTCCGCGTAGCCGACACCTTCATAGGGGCGGCCGTCGGAATAGACAATAGTCTTACCATCGCCGTTTGCCTCAACAGGCTCAGCAGACACTTCTTTACCGGCTTCCAGATCTAAAAGAGCGTCACGCAGCAGAAACGCCACACCACGGACGGCTTCACCGGTAACCACAGTCTGGCGCGAACCGGAGGTGGTACCCGAGTCAGGGGCATTTTCCGTGGAGCATTCTCCATTGACGATGACTGATTTGGGAAGCCCTGTCGCTTCCGCTACGTCCTGCAAAAAGACCGTATTGCAGCCTTGACCGATGTCAGAGGTAGCAGAATACACGACGACCTTGCCATTTTCAATGCGGATGTTTGCGCGTCCCGCGTCAGGCAGTCCGACGCCAACGCCTGAGTTTTTCATGGCACACGCGAGACCAGCATGGTCTTTATGCGCCTCATATACGTCTTTGACCGCCAGAAGCGTCTCTTTGAGAGCCGTTGATTGATCGCAAATCTGCCCGTTAGGGAGCACGTCTCCGGGGGCGACGGCGTTGCGCCAACGCATTTCCCACGGAGTGATGCCTACCTTTTCAGCGAGAAGATCAATAAGTTCTTCGAGGGCAAACTCGGTCTGGCAGACGCCGAAACCGCGGAATGCGCCAGCCGGCGGATTATTGGTGTAATAGCCAAAACCGCGAATATCGGTATTTTGGTATTTATAAGGGCCGACCGCATGTGTACAGGCGCGCTCAAGTACGGGGCCACAGAGTGACGCGTAAGCGCCGGTATCAAAATTGACTTCACAGTCAAGACCGGTCAGATGACCTTCGGCATCGCAGCCAAGGGTAAAATCAGCCTCCATGGCATGGCGCTTCGGATGAAAGGCTAAGGATTCGTTTCGGGTAAACTTGCACTTCACCGTTCTGTGGAACTTGTAAGCGGCAAGCGCTGAAATGTGCTGAACCGTAACGTCTTCCTTGCCGCCAAAGCCGCCACCCACAAGCATGGTCTCGACTACAACGCGATTGGGCGTCTTATCCCACCCAAACATATGCGCAACCTCTTTGCGCGTATCGTAGGCACCTTGGTCAGTGGAAAGAATCTTCACACCATCTTTATAGGGAAAGGCAACGGCGCATTCAGGTTCAAGAAACGCGTGCTCGGTAAAGGGTGTCGAGAAGTGCCTGGTAACCGTAAAGGCGGAATTTTTGAGCGCCTCTTTGGCATCGCCGCGCGTAATATGGCGGCTTTGACACAGATTGGTGTCGGCTTCCTCATGAACGAGCGGCGCTCCCTCAGTGCGAGCCTCATAGATATCACGTACCACGGGAAGCTCTTCATACTTAACCTTGACCAGCTTTTTTGCAGCTTCAAGAGTCTTCTCGTCTTCCGCGACAACCATACAGATAGCGTCGCCCATATCGCGCGTAAGCGAACCCTCGGCAATAAAGACATCCCAGTCCTGCTGGATATGGCCAACCTTATTGACCGGCACATCCTCCGCCTTGAGAACGCCAAGAACACCAGGAAGGGCTTCCGCAGCGGCGGTGTCTATCTTAATCACACGCGCACGGGGATACTTTGAGCGGACACACGATCCGTATACCATGTCGGGGTACTCAACATCAGTGACATCATCGGGATATTTACCGTAACCGAGTACCTTGGGACGAACGTCTACACGAAACGCCTTGGAGCCGACACCGTAATTATCGCCACGCTCAAGGTCAGGATCGATTTCCTCTTCGCCGCGAAGAATACGCGCGGCTTTCAGAATGCCTTCGATAATTTTCTTGTAGCCCGTGCAGCGGCAGATATTGTTTTTGATTGCCTCTTTGACCTCATCCTCAGACGGAT
The DNA here is from genome assembly GCF_949152215.1 of Lancefieldella sp. Marseille-Q7238. Lineage (GTDB taxonomy): Bacteria > Actinomycetota > Coriobacteriia > Coriobacteriales > Atopobiaceae > Lancefieldella. The sequence goes on from NZ_OX424407.1 coordinate 741,621, forward strand.
CAGGGTTGCGGCGTATTAGAGCCGCACCACTCATAACCATACCGGGAATACAAAAACCGCACTGGACCGCGCCGACAGAGCCAAAAGCGTATACAAAGGCTTCCTGCTCTTCATGGGAAAGACCCTCGACAGTCTCTATAACCTTGCCGTTTGCCCGTTTTGTGTTCATAACGCAGCCGCGCGTGGCAACACCATCGATAACAACCGTACAAGTGCCGCAAGCCCCTTGCGAACAGCCGTCTTTAACGGACAACAGATGCAGATCATCGCGGAGAAAACGGAGCAGCGACTTGCTTTCAGTCGTAGTAACCGTTTCGCCGTTCACCGTAAAGGTGTACCGCTCAACCTCTTCAGCCATGTACCTCTCCTTACGCACCCGGGAGAATGTTGTGTGTCGTACCCCGAGCCCGTTTACCAAGCAATCATCTCACAGCGCAATGCCATCAGACAGCTATTACACTAAAACAAAAATTTAGCCTACCTAACAGCTTTTCGGTGACCGTATGCAAGTAAGCGGTTAGCGAGAAAAACGTATCTTCTCGCTAACTATGCTTACTCGCTATGCTCGCCTTCTCTCCTGCTCCCCTCTATACATTCAGGAGATACCGGTAATCATCTCTGACGGTTACGACCATCTTACGGATATGTTCCGGAAGACCACAGGCCTCATCATCAACATTGTAAATTCCCACGCCGCCGTCAAGACGAATCAGGAAGCCGTCTTCAGTCGGAAGGAAGCCCTCATTTTCAGAATTGTCAAAATCTTCACGGCTCCAGAAGGCAGTGAATTTGTCCTTATAGGGGCGGCCCTCAGAATACGGACAGAAGACAGCGCAATTACCACATTCATTACACATGCCGTCAACGTGAATGATTTGCTGCTGGCGCAGGCCCAAAACTTTGATTGCAACGTTTGCGCGGTTCGGGCACACCTCAACGCAGGCTTCACACACCGAAGGACATGAGAGGCAACGAGATTGATCACATGAGGCGGGATCTCCGCAGAGCTGCCCGCGCTTACCAAAGATCTTGGCGACATCTTCCTCAAGATTGGAGTTCTCTTTACCCGAGAAATTGAAGCCTGCTATGGCAACAGCCACAGTCATGGCGTCGGCGATGCCTTTCACCACCGTTGCGGGACCGCGGCGGCCATCGCCAACAGCAAACACATGGTCAACGGAGGTCTGAAGGTTTCCGTCAACAACAGGACGACTCTTCTCGTCAAGGGCGATGCCGGAAGTGGTATACAAGCTGGAGTCAATTTGCTCTCCCACGGCTGTAATCACTGCGGTTGCGGGAACCGTAGTGAATTCGCCGGTACCCTCAGGACGGCGGCGACCAGATTCGTCAGGCGCGCCGAGTTTCATAATCTCACACGTCAGCTTCGCGTCAGCAAAATCTCCCGGAGCGAGAAGTTCCATGAACTCTACGCCGTCGTCGAGAGCCATTTGAAGCTCTTCCTCGTCAGCCGGCATATAGCGCTTAGTGCGGCGGTACACAAGACGCACGTTTTGAACGCCTGCCACGCGCTTCGCCGCACGGGCAACATCCATGGCCGTGTTACCGGCTCCGATAACAACAACGTCGGTGCCAAGATCAACAGATGCCGGATTACTCTTGAATTGCTCAAGGAACTCAAGGGCGTCAAGGGCCTCGCCGGACTTCAGCGTCTTGCGGCCGGGAGCCCATGCTCCAATAGCTACGACTACATCGGTATAGCCTTCGGAAAGCAAGGTGTTGACATCCTTGATTTCGACGCCTGTTGTAAAAGCGGCGCCGTATGCCTGGCAAAGTTTCACATCGTTGTCGATTGCCGCCTCAGAGATGCGAAAATTGGGAATGACGTGACGTACAATGCCTCCGAGCTTGTTCGTACGCTCAAAGACAGTGACCTTGACACCCGCGCGCGATAAAAACGACGCTGCGGCAAGACCGGCCGGACCGGCGCCAACGACAGCAACGTTCTTGCCTTCGACTGCGCCACGAGAAGCGAGCGTTGGAAGAACCTCCGCCAGGCCCTTCTCGGCAGCAGTCAGTTTGCAGCCGCGAATATGGACATGCTCGTCAACATAGTTGCGCATACAGGAATTAGTGCAGGTATGCGGGCAGATGGTACCCGTAATGAACGGCAGCGCGTTGCGCTCAAGAATAATGTGAAGCGCGTCAGCGTAACGGCCTTCATCGACCGCCTTAAGATAGCCGGGGATATCCTGATGGATAGGACAGGAATCGCGGCAGGGCGCAATGAAGCAGTCAGTTAAGGGCAGCTTACCGCGCACATGGCGATCAGGCTGAGGCTTGATTTCCTTGTGATAGCGCGCGTCTTTAAGCGACCGCTCAAGCAGCGCAGCAACTTTCTCGGCATCAACGCCAGAAAATGGCCTGGTATCGCCATCGGTAAAGAGCCTGGCAATCTGTGTCATGCGCTCATAGCCGCCCGGCTTCAAAATGGTGGTTGCCATGGTAACGGGCCAAATGCCGGTATCCACCAGCTCCCTAATGTTGTTGTAATCCGCTCCGCCGGAATACGAGATACGAAGCTTGCCGTCAAACTGCTCGGCCATACGCTTCGCCAGGGACAAAGAGAGCGTCCAGAGGGAACGGCCGGACATGTACATCTCTTCGCTGGGAAGCTCGCCACGGGTAACGTCCACTGGGAACGTATTGGTCAGCTTGACGCCAAACTCAACGCCGCTTTCCTCGCACAGCTTTATGAGACGCTCAAGCATGGGTACCGCGTCGTCCCACTGCAAATCCTCGAGGAAGTGGTGATCATCAAAGGCGATGTAGTCGAAGCCCAAAGCGTCAAGCGTCTTGCGAGCGTAGTCATACCCCAAAAGTGTGGGATTGCACTTGATAAACGTGTTGAGACCCTTCTCGGTAATGAGATAGGTAGCAATGCGCTCAATCTCATCCGGCGGGCAGCCGTGAAGCGTAGACTCGGTAATGGAATCAGAAATACGCGCCGGAATGGAATCAATGAAGGCAGCATCAACGTTACGGAAGCGACCAACATTGGCTTTTGCCCAGGCGATTGCCTCCTTGAAAACGGGCGTCTCGGAGGCGTCCTTCATGTCATTGATGTACTTATCTACCTTGGGTGTCTTTATGCCCTCAAGGTCATAGCCGACAGACATGTTAAAGACGAAGCCATCAGGATCTCCCAGACCAAGCTCACGGGCAAGGATATGGCAGATGACCCAGGCTTTGACGTATTCATCGAACGCCTGGGGTACCGTGAGCTCCGTAGACCACTCGCAGTTGTATCCCTCGTCTGACGCGAGGATGCAAGGTTTATTGACACAGGCGGAAAGCTCTTCGCCATCCATCTTCTGAACCGTCTTGAGCTCAAAGAAGCGGGCACCGGTAACGTAGGACGCTACGATGTTTTGCGCGAGCTGCGTATTTGGCCCTGCGGCAGGTCCAAACGGAGTCTCAATCTTCTCCCTGAAGATGGGACGGGCGGCCCCTGTCGTCTTGGCGAAAGCACGCTCACCAAAAATAGTCTTTTGAGCCTCATACTCGCCGAGAATCCAATTCATCAGATGGTCAAATCTCATGGGACGCATAATGTCGCTCATTTGGTTTCCTCTCCTTATAACCAATGTGAGTTATAGTCCCCGCACTTATGGCGTCCGCGGGCGACGCCCTACCCTCTTGTCATGCAAACACATGTGTCGAGAAGCGCTTCTCAAAAGCACTTCTCGCCATATCCTACCTTAGTACTGGCGATTGTTGAGAGCTCCCCAGAGCTTCTTCGCCTCAACCATAGTCCAGTTGTTAATCTTGTCTTCGTCATACGCTACAAATTCGCGGTCCTTGTAAAGAACCTTGCCGTTGACAATGGTGGTGCGGCAGTTCTTGCCCTCAAAGCCAAAGAGCATATGACCATCGATGTTCTCGTCGGAGAACGGCGTGAACGGCTTGTAGTCAAAGATTGCGATGTCGGCAGCGGCGCCAGGCGCAAGTTTGCCTAAGGGCTTGCCGTTGGACTTTACAGAGAAGTACTTTTCCGCCATCTTGACGTTATTCTTAAAGAGCATAGTCATGGCCTCAACCCAACCAACATTTGGCATACAGGCGTTGTGGCGCTGGATGGGCAAAAGAACCTTGAGTGATTCCAACATATCGTGCGTGTAGGCATCTGTACCCAGGCAAACATTGATGTTGCGCTTGAAGAATTCGAGTACCGGAGCGCAGCCAACCGCATTGCCCATATTGGATTCCGGATTGTTAACGATGCTGGTATTGGTGGCGGCAAGAATATCCATATCGGCGGGAGTTACATGAATGCAGTGTCCAAGCATGGTCTTCTCGCCCAAAAGTCCGTGATCGAGCAGGCGATGCACGGCGGTAGTGCCGTGGTTTAACGCGGAATCATAGACGTCGTCCATGCCTTCACAGACGTGAATATGGAAGCCGGTCAGGCCGTTGTTGGCCTCAACCATCTTGTCCAGCGTCTCATCGGAGAGCGTAAAGAGCGCATGGCCGCCAAACATAGCGGCGATCATATCATCGTCTTCAGCTTCTGCCCATGTGGCGAATGCAACGTTTTCGGCGATAGCCTCATCGCACTTGGTCTGCCCGTCGCGGTCTGACGTCTCATAGCAAAGACACGCGCGGATGCCGAGTTCCTGAGCAACGTCCTTGATGGCAAAAAGCGAACCCGGAATCTCGTAGAAGCTGGCGTGGTGGTCAAAAATAGTTGTAACGCCATTGCGCAGCGAATCAAGAATAGTTGCATACGCACAGGCACGGGTACCGTCAAGCGTAAGATGACGGTCGATGTTCCACCATTGCTGCTCGAGATTTTCAAGGAAGTTATGGGGGTTGCAGCCTGTAATGGCAAGACCGCGGGCCAGGCCGGAATAAATGTGGGTGTGACAGTTGATAAGACCCGGCATAATAACGCCGCCATACGCGTCAAGCTTCTCCGCGTTGGGATACGCGGCTTCGAGCTTCGCGCGCGTGTCAACGGCAACGATCTTCTCGCCCTCGATTGCGACGGCGCCGTCTTCAACGTAAGGATTTGCCTTGTCGCGCGTAATAACACGACCGTTCACAATAAGCAGCATAGGAACCCCTTTGCCACGTGCCGCAGATCAGCTACGGCTTATAAAATGACGGATGTGCCCTCTCCGGCGCTCCGTTCGGACATATCTAAAGGGAGTCCGACTGCCCCATCCCGCAGAGCGTCCAGATGCTCCTGCAGGCATTTTGCAAACAGTTAGTTATTAAACCTAACTTTTAATTAGACTTCATATTCTCACAGTTTTTTTGTATGTAAAAGAATTATCGGTGTACGGTCATTTATCTGGGTAAGCGGTCTTGTTAAACGCATTGCTTCGCAAAAAGCGCAAAATGCTAGGATATAGATTGCTCTGTGAAACAGATAGTGCTTACAAGGAGTAGTCGGATATGAACAATCAGCAGATTGAATTTCTAAAGCGCCTGGCTCACGGCATAGCCCTGCAATTCGGCCCTGATTGCGAGGTTGTCGTTCATGACCTGCGCTCCGACGACCCTGCCAGCACTATTGTTGCGATTGAGAATGGTCATATCACCGGTCGCAAGATTGGCGACGGCCCCTCAAACGTAGTGCTCAAGGCGCTTCACTCCGATTCCGGGAAACTCCATGATTCTTACTCCTACCTTACTAAGACCGAAGATGGCAAGATTCTCAAATCTACTACCATCTACCTGCGCGACGATGACAATAAGCCCATTGCAATCTTTGCCATTAACTATGACATCGCGCTCTTCTCGGCAATGGAAGAAGCTTTGCACGCGTTTACCACACACAGTGACCCTTCCGATGCAGCTCCGCAAACCATTCCGCATAACGTTACCGATCTTTTGGATGAGCTCATTGATCAAAGCGTCCGCTTAGTCGGCCGTCCGCGCGCGCTGATGACAAAAGACGACAAAATCAAGGCGATTCGTTTTCTGAACGACTCTGGCGCCTTCCTTATCACGAAATCAGGACAGAAAGTCTGTTCCTACTTTGGCATCTCAAAATATACGCTCTACAGCTACCTTGACGAGGCAAAAAACCAGGACTAGATTGAGGTATATATTGGGGAGATTACCTGAAAATTTACCTGAAACGGCACGACTTACCGCTCAGTTGATAGCCATCGAAAGCACTGATCCCGGTACCTATGAGGCGGCTATCGAAGGCTTCATTAAGCAGTGGGTTATTAAACACTGCTCGTTCAAGCTTGCGGGACATTCTTTTCCTCTGATACAAGAACTTGAAGCCCTTCCCGGCCGCACCTGTCTGCGCGCGATACTCCCTGCCACCTGTGCCGATGGCGATACCGATAGCCGGCCTGCCGGTGACAAAACCTCCCCTGCCGCCTGCAGCGTAGCTTCTGATAGTAAGTCTCTTTCCCCTTCCTACCTCACGTTCATTTGCCATATGGACACCGTGACCGACGGGGACAGCTGGGATCCTGAAACGCCCGCGTTCACGCCTGTTTACAAAAGCGGTCTCCTCTACGGTCGCGGCTCATGCGACATGAAAGGCGGCCTCGCCTGTGCGCTTCTCGCCTTCCGCGACGCGTGCCAAGCCGCCGCTCGCACAGGCTCGCTTCCCAAAAAATCTCTCTCCGTCATCTTTACCGTTGACGAAGAGGCCGATATGCGCGGTGTTGAACATGCCATCGATGCCGGCTGGCTTGGCGAGAAGGGCTGGGTGCTTGATGCCGAGCCCACCAACAACTGCATCCGCGGCTCGCACAAGGGACGCACCTGGTTCAAAATCACAGTCGATGGCATCACCGCACATGCCAGCACACCGTGGGAAGGCGCTGATGCCATTGCGGCTCTGGCCGTAGTAATCAACGAGATTCGCACAGGCATACAGGCGCTGCCCAACCATCCTGAACTGGGCCGCTCAACGGTTACGTTTGGACAGGTCAAGGGAGGATATCAACCCTATGTTGTTCCCGACAAGGCAGAGCTCTGGATTGACATGCGCCTGGTGCCGCCCGCGAACACTAGAACCGCCGAAAAGATAGTTCAAGCCGCGTTGTCGAGCGCGGAGGAACAGGTGTCCGGCGTACATGCCCACTACGACATCACCGGTAACCGACCACCCGTAGTACTTCCCGCTGAGTCAGAGCTTCTCGCCGCAGTGCGTTCCTGCGCTCAGGCATGTGGAACACCGGCGGGGCTTGCTGTCTTCACGGGCTACACAGATACGGCTGTTACAGCGTCTACATGCAAAAACACTGACTGTCTGTCATACGGACCGGGTGAGCTCGAACGAGCCCACAAGCCCAACGAATACGTTCCTGTCGCCGATCTTGAGCGCGTATATCATGTGTTCAGGGAGCTGACGTCAAGACTATCTGATGACACGACTGCAAGCGACTAAGGCTTTTTCCGTTTGCACAACAAGCCCCTCTCGCCAATAAGACGAGAAGGGCTTCGCAGTACTCTGAAACAGTGCTACCTGTCACATTGCCATAAAAGACGGCCTCTCCATTATCCTAGCAAGAAGACTCTACATTGCCATCGTAGGTGCGGTGTAGACGCGAGCGGCATTTTCACGGTCAAGATCAAAGAGGTTCTTGGCATCGCCGCCAAAAAGCTCGACGGCCTTGATTTGGTCAGACGCGTTTGCCTCCTCTTCACCCTGCTCTTCAACGTACCAATCGAGCAGTTTCATCGTGCGGTAATCGTTAACGCTCTGCGCAACGGCATAGCACTCGTTAATGCTTGCCGTGATGTACTGCTCATGCTCAAGAGCGGCCTTAAGCGGTTCAATGATTTCCGTAAAGGTAAGATCCGGCTGAGCAATCGCCTCCATCTTGGGCATCCAGTCGTTGTCAAGCAGATAGCGGCGCAGGATACGAGCGTGCGCCACCTCTTCCTGAGACTGGATGACATACCAATTCGCAAACCCCTTGAGTCCTTTGTCCTCAAAGAAATCAGCAAAGGTCAGATAGAGATAGGCAGAGTAAAACTCCTTGTTGATTTGCTTGTTAAGAATCTCTCCAACTTTAGCGTCAAGTGCCATCATACGCCCCTTTCAAAGGTAGTTGTTCTGGCGAGAAGTGCTTGTATTCAGCTCGCCATTCGTTGTATACGGTACCCGCGCCGCACTGATTTAGACAGCTCGGCACACACCTAATCGCGCGTAAGTTTGCGGTGGAGGCGATGCGGGCGGGATGCCTCGGGACCCAGGCGCTTCTCGCGATCAGCTTGATAGGACTCAAAGTTGCCCTCAAACCAATGCCAGCGACCCGGATTTTCGTCGTCTCCCTCCCATGCCAAGATATGCGTGGCAACGCGATCCAAAAACCAACGGTCATGGCTGGTAACCACCGAGCAGCCCGGGAAACGCTCAAGAGCGGCCTCCAGGCTTTCCAACGTTTCGATATCAAGATCATTCGTAGGCTCATCGAGCAACAGCAAGTTTCCTCCCTGCTTCAGCGTAAGAGCAAGATTAAGACGGTTCCTCTCGCCACCCGAAAGCACGCCAGCACGTTTTTGCTGATCGGAACCTTTGAAGCCAAAACTTGCCACATACGCGCGGCTGGGAATTTCAGTAGTTCCTACCTTGACGAAATCGTTGCCATCGGAAACCACTTCCCAGAGAGTCTTATTGGGATCAATGCCGGAACGCAGCTGGTCAACGTAGGAGAGTTTGACAGACTCCCCCATTTCAAGCGCGCCTGAATCTACGGATTCTTCCTTAACGATCATCTTAAACAACGTTGATTTGCCTACGCCGTTGGGGCCAATCACGCCAACAATGCCGTTACGCGGCAGACTGAACGAGAGATCGTCGATAAGCACACGCTCGCCGAAGGCCTTATGCACGTGGCTGGCCTCCAAAACTTTTTGGCCAAGACGCGGACCGACGGGGATCTGAATCTCAGTAAAATCAAGTTTCTTTGACGCGCGGGCTTCCGCTTCCATCTGCTCATACCGATCAAGGCGAGCGCGGCTCTTGGTTTGGCGAGCCTTCGGAGATGAGCGAATCCAATCCAACTCAGAGCGCATCTTTTTGGCGCGTTTGGCATCTTGCTGGTTTTGAGCCTCAAGCCGCGCAGCTTTATGCTCCAGGTACGTTGAATAGTTACCCTCATACGGATAGAGCTGTCCCCGGTCAACCTCGCAAATCCACTCCGCAACGTCATCGAGGAAGTAACGGTCGTGCGTAACCGCCATAACGGCGCCAGGATAATCATGCAGGAACTTTTCAAGCCACAGCACAGACTCCGCATCCAAATGGTTCGTCGGCTCATCTAAAAGCAACAGGTCGGGAGCCTCAAGCAGTAGACGACACAGCGCCACACGACGGCGTTCCCCGCCGGAAAGATGCGTCACCGGAGCGTCCGGATCCGGACACTGTAGCGCGTCCATCGCCTGCGACAGCCGGCTGTCCAGATCCCAACCGTTAGCAGCGTCAATCTCTGTCTGCAGCTTCCCCATCTCAGCCATTAGCGCATCGAAATCTGCATCAGGATCAGCCATTTCTTCACCGATAGCGTTAAAGCGGGCGATTTTGGCGAGAAGGTCTCCAAACGCCTGCTCGATGTTTTCCTTGACGGTCTTATTTTCGTCAAGCGGCGGCTCCTGCTGAAGAAGCCCCACCGTAAAGCCCGGGGTAAGCCGAGCCTCTCCATTGGAGACCGTTTCAAGCCCCGCGATAACTTTGAGCAGCGTAGACTTACCCATGCCATTAGGACCGATAACGCCAATCTTGGCACCGGGATATACGCCTACGGTAACGTCATCGAGGATGACCTTGTCTCCAACTGCTTTACGTGCCTGATACATCTGGTACACAAACTCTGCCATAGCATAGTTCCTTCGGTCGATGCCCCACGGTCCAAGCATAGGCGCTGGTGGCGAGAAGCCCACACAGAGCCACGGACGTCAAACGGGCGGACGGATTTCTCGCCCTATTATCGCATGAAGAAACAGGCGAGCAGAGAAAAGAAGAATAGAAAAAACGTCTCACAGACCACGGGTCCAGAAGAACTATCATTGCAGTGAGTTTTGAGACATAAGGGGTGTCTCAGCGGAGAGAAACATGAGGGATACCTCGTGTTGGAAGGAGCGCATCGATGGCACGCATTTTTATCAGTCCGAGCAAGTATGTTCAGGGACCCGGGGAACTTACCAAGCTGGGAACCTACACCAAAGCCTACGGAACAACCGCTTTGGTAATCATTACTTCCGGCGGACTTAAACGTTCCGGCGACGTTATCGCCAAGAGCTTTGAAGACGCTGGAGTGGAACTTCATTACGACAATTTCAACGGAGAATGCTCGCAGGTTGAAATTGACCGTCTGATTGAGGTCCTTAAGTCTTGCGGCGCTGATATCGTAGTCGGCGTTGGCGGCGGCAAAATTTTCGATACCGCAAAAGCCGTCGCCGCAGCAAAGGATCTTCCTGTGGTTATCGTTCCGACCATTGCCGCGACAGACGCTCCTTGCTCAGCGCTTTCAGTCATTTACACCGAAGAGGGACAGTTCAAGGAATATCAATTCTTTAAACAAAATCCCAACCTCGTGCTCATGGACACTGAGGTGATTGCCAAGAGCCCCGTGCGCCTGACCGTCTCCGGCATGGGCGACGCGCTTGCCACCTTTTTTGAGGCTCGCGCCTGTCAGCGTTCCGACGCGGGCACCTGCGCTGGCGGCAAAGTGACAAGCGCCGCGATGGCATTGGCAACGCTTTGCTATGAAACCCTCATGGACGAAGGCATCAAAGCCAAGCTCGCACTTGAAGCCGGCGCTTGTACGGAAGCTGTCGAGAAAATCATCGAAGCGAACACGCTGCTTTCTGGCCTTGGTTTTGAATCAGCAGGTCTTGCGGGCGCTCATGCCATTCATAACGGCCTGACCGCTATGAGCGAAACACACGCTATGTACCATGGCGAAAAAGTTGCTTTTGGCACCCTGACACAGCTGGTCCTTGAAAATGCCGAGGAGCTCTACGATGTGCTCGACTTCTGCGTTGAAGTTGGCCTGCCCATTACTTTCAAACAGCTTGGCGTAACAGACGTCACCTATGAGCGTGTCCTCGAAGTAGCTACGCTCGCCTGCGCCGAAAACGATACGCTCCACAATATGCCTTTTGAAGTCACGCCCGAAAAAGTTGCAAATGCCCTGCTAGCTGCTGACGCTTATGGCCGTGCGGCATTGGAGGCGTAGCCGCTGAATTTTAGTTATCGGAAATAGAGAACCGCGTTCGTTAAGACGCACGCTCATTAAAGTACACGTTTGTTAAAGCGCACGTTCGCTCAAGCACATGCTTGTCAAACTGCGCGCTGTTGTGATTGGTAACCCGAGCCTCTGGTTGTGTACACCCCACAACCGGAGGCTCAACTTTCTGGAATCTAGCAGCTGAGTTTATTGATCTTTCGGTCGTAAGTCAGAAGACCGTTGACTTCCTCTTCAACATCAGAAAGCTGCGTATAGATATATCCGGCAAGTCCTTCTCCCTGCAAAGATTCCGCTTTTGCAAGCTCTTGCTGAACCGCCGCTTTCCACTCATCAGCGGTAGCAAAATTACCGTAACCGTACGCGTGGTTGAGTGAGGAGTGTCCGGCGACCATCTGCGCAAGCCCGCCAAATTCGGAAATCACAACAGCACGACCATCGCCGGGTTTTTGGCCATGACCCGCGTTTGACGTATGCCTACCCCGCCAGCCCGCGCCAAGCGGCCGAAAGTAATTATGAATGCTGAGAACGTCACCGCAGCCCTGATCATACCAGCCGCTTACAGCATCAATGGGTCGTGTCGCATCGAGCGCACGAACGGATTCGACCGCTGTTTTTGCATCAAATTGCCCCCAGCCTTCATTGAAGAGCGTCCAGACTGCAGCCGAAGGATGCCCGTCAAGAAGTCTGACCATCGCATGGCAGGTCGCAGTCCATTCTTGCTGATAGTTAGCATCGGCGGCAGACAGCGCTTCTTGATGACGTTTCGTCCTGTCTTGAAAACGCGCCCAGGTAAAACTAAACAGCGTCGGTTTTTGACTCGTATGCCAGGAGCTGTACGAATTTCCCCCAGAAACGCAATCCTGCCATACCAGCATCCCAAGCCGGTCGCAATGGTAGTACCAACGCTCACATTCAATCTTGATGTGCTTACGCAAGGTATTGAAGCCAGCCGCACGCATAGCCTGTATGTCGTAGAGAAGCGCGGCGTCGGACGGAGCCGTCATGAGTCCGTCAGGCCAGTACCCTTGATCGAGCACGCCTTTTACAAAGAATGGTTTACCGTTCAGGTGAATCCGCGAGACTCCATTGGCATCAGCCTCTACTTTGACCGTACGAAACGCGCAATAGCTTCGGACAATATCCACAGCGCTGCCAACATGCAGCGCGACAAGAGCCTCGTAGATATAGGGGGCCTCATGTGACCACAGGCGCGGCTCGTCTATGTGCAGCCTCGCGCAAATCTCTCCATTCTTTTCTATTGGAAGTGTTGTCTCTAGGACATTTCTCCCGTCGGCGTCAAAAAGCGTCAACTCCAGCGTGGCGTTGTCGAATAGCCTGCTGTCTGATAGCGCACTGTTTTCAAGATGGACGGAACTTCTCGCATGCAGATCAATATAGCCGTTCATGTCTCCTTGTAAGGTCAGCTCTTCAAGATGAGCCGCCGGCACCGTCTCGCACCAGACGCTTTGCCAGATACCGCTCTGTGCCGTATACCAAATATCACCGCGCGAAAGCATTTGTTTGCCGCGCAGTTGCGTGCCAGTATCGCTGGGATCATAAACGCAGACAGCAATCTCAGCTCTTTCTCGCGTATCGAGAAGATCGGTAATGTCATACGAAAATGGCAAGTAGCCTCCCGTATGCGTTCCAGCAAGCCGTTCATTGACAAAGCAGGCGCATCTCCAGTCAACAGCCTCAAAATGAAGAATGAGCCGCTGTTCAGGCGACAATTTTGGAAACTCCACCACACGCTTATACCAAAGAAGCTCATCAGGATGCAGGGTGCGACCAACGCCCGAAAGAGGCGCTTCAGGCGAGAAGGGCACCACAATCTCCCCATCCCAATGCGAAGGAATCGTTTCCTGCGCCAGCCTTTCAACATCAGGCGCTCCGTTGAACGGCACCATCACATAGTTCCACACGCCGTTCAGCACCACAATATTGTCGCGCTTCATGCGCGGACGCGGATGTTCGGAAAGCACCTCCGATGGGTTAAGTGCTTCTCCCCATACGGTCGTAAGAGCGTTGAGCGTTTCTTCCGTATGCTTTTTTGGTGCGCTTGCCAGAACACGGCGAATATCAAGCATCGTATCTCCTAATTCTCTGAGAACAACAAACACTCGCACTCTGTCAGCCATCCGCAATCAGCAGTCTGCAGCCGCTTACAGCAACCTGAAACGGACCGCTCACAGCCAGTGAAAGCCTTCTTTCAGCTTTGGATGCTTGCCTTATGTATACCACTAAGCGCCATCTATAAGGTACTCACCTATAGGCACTTGCGAGAAGAAATACATGAGAGCTTCACAAGTAAAGACAAAGTTCACAATCTCCCATATACTATAAAAGATTACTCGTTTCACAACCGCTTCAGTGCACACGACATTGTTTTAGCAGTAGTCGTCCGTGTCCGCCAAGAAAAGATATAAATTGGCATTTTATCCACATTGAACGACGTATCACATCGCTTAAAGGATGGTTCTTACGTGAAGGAAACAGATAAAGAAACAGCTACAACAAACAACTATGTACCACATATAGCAAAGGTTCCTGAAAAAACCGATACGTCATTGCCAATAGGATGCACTAAGCGCGGTTTTATCGCCTCGCTCACCATCTTGCTCACAATCGCCCTTCTTACCGTCATGATCTTATCTATGACGCTTGGACAATACCAGATGAGTCCGCAAGAAATTGTAAGCGCATTGATTCATCACTTTCTTGGTATAAAGCTTGAAGGTTTTGCAAACGTACATGAAACGGTCATTCTGTCCGTGCGCTTTCCTCGCGTTATTGCAGCCACTTTCATTGGATCAGCGCTTGCCGCTGCAGGCGCTTCTTATCAGGGACTTTTTCGAAATCCCATGGTCTCCCCCGACTTACTGGGCGCATCATCAGGAGCTGCTTTTGGAGCGGCAATAGCGCTACTGCTTGGAGCCAGTGATATCGGTGTACAGCTTTCCGCGTTTGCCTGGGGTTTGATAGCTGTCGGACTTTCATATTCTGTCAGCAACGCAGTAAGCCGAGGACAAAATATTATTTTGTCCCTTGTGCTCACTGGCATGATTGTAAGCAGCATGTTTTCGGCATTCATTTCCATCATAAAATATGTGGCAGATCCTGATACAAAACTGCCATCAATAACGTATTGGCTCCTAGGAGGCCTAACTGGCATCCATACAAACAATTTACCTCTATTATTGCTTCCTATCTTCTTGGGACTCGTGCCCATCCTTCTTTTTCGTTATAGACTTAATGTTCTTTCATTCGGCGAAGAAGAGGCCCGGGCTTTAGGGGTCAATACAAAACTGATACGCCTTATATATGTTGTCTGTGCAACGCTCGTTACATCAGCTTCTGTTGCCGCAGCCGGCATGGTCGGATGGGTCGGCTTGGTCATCCCGCACCTCGCCCGTTTCATTGTAGGACCGAATTACAAGGCTCTCATGCCTATCTCAATTTTGATTGGTGGATTATTTCTGCTCGTCGTAGACAATGTCTCACGCGTCTTTTTTTCCGTAGAAGTTCCTTTGGGTATCCTCACCGCTACGATTGGAGCGCCGTTCTTTTTGTATTTGCTGACCAAAGGAAAGAAGACTTGGACATGATATTTGCCGGCACTCATATGGACTGTGGATATGGAAAAATTCGTATCCTTCATGACATCTCGCTCAACGCCACGTCAGGTCAAGTCTTTTGTCTGCTTGGACCTAACGGCGTAGGTAAGACCACCCTGTTCAAAACTATGCTGGGCTTTCTTCCTCTAATGGCGGGATCCATCACTATAGACGGAGAAGATATTACTTCTTGGTCAGACAGACGCAAAGCTCAAGCCATCGGATATGTTCCCCAGGTACATACACCACCATTCCCTTTTACCGTTATTGACGTCGTCACCATGGGACGCACCGCACACTTGAGCCCAGTGGCATCACCGAGCAAAAATGATACTAAAATTGCCAAAGAGGCCCTTAAAGAACTTGGCATCTCATATCTCTCTGATAAGATTTACACCGAAATCTCGGGCGGCGAAAGACAGATGGTACTTGTAGCACGTGCCCTCGCTCAACAGCCTAAAATCCTTATCATGGACGAACCGACAGCCAACCTTGACTTTGGAAACCAAGTGCGCGTACTCGAGCAAATAAATCGCCTGGCAGCACAGGGGCTAGTTGTTATTATGACCACACACTTTCCTGACCACGCATTTCTCTGTCCTGGTACTGTAGGACTTTTAGAACACGATCGCTTTACCGTCGGAACTGCTAAAGAAGTGGTTACTGAAGAAAGACTTCAGCGAGCCTATGCCGTTGATGTCAGAATCGTTCACCACACGTATCTGGACATAGGTTTGCTGCACAGCTGCATCCCCGTTGTCAGCGGCATCCCAAAAAGCAAGATTGTCGAATATGCAGGCTCTATAACACGATAATCTCATCAGCCTGCAGGCAGATGGAATTATAGAAGGTTAGGCACTACAAGGTATGAAAGGAACAGTTGTATGGATGAGAAAAGGATTGATCAGGAAAGAATCGAGCAGGAAGACAGGTTGAGAAAGAGTTTCTCGCACAAGGGTTTCTCGCGCAGAACGTTCATGGGCTTGTCAACAGTATTCGGCTCATCACTGCTGCTGACAACGATGGCCGGCTGTAACCAAAAATCCGAAACTTCAACGGCAGATACACAGGAAGCCAACAAGGAAGCGCCAAAGGATCGCACTTACGTTGATGATGCCGATCGTAGTGTCACCATTCCGGCAACAGTTGAGCGCGTATACTGCGCTATTCCAACCGCACAGGCCGCAGTAGTAGCTCTGACTCCTGAAAAGCTTGTTGGCTGGGTCAACGAAGTCTCCGATGCCGCCAAGAAATACCTGCCCGAAAGCACCCATGATCTGCCCGTTCTTGGAGGTTGGATGGGTCAGGTACAAACAGCTAACATAGAAGCAATTATCAATGCCAAGCCAGATTTGATCCTCTATTGCTATGGCACAAGCACTGTAAACGAAGATACGTCCACATACGTTAACGCTGCCGATACGATTCAAAATGACACAGGTATTCCTGTCTACGTCTTTAAAGGCAATTTGAATCTAATCCCCGAGAAATATCGCACTCTGGGAGAGATTCTCGGCGTTTCCGACCGTGGAGAACAGCTTGCCGCATACGCCGAGCAAAAGCTCAAGGCCGTTGGGGATGCAGTAGCCAAAGTTCCTGGTGACAAGGTTGTTACTTGCTATTATGCCGAAGGCAAGGGCGGTCTTGCTACCGATCCGTCAGGCAGTATGCACACGGAAGTCATCGATTATTGCAATGTTAAAAATGTTGCCGTTGTAGATGGATTCATGGGTGCCAAAGGCCAGGGCATGATTGAGGTTTCCATGGAGAGTGTTATCAAATGGAATCCTCAAATGATTCTGGTTTCCGGTACAAAACCCGACAACTATGAGCTCATCAAAACCAGCCCGTCGTGGCAAGATATTGATGCAGTTAAAAACGGTGCCGTCTATCAAACGCCTATCATACCCTTTGGCTGGTTTGACCGTCCTCCCAATATGACTCGTATCATGGGTATACAGTGGTTTGCTAACCTGGTGTATCCGGATTATTACACCGCAAACGTCCGAACGGACATGAAAGAGTACTTCAAGCTGTTCTACAACGCCACTATTACTGACGATGATGTAGACACGATCTTGGCCCCTAATCCAAAGCTGGCATAACATGCAGTCGGAAAACATACTGGGTGATCAAGAGTATTGGAATAAACGAGCGGCAACTTTTTCATGTGGATCAGACGAAGCCTACAAGCAGCGCTTTTCTGAGCTTCTTTCTCTTGAGCCAGGTCAATCCATACTTGATATGGGCTGCGCAACCGGGACTTTTGCCATCCCCTTTGGAAGGAAAGGACACAGTGTCTACGCATGCGATTTCGCAAAAGAAATGCTTGAAATCCTCGATAAGCGCGCAGCTGCTGAGAATCTTCCTGTCACTTCGCATCTTCTGGCTTGGGACGATGACTGGCAGTCAACAGGCCTTGGTGAGAAGAGCGTTGATGTTGCTATTGCATCACGCTCTCTCGGCTTCAAGAATAAGCACGAACGCATTCAAAAACTTGATGCCGTAGCGCGTCATAAGGCTGCAATCACCGTTTCCGCAAGCGTTTTGCCCTCTCGAGAGCCTCAGCTGCTCACGCATTTAGGACGTGAAATCCCACAGTCCGGCGAGGTATCCGAACTAGTAACTCTTCTTATTACTATGGGAAGACTCCCCGTAGTATCCTATATGCTCACGCTCCGTCCTATGATTTTTTTGACATTGGCAGACGGGGCCGCTGAGCTGCGCAAAATGGCAGGACCCGAACCATTCAACGTGCGTGAGCAGACACTATTTGACGCCTTTGTCGCCAGGCACTTCAGACACATGCAAAATACCGACCCTAAAAGCCAGATAGCTGACGGCTGGGAGCTTGACTATCCGCTTCCTGTAATATGGGCCTTTATCGGGTGGCGCACTGACGGTAAGGTTTGGCTGTAACGCACAATGAACTATCAAAACATCTGAGGAGTGCATATGGGCAAGAAGATTATGACGGGGTTTCCCACAAGAGAGAAAGCTTTAACAGACTTCTTTCAGGAATGGGAACCAAAAAGAGCGGAAGAGCTTGTCAGTCTCAATGACTGTGTAGGACGCGTTCTGACCCGTAATCTTTTTTCGTCTGTCACATTGCCCGTATGCCGCTCCTCAGCCTGCGACGGAATCGCAGTCCGTTCGTCAGATTTTACAAATGGGTTACCCGACACTACCTCTTGGCAACCGAACGTCAACTATATACGAGCCGACACAGGGGATGATTTTCCGGATACCTATGACGCGGTCATCATGATCGAGCAAGCACATATACAATCAGACGGTTCGGTCATACTTGATAAAGACATTCAGGTCTTCCCTGGCTCAAATGTAAATCCGGCAGGGTCAACTATTTCTACCGGACAGCCTCTCTTGTCTGCCGGCCATCTCATACGCCCCACTGATGCAGCAGCCCTATGCATGGGAGGCATCTCCGTTGTTCCTGTTAGAAAAAAGCCGCTGGTGGCATTCATTCCCACTGGCAGCGAACTTGTCACGGCAGGCATGCGTCCGCGACGAGGAGAAATGATAGAATCAAATGCGATTATGGTTACGCACATGCTTGAGCAATACGGTGCCGAAACCTTAGCCTTCCCCATCGTACGCGATGATCCGTCAGCACTTGAAGCTGCCTTCACCGAAGCATTAAACATCGCCGATGTTGTGGTTATCAACGGAGGCTCCGCTGTTGGAAGCGAAGATTTCAATGTTCGCATGATTGAAACATACGGGCAGGTCATACACCACTACATTGCTGCAGCACCTGGACGCCCTCTTATGATGGCCGTCGCAGACGGAAAACCGGTCATTGATCTTCCTGGTCCTATGATTGCCGCATTCTATGGCACTACCTGGTGTCTGCAGGCTATTGTCAAACGTATATTAGATATTCCCATGTCCAAGCGGCAAACAATAACAGCTACCACAGCAACACCGGCCGGTGCGCATCCTTCTATTGCTATGTTACAGCGCTGGAATGTCACCCGCACCGATACAGGATACAAAGCTTATTATTGCAATTTTCAAAAAGGAGAAACGGAGGCTGCACTCACATCAAATGCTTTACGCATTTCACCGCTTGGCGAAAAAAGCCTTGAGGTAGGACAGCAGATTGAGCTTGAATTGCTTGAAGGAACCGAATTTCTTGTTTCTGAGACTACAACACTACCATCCGGCTTTGCCTTGCCCTTTGACGATGAGGCAAAAGCAGTGGGGCCTCACACGGCAGTTGGACTACGTGCATCAATGAACACCGGCGCGCAAACGACCGAAATACCTGCAAACGCGGGTGAGGTTGGTGACTTCTCTGCTGTACGGATTACCAATGCCATACAGTTTTCTGATAACCGAAGCTGAGCATCACTTGAGAGCAAGAGGAGCCGGTCTTACATAGTACGTAAAAGCATGATTGTACACGGCAGTGACAAAAGTCATAAGCAGGTTGCATGTAACGTTTCCACTTCTCCAAATGAGATAACAACGGTGCATTTACTTGCTGTCAATCCAAAGCCGCAGATTCAGTCCTACCTATACCAAGACGGGAATGTCTCGCGACATTCCCGTCTTGCTTCGTACGCTGTCGAAAAGCGATTACTCGCTTAATATTACCTAGGAGCGTTTAAGATCCATCTCATCTAGGGGCATTTGCTATGAGCGCTTGCGCAGAACAGCACCGGTAGCGATGGTGCCGGCGGCAACGGCTGCAAAACCAAGCGCTGCCGAAAGAGTAGCCGGATCAGACATGTCAGGAATAATGCTCTTCTTGCCTGACTTTGCCTTCTTACTCGACTTGCTACCTTCGTTAGTCTTGTTTTGCTGCTGGTCGCCACTCTGATTGTTTCCCTGGTTGTTGTTCTGATTGTCAGGCTGAACCGCCGCTTTAGTAACCTTGAGCGTTCCTGAAACATAGGTGAAATCGTAGTCGCCAGCAGCTCCTCCCACCGGAGTCAGCTCATGATCACCGACACTTACATCAGAAGCAGTAAGTGTGGGAGCAGTATAGTTGTATGCTGTCTCAGGCGTCTCACCATTAACGAAACCGGTAACGTTAAGCTTAAGTTCAGGCGTCTTTCCTTCTGTAATGGTCTCACCGTCATACGCAGCGGTCAGGTGCGCCTTACGAATGGTCCAACTGGCTGTCTTAGTGCTGGTCGTACCATCTTCCCATGTATAGTTAACGGGGTCGATAAGATCCATTACAACGTCATACGTACCGGCATGTGTTGCGGCGACGGTTCCATTGATAGCCACATTGAGATGAGCAGAAATGTCATAGCCGCTGTGCTCCTGCCCGTCATAATCGTAATGTGTAGCCGTAGGAACGGCAACGGTGCCCTTCTCGACATCCATCATCATAGGAATCGTAAAGTCATAGGAGGAGCCGTTTTTGATAGTCGCACGAACCACACGATTCTTCTGAGCAGTCGTCGGTGTACCGGAAATGGTAGCCGTACTCTTGCGTGCAGCGGCATCATTTTCCATCGGACTCAGTGTCAAACCGTCCGGGAGATTGTCCATCGTAAACGTATCGTAGCCCTTAGAAGAGACTGCCCATGGAATGGTAACAGTCTCATGATAAGCCGCACCAGCCTTAGCGGGAGAAATCTTATTTGAGGGCAAAGTAATTCCGGCGGAATTGTCGGAATTTTGGAATCTCGTGTTTTCAATGTTAAGAACGCCGTCATCGGTGGTAGTCAGATCAAGCTGAACAACGGTGGAATTCTTGACGGTGGAGGTTCCTTTGTTGTCAAGGCCCTTGTAGAACGTAACATTATCAAAGGTCACGTTTGCCCCTGCCTCAACGGTCACCTCTCCCTCAAAAATCATGTTCGATACGGTTCCGTTAAAGCCGGCGGGAAATACCACACGCGTACCTTTTGCGATATAGCTGCTATATGGCTGCACGCGCGTACCATCGCCAAGATAGCTGCTGGTATACGTGCTGGTAACGTTAGTAACGGTAGTAGGGAACACAAAGTCTTTCTCGGTTGACGAGCTGCCGCCGACAGTGACTCTTGATGTAGTGAACTTCCAAGTAGACGCCGCGTCCATTGCCGACTTATTATTCCTGTAAATTGACTGGAGACTGCTGAACCCGTAACCGGATAGCCAGTCGCTGATTTCAAACGAACCGTCCGCCAAAGCCTTTGTGGCAAATGGCGAGAAGAACAAGCAGCAGACAACAACTGCCATCACAATGGCAAGTGAGGTGTGCAGCCTCTTCAGTGCGCGCATTTTGTGCATACATTCACTCCTAACCTTGACTCTTTGGTGTCGATTGCAGGCAGGCCTGCAAGATCTGAACAGAGCCACGTATTCTTACCGTTTTTGAGCGGTAGTATCGTATCAGATAAGTTAACTGAGGAAAACTAAAAAGAAAAGAAATTTTAAACGTCAGTGTTCAGAGTATTGTTTTTATTAAAAGACTAATGATGGCGTGTTCCTATAAGGCACAATTATGTTCTCAGCGAGGGCGGAAAGGCTTCCAAGACAGAAGCAACAAAGGCTGCTCTCATAGGCCTTCGTACCATAATCAGAATTTACGCGCCGGGAGAAGAAGAGACAGATAGAGCTCTTGAATCAACTTGGAGCGATTTTGAAGATGCTTTGCTCTATCAGACAGCGCTAAGCTTAAAAGCTCGATGTATCATCACCAGAAACACGAGAGACTTTATCCTTAGTTCACTTCCCGTACGCACCTGCCGACAATTTTTTCCTGGATGGAGCAGAAGAACCATCTTTCCTATGAAGACTCACGTTTTAGTGTGGCTCCATTGCTGCGTCCTCATTGTTGAGGCTCCGTTAATGCGCCTTCGCACCTGTACTACGAGACCCCCTATGACGAGGGGATCGTTTTGACTATAAAGACAAAATAGATGAGATGAAACACCCAAACGCACGACAATACGACACAGCCGATTACGATGCCTTTGAGCCCCATGAGTATCAAACCGATGCTCATGAGCAAGGTAATCGCACTCATAATGCGAATCTTGGTCTTTTTGGTCATACCGCGACCTGCCGTATAATCAGCAAGATTATCCCGGTACAGCTTTGTACCGACAAACCATGTATTAAGTCTCTCGGAACTTCTCGCAAAGCAAAAAGCCGCAAGAAGTAAGAAAGGCACCGAAGGAATAAAAGGTAGGACGGCGCCTACTGCGCCAAGCGCGACGCTGACGCACCCGACTATGATATATAGAAGTTTTTTGATATTCATGCGTTTTTGCCAATCGTTTCTACTAATCGTTAACTCAGTTATCTCTCTCTTTTTGATGTCAGCACATGACGAATCGCCATGATTGGATGGTGAAAAAGCATGCGCGGTCCGGAAAACTTCATGACTTCTCTAATCTTTTCCCGCATCTCGGGCCGATAACAATGCACCTTGCAATTCGAGCAAAACGTCTTTGTTTCCATAAAAGGACACCTGTCGATTTGCTGGCGAGCATAACGGTCCAGCTCGGCACATTCAGCGCAGAGGACAGAAGTGTCCGCACGATGCCCCTTCAAAAAGCCGCCACACTTCTTGCCACCGTGTTTCTTGCGACAGTAAAGCGAAATCATGAGCGAAACTATGTTCTTTTCCCGCTCGCATTTGGCGTCCACGCAGCCGCCATCTGTCCCTTTGGACATCCGATTCGACCCCGAATGCTTCTCGTCCGCTTTCTTGTCAGAGGTATTCCTTGCCTGCATCAGCTTGTTCTCCCGTGCTCAACGGAATAGACCGTATCTGCAATGCCCATGGTTGAAGCGCGATGCGATACCAATACGACAGTCCTGCCCAACCTTTCCTCGTGAAGCGCCTTCAGGATCACCGCCTCATTGAGACTATCAAGGTTGCTCGTCGGCTCGTCAAGCAGCATAAACGGAGCATCATGGAGAAACGCGCGCGCAAGCCCCAAACGTTGTCGCTCGCCGCCGGAAAGCGTATCTCCCAACTCTCCCACCGGCGTATCGTAGGCTGCCGGCAACGACATGATGAAATCATGAACAGACGCTTTTTTGCAGGCGGCAATAATTTCATCGTCAGTAGCGTCAAGCCTTGCAAGGCGTACGTTATTACGGATTGAGTCGTGAAACAGATAGGTGTCCTGCGTGACGAAACTCTCCATATCTCGCAGGTTCGAGGTATTAATCTCATTCACGTTTGTATGAGAAATCTGAATGCTTCCCTGCTGAACCTCCCAGAAGCGCATAAAAAGCTTAAGTAATGTTGATTTGCCGCTTCCGCTTTTTCCTACAATGCCAACAACCTTGTTGGAAGGCACTTCAACGGAAAGGCCGTCAAGGATCGTCTCTTCCCCGTAAGCAAAGGTGACCTGCTCTGCCGCGGCGCCGTCAAACTCCACCAAAGCCTTGCCCTTGATCTCCTCCACAACAGGCTCTTCTTCAAGAATGGCGAGTACGCGACTACCGGCTGCAAGGGTGCTTTGCAAGGTCGCTCCCAACGCCGACAGTGCTACAACAGGGCCAAAGGAACTCATCAAAGCCAGCGTAGCTATCAAACATCCCTCAAAGCTGCACAACGATGCGGACAATGCCAGCATGGCGAGGTCAAAGAGAAGGATAACGCTGTTTGTCACCGCGCTGTTGCGTCCGGCTATCCGCTTCAGCTGCTCCTGGTCTTGAGCAAGCGCATCGCTCATGCGATTCATCTCTGACAAACGGCCGCCGCCACACCCATACTGAATGGTTTCAGAAAGGCCGCGCAGGCTATCCAACACAAATGACGACAGCTCCCCAGATGTACGGCGAAGCTTCAGGCCCTTGTCGCCACTGAGTTTTGCCGTCGCCACTGGAATAACGACTCCTATCGTGCTATATGCGACAGCTGCCAAAACTCCAAGCACAACGTGGAACGAACCGATAAACACCACCATGATGAGACTGAATACGCAGGCGATACAAACCGGCGAAATGGTATGCGCGTAAAACACTTCAAGAAGCTCAATATCCGAGGTAATAATGCTGATCAGATTACCTTTATCTCTGCCCTCAAGCTTTGCAGGACAGAGCCTTCTCAGAGCGCTGAATACCTTGTCGCGAATAAGCGCAAGCAACTTAAAGGCAATAAAATGATTGCACGCCTGCTCCGCATAACGCAAAAATCCGCGAGCCACCGCAAAAATACCCAGACAGATGAAGATTCCCGTCAAGGAGAGTTCCGCGCCAAACGGCAGCGCAACTTCCTGCTGCAGTGCAGCCAGAACCGCGTAGCCTCCGAATATCGTGATGCAAGCGGCAAACAGGTGACCGATAACACCCATACAAACAGCCGCCACCATATACCCGGCAAGCGGTTTAACAAGGCCGATAAGCGACGCCATTACCGCAAGGCCTTTCCTGCTGTTACCCTCATGCCTTCCGTCCTGTTTCATGCGGCGTCACCCCCTTGCGCATAACGCTCAAGCTCTTGTTGAGCGCCCCAAAGCCTCGCGTATGTTCCCTCTTTAGCGAGAAGATCCTCGTGAACACCCTCTTCAACAACGCTCCCTTGATCGAGAACGTAGATCTTATCTGCGTCCGTAACGTTCGCGAGTCGATGAGAAATCAGAATGACCGTCTTTTTCTTCGCCAGCGCATGGATCTGAGCCATGATGTCATTCTCGCTTTCAACATCTATGTTTGACGTCGCCTCGTCAAAGATATAGACGGGACTGTCATGCAAAAGAGCCCTTGCGAGCGCCAGCCGCTGCCGCTGTCCCCCGGAGAGGTTGGAGGCCATCTCGTCAAGTTTCATATCGAGGCCCTTCTCGCTTTGTAAAAATCCCGCGAGATTGACCTGTTCAAGAACGCGCCAAAACGTCTCATCCTGAGCGGTCGAACATGCCATCAGAAGATTATCGCGGACCGTGCCTTTGAAGAGGTAACTTTGATGACCAACATACGTAACGCTTTGCATAAGGCTCGCTTCAGAAATTTCAGTCAAAGACCTGTCGCCAAAAAGCACCGCTCCCTCATAGCCTTTATTGCGACCCATAAGGATGGAGGCGATGGTGGATTTTCCGCAGCCCGATTCGCCGACCAGCGCCGTAAAGCTCCCTTTTGGAAAAGCCATATCAATGCCGTGGAGAATCTCACGCTCCGACTCGTAGGAATAGTGAACATCCCTGCAGGTAATCGTAGCGCCTGTGGGAACTTCGCCTGTTTTTGCTTCCGCCT
The DNA here is from genome assembly GCF_949152215.1 of Lancefieldella sp. Marseille-Q7238. Lineage (GTDB taxonomy): Bacteria > Actinomycetota > Coriobacteriia > Coriobacteriales > Atopobiaceae > Lancefieldella. The sequence continues at coordinate 766,600 of NZ_OX424407.1, forward strand.
CGGGAAGATCAAGCAAGCGAAAAATCTTCTCGGAAGCCGCCATGCCATTCATGGCAATATGGAAGAAACTGCCCAGCATTCGCATGGGTAAAAAGAAATCTGCCGCCAAAAGGATAATCAACAGGCAACCCGCCAAATCAACGGCGCCCGCCTGAAATTGCGTCACGGCAAGGCCAACACCAAGCGCCGCGCCGCCATATGCAATAAGGTCCATTACGGTAATGGAGTTCAGCTGCATGGTCAGCACTTTCATGGTGATACGCCTGAACTGTTCAGCCTGTTCGTTCATCTCGTTGTGCTTGAACTCATCGGCTTGATAGATTTTTGCGGTGGTCAAACCCTGCAAATTCTCCAAAAACGTATCGCCAAGAGCGGTATATCGACCCCAATATTTTGCCAGCAATTTCTTCGCAAAGCGCTGCACCGCTACGATGGTGAGCGGAATGAGCGGCACACAGATAAGTAAGACCGCAGCGGATGGCAAATTTACAAAGCCAAGTGCCACAAAGAGTGTCAGTGGAGCAAGCAGGGCATAGAAAAATTGCGGAAGGTACTGACCAAAATAGGTTTCAAGCTGGTCAACACCCTCGACAGCCACCTGAACAACTTCGCTGGTCTGCACCTGCTCGTTATAGGAGCTGCCCAGCCTGAGTAGTTTTTTGTAGATGTTCTCCCGCAGAATTTTTTTGACCGATTTTGAACTGAGGTATGCCATACGGCTTGATATGACGCTACACACAAAACGCACGATAACAGCAATCGCAGCTATAACCGCCACAAAGATTACCTGGTTCTGGCTGAGTGTCTTTTCATATAGACTCTGCAGCAGATGAGCTATCTCCCACATCATGACGATGTTTGCCAAAAGAGAGATCCACTGCAAGGCAACGTGTGCGGCAATATATTTCTTACTTTCGCCGATCATGGCGATAAGTCGCTTATTAAACATCCAAACAAGGCTTCCAATGAGAGTTTACAGTTTCTAACTCTCTATTGTAGGTATCGTCGCTAAAAAAGCTACCTTGAACAGGATGACAACCTTTCGCGCTCCGGGGACTTCTCGCCCTCTTTTTGGCGATTTTCCTCTTTTGGCGGTTTCCTATTCTCTTTTCAGTAGTTTTCTGTCCTCTTCCAGCGGTTTATTGCTCTCTACAGTTGCAGGTGCACAAAAATAGCGCGCTTTTTGTCGTCACAGACCTTCATGGCAATTCTGGTATACAGCTTCAATTTCTTGCCAAGAAGCTGTCGAGCCTCCGTATAAAATACCCGCTCATCAAGAAGACGCATGCCAATCTTGTGAGCGAATTCTTGAGCGTCATTGATATAAAAACAAATTTCCGCCGACACGTTGCCCGTCTTTTTCACATACCGATTAGCATACTTGGCGCCAACTTCGTTGGTGGAGTCAAAAATAATCTCGCTGTCCGGAAGATGTCTACTCAGAGCCTGAATGAACGATGTGTTTTTCTCCTCTGAGAAGTATTGAAATACACCGGAGACGATGATGAGTAGTGGCACCGTTGTGTCAATCTTATGTATCCAGCTCAGCTCAAACATATCACCAGCAATAACAACCTCGTTTGGCAGCGGTTCAAGAAAAGCCTCTCTCAATTCAACGGTCTCGGGCAGATCAACCTCATAAAACATAACTTTCGGCAGATTAAGCCTTGCTGCCATAGTTTCAAGCCCCGCGCCAAGATTGATAATGCCGCAGCCTTCGGGATGCTCTGACACAAACGTGCGCACTACCCTGTCAAGCACATGATAACGAGCTACCGACGCGATCATCGCATATTCCGAAGATTTTTTTCTGATTCGATTGAGCGCTTCAGGAGGAATCTTCTTCCCTACCTCGACAGCCTTCTCGTCACAAAAGAACTCAGGAAAATGCTCAGTGACATAGATTCTGGCAACCAGAGGAATATAGGTCGTATCCGCAACGCCTTGTAGATTTTGCATTTTGTGCCCCATACCATTCCGTGAAACCCTTAGTGTCATGCCCTAAGCGCTGTATATTTTCAGCCTGTCCCAGACCACCTTTATGCGGTCAGACCACCCTTATACGGTTGCAATTTCCTTATAAAACTCTACGGCGCCTCGGATTTCTTCCGCATTTGGATGACCTTTTCCCTTTCCGCCTATCAACTTCAAGGGACCAAAGGTGTCAAATCCAATACATCCGTATTCGCCCAGAATCTCCGCATGCTTCTCTTCCGCGATCTTTCGTATGCTATTGGTGTGAGCAGCTCGCACTATACCGCAGGTATACATAAAAAAGACCTTTTTATGTTCAGGGAGGTTCTTCTCAGCATACTGAAGCACTGCTTTGTGCATTTTTCCGTAATAAATCCCTGAGGCAAAACCAACAAAATCGTACTCTGACAAGTCATCCGTCTCTGGACATGTCACATTGATCAGAGTTACTTCATATTTTTGCGCTATCGCGTCAAGCAGCTTTTTTGTATTCTCATGATGCTTGGAGTAATACACTATCGCAGTTTTCATGTTTCCTCCTACCGCTTCCGACTGAAAACTTTCTCCTTTGAAGAATCTTTTAGCATACCGGAGAAGATGCTCTGAGAGAGCGGCGTGAGAAGATAGAACCTGCGCCGCACTACTCAGAAGTGATATTTACCCCAGCATCGCGCAGACATTGCTCGGTATCCCCAAACGCTTTCTCGTTTTTTGAAACAACCGCACGCGTATTGACCGTTGTTTTTAGCCCGTTTTCCAAAGCGCCAAGAGCTGTTTCTTTGATGCAATAGTTGCCGTCAATGCCAATAATCTCAACTTCATCAACGCTCAACTTTTGAAGTTTCTGCAGCAATTCGGGATTTGAAAAAGCGTTACTTTCGCGCTTGTCAAACACGCAATCCGAAACAACTGCAAGCCCAGCGCCAAATTCTTTCTTTTTTGAGGCGCGTTCCCAGGGAAGCTTGTGTACCACATATATAACCTGCTCAGGAGTATAGCGACTGATTATGTCATTACATGCCTCAATAAGACCTTCAGTATTGCGGCGCTTCATAACATTAGTTTGCACATCAACAACAAGTAGAACTTTCATGACGTTCCTTCCTGTATGGACTCACAAAAGTTACCTCATGGCAACAGCTGTTTGCAGTGTACCAGAAACCCACGGCAGGTATGCTATTATCCCCTTTTAAACGAACAGTCCTCAGAATCTGCAGAGGACTGCCAACGTACCTTTGACGAGGAGAGGTATGACTATCATTCCAAAAGGCTACGAATCACAGCTGTCGCTTTACGACACCCAACGTGCCATAGAGCGTATCAAGTACATCTTTCTTGCAAAACTTTGCGCCGCGCTCCACCTTGTACGTGTCACGGCTCCCCTCGTGGTAGACCCGACTACCGGTATGAACGACAACCTTAGCGGCATTGAACGACCTGTGCATTTTGACACGCCGGCTGTAGGCAAAAATGCCGAAGTCGTGCAGTCGCTTGCAAAGTGGAAACGCTATGCACTCCACCGCTACGACTTTAATGTGGGAAAAGGCCTCGTATGTGACATGAACGCCATCCGTCGTGACGAAGAGCTCGATAACTTGCACTCCATTTATGTTGATCAGTGGGACTGGGAAAAGGTCATTGACGAGAAGGACCGCTCTTCTGCCTATCTTCAAGATACCGTCAGCCGTATCGTCACCGCCATCTGCGGAACGCTTGACGAGCTGAAATGGCATTATCCCCAGCTGGAAACGGAACTTGACCGAACCGTTGCCTTTATAACCACGCAAGAGTTGGAGGACCTCTACCCAGAACTTACACCCACCGAACGTGAAAACCGCTTTGTGGCTAAGCACCATACCACCTTCATCATCGGCATCGGAGAAACCCTGCGTTCAGGCAAGCCTCATGACAAACGCTCCCCTGACTATGACGACTGGAATCTCAATGGAGACCTTCTCTTCTGGGACGAGGTCCTCGGTTGCGCTCTTGAAATCAGCAGTATGGGCATTCGCGTAAATCCCGCGACACTTGATCGACAGCTATCTGTCTCCGGTTGCGATAACCGCCGAGAGCTGCCATTCCACAAGATGCTCCTTGAAGGCAAGCTACCACATACCATTGGCGGTGGTATCGGTCAAAGCCGTCTTTGTATGCTGCTTTTAGGCAAGGCGCATGTAGGAGAAGTACAGGCATCCATTTGGGATAGTGATACCGTCCAAGCATGCCAAGAGGCTGGAGTTCAGCTGCTATAGGATCTCTATTGGTAGCGGAGCGATTCTACCGGATTGAGCTTTGCCGCCCGTCGTGCGGGCCACCAGCCAAATACAAGCCCGATTCCAATACAGATTCCTGAGGTCAAAGCTACGATTGATGGGGTAATAATAGGGGTAATCGCAGTCTCCAAATGCATGAGGGCTGAAGCTGATCCCGCCAAAGCCAACGCTCCGGCGTAGCCGAGGGCAACTCCAATAACACCACCCGAGATGCAGAGTAGTATCGATTCACATAAGAACTGCTTTGTAATATCGGCGGCACGCGCGCCAAGCGCCTTACGCAGGCCAATCTCACGAATTCGCTCCGTCACATTGGTAAGCATCATATTCATGATGCCAATACCGCCAACCAAAAGCGAAATACTGGCGATGGCTGTTACAAGTATCTGAAATGAAGCCATTGTGGAGTTGAGCTGGTCAATGATGGAGGACAATGTCATGACGTACACACGATCGTCTTCCCCTTCAGGAATGGCAAACCAATCAAACAACCAGGCCTTTGTTTGATCCGCCAGAGACTTCATGTCAACATTTTCGCGTGCATATCCAAAAATCTGACTGATTGTTTTGGTACCCGAAACGCGTGTTGTAAACGTTGAATACGGCAGATAGCACAGAAGAGTATCACTTCCTCCTCCCATCCTTTGACCACTGTCGCATACGCCGATTACGGTATAAGTATTGTCATCGATACGGACTGTCTTACCAATGGCATCTTTCTCATTTCCGTAGAGCTTCTCGGCAGCCACTCGATCAAGAACAACGTTTTTTGCCACATTGTCCACATCCGATTGCGAGAAGAGCGAGCCGGCCGAAGCCTTGAATCCCATTGCAGTGAAGTACTCAGGCTGACAGCCGATAATCTGTGTGTCAAACTGCTTCTCGATAGAATCAATGCGGCCGGCACTGGAGTCAATACCGGTAACAAATTCATAGCCGGGAACACTCATTGCCAGCTGATCTAAATCCTGCTGCGTCACCCCTCGATCAGGCCACGCATATATGCTCACCATTCGAGATTGATTGAGACCCAGTGAGCCCACCAGGGAGTATTTAATGCCATCGATAAGAGCCGTCATGGCAATGACCGCACTGATTCCAATTACAATTCCAAGCACGGTCAATAGACTGCGCGCACGATTGGCATTGAAAGCAGAGAGGGTTTCATGAAGCAGGTCGCGAAGCCTCATAGAGATGCACCTCCTGCCATCCTCTGCACACCATGATGCAATACATATTCTCGTTCCTGCTCAGCCGTAAGCAAGCGTCCGTCGCGGATATGCACAACGCGATCAGCCCATGTGGCAATTTCGGGATCATGGGTAATGAGTACGATGGTCTTGCCGCGATCCTGCATGGCTCGAAACGTTTTGAGCACCATTTCGCCCGTTGCGGAATCAAGATTGCCCGTGGGTTCATCGGCAAGAATCACTGCAGGATCGTTAACCAAGGCACGCGCAATGGCCACACGTTGAATCTGACCGCCGGAAAGTTCATTGGATTTATGGTCATAGTAATCCTCAGGTAAGCCCACCGATCGCAGCGCCTTCCAGGCACGCAGTTCCCTTTCTGCAACAGGTATATCGGAGTAGATGAGCGGAAGAACAACATTGCGCAACACGGTAGTTCGGGGCAGAAGATTAAACGACTGGAATACAAAGCCAAGACGCGTTGCGCGAATCTCAGCAAGATCATCATCGGAAAGATTGGCAACCTCAAGACCTTCAAGCTTATAAGAACCCGAGGTAGGCGTATCAAGACAACCAAGGATATTCATAAGGGTTGATTTGCCCGATCCTGAAGGGCCCATAATGCAGAGAAACTCGCCCTTCTCGACGCTCAAAGATACGCCACGCAACGCATGAGTAAGTCCTGCAGCTGTCTCATATATGCGGTGCAGCTTATGTGCCTCGATTACCTTTGGCATTTTATCTACCGCCGCCTGCCACGTCTTTATCGCTCGAAGAGTCGCTGCTTGAGCCACTTGAGGTACCACTTGTGCCACCGCTTGAGCCGTCTTTTTCGCCGCCATCGGGATTGTCCAAAATACCTACATCGGGATTTCCTGTTCCACCGGCGAGAAGTACCTCGGTACCGTCATTGATGCCTTCGCCCTCAATGACGGCGGTAGTCGAACTCTTTGCCTTAACCGTAACGGGCACTCGTTTAACCTGAGGATTGTTCTTGTCATCACGAGAAGTGACGACGTTCACATAGGTTCCCGTCTCGTCCTCTGCCAGTGCAAAGAGAGGTACCGTGAGCACGTTTTCCATATGCTGGATCATAATGTCTGCATTGGCGGTCATACCGGGCTTTATGGAGGCATCGGGGTTTTCTATCAGAAGTTCAACATCATACGTAACAATGGCGCGTCCCCTACCGTCATAGCTCATCCCTGAGGTATCCCCGCCTGAAGACGATACGGTAGAGACGTGCGTCACGGTTGCCTCACAGCTAAGTTCCCGAAGAGCCGCAAACGTTACCTGCGCTTTTTGATCGACGGCAATACGGGAAATATCCACTTCATTTATCTGAACATTTACCTTCATTTTTGAGAGATCAGCGATAGTAACCAAAGATCCTGACGTACCTGATCCAGAATTCGAACCTGCCCCGGCGCCTCCGGAAGATCCAACCGATGCACCGTTTACCGCATTCATAACAATGACCGTACCATCGCAAGGAGCCGTTACCGTGCGTTTGTCCGCTTGGGCAACCGCGTCGTTGTGAGCTGAGCGAGCCTCTTCAAGAGCGATTTGCGCACTTTCAAGGTTTGCCTGCGCTGTTTCAACTGATGCCTCAACCGAAGAGGCATTGGCACCGCCGTTTTCCTGATCGTCTTCACCAACACCCGCAGCTCCACTACGGGCAGCCGCCAAAGCGGCTTTTGCTTTACTTACTTCATTTTCTGCCGCTTTCACTTGCTGCGCGGCTTTACGCACAGCTTTATCAAGCTCGTCGTTTTTAATGGTAAAGAGCTTATCGCCCTTTTTAACAACAGATCCCTCCGTAACTTGAACATCCTGTATGATGCCATCGACTTCAGGAGTCACCACTGTTGAAGAGATGGGCTTGATGGATCCTGAAGCCGATACGGAATCGCTGAATTCCCCGCGCGTAATGAAAGCGGTGCTTGCGACAGGAGCTTCAACCTGTTTGTCGCTTTGGAATAAACGCACGACAAACGCAATACCGATAAGTACAACAACGCCCAGCGCAATGCCCACTTTTATGAATTTCTTCCTAAGGCGGATCTTACGATGACGCATAAGGCTTTCATAAGCTTCACGAGCTTCGGCATCCTCTTCATCCTCAGTTGAAGTTATCACCTCTATGCGGGAATTGATATCCACCGTTTTGTCGGTAACATCCGGCACCTTGTGAGCACTAACTGAATTTCGCTCGTTGTCAGGTGACGTATTGCCATCGAGCGGAGCACTACCGTCAGATGAAGGGCTGCCACCAGATGACGTATCAACTTTTTCCTGCTGGAGCTTATGATCAAAATGAAACATAACTCCTCCGAACACACACTTAGTAATGGCTGTTCAACCCATATACATTTTATAGAACATATACTATGCCCGTCGAACCATCTCTTCATAACGTTGAGAATTCTCAGGAGTAAACCCAACCAAAACCGTTGGATTTTTGGCACTAACGGCAGCAGAAATCAGTTGAGTAGCTTCTTCAGAACTCTTCTTTCTAGTCTTAAGCCCAAGGCCGACCGTTTGGGAACCAGTCAGTCGGCATATCAAACTACGACTGATCGCTACAAAGTTTTTCCGCACAACATGCCGGTAAATCCAGAGAATATCCGTATAGGCCATAATCGCCCCGTCCTGTTTGGAAATAATAAAATTCTCGGACAGTGACATTCCCGGCAATCCCGGAACCATAGCTGAATCCTTCAGGCATACTTGCAATTCATCCCACGCTTTCTGGGTGAGTCCTTCCGCATCAAGACGATCCAAGCACGTACGAATCGTTTTTACGTGTCTGAAGTGGCTTGCAAGCATGATAATCCCCACAATGGCAGAAGCAATTGCAGCCGCAAAGAGCGGAGATGATAGGGAATCCTTCGCAGTAACCATCGTGTTAAGGTAGAACATGCCTACCTTGTTAGTCAGCGTGGTGGAGCTTATACCATACGTACTAGAAAGAACACTGATTAAATTGCTTGGCATCTTGGTTACGGTACCATACACCCGTATCGGCGACGGAGCCGTAACGCCTTCTCCATCTTTGGTGTACTGTGCCCAGTACTCTTTCTGACTGCTGAATTTACTTTCGTCGGAGGGTTTCATACAGAGGATTGACAGTTGGCCATCCTTATCCACACATACATACATGTACTTGTCGTCAGAGCGCGCTGACCATTCATCAAGACCCACTACATCAACATAGGCGTATTTTCCCTCCTGTGCATCGCTCATAGTGCCAAAGGGCACGGCATCAGCCTTACTTGTTGCGCCGATGATCCCAGCATTGACAAGACCACCGAGAAGGCCAAGAACAACCGCAACGATACAGCCGGCCACGCCCACCATAAAACGGAACTTTCTAGGTCTTAGATACTGCTCAAGATCGTTTCTTGCATTCATAGCATGACCGCCTTCTGCATCATCATGCACCAATATATCGCTTCAAACGTATACTTTGTCTACCACGATTGATTGTACTACAGCCGATTTCTATACAAAATGAGCAGCGCCTCTGACGATAAGCACAAGTAAATCTTCTGACTCTATTACTGCCTGTTAAGCCCTAGTATCATTGCCGGAGAATCTCATCGTTTTGTACAATAAAGCCGGAAACGCTTTACTCGGATACAGATCATCGCGTAAAGTCCAAATACCACCGCGCATCTTCGATCATCCTCACTGCAAGATAATCGGAAAAATTGGCTACTTCGTTCTCAGTTCTAAAGGGCTCAACCATATTCTCAGGAAGTCTTACTTATAACAATATGATGATACTTGCTACAATTATCAAGATGGAGGAGCCCAAACTGCTGTACAACATTGCCACATGGATTTCTGAAACGTTATTAGCATAAAAGCAGCAGCAAGGCTACCCTGCTGCTGCCCATTTACCTAAAGAGTACAAACAAGTCCAAAGTACAATTTACGCTCTAAGCCAAGAAGCCAAAGTACGCTCCAATGACTCCTAAAACCATGGTACCTAAAATAAGCCACATGGGATTGATCTTCTTGGCAAGAAGCCGGTAATAGATCCAAAATGCACTCATACCAACGATACCGGGCATGATGCTGTCAAGTACGGTTTGAATGGTGGTTGGATCCTGACCCTCAACGGCCTGACCAATCTGCACGGGAATAGTTGCCCAGAACATATCTTTTGTCATACCACCAATAACCATCGCACCCACGATGCCAATGGCAGCTATGACTTTCTGCATCAATCCGCTTTCGGATGCCTTCTCAAGAAAGCCCACTCCCATTGAATAGCCTTTTTGAACACCCCAAACGCGAAGCCAGAACGCGGGAATGTTGTAGATGAGCAAAAAGACAATAGGTCCGGCCGCATTGCCCGCTTGACAAAGTGAAATACCTACGGCTGCGGCGACAACGCGAATGGTAGTAAGGAAGATAGCGTCACCAATGCCGGAAAGCGGACCCATGAGAGCGGCCTTAACGTCATTGACCGAATCAGGTTCAATCTCACCGCGTGAGACACGCTCCTCCATAGCCATTGCAATGCCGCCAACAAACGGAGCAAACTGCACCGTGATATTGAAGAATGCCGCGTGACGGCGAAGAGCCGCCGCATAGTCATCAGGACGATCGTGATAAATCTTCTTGAGCATGCCGGCAACCATAAGACAAAACGCGAGGTTCATCTGCTTATAGTACGTCCAGGAAAACTCCATGCCCAAGGCGCCTGTATTGAGCGAAGACTTGATAAGATCGCTCTTGGTGATCTTATACTGATTATTATTCGCAGATACGTCAGTTTGAGCCGTAGTAGTTCTGGTCTTATTAGAAGTCATCGTCGTCATCTCCTTCCGTTTCAAGCTGGGGACTACCGGAGTTGGCACCAAAGTTCAACAGGCCGAACTTCTCGATACCGATAATGATGGCGATAAGAGCAACGCCTAGCGAAGGAACGTTCATATACGAAGCAAGCAGGAAGCCTAGGAAGAAGAAGGGCAGAATCTCGCGCTTGAGAACAAGCCTGCCGAGCATAGCAAAGCCCATGGCAGGAAGAATATTGGCGGCAATACCAAAACCGTCCATAATGAACGCCGGAATCCAGTCAAGAAGGTTCTGTACAGCGCCGGCACCCAGATAATACGCAAAGCCGACGAGAAGAACGTTCTTCACAAGACCGATAAGGCCAATTGCCCAGTGCGCCACGTAAATACTTTTAAGATCACCCCTAGAAGCGCATACGTCGGCCTTGTCAACAATAATTGGCATAACGCCGTTGATAACGTTGCTGATAGCAAGCGAAAGCGTAGCGATAGGCATTGCCAGAGCAAGCGCCGCTTCAGTACCTTTTCCCAGCGTAATAGCAAAGGCGCAGGCAAGAATACTGCCTACCTTTTCGTCGGGCGGCAAATATGCACCGATGGAAATATTTCCCATAAAAAGAAGTTCAAGGCTGGCGCCAATAGCCAGTCCCGTCGGCAAGTCTCCCAGAATAAGACCGATTAAGGGACACGTAACAATGGGTCTGAACGCATAGAGCGTACCAAGCTGATAATCAAACATCGCAAACGCTGTAACGAGCGATATCAGCAGTGTCTGTACGAGCATCTTTCCTCCAATCAAACTGTCTCAAACACTACATTGGTCGTGCAGGATCACGCGAGACTATCTACCAAGGACATCTTCAATCTTGACCTTGGGATCGTCAGCAAGGGGCCGTATTTCCACCTCCACTCCCTTATCAAGCAACTCGTGAATGATCTCCTCCTCTTCAGGTTCAAGGAAGACCTGGCGAGCAACCTCGCGCGTAGTCGGACTTCCTTTGGTATTGCCTAGGTTTAAACTCTTGATTTGCGGACAACCATCGATAAGCTGCTTGGCTTCTGCAATGGTCTGCACACAGATAAGCATGCGGTACTTGTCCGTCACGCCCGAGTTGATAGCTTCAACAGCATGAGCCATATCTTTAATGACCAGCTTGCAATCGGCTGGCTTACCCATCTTGAGTGTCATCTTCCAAACGGGATCATTCGCTACATGATCCCCTACACAAAAAATGCAGTTGGCCTGCAGGCCCTGAACCCAAGAGACGGCAACCTGTCCGTGCAGTAAACGATGATCAACCCTCGTAAGTAAAATCATGGTCAGCCTCTTTTCCTGAAAGCTAGATTCCCTAAAAGCTAGAAGGTTTCATCTTCTTCAAGCGTAGATACATCATTCACAAGTTTTGGATGTACTTCAGTATTCGCAACAAGCTGTCTCAAAAGGTCTACCGTATTCTCAGTCTCATCAGAGAGAAAGAGCGTAAGCACCAGCGGAAGATTTATATTTGTGACCACATATACGTTCTTACGAGAAAGCATAAGTTTGGTGAACTCATTGTTTATGCTTCCTCCCATAAGGTCTGTCAGCACCACCACATCCGTGTCATTAGAAAAGGCGTCTACAAGAGCCAGGGCTTCCTTCTCGACATCATCATGTCCGTCTACGAACGCGTTGAGCACGTGCACGTCAGCACGTTCCCCCATCAAAAGTTTTACGCTCTCGTAAAGACCTTTGGCAAAGTGTGCATGAGAAGCAATGATATAGTGCCTGTTCATGAATGAATCTCCTCCAGTGCCCTTCTATAAGCCGCAAGTGATCTTCTGTCCGCAGATGCGGGATCGGCGTAATATTGCGAACCAACAATCTCAAAACTCAGGTGACCTTTGTAGTCATTTCTTGTCAAAGCGAGAAGATCAGCCTCCAGGTTCCTCTCGCCATCTCCCCACGCCAAATGTGATACGGTCCCTGCATCCGTGAAGTGACAATGCACGACATCTTTTCCAAAGGCATCAAAATAATCCTGTATCGTTTCATGGGCTCTCCACATGGCACCCGTATCAAGTAGAACCTTGAGGATGCTGCTTCCAACCTCATCAATCAACCTGCGAAGATCCTCACACCTGTTGCAAAGATTTGATTCTTCCGACTGAAGCGCCTCCACGGCAAGTACGATACCTTTGTGAGCAGCATACGATGACAAATCATTCAACATATAAACGCTGCGCTTCCAGGCTTCCGTGCGTTCTTCATCCAGAAAGCCCCAGCCCGGAGTTACGACAACTATTCCCACTCCCAGCTCGGAAGCAACGTTAATGGCACGGAGAAAGTAATCCTTGGTTCTTTTAATTGATTCTTCTCCTCTGGCAGCAATGTTTGCCGGTTTGGGATTGTTCTGCTCGGGACAAAGCGCACATACGTCTAACCCAAAACTATTGGCAAGACGGGTAATCTTTTTAGGCGTATCATTTGAAGCATAATCAAGAAAGAAGTGCATGGGTCCGGTCCAGAGTTCAATGGCTTCAAACCCCGAATCTGCCGCAGATGCAAAAAACGCTTCCAGCGAGAAGAACCTGTGGGAGCAATTCATTGCTGCCGGAAGAAATCGCACATCAGAACCCATACCAACCTCCTTTCCAATATCCGAACCACTCGAACACTAATACTCAAACTGATGGTAGTAGCGGCGATATTTGAGATTGTGCTTGGTTACCATCTCATAGTGTCTGGCTAAACGATCAGTCGTAAGAAGCGAGATAATATAAGACGAAACGATCGTACGGAATTTCTCATCAAGACCGGGAATGGCGTATTCTTTGGTATCAATAACGGTAATATCGGTATCACCGGTACGACCACTCATAAGGAACTTCTCGACACGTTCATCCAGTGCACGGCATTCATCTTCGCCTTTGAAGAGAACCACGGGTACACCGGGCTCCACAAGCTCCAGCGTTCCATGAAAGAAATCGGCTGAAGTGATATAGCGTGTACGCTTCCACTGCATTTCTTCAAGAATACACATAGAGAAGAGGATTGTCTCGCCCCACAGCGCACCGGAGCCGATAAACATGGTGTACGGCGCAAGAGCATACTTTTTGGCAAACTCTTCGGCTTTTGGTTCAAATCTTTTGCGAATGTCGAGAAACGCCGCCCATATATTCTTGGTTTGCTCGATAAATGCATCGTAATCAGGGAAGAAGCCTTCATGGTTAAGAATGCGCAGGCCAAAGCAGTCAGCTAGATAGTAGCCCTTTTCGCAACCACCGCTTCCGTGATTGTTTTTCATGGACACACATCGATCAGCACCAACAACTTGTCCGATAGGACTGTCTGCCTGAGTCATGGCGTATATTCTCACACCCTTGTTTTTCATGGTCTTGAGCGCCTGCAGTACCTCGGGAGTGGTACCGGACTCGGATGAAGTGAGAACAACGGACTTCTCGGTCATGGTTTTATCACCCATGACATTAAACTCGGCCGCATGAAGCAGTGTAACTTGATGATCAGCATCCGCATATTTGTTCATAAGATACTGCATACGCAAAAACTCATCCCACGTGCCGCCCACACCCAAAAGATACAGCCGATCAAACCCCTCGTTACAGACATCGTCGGCAAACTGTTTCATGCGCTGACCTACGGTGTAGAGCTCTTTTCCATCTTCAAGATAACCTTCTTGATCAAAGTGCATAATCTCAACTTTTTCGGTTTCTTCCATATTGCTCTCCTTCCCCACAAAACATCCCAATTGCTCTTCCTCATAACCGCAATGTCTTACCAATTAAAGCGCCTTGTGGATGCGTGCGCATGGCCTCCAAAATGCTTTGACCTTCCAAAGAACCATAGAGATACAAGTTCATACTTTTTATTACCACTTTTGTGTATAAGATAGCAAAATACCGAACCACTTTAATGAAAAAAGATTATATACATGTGTCCATACGGGTAAGTGGTATTAAATTGTCGCTCAGTGGTATATATGGGATTGACTGCTTGGCAAAATACCCGAACATCAGTGGGAAACCGAATAGCCGCCTAGGTCTCCCCTTCTGAATGCCGAAACATATTCAACAGCCTTGCTGTCTTCATCATAGCTCACGCATTCGTATGAAATAACAGGCGCACCCTCGCTCACACCTAAAAGATGTGCATCTCTCACACCCAAGCGAGCCATATCCAGATGCTCAACTGCAGATACTACCGGATGACCAAACATGCTGTAGGCTTCATACAGTGAAAACACTCCAACATCCACACTCTCTATCTGGGGAAATAATGGGATGGGAATATAGGTTTTTTCTATCATAAGGGGAGCATCGTTTGCATAATTCAGGCGCTTGATGGTGAGAATATCGGCGTTGCAATCTATTCCAAAAAGATGCGCAAAGAACTCGCCCGCCGGCCTCACGGTTTTTGAAAGAACCTTAACTGAAGGTACCGCACTACGTGCGCGAACGCTCTCACGAAATCCTGCAAGCTTTACTGCATCCGACTCCCCCAAATGCTCGTTCATGACATAGACACCCTTGCCCTGAACACGTCGTAAAAGACCTCCCACCACAAGTGCATCGACAGCGTTTCTCACGGTCAAACGTGTTACGTCAAAGCGCTCGGCAAGTTCATTTTCCGAAGGTATGGCACTCCCAGGCTGATAGAAACCATCCTCTATTTCGTCGCGGATAGCTTCACGTATTTGAAGGTATTTGGGCTTCTCGATATGTTGTAAGTTCACCTGCGTCACCAAAACGTCCTCTCAAGGCTCATTGGCCTACCGCATAAACTAACAAACGTATACCTGTCGGACCGTATGACGGACTTGTAATACTCAAGAGGCTCTTTAGCTTTCCCAAAGTTAATACCCGATTGGAAAAAAACTGCATCTCCCTCATACATGTCAAGAAGATTCGCTTCTTGAGAATCAAGATGAGTAATGGAAAGGACATCCGTGCCGTGTATGAGAGAAAATCCGTATTCGTTTCTCATAACATCAAAAAGAGATTCTTTTGAGAAATCATGACTCTCGATACCGGGACATAATGCTTCGTTCACATAGGAAGTCTCAATCATACAGGGGAGGTCATCCACGTAGCGCAAACGCATAAGCTGCAGGACGTTGCAACTTATATCTATACTCAGTTTTCGAGCAACGTGAGCATTGCCCGAACAGATTTTTTGACTAATCACCATGGAGTTAGGTATATGTCCAGATTTTCTAACGTTGTCACTAAATCCGTATGTTTCTGCCGTTCCTGTAACCGAGATTGGACGTTCCGGAGCCACATACGTACCCGACCCCTGACGACTCTCTAAAACATGCATGGTAGTGAGATGGCGCACGGCGCTCCGTAAAGCAGAGCGCGAGATTTTCCACATTTCACACATATCCCGCTCAGAAGGAAGCTTGTCACCTTCCTTAAGATGGTTGACCATGATGTAATTCTTAACACTCTCAAGTGCATTATCAAGAGGCGGAATCTTCTTGCGTGACACTACTTGCCTCCCGATCTACCCTTATCCGCTTGATCTCGCATGGCGAGTATATCTTCGCAGACGTTGTCAGCTCCTTCACGAAGCAGCTTATACATACGCGATGCACGCAGTATTTCTCGCCTAACCAAAGAAATGCCCAAGACAAACCCTTTACCGTCGATTCCTTTAACGGTAAGCATGACGTTCATTGAAGTGCAATACTTGCCATCTTTTCCTGCATTAGCACGAGAAACGGCCGCAGGATTCATGAGCACACTCTCAAACAAATCTTTACGGCTCATATCCTTATTGACATCGATGCTTTCGTTTTCGATGACCGTGCAATCCAATATGTCAGCATACTCGTGAATGGCAGGTTCCATTCCTGGAAGCGACACGGCCCATTGCTGATGTATCTCATCTTGATAGATGGACGGCACCACAGAGAATTTAGGTGCTTCAAAGATGGCTTTTGTAACTAAAAAGCCCTTATCGGCCAGTTTTTCAGAAACTGATTTTCCAAAGAGTGCCACATCTTCTCCGATTCGTATCCCGTATAGAAGGGTCAAGCAAGTGCCGCATGAATTTCATTATATACAAGACAGCATTATTTAGAATCAGTTGAAAGACGCGCGTAAGTAAGAACTATTGTAATGCCTGATGATAGCATAAATTCAACTCTTCATTGATGATTTTCGAGGATTTTCATTTATTATTTTCGAGCCAACTCAACTATGTTTTTCGAGCGATTACATTGGCGATTTTCGAGGGATTAACCGTAGTGAAAGGCTTACTGTACGCCGTTATTCCTCCTGAAATTCGCCGGCGAGAAGTCCTTGTCTCTTCGACTTCGAAAATGTTAGGGTAATTTCACAAGGTATAATAGCCGGTGTTATAAAGTGCGTACGTCATACGTATACAGCGATTATGCCGGCGAGCTCCACGAAGGTGACACCGTTCTTGCGGACGCCATACGTATACAGCGGCTATAAAAGCGGAGGGATCTGTGTTTTATGAGTGAGCAGAGTCATGCTGCGCGCAAGAAAAATACAACCCGACCCAAAGAGGTGGATGACAGCGCTGCTCAAAAAGAAAGAATCATTGCAGCTGCCTATTCTATTGGAGCAAAACAGGGGCTTGCTGCAATTTCTGCACGAGGAGTCGCACGGAATGCGAATGTTTCAGTTGGCTATTTGTACAAGCTCTTTCCTTCAAAGAGCGACATCATGGTCGCAGCCGCTGAGCGTTACTTCGAACACGCTCTCTTCCATGAAATATGTCATATCAACATGAAAGAATCATACGTCGAGTATTGCAAGAGACTTTGGAATTGTGCCTCTGCAGCAGTTGCTGTCTTTAGGAAGGACTGGTTAAGGGACTGGAAAGATCTTCCAAAAGCCGATCTTCTCGCCGCCCAAATTCGCATGGATGCCATGCTTGAACATGCAAAGTCAGGACTTGAAAAAGCTCTCACACAAGATGAGTATATTGATTGGAAAACACTACCGGCAGAAATAGAGGTAGCGTCTATTACGACGTTTACCGTGCGTTCCATGTTGGATTCCTTGCGCGAGAAAAACGTCGATTGCACGGTACTGTTTACGCTCCTTGAACGTGGTCTTTACGATACCGGCCAACATAATCTCTAAAATAGCGTCTGACCAAAGCATCGTGAACCAAACCGTATTGTTGTTCACGCTATGGCAACTAGCATCAATACCGTCCATAAATCACAACCAAATGCTTGAACCAAAAGGTAGAGCAATATGTATGGGACGGTGTCTTTATGCTTAGATTTGCCACGATAGCAATTACGGGTGCGCTTGTTTTTTATACTATTGGCGTTTTTGCCGAACGCCAGTCGGGCACACTTAAACTGAGTCATATCGTGCTTTTTTACTTGGGGCTTACGTGTGACACAACAGGAACAGCATGTATGTCTTTTATTGCGCAAAACGGCTCTCAGAGTCCGGTACATGCGACGACCGGAGCACTTGCGATTATCCTTATGATCGTGCATGCGGTATGGGCAACCATCGTATATTCCAAGAAAAATCCTGCAACGCTCGCTCGCTTCCATCGTCTCAGTATTGGAGTTTGGCTTGTGTGGCTTGTGCCTTACATTTGCGGCATGCTCATGGGAATACCGACTCTTGCCATGGGACCAAACCTCGCGCTTGGTATAGCGATTGGTATAGCCATCGTCATTGGCCTCATTGTATATCGATGCAAACCATGTGCTCGCACGTAGCCATGAAAGGATAATTTGGCGATATAATGTGTCAGCACTACATTACATCAGCCGACTGACAGGAATCCTTGCATGAATCCTTTAATTGTGTACTACTCATATTCAGGCATAACAAGAAAGCTCGCGGAAGACATTGCACTCATTACGGATGGAGAATTACAAGAGCTTGAACCTCAAGATCCGTATTCCTTTTCATATAACACGGCAGTAAAAGAGGTACGAGCTCAAATTGAAAAGGGGTATTGTCCTCCGTTGCGACAAGGACTTGCAAATATAGACGACTTTGAAACAATCTTCATAGGCTCTCCTAACTGGCTGAAAACGTTTGCTCCTCCTGTTCTTTCATTTTTGAGAACAACGGATTTAAGCGGGAAGACAATTATTCCGTTCTGCACACATGGTGGTGGAGGCTTCGGCCACATGCTTGAGGACTACAAAAGAGAATGCGGTGCGTCTCATATAAAAAAGGGTATCGCTCTGAAAGGCGATTACAGCTTTGACGAATTACAAAAATGGTTGGAAACGTCAGGAGTTTATCGGGATTCAAGAGGCTAAAAAGTGTTCATTTTTCAGCGTGCTAAGTGTGCTAAGCACACTCAATTCGCCTACTCTTTCTTTTTATTGTTGCCCTAATCGCTCTACAAAAATGGCAATACGTAGATATCCATCCAGTTCCAAGAAGCCATATCCCACGACTCCAGGTCCAGCTCTTCTGAAGTTACCACTCTGGCCGACGTACCCTCAACCAGAAGCATGCTGCCATCTCCAACGGCTATCAAATGTGGCGTAAGACTGAACGTATCGCAAAAAATCAACTTTGATTTTGTACGTGCACCATCTTTGGTAGGAATCTCCCATATATCAATGGATTCAACGGGAGTATGTCCAACGATTTGATTGACACCAGGAAGCGGATCTTGATAGAGCTCTGATAAATCCGCCCAAAGTGGACTGGCAATTTCGCTTCCACCACGACCCGGCCCTGCACTGTCAAGTGCCGCGAGAGCTTTATCGTCTCCACGTCGAAACATTTCATTGAGAGCATCGGAAAGCGTACAAGGAGTTTCCCTTTGGTCTGACGTAAGAAAGCGATAAGCCCACTCCCTTGTTATGCCCGCGTGAGTTACTACATAATTGCCCACAACGCATGCCATCTGAACCTTCATATAGGTAAGTGCTTCCGAAACTTCTTTATAGAGATCGGTATGCGTACCAGGCCCTGGAATACCTCGTAGATATTGCATGTCATGGTTGCCAAGGACAAAATCAACATCAAAACCGTGTCTCCTTTTACCGTCAATCCATGTTAAAAAGTCATCAATCGCATCCAACATAATCGAGCGGTTGGAATGCCACTCATCAACATAGTCCCCGCAAAATACAACGCGATTAACATTCAGTTTCTTTATCGCTTGGTCAACCCGACTTAAAATGAGATCTTCTTTAAGGTGCATATCCCCTATGACAAGTGTTTTTGCTTTGTTTTCGGAATTACTCATCTTTGCCTCTCAAGAATTTCCTCAAGCTTTGCAAGGTTTTTACCCTGCTTTTTTGATCTTTTGTAGTCCTTTTAAACTTGACTGTAAATTTCAGCTCTAACATGCCTACTCTCTATTAAGAGCATCCATGGCTTCCTTGACAGAACGATAAGAACCAGAAAGATTCCTACCAACCACCGCATCATCCATTGCTGCAAGTGTCTCAGCATCAAATCCATAAGGGTTAGATGGATCAAAAGGAAAACCGCCACGACGATTAAATGCAGACACAAACATGCGAATGGCATTACTTGGAGATGTTCCAATCTCATCGCAAATGGCAGAAAAGCGATCTTTCTCATCTTTACGAAGCTTTGCAGAAATTGATTCTGTAGCAGCAGTCATCATAATTCCTTACTACAATATCTGACAATGTCATCTATTCTATTCTAAATAAAGCATTACTAAAACGCTGAACGTAATTCAAAAGTATCCAGTCAAATGAGCTGGCAAAACTACTTACGTGCTTATGCGGTATCACTACATGACACGCTTCTACAGCATCCAAATGCCATTATGCTAGTGCTCACTCACCCGATTTCTACTCCTGGGCAGCTCTCACTTTTTGCTAAGATGCTTGCAAATCTCTCGAAAACCGGCTTTTCTGCACCTTTGGATATACTCGGGATTGCAACCGCCGTTACGGTATATACCACGGGTTTTTCTGCTTCGGAAGCTGTGCCTCCTGTGGGAAGTACCTCTAACGAAGATGCTCCTAGTCTCTCTGAAGCAATTAAGTCTCTGCCGGCTGATGAGCTTGATTCGCTCAATATGCTCATTAGAGACATAATGGAAGGTAAGTGGGGCTTCAGCACCCAGTTTGAAAGAGGACTTGACGCCATTCTTAAAGGGTGAGAATAGCGGAAGGCTTTGTAATACCAACGCCTCATCAGGGGATACTTTAGTTTTTCTTACATAGACTCTCATACCAAACATAGACTTAAGGTTAATACGTTTGCTAGACATCATTTAGCATTACGAATTAGATCTTCTTTAGCTTCATCACCTGAGTCATAAAATCTTGCCCATTTTGTTGAAAATGTATCTATAAAACCGATGCTTTTAACTTTATATTTATCGTGAGTAGGTTGAATACAAATCGGACTATAGTCCTGTTCCGTTTCAACTCGCTTCAAATAAGTAAAGTATTTCTTTTCTTTGCAATACGATGTTACAAAATTGCCTACCGGGATTATCGGATATGTATTTATCGTAGGAGCAGTTAAATCCACCCCATTCCAAATTACCTTGATTTTTACATTTCGAATCGGTCCGGAAGAATTATTACAGAGGTATAGACTGTAAAATTCCGCTCCTCCTTCTTTTTTTACTTCAATCCAAGCATTAACTCCATAAGCTAAGCTTTTTTGATTTCGTTTTTCTTCTTCAATTCGAAACTCTCTATCTTTCTTCTGTTCACTTTTAAATTGCTCAATACTTATTAAAATTGCTGATAATGCTATTATGGCTGCTAAAATTTCTGCTACCGCTCCGATTAATCCTGAGTATGTATTCAATACTTCTAACATCATTTCTCCAATCTATCTCCTTAAACCCACTGTTCATATTGGGCAATTGCCCACAGCGGTATATTGACCAACCAACCGTCATCTCGGTATGAAGACAAAGAAGTTCGAATTGCATGAGATAAGTCAAATTTCTCAACCGCAATTTTTAAACTCTTTGATTGAAGGTTTTCCCCAGCTTTAACCTCAATGGGATACGGTTGACTCTTATACTCCACAGCAAAATCAGTTTCAGCTCTTCCAGATTCAGAAGACCAATATACAGGGGCTTTATTTTGACTCAATAACGATTGAGCAACATATTGCTCAGTTATAGCTCCTTTGAATTCTGTAAATAGACGCATTGAATCTGAAAGTATAATCGCAGGATCCAGATTAGAAAGAGCTCCCAAAAGACCAACATCAAGACAGAAAATCTTAAATGCTTGCGCATCCTCATAGCTCGCAAACGGAAATCTTAATGCGGCAACACGAGAAACTTTATAGAGTATCCCGTAATCAATCAGCCATTGAATGCTTTCCTCAAAGTCTCTTGCCCGTCCACCCTTTCGGACAACCCCATAAATGAATTTTTTATTTTCTTTCGCCAATTGACTTGGCAGTGAATGCCAAACGAGTCTCATACGTTCTTGAATTCTTGCTGGCGCATATTTTCCAAAATCACTTTCATAATCATTGATGATTTGCGACTGAATACGTCTACATGCCGAAAGATTTTGATGTAAAACATACGAATTAACCACTCCCGGCATTCCGCCAACAATCAAGTATTCTTTAAGCTTTGCTTGAAGAATATCCTCTACAGCCTTAAGGTTACTTTTATTCGCCTGAAGAAGTTCATCTGCCAGCGGATCACCTGAAGTTGCGCGAACAAACTCAACAAAACTCATTGGATAGAGTATGAGCTGGTCAACCTTTCCTACAGGAAATGACACTCCTTCTCCGCGCATAGAGATGCCCATATAAGATCCTGCAGCAATAATATGATACTCGCTGGCTTGCTCGCAAAAATACTTAAGTGAGACAAGACCTTGTGGAGCTTCCTGAATCTCATCAAAAAGTATTAATGTATTAGACGGATCAATAACATTGCCAGTACGCAGCTCGATCTGTCGAACTATTTTGTGTGGATCCAAATCTTGTTCAAATAAAGAGCAGGCTGATGGCTCCATTAAAAAGTCGATACGAACAACGTTTTTATATTCTTTCCTAGCAAACTCATTCATTAACCAAGTCTTACCAGTTTGTCTGGCACCTTTCAGAATAAGTGGCTTTCTTTCTATACTATTTTTCCACGCAATGAGGTCTTCCATAAGAGATCTATACATCGCCATCACCTCTTTGTTGAACAAGCTTTCAGGCCAGTATAGCGCTTTTAGTAATAACTTACACATTTCTCGTACGACTTTTGTGAAAATCTTGCACATTTCTCGTACGACTTTTGTGCATATAGGATTCTCATACTCATTAATACTTAGCTTAACGAACACTCTATTACGAGCTTCTCGCTTCTCATATATTTAGTAGTCGCTGCCCATTAAAATCGACTCTTTATGCACAGCGCTCCCTGACTAAATCACTATTCAGCCTTCGGGAACCACGGAATGCAACGATTGACTCGCTTGCAGTAATCTCTGTATTCATCACCAAATTGCTCTAGCAACCATTTTTCTTCCGTTGCACGCATCATTATGGTCAGTAAAGCCCAATACAAAAGCGAAAGTGGAAATAAGTAGAGGTTGCCGTAAATCAGCAAAACACCAGTAAGGACAAAGGAAAATGCAGAATAAATGGGATTGCGCACCACCGAATACACGCCCGTAGTTATCAACTTGTTCTCAATAATATTATCCTGGAGCCTTTCTTTAATTGCAGCCGAAACCCAAAGCCAAATGCCCGCCACAAAAAAGATTGTTCCTGCAGTATGAAACACTGCAATGGTCGCCCGGATACGAAGGTAAGGCAAAACTCCCATCTGAGACAATACAATGCAAGTCGTGGTCAGAATTACAATGATAATCACATACACAGGTCCAACTCCAAGCACTGGAAGATGATTCTTCTCGTCTTTTTGAGGTGCCATGTCCTAAACTCCGCTCAATATATTGTAATGTTAGTGATGTCTAACTATATTGTAAGTAAGTATACCGTACACATAAGACCCTTTGTGCTGAGTAAATATGCAAATACCGCCGTTCGCATTGACTTGTAAATATCTAATCAAATAGGCTCAGCAACTACCTTTGACCAGTCTGTAGGAATCTAAAATTGTTAAATTTGTAAGATTTGTTGTAACATATTGACTGTTAAAAAACTTATTCTTTGCTTTAACGATGCGCCCTCCACTGAAAGGATGCTCAATGAAACAACGTCAATTGGTGCTGGCACTTGTACTTTTCTTTATACTTTCTTTTGGCGCTGTATTTACTGCTTGTTCTACAGAAACCCCTGAACCATCTGCTGAAGAGATTGCGGCTCAGAAAGCAGAAGAAGAGAAGAAAGCTGCAATGGCTCCATTCGTAGGCATCTGGGAAGCTAAGTCCATCAACGACCCAGATCAGGGAGAAATTGTTGAAAGCGTTTATCCAACTGCAAGAGATGCGTACAAGGCAATTTATGGTTACGATTTTGCTGAGGATGGCACCGGTTTGTTTATTCGTTTTGGCGCTCAAAAGCCATTTACTTGGTCTGTTGATGCTGACGGTAAACTTACGATAACTCTTGCAGGAAATGCCGGAAGCTACACGGCAACCGTAGACTCCAGTACAGGTCAGATGACCATTGAAGGTTCCGATGGATCAAAGGCTATTCTTACGCAGGTCACTAAAACATCTGGTGACTATTCGAGTTTGAAATATAAACCTTTTGATGCAATGGCAGATAGAGGTACTATCGGCCTCAATTTCTCTAGCAAAATTGAATCCTCTATGCGCTTTAAGTTGAAGACTGAAGTGGATAAAGTGCTTATTGATAACGATGACATCTATGTCCGGTATATGGGCATAGCAAAAAGTCCAGACGGTTATATGGAAGGCTATGTCTTTGAGATTATCAATAAGTCTGATACATGGATTGCTTGCAATTTTCGATTAGATAATTCAGATCATACGCTGTGGTCCTATGATTCTAACTACCTGGAGCGTGGCGAGAGATTCTATGCCTTTGTTATTAACAGCTCCAATAAAAAAATGCCTCTTGCCGATCTTACTAAGGCTGAGGGAGTCATTGAGTATTACCACATCAAGGATGGTAAGAGCCTGGAAGATAATCAAAAACAAGATATCGACTTGGCAGTTGCTCAGAACAAGTGACTCTAGACCATTACTTACATAGTACGTATGTTATGGGCATGATCTCTCTTGTTTGCCGGCCGCATAATCCAACTACCACCAAGGTATTCTTCCGCTTATTAGGTAACATAATGTTAAAGATGGTGATAGTATGCGGGTTCTTCTAGCTGAAGATGAAAAAAGAATGGCTGCAGCCATTGTGGCTCTCTTGAAGCAGGAAAAATACGACGTGGATCACATGACAGACGGCGTATCCGCACTTCTCGCCTTAGAAAGCAATATGTACGACATCGCAATCCTTGATGTCATGATGCCTAAAATGAACGGCTTTGAAGTTTCTCGTAAAGCACGGAGCAAGGGAATCAACATCCCCATTTTGATGCTGACGGCAAAAAGTCAGCTGGACGATAAGGTCGAGGGTCTTGATAACGGTGCCGATGACTACCTGACAAAACCGTTCCATACCGCAGAACTTCTCGCCCGCCTGCGCGCTCTAGGGCGGAGAAGCTCCAGCTTTCAAGATAGTGTTCTGCACTTTGGAGACCTCTCGCTTGATACTTCAACCGCAACGCTTACCTGCAATTCTTCGGGACAGAGCGTTCGCTTGAGCGAGAAAGAATTGCGCATCCTGGAGTATATGATTGGAAGCCATGGTCGGATTATGACGCGCGACCAGCTTGCCATTAAGATCTGGGGTTTTGAAAGCGACGCTGAATACAACAACGTGGAAGTGTATATGTCTTTCACGCGTAAAAAGCTGGCCTTTGTCGGCTCAAAGGTAGAAATCAAAGCCGTTCGCGGCTTGGGATATGAATTGAGGGAACAAACTGTTTAGGCAATCCAAAAGAAAAATCATTCTCTCTATTATGGTGTCGCTTGTCCTGTTGTTCGTGGTGACGCTGTCCGTAATCCTGTTTGCCAGTTCTCAGGAAATCAGACAGAAAAACATGGACATGCTCAACCGTTATGCCGATCAGTATTCAATGCAGCAGAAATCGGAGACTACTGGGCAGTCTCGCGCTGGCAGCAAACCGGAGAACCAAACAGGAAATCAACCAAACAACCAACCGCAAAACAAGCCAGAGAATCAGCCTCCGGAAAACAAGCCAGACTACGAACTTTCCACGTTCTACTCTGTTACCTTTTCATCTAACGGAAACGTTCTCTCCGTTTACGATGGAGAAAAAACAATCTACTCAAATGATGAGCTGACAACGCTTGCACGACAAATTTTGGACGAAGGTCACCCTTCCGGAAGAAAAGACAATCTCTCTTATGTGACACGTCAGAAAGACGGCTATACCCTTGTAGCATTTATGGACAACACGGTATCGGAAGGAGGCCTCAGAACGATGATGCACAATGTTCTCATCGTAGGAGGGGCTTCCATTGTTGTACTGTTTTTCATTTCCGTGTTCCTGGCAGGACGAATCATCCGCCCTCTGGAAGAAAACGATACGAAGCAAAAACAGTTTATCTCAAATGCGAGCCATGAGCTCAAGACCCCAATTTCAGTAATTGGTGTTAACGCAGAAATATTGTCCCGGGAACTTGGCAAAAACGAATGGCTCTCTAATATCCAGTATGAGAATAATCGCATGGGCGAGCTGGTCGAGCAACTCCTTGAGCTGTCGAGCGCAGAAAATAAAGAAATGTCCATGGAAGAACTTGACTTCTCCCATGTTGTTACAGGAGAGGTTCTCGCCTTTGAAACACTTGCGTTTGAGAGAGGGAAAACACTTCAGAGCACTATTGAAGAGGAAATCACTCTTACCGGCAATCAGAATCAGCTTACGCAGGTTGTGGCCGTATTGTTGGACAATGCCATAAGACACACAACGGGAAATCAGATTGACCTGATCCTGCAGAAGCGAGCACATAACGCCGTTCTCAGCGTTACCAATGACGGTGAAGAGATTCCACCTGAAAAACTGGAGCATCTCTTTGACCGTTTTTATCGCGTTGATGAAGTACGAAATAGTGAGGATCATCACTATGGACTGGGCCTCTCAATTGCAAAAGCAATTGTCGAGAAGCACGGTGGAAGCATCGAAGTTTCCTGCTCTGGAGGCAAGGTAACCTTTACCGTTTTGCTTCCAATCAAGCTTGTAAAGCATCATTTTTAAAAACTTTGCAAATTCAATCTTTGTTCAATCTTCGTTTTTTACTATGTCCTCGTCAGACGCAAGGAAATAACAAATTTACTTCCTTGCATACATCAAATGAGACGCAAAGGAGGCGCTCATTATGAAATGGACGAGAAGAGACGTTGTGCTTGGTCTGCCTACCTTGATGGCTTTCAACCTTATCGGCTGCACGGCAAAGACCAATGCCACCACAAACGATGAAACTGCAACTACCACAGAAACTGATAAAAAGGCATCAGGTGCCACACAGATTACTGCTGCCGAAATTCTGGATGGCTATGCATTCACCAGCACTGCTGCTAATGAAAATGCAATTCTTGTAAACACGGCGGATGAGGTAACCATTAGCAATTCAACTGTCGACAAGACCGGGAATTCCGACGGCGGAGACGACTCCAACTTCTACGGTAAAAACGCTGCAGTCCTCGTTGAGGGAGGTTCAACAACCACGCTCACAAACCTCACCATTACTTCAGACGCAAAGGGTGCCAACGGCATCTTCAGCTACGGTGGCAACGGAGGTCACAACGGTAGTGATGGCGATGGCACCAAGGTCATCATCAAAGACTCTATCATCACGACAACCGGCGACGGCTCCGGCGGCACTATGACAACCGGTGGAGGCATCACCAATGCCTCCAATCTGACGGTTACCACCAACGGTCAATCTTCTGCGGCTATCCGTACCGACAGAGGTGGCGGAACGGTTTACGTAGACGGCGGTACTTATACTTCCAACGGTCTGGGATCGCCGGCTATCTATTCCACGGCAGAGATTCACGTTGCTAACGCTGCGCTTGTCTCTAACCTCTCCGAGGGAATTTGTATTGAGGGTCTAAACTCCATTGAGCTCACCGATTGTGACCTTACGGCAAACAACACCAAGTGCAACGGCAACGCAACCTTCATGGACACCATTATGATTTACCAGTCCATGTCCGGAGATGCCGCAAGTGGAAATTCAACCTTCGCTATGACCGGCGGATCGCTTACCAGTAAGAATGGCCACATGTTCCACGTTACTAACACGAACGCTGACATTGAGCTCAACGGTGTCAAGCTGACCAACGAAGACACCGCCAACGTTCTTATCTCTGTCTGCGACGACGGTTGGAATGGCGGTAATAACAAGGCAACCTTTAACGCTAAAGCACAGGATTTGGCAGGAGCCGTTCTCGTTGGAAATAACTCTACGCTTGCTCTGAACCTTACCGAAGGATCCACGCTTGAAGGCTACGTTGACGGCAATATTGTTAACGCCGTTAATCAGACCGTTTCCGCCGAAGTTGGCACCGTTACCATAACGCTGGATGACAACAGCACTTGGACTCTGACGGCAGACAGCTACGTCACCGAGTTCACCGGCACTGCGGCAAACGTTATTACTAACGGTCACACATTGTACGTAAACGGCACGGCACTTACCGGAACTAACTAAGGGAGCACACAAGATGAAAGAAACGTCGAGAAGATCAGACAAATAGACAGGCTCTTTTCAAATGAGTTTCTCGATTCAATGTTTCTTCAATCTTCCTCCCTTACGATGTGTTCCACAAACGTAAGGGAGGTATTGTATGGCAGGCGATTTTAGACATGAATGGAAACATGTCATCAACTACGCGGATCTTTTAACACTGCGACATCGGCTCGGAGCCGTCATGGAGCGCGATCCTCACACCATTGACGGAAAGTACCACATTCGTAGTTTGTACTTTGACAATCCAGATGACAAAGCACTTCGCGAGAAAATCGACGGAGTGAACATCAGAGAGAAGTTCCGTATCCGTTTGTATAACTGGGACACCTCACTGATTAAGTTAGAGAAAAAGAGTAAGAGAAACGGTCTCGGAACTAAGCACTCGGCCAATCTAACGGCAGAAGAGGCACAAAAGATTGTAGATGGAAGCCTGGATTGGATGATGACTTCAGATCAGGCGCTGGTACAAGAACTGTATTGCAAGATGCGCTACCAGAGACTAGAGCCCAAGACCATTGTTGATTACACCAGGGAGCCGTTTATTTTCAAGCCAGGAAATGTCCGCGTCACACTTGATTACGACATTCGCACTGGTCAGGAGCGCACCGATTTTCTCGACCCTGAGGTAGTAACTATTCCTGCGGGAGATGCACCCATGTTGGTTGAAGTGAAGTGGGACGAGTTTCTCCCCACCATTATCAGAGACGCGGTTACCCTTCCAAATCGCCGCATTGGAGCGTTTTCTAAGTACGCGCAATGTCGCGTTTACGGTTAGATGAAAGGAGTTTGAGATGACTTTCGCAGATATTTTCAAGTCCAGTTTTCTTCAGAACGTTACCAGTGTCAGTATTTTAGACATGGTACTTGCACTGGTACTTGCATTTGGCGTTGGCCTGTTTATTTTCTTTGTGTATAAGAAGACCTACGCAGGAGTTATGTATTCGTCCTCTTTTGGTGTCACCTTAGTTGCTCTGACGATGATCACTACCCTTGTCATCCTAGCCGTTACCAGCAACATTGTGCTGTCCCTTGGTATGGTTGGCGCGCTGTCCATTGTCAGGTTCCGTACAGCAATTAAGGAGCCAATGGACATTGCATTTCTGTTTTGGTCCATCGCGGTAGGTATTGTTTTAGCCGCTGGTCTTATTCCTTTGGCAGTTTTTGGCACGGTTATTATCGGCATCATTTTGCTGGTATTTGCTAACCAGAAGGACAACACCAATCCATACATTGTTGTTCTTGCTCTTGACGGCAACGACGCCGAGAAAGCAGCAACAGAGTTTTTGGCACAGAACACTAAGAAATGCGTTGTAAAGAGTAAAACCGCTCGTAAGGATGACGTAGAGGTCAACCTAGAGGTACGCCTCAATAACGACAACACCGATTTCATCAATACTCTGGCTTCCATGCCTGGCGTTCAGAATGCGGTTCTTGTCAGCTATAACGGAGACTATATGGGTTAAGGAGGAAACGACGTGTTCACGGATAAAAATATCAACAAGATTTGTATGGTCGTTCTCGTGTTCACGCTTCTTCTGACTGTTGCCTTTATAAACGGCAAGGAGCTAGGAATTACCTCCATAGAAGATCAGGATGCGGAAAATTACACCGCAAACGCTTACTTTACGGACAATGATCAAGACGGAGATTGGGCGGACAACGCTTATACCACCCATATCACACTTAACGGCACAGATGGAACTATAAGCGGTAACGGTGCTTATTTCCAGGATGGCAATCTGGTGATTGCAAACGGTGGCTGGTATGAGATAGCGGGCACCCTTGATAACGGCAGTATTATTGTTAAGGCAGAGAATTCTTCCAAGGTTTGGATTCGCCTTAACGGAGTTTCCGTTACCTGCACCGACGACGCCTGTCTCAGAATTGATCAGGCCGAGAAGGTCTTTCTCTCTCTTGCAGAGGGTACGGATAATACCTTTACCAGCGGTGATACGTACTCCGAGGAGGCGCTGGCTGACAATACCGGCGGTACAATTTATGCACACGACGATCTAACCATCAACGGTACGGGCAACCTTACTATTACTGCTGGTTACAAGCACGGTATTGATGCTAATGATTCCCTTGTTATCACAGGCGGAAACATTACCATCACAGCACCTCAAGATGGTATTCACGTCAACGATGGCTTCAGCTTTACGTCGGCTCACCTCACCATTGATGCCGGCGATGACGGTATCCATAGCGATACATTCATCTATACAGAGAGTGGAACCATATTGGTCAACTCCTGCTACGAGGGACTTGAAGCAAAGACTATCGATATCGCAGGCGGCAACATCACCATTTATCCAACTGATGATGGCATTAATGCCAATGGCGATACCACTACAAACGGTGGTATGGGTGGTGGACCTGGCGGCGGCAACGGCGACCAGGGAGACCAAGATGACAGCGGCGAAAAGAACGACACGACCGAGACTACTGAAGAGAAGGAGACATATATTCACATTTCCGGCGGAACGGTAACCATTATCAATACAACCGGTAATGATGCGGACGGACTGGATTCCAACGGAAGCATTTACATTAACGGCGGAACGATTCTTATCAGCCTTCCGGGCGGAAATACCAATAACGCTATTGACTACGGTAGCGAAAATAACGGTAAAGCCATTGTTACAGGTGGTACGGTAATTGGTTTTGGTGGATCTGGTATGGCTGAGGAATTCAGCTCTGATTCTACTCAAGTGGCAGTTCTGTATAACTTGGACGAAACCGTAGAAGCGGGAACTACTTTCCGTGTTCTTGATCAAGATGGTACAGAAATTTTAGCCTACACGCCAACCACCACCTATTCTTCCATCGCATTCAGCTCCCCACAGTTAGCTGTTGGAAAAACGTACACCATAGAGTACGGCGATACAACTGCTGAGCTTACTATTGAAAGCACCGCACAGGCCGTTGGCACAAGCGGCGGTATGGGCGGGGGTCCCGGACAAGGACAAGGTGGAGGATCTGGTCAGGGCAGTGTCTCTGACCAGGGTGGCGGTCCCGGACAGAATGGCGATCTACCAAGCCAAGGCAGTAATTCAAGCCAAAGTGAAAATACCGAGGGCGGCAACCAGCAGAGAGAGCCAGGAGGAACACCTCCACAGCAAAATGGTGGAAACGGTGGTCCAAATGGTCAAGAGGCGGAGAAGAACGCTGAAACCGATAAGACCAACACCACGACATCTGACAACTTTATTTCTCTTGATGAGATTGACGAGACTGTCTGGAAGCTGTTAGGCGGATCAATACTTGTGCTGATACCTGCAATTGTCTTTGCAATGAAGTATAAAAAGAGCTGACTCTAGCGGTGGCGGTTGAGTCTTTGCCCGCCACCGCCCCTCGCTATCGCTCGCATCTGAAATAGCATATTATTGTTATCAAGAGTTTTTCATTTGCACATATGTTTTGTGTATACAACTTATGGTGTCGCTGATTGATGATGTGTTACAACTTGCTCTGCGAGACACCCAAGGAGAGAGGAACTATCATGGCATGCTTTCTTGTCAGCGGTGGAGAAGCCATCGTAGTCACAGCCATTCGCGCTAAAGTCAGGAAGAAGGAAGAGCAAGAAGGCATCATCGATGCCAAAGGCAACCAGCTGACAGATCCTTCTCAACATGGGATCTGCTGGACACGCAAATTGAGCTGGCTCATGAACATGCTTTGGGGCGGCGTTTTGCTTCTCTGCATTGAGCACATGTGGCACGGCGAGGTTGTACCATTTCCTCCCTTCCTCACGGCTATGAATACGCCGGAAGAAATACCGGCCATGCTTGGCGAAATGGCAACGGTTGGTGTGAGTATGGCCATTCTCGTCACCGCTATCTGGTTCGTAACCACACTTGTTGCTGACTATACGGTTAAGCACACAACGCTTCTTGCGGTTCAGGAGGCATAACCATGACCTTAGCTATTACACTTGCATGCGCGACTATCGCTACGGTGCTTTGGTACGCAAAGGCGCCCGACAACTCCATGAGGTTTGGTGTACTTGCCCTTATGTATTGGGGTGCCGTGCTTATGTGGCTTGTCGATGGTATCTATCGCCTATTGGATGGAGAGCCGTTCATTGAGATAGCTGATACTGCAGTTATGTTCGATGATGCAATGCTTGGACTTCTTGTTGCTATCGTAGGCCTTGCCACCTGGACTGTGTACCTTGTCATCACAGATCCCAAGCGTGTTCTGAGAAAAACAATAGCGCATGTATCATAAACAGTTCAAAAACGGGATTGCTTTTGCGATATTGATTTGGTTGCTGGACATGCTCTGCCTATACCTTATGGGCAGATTTTTGGACAATGATTATGTGTATTGGGGTCTGAGAATCATTCCCGTCGCTGCAGCGGTTCTTGCCGCTTATGTGCAAAATCATGATTTGAGAAGCCTTGGGTTCTACCCCGACCATCTAAAACACGATGGAATCGTTATGCTTTGTCTACTCGTCATCGAACTGCTGGTTGGAGTATATCTATACCATATGCCTTGGGAATACGCAGTTGGTGGCTGGTTGTATTTTATTTTTTGGGTTGTATTGCAGGAAGAACTTGTTTATAGAGGCTTCATTCAATCTCATCTGTTTTCATCACACATCAGTAGAAAAGCCAGCTATCTGATTGGCGCAGCAATGTTTTCTGTGTCGCACATCCCCTTTCAGATGCAGATCAGACCGTGGACAGGTTTGTTTACGGTTCAGCTGTGTATTGCATTTCTCTCACACCTCTTATATTGCTGGATTATCGAGAAGCGCGGTACTATCTGCATCCCATTGGCACTTCATGTAGCAGGGGATTTTCTAGAAATTATTTAATTTTACCGCACCGTGAACGGCACAACAGGGATACCAAGGTACTATTCGATTTTCTTCGCGGCGATACACGGTTATTTCGAAAAAGCATACGGCATGACGCCCTCAGAGTTCCGAAAGCAATAATGATCGCTCACTATTCAGACTTAGGAGGAATGTTTAAATCAAGCTCTGTCTTCTGCTTTTGCTCCGTCACAGTACCGTCCTTTGCGCTGTTATAAGCAGTAGTCAAAATGGCTTTTGGATTAGAAATTCCTACAAGAGATCCTGGGGTTTTTGAAACATTAGGTATAAAGAAATAGAATTTCTCGCCAGGCTCCACAAACGTATTGCCACTGGCATTGAGAGGTCCCGTTATGTCGCCAAGCCAAAATTCTGTATAGAGAACATCTGAATACTTATTGACAATCTCAAAAACGTAACCCTCTTGAGAAGTTCCTGGAACCTGAGCGATGGCGTACAAGCTCATGTGTAACTTTTCGGTATCAATAAGAGTCTTATTAACTTCTCGGGTTACTTCGAACTTCTTTTCTTTTAAGTCATTAAACGTAGAAGTATGAGGAATGGTGCCTTTGTTGGTCAGCTGATCAAAAGGTTCATAAGCAACACTTGAGTAGTCTCCTGCAGTTTTTGAAACTTGCTTAAGCTCGGCATCCGTTTCATCCGAACCCTTAAGTCTTAACCTGCCTGTACTTGTATCAATGCTACCTGTAAAAGTACCTGCAGTTCCTTCAAGGTTCACGGTAATTTTTCCATCACCGTCAGCAGTCCAAGTAAATGGTTTCTGTACTCCAAAGCGGATAAACGTACCGGTGCCATCTTCGGCAAAATTAAAAGCATATATTGCTTGGAACTGTTCGCTGATCTTGGAGTATCCCTCCTCGGTCATGGTGCCTTGTTTGGGATCGTAAATATCGTATGCTTCCCAAACGCCTGCAATCTGTCCGGCTGAACTCTTGTTTTCAGGAGTGGTTCCCTTGTTTTCTGAAGAACACGCGGCAAGTACTCCTGTTACAGAAAGTACCAACGCAAGTACGCACGCTAACAGCATTTGACGCTTTTTCATGGGACATCCTTTCAGGGGTGCAGTGTCAAAGCAAAATAAGTTTTTAATAGTCAATATGATACAACAAATCCAATAAATTAGAAAATTTTAGGTTCTTCATATCTCCGTTCATATCTCCGCGAAATATGTTGCGGCATACGACAACACGCTAATTCACTAAAAGCTCGTTACAAGCTCGTAGCCATTCTCTGACTTTTGTATTCTCCAAGTTATGGACGTAGCCGAACTCACTAAAGACGCATCGTGAGAAACAAGTAAAAGCGCCCCAGGATATACGGACAGCAGCCGCTCAAGAGCCTCTGTGGATTCAAGGTCAAGATAATTCGTTGGCTCATCCATCACAAGAAACTCAGGTGATTCCAAAATCCCAAACGAAAGCATGAGCTTTCTCATTTCACCCGGACTTACGGCATCCCCCTCAAGAATACAATCTGGATCTGAGTTGAGCTGTGCCACAATGGAAAGCACTTGTCCACGCTGGGCGCTAGTAAGCTCTCTCATTTTCTTCAACGTTTTTTCTTTCTGCAATACATCGGGTTCCTGAGGAATATACAGTATCTTTGTGTCAGCACGACCCGTATTTGCAAAGGGTGCGTCCATGAGACTCATATCGATAAGTCTCGCATCAATGGAACTTGTATCAGCGGAAATGCTCGCAATGATTTTCTTAACCAAAGTAGTCTTTCCAGATCCATTGTCTCCAACTAGTCCAATATGATCTGTATTACCTATAAAAAGTGCTGGAAAACTGAGCAAAGACTCACCAACAGAAATACGACCAGGTTCCATCCTAAAAAGAACCTTTCGCTTACTCGGTTCAACGTCAAGCCACACGTGAGCGTCATATCGTTTTTCAATCTTACTGTCAGCAACGTCATCCTCAGCTTTTTCAAGCCTGCTCTGCATACGAGAGGACAATTTGCCCGCCTTCCCGTCTTGACCGGAAACAATATAGTGGCGCTTTTTTGCTTTCGCATCGCTATCGTTTTTCGCAATGCCCTTCCCGCTCTTACGCGCTTGCACCCGAGACGCTTCTTCTCGACGACGCTGGGCTTCTCGCTCTATTCGTGCTTTCTCTTTTTGTGCTATTTCTCGAACGTGAATTGCGCTCGAACGCTCTAAAGCTACCTGTGAAGATGCCTGTGAATACCCACCGGACCTCATGGTAGCTGTACCGTTTGCTATAAACAGACATTGCGAACAAAGTGCGTCGAGAAGTTCTCGGTCATGCGAAATAAGTATTCCAACGCCTTTGAACTTTGACAACGCTGCAAACAAAGCCTGCCGAGTGGACGCGTCTACATGGTTGGTAGGTTCATCAACAACAAGCACATCGGGAGTAGACCACAACGCACACGCAACCTGGAGTCGCTTCTGCTGTCCGCACGAGAGCAGGTCATAGCGCCAAGGCCAATCGTCTCCTATGGACAACTCGTTTCTCAACTTTATCGCTGCCCGATCAAAGGCCACAGCAAAGTCTTCGAGATTGCTTGGAGGTTCCCCTGTGCTTTGAGCACAATATGTCGAGAAAAGCGAAGGGCTCACAACTCCCACACCAGGCTGCAGAAGGCCACACACAACACGCGCAAGTGTTGTCTTGCCAGAGCCGTTATCGCCGACAAAACCAGTCCAGCCCGCAGGAAGCGTAGTGGTCACATTGCGTATAGTAGGTTCAACTGTCAACGGATAGGTATATTCAATATTTGATAGATTAAGCTGCATAGTACCTCGGTTCTGCCGAAGGCTATGCGGAGCAGCATGCAAATTATAAATTTCAACTGTATCTAACTTTGAATATGTCTAACTGCAAAGATATCGTTATTTAGCGTATGTTAAGACATGAATAAGCGATGCTGCACCCGTGATAGTCGTCGGCGACGTTACATGTATTCGGGTTTATGAGTATCGCTAGTTCTTCATGCACCTAATCCCTTCTCGTACCGGCGCTTGCCAAAGGCTCCGGCAGACTGTTAAAACCATAGTAGCTTTGGAAACGCATTAAGACAAGGGAGCCTTGGTGGGTAGAGAAACTCATCTATTGGTTCGTGTATCTGAGATTTATCCGACAACAAGACCCTCATCACGTGTTTTGTTAATGTTTAAGGAGAATCAAAACACCTGACTAGTTCGAGGCGACTATCGAGAAACACATATCGTCTAAAATCAAAGGCACAATATACCTCTTCATCGACAAGATTCAGAGAGTCGAGGGTTTTGAGGAAGTCATCAATGCTTACCGTGCCGATGGCAGATTCGCATCGCAAAGTATCTGCGTAATACACAAGAAATCCCCATTAAACGCGAGACACTCGCAAGTTAGATCGAACTTCTGGTAAAGGCAAAGTTACTCTACCGCTGTGACCGCTTCGACATGAAATCGAAACGTTCACTGCGAGGTGGCGAGAAGTACTATCTCGCCGACATGAGCATCTACTTCGCTCGCAACGTCAACGCCACCATGGACTTCGGCCCGCTGCTCGAGAACGCAGTGTTTACGTACCTGATGCCGAAGGACTATCGCGTGAGTGTCGGACAGATTGAAAAGTTAGAAGTCAACTTCATTGCACGAAGAGCCGACGAATGGTACGCCTACATACAGGTGTCCCTGTCGGTTGCGGACAAAACCGTCGCGGATCTTAAATTTTTCGTTTTCGTGAAATAATGGATATTAACATTTATCGATTTCGGCAAATGAGAAGCGATGTCCACCTTTTTCAAGCGCAAAGCGTACGACAGAATTGCAGAATGGAAAAAGGTCTCCAATGGCAGGACAGCACTGCTAATTGAGGGCGCACGGCATTTATGTGGTTGATTGTCTCCCTTTAGCCATCATAGATAATGAACTACGTACGCTTGAAGATACTTAAGCTTGCAATTCTGAACGCCAACTATAAACGCTAACTTCTCGAAGTTCATTATTCTTGAGAGTTTCATCATTCTTGAAACATTTCTCATAATTCAGCGGGTTGACTAGCGGTTGACATTTACCATTGGAGGGTTTTTTCTCGATTCCAAAAAATGTCACTAGTTTATAAAACCAATATCGAGACAGCTTGCCGTTTTCCCTTCTGATCCAACAGTGTCCAGCGGCATCCTCAAAAATGAATGTATCAACTTTCCATTTCTCGTCGTTGATAATCGGCCGCACTTTACCAATTGTTTCTTTAATTGCAGATAGTTCCTCAGGATACATCCAAGGACGCTTATCAGTTTCTTTGTTGTTATCAACAACAGCGAATGAAATGAACTCCCCAGGTACCAGGATGGGCTGAAGGAGGAGTGTCCTCACCTGCTCAGGCTGTATCAGCCCTTCTTTATATCTCTCGCCATTTTTCATTTTGTACGCTTTGCCATAGACAGCTAGATTTCTAATGGGGGTCTGCGATTGATTGAGCAATACCATTCCGACATAATACTGTGACTTATCTTTACGCGGAGGCTGCTCAAACTTATTGTCGCCATCTTGCGAATTGTTATCTTCGTTCTCGACACAGCAGTCATCATCAACGCGCGCCCACCAAGCACTGATCTGCTCAGCCTGAGCTCTGCGCTTCTCTTTCCGACCTCGATAGACTTGAAAGAGTCCTATAACTGAGCCCATGACAGCCAATACCGGCGTTGCAATATCCTTGATAAACAGCATCAAATCCATTAGACGCTCCAAAAAAACATTATCAATTCGAATATCATTAGCGCTGTCCCCCGTCGTTTGAAAAGAACTGCTTCCTCTATAGTAAAACACTATCATTCTCGATCACATTGAGTTTGCGTATTGGAAGGTAATTACCTCATCTTCAGAGCATCCATATAGACGTGAATCAACTCATAGAAAGTGCAGAACGGCTCAAAGCGACACATGACTTATGCCAAATAGGGGAGAAAGAATAGGCATGGCACAAATGAAATTCTTTCATCCCCGTTATAAATAAAGAGAGCGCGTTCTCCAGAGAGGGCCCGTAGTCCAAGCGCATATCGACGTTCCGGGCGAAGTAGATACCGGGGTCGGCAAGGTAGTACCATGCCGTCCGCTCTGGATGGGAGGTTTAGCAAAGCTTCTCTATCTTGTAAGATATCCATAAGTGGCTCAGCACCAAATACGGGAAGATGGTCTTTTTTCTGCTGTTACTAGCCATACAAAAAAGCTCCATTCGATAACAAACATGTTAGAAATAACTAACTATTTACCTATAAGTGTATCTCACAGTTCTCAATAGTCTCCACTGTATAAACCTTACTTAAAACTACTTTTTGTAGTATCTGTCTGCGATTCTTTAACTCTGCCAGAGAAAAACAGCAAAAAGATGATTTTAACCCATATAAAAAGTATCTAATGCATTGTCTAATTGGTTGATTAGTGACAAGATGTTTTCGTACAGAAAGGAGTTCATCATGATGATAAGTCCTGAATTTTACGTTAATAAATATAAAAATACGCCATATAAAGAGCTTATTGAAGCAAGAGCGGAACTCATCAACAGACTTAGTAACCTGGAAAATTATTTTGAGACTCCCCAAACAGAAACAACAATTTTGCCTTTTCCAGATGAAGATACCCAATATAAAATGTACCTTGAGTATCTTCAATCACTCATCGCCATGATGATTGAGCGAGCTCCTGAGCTTACAGGAACCCCCTATATCAATCTCTTTGATGAAAATGAATAATGTCTCGTACACTTGTAATACAGCGATATCTTAAGGACAGAGATGTCTTATGGATATAAAAGGTCAGCCATTTGATTACATGCAATATATGTACAGCTTTGTCCAAAGTCCCATTATTAGAGGATGTATTCGTTTTAATGGAAAGTTACAAGACAGCAAATTAAGAAATGCTATAGAAAAATTAGCTTTAACTTATCCGATTTTACTATGTAAATACAAAGTTCAAAAAGGAACATGGGTTACAGATCCTCATGCTTCATGTGAGGATTTATTAACAACTATATCTGCTAAAAATGATTTCTCAACTTTAGAGATTGATTCATTATTAACGTCTCTTAAAATTGGAATTGATCTACCACTAAAAATTTACTGGATATGTGGAGAAGAGAAAGACTCTCTTTGTATAATAGCAAGCCATTTACTTTGTGATGGAAGAGGATTTGAGCAATTACTATATCTTTTAGCTGAATTATATTCGGGTACTGAAATAAAAGAACAAATAAATAGAGATAGAAGTTTCTCTCAAGTAATTAATAGGTTTTCCATGGGGCAAAAAATAAAGATTTTATGCTCAAAGACGCAAAAACATAGCAGCACGAAACTACATCTACCACTTAATAAGAGTAGCCGCACGCCAAATCTCATAACCAAACAAATTAGCATATCTAAATTAGAGCAATATTGTTCTTGCACCAATGAATACAAACCAAGCATTAATGACAT
This sequence comes from Lancefieldella sp. Marseille-Q7238, assembly GCF_949152215.1. Classification (GTDB taxonomy): domain Bacteria; phylum Actinomycetota; class Coriobacteriia; order Coriobacteriales; family Atopobiaceae; genus Lancefieldella. Next base: position 805,820 of record NZ_OX424407.1, read on the forward strand.
TTTACTTGCAGCATATCTGTTAACACTGCACGATATGTTTCAATGGAATAACATTACTATTTCATGCCCAGTTGACCTTCGTAAATTTAGCCCAGACGCACGTAACTCTATCTGCAATTTAACAGGGAATTATTACTGTCATGTCAACTTTAATGACAATAGCACCTTTGAAGAGATTTGTCGTGAAATCACTACACAAATGCATACTCAAAAGAACAGCAATTCCTGTCTGAAGGAACCAATGTTGCTACATATCTTATATCGCATGCTTACCCTTTCAATTGTAAAAGAATTACTTTCCAGGGCTATTTCTGTCCCTGTAACTTCATATACAAATTTAGGAAAAATAAATGAGAAACTCCTTGTATTCCAAGGAGTTTCCATTTCAGATACTTTCATTGCTACCGCAGATAAACCAGTGCCCTATTTTCAACTAGCAGTGTCTACGTACAAAGACAAATGCACCCTTTCAGTCTGTACCTATGCGAGCGGGAAAAGTTTTGATGTACTTTGTTCTGTTGTAGACAAAATCTGTAGTGTGCTTGAAAATTTATAGCAATTCTTCAGCTCAAATTTTTCTTTATCCAACATTTTGATTACCTTTGCTGGACTTTCAGCCACAACTATTCAACCGTTACTGACTTCGCAAGGTTTCTCGGCTTATCGACATCGCAGCCACGGGCAAGAGCCACAGAGCGCGCAAACAGCTGAAGAGGTACCGAGGCAATGATCGGTGAGAATGCGTCTCTGACTTTTGGCACGTAGATGATATAGTCAGCATGCTTCTTGATTTCCTGATCACCCTCGGTTGCAATGGCAATAATCATGGCGCCGCGTGCTCGGGATTCCTGGATATTGGAGATCATCTTGTCATAAACCGGAGAATTTGTTGCTACAGCAATGACAGGATAGCCTTCAGATAGAAGCGCAATAGGGCCGTGCTTCATTTCTCCGGCAGCGTATGCCTCGGCATGCAGGTAGCTGATCTCTTTGAGCTTGAGAGCTCCCTCATAGCAGATAGCGGCGCCCATACCGCGGCCAATGAACAGAGCGTCATTGGCGTCTTTGCAGGCCTGCGCCGCGACGTCGATAGCCTTCGTGTCACTGAGGACTTCTTCAACTTGCTCGGCGATATCGGCAAGTTCTTTAAAGAGCAAGCGTATCTGAGCAATTGAGAGCTTTCCTTTTGCCTGCGCAAGAACCATGGCAAGAAGTGTCAGGCTGACAATCTGCCCCAAAAATGATTTGGTGGAAGCGACGGCAATTTCCTTGTTGGCCTTGGTGTAGATAACACCGTCAGACTCACGGGCCACGGGACTTCCAATGACGTTGGTGATACCAAAGACCTTGGCGCCCTTGATGCGAGCATCGCGGATGGCAGCCAGGGTATCAGCGGTCTCACCGGACTGAGATACAGCAACTACCAGCGTTGACGGAGTGATAATAGGATTGCGATAGCGAAACTCGCTTGCGGCTTCAACTTCAACAGGTATGCGCGCCCAACCCTCGATAAGTTGGCGGGCAATAAGACCGGCGTGGTAGCTGGTGCCGCAAGCAATGATGTAGACGCGGTCGATTAAACGAAGTTGCTCCAGGGTCATGCCCAGCTCGTCAATGGAAAGCACGCCGTTAGTCAGGCGTCCCGCAAGCGTGTCGCGAATGACGCGCGGCTGCTCATGGATTTCCTTGAGCATAAAGTCGGGGTAGCCGCCCTTCTCGGCAACATCAACGTCCCAATCAACATGCATAATTTTAGGTTGAACGGGATTGCCTTCAGCGTCGGTATAGCTGATGCCGTCAGGCTCCATAATGGCAAACTCATTGTCGCCAAGGACAGCAACGTCTCGGGAGGCTTCAATGACCGCAATGATGTCGGATGCAACATAGCTGCCCTTCTCACCATGAGCAAGGACGATAGGGGAATCTTTGCGGGTAACCACGATGCGTCCGGGCTCTTGGGAGCATATAACGGCGAGGCCGTAGGTGCCTACAATCTGTGAGCATGCCTTGGCGACGGCGTTGCGAAGGTTGCCGTTGTAAGCTTCCTCCACAAGATGGGCTACGACTTCGGTATCCGTGTCGCTGCGGAATTTGTGTCCGCGTGATTCAAGTTGCTCGCGGAGCTCGGCGAAATTTTCGATAATGCCATTGTGTACGACAGCGATTGTATTGTCACAAGAGGTATGTGGATGAGCATTACGCTCGCTTGGAGCGCCGTGCGTTGCCCAACGAGTATGTCCGATGCCACAGGGGCTTTCATTATCGAGATACTTGACCGCTTCGGCAAGTCCCGCGACTTTTCCGACACGGTGTACTACGGTGAGTTCTTTGTCGGAAGCGTTTTGAAGTGCGATGCCGGCGGAATCATAGCCGCGATATTCCAGGCGCTCAAGACCCTGGATGAGAATGTTCTTTGCGCGCTGGTGACCAGTAAAGCCAACGATACCGCACATGTAAACTCCAATCGTATGCTTCTGGGAGTGTCACAGAAACGATTAGTTTTAATTAATCCACTCTATTTTAGCGAGTTATATAGGCAAACTTGTATGATATTAATCTTACTAATATTGGCTGTAGACGAGAAATTCTCATCTACAGCAAATATCGTCTTTATGCACAATAGGAAAACTCAATTTTCATCATAGGCAATTCGGAAGTAATCCAACGTGGCTTTGAATCTATCCTGAGCCGTAAGGCAGGTATCAAGAAGATAGCCGTTCTCCTTATCCCACTTAGAGAGCCCTCGATAGTAGAAAGACTTCATATCATCAGTAATTACGAACGGGACAACGTCATGGGTAAGGCATTCTTTAAGCATAATCAACCTGCCGACACGTCCATTGCCATCTTGGAATGGATGAATGCGTTCAAAACGAACGTGATAATCAACAATTTCTTCAAAGGTATGAGAGCTATTTGAGTTATATGCCTTTAACAGCGATTTCATCTCTTTAGCAACATTTTCTGGAAGAGTAGTTTCTCGCCCACCAACCTCATTTGGTAGGCGTTTGTAATCTCCAACAGCAAACCAATCTTTTACAGAGTCTGTAGTTCCCGTTTTTAGAATATGGTGAAGTTCTTTGATGATGGCCTCTGTAAGGGGGTCTTTTGCATGGTCAATCACATAATCGATAGCGCGAAAGTGGTTCTGAGTTTCTACAATGTCGTCAATGTGAACAGGATTTCCTTCAACACCGATGGTTGCCGTTTCAAAAATCATGCGCGTCTGATCAAGGGAGAGTTTACTTCCCTCAATGTGATTAGAGTTGTAGGTAAGCTCGACCTGGAGCTTATGGTAAATGCCGCCCTTTATTTTTGAGGACTTTTCTTCAATCAAGCGTGAAAGCAGCGGACTTGTTGAGGGTGTTTTAGCATTTTTTCGAGAAGGTTTTACCGAATCAGCTGGAATGTTCCAAGTTTTTCCCACGAGAAAAGCGCCTGGTACGCGTCCATTAGCGCAGTAATTACGCACACTTCTTTCAGATATGCCCCAGAGCTCAGCAATCTGAGCAACAGAAAGAAATCCCATCGAGCTTCACCTCCCTACCGGCAAAAACTGATGAAATTATTATAGCAAATGAGACTGTTTTTTGCCGATATCGGTAAAATTAAAAATCTAACCATACAAAAAAATTGTCCACTGAAATGAGCAGTATTTTGAGGTTGAGTATTTGTAGCTCTTAACACACAGGGTTGCCGTACTCACGCATCATAGCTTCGCGGTTAATAATCCACTGCTTACCATACTTACGAGCATCTACTCCTGGAACTATTTTGCCGTATGCAACAGCCTTACGCAGAGTTGACTCGCTTAGGCCCCAGAGTTCGCTAGCATCTGAAAACGATATAAGTCCATCGAACGGAGTCGCAACTTCCGTTCCGTTCTCCCATAACTCATCACAAGAGAGATCAAGGTCATCGTTCCAGATAATACCGTAGCCACCTTGATCAACCACAACATCTCTGAACAGCGATTCATCTTCCAGAAGCTTGAAAACCGAAAAACGATGCATAAGCGGAGCTACATCGTAGATTTTTGTAGTTCCATTAGTAAATTGAACGCTCAACTTTAAGTCAACCAGCGCAGAAACTTCTTTGATCTTATGAAATTTCATATTCTGCCTCCTTTAGACGAGCGGATCGATTTTCTTAAATTCTTGCGTCTCCCACATAACCAGGAGTTCAGTTTGATGAATCTCTATCCACTCGCGCACCATACCGGCAGCCCGAAGCGGCAGACTACCATCAATTTCCTCGCCCGAATTAATATCAAAAGCTGCAGTATCCTCACCGTAAATTGCATGTATATGCGGTGGATTGTGTTCTGAGCCCAAGAAATACATGCGTATAACTATCCCGTAAAACCGTGTAAGTGTAGGCATATGTATCCTTTCTTTTTGATAAGTATATCACGATAACGTGATATCATCCGCAACTCTTTATTAATAAAAACTCCTCGCATCGTGAACGAGGGGTTAATTTAAGACTGGAACTAAAAATACCTACTGAATCTTATTTCCACTCAATAGTCGCATGGGCCGTTTCTGTGTAGTCAGCAGGTCTAGTGGGCTTGGACTTCCTCTGATCTCTTATCAAGAAAACCGTGTAGTCATCATATAATCTGCACTGACTATATAGTATGTAATCACCTTGAAAAAAATATTTTCGCCCAACCAAAGAATGACACGTATGGCCTACAGAAATGCAGTATGATTGTGTACAACTAAGTACATGGACTGAGACGGCGCTAACGAAGTGCGATGCTTCCCAACCCAAGAATTACAAAGTCCGACTGAAGAGTGTCAGTATTTAACTAAGAAAACACGCCTATTAGTAAACGAAGTAACTACATGCGAATTGTGAAATGAAGTTAGAATTCCTCTGCCTCAGGTGCAGACTCGACCTCGGTCTCAGACTCAAGATTAGCCTCAGACACAGGTTCAGATTCCTGTGCTTCCGATGACTTCGAATCTGCTTCATCCGTAGTCTTGCTGTCGGCAAGAGTTTGCTCGTATAGCTTACGCAACTCGCTGTCAGCTGCGGTTCCGCTCTGAATGGTTTGAAAGAAGTTGCCGACGATGCCCTTGCTCTCAAGGACGAAGTCAACCTCATCGGCCAGGGCCTTATCTACCAACCTCTCAAAGAAATCGGCTTCGAGATTTTCGATTTTTTTCTCAGTGCCGTCGATTGTCAGTTTTTCCTCTTTATCGACTTTTATAGTCAGCTTTTTTCCTGTGCTCGATTCTTTACTCATGATTTCATCCCTTCGTAGATGTCGCTGCGTCTCTTTACCGCCTTTGATCCGCCGTCAATAAGTTTGGCAATATTCTCAACAAGCTCGCTCTTACCTCGCGCCCCAACAAACGATTTGTTTGAATAAGTGATGTGATTTTCCTTGCCGATAGTTTTGTCGTTTTCGGCAAGGATGATTTCGTTAGAGTCAGCGTTCACGACCAGTAGAGGTTCATGCGTCGCAATAAAAAGCTGATGGGTTTTCCTAAGCTCATCGAACTTGCTTGCAAGCACGTTTAGGAGAAAAAGTTTGTCCATGTTTGACTCGGGCTGGTCGAACACTATCACCGTATTGCTACCGGAATCTTCAATTTTCTCGTCAAGGAAATTTGAAACATATATCTTGCTCAGCATGCCTGCTGACAATTCATCGATGGGCATGAAGTTGTTTCCATCAGTTTTAATCTTAATTGTGTAATCGAGAGCATCCCTGTAGGGAAGAGAGAAGTTCAGAGAGTCGGAGAAACCTTCCGTAAAGAATACCTCTACCAGCGAATCTACGCTTTCGGGATCAGTGAGGTCGTAGGGCGGGTTAAAACGCGACTTATTTACTTTTGGTTTATTTCCAATAGCCCCTAGAAACGCCTCTCTGATGCTGTCAGCATCAGAGAGCTCAAGATTGATTCCCTCCGTCTCAAGTTTTACAGAACTAGACTCTGACAAGAGTTTCAAGGACGAGGTCAGTTCCTTTTTGTCCAAGCATGGCACGGATTTGGTCAGCTTCAGTTTCTTAATCTCTAGACAGTTCTTTGCGATGGTTTGCAAGTCGTTATCGGCAGCTGTCTCCTTATTGGCCACTTCAGTTGACCGAAGGCTAATCTTGCTGTTATACGCTTTAACTGCAGCATAAATAAGATTGCTAACTCTCTGCTCGAGTTCTAGGTGACGTGATTGTTTTTCATACTTGAGCTTTAAGTCACCCAACTCTTTAGTAAACAGGGTTTTAAGCTGTTCCATTGTCAAAGTAAGCTTGTTTGACAATGCACGATTGCTTGCGATTTCTTTGAGCGCCTTGAAGGCATCATCCACACGATCGATGTCTTCAGAAATACTCGTAACTTTCTGGTTGATAGTTTTTAGCTCGCCAGTCATTCGAGCGTCTGGCTTGTAATCAATCACACCCGTACGGTGGCTTTTGTTTGCGTCGATAAACTTGAATGCATCGCCGACGCGAGCAATGCACTCTGAATTTTCATTTTGCAGCCGTTTGCTTACCCGCTTGTTCGTGAGAAGAACATTCATTGAATCTCTGAAGCTATCGAGTTTCTTTTGGTAACTTCCGCTTTCGATGCTTAACCCGAGATCATCGAGCAGTCCCGCAGGATCAGAGGAATATGCCTTGATGATTTTCTGATACAGATTCTCAAGCTCAACAACTTTGTAGCTTGAATCGAAATTAAGTTCTCGATTATTCGAATCATACAGATGAATACATTCGGGGTCGCACATCCCTTTGTAGTTGGAAACGTTCGAAGTATTCTCAGAAAGATGCTCCCCTATGAGTTTGCTCTTAATCAAATCAAGCAGCATGGTCTTGCCGGACCCGGAAGAGCCAATGATCGCATTGATGCCATGGGAGCAGTCGATTTCCGAGCTTCCCATCGCGGAATTCTCGTCTATGATAATCTTCGACACGAAAGAGGTTGGCTTGATGAGGTCTTCCTCTCTGAGGACACGTGCGTCTCCCACCAAGACAGAGTAGAAGAGGTCGTCAAAGCTATTTCCCGCCCAGATGTAGGTCGGGGACATTTCCTCGCTGAACTTCTTGAAAGATGTCTGGTCGGCAGAACTCATGTTTGCCGCATCAGAAAGCCACTCGCAGTTTTCCTCCGATAAGAAATCCTCCAGAGAGTTCTGGAGAGCGATTTTATGAAAGGACTTGTTATCTTCTGTGGCTACCGGCAAGAAGCGGGACAGCGACAATAGTTCTGATGCCATCTCGGGATTTCTTTGTACTGACTTCTGCTTTTGTTTTGTGCCATGCACGCAGATGATAGAGCGGTTTAATGTTGCAAGCTCACTGAGCTGGTCGACTGTAAGAAAAAAGCAATCAGCGCCCTTCGGCTTCTTTTCGCTGCCTAATTCAGCATTTTTTGCGTAATAACCACGTAGCTTTGACTGAAACTCCCATGGATTTGTCAACGGATCCACAAGGAGTACTGTATGTAGGGTCTTGTCGGGATTCTCCCAGTTCTGCAAATCAATTTCGACGCCGGGAACGAGGGTTATACTGCGCATAGAGCAATAGCGCTTAAGCAGGCAGAATGCTGCTGCATCGAAGTCATTATGGTTCGTCTGGCCGAGCAGACCGAAGTTATATTCAGCGGCTTCGTCCACTTGCTTGTAAGCAGCGGGTATATCAAAGAACCTTGTATCGTTATGCGTCTTGTCGATTGTGCAATCCGCATCTTTTCCACCAAGGTGATTGTGTATAGAAATCTTAGTGAACTCGCTCATAGACACCCCTAGTCTCAGAGGGCTTAAGCTTTGCCAAATTGTGAGTTTGATAGCCCAAGTCCGCTTGCATCTGAATTATACTTCTAATCATAGTTCGTTTCTTTTATCGAATTGACGAAGCTATTTTTCTCGAAATTAGTTGAAGAGCCAACATGACCTAGCGTGGCCTAACACCCCGTGTGGCTTTGCACATGCGTCTCCCATCAGGTATTTCTCTGCTTGTCCCATCCAGATGGTGTGATTCCTTGGACCTCATTGCAACCCGAGGACACCAGATGCAAGACGGCATCCTCCAGACACCATAAGACGCATTCCCGGCACAGCGGGGAATATCAGATAATGGCACCGAAAGCCGCGAGAATGCCGAGGTAGAGATATGGGGATCTGCTACCTCCTCGACATCCGAAACATACGACCTACCCGACGGCCTTATGGACTTGTCGCAGATCAACGATTACCTGCGCATATCTAAGACGTCGGTCATAAGCTCATCGAACGTCAAAAGATCCCCGCCATAAGGATTGGGAGACTTCTACGCGTCAGGAAAGATGAGCTAGACGAGATGCTCCGCGCATGGCCAACGACATCTGATCGGGGCTCCCATGCCTGCACACCCCTTGCGACAGGAACTCACCGCATCGCCACAACCGAAGGGAGACCGATGCCGTGGCCTAGTCGACATCCAAACTCGGCTGCCAAAGTCTATGGACGCAAAAAGCGCACACCGGAAAAATCCGGTGTTCGCTTGTCTTTCCCCCAATAAAAAACTAGAGCAGGCCCGGTGGTACCGCCCTTACAAAACCCAAGGGTTTTTCATGTACACCGTTCTACCCGACCGCAAGCGCGCCGTCAAGCCGACCATCCGAGCACACAGCGCCTACCCCCCCACTCGCACACTTCTGGATTCCAATACCTACTGCCCGCTTCTCCCCTGATTGCGGGATCAAGGAGCCTACCGGCGAGCTCGGATGCGACACCTATGGTTCTCAGACCCTCAGGGAGCCCTGTCCCCCGGCAGAGCTTCGCGAACTGGCGCGCCTGGGAGAAACCCCATGTCTCCGGCAAAGCAAGGGCATTCCTTAGGGAGATATCTCGCACGACGGCTTCGCGATGCAGGCGGGACTGGAGCCCCTCCTTATTTTGCGATTATTGCATAATTGTATTACTATATATAATACAGATAGTACATTGACCGCAGGAGGTGCACACCATGCTCCTAGAATTGGACTTTTCGGACACGACCCCCGTCTACCGGCAGATTCGGAATCAGATCGTACGGGCCATAGCGGAAGGCGGACTCGCACCGGGCGAGCGCCTACCGACTGTCCGAGCCCTCGCGTCGGAATGCGGCATCAACGTCATGACCGCAAACAAGGCCTACCAGCTCCTCAAGCAAGAAGGACACGTACAAGGCAACCGGCGCGGCGGCACCTTCGTAGCAGAGCCAAATGCTAGCTCGGGTCCCAGCCGCGGCGCCGTGGAGGCACTGAGGCTGCAGCTAAACGAGCTCGTTGCAGGCGGTATGCCGCGCGAAGAGGTACTCGCGCTCTGCGGACGCCTATTGGACAAAGTTCCCTCCCGAAAAGAAAGGGGTCTGTGATGAGTTCCATTTCCGCGATCTGGCTTATGTGCTGCTGGCTCCCCATTCCGATATGGTTGGCGCTCAGGAACAACGCCCGCTTCAAGAAGAACATCGTCGTGGGCGTGACGCTGCCGCGCGAAACACATGATGACGAGCAGATCACGGGCATTCTCTCGGGGTATCGCCGCCAGCAGCTCGCGTGCGCCATCGCACTCGTTGTCGTCGCCCTGGCGGGCGCCGCCGCAGGGTCAGTCCGCACGCTCGCGGGGCCACTCGCGGTCTGCTGGAGCATTTGGGTCCTCGTCGCCTGCATCACTCCGGAGGTCATCTTCGCGCGTACGAACGCGAAGCTCGCCGCCCTGAAGGGTGAGCGCGGGTGGCGTCGCGGCGAGAAGAACGGAACCCGGCGCGTGACGGTCGCGGACATCGGGGCGGCCGCCCAACCCCGAACGCGCATCTCAAACGCATGGTTTCTCCTCACCACCGCGGCAAGCATGGCTCCCGCGCTGTTCGACCGCAGGAGCCTGCCGGTCTACCTGCTCTCCGCTGCAGGCGCCCTCGCGACATGGGCGATCTTCCGCTGGTGCTACCGCGACCGCAGTGAGGCGGTAGATACCAACGAGGCTCTCACGCTGGCCCTTACACGCATCCGGAGGCGCGCCTGGGGGCGCATGTGTCCTCTTTACGGCCGCGGCGTTCTCATTTGTGAGCTGGTCGCAGCTCCTCTTCCAAGGCTCGCCCACTCTGTACCTGGTGGGCATGACGATCCCAGCGACGGCTCTGTTCGTCTCCTCCTTCGCGATCGAGATGCATGTACGGAGCCTTCAGGAGCGACTCACGAGGAGCAGCGGAGAGGGATTTTACGTCGACGAGGACGACCGCTGGGTCTTCGGGCTTCTCTACTTCAATCCCGACGATTCCAACCTCATAGTAAACGACCGCGTCGGAGTCGGCACGTCAATCAACCTGGCACGGCCGGCCGGCAAGGCGATAGCGGCGGCGCTCGCACTCGTACTGCTCTGCCTACCCCTGACCGGTGTGTTCATCGCCGAGGAGCTGTCGGCGCCGGTCACGTTGGAACTCTCTGGGAAAACGGTCCACGCGAGCCACGTGTTGACGAGCTACGAGATTGCCTCCAGCGACGTGGAGTCCGTCGAGGTGGTCGACCGGCTTCCAGATATGACGCGCACGTTCGGGGGCGCCGCGGACACCTTCCTCGAGGGCGACTTCTCGAGCGAAGAGTACGGGCCGCTCAAGGTGTGTCTGAACCCCGAGGCAGGCCCATGGCTCCTCGTGCGCACGAAAGGCGGCACCACATACCTCCTTGGAGCGAGCGACTCGGTCCAGACGGCTACCGTCCTTGAGGGGCTCAGGGCAAACGCGCGCTGAAGGCGAGCGACGGTTCGCAAGGAGTGGCATCGCGTCGTCCTCTTGAAGGATAGGTGAGAGTATTCCCACAGGTTAACACCAATAAAATGAGCCCCGAAATCCGAAGGTTCCGGAGCTTTCTCACATTTGTCAATCCACGAAAGTCTGGATGGCTTTGTCCTAGTCGTGCCAATAGATGCTGACCACTACAAACAGGCAGGAGGCTTTCAACCAGATGGAATGGGGGCCAGACTATTCCCACTCAATAGTCGCAGGTGGCTTTGGGGTAATGTCGTATACTACGCGGTTAACACCAGCAACCTCGCTAACAATCCTAGAAGAAATGCGGGTTAGCAGCTCGTATGGAAGCTTTGCCCAGTCAGCAGTCATAGCATCGCTAGACTCAACGGCGCGCAGGATAACTGGACGAGCATACGTGCGCTCATCACCCATAACACCAACGGACTTGATATCAGGTAGCACAGCAAAGTACTGCCAAACACTGTGCTCAGAGTTACGATTGCCTGTCTCGTCAAAGAGCTGAGCATTGTAGGCGTCAATCTCTTCTCGCACAATAGCATCTGCGTTGCGAAGAATCTCCAGCTTTTCTGGCGTTACCTCGCCAATGATACGGATAGCAAGGCCAGGACCTGGGAAAGGCTGCCTGTAGACAAGGTTCTCTGGCAGACCAAGAGAGACACCCAGCGCGCGAACCTCATCCTTAAAGAAATGATCTAAAGGCTCAATCAGATCAAAGTGGACACCCTCTGGGAATGGAATCAGGTTGTGATGACTCTTGATGGTTGCAGCCTTGCCGCCAGTCTTGCGAGCGCCAGACTCAATAATGTCAGGGTAAATGGTGCCCTGTGCTAGAAACTGAACACCATCCAACTTCTGAGCCTCGTCAAAGAAAACCTTCCAGAACTCGGTACCAATTAGACGACGCTTTTTTTCTGGCTCGGTAACACCAGCCAAAAGCTCTGCGTAGCGCTCCTCTGCATGAACGTGAATCAAAGGCACGTTAAACTGCTTGCGGAAGACCTGCTCAACCATCTCTGGCTCACCCTTACGAAGCATGCCGTGATTAACAAACACGCAGGTCAGCTGATTACCGATAGCGCGGTGGACAAGAGCCGCAACAACGGAAGAGTCAACGCCACCGGAGAGCGCCAAAATTACACGACCGTCGCCAACCTTTTGACGAATCTCCGCCACTTTCTGCTCAATGATGTTGTCCATGGTCCATGTGGGCTCAAGACCGCAAATATCAAAGAGGAAATTGGAAAGCATCTGAGAACCAAACTCGGTGTGGTTGACCTCAGGGTGAAATTGCGTGGTATATAGCCGGCGCGCAGGATTCTCCATGGCCGCCACGGGACATATATCCGTCGAAGCGGTTACGGTGAAGCCTTCGGGAACCTGTGCGACCGCGTCGCGATGGCTCATCCACACCGTCTGCTTGTCAGGAGTGCGGTCAAAAATCTTGCTACGCGATCCGTCCTCGTTAAGCGACAGACGCGCCGGGCCATACTCGCCCTTCTCGGTGTGTCCGACCTCTCCATCTAACGTTGCCGCAATGATCTGATGCCCATAGCAAAAACCGAAGACCGGCACACCAAGTGCCAGCACGTTTGGATCAATATGCGGAGCATCCTCGGCGTAGACAGAGGCGGGACCTCCGGACAAAATCAGCGCCGAGGGGTTCATGGCACGCAGTTCATCAGCGGAAATATCACATGGGACAATCTCAGAGTACACGTGCAAATCACGCACACGGCGCGCAATCAACTGACCGTACTGAGCGCCAAAATCAAGCACGGCAACAAACTGCCGGGGCCTTGCCTCGTTCATGAAATCTCCGCTTCTCCGGCAGGCAGACTTGAGTCATGCCCCGCCGGGCTTCTCGCCAGCATAATCCCCGCGCCGGCAACCTGATGTGCCTTTCCATAATACATGCCCCGCAAAGCATTCTCCACAAGAAAACGCGCTACATAGGATTTTGCGAAAGTTTAGCGTATAGTGGTAAACCAACCATCGGGCAAAACGAACACTACACGCAAAGGAGTCCCTGTGGCCAAATGGTTTTCAAAGAAGTCTCAACACATGCGCGACTTCGATGAGGACGCGTCTGACAGATACGCCGACCGCGCCGACAAGGACGCCGCTGAGGCTGAACTGACAACGGCTCCGCGGACGCTCGGCAATGCGCGGCAGGCAAGCGTCTCTTCCGCCCGTGAGGCTCACGGCACGTTTGATTCCCCGTTTACGCGCGAGCCTTTGATTGGCAACACTAACGCACAGGAAGACTGGGGGGCGAGAAGTACCGCGGAAGCAGAACATCGCACGGTGCGCCGCTCCCCCACCGCGGCGTCTTCCGACCCTGCGCGCGCTTCGGCACACGACCCGGCACATAACCCTGCGCGCAAGTCCGCGCATAACCCCGCGCACGCGAGTCATGCGCGCGTTGGCGTAGCTCAGCACGCCAAGAGCCGCGCGGAAGGCGTGAGTTCCTACGCCCAAAAACGACGCGGTTCCAAAAGGCATCGCAAACTCAAGATTTTTCTCGGCATCTTTGTCACCCTTTTGGTAGTCGCCAGCGCTCTGGCGCTGTGGTGGCTTTTTGACACGAACGCCAAGCTGCGTAGCGGCCTGGACGACAACCTTCAAAACGCACTGGTGAAGGCAAAGGATTCCGAGCCGTTCTACATGCTGCTTCTTGGCGTCGACAAGGACGAGGACAGGTCCGAAATTTGGGGCAACGACACTTCAAACTTCCGCGCCGACACCATTATCCTGGCGCGCGTTGACCCTAAGAATCGAAAGATCACTCTCATTTCTATTCCACGCGATACCATGGTCGATATGGGAGCGGATGGCAAGCAGAAAATAAACGCCGCGTACTCGTTGGGTGGCGCGGCAAATATGGTCAAGGTAGTCTCCAAATTTGCCAACGTCAACATTTCACACTATGCCGAGGTCGATTTCGAATCCTTTACTAAGATCGTTGATTCCATCGGTGGTGTAGACGTAGATCTACCGCAGCCGGTCAAAGATATACAGTATGCGGGTATCGATCTTCCAGCTGGTAAACAAACTTTGAACGGCGAGCAGGCGCTCGGGTTAAGCCGCAGCCGTCACGCCTATGACGATTACGGCGGAGGAGACTTTTACCGCGCAGCCAACCAGCGCATGATTCTCATGGCCATCGCAAAGAAGGTTCTGAAACTCGATCCTGCTGCCATGGCTTCCGCGGTCTCGCAAATCGCCGAGAGCGTCACAACCGATATGAGCGCCACCGATATCGTCGGCCTCGCCCTCCAGTTCCGTGGTATCAGCACGGCAGACGACATGTATTCGGGACGCACTCCCACGGAATCGCAGCTTATTGATGGCGTATGGTATGAAATTGTCGATAAGGACGCCTGGCGCACCATGCTCGAACGCATCGAAAAGGGCTTGCCGCCGCTTGAAGACGCGAGCGCTGACGAGACAAACGGCGTAACTGGGACCGTTGCGGGCGATCCCACCGCGGAGTCTTCCATTAAACCCGACTATACCGGTGATGTCGCCGTCATGAATGGCACCAACAAGCAAGGTCTTGCGGCGCAAAAAGCAGCGGCGCTCAAAACCGCAGGATACAACGCGTTTGCTGAGAACTCAGACGAAGATCTTGATTCCTCCGTTATTGTCTACGATGGCACAAAGGAAGGGCGTGCAAAGGCCTACGGCGTTGCCAAAATACTCAACATCCCTGCAAGCGCTATCAAACCGAACGACGGTTCATACCCAACCGATGTGGACGTCAGCGTTATTCTCGGCGCAGATCAGATAGTGTAAAGAGGTGATGTAAAGAGATAGCGTAAAAAGCCTCTGTACCACAAAAATACCACGCACTACACGTTAGTCCGCGCAAAATACTCAAGCGCTACGGCTACACGTTAAAGCGGAAATGCATGACATCGCCATCTTGGACGACGTACTCTTTGCCCTCCATGCGAAGCTTGCCGGCGGCCTTGCATCCCGCCTCTCCGCCAAGCTCAACATAGTCCTCATAGCTTGCAACCTCGGCTTTGATGAAGCCGCGCTCAAAGTCTGAATGGATGACGCCCGCCGCCTCAGGTGCTTTCGCGCCGATGTGCACGGTCCACGCCTTGACTTCCATTTCGCCGGCAGTAAAGTAGCTCTGAAGACCCAGCAGCTTATAGGCTGCCTGAGCAAGCGTTGCAAGACCTGAGCGTTCAAGGCCGAGAGATTCCAGGTACTCGGCGGCTTCCTCAGGGTCAAGATCTGCAAGCTCCGCTTCAACCTCAGCGCATACGGGGATTGCCTCCACGCCGTTCACAAATGGCGCCGGCTTTGACAGCGCGTCCTCATCCACATTTGCCACATAGAGGATAGGCTTCATAGTGAGCAAAAAGAGGTCGTGAGCAGCAGCGCGTTCATCGTCGGTCATATCCATGTCGGCAGCGCGCCTGCCCTCGTTCAGCCACTCTTGCAGACGTTTTGCCACCATAAGTCTAGGCTGGAGGTCCTTATCGCGTCTGACCTCCTTTTCCAACTTAGGAAGCGCTCGCTCAAGAGTGCCCAGGTCGGCCAGGATAAGTTCCGTCTGGATAATATCGACGTCTTCGTCAGGATTAACGCGTCCTTCGACGTGTACTATGTCGGGGTCGGAAAAATACCGGACAACCTCGCAGATGGCATCGGTTTGGCGGATGTTAGCGAGAAACTGGTTACCCAGGCCCTCCCCCTCATTCGCACCTTTAACCAGACCTGCAATGTCCACGAACTCAACGGTTGCAGGAACAATGCGGCCGGGATGCACAATGTCGGCAAGCTTCTGCAGGCGAGTATCAGGCACGTCAACGATGCCCACATTGGGATCGATAGTCGCAAACGGATAATTTGCCGCAAGACCACCCTTGCGGGTCAGCGCGGTAAACAGGGTAGACTTGCCTACGTTTGGCAAACCAACAATACCAATGGAAAGCGACATATCAATCCTTATCTTCCGGGGCTTCTTTCGTGGCTTCTTCCGCAGTCTCTTGTGCGGCTTCTTCCGTCGTCTCTTCAAGCGATTCAACGAGATTGCCCAGCTGCTTTTTGCCCGTTTCAAGCATACGCCGAGCACGCTCGCGGGTGCGAATACGTATGCGCTCGGCCTCTTCCGCCTGACGGTCATGTACCACAAGCTGCGTGATATCCATAGATTGCATGACAAGAGCGCCAGGTTCGGGACAGACGCGCACGCAAGCGTCACAGTTGGTGCAGAATTGCTGACGAATCAGCAAATTACCGTGCTCATCGATATCAATGGCGTGCATGGTACAGGTCTTCTCGCATTCACCACACAACGTGCAGCGTGTTGAATCCCACACCGGGGCTTCAAGTTTGACGAAATCGGCCAACCCCTCATCATGTTGCAGGGCGCCCATCATGAGACGACGGTCCTGCGTCAGCATGGCCTGGCGGTTATTAGTTGTACGGATGCCGATAGACTCGTCAAGTTGATTCTGCAGCTTATCAAGGGCACGAGCATGCGTATTGATGCGGTCAGCAACGGCCTGCGCTCCCGCAAGCAACGGTGTTGTTCGCGTCACCAGTCGTTCGGCAGCGTTGACGGAACTACTAAGGAACTGGCTGCGCTTATAGGCACGCGTTAGGTCATGGTCGAGCGCGGACTCGTCCGACTCAAACCCAACGGTCGCTCCCGTCCATGCTTCGGCAACGGCGATATGGTCGCAATAGGTCTGTTCACCTGTGGTCGTGCGGCACTTGTCGCACACGCCAAACGGCAGATAGACCGAAACGTTATCAAAATCAGTCAGAATAGCGAACCATGTATCTCTGGACACCATGCCCACGCACGGCAAACAGATTTCGTTGCCGAGCGGCTTGCGGCCAAGCGCACGCGTACAGGTCACATACGCCTGATTGTACGCTGAGGCCGCGCGAGCTACCTGATCGTAGAGTTTGCGTGGCGCATGGCGGCGCGTGTTGAACACTTCCATCGGGCAAACCGCATCGCACAGACCGCACTGGATACAGTGTTCGGCAATGGACACCGTCTGATTATGAATGTCAATGGCGTCCACCGGACACACGTTTTGACACCGGCGGCATACATTCGCATCACCGGAAGCGCACTGCAGACAGCGATTGGGATTTGCCCATGGCTGTTCTTTGTAATCGGCGGGATCATAGGACTTGTTTTCAGCGTTGTTGCCGCCAAGGCTTCCCATCAGCGCGTCTAAGGGATTTGAAAGCGCCTGCCAGTCGCTCTGAATGTCAATCAGATCGTCAAGAAAATCATGCTTTTCGGCCACGCGCTCCCCTCCCTTCACGCCATGTTTTGCTTCAAGCCTGCCTTGAACCCGTTTCGGGCCTGTTTCGAACCTGCTTCGGGCCTGTCCACGGTTTGGCGTCATGCTCGGTTTTATATCTGTCTCGTCAGTATCGTGTTCCACCGTTACCGCGGTTCAATATTGTAACCAATCGCGCGGCGAGAAGCCCTTCGGACGGAGGTTCTTCTCGCTTCGAACAAAAAGCCGAGCCCATAAGGACTCGGCTTTGCAACAATCGGTCTTACCCGAACGGGTTTAGTACATGCCGCCACCCTGGCCACCTGCAGCAGCCGCGTGGCTGATGGCCTCTTCGATGGTGGTGTCTTTCGGCTGATCGGTCACGGTAGCCTCAGTGATGAGGATGAGCGACGCGACAGACGCCGCGTTTTGAAGCGTTGTACGGGTGACCTTGACCGGGTCAAGCACGCCCATCTCAATCATGTCGCCGTACTTGCCGGACGCGGAGTCAAGACCCTGACCAGCAGGAAGCGCCTTGATCTTCTCGACCACTACTGAGCCCTCAAAGCCAGCGTTGTTTGCGATGGTGCGAACCGGAGCCTCAAGCGCCTTGCGGATGATCTCAACGCCGATCTTCTCGTCCGCATCAGCGGTCTCAACGTTGTCAAGCACAGAGGAAGCTGCGAGGAACGCAACGCCGCCGCCAGCAACGATGCCCTCTTCGACAGCCGCGCGGGTTGCCTGAAGCGCGTCCTCGATGCGATGCTTGATCTCTTTGAGCTCAACCTCGGTAGCCGCGCCAACCTTGATAACCGCTACGCCACCGGCCAGCTTAGCAAGACGCTCCTGGAGCTTCTCGCGGTCGAAATCGGAAGTAGTATTCTCAATCTCGCCCTTGATCTGGTTGATGCGGTCGTTGATGGCCTCTTTGGTGCCGTTGCCGTCAACGATAGTGGTGTTGTCCTTGGTAACCTTGACGGACTTCGCGCGGCCGAGCATCTCAGCGGTAACCTCAGAGAGGTTGTAGCCGAGCTCTTTCATGATGGCCTGGCCACCGGTAAGAATCGCGATATCCTCAAGCATGCGCTTGCGGCGATCGCCGTAGCCGGGAGCCTTAATGGCGCAAACGTTGAGCACGCCGCGGAGCTTGTTCAGGATGAGCGTCGTCAGAGCCTCGCCGTCAACGTCCTCAGCGATGATGAGCAGCGGAGCGCCCTGCTTCTGAACAGCCTCAAGCACCGGAAGGATATCCTGAATGTTGGAAATCTTTTGGTCGGTCATGAGAATGTAGGGGTTCTCGAGCTCGGCTGTCAGCGTCTCGTTATTGGTAGCGAAATACGGAGAGACGTAGCCCTTGTCAAACTGCATACCCTCGACGGTGTCGATATCAATGCCGAACGTCTGGGACTCCTCAACGGTAATGACGCCGTCCTTGCCAACAACGTCCATAGCGTCGGAAATCTTGGCGCCGACCGTCGGGTCACCGGCGGAGATGGTACCAACGGAAGCAATCTGCTGCTTGGTGGAAACGTCCTGAGCGCCTTTCTTCATCTGCTCAACGACAGCGTCGACGGCTTTGTCGACGCCGCGGCGAATAGCGATGGGGTTAGCGCCGGCGGCAACGTTGCGGAGGCCCTCATTAACGATGACCTGTGCAAGCAGGGTTGCAGTGGTAGTGCCGTCACCAACGGTGTCGTTAGTCTTGGTTGCAACTTCCTTGACCAGCTGAGCACCCATGTTCTCCACGGGATCAGAAAGCTCAATCTCTTTAGCAACGGAAACGCCGTCATTGGTAATGGTAGGTGCGCCATACGAACGCTGAAGCGCGACGTAGCGACCCTTAGGTCCAAGCGTAGTCGTTACCGCGTCCGCCAAAGTGTTTACGCCCTTGGCAAGCTTGGCGCGGGCATCGGTGCCAAATGCAATATCTTTTGCCATGTTCTATTCCTCCAAATGAATGAGTACAAGAAGTACCAAGCGAGAAGACCGTTACTTTTGAGGCACTTCTCGCGAAATTTCTTGCGAAAGGTTAGTCCTCGACGATTGCGTAAATGTCATCGGCACGAAGAAGCAGAAGTTCCTCACCGTCGACCTTTACCTCGGTGCCACCAAACTTACCGTAAAAGACCTGATCGCCAACGTGAACATCAAGAGCGATGCGCTTACCATCCTGGTCATACTTACCTGCTCCGACAGCCAGAACTTCACCGCGCTGCGGCTTTTCTTGCGCGGCCGACGCGATATACAGACCGGTGGAAGTCTTCTCCTCCTTGGGAGCTGGCTTAACCAAAACGCGATCTCCAAGCGGCTTCAATGTCATCGTGCAAAACCTCCTTATAAGGGCGTACGTGAACGTCTGTGTCCGTACCCATGTTGCGGCTCCTGCCTTAACGCGGACGCCGCTCTTTCCAACGCTATGAAGTATTCCCCACATTGATAGAAAAATATACGAATCAATAGCAAAAAATCTTACTAACGGCACTTAGATTTTCTATAACTTGAAAAAGAAAGTCGAACAAAGGCGGAAATTGACCGTCACGGCAGAGAACTGACACAGAAGCACGGCGATAACTTTGGTCCAACCCCGATATGACGGATGCATTGAGCGCGGGTTTTGCGTACAATTTGCATACGACAAAGTCAACAACTGTCAACAGGAATCGAGGATCTATGCGTGAGCTCGAAGAGAGAATCATCGCCGAAGGGATTGTCCGTGAAGGCAACGTCCTCAAAGTGGACAGCTTTTTAAATCATCAATGCGATGTCACTCTCTACCGGCATATGGGAGACGCGTGGGTTCGCCACTTTGCAGGCAAAAAAGTTGACAAGATCCTGACAGTCGCAGCTTCCGGTATCGGAATATCCTGCGTAGCCGCGCTTTCCTTTGGCGGCGTGCCGGTCGTGTTCGCACGCAAGGCTCAGTCAATCAATCTTGACGGAGACCAGTACACCGCACGCGTCCACAGCTACACGCACGGCAACGACAATACCGTCATCATTGCAAAGCGGTTCCTGCAGCCATGCGAACACGTCCTGCTTATCGATGATTTTCTCGCCAACGGAGCAGCGCTTGATGGGCTCATTGAGATTTGCCGACAGGCCAACGCGGTTATCGAGGGCATTGGCATAGCTGTCGAGAAGGGCTTCCAATCCGGAGGTAAGCGCATGCGTGAGGCTGGCTATGATGTATGTTCGCTGGCCGTGGTTAAGTCGATGGACGTCTCCACAGGAACGATTGAATTTGCGTAGAAATAACAGCCATGCCGTGAAGCACCCCATAATCACAGGAGCGATGTTGTTGATAATCAGCACCGCGATATTGAATCCCTGTACACGCAGGGCAACCGTCTAGGTTGCCGTGAAAATGTACAGCACACCCCAGGCAACCGCCAAAACGTAATTCGTTTTCATGAACAGGGGATTTCTGAGCGCCTTATCCTCTCCGTAGTTGTACTTGACGTAGGAAGCGCACAGAGGTTGCTTCATCACGCATGAAGCAAGCCACATGAGGCCGAAGCAGAAATAGCCCGCCACGGTGATTACTCCGCCGTTCCCAGTATTCCACTCGACGCGTATTCACTGCCTGCCCGCTTTACCACGCTGAGGTACTTCTCGGTACGAGCGGATAATTCGGGAACGCAGAACAGCTCTCCCTGTCCACAGAAGATCGTTTCAAAATTGCCCTTGCCGAGAATGTGGTCGAACATGCTCGTTACGCTGTCGTAGTTGCCCTCAGACGACCAGAAGCCGCAGGTGAATACAAGTACATGCTTTCCGCCTTTGCCCTTATATCTCGAGTCGTGACTCCCGCTTCCGTAACCATCATCACGCGAACTCATGAACGGCCGGCTCATAGGAAGCTGCCGGTCAATCATGGTCTTGAGAATACCCGGCACGTTGAAGTAATAAAGCGGGAAGCTTCAAATGACAAGGTCGGCCGCCAGGAGCTTCTCAATAACACCCGCCATGTTCATGAAGGGTGTCAGCGAATCTCTCGCGGGGAGGATACGGATTTTAGAAATGCCTGCTTTGAGCCTAAGGGAGCTGACAGGTGCAGTTGGCAGTCCGCACCCCTACGTCCCCACTCCAATAAAAACACCCGGCAAGACACCTCAGACAGACATCTGGAAAATCATCCACAGAGGGTCGATGCCCGAGCTCCAAGACAGCTCAATCGACTGGGATTCGTTCTACTCCGACTATGTAGCAGCCTATCTGGAGAGGGACGTTCGCGACCTCATCAACGTCAAAGACGAGTCAAAGTTCTACAGCTTCATGGTAGCGTGCGCCGCACGATCGGGACAGCTGCTCAACGCCTCAGACATCGGAAACACAGTCGATGTCGATCACAAAACGGTGAAGGCGTGGCTCTCCGTCCTCCAAGCATCAAACATCATCCGCATCATAGAGCCATTTTGGCCAAACATCGGCAAGAGCCTCACCAAAACGCCTAAGCTCTACTTCATGGATACAGGTCTCGTGTGTCACCTCACAAGGTGGATGACCCCGGAGCAATTGCGCCTCGGAGCGGTAGCAGGACACGTTTTTGAGACCTTCGTTGTATCTGAGGTTCTCAAGAGCTACATGAATTCCGGCGCCAATATGCGCGACGTCTGGTTCTACCGTGACGCCAAGAAGAGAGAGATTGACCTTGTGCTCCAGGAAGGCCACATACTGCATCCCATTGAGATAAAGATGGCAGCGATGGTTGAAGCTGACGCTGTAAAGAACTTCGGGAGTCTTAATAGTTTTTCGGACTACGAGGTCGGGTTCGGGCACGTCATCTGCCAGACCGCCGAGCCATACTATGTGGCCAAAGATGTGCAGGCTGTTCCTGTCTGGACGATTTAGAATTTGGCGAAAAGAAATCTCTTGACGCATCAACAGCAACGGTGAGATAGTCTACCGACAGCTCTTTCAAACGGTCTCACCCGGCAAAAGATCCGTTGGGAGAATAACCCGCTTATGCTCTACGGGTCTCCCGGCAATTTGATCCAGCAGCAGTGATAAGAGGGCAGCAGATTACCCGCTAGATATTACTGAGCGAGAGAAACAACAGAAGCCCGGGTTACCTACCCCGGGTTTTTTGGCGCTGTCCCATAAAATGGCCACACTGTGATAGGTATCATACGCGGAGTAGCGATTGTGTATCGTTCCGGACACTCTCATGGCACCAGTGACGGCTAAGTCAAACATTGTGTCGCAGTTGTAGGCTTGTACCCTACAACTGCGACATGAGAAAAATTCTACCTCTCCAGAAGTAACGAATAGAACCATTGAACGAACTTCTTCCAAGCGCAACCGGAGAAGAAATCTCTTCTACCAGGTTACTTATTGCTGCTTTGTGACCACATATCCTATAATTACTGCTTACCATGCACTAAAACCAAATATCTCGTTGTAGAGGAGAACCGTATGCGCACCACTGCTCAACGCCTATGGCTCAGTTTATTTCTTGTATTTGCTCTATGTCTGGGATTCATTCCCCCAAAAGTTGTTCTGGCACAACCGGCCAACGTAACCGTTACAGACCCCAAAGCAACCGTTGACAAGACAGCAAGCGAGCTCACCAAAAACCCGCAGACCAACGATTTGGAAACAAAGGTTTCCCTTACCTTCTCCGGAACAACGGAGGATGTACCCTCAGACGTTGTTTTTGTTCTCGATAAATCGGGTGCCGCGGATGTTCTTGACGAAGCGCTCGCCTTTCTCGATGAACTCAAGCAGCAGGCAGACACCAAAGGGGTGAAGGTGCGAGTCGGCGTGGTTTTGTTTAACCGAGTCGGCAATATCAGGCTGCCTCTTACCGACATTTCTACTGGCTACGATGAAATCAAAGCCGCGATGCAATCATCGGTTCACATGGGAACTAACATGCATGCCGGCTTGCTCGCCGGTCAGCAGATGCTGGACGAGGACACCAGCATTCCCAACAACCACAAACATATGGTGCTTATTTCCGACGGCGCTACCTACCTTTATTCAAAGAACAACGACTACACTACGTCGTATACCCGCTCATTCGGCGATCCCAAAGCGCAGACAAACCCCGCGACGGGCAACCCCTTCCTTAACGGGAGCGACAAAAAAGGCGGCATCTGGGAGTATCAATCCCGTGAGTACAACCTGAATGAAGCGATTAAGTTTTCAGCCGCTTCCGGCAACGTTACATTACTGGAAACATATCTCAACCAGAAACGCCTGCACGACGCCGAGTATGAGCAGTACGAATATGAATACAATGCCAGCTCCGCCTATCTTGGCATCGGCC
This sequence comes from Lancefieldella sp. Marseille-Q7238, assembly GCF_949152215.1. Taxonomy (GTDB): domain Bacteria; phylum Actinomycetota; class Coriobacteriia; order Coriobacteriales; family Atopobiaceae; genus Lancefieldella. Next base: position 829,092 of record NZ_OX424407.1, read on the forward strand.
GCAAGACCACGCCCATCGAGGAAAACGCCGTGGCCAACATTGACGCGGCATGGATCCACGCCATCGATACCTTCGATAAAATCGCGGAAAAGTACCGCACCTACGTCTTCTTCAAGAACGTCGCTGATTTTGACGGATCAACGTTGCTCAAGTACATGACGCGCAACACAGGCGGCCTCTCACAGAACTTCGTACAGCTTGAGAGGGCGCTTAGCCACTCCCTTTCCGACGGCTCTTTTGTGACGGACGTTGTCGGAGACGACTTTGATTTCGTACATGATTTTTCACGTGTCACCGTAAAAGTCGGTGATAAAGAGCTTACCGGCGAGAAAATCTCTGACAATAAATACGGCTTCGGTAAGCGCGCCGACGGCACGTATCGCTACGAGCTCACCTATAGCGAAGCGGATAAGACCCTCAAGCTTGACATTCACGAGACCATTACTGCCGATAAGCCCGCCACGCTGAGCTTCTACGAGAAGCTCAAGGATCCTCCGGTAACTCCGGGAACCTATACATATGATACAAACAAGTCAGCAACGCTTACTGTCATTAACAGCGGCGGCAACAGCTTAGGCAGATACAACTTCCCCAAACCGCAAGTCACCTATGTGGCAGTTGCGCAAGGAACGGTTACCGCTCGCTACGTCGATGAAAATGGTGCTGAAATAGCCGATTCTGTTACCACTACGGGAAATGTCGACAGCCCCTACACTACGCAGCAAAAAGATATCGACGGGTACACCTTTAAGGAAATGGCCCATGATTCCGCAGCGGCAAACGGCACCTACATTGATGGCACACTTACGGTTACCTATGTGTACCACAAAAAGCCCACACCCAACAAACCTGACCAACCGAACAAGCCCAATCAGCCCGAAAATCCCAAGAAACCCTCTCAGCCTTCTCCCTCTAAAGGGCGCGGGGTCATACCTGGCATGGGTGACGTTGGCGCGGCGGCTGCAACAGGCGCTGTAGCATTAGGCGGCGGTCTGCTCATTCTTGACCTTCGGCGTAAGCTGAGAAATTCGCACAAGTAACCAAAGTAACCGAAGTAACCAAAATAACCGCTGCAAATAATCGCACATACTCATTGCGAAAAGCCCGGATCCTTACGAGTCCGGGCTTTTACTCTTGCCATTTTCGCTACTCTTTGTTGCTCTGTACTGTCGTGTCAGTCATCCTCATCCTCAAGCGAGTCCAGCTCAGAAAGCCAGAGCGCGCTTGACGCGTCAGACGGCATACGAAGGTCACCGCGCGGCGAAAGCGCTACAGAGCCCACTTTTGGTCCATCCGGCATCGCGCTGCGTTTGAACTGCTGCGCGAAGAACCGGCGATAAAATACCTTGAGCCAGGAAAGGATAGTTTTTCTGGAGTACTTCTCGCCAGAAGCTCCTGCACCAAACGCGTAACACGCGAGACGGAATACCTTGCGCGGGCTTGAACCATACCGAAGCACCTGGTACAAGAAGAAATCGTGAAGCTCATAGGGTCCCACAAGGTTTTCGGTCTTCTGCCCGATTGAGCCGTCCGCGCTCGCGGGAAGCAGCTCAGGGCTGACCGGCGTATCCAGCACATCGTACAAAGTATCCGCCACGTCTTCTTCATGTGTCTGAGCGTACATGTCGGCGCAATAGCGGACAAGATGCCTCACGAGCGTTTTGGGCACCGAGGCGTTCACGCCATACATAGACATTTGGTCGCCGTTGTAGGTAGCCCAGCCAAGCGCCAGTTCAGAGAGGTCGCCGGTACCGATAACCATGCCGCGCGCTTGGTTAGCGACATCCATAAGTATCTGAGTGCGCTCGCGCGCCTGAGCGTTTTCATACGTCACGTCGTGATTTGATTCGTCGTGACTGATGTCGGCAAAATGCTGGCGGACGGCGGCGGTAATGGAAATCTCGCGCAGCTCAGCGCCGAGAGCGCGGGCAAGCTCGACCGCATTGGTATACGTGCGATCCGTCGTGCCAAATCCGGGCATGGTAACCGCGACAATGCCGCCTCGATCAAGACCAAGCTGATCAAAGGCGCGCACGGTCACCAAAAGGGCAAGCGTGGAGTCAAGACCTCCGGAAATGCCAATAACAGCGTGGTCAGAGCCGGTATGAGCAAGACGGGTCGCAAGGCCGTGAGCCTGAATGCTCAACACCTCTTCACAACGCTCGGCACGACAATTGTCGCTTACCGGAACAAACGGACGGGGGTCCACAAATCGCGTCAATTTCGTGGGAGTTTCAACATCAAGCGAGAAGTACATAACGATATGTCGGGCGTCTTCCGGACTTGGAGCCACCTGAAACGTTGACAGGCGACGACGCTCCGCGGAAAGTCGTGTCACATCAATCTCGGACACGGCGATGCCGTCCGCAAAACAGCCGGAATCAGCCAACCTGCGGCCGTTTTCACAGATGAGGTCGTGCCCAGGAAAGACCAAGTCGGTAGTCGATTCTCCCTCGCCCGAACTCGCATACGCGTACCCGCAGACAAGACGCGCGGACTGGTTCGTCACAAGCGCGCGGCGGTAATCCGCTTTACCAGCTGTAGCCGGCGAAGCGCTCATATTGCAGATGAGCGTAGCTCCCGCCATAGCGTGAGCAGTTGAAGGCGGGTCTGGCACCCAGAGATCCTCGCAAATCTCAACGGCCACAACCAGATCAGGCAGGGTGTCACATGCAAAAAGCTGATCAGCGCCAAAAGGAACAGTTCCCAACAGGTTGAAGTCTATTTCCGTTACAGGGCGGGGCCCGGCCGTAAAGTGGCGTCCCTCATAAAACTCGTTGTACGTTGGAATATGCCGCTTGGGAACCAACCCGAGAAGTTCGCCGCCGTACAGCACAGCAGCGCAGTTATAAAGTTTGGACGCCACCCGCACCGGGAGACCCGCCAAAATCAGCGCGTCCACATCAGCGGTGCGCGAGGCGATAGCAACAAGACCCCGCTCAGCCATATCCAAAAGCTCATCTTGCCAGAAGAGGTCCTCGCAGGTATAGCCCGTAATGCAAAGCTCCGGAAGCACCACAACGCGAGCATCATGCTCAGCAATGGCCTTCTCGATTGAGCTCAGACAGGACTCCACGTTATAAGCGACATCGGCAACGCGCACCTTTGGTGTCACGGCGGCTACCTTTACAAATCCGTCTCGCATGGTTCTCCCCTATCCACTGGAAGCGCTTCTCGCTCTCCGCAGTCCCTTATCGAGAACAAAGCCCTCTTGAAAACGAGTTCTCTGCCACAGAAACCCTTTGCCCTATCTTACATGCCGCTCGGAACCACAGGAGCATCAGTCGAAGACCACTCGCCCAGCGGCGCGTTTGGATTGGCGTCAAGCGTCAGTGGCGAGAAGAGCCCGGCGCGGTAACTTCTGAGCGCGCCAACAGCAATCATGGCGGCGTTGTCGCCACAGACCGACATCGGCGGCACGGTCACGCGCACTCCCTTTTTACCGAAAGCTTCCTTGTATGCCGCACGCAGCGCGGGATTTGCCGCTACGCCGCCGCCAACGCAAAAGTCATGGACGCCAGTTTCTTCTACCGCGCTGAGCGCCTTGGCAACTTGCACGTCAATAACCGCCTGCTCAAACGAGGCCGCCAGATCCGGCAGATTGATTGCTCTGCCTGCGCGATTTTCCGCTTCAATATAGGTGATAACCGATGTCTTGAGCCCGGAAAGTGAGAACGAGTAATCCCCGCTATGCAACATGGCGCGAGGAAACTGAATAGCTCGCGGATTGCCCTGCGCCGCCAACTTGCTGATAACAGGGCCTCCCGGATATCCCAGACCCAGCGCCTTTGCCACCTTATCAAAGGCCTCACCAACCGCGTCGTCAATGGTCGTTCCCAGGACAACGTAGTCTCCCCAAGCACGTACGTGAACCAGCATGGTATTACCGCCGGAAACGAGACTTGCTATAAACGGCGGCTTCAAATCAGGCGTTTCAAAGAGATTGGCAAGAAGGTGGCCTTCAAGGTGATGTACGGGAATGAGCGGAAGCCCCGTTGCCGTACAGAGACCCTTCGCAAAGGCAACACCCACCACAAGCGCTCCCACGAGCCCTGGTCCCGTCGTAACGCCAACAGCCGAAAGATCTGAGGGCGTAAGCGTGTCGCAGCCAAAATGCTCGCCCGCGCGGATGAGCGTCTCCTCGAACAGACCTACGATAGCTTCGGTATGCTTACGCGATGCGATCTCGGGAACCACGCCGCCAAAACGCGCGTGAAAATCAATCTGCGTTGCGACGACGTTCGCGCAGATAACGCCATGGGAGTCGATGATTGCCATGGCCGTCTCATCGCAAGACGATTCAATAGCCAGCACTAAATCGCCAGCCGCCTTAAGAGCAGCCTTGCTCTTATCGGAATGCTGAGTCGCCGTGAGAGGCCACGGGCGAATCGAAGCCTGAGGTTCGGGGTCGCGAGCCGAGAAACCAGCGCCGGTTGCAAGCGGCAGCTTCGCCGTCATCACAATCGCCGCAACATCCGGAGCGTAGTAGCCACTACGTTTTCCAACCTGCTCAAAGCCGAGGCACTCATAGAGCCCACGAGCAGGCGTGTTATTCTCGGCAACTTCAAGGGTAAGGAAGCCTGCCCCCAGCATCTGAGCGTCATAGGCAACACGGCGGAGCAGCTCAGAAGCGATGCCGCCGTGGCGGTGCTCTTGCGCCACCACGACCTCTTCAATTTCAAACTCCGCTCCGGCGAGACGGCCGCCGGCAAAGCCCACCGGCTTTCCGTAATCATGAGCCAGCCACCAACTGCGGCCCGGCTGAGAAAGCTCCTCGTAAAAGGTCTTTTGTGTCCAAGGCGTATGCGCAGAACCAGCATACGCTGCAGCTTCCAGTTTTGCCACCTGCTCCAGATCGTTCACGGAGAGCGGTCGAAACTGCAGGTGCTTATCGGCAAGCGCGTCATCTACACCGGTCAGAGCGACAGTCGTCGGCTCTTTGAGACCTAAGCGCTGACGCTCCGTTTCCTCCGCGTCAGAAAGGCGTGTGTAGATGGGAAGCACCAGCGCAGGATCTCCATCGCCGAGTTCGTGCTCTGGAAGCGCCGCTGACCGAAGCAGCCCTTCTCCCGTGGGATACCACGTTTCTTCAGGCGTAAAGGCCGAGAAGCCCGCCGCTTCAAATCTCTCCTGGTATTTCTTGAGACCGTTGCCACTCAGCGTCAGTTCTTCGCGATCGGATCTTTCCGACCACTCCGCAACCACCTTGTCTACCTTGAACACCGTTTCAGCAGGAAACGTACGGTGGGCGCCCTCACCGTCAAGCAGATATACGCCGGGATACACCTCACCTCGCATGGCGTCACCCGCAACGGCAAGTTTGCCGCGAACGCCTGCATTCCATGCGGAAAACGCCATCGCGTCAAGCGCGGAAGCGCCATAAAGCGGCAGTTCAACGCCGCATGCAATGCCCTTCGCAGTAGCTACGCCAATGCGCACGCCGGTAAACGAGCCCGGTCCGCGGCCCACAAGCACTGCATCCACATCTGCCATTGTCAGGCTCGCCGCGCTCAGAACCTGCTGAATGGTTCCAGCGAGCTCCACATTCGCTTGACGGCGGCAGAGATGATCGGCAGATGAGAGCATCTCAACGGACGTGCCACCCGCCTGAGACGGTATCCAGCGCGCTACCGAGCATGCCAGCATATCCGTTGAGGTGTCAAGCGCAAGGACAATCTTCGGTTTGGTCGTACTTCTCAGCATACAAGCTCTTCTCGACAGGAAATGTACCGTGCAATACTATACGCCACCTGTCGATTTTCAGAACAGCTTCGCGTAATCCTGACTGTCGTGAAAAATATTGATTACTACAATCGTCTCGCCTGATACCTTATAGAAACGGACATAATGACCAACTAAACAAGTATTGCTTGGTTTATGACCAGATAGCCATAGCTATGGTACTGAAGACCATAAGAGCTAGCCCCCATGCCGCCTTTTTGCTGAGCTTCTCATGAAATACCAGGAAAGAGAAGGCGATAGACACCAGAATACTCATCTTGTCGATAGGGACAACCACACTGACAACGCCATTCTGAATTGCATAGTAATAGCATAGCCACGAGGCTCCTGTTGCAAATCCAGAAAGGATGATAAAAAGCAATTCTCTTTTGTCGATGTTTTCCAACGACGCTTGCTTGCCCTTAAGAAACACGATGAGCCACGCCATGATTAAAACAACACCTGTACGGATTGCCGTTCCAAGGTTGGATTCCACGCCCGTTATACCAACTTTCGCGAGAATCGCCGTCAGAGCTGCAAAAACAGCTGAGCCAATAGCATAGACACGCCAGCGCTGTTTCTTTGGACTTTGGTGCTGTTTCAAAATTTGCGTTTTTACCCGTTGAGAATTTGCAGGTTCTCTTCCTGTCATGAGAAAAATACCAGTCGCCAAGAGCGCCGTTCCCGCTAATTTAATAGCCAGATGATTTGTTTCTCCAAAAAGGATAATTGCCAGAAGTACTGTCAGAATCGTACTGGACTTATCAATAGGCACAACTTGATTTACATCGCCTACGAACAGCGCTTTGAAGTAGCAAATCCACGACGCACCCGTCGTCAATCCCGAAAGTATTAAAAAGGCCAGCGACTTTGGCTGTATCTGCACGATTGTCTGAGCAGACCCCACCATGAAGACCATCGTCCATGAAAACGCCAGCACCACGATTGTGCGCAATGCGGTAGCCAAGTCGGAGTCCGTCTTCCGGATACCGCACTTTGCCAATATAGCCGTCAGCCCCGCGAAAAAGGCGGACAGCAGCGCCATGACAAGCCACATGCTATGGACTTCCTAACTTCCTATAGGATGCCCCTACGTCTCACCGTCGCCATAGAGCCAGTACGATTAATGCTCATTTCTGACATCACACGATTGCTAGTTTAGCGCACCTTCTTGCTGTCCAAATTATAATCTGAACCAAAATAATTTAAGGAAATCTGGAATCCGTCGAAAAATTATATCGCTGCGCTTTTTCTCAGGCATTTGCAGCGGTACTGCACTTTACGTCAGCGCGCCGCTTCTAAAATCGAGCAACCTGCTCTATCTTTCGAGCCACGATTTCCAAACCGAAAAGATCTTCTCGGTTAAAGCGTCCCACAACAGGACTGTCGATATCTAGCACTCCCACGACAGAGCCTCCAACCTGCAGCGGAACTACGACCTCAGAATTCGACGCGGCATCGCAGGCGATATGACCTGAAAACTCATGGACGTTTTCTACCAGCTGACTCTCTTTTGTCGCGGCGGCCGTACCGCAGACTCCTTGCCCAAAGGGAATGCGCACGCAGGCTACTTTTCCCTGAAAGGGGCCAAGGTGAAGTTCAGAAGAGCACGCCTTCTCCGGCTCCACGCTGTCGCGTTTCTCGCCTGAAAACACCCAATCTGCCAGGTAAAATCCGACCCAATTGACCTCATCAAGTGCGTCCCACAAGAGCGCGGAAGCGTTCGCCAGCACCGGGAGCCAATGTGCGTCAATCTCGGCAAGCTCTTCAATTTGGCTGGCAAGCAACGTATAGTCGGGCATTGGACTCCTCTCAAAACGGCGCCGGGAATATCTCCCGACGCCGAAATCAGCACCACATTCCGATGAAACAGGCGCGCGCTTACTTGTCCGCCGTAAGGTGCCATATCTCATCGTTATACTCAGCAATCGTGCGATCGCTTGAGAACTGGCCCGCCATAGCGATATTAACCAAGGATTTCTTGAGCCAGAGCTTGCGATCTTCGTAGTCTGAGCAGACCAGCTCTTTCTCCTGGATGTACTCTTCAAGGTCAAGAAGAGCCATAAACCAATCCTTACAGGCCAAGTCATCGTGAAGGCGCCGCAGACGCTCAGCGTTGCCGGTGGCCATAAACTGAGGGCTGGTAATAAAGTCGACCAGCAGCTTAATGCCGGGCTTCAGGTACTGCGCATGGGCGTTGTAGGAGCCGTCAGCGTAAAGTTTGACTACCTCATCGCTGGACGCGCCGAAGGTATAGATGTTCTCATCGCCCACAAGCTCAGCGATCTCAACATTAGCGCCATCTATGGTACACAGCGTCACGGCGCCGTTGAGCATGAACTTCATGTTGGACGTACCGGAAGCCTCCTTGGAAGCGAGCGAAATCTGCTCCGAGATGTCGGCGGCGGGAATCACATGCTCGGCCGCAGTCACATTGTAGTTCTCTATCATAATGACCTGCAGGTACGGGGCGACTTCGGGGTCATTTGCAATCCACTTGCTCAGTGTCAGAATCAAATGGATGATGTCCTGCGCAATAACGTAGGCGGGAGCGGCTTTACCGCCGAAAATGACCGTAAGGGGACGCTCAGGGATGTTGCCGTTTTTGATATCCAGATACTTCCAAATGAGGTACAGCGCAAGCATCTGCTGGCGCTTGTACTCGTGGATACGCTTCACCTGCACATCAACGATTGAGCCGTCAAGCACCTGAGCGCCCTGATGAGCCAGAAGAAATTCGCTCATGACGTGTTTCGCGTCGTCTTTAATGGCCGCCAGTCGCTCCAAGACCTCATCGTCATCGACAAAGCGCAAAAGACCCTTCAGATCTCCCGTGCGGCGCCACTCAGTTCCCAATAGCGTATCGAGAAGGTCGGCAAGACCGGGATTGCACCCCATGAGCCAGCGGCGGAAGGTAATGCCGTTGGTCTTGTTGGAGAACTTCTCAGGGTAGATGTCATAGAACGGCTTAAGTTCGCTCTCCTCCAAGATCTTGGTATGGAGAGCGGCGACGCCGTTAATGCTGTAGCCGTAGTGGATAGCCAGGTGAGCCATATGCACCTTGCCGTCGATGATAATTTGTACGGCGGGGTCTTTGAACTCAGCGCGTGTGCGCTCGTCAAGCTTCTTGATAATAGAGGCAATCTTCGGCGAGACTTCCTCAAGGAACTCAAGCGGCCATTTTTCAAGCGCCTCAGCCAAAATAGTGTGGTTGGTGTAGGCAACCATCGAGCGCACGATAGTAACCGCCTCGTCAAAGGCAATGTCGTGCTCTTCCGTGAGAATGCGAATAAGCTCGGGGATAACCATAGTCGGATGCGTATCGTTGATTTGAATGACCGCGTACTCCGCCAAATCATGCAAGTTGCACCCGCGGTCCATCGCCTCTTTTACAATAAGCTGAGCGGCGTTGGATACCATAAAGTACTGCTGGTATACGCGGAGCAGCTGACCGTCTCTGTCGGAATCGTCCGGATACAAGAAGAGCGTCAGGTTCTTTTTCAGCTCGCGCTTATCAAAACCGATAGAATCCTCAGGCACCAGTCCATCATCAACGCCCTCCAAATCAAAGAGGCGCAGGCGATTCTTCTTCGGACGCTCGTACCCAAGCACATCAATCGAGAAGAGCTTCGAGGTGACTGAGAAACTGCCGAACGTAACGGTAAACGAGGTGTTTTCGTCACGCAGCCATCCCTCTCTCTCAAGCCAGCCATCGGGTACGGTCGCTTGCTGGTTGTCCTTAAACTTCTGATGAAACAGGCCATAGTGGTAATTGAGACCAACGCCATCGCCCGGAAGCGCGAGCGTAGCCATGGAATCGATAAAGCAGGCGGCGAGGCGTCCAAGGCCTCCATTACCCAGAGAAGGCTCCGCCTCATACTCTTCAACCGTATTGAGGTCATGACCGGCTTCGGTAAGCTGGCGTTTGACCTCATCATACAGGCCGAGGTTGATCAGATTGTTGGTCAGAAGCTTGCCGATAAGAAATTCAGCGGAGATGTAGTACAGACGCTTCTTTCCCTCGTTCAGTGGAAGCTCAGCGCTCTTCTCGCTTACGACTGACATCAGCAGCTCATACACAGTCGCGTCATCAAGCTCAGCAAGCGGCCGGCCATATCTTTGATGAGAAAGCTCATCCAAATTCATTATTCGTCCCCCTTAGGAATCCTGAAGTAGGTCTCAGTAATCGTTCGCAGGTAGTCTTCGGTATGGCGAGTAATCGCGCCTCGTTCCATACGCCAGCACCAGTTTCCCCCTAATGTCGCCGGAGTATTCATGCGGGCTTCATCTCCAAGGCCGAGAAGGTCTTGCATGGTATGAATGCAGGTATCGCTTACCGAAGCCGCGATCCCGCGGTCGAGAGCTTCACTTACCGGCTCATCGGGCGCGCGATGGAGATATAGGTCAACTTGCTCACGTTCGCGAGGCGTCGCCGTATGCTCATACCAGCCGCGACCTGTTTGATTGTCGTGCGTGCCCACATACGCCACGGTGTTGGGCTTGTAGTTATGCGGGAGATCTCCCGCGTCCCTCTCGCCGTTAAAGCCGCACTGGAGCACTTTCATGCCGGGAAATCCGGTTTTCTCGCGCATATCGATAAGTTCCTGCGTCATGAGACCCAAATCCTCCGCAATGATGGGCAACTTGCCAAGCTGGCGCTTCAGCTCATCGAACAGATCAGTATCAGGCCCCTTGGTCCACTTACCGCCGCGGGCGTCGGGAGCGCCAAAAGGAACCTCCCAGTACGCCTCAAACCCGCGGAAATGATCAATGCGCAAAACGTCATACAGCTCAAAGCTCAGCCGGATACGCCATACCCACCACGCGTAGTGGTTCTTCTTCATGTATTCCCAGTTATAGATTGGATTGCCCCAATACTGACCGGTTGAGGAGAAGTGATCGGGAGGCGTACCGGCCACCGTTACAGGATCGCCCTTTTCATCAATCTTAAAGAGCTCGGGCTGCGCCCACATTTCAACCGAGTCGCGCGACACGTAAATGGGAAGGTCACCAATAATCAGAACGCCATGGTCATTGGCGTAGCTTTTGAGCGTATCCCACTGCTTGAAGAAGAAATACTGCGTCATCTTGTGATACAGCAACTTGTCCGAAAACTGCGCCGCATACTCCTGGCTCTTCTGGCCACGGCGTTGATACTGGCGTGGCCACTCCCAAAACGCCCTCAGACCAAACGTCTCCTTGAGCGTCATGAACTCCGCGTACGGCTCAAGCCATTCCTTGTGCTTCGCGCAGAATGTTTTGAAGTCGGCGGGGATGTCGGACGCGAATCGAGCAAAGGCACGCTCCAGCAGGCGGCGATGGCTCACAAAGAGTGTACCGTAGTCGACGCGGGCGGGATCAGAGCCAAAGTCAAGGTCATCGGCATCGTTTTCCGCCAGGTACCCAAGCTCTTTCAGGGCGTCAATATCGATAAAATAGGGATTGCCTGCGGCAGCGGAAAACGACTGGTACGGTGAGTCGCCGTAGCTGGTGGTCGTTAAAGGCAGCACCTGCCAATAGCGCTGTTTTGCGCGGGCGAGAAAATCGACGAACTGGTAGGCTTCGCGGCCAAAGGTGCCGATTCCATAGTGATTCGGAAGGGACGAGACTGCCATCAATACTCCGCTGGCACGCTCCATACATTTCCCTCTTTCTAACGTCAAAAAAATGCCGCCCTCTTGCGCCGCACATAGACAGACATTGCAAGAGAACGGCGTTCTATATTAGTACTTAATGAGGTTCTTCTCGGTCTCTTTATCAAAAAGATGCACGGCGTTGTCCTCAAACTTGAACCAGACATCGTTGCCGATCTCAAGATCGCGCTTTGCGATTTCGGTCGCGGGAACAATCAGAACGAAGCTACCGTCATCCGTCTTGACATGGACGTGCACCGTAGAGCCCATGAGCTCGGTAACTTCAATGATGCCCTGGAATGCGGTGGTGTCGTCTTTGTCAGTCAGAATAATTTGCTCAGGGCGGACGCCAACCGTAACGTCAGTTGCAGGCGCGGCGACCCAAGACTCTCCCAAAAGGTTCGCCGTTTCGGGAGCAAGGTCAAAGGACAGGTGCTCGGTCTCAACATGAAACTCGTTGCCAACGCGCACGAGGTGAGCGTCGAAGAAGTTCATCTGCGGCATGCCAATAAAGCCCGCAACAAAGAGGTTGGCCGGACGGTTGAAAACGTCCTGCGGCGTGCCGATCTGCTGGACAAAGCCGTCACGCATAATAACGATGCGATCTCCCAAGGTCATGGCCTCAGTTTGGTCATGCGTAACGTAGATAAACGTACCGTTGACTTTCTGACGCAGCTTGATGAGCTCGGCGCGCATCTGGTTACGGAGCTTCGCGTCCAAGTTGGAGAGCGGCTCGTCCATCAGGAAGACCTTGGGGTCACGCACGATAGCGCGACCGATAGCGACACGCTGGCGCTGTCCGCCGGAAAGAGCTTTCGGCTTGCGGTCAAGATACGCCGTAATGCCGAGAGTTTCCGCGGCCGCGCGGACCTTCTCGTCAATAATGGCCTGGTCAACCTTCTTGAGTTTCAGCGTAAACGCCATATTCTCATAGACCGTCATGTTGGGATACAGCGCGTAGCTCTGAAAGACCATGGCGATGTCGCGGTCTTTCGGAGCAATGTCATTCATAAGCTTGCCGTCGATGTAGAGCTCTCCCGAGGAGATGTCCTCAAGGCCGGCGATCATGCGGAGCGTCGTGGACTTGCCACAGCCCGAGGGTCCCACGAGAACGACGAACTCATGATCCTTAATCTCCAGATTAAAGTCTTGAACAGCGATGACGCCCTCATCGGTAACCTCAAGATTGCTCTTCTTCTGCTGCACAGGCTTCTTGCCAAAGAGACGCTTTTGCTCTTTTTCATTGGGGTAGATCTTTTTGACGTTCTTCAGAACGATTTCAGCCATGATTCATGCCTTTCTGAAAGCATCCGTCAGGATGCGCGAATTCTTTCGTGTGGCGAGAAGTGCACGGAGGCGAAACACTACCGGCCGCGGGCGCTTCTCGCGAGCGCTTAACCCTTCACGGCGCCGGAAACAACACCGTTAATGATGTAGCGCTGGCAGATGAGGTACATGATGACGATGGGGATGATGACCATCATGATGCAGGCCAACATAGGACCCATTTCCACACGGCCGTATCCGCCGCGGAAATATTGAATCAGGATGGGAATCGTCTTGTACTTAGTACGGTCAAGTACGAGGTACGGAAGGAGGTAGTCGTTCCATACCCACATGGTCTCAAGAATGCCGACTGAAATATACGTTGGCTTCATGATGGGAAGAACAACGTGGAAGAACGTCTGGACGGGATTGCAGCCGTCAATAGTCGCCGCCTCTTCAATCTCAAGCGGAATGGTCTTGACGAAACCCGCGAACATAAAGACCGCAAGACCCGCACCAAAGCCCAGATAGATAAAGCAAATGTTGAAGGGCGTATTAAAGCCCAGCGTAGTTGCCATATTGGACAGCGTAAACATAAGCATCTGGAACGGCACGACCATCGAGAACACAAACAGATAGTAGAGCGTCTTACATACGCGGCTGTTGACGCGTACTACATACCACGCGCACATGGAGCAGCACACCAGAATAAGCACGACAGACGTCACGGTAATAACCAGAGAATATCCGAACGCCGCCGCGAAACCCTGCCGCTCAAGAGCGGAGATGTAGTTCGCGAGGCCAGCGGCATTCTCGGGTGTTACCAGCTCGAATGCCGACGAGGTAGTAATGGCGGTCTCCTCCTTGAACGAGTTCAGGAGAATCATGACCATAGGATAGATCCATGCAAGCGACAAAACCGTAAAGAATACGGTAATGATCTTGTTGATAGTGGTTTCCCGCTTCATTACTGCTGCACCTCCCTTGACTTAGTGGCTCTGAGCTGGACCATGACGATCGCGATAACCAGAATGCAGAAAATAACCGCCTTCGCCTGGCCAATGCCCATCCACTTCGCGCCTTGGCGCGCGTAGAAGGTATTGTAGATGTTGAGGGCGAGCATTTCAGTTGTGTGCTTAGGTTCGCCCGCGGTCAGCGCCAGGTTCTGGTCAAAGAGCTTGAAGCCGTTGGTGATGGTCAAGAACAGGCAGATAGTAATGGTAGGCATCAGGTTGGGAATCTTTACCTTCCAAAGTGTCTGCCACGCGTTCGCGCCGTCCACCTTAGCGGCTTCAAGATAGTCGCTGGGGATGGACTGAAGACCGGCAATGTAGATGATCATCATATAGCCGACCTGCTGCCACAGCGTCAAGATAATCATGCCCCAGAAACCAGCAGTGCTGTTCAGGGCAAGCAGCTGCTCGCCTACATTGGAGAGCACGCAGTTGATGAGGATGTTCCAAATGTAGCCGAGAACGATGCCGCCGATAAGGTTGGGCATGAAGAATACGGTACGGAACGTGTTGGTGCCCTTGAGGTGCTTGCGCGTAAGAGCCAGGGCGATAGCCAGCGCGAGAATGTTAATCAGTATCATCGATACGACTGCGAAAAGTGCTGTGAACCAAAACGCGCTGGCGAACTGTTTGTCCGCGAAAGCCGCGACATAGTTGGAAAAACCTACCGGCTTTGCATCGCTGATACTAATGAATTTGCAGAATGAAAGATAAAAACCTTGGATAAACGGGATAACAAATCCGAATAAGAAGGAAAGCGCCGTCGGTAGCAAAAAGAGCGGCCACCAGCGCTTCAGCATTTTGACCATAGGGGGATTCCCTTCCATAAACAAGGGGGCGAGAAGAGGCTCAGCCCTTCTCGCCCCTTTGAAAGCTACGAGCTACATTAGCAAACCTTACTCAGCGTTTGCTTCCTTCTCGGTCTTCCAGCCGTCAACGAACGCGGTCTTGACAGCATCCCAGCTCTCGGTTCCTGCCGCATAGCCCTTAAGGGCGCTGGAAAGGTTGTTCTTCCACTCCTGAGAGGGAATGTAGATGAAGTCCCAAGCCACAGCCTCGTTGCCCCTCTTGGCGTAGTCGGCCGCGATGTTGGCGAGAGTATTGCTGGTAGGCTTGGCGTTCTTGAACGGAATGGTAAGGCCCATCTCCTCAGCGATTGCCTTCGTAGCGGTATCGGAGGTAACGCACCAATACATGAAGTCAAGCGTCGCCTTCTGAGAATCCTCGTCCGCCTTGGAGCTGACGCACCAGTAGTTCTCGCCGCCGGAGCACATGCCCTGCTTCTCTTCACCCTTAACGCCAATGTAAATGGGGATCATGCCGAGAGCGTCATCGCCGAGCTTCTTGATGTCGTTATATGCCCAGGTGCCGTTCTGATAGAAGACAGCTTCCTCATTGACGAACTCCGCGACGGAGTCATCGCCGGTCTTGCCGGCAAGCTGCGTAGGATCGCAGGTAGAGTTGTTGATATAGAGATCAAAGATCTGCTTGTAGTTAGGCAGATACGTACCCTTGATTTCCTTGGCCTCGGGATCGCCGGTGTCCTTGAACTCATAGTACAGAGGAAGGTTGGCAAGATGAGTAGTAAAGCGCCAGTCAGAGCTTGAGTCAAGACCCGCGCTGGTAAAGGCGCCCTTGACGCCAAGCTCATCTTTGCGGGACTGAATGTCTTCGACGATCTTTTTAAGGGACGCAAAATCCTTGATGTCCTCGCCCTTGTAGCCGGCCTTCTCAAGAAGTTTCTTGTTGTAGATGATGCCGTAATCTTCCTCAACATAGTCAACGCCGTACACAACGCCGTCCTGCTCAAGCTTCAGGGCATCATTGGTGAGCTCATCGAGAATCTTGGCGCCCTTGAGGTCAATGCAATAGTCCTTGATACCGATAAGGCCGGAAGGACCATTCGTCTGGAAAAGTGTAGGGGCAGCGGAAGCTTCCTTGTTAATCTCAGACTGGAATGTCTGTGCATAGGTATCGGAAGCAGCGGTAACAACCTTAACAGGAACCTTGGTCTCTTCGGTGTACTTCTTGGCAAGATCCTGCCACTCTTTATCAGCCTCAGGCTTGAAGTTCAGGAAGTAAACGGAGCCTTTTGCACCGTCACCATCTGACTTTTTGTCATCAGCCTTGCTGCCACCGCAGCCCGCAAGGCCGAGAGCGCAAAGAGCCGATGCGCTCAAAGTGACGAATTGCTTACGATTCAGATTGGACATACTGTTCCTCCTCATGGAACGTACTGCGCCGGCTCCATCGCCCACACAGATTAATTTGTAAGTTATGACCGCCGGACAAGTCTTTGATGAGAGCCAACGGACAGTACTTACTCAACCTTTCAAAAGTATAGTCTTTTGCGAAAAAGTTGTCTGAACAACTACGTCGGTGAACGGTCGGTTTTTACCGGCAAACGTTATGCCAATTGGAAAATCCATAACTTTGACGTAGTATCAACACAAAAAAGACATTGTTATTACAACTACTACCTGCAGAGATTAGTTTTTTGGATACTTTTGCGTTGTTCAAAGGATTGAATAGTCATGCCGAAGGCGCGATTTGAAAACATCTATCGAGATCTTAAGGTCAAAATTCTTGACGGCACTTATGCTTATCAAACGTTTCTACCCACCGAAACCGAACTCACCGCCTCCTATGCATGCTCAAGAAATACCCTCAGACGAGCGCTCTCCATGCTTTCTGATGAAACCTACCTGCAGCCGATTCATGGAAAAGGCGTCCGGGTCATCTGGCAAAAACAGTCCCATGAGATTCTCGGCTCCCTTGAGGGCTTGGAATCGTTCCATGAGTATGCCGAGCGCAACGGACTCATTCCCTTCACTGAAGTCAAGCAGTTTGACGCAATCACCTGCACTGCGGCCCTTGCTGAGCGCACGGGTTTTCTCGTTGGTGATCAGCTCATACGCATCGTGCGCATCCGCGGGCTCAACGGTGTTGCTCGCCAAGTAGACCACGACTATCTTTTGTCCAGCGCGGTACAAGGACTTACCGAGAAGGACGCCGCGCGTTCCATCTTTTCCTATCTTGAGAACACGTTGGGTATGCGCATTCTCACCAGCAAGCGCCAGATCACCGTGGAGCTGGCGTCAGATGAGGACTCCAGCTATCTTGACCTCGGGCCGTACAACAGCGTCGCCGTAACGGAAAGCAATTCCTTCAACTCCGAAGGTATCATGTTTGAGTTTACGCAATCCCGCAGCCATCCGATGACGTTTTGCTACAACGTCATCTCAAAGCGCGAGGCAAAGCAAGTCTAGGCGTCAAGCGAGAAGGAACTAGGAAAGTTCCTTCTCCAGCTGTTTGACCAAATCAGCAAAAGAGGCAAGCGCCGCGTTGATTGGCTCTGGGGTTGCCATGTCTATTCCTGCGCCGCGAAGTAGCTCAATCGGAGGCTTAGAGCATCCGCCTGAAAGATAGTTGAGATAGTCCCTCACCGCGGGAGCGCCTTCTTTGAGAATACGCTGCGACAGAGCGATGGCCGCCGAGAACCCAATAGAGTACTGATAGACGTAAAAGTCGTAGTAAAAGTGGGGGATGCGCGCCCACTCGATTTCGATTTCCTTATCAGACACAATGCCTGGTCCAAAGTAGAGCTTGTTGAGCTCGCCGTAGCGCTTGCAGAGTACGTCGGCGTTCAGCGCTTCGCCACGCCCATTCATAGCGTTGATATCACGCTCAAACTCAGCAAACATGCACTGGCGGTATATCGTTCCGCGAAAACCTTCCAGGAAGTGGTTAAGAATGTAGGCGTGACGCGCGGGGTCAGTCTCATGCTCAAGCAGATAATGAGAGAGCAGCGCTTCATTGCAGGTAGAAGCTACCTCAGCAACAAAAAGCACATAATTTGAGTAGGTGATCTCCTGCGCGTGGGACGAAAGGTATGTATGAATTGAGTGACCCATTTCATGAATGAGCGTAAAGACATCATCAAGCGTGCCCTGGAAATTCATAAGGATAACGGGGTTCATACCCTTGCCGCCGGCCGAGTAGGCTCCGGAACGCTTGCCGGGGGTTTCAAACACATCAACCCATCGCTCTGAAAGCCCTTTCTTAACCAGCTGAAGGTACTTCTCGCCCATAGGCTCAAGCGCCTTTACGATAAGGTCGCAAGCCTCCTCATAGGTAAACTTCATGTCAACGTCAGCAACGAGCGGCGCGTAGATATCCCAATAGTGGAGCTCGTCGAGGCCCAGTTGTTTCTTGCGCAGATCCATGTACGCGTAAAATGCGGGCAAATTATTATGAACGGCCTCAATCAGATTGTCATATACCTCAACGGGTACCTCGTTCTTATCGAGACTGTACGCAAGAGAGCTCTCGTATTTGCGAGAATCAGCAAAGAACTTGAGCTGCTTGACCTGGCTGGTCAGCATTGCTGCGGACGTATTGCGGAATTGATTGTAGCGACCGTAAAGCTGCTTGAACGCGGACTCGCGCAGAACACGGTCATGACCCATGAGCATCGGAATGTACGATCCGCTGGTCAGTTTATGTTTTTGACCTTTCTCATCCGTCACATCGTCAAACGTGAGATCCGCGTCTTCAAACATGGAATATACGTTTTCAGGCTGAGAAGCGGCATCGTTAGCGCGGGCGAGAATTGCCTCTTCGGCCGCGGAAAGCGTATGAGCGCGCATGCGCAGAATCTGTTCAAGCTTGCGACGATAGTGCTCAAGCGCGGGCTCGTCCGCGTAAAACCGGGCGATATCGTCCTCGGGAATGGAGAGCAGCTCCGCGTTGAACCAAGATCCGGCTTCTTCAAGCTGCGTATACAAGCTCATGCACTGCGCGCTATATGCCTGGTATTTTGACTTGCGCGTATCCTCATCAAAGCGGCGCTCCGCGTAGTTCAGCGCTTTTTCAACCTCAAGCGCGACACAATCCTCCAACTTGAGGTACGAGAGAAGTTCTGACGCGGACTTCGAAATCTTCCCGCGATACGCCGCAAGCTGCTCCGGATAGGCTTTGATGTTGACAAGCGCCTGTTCAAAAGCCTCATCGCTGGGATACATAGAGGAAAGATCCCACTGATACTTCTCCTCTATCTGATCGCGGGACTCATACGTCATTGGGTGTCCTTTCAGAGTGATTGTCTTACAACAGTTAAATAAATGGTTTGAGTCATTGTGTACAAAACAGCATGCCTATCGTATCAGTGAGCGCACCGTAGGAACAAAGCCTTCAAAAATTCCTGGAGCGCCTTCCATTTCGGACGTGATAAGATCCGCTTCGCTTGTAATAGTCCATGTCACCAAGTGAGCTCCCATTTTATTGCAGGCGAGGTCGACAAAGGGATTTTTGCGATCTTCAAAACGATAAGCGATGAAGTCCGGCCGGGACAAAGAGTTGCCAAAAAGCGCTGTACCCGCCGCTTTCTTAGGAGCAGACAGGTCTGAGGTAGTGTCATCAGTCAGGAAGTTCTCCGCAAGCTGGCCGCGAAGGACCTCAGGTCGATGCACGCGAAGCCACCGCAGCGCCATCGGATCAAAACTTTCAACAGCGGCTCGCACGGAATGCCTGTCAAGAATTTTCATAACTTGTTCAGTCACTGCTGCGGCATTGCCGCCATACGTTTTTACTTCAACAATTAAAGGCGCTGGAAGCTCATCTTCGCCGTTCCAGTCGTAGCACGACAGCACCTCGGCAAAGGTCGGAATACCCGCTTCCGTATTAAGCAGGCGATACGTTCTCAGCTGCTCAAGAGTGCAGTCTTCAACAACGCAATCAACACCGCAGAGGCGTTGCAAGTGAGAGTCGTGAACAACTACTACCTGTCCATCGGCCGTCAGGTGAACATCCAGCTCCGAGCCAAAACCATGCTCCGCAGCACGGCGGAAGGCGGCAAGCGAGTTTTCAGGAATTCCCTGTTTGATGTCGTGCAGGCCACGGTGCGCGTACCGATATTTTTTAAACTCGTCCCAATGGGCGCGAAGCGCCTTATTGCCCGAGAAGCGAGGAGCAACTGCAAAGGCAGTGAACGCCGCGGCACCTGCAACAACTCCCGCCGTAACACCTGCTGCAAGAGCCACGCCTTTGAGAACGGGATGGGCCTTCTTTGGCGCAACAGCAAGCTCGCTTTTTGCGACGGACTCATCACTCACCGCGACGGGTTTATCGTCCACAGCAACAGGAACTAAAGCACTGTCCCGCGTACCAACAACTTCCGCGTCAATGAGAGCGATCTGCGCGCCATCCGCAGGACGTCGGACGCCGAAGCCGTCCAAAAACGATGGGCGCGCGGGCAAAGAAACCACCGGCAGTCGCTTGACAATAGTTTTATGCGCCGCCCCACCTAACGCGCGGGCGGTCTTTGACGCCGCTGTTACGATCATTTTGCGGGCAGCGGGTGACGCGAGCGCCGCCTTCGTGGCATACCGCCCCAATGTCAAACCGGCCGCATTGACAGCCATACGTTTAAGAAAACTACTCATCATTGCCTCCCAACGGCGCTTATTCATCAAATGCCTCGAGTCCGCGTTTAACGACAGCGCAACTATCGCCATGATGTACAAATTGCATTGTAATAAAGCTCGCCCCCACCGCGAGTGTTGAATATATAAACAGCGCCTCATAGGAAATATGCCCCATAAGCCAACCGGCCACAATTGGCGTTATCGTCTGCGACGCCATTGAGAACGTGTAGTAATAACCCGTAAATTTGCCCACATCGGAGCCTTTACACATCTCAACGACCATGGGAAGCGAGTTAACGTTGATAAACGCCCACCCTATGCCGAGGGTCACCATGACAGCATAAAGCGCTGGCGAGAAGCCCCACCCCATGAGAGTCCACACCACAAAAAAGGCAAACCCGCCGCCCAAAAGTAAAATGCCCGTAAGGATTGTCCGCTTGCGGCCAATCCTTCCTGCTATCTGACCGGCAGGAATGAAGGAAAGTATAGCTCCCACTGTGCACACAATAAGACACTGAGACGCTTCACCTAAGCTCATTCCCCACTCCGCCTGCGCGTATGTGGTAAACCATGTTTCCATGGCGTTGTATCCCAAAAACCACAGCGCGATTGAAAACAGCAGAAAAACAAGGGATCGCTTTACCGGGACAGGAAGCACTTCTCGCCCGGAGGCGTCAGTTTCAGAGAGACTGTCCTCCGGATGATTGGCTTCATAAGCACTGAACTCCTGCTCAAGCTTGGGCTCTTTGATGGTAATAAAAACAATCGCCACCGACGCGATCATAATGGCGCCCACAACAAGAAACAGCGGCAGGTAGTCGACGTGCGTAAGCCCTGCGACACGGCTTTTGCTGTAAAGAAACGCCGTAATCAGAAGGTACACGATACCGCCGCAGGCTCCCATTAGATTGATGATGGCGTTCCCTTTTGAGCGCAAGGGCTTTGGCGTTACGTCTGGCATCAACGCTACCGCGGGGCTGCGATAGGTCCCCATGGCCACAAGCACCAAAAGCAGCACGCCTACAAAGGCGTATATTTTCCAAGACTGCAGCTGCTCGGCCGCCGAATTGTCAATAATGGGCAGGAAAATCATCAGCCCGACAGCCGCCACCGTGCCAAAAACCAAAAACGGCATGCGCTTACCCCAGGAATGCGTGCACTTGTCGGAAAGAGCGCCAAAAAACGGCAGTAAAAAGAGGGCGAGCACGTTGTCGAGAGCCATCAGAGCGCCTGAGACTGTCTCATCAAGATGAAGCGTATTAGTAAGCATGAGCGGTATAACGCTGTTGTACATCTGCCAAAACGCGCAGATAGAAAAGAACGCGAAACCGATAAGGATTGTCCGCTTTACCTTGAGTTTCATGCCTCTCCTCAAACGTTTTGAAACACTGCGCCAGCCTGACGCGCTATCCGATGCTCCTAATAGTAGCAAGTCAATCTCTCGAAATATGAAGTCTTTCAGCGTGCGGATAATTTTTCTACGGCAACGGCATACTATCCGGGTACTATGATGGAAGAAAACATAAGTTAATACCGTGAATGCCTTAATCGGGGTACGCGAGAAGAGAGGTCGGTATGCCTGCTTTGCAACCAGCATATGAACTTTACCTGTACAGACTTCTTAAAGAACAGCTGGGTGTCAATCGGCAGGTCTCGCTTTCCCGCATTGATGAAGCGCTTGAGGCAGACGGCTTGGCGGCCTCCGATTTTGGCGCTCTCGATTCACGCCAATTGGCTGAAATGGTTCCTGATTTTATAAAGCTCACCGTTTTCAAAAAGGGCGTTGTTTTTGTAACTGTTATTGAAAACAAACCCTTTGAGCAGACGCTTTCTGCAAGCGAGAAGAACAACGAAACCGGTAAGGCCATCGTCAGCAATAAACCTTGGAAACGTAAGCGCGGAGCCAAGGGTATAAAACCCATAAAGCCGAAACATATCGCGAAAACTGAAGATGTCGCACGAGCTCAAGATGCTACAGAAGCTGAAGATGTCGCAAGAACCAAAGCGGCGAAGGATCCTGCAAAGGATGAAGACCGAGAGAACAGTGATGCTTTTATCGCTGAGCTCATCGAAGCTGTAAAAGAAGCCACCGCCACAGAGTCCGCCATGGAATCCGAACCTGAGTCAGAGTTTGAACTTGTCTCGGAGCCTGCGGCGGGACCTGAGTCGGAGCCCGTATCGCAGCCGACGCAGTCTGACACCGCTCAACGTAAACCCTCGATTTCCCTTACCATCACCTATGATCCCTCAGACGCTGACACGCGCTCCGAAACCAAACGTATATCAGCGGCGGATATCGCCGCCGGCGATCTTATCAAAGACTTCGAAAACGATGTTCACATAGACAACGACCTCATGGGAACCTTGTATCAAATAGCGCCCATGGGAGCAAACGTTTTGCAGCTGCTCGCAGAAGACTTTTTCCTCGCAAGCGCTTCTCGCGATCTTAACGTTGCAGGAGGAATTATTACCTTCCCTACGCGCTACAGGCTTCCGCATCACACAGAGCCGATAGAGGCGGCGCTTAAGCGCACCCCGAAAGCTCAAAGACCTTGGAAACTTACGGCAATCAGCGTCTTACTCTCTGAGCTGGAAACTCTCGCTATCGATCCTTTTGGCGGACTTCCCCACGCGGGAATCGCTCCGTGGGACAAACTCCCCTCTCAAAAAGGTCATCCGGCGCCTGATTTCCTCAGGGTTCTTACGAACGAACGCGCAATCGCCGACTGGAAAGCGCTGGTGGACGAAGTTTCAAGCCATATCGCACTTGAAGCTGACGATTTCACATCACGGCCTCTGGCCCTGCAACAGGCAACCATTGCCGCCGCCTACGCGTACCGCAAGGCCCAAAAACAGCTTACCGGGACTCATGAGGACTTTTACCTTCCCGTCAGGCGCTCTCCCGCAACCGAAACCATCCGTTTTGATCCTGAACGCTCGTGGGCATCTTCGCCTTCCTTCGAGCGTATCATCCGCGAGAAGAACCTTGATGCCGACACCCTTTTTACAGACGCAAAGACGGCAGGCGCCTGCGGATATCGTACCCTGGTAGAGCTGTATAATCCCTCGCTCGACATCGTCTGCGCCGCTTTGCCCGTTAAGAGCGAGCATGCTCCTCATGCGCACGGCGCCATAGAAAAGGTGCTAGTTTTTGAGACGCCTCAGGCACCTCAAGCGCCTCAGACGTCTCAGAGTCCATACGTTGCCATCACGCTCTTGAGCGCCCCGGAAGCCTACGCGCTTGCACGCATCTTCTCGGCAGGACTGCCAAGCTGGCTCGCCGCATAGGCGGTTTAGCCACGCGTTTACATTACCAGTCGTCACCAACCGGCCACTCTTTACCGGTGAGCTGCCAGTTGTTCATGTCGTTCGCGTCGCCATTGATAACAAACTCTTTTATGAACGTATCCCTCTTGCCGTCGGAAAGCGTCTCATAGTAGTAGCGAGGACGATCCTCTCCTTCTTTCACCTCATCAAGCGGGGTGGTGTAGTTGGAAAGCATCTGCCTGTCGGCGCCCATGTCTTTAAGAACTTGCGGCAGGATGTCATAGTGCCAAACCGGAGCGTCGGAAACCTTCATAGGCTGAGCGTCAAGCTCAGCGCTTTGAGCGGGTTTGTAGAAGATGCACGGCGCCGAAGGAGTCTTGATGTCTTCCGGTGTCAAGTACCAGCGACCATGGTCGGCGGTAATGATGATTGAGGTGTTGTCATACGCCCCAATATCCTTGAGGTATTGAATATAGGCATCGATGATCTTAAACATGCCGCGGGTCTGCTCGTCCTCAGTCTGTTCAGCCTCGTCTTGCGTCTCTTCCATATTGTGATTGAGGTGGAAAGGAGGATGAGAACCCATCAAATGGATAAAGCGGAACGACCCGTTTGTGTTCTCTTCATCATGAATCCTCAACTTATAGTGCTTAAGCTCGTTGTAATACTTGAGGTCGTCCTCATGGTAAGGCTGCGAAGAAAGATCAACCTTGTCAGGATCAGCTTCCTTACGCATACGCTGATTGAGGTCTTCCGTGTAATACCAGAAGCGAGGCTTCATAATCCAAGGGGCGTCCCTGCAAAAAGCTGCTTTATACAGAATCCGGAGAGCTCCCCCTACGTCAAGCTGATCATCGGCTCCAACTCCCTGAAGCGGATGGATATTCATGGTGCGATCCCGCATCCATATCTTGTTCTCGGGCTTCTCGTCACGCCATGAATCCGAATAAACACCTGCCGCGTACCCAAGTTTATTAACATCGTCCAAGAAGGTGCTCCGCTGATACCAACTGTAGAAGAAATCCTTGAATTTCTCATTGGTGTCAGTGGGGCGCACACCCGACAGAAGCGACGGAATGCCATAGCGGGTGGGAATCATTGAACCGGCAGTATTGCTGTACCAGGTAAAGCCCGTCAGATGGGCAAAGGTCTCGGGATATGACTCCCGCAGTGTACGGATCTCGTCCGTATCCGTCGTATCAAGCACGAACACTACAACGGTCTTTTTTGAAGAAACGTCATAGAGACCTTCGCGAGTCGTGTCTATGCTGTCAACCGTCTTGGCGTTCACGTCTGTAAACGTTTGAACCGCGGGGCCCCAGAGGCTGGCTACACCGACTGTTTGAATGATGATGAGTGCGACGGCAATGCCGAGAAGCGCTGTCCGCGTTTGACGAGTACGAATGATAATGAAAACAACCAGAGCCACCAGAATAGCCACCCAAACAACTCCGGAAATGACCATCTTTCGCGTAAACTCTGACCAGATTACTTCGTGACCGTCCGCAAGCGGCATTCCACCGTTCATGAACATAGCCTGTATATACGCGCAGAGCCCCAGTCCACCCACAAGAGATAGGGCAATATTGAAGGCGCGTCCACGCAGCGCGGTCAGTATGAGAGTCACTATCAGTGTTACGGCAAGACCGGCAAGAACAACCGGAACAAAGACGTCCTGCAGACTGAACGCAAGATCAGCGGCATTTCGCGCGACCAATTCAAGTGGAGCGACCACCAAAACCGTATAGACGGAAAAGGCCGTCACCAAAAGCCCCGAGAAGAACCTGCCCATCGGCTTAAGGCGACCTTCTTTTCTGTCACGCATGTAGGCTTGTTCCTGAGCGAGAATCTCTCTCATATGAGCATCCGCTTGTTGAGCGCCCGCCTCATCCACCCGACGCACATCGTCTTCAACCACTTTGTTGACGTTTTCGTCTATGTGAAGCAGACGAAAAAGCACTTTGCGAGAGCGCCTAAAGGCCACGCCAAGCACCGCGGAGAGCGCGACGGCGACCGCTGCAAGCGCCTGGATTGTATAGGTCATAACCGAAGGGTCAACATACGCAAACGCGGGACGAGCTGTCGCGCACAAAAATATGCCGACAAGCATTACCACATAGGTCGCATCGTGAGCCGCACGCGCTATGCGCTTCCCGTGCTTTCTTTTGTAACCTTGGGCGCTTTGCTCCTCGTGGGCATGCGTTTCCTCCTGGGGCTGTTCGCCTTGGGCGCGTTGCTCCTCCTGGTGCGCCAAGACGCGGTCGAGGATAAATTTGCCGGCGGCTTCTCCGCCATGACCCAAATTAAAAATCA
The DNA here is from genome assembly GCF_949152215.1 of Lancefieldella sp. Marseille-Q7238. Classification (GTDB taxonomy): domain Bacteria; phylum Actinomycetota; class Coriobacteriia; order Coriobacteriales; family Atopobiaceae; genus Lancefieldella. The sequence goes on from NZ_OX424407.1 coordinate 854,730, forward strand.
TATTGCTACGAATCTCTTTGATGCGGTCAGACCATGCGAGCGGATTGTCGAACATTTCCGCCACCGCGTCCGCAAGGCCGCTCAATGTTTGAGGATCAAAACTGCGACCAATCTCATTACGCAGGGTAATGTCGCAGGGATTGGAGTGAATCTTTGACCATTCGGGATTGTTTTCTTTCATCTTGGTATCAATAAACACGGATGGTCTGAGCGTCGTAAACGAGAACTCTTCTGCAACGCTCGACCAGTCAGTAATGAGCAGGTCCGCTGAAAGTACCGAGGTATTTGAGGTGAAGTCAGTTTCAAAGGTAAGCTCTGAAGGGTCAGCGTCAGCATAACGAGCCATAATCTCGTCCATGCGCGGACGATAGCGCTTGATGTATTCAGGATGCGGGCGAACCACAATGCGCCAGCCGTGACCCATAAGCTCTTTCAACAGGTCGTCAATGCAGCTGTCCATAATGTTGTCAAATTGCCACGAGGGACCAATAACAATGAGGGGCTTCTCGCCAGAATCGCGGCGGCCAAGGCCCTGTTTTTCATAGTCTGCAATAGAGCGGTCAAGCAGGTCGTATCCGATAGCGGGTTTACGTTTTTCTGTGGTGTGATAATACGCCTCAAGAAGCTCAAGGTCATGCTGCTGATGGGGGCCAACGCAAAGAACATCGTCATAGTACGTATACTCATTACGCGTTGAAGTTACCGTCATTGATGTCATGTGATGTGGCATATACATATATTCGGCGTCTTTTCTCACATACGAGCGCTTCATATAAGAACTCTCAAGGTCACCGAGGCTGGTAACGACAACGTCGGCGTCCATTTTCATAAAAAGCGTAATGAGGCGACGCTGACCCAGATAGTACGGAATCAAGCGCGGCTCTTTTTTGGAAATCTCAAATACCTGGTCGTTAGGGTCGGACGTCACATAGTGGATATGGATATCGGAATGGGAGAGTAGCCACTCGATGGCGCCTCGGAAATACTTGTAGAACCCGCTGGATTCGGAATAGAACACCAGGTGCTTGCCAATGGTATTGAAGAAGCGCGCATAGTCGTCCTTCTCGCGAGCTGCATGAGGATCACGCTGGAACCACTTTCTCGTTGACTTGGTTGCTTTCTCCATTGCTTCGTATTCCTCGCGAGCCTCATTGAGCACTTCATAATCGACCTGTTTGCGAGGGTCAATAATGAGGTTGCAGACAACCTGAACAAGAATGGAGAGCAGGTTTGAGCAGACCCAGTAAAACGCCATACCACATACGACATATATCGCCAGCACCAACGACATCGCAATAGAAAGGCCGTTGGTAGTGTTTTTCTCTGCGCGGGACTGCTCGCGCTGAAGCGGGTTGATTTTGTTTGACGCGAGTCCAAGCGCCACGGACGAAAGCGCCGCTGCAAGAGGCATTATCCAGGTAATGCCGCCGTCAATGATAGGCGTCATGCCGAGAAACTCCGTGCCGGGCGCGCCGGAATCAGTGATGCCGTGGATAACGTCGACAAGACCAAACAGGATGACAACCTGGATTGCTAAGGGAATCAAGCTTAAAAGCGGATGGTATCCGGCCTTTTTATTGAGCTCATTCTGACGTTCTTCAATAGCCTCGCGATCGCCGAAGTAGCGCGCCTTAAGACGAAATATCTCGGGCATGATTTTAACCATGACAATGGAGTTTTGCTGCGTCCACAATGCAAGCGGCATCAAAATAATCTTCGTTGCAAGCGTAAAAAGGAAAATTGCCGCCCACCAGCTTCCGGTAAGATCGTATGCCGGCTGGACAATAAGTGAGAAAAGCTTCGCAAGCTGCTCAAGCATAGGACTGTCCTTCGAATTCTTTTCGAGTCTTGGTTTACGCACCAAATTTTGGTTTACGTACCAAATGTTAGTTTGTGCACACAGAGTAAAAGTATACCAAAGAATTCGCGTGCTAGATGTTACACACCAGACGCTGCGAGCTAGATGTACCCTCCAACCCTGCGGACACTGTTCTTCACAATGAGCCGTGGTTTCAATACCACTCTATGGGCGCTGTGAGCGCGAAGTCTTTCCTCTCCCTGATTTTCTTCGGCAATTCTTGAAAACAATAGGTCAAGAGCAGCGGCTGCCAACTCTTCGACATTTTGTTCGATTGATGTTAACGCTGGTTCAAAAAGGGCGTCCGCAGCGGAGTTGTCGTACCCGACTACCGAGTAGTTTTGCGGAACATGGAGTCCGTGCTCGTAGAGGTAGCGAAGCAATCCTAAGGCAATGTTGTCTGAGCCGGCAAACACCGCAGTAGCGTTCAGGCGAATAAGCTGTTGAGCGGCAAGGTACGCGTCGGGGATGTAATAGTCGGTATCCAGCACAAGGCTGGGATCCAATCTGATGTTCTTCTCGCCAAGCGCCTGCTCGTATCCGGCGAGACGGCGCATACCGGTCGCTGACTTAGTGTTGACCATACAGGCAATGCGCGTATGTCCATGATCAAGCAGGTGGCGAGTTGCCAGATAGCCGCCCAGCTTATTGTTGAAATACACCTTATCGCAGGAGAGCGTGTCTATGGTACGGTCGACCATCACAAAAGGGACCGGCAGCTGCGACAAATTGTCCGCGAGACTTTGCGCGTCACGACCTCCCGATGAAATGATAAAAAGCCCATCAACACCGCGATTTACCAGCAGTCCCACAAGCTCGGAGTCATTGGTGGAATTGTCATCGGAATTGGTGATAAAGAGCGCGTACCCACGTTGCCTACACCTTAGCTCCAGGTTTCGTGCCAGTGACGAAAAGAACCTCGACTCGATATTGGGGACGATGAGGCCGAGCGTTTTCGACTGCTGCGTCACCAAGCTGCGCGCAATCTGATTGGGAATGTAATGCTCACGCCGGGCGACCTCCAAAATGCGGCGGCGATGCTCTTCCGTGACGCGAACCGGCTTGCCGTTGAGCACCAAAGAAACCGTCGCCGGTGAAAGGCCGACTTCCCGCGCAATCGATTTGAGCGTTACCTTCTCTGGCATGAATCCCCTTCTGGGCCGCACCCTCGCCCTTCTCGCTTCAAAAGGTATTATAGAAGCATTGTGCCGAGCAGTTATCGAGAGGGCTTTTATGAACATTACTCCCCAAGAGGTCGCCGAGACGTTGGCAATGGTTGGCGAGCAGAACCTTGATCTTCGCACCATAACTATGGGGATCTCGCTCAACTCATGCGCTGACGAGGATCTTAACCGCATGTGCGAGAAGGTCTACGAACGTATTGTTCGCCAAGCGGAACACCTGGTAGACGTAGCTGTCGACCTGGAGTGCGAATACGGTATCCCTATCGCCAACAAGCGAGTTTCCGTTACACCCATAGCGCAGATCGCGGCCTGTACAAGCGCGGCAGACCTCTCCCCTCTGGCCTGCACGCTTGACCGCGCCGCTGAAACGCTGGGTGTCGATTTTCTCGGTGGCTTCTCTGCCCTCGTGCACAAGGGCACTGGCGATGCAGACCGTCGCTTGATCGCGTCGATCCCCGAAGCGCTGGCCACCACCTCACGCGTATGCTCGTCCGTCAACGTCGCGTCGACGCGTGCGGGCATCAATATGGACGCTGTGCTGCTCATGGCTGAGACCGTGCTCGAAGCTGCGCGCCGCACAACGAGCACTCAATGCTATGGCGCCGCGAAGCTGGTTGTTTTTGCCAATATGGTCGAAGACTCGCCGTTCATGGCAGGTGCCGTTCATGGCTCCGGCGAAGCGGACGCGATCATCAACGTGGGCGTTTCCGGTCCCGGCGTCATGGCCGCCGCTCTTGAGGAGCTGACGGACGATGCCAATCTTATGGATGTCGCCGAGAAAATCAAGGCCACCGCGTTCAAGATTACCCGTGCGGGTGAGCTCATCAGTCGAGAAGCTTCCCGGCGACTTGGTGTCGAGAAGGGCATCGTAGATTTGAGTCTGGCACCCACGCCGGCAGCAGGCGACTCTGTTGCTCGCATCCTCGAACTTATCGGTGTCGGCGAGTGCGGAGGTCCTGGAACTACCTGCGCTCTGGCTCTCTTGAACGATGCTGTCAAAAAGGGAGGCGTTATGGCATCAAGCTCTGTGGGAGGCCTGTCCGGCGCGTTTATCCCTGTATCCGAGGATGCAGGGATGATTCGCGCCGCTCAGGATGGCGCTCTCTCGCTCGAAAAGCTTGAGGCTATGACCTCGGTATGCTCGGTTGGACTTGATATGATTGCCATTCCCGGCGACGTCAGCGTTGAGACCATTGCCGGCATCATCGCAGACGAGATGGCTATCGGCGTCATCAATACCAAGACCACCGCTGTTCGCGTCATCCCCGCCATCGGCTACAAAGAAGGCGACATCCTGGAATTTGGAGGCCTCTTTGGTTCGGCACCCGTGATGTCCGTCAACCGCTTTGCGGGTTCAACGCTGGTCCATCGCGGCGGCAGATTCCCCGCTCCTTTGAACTCACTCAAGAACTAAGCCAGCTTGCTGTTCTGGTTGCTGCAGGATATCAGCATCGCGACATCGCGGCAGCGTAGCATCATAGTCCACAGGTTTTAAAATAACCCCTAGAGTAGCAAAAGTACCCGAAGAACTGAAGTGGCCTCTTCTCGCCCTATGGCTTTGCCGAGAAGAGTCATGAGACGTTGAAGATTAAAATCGTCGTCCGTGCGAGCGTACTTACAGGAGAACTCGCGCAGAATTCTGGAAATCTGAAAACGATCCTCCCTGTCGATAATCAAATCGAAGACCGTACGTTCAGGCCTCGTAACAGGCAGTCCTTTGAGAAAGGTAACATCTTTCGGCGCGACACGCCTCGTGCTGAAGTGAAGCTGAGCGTTCCGTGAATTAAAGCGTCGCGCCCCGAACATCCGATAGGGAGCCAATGGACCGTCCCCCACCTCCCAAAGGCAAGCGGCGGTCAGGCCGCCAATCACGAATCCGTCCCACTGAGCAAGCGAATTTCTTTCTCGTGAAAACGCTTTCGGAGCTGTAAGCTTCCACAAAGCGATAAGTTCATCCAGATTCGAGGGTTCGATGTCCACGAGACGATACGCGCCGCGAGTGACTCTGCTGATTCGACCTGATACCATAGCGTCATGAAGCGCGTCACGAGGAATCCCCATGCGCTCAGCCTGCGCTGTTGTAAAAATCCCCTCTCGTTCCGCGAGACGGGCAATTGTAGATATGTGTCTAAAGTAAGTCATGTTGCAATTGTAGGTTATATCCCTACTTTTGCAACGCGACTCAAAAACTACAGAAAAATAACTTACAGCCCGGTGAGAATGAACTCAAAACCCGTTGAGAACGCCGAAGATTAGGCGCCTATAATCCTTATGACGCTCGGCAGCAACCACAAGGCCGCTATAACAAGGTAAGGCCAGAAATGAGCCTTGGTGATGGCCGCAAACTCCCTGATAAATGCTGTAGGCCAATACCATCCTCTGGTATGTGAGCCAACACCGTCCGCCCGAATACCTAAATTGTGCGCGTACTCGGCACAGCGGAACACGTGAAAATCGCTGGTCACCATTGCTGCGCTGCATTCCTGATACTGTGCGTCAGCGTTTATAAGCGCCTGTGAATACTTGAGATTCTCCAACGTTGTCCTTGAACGATCTTCCATAAGGATGGCCTCTTGGGGAACACCATGTTCTACCAGATAGTCATACATAGCCTGAGCTTCTGAAACCACTTCATCGTCACCCTGACCTCCCGAAGCGACAAACTTGCCACAGCAACCCTGTCGATTCCAGAGCTCCAAAGCGCGGTCAATACGGCCGGCTAAAAGTGGCGTGGGCTTCTCGCCATCAAGGCCTGCGCCGTGGATGATGATGTAGTCATATCGGCGGTTCTTGGGCAAAATTCGATACAGCCATGAATACATGAGCAAGGCGACAAAGGTGAAGGAGAACCACAGGCCCTCAAAGAAGAAGAGTGCCGTGACGCCGAGAAGGAACTCATCTTGACTCGCATACATAGGCACGCAGTACATAAGGAGGATGAACAGGGCCAAGCCCATCGGTAAAAGCGAGGTCAGCGAAAGACCTTCTCTGCGTATCACGATAATGCCGTTTATAACCAAAAACGTGCAGGTCACAATCGGGAAAAGCGCAAAGAGAGCAGCAATGACATACACAGTCCACATCTGACTAAAACGCAAAATCAGAAGTAATACAAGCCACAGTATGGTCGCCAGCAGATAGATGGCGTTGCGGAACTGCCGCGGTTCTCTGAGAAACGAGCGTGTGAACAGAATGCCTAAAATGACTGCCGGCGAGAAAAACAGCGCATACACCACCAGCATCTGCCAATCCAGATTGGCTCCCATGTCTTTTATCAAAGCTTCAAGCATTTTGATGCGTCCGTCCAGATACGTTTCGTTCAGATACCTTTTGTTTGCATGCACACGCGCGAATGTCCACTAACGGCAAACCGTCTACCTTTCGCCGTTACGTCATGCCTGAAGATTATCTCATATATGAAAATAGAACGTATTCTAGGGGTCTTGGTCAGCCTGTATCGCGCGAGTACAACACACTCGCCGAACCTCCACTAAGACCGCAAAGGAGCGATTCTCGCGAGAAGACGCCTCGCGTAGAAAACGTCCGCTGTCAGCGCTTTGCGCCAGCAAAGCCACGTTTTTAGGAGGGTTTATGAAAGGTTATGCAATGCTCAAGATCGGCGAGTCCGGTTGGATTGAGAAGGATACGCCCGCGTGCGGTCCGCTTGATGCCATCTGTAAGCCGCTCGCGGTAGCAATCTGCACGTCTGACGTCCACACGCTTTGGGAAGGCGCCATCGGCGACCGCCACAATATGATTCTTGGCCACGAATGCTCCGCCGAAGTCGTTGAGGTTGGCGAGCTCGTCAAGGACTTTAAGCCGGGTGACCGCGTTCTTGTCCCCGCCATTACCCCCGACTGGAATTCCCTTGAGGCGCAGGCTGGCTATTCCATGCACTCCGGCGGCATGCTTGCCGGCTGGAAATTCTCTAACTTCAAAGACGGCGTCTTCTCCGAGTACTTCCATGTCAACGACGCTGACGGCAATTTAGCTCACATGCCCGAAGGCATGGATCCCGCGGACGCCTGCATTCTTTCCGACATGGTCCCCACCGGATTCCATGCCGTTGAGCTGGCCGGCGTTGAGTTTGGCGACACGGTACTTGTCATCGGCATCGGACCTGTCGGCCTCATGAGCGTCGCCGGCGCGGCTCTGCACGGAGCTTCTCGCATCATCGCCGTGGGCACCCGCCCTGTTTGCGTTGAGGCGGCCAAGGGTTACGGAGCCACCGATTTCATTTCCTACAAGGACGGCCCCATTGACGAGCAGGTCATGAAACTTACCGATGGTAAGGGCGTCGACCGCATTTGCATCGCCGGCGGCACTGTCGAGACTTTTGATCCCGCCGTCAAGTGCCTCAAGCCCGGCGGCAGAATCGGCAACGTCAACTACCTGGGTTCCGGCGATTACATCAACATCCCACGCGTTGAGTGGGGCGTTGGCATGGGTCACAAGGACATCCGCGGCGGCCTCATGCCCGGCGGCCGTCTGCGCATGGAGAAGCTCTCCAGCCTGGTCACCTCCGGCCGTCTTGACCTCCACCCCGAGGTCACGCACCTCTACCACGGCTGGGAGCACCTTGAGGAAGCACTGTTCTGCATGCGCGACAAGCCGCGCGACCTCATCAAACCGGTCGTTGTTATCGACTAGCCGACCGACTCGGCGTTTGTCCCGGAGCCGTCCGACGTAAGTCTTTCGGTTCCTGAAGCGTTTCGGTTCACGTTTAAGCTGGCGAGAAGCGCAATCTTCTCGCCAGCTTTCCGTTTGGAGCGGCATGAAGATTCTTGTAATTTCCGGATTTCTCGGAGCCGGCAAAACCACATTCATCCAGGAGCTCGTACGGCGCACCGGGCGCGACTTCGCCATTTATGAAAACGAATACGGCGAAGCGGACATCGACGCGCGGCGTTTACGCGAAGATTCCGACCTGCGCGTATGGGAGTCTGTTGAAAACTGCATCTGCTGCTCGGGCAAGAAAGATTTTGCCGCAAGTATCCTGACAATCTCAAACTCCCTTGACCCCGAGTTCCTGATTGTCGAACCTACGGGCGTGGCCAAGCTGCAAAGCATTCTCAACAATATCGGCCAAGTAACATGGGAGCGCATTTCGTTGCTTGCATCGGTAACCATTATCGACGCTCAATCGTGGCAGCAGCAGCGTCGGGCCTTTCCCGAGATCTTTGATGACCAGCTATCCGCAGCGAGAAGTATCGTCGTGTCCAAACTTTCATCCGACACTGAAGCTGATATCGCGCCGATCGTCTCTTTGGCGACAAAGCTCAATCCTGCGGCGGAGCTGATTGCCCGAGCCTCTTATGCCGATATCTCCGACGAATGGTGGGAAAGTCTGCTGCACCGCCCCTTTGCCGACACCGAAACCGAGTCCGCAGACGAGCGCGCTCCCGAAAGCGAGCGGCGCAATCACGGCAACCTCGGCGCTCCCGACAGCCACAGCAACCACCACGATCACGAAGAGATCGACCTTGAAACCCTGTCTTTACAGCATGCGGAACTGCCATCCCCCGCGCATCTGATCTGGCTTTTGGACGCAGCTTCCGCGGGCGTCTTTGGCAAGCTCGCACGCGCGAAGGGTTCGCTGCCTTGCGGAAACCAGTGGGTAAAATTCGACATGGTCGAGCGTGCCTGGGCCATTACTGGTGATGAGCCGCAAGAAGATTCTCGCTGCGTTTTTATTGGCCAAGATTTGCTGCGGTCGGGACTTCGAGAAGTATTTGTCCCAGCTCTTTGGCATGACGATGCGGAAATCAAGCATGAACACGCCCATCACCACGGGCATGAGCATTCCGGCAGCCAAGAGCATCACGATGCCCAGGAGCTCCATAACCAACCCGCGCAACGGCAGCGGTAAGAATCTCACCTTCGGTTTTCGCAAGCAACCGGTACGCGCCAACGAGCAACCACACCAACGCGCTAATAAGCCGGCGCATCAGCGCATCAACACATCAACAAATCAACGCGCTAGTTTTAAGCTATCCCAAAATCTCATCTGCATCGATATAGCGACCAGGCTTTCGCGGAGCCGCTTTTGGTTCAGGGCCATCAGGCCAACCGATAGCGCAGTGGCCAATGCCTGTCCAACTGCCCTCCACGCCCAGCTCAATAAGGAACTGTTTGAACTCTTCCATCTCAAACTCCTGGCGGGCGCGGTGAATCCAAATCGAACCTAGGCCTAAGTCATGCGCCGCCTGCATTAAATTACCCATGGTAAGCGAACCGTCGTATATGCCATTGTGATTGTCGGCTGGTACAAGCACCACAAGCAAAACCGGAGCGCCGTAAAATGGGTCAAAGCCCTCGGGTCGCCCCATGATCGCCGCGTTTGCGCGCACGAACTTCTCGCGAAGCTGAGGGCTAGAAACCTTAATCACAAGAGGGCACTGCGAGCCTACAGCGCTGGCAGCATATTCGCCGGCTTTGACGACTTTGGCGATAAGATCCTCAGGTACCGGCTTGTCGGTAAACTTTCTCCAGCTCCGGCGCGTCAGCAACGATTCATACGCTTCATTCATGAGAATCTCCTTCTCTTACGTGACCGCTTTCAGTGTACGCCAAGTACCTTCTCTATGAAACCAATTCAAATCCGAAAACCTGTGTCCAGCGTCAAGTGATATCTTGGACGTATCAGTAAACGCGCAAACGTTTCAAACTAACAGCCAAGGCAGGTTATGACAAACGCTCACCGTACTTCTCGCCAACACCGCCTCACCAAGACTCAGATACGCACGCTTACAACGCTTGCACTGACCCTTGCTATCGCTGTCGCGACGCTCATACAAGAGTGCACGACACGCTCGTATGACGCCGCGGCTCAATCGGATGCTCCCGCCGCCGTAACCGCCGCGGCGTCCGCTGATCCCACCAAAACTACCATCAGATTCCTTGATATTGGCCAAGGCGACGCTACAATTGTGGAACTTCCTGATGGCAAAACTATGGTCATCGATGCGGGGCCTCGCGGTTCGGCGAAAACAATTGAATCTCAGCTCAAAGCCGATCACCGGAACCAAATTGACTATCTTATCGCCACACACCCTGACGCCGACCATATCGGAGGAATGGCGGAGCTCATTCGTGATACTGACGTCAAGTCCATCTGGGCGCCAAACGCTACAAACAACACCGAAACCTTCAAAAACTTCCTGAACGCCATCGACAAAAAAGGCCTCACAATCACGCAGGCCGCCGCCGGCGCTACCATAGTCCAAAGTGACCAGTACTCGATCGATATCCTATGGCCTCCCGCGGCCGCGCAGTTTGATGACACTAACGACTATTCAATCATTATTAAACTGACCGTTGGCGAGAAGAACTTCCTCTTTACGGGCGACGCTCCAACAGCCCTTATCGATCAGGCCACCGAAGGTCATATCGACGTATTGAAAGTATCGCATCACGGGTCGCACACTGGCACCAACAAAGCGCTTGTCACTAAGCTCTCCCCCGACTATGCCGTTATATCCTACGCTCTCGACAATGACTACGGACACCCGCATGCCAGTGTACTCAAAGCGCTGAACAGCGCACACACGCAGGTATACGGAACAGGAGCGAACGGCACGGTTACGGCTGTCACCGATGGTTCAACTATTGCTCTGTACGTTCAGCGCGAGGGCACGCCCGTTGCCCCGCCAAAGTCAAAGTAGAGGTGCTCTATGACCGCGATTGTCGACAGAATCGAAGATAACAACATCGCCGTCCTTGAGATTAACGGTGGCGAGAAGTTCTTGGACGTTCCTCTTTCCGAGCTGCCCGAAGGAACCTCGCAAGGCGATGTTCTTACTCATACGGCAAGCGGATGGCAGCGCGACGCTGCAGCAACAAACAAGCGCTCGCTTGAAATCCTCAGTCTTTTCAACAAGCTTTTCAAGAGAGATTAAACTAAAATCCCTTGACTAAAGACCAGTGTCTCTGAACTAAAATCAGGGTCCCTGAATTACAAATCAGAGCGTCTGAGAGTATCTAAGGGTTCGAGGGTTCGAGGGTTCGAGGGTGTCTGAGAATCTCTAAAAAAGCGAGGCTGAAATCTTCGTTTCCGGCCTCGCTCCAAAGCTATTTCTTTGAGTCCTGTTACTTCTCGTCAGATTCAGACTGCTTCTTGTCGGAAGCCTCCTGCTCAGAAGAGGGTTTCTGAGCAGCCTCAGACGTTCCCTCTTTCACGCCCTGGGCAACGGCATCGGAAAGCGTTGGCGCGATGGCCTTTGCCCCTACAAGCGCGCCGAAGAGCTGCTTCAAGTCCAATCCCATAGAGTCACCAAGACCGGCGTTGATTTGCGTCACAGACTTGGTAATGTCCTCGGTGAGCTTCGCGGCGTTGCCTTCGCCGTACATCGTAATGGAATCAACGTTAGCAAGTGGCTCCGCGACAGCGCGGGCGACGTCAGGAAGCGCATTAAAGTACATTTCAAGCACAGCGGCCTGGTTCATCTTCGCCATTGCTTCAGCCTTCTTTTCAAGACCTTCGGCCTCAGCGGTCAGCTTAGCCGCGGTCGCGGCGGCTTCAGCGTCACCCTTAGCGCGAATGCCCTCGGCCTCGGCAAGCATGGCCTCACGCGTTGCCTTTGCAGCCTGCGTGCGCTCATACGCCTGGGCCTCGGCCTCTTTCTGACGGCGGAACAAATCAGCTTGGGCGGCCTGCTCAGCGGCGTAACGTTCAGCGTCCGCCTTCGCGCGAACCTGAGAATCGAGGGTATTCTTGGTGACCTCGACCTCTTTCTGCTTGACGACAGCCTCCTGCTCCTGCTTTACAATATTTGCCGCCGCGGTCTCACGCTCGATATCCTTCTGCTGGATTTGCTTTTGAATCTCATACGCGGCGTCCGCCTTCGCGTTTTCTGTATCAGCTTCAACCTTCAGCGCCGCCTTACGCATAGCCAGGTCGGTCTGTTTCTGAGCGATGTCAAGGTCAGCATTGACACGAGCTTCATTGGACGCCTTATCAGCGGCGGCCTGAGCCTCAGAGATCTCCTGGTTGGAACGGGCCTGAGCAATCTCAGCGTCCTTGCGGATAGTCGCGACATTCGCAACGCCAAGGTTATCGATGGTGCCGTCCTTATCGGCAAAGCCTTGAATGTTGAAGGCGACAATCTCAAGACCCATCTCAGCGAGATCCTGGTGAGCGTTGTCCTGCACACGCTGTGCAAACGTATCGCGATCGGTAACGATATCCTTAAGCTTCATCTGACCGATAATGGCGCGCAGGTGTCCTTCAAGCGTATCGCGAACCTCATTGGAGATTTCGTCGATATTTTTGTACAGGAAGTTGCGTGTAGCGGCCTGCAGGAGCTCCGGCGTCTCGGTTGCAATGCGAACCTTAACGGCGGCGTCCGCCTGCACGTTGATGAAGTCATTTGTAGGCACGTAATCTGATGTCTTGACATCCACCGGAATCATAGCCGCGGTCATCGAGTCAACGCGCTCAATCATCGGCACCTTAAAGCCGGTTTTGCCGTGAATGATGCGCTGCCCCCACGGGCCTGAGACTACTTTAATCTCTGCGGGAGACGCAGATACAAAGCCGTTTATCAAGACGAGAAGAACGATAATCACCACGCCCACAATGGGGATGATTGTTCCCAGCGAACTCAACATAGTTATCCTTTCTACCGCTTCTCCAGACGTATCATTCTAGGGCATATTCCAGCAGGTTGTACATACGCCTCAACAGACTTTTCTATCCCTTCCAAACCTTCATAATTGCCGCTACCACGAACTTGCGCACAGCCTCAATAACGGCGCAGCAAACGAACACCCCAAGAATCATTTTGAAAGAATACAGCACAAAATGCAGTTTTGAATCGGTGAGATGTGTCGCCACGTGAAAAAGATCCCCTTGCCAAATAAAGCGCCACACGAAATTGTTTTCATGAATCAGATAGACCCCAAACATCAGGCTTGCAAGGTAATTGATTCCTTTACTCCTAAAATCAAATCGAGAGAAAACGAGGAAAAGTCCAACCGCGGCGAGCGCAATCGGAACTGAGGAAATGTCCATAAACACATGAGCCGATGTGTTTTGATAGCCGGCGCGAGCAAGAGCCGCCAGAACAGCTGGTCCCGCAAGCAGGATTATCGCTGCAATAAGTATGCAGGCAAGCGGAATTACGGGACTGGAAAACTTGTCCTTAAAGCGATTCAGAGAGTAGCCCATCACCACAAAGATAATCGTTGAACTTATGACGCCGCCAATGCTTGCAAATTCCGAAGTGAGGAAAAAGTCAAACGTCGCGGCTCCAGTATTAAATAGAAAGCTCAGCAATACAACGGCGACAATCTCTTTGAAGCAGAGCGCGTCAAGCCATTTCTTCAGATAAGGCGAGAGCAGCGTGATGTAGATATAAGTAGAGATAAACCAGTAGGAATTCAAAAATATCGGAAACATTGACTGAGCGACCACCTGCGACATTGGAGTAGTAGCTGCCACAAGAGGATTATGGAAGAGGTACGCAAGCGCTAGTATAACCCATGAATAAAACCAGGTCGGACGTGCAATCTTAAAGACTCGTTGCCAATGGAAGTTTTTTCTTTCATACAGAAAATAGCCGGAAATCAAAAAGAATATGCCTACACCAATTTGCCCAAGGCTCTCAAGCAGTTCAAGCCAATACTCGTTAAATACCATGTGACCGGCAGACGCCCAATTAACTCGGCTGCCAAAGTGACAGGCAATAATCATCAACATCGCGAGGATGCGCAAGAGTTCCAAACTAGAATTTCTTGTGCCTCTTTTGGCAATTGCCCGTTCTTCCGTCTGCTTTTCCATAAATGCTGCTTCCACCTTCGCAGTTGTCCTTAAACTCTTTGCATTGTACCGTGAACTATCGAGAAGTGTCGCTGATGAGGCTACTTGAATGAGCCTTTTGCTGTTTAAGGTTTTACCATTTTGCGATTCCGAGGCTTACGTATACAGTTACTCAGTTTTAAGAATAAACAGATAGAATCTCTCGCCAGGCTCAAAAAATCACCTTTGAAATTCTTTAAAGGACCTTGTATATCCCCAAAACGGAAAACAAGCTCTTTAATAGTTAATACGCTGCAACAAACCCGACAAGTACAGTAATTTCCATATCTTTTGCACTTTCGTAAACGCATTCTGCATAATCTGAGATCTATCAGGAGGCGCAGGGAATACTACAACTCAGTCTAGTATGTCCCTCCGGGAGGAACAGACTTTCCGATTATAAAACGAGGGTTGACCCTCCCCAATTAGCTGGGCAGGACCAACCCTGTTAATCACAATATACTACAATTCCCGCTAGTTTAACGGAAAGGCACGAGATTCTGGTTCTTGATATCTGTGTTCGACTCGCAGGCGAGAATCTACTAGGTGTAACCAACCAGCCGTGCGGTTGGTTTTTTATTAGGCCGCACGGCCGGAAAGGAGCAAGAAATGCTAGGATCAATGACGGATCCAGCGATTAAGGAGGCTCTTCAGAAAGCAAGACAGCTGAAGAGAAAATGCGCTCGACTGTAGAAGCTATGGTTGCGTATTTCAAGCCCAAGGCAGAGGCAAAGGTTCCCAATCCCGATAAGGGATCATCCCCGCGTGTGCGGGGAACAACACTATGCCGAAGATTTGGGTACAATAATATTTAATAACAGTGAGGATATAGAGCTTCTGAAACATATGTCTCCTTACATGAAAACGTATAATGATATGAAAGATGAATTCGGGTCCGAGCTTCTGGCAGAGTCTTTTAGATTCGTCGCTGTACACGGATTCGGAAAGAATAAAATCGCTGATATCGTAGTAAGGAGTGCTCTCTTATGGTGATTGATTACGAAGTACTTTGCGACAGCCTAGATATCTCTCATGAAGCGCTTCTACGCGGAGGAAAAACGTTTGCTAGGGAGTATGTAAAGCTACGTCGAAAACAGAATGGCGAGCTGACAGAGAATCAGTATCTCGCCATCTACATGAAAGCTTCCGAACGACGAGTTGGTGGCTCAGATCAGGCATAATAACCTACACAAGGGCTGGCCGGAGTATTTCACTTGGGACGGCCCCACTAAAAAGGCCAAAAAAGAACTTACTCCTTTGCTTGAAAAGTAAAAGCTTAAACTCCCAAAGCCCCAGCAATGGGGCTTTTTCTTTGCTCGTTACTAACCTAAGACAATCCTTTCAGTGCAGGAAAAGGACCTGCAAAGGCTGAAAGGATTGGTTTTATGCCAGGTAAATTGACTGAAGGTGTGGACGAGGAGACAAAGCCGAAAGGCACAGTCCCCCAAGACCCCAAGCCCGATGATCAGCCCCAAGACCCCAAAGATGGCGAGGAAGACAATTCCCAAGACCCAAACGAGGGCGAGGGCACAAGCGAAGAGACAGGCGCAAAACCCACAGAAAATGTCAATGTCCACAAGCTAGAACGCGATCTTGCCAATCGCGAGAAGCGCATTAAGGAGCTGGAAGCAGAGCTTACAGAGTCTAAGAAGTTAATGGCTTCTTCTGATGAGCGCATCTCTGCTATTGAGCAGCAGCTTAAAGACGCAGCAGACGCCAAGACAAAAGCGGAAGCTGAGTCAGCACTTACCAGTGCTGGATGTATTGACCTTGAGTTGGGACGTATGGCACTTGATGCTCTGGATGGAGATGTTGAGAAGCTTAAAGAAACAAAGCCTTTCCTTTTCAAGTCTGAAGACGCACCGAAGAATATCAATACCTCCGGGAAACCAGCAGGTAGTTCTTCTGGCGGCGTCGCTATGAATATCCGCGAAGGATTGAAAGGACGATAAATGATTACACTTGCCGATTTGGCCGCAAACTCCGGCGATAAGCTTGTCCAAGGCTTTATCAATGAGCTTGTGACCGACAACTACCTGCTTGGAGCTCTCACCTTTGATGACTGCATGACTGCTACCGGTACCTCTGATTTGGTTTACAGCTACAAGCGCGTCAAGACTCCGCCTACAGCTGCTTTCCGTGCGCTTAACGCCGAGCCTGGGATCATCCCCGCGCATGCGGGGAACAGCGATAGCCTACTACAGACAGCTTGGCTTTCCAGGGATCATCCCTGCGCATGCGGGGAACAGTCTGCCATTACATCAAAGGTAATCTCCACAGCGGGATCATCCCTGCGCATGCGGGGAACATATTTGTACAACTGCATGTGTTGCAAGTTACAGGGATCATCCCTGCGCATGCGGGGAACAGACTTATGATTGTGATGCGTATGTAGAAGTAGAATGGTATAGAAAGTGATTGCATGGCTAAAGGGATGACAAAAGAAGAGCTGAGAGAGTTCAGAAAGCGAATACGAAGTGAAAGCATGGCCGCGAGGCCGATTGTAAATTCAGAATTGACTTGCAGAGATTGCATATACAAGTTTGACGATTCTGATCCGTTTCTGAATGGCAGTGTAGATGCTAGTGGCAGAAGGCATGAGCCGACAACTGTCTGTGAAATGTATGAGCATAAGCCGCAAGATGTTCTAAACGGTGGAGAATGTAGAAGAAAGAAGACAGAGAGTGAATAAAGCTGAACTAAGAGATAAGATCGCCGGAGCATTGTATGGTTTTGCTATTGGTGATAGTCTTGGCGGGCCAACAGAGGGATCATCCCCGCGCATGCGGGGAACAGAGCGAGATAACGCACATCCTCGCTGGGCGCTTGGGATCATCCCCGCGCATGCGGGGAACAGCCTTCGAGCGGCTCCGCGAGGTCTGGCGCATAGGGATCATCCCCGCGCATGCGGGGAACAGTAGAAATCTCGGTACTTAAAAAACAGTTGAAAGGGATCATCCCCGCGCATGCGGGGAACAGTTTAACTATCTCATCGAACAATTCCCCCGCCAGGGATCATCCCCGCGCATGCGGGGAACAGGGATGGCAAAGAAGACGAGGAAGAGATACGTGGGGATCATCCCCGCGCATGCGGGGAACAGCAAGGATACAAAGACGCCAAGCAAGCACGGGCGGGATCATCCCCGCGCATGCGGGGAACAGGCTAAGTGGCAAGAAATCACACAAGGACGTAAGGGATCATCCCCGCGCATGCGGGGAACAGCCGGCTCTGGCTATCAAATTTACCTTGCGAGCGGGATCATCCCCGCGCATGCGGGGAACAGGCGATATAGAGGTTATTGAATACAAAAATCACGGGATCATCCCCGCGCATGCGGGGAACAGCTTTACTTTGCTAGTACTTGTATCATTGTAGATAGGATCATCCCCGCGCATGCGGGGAACAGACTGTAGCGGGGCCATACACCGTACCATGCTCGGGATCATCCCCGCGCATGCGGGGAACAGATTTTTCTGTAAGTTCTCGCGCTGCTCTTTTTGGGATCATCCCCGCGCATGCGGGGAACAGCAAATGAGCGTGTAGTGAAGTAACCTCCAACTGGGATCATCCCCGCGCATGCGGGGAACAGCTTCACGGAATGTTTCCTGAAAAGCTCCTTCCTGGATCATCCCCGCGCATGCGGGGAACAGGGAACGAGAAGACGGCTCTGAGCCTCTGAGAAGGGATCATCCCCGCGCATGCGGGGAACAGACGACCGTTTTCAGTGCCATCATTACGCGCTCGGGATCATCCCCGCGCATGCGGGGAACAGGAGTACCTCGACAACGAAGAACGGCTCGGGTTGGGATCATCCCCGCGCATGCGGGGAACAGTCAGAAAGTTCAATCGCGGAGGGACATTACAGGGGATCATCCCCGCGCATGCGGGGAACAGCTTGAAGCTGTATGGTTTGGTTGTGTGCCTTTGGGATCATCCCCGCGCATGCGGGGAACAGGACACTCTTCAAGGTCTTCGAGGTAATTAAGGGGGATCATCCCCGCGCATGCGGGGAACAGCTCGACAGCCGTTATATCGTCACAGAAGGAAGGGGATCATCCCCGCGCATGCGGGGAACAGTGTTTTATCATTTCCGCCGAATACGTAGAATCGGGGATCATCCCCGCGCATGCGGGGAACAGGTGAGGAAAAGGCAGGAATGAGCGACAGACTAAGGATCATCCCCGCGCATGCGGGGAACAGCAGGTCACATGGTTAAAAATCGTGTGATTACGGGGATCATCCCCGCGCATGCGGGGAACAGCTCACGAGACAATCTTCAAACGTCTTCAGCATGGGATCATCCCCGCGCATGCGGGGAACAGTTGTGGGGCGTGCGTATGGGCCGTTGGCAGTAAGGATCATCCCCGCGCATGCGGGGAACAGCTTATCACGACCGCAGTCGAAAAGCAGATACTGGGATCATCCCCGCGCATGCGGGGAACAGGAACACCACCTGAAAGAGGTTCAAAGCAATATGGGATCATCCCCGCGCATGCGGGGAACAGTAAAGCTCTCGTGCTCCGTTTTTCTCAAGGTAGGGATCATCCCCGCGCATGCGGGGAACAGACTTCATATCACCTCTATTCGGTTTTGTTTTGGGGATCATCCCCGCGCATGCGGGGAACAGAGGACAAAATTCAAGGAGTCCATCAACCAGAAGGGATCATCCCCGCGCATGCGGGGAACAGGTGGAGCTTAGTGCATACCACCAGCCACGCTCGGGATCATCCCCGCGCATGCGGGGAACAGCCTATCGCGCTGAGGTTGTCTACAGCTGGGCTGGGATCATCCCCGCGCATGCGGGGAACAGAAGATACGAAGATGCTTTACTGGCAGGGTACAGGGATCATCCCCGCGCATGCGGGGAACA
This sequence comes from Lancefieldella sp. Marseille-Q7238, assembly GCF_949152215.1. Classification (GTDB taxonomy): domain Bacteria; phylum Actinomycetota; class Coriobacteriia; order Coriobacteriales; family Atopobiaceae; genus Lancefieldella. The sequence continues at coordinate 873,441 of NZ_OX424407.1, forward strand.
GTCGGAAGGGCAAGGCGGCACTATGGGATTGCAGGGATCATCCCCGCGCATGCGGGGAACAGATTTCTCAAACTCAAAGTTGTATATGCTGAGCGGGATCATCCCCGCGCATGCGGGGAACAGTGTACTCTGCACTGAGGAGCCTGAGTGTCTGATGGATCATCCCCGCGCATGCGGGGAACAGCCCTTTGTATCCCTCGTCCATAGCGTTAACGAGGGATCATCCCCGCGCATGCGGGGAACAGAAGTCAACGACTCCTTGAACCTTGCTACGGACGGGATCATCCCCGCGCATGCGGGGAACAGCATGCATCGTATGTCTGAATAAGACCGTTGGTAGGATCATCCCCGCGCATGCGGGGAACAGTCATAATTTCTTTGATTATTGTTTCTTCATCTAGGATCATCCCCGCGCATGCGGGGAACAGTCTGTCTGTGTGGTGGTGTTGGCCGCGTCCTTGGGATCATCCCCGCGCATGCGGGGAACAGCCTTCTGCTTGCTGTGTTGCAAGCACAACGTAGGGATCATCCCCGCGCATGCGGGGAACAGGTTTCCGTCCTTGGCAATGAACGTACGGTAATGGGGATCATCCCCGCGCATGCGGGGAACAGTACAACACTCATAAAATCTGGCACCTTGTCCAGGGATCATCCCCGCGCATGCGGGGAACAGCTTCCTTTTAATGAGTTAATTATAACAGAAGTAGGATCATCCCCGCGCATGCGGGGAACAGTTGTTTCAAATTTGTGACAGCAATGGCAGAAAGGGATCATCCCCGCGCATGCGGGGAACAGGTCGTTGGCGGCAGGCGGGCATCTTGGCCTTCGGGATCATCCCCGCGCATGCGGGGAACAGTCAAGATCATCGGTGTCATCAGCAGTTTCATCGGGATCATCCCCGCGCATGCGGGGAACAGTCTAAAGATCCGCAGTTAAAATATAATGCATCCACTATAATGAATCATATTTTAATCAGTTTGCGAAAAAGTCTCAACGTAACTTCGCAGTCAAATTCAGCTCTATGTGGATGCTTATTGTCAAGGTTCAAAAGGTCTGCCAAAGTTTCTAGGCGGTAATTTGTAGCCGCAGGAAGCTTCTTTTTAGCTAAATCAATAGTATCAATGACCTCATTACTAAAATCATCAAAATCACATTCTTCACAAGCAACTTGTATAAACTCAGAATCAAAACGCGCATTGTGAGCTATAACAATGTCTAGAGAAACGAACTCCAAAAATGACTTGATAGCCTCACATAAAGGCGCACCACTTGATATCAATAATTCATCCGATATGCCTGTCAATTCGACAATCTTCTTTGATAGTGGTTTCTTCGTAGTAATCAAAGTATGAAATCGCTCCTCTATAGCACCCTTAACAACTCGAATGGCAGCAATTTCAATAATCTGATCCTTGTCAATATTAAGCCCTGTTGTCTCAATATCAAACACAACATATTGTTCCGGTTCCACAAAAATAGATTTTCCATATTTACGTCGAGTCTTGGAGCATTGTGACATCTTGCTCCATCCAATATGCTTTCTCACCAGCGCTTTTGCTCGTGTGGGAGTTGGACGCATCATTAATTTTAATCCATCGTAATTAATAGGTTCCCAGCTCGTATTATGCACGCGGAAATTCAAATGCTGTTCGTTGCGGGCTGAATATACCATAGTTGCACGCCCATTCTTGGACTCCTCACACACCCGTTGCCAAAGTTTATCGCGAACACGAGCGCTCACTTGTCCTACATATACACCCAGGCTAACCTCCTGCAACCATTTTGTAAGGTCACCTCGCAACGCAAGTGGACATTTTTCAAGAGTAATGACGACCATCACTCTCTCCAATCAGGACGCCATTTCCTACCTCTTCGGCCTGCAGTTGTACTTCAAGCCTCTTACCATATGAAACACCAAATGCCACAGCGGGGTGAGATTCATCCCAGAGAAACATAGTCTCGAAATCTAATGAGTTTTCTTCCTCATAAACAGTATCACCCAACAACAAAAACCGAATATCATAAGCACATCGTTCCATAATCTTGCCATCATAAAAAGAATCTCGTATTTTCTGGCGAGTAACAGATCCAATGTCCTCGGGTGGATTGGAAGCCACCTCAAATGCTATGGGAATAGTCAACTCCGCCTTGTAGAGATCAGAGACGTCATACACAAACGAACGCTCATGCCCATCATGAACAAAGCCTAGCGCGGGAGAGCACCCCAATGCCACAATGACGCTATGTACTATGCCATAAAGGCACACATTCGCAGCAGAAAGAGCCTGATTAATGGGCGTCGCATCCGTAAAGTCCGTTGGGTTATACTCCCTGCCTTTCCAAGGAACGTTATATTCCTTTGAAAGCTTTCGATAGAGTGAGCGTATGCGAGCGCCCTCTCGTCCACGCAGTTGCTGCATGGTGAACCCAGAGACATCCTCTCCAGGGAAACGCATCTGGTACATGGCGCGCGCAACCGCAAGGCGCTTGCGCGTGTTTGACACGAGTTCCGCTTGCTTGACAATAAGACGTGAGGAGCGAGTAAGGGGTCGCCCATGGGCGTAGTAGCGGACGCCATATTCACCAACCCACACCACAGTTGACCCGGCATCGCCTAAAAGCTCAACAGCACGATGTGAAATATTTGTCCCTGGTCCCAACATCAACACGCCAAGAGAGGCTGCAGGCACATAGGCAGTTCCACGTTTATCGGTAATGGTCACCGCGCTATCCTGACGATTAATCAAACACCTTTCAACATAGAGAAAAGTCATACGCTCCCTAATGGTTGGCAGAGTATGGAGATCTGGTTTGATGATGCCGGTTATGCCTGACACGAGCCGCTTCCTCCCTCAGCTGCAAGGGTCAGTAGTCCACAGCCAAAGCCCTTGCCATGCCCAATCCCATTAATCAGGGCGTGGCGCAGCGCTGTTATATCTGTCACTCTAAGAAGGCCATCATATTGGGCTATTGCAAGGGTAATCGGCTGTTTCTGCGACTCTTTATGAAAGCTCAGTTCTCTAGTATTGCTCACAATCAGACGAGAAATACCTCGTGCATCCTGGAGAACCTCGAAGCCATTGCGAGAGGCTCGCGTAGAGTCCTGCTGTAAAAACAATTCTGGCACCTCTATATTTGTCCCATTATATGCAGCCTTACCAACAAGCCACGCCTCTTGCTGCAGGATAGTCAGATGCGGCAAGCGCATCTGACTGCCTTGTTTGTTAATAGCGTCCTGTTTACCACCACGGGAACTGCGGTTCACCACAGGGTTGGCCACCAAACGAAAGGCATAGCGCTGTCCTACAGCAAGATGATCTAGGAAGGGATTATAATCTCTCGTCTGCCATGAAGGACTCAAATCAGGAAAACCAATCTGCTCATTGAGGCCTACAAGACTTGGAGACGTAGGGCTCACGACGTAAAGGTAAGCTCCGCCGTTTTTCTGCCAATCGACACGCCAGAGAACCCTGCCTTCCTCCTCCATGGGCACATCTGGAGGAAAGCTTCCTGCTATGGCAGCGTGCATGCGGTAAGGCGAGGCAAGCATGTGGCGCGTCTCACGCCGCGTTAAGTTAATGGGAAAGCGCGTGAAGTACATCTAACTCATCACCTCATCAATCGTTACTAGAGGATCATGCTCAATCCGCTGAGGCTTATAGGAGGGATTCTTGACAGTTGTCGTAGCATGTGAAACTGTACGCCATGAATATTGACGGTATGTTTGAGAAAAAGCAACGGGCACATCCTGCTGCACGACATCGTAGCCCTCCCCATAATCATCGAATCCCTTGTCATAAAGAATCTCGAGCTTGATTTCTTCCTTTTCGCGTATATTCCACCGATGTCTGTAGGAATCAGTTGCTTGCCATGGAACGGAGCTGAGGGTTTCCAAGAGGGTCGCATGCTCCTCGATACCCAAAAGCACTTTGCACGAAGGTGGACACGACCTCCTACCGAGGAAGAGCGGGAAAACTGGATGCTCAAGCGCCTCAGCACATGTATGGACAAGGTTGCTGTCACCTTCGAATGCAGCGATAAAAATCGCATCAGAGAGATAAAAACGATGACTCAACGGTAAACTGTCCTTAAAAACCCAGCACTTCGCTTCTTTATCCCATGTGCGCGTGTGCTCGGTCTGAAAGTCTCGCTCATACGTACCAGGCTGATCAATGCGCACACCGAAGCGCAATGACACAAGGTCATTCACTGGGTCTTTCCTCCTGCGGCCTAGGGCAGCGGCGACAAGACCGATAACTCCACTCTTGGTAGGCTCGTGTTGCGTTTTACGCTCAGTGAAACGGCTGTTGGATCCCCATGACTGAAGCGGACCCGCAAGCTTGAGAAGCAGCACTGCCATAGCTACTCCTGTTCCTCACTCGAATACCCATTACCCGCAAGATAGGACGCACACTCTTCGGAAACCCTAGAAATAAGAGTGTTGAAATCAACTATTTGCGCATTGGGAAAATCCTCCAACGCATGGGCATCAGGCGATGCAATGGTAACGAAGGTTGCTTTTGGAGCAATGTCAAAAGCCTCGTCGATAACGCGTTCTTGGACAACGAGTTCTTCACAGGCACGTTCGGTCTGGCTCTTTCCCTGCGTAGTAGAGATGGGCTTCTCGAATGCATTGACTAAGCTGACTGGCTGCCTCTCGCGCAGCTCAACGATAACGGCAGCAGGAAGCGTTCTGTTGGCAAATGAGTTCTGCTTACCTGTAGGCATGGAACGAACGAAAGCGTTCAAGAATGCTTCTATACCCCTGCACGCTGCCGCTGCAGAACCTAGGTTCTCACATAGGTGGTGAACATCAATGTCGGCATAGCGATAAAGCGTCGACGAAGTGAACTCTGTAGTTTCTATCATGGCTGCCCCAGCGTTGTCCTCTGGAGCTTGGTCATCGAGAGCTGTAAAGTAGTCGAACTCCGTCTCCGCACGTCCAACGCTTATGGCATGTGCCACCTGAACTGCTGCGTCAACGTTGAGATCCGGCGCATCAGCAACCATTCGGCCAAATAGGGCGATGTCAATCGCATTGAGCGTTGGCCTCTGCTTGATGTTTAGAACGTCTTTTGCAGCTTTCTTATCAATCGAGCTGTTTTCTTCAATCGACGCGATAGCAAGGTCCGCAAGGCTCTCCGCCTGCTTGGGCGAGAGAAAAAGCAGGTAGCCAGTATCTTTGTCTGTCACTTTGATTCCTGTTGCACCAAGAGCTTTGGCAGAAGCGTCCTCAAGATTCTTTCCATTCAAGTCAGGTCGCTTTATGGCAGCATATCCACTAATAAGATCGACAACGTGTTTGGTTCTCCATCCAATCTCATCCTCTAGGAGGTACGAGGGAAACAGGTCGCGAGTCGCCTTTTTCCACGCCTGACTGGAAATTCGGGAGCGGATAACCCCACCAAAGCGGGCGGTCTTAGGGCTACCTGTATCGTCACGGTTAATATTACTTGGCGGGACATTTTGAAGGATATGGATATCAATAAACAACGAATTACTCATAACTGCAACCTCTTCCTAATCGTTTTCAGGCAAAGAAGCCTGCTCTTGACCGCACATTTCTCCTAAACAGCACGAGGCAAATCCTCTGCCCCACGCGCGCCTCACGCCATTAGCCTTCTCTGAAAATTGCAAATCATAGAATTGCTGTGCCAACAACGCATAATCAAGGGGGATAGTCTCCCTCCGTAGCTGACCAACAAGCTGTCGCGCATAGTGCATTGTCTCTGAAAACGACTCAGCGGTCACAAGAGCGGCAAATCTTCTCGGGAGTTCTCCAGGTTCCAGAGACTCATATCTATCAGCTGCACACAATACAAGTTGGCGCATTGCCTGGCCCAGCCCATGTTCACGCCCCCACTGATGCATGGGAATCGACTGTGACTGTTGGTGAACTGCATAAAGCGTAAGAGCCGCATGGACAGCCCATTCTCCAGGAGAGGGATCGTCACACCTGCCAACGAGCGCATCTGGCATACCCTCAAACTCGAGACCCCATATAGCAGGCGTATCTCCAGGTTTTCTCGTGACTGCATGACGCAAGAAGGCAAGCTCTCGTGCACCTTTTGATTTACCTGTAGGTGATAGATAGGCGTTTTGAATGGCCTCAATCTTTCTTCCTACAAACACCCTTACCTGATTTCGCGGACTTTCAGTCTCACTGCTTTTCACTGCCGGAACCCTCCTTTACAATTGCATTCCCTTCAAGGGGTAGCGCCTCTCTGATTGCGGAATAAAACCATCTCTCAGCTATCGAAGAGGTAATCCATGTGCCAGATTTCCCGCGCTTTCTTGACCGACCTGTAATACCCTGAGGACCTACCTCCGAAATATATCTTTTTGCAAGCAAATCCAGCACCTTACGAGCTTCACAATTCCATCTGGCTCGCTCGCCAACAACATCGCTATCAGTGTTAAGACTTGCAAGCCAACTGCGAAACAATGAATCGAGCTCAAAGTAAGCCTCTGTTTTAGCCTCATTAGCTGCGTCAGAGATATTATCTTGATCTCCTCCCGCAGCAATCAGAAGGTTCGACACCAAATTTCCTAAAGCTACAACAGCCCTATCTGCGTCACCAACACAATCACATGCCAAGGCAACCAGAGGAGAGCCTTCTGGCGATAGCAGAAAAGAACTGAGAAGAACGGTGTCGTCAATCAGGTCGGTAACAACTGAACTTTGCGTACCGTATTCGAGTCCCGTGCCATGTATATGTAGATGCATGCTCTGAGAGAGTCTTCGTCCTCCATTTGCACTTGTAAGATATTCCGCCCACGCAAGTACACCAGGAGTAAAGCTAGCCGCCAGTCCATCGTCACGATTCTCAGGTGCGAACAGTGAGCTCAATCCTCTCCACAATGCCCTGTTCGACCGATGAGACATAGGAAGGTAAATGGGAACCTGGCCCAGCTTCTTTTCCTGGTTTTTACTTCGCCTCCATGCGGTCATGGACTCGATTCTATGCATATTCTTGAGCTCGAGTTTGTCTCCATTGGTAAGTACCAAACCGGTAACCACTCCCCGGTCTGCAACAAGCCGTACCCGACGCGACTGCCAGGTATAGATGTCGGCATGACCGACTGGTAGAGCGTCAAGGCTTCCAAATTCCCTCAGCGACTGTTCCCATGTGGGCAAGTCATCAGGAGAAAATACCTCATTGTCATCATCTTCCCAAACAACGAAGTTGAGCAGAAGTGTTTCACGTAGCGTTTCGCCCTCAAGAAAGATACCACCAAGATTTCCCGCCCAGCCGGTTCCTCTTGGATAGCTCTTCCCTCCCTTAACGGTTGAATCCCCCACCACGCCACTTTTAATTCCTGCCGTATCAAAGGCCTGAACATGTATGAGCCAGCGTGCTGCTTCAGCAAAGGTCAGATAGTCTATCTTTTGGCCTGATCGCAACGAAAACAGCCTGTCACCATCAGGAACGTCAGACATAATTTTTGAGACTGGTGCACACTCGTCTCGAGATGTTCTTAAGCCCGGTACCTGCATGAACGGACGCTCCGAATCAAAGAGATCAAACCGGTCATGCCATTTGGAAAGATATGCTTCAATGGCGCCCATGGGCAACTCAGAAGCCTCCCATAGCTGTCCCCAAACCTCAGCAGGTTCCACGTCTTCGTCAAGATCGTCTAGCATGGGAGAGATAGAACGTTGCAGGATGGCAAGCAATACGCGCAGGATAGCAAAATCCTGTGTCGGTAAGTCATTGATAAGGCATTGTAACCTCGGTGCTTGGCGGAACAGCTCAAGAAGGGACACCTCCTTAGCTACTCCCTTATCATCAAGAACACGAATCCATAGTTCATCGATGAGGTTGAAGCTTGCCTTCTCGTTCACTACTCCTGCTCTCCTTTCTTGGTATCGATGAGCTCTAATCCAGTACCCTGAGCATACCTGAGGCGGTAGACAGCAATTCCCGTGTCAATCGTCGCCTCTCCCGCTTCGTTGAATACAAGAACAAGCTGACCCTTCAGCCAGCGGGACTCTTGCCAACCAGGAATGGGACATGACATCTCAAGCGCTTTGACAATAGCCTCGGCGTTCCACGGTCCTGAAAGGGCTGGAGGCAGATTGACTGTGCAGGTTGCAGCAAGTCGCGCAGCGTCATCATCGGGAATCATTTCGCCGTCGCCAAGCGACCTAGACGTGGGAGAGCTTCCATCCACATTATCGACCCATGGGAAAATACATAGACCCCCACTACATTCCTGAACGGCAATGACCTCTATAGACTCCTGTGAGTCACGAACCGTCGCTCTACCAACGTTTTCGTCAGTCATCGTCAGCGATTCCCTCAGCCACCCGACCAGATCCTTGGGACTACGAGACTGGGGCTTGCCCAATAGCCAGGTCTTTGCATTGCTTGCCGCGTCCGCCCGTCTTTTGGTCAATTCCCTCTCTGCCTCATCAATCTTTGATTGCCAGGTATCAGGAACGTCAAAGGGGACAGTTGTCTCATCGACCTCCCCATCGCAATCCTCATACACGCTCTCCACGAAGCCCGCAATGTCGTGTGGGAGATTCACGATTATGCGTCCCTCGGAATCCGCTCTGCCACGAAGAGCCAGAATCGTCCTCAGCAACAACGCCTTCTGGTAGACCTTGTCGATACCTCTCGAGAAAGACGGAGGGTTGGCCCCCCAGTCCTCAACGCCAGTGACATAGCACCGGGCCCTGCGTAGCCGTGCGGGCCGATTACACTGACCCTCTCCGCGAACATGGCGATGCAGGCGACCCATACGCTGCAACAGAAGGTCAACGGGGGCAACGTCGGTAATCATGACGTCAAAATCAATGTCGAGCGACTGCTCCATGACCTGCGTACCGACCACGATGAGCCTCTGCGGACGGATGGACGCATCGGGGCCAAGGAGCCTGAGAAGCTCGGCATCGTTATGAAGGCGGTCAGCCGCAATGAAGCGCGAGTGGACGAGCATGAGCCGAGTACCATCAAGGACATCAACCAAATTTTCCTCAAGCATCCGATAGGTTGCCTGCGCCCGCGAGACCGTGTCGCGCAGCACACACGCACATCCACCCTCAGATAGAAGATCGGACAGAGTCTGAACGAGCTTCTCGTCATCATCCGGCAGAAAATCAAGACACACATCCGTACCAGCACCATCAATGCTGCATGGGGTGTATGGATCTTGAACCTTTTGATCACGTGTCAGCGCAGTCACAAGAGGGTACGCCGGACAACCGGCAGAATCACGCGGAGGCTCCCCTAGCCCCTTTCGATGTGAGTGTCTTCCTCTCGAACTCGCATCATGCCCTCGGTAGGCGAGCATCAGCTCCTTACGGCGCTCAGGAGGCAGCGTTGCCGATAGCAGGATCGTGGGAACTTCATATGCGCCCAGCCAGGTAAGTACGCGCTTGAGGTACGTGCTCATGTAGGCATCGTAGGCATGGACTTCATCGATGATGATAACCTTGCCCGCAAGCCCGAGATGGCGCAACTGCACATGCTTTGTCTTAAGAGCTGCCATCAGGAGCTGGTCGACCGTACCGACCACGAAGGATGCGAGCAGACCACGCTTCCTACCACCAAACCACTGGTGAGCGATGACTCGTTCATCCTCGTCACCGCCTCTACCATCCCCCATCCAGCTGCCATTCCACCTTCTGAGCCTCGTGTAGTCAGAATTGAGCGCAGCCTTACTGTGAAGCAGCTGCATGCTTTGGGGAGGCGCATCGCTCGACTGAGCAAGCAGCTCAAGCCATTCTTCCACGCGGGAGAACATGGCATTCGACGTGGCCATTGTTGGAAGTAGATAGGCAATGCCGCCACCGCCGAACTTACGTGCCAAAACCTCTGCACACAGAAGCGATGCTTCCGTTTTGCCATTACCCATAGGAGCCTCAATAACGATGAGGCCAGGTTCATTCATGTTGAGCGCTGCCCAAACCGCCGCTTCTTGCGCTGGACGTAAGCATGCAGTCTTGGGAAGGCCAGTAAATCTCTCATGAAAGAGACGCTCCGTGCTCGCTTTCGAAGCGAGTGTAAAATCGGGCGTATGCCAAGTAGGTGGCAGGGCAAGTTGTTCCCACGCGAAATTAGCACGAGCACGGAGCTCATCTACGCTCACCCATCCGTTGGTGAGCGGGAAGAGGTCCACATTTGAGGCAATCCAATCCGCCATGATGACAAGCCCCGTTAGAAGTACCTCGACAGGCTGGAGAAGACCAAGAGGGTTCAGACTTTTCTCGTGTACTTCCATGCCAGAATAACAGAGCATCCATTCAAGAAGTTCGCTTTGTACGAACTGCCAATCGGAATCTCCAAGCACCTCATTGGGGAAGTTCGAGGAACTTAGCTTAATATTACGAAGCTCACCCTCACTCGAGGGCGGAGTGCCGTGATGTCCACCTACAATGCACGAGTAGGTATTTGGATGTTCCCAGCCTCTACTTGCAAGCCATCCATCCAAGATAACCTCTCCCATAAGAGCGTGAGGACATGGCTTTATCATCTGGGAGGCCGGCACATCCAAACCCACTTCCCGAACCGCTTCAGCTCGGTCTGAAACCTTACATTGGAAGTTTGGTGTTGCCTTGCCAATGTCATGAATCCCTGCCAGCCATATCACAAGCGCCTCAGCAATAGCACCATCTCCACTTAAGGAACCAGAAATAAATCGTCGCTCTGAGGTGGGGAGCCATTCATTCCACAGGTGACGCGCAACATTAGCTGAATCAGCCATATGAACATAGAGTGGTAGCCAAAATCCGCGTCGCTCATCGTTGTTCATATCTGTCTTAGCCCAGAGAAAACGTTGTTGGTCAGAGAGATGAGACCCTGCCTCCCAGCCTTTCTTTTTACCACCAACCTTACCGTACATCATATCTACGGCCCCTCTAGCTAACAAAACCATCTATTGATTGTCCCGATTACCAGTCAGGACAACACTGCGAGTCAAAATACGGCTTTGCCAAAAATGTTATCCATTTGGATAACGCCACGTAGGTGGCACTTTGACTTGTTAAGAGCCTTCCAACTTGGAAGGCTCTTTTTATCTACAAATCAGTCTACGCGAATATTTTTTCTATTAGTTCTTATGTCAAGTTTATTCGGCGATAGGTATCATTTATTCTGTAATTGCTTTAGTGGATGGCAATTCTTTACAGTGCTTCTAGAAAGCGCTCTTACCTGCCGAGCTCCTCAACCAACTGCTGACCGCGGGAATCATGCACAACAAAGCGAATCTCTCGCTGAGGCTCGCTGCTGCCATCAACGGCGCCACCAGCGCTGCCATCGCTGACGCTGCTATCGACAGCGCCTCCCTCAAGACGGGAAATGAACACGTCAACACGTTCATCACCAATATCGTCGGCAAACTGCTCACCCCACTCAATAACGGTGGGACCGTCAGATCCAATGGCATCAAAAAGGCCGGTATCTTCAAGCTGGCCGGAATCATTCAGACGATACAGGTCAAAATGATAGAGAGGCATCGTGCCACCTTCATACACCATCTCAATGGTAAAGGTAGGGCTCGTCACATCAGTAGCAATACCCATACCCTGTGCGATGCCTTTCGTGAACTGCGTCTTTCCCGCTCCAAGATCTCCTGTCAGCACCAGCACATCGCCGGCTGCAAGGAGCTTTCCGCACTTCTCACCAAGAGTAATCGTTTCGGAGGCGGAAGAGGATATAAAAACGCCGGGGGCCGTCATGCGTGGAAGTTTACTCATAAGAGGGCTCCTGCTTCTGAGATGTAATTTGTCCTTGCGGATGGCTGCGGAGCCATTCGCCAAGAAGGCGGAGGTCGTCGGTCAGAAGCGGTTCCCAAGCCGGATGATAGATAGTGGCCGCGGGGTGGAAGGTTGGCAACACGACAAAATGCCCCGTTTGATACAGACGTCCACGCAGCGATGTCACGCCCTTCTCGGTGCGCAAAATAAACTGCGACGCAAAATTACCCAGACACACAATCACGTCCGGCCAGATAGCGCGAACCTGATTGCGCAGGTACGGAGCGCACGCCTCAATCTCTTCGGGACGGGGATTCCTGTTTGAGGGAGGACGGCATTTGACCACGTTGGTGATGAAAATATCGTCACGAGAAAGACCTGCCGCCGCAAGGTAACCGTCAAGCTTCTTGCCCGCCGCGCCGATAAACGGCCTTCCACCGAGGTCTTCGTTCTTGCCGGGTCCCTCGCCGATAAACATGACGCGCGCGTGAGGATTACCATCCCCAAACACGATGGTATTGCGGCCTTCGCAGAGCTGGCAGAGGCGACAGTCTTTCATCTGAGCTCGAACCTCTTCGAGCGTGACAGGTGAAACGTGTGGGAGCGGATTTTCAGACATCTTGTAACCAACCATACTCTCGGGCGGACGGTGTTGCGCGCTCTACGATACTAGCCGCGCTCGCCGTGCCATGTCAATCGCGCTCGCCGCGCCACGCCGCCCGCATTACTCTACATGCATTGCACTAAAGGTAAACTTTATCGAGGCGCATTCCAAAATCGCATACGACCTCGTAGTTGATGGTATTACAAAGCTCAGCAATCTCTTCCGCGGAAATAAACTCATCGCCGTCAGCGCCCATGATAGTCACCATATCACCCACGCTGACCTCGTATCCGGGTCGATAAGAACGCGTTCTGTTGACATCAACGGCAAACATGAACTGATCCATGCAAATGTTGCCCACCTGTCGCACGCGCATGCCATCTACCAGCACATCCATGCGATTAGAAAGGCAGCGCGCGAGACCATCGGCATAACCGATAGGCACTGTTGCCACCTGGACGTTCTTCCGCGGAACCCGCCAGGTCAGTCCATACCCCACTCCATCGCCGACGTTGGGATAGACCGCGCGCGACACGCGTCCCCGCACGCTCATCACGGGCTCAAGAGCAATGCGCGGCACGGTGTTTTCCGCAGGATGAAGGCCGTACAGGCCAATGCCCACCCGGCACATATCAAACTGAATGTCGGGATGAAGGATGGTGCCGGGGGTATTGTCGGCATGTATCAAACCGGTTTCAAGTCCGGCTTCATGCAGTATCGAAACCGCCTCGGTAAAGCGATTCACCTGCAAGGCGAAATCCCAGTCGTTGAGCAAGTCAGCGGTGGCAAAATGCGTGAACGTACCGGCGCATGCAAGACCGCGATGGAAATCGATGGCGCGCCGAACCTCAAGAGCTTCTTCTCGCCGCACGCCGATGCGAGTCATGCCGGTATCAAGGGCAAGATGATACTGGCCGACCTTGCCGGCCGCAGAGGACGCCTCCCCGTATTCGAGTGCGAAATCAACCTCGTATATCGCGGGCATCAAGTCAAATGTGACCAGGTCAGCAATGCTCTCCAGAGGCGGCTGGCTGAGCACCAAAATGGGATCTTCAATGCCCGCCTGGCGCAGAGAGATACCTTCGTCAACTGTGGCGACCCCAAATTGATGGGCGCCCGCCTGGCGCAAAGCCTTAGCGCACGCAACGGCTCCGTGACCGTAAGCATCGGCCTTGACGATGGCCATCAGCTTCACACCGCGCGCCATCTGCGCCTGAAACGCCTTCGCATTGCGCTTGAGCGCGCTGAGATCTATCTCGACCCATGCCCACCTGTTATTTGGAAGCGCCATCTTTGCTACTCCGTCATCGTTTCCACAGGAAATGAGATTTGCTCTTCAAGAGCGTCCGCCGCGAGGCCGACCGCCTCGGAAATATCGGACGCCATAACGCCACGTGTGCCGAATTTCTCCACCGCCAGCTGTCCCGCATAGGCATGTACCTCGCAGGCAAGCGAGCAAAATGTTGGAAGATCGTCAACAACTCCTCCAGCCAGAGCCAAACGCCCCGCGAGAACGCCTGCAAGAACATCGCCCGAACCGGCAGTCGCAAGCGTTGCGGAGCCGGGCTTGGGTAGTACGGCCTTCTGAACACCAACGCAGGCGGTCGCCGTGCTCTTAGCAACAACGACGAGCTCAGAGCCACCGTCAGCCCAAATGATCTTGCGAGCGGCGTCAAGCTGCTCTACCAGGCTTGCGGGCGGATTGTTAATCCTGCCCACCAAGCGGCCAAGCTCGCGGCGGTGCGGCGTCAGGATAAGCGGCGCAGAACGCCTTGTGACCTCGGGAAAATCGGGCAGATTGTGGGACGTCAGGCGCGCGATACAGTTGAGCGCATCAGCGTCAACAATAAGCGGCAAGCTGGAATCGATAAGGGCCGATGTTACAGCAACCGTACCGCCGGAAACCCGCATACCTGGGCCAACAAGCGTGACCGTTCGCATGCCGGCAAGCTCGCTCACGAGAGGAACTGCGTCTTCGGTAAGCATGCCCTCCTCATCACAAGGCAGGCCGACCGCGGGAATCTCCGGGCATTGAATCTGCACCGTAGGCAAAATGGCTTCCGGAACCGCAAGGGTCACATAGCCGGCGCCCGCGCGAGCGGCGGAGCGCGCCGCCATAACCGCGGCACCCGGGAAGCGAGAAGAGCCTCCCACCACAAGCACAGATCCGCGCGAGAACTTGTCCACGTCGTTTTGCTGCGCAGGCAAGCTGTCCAGATAGTCTTCCAAATCAGTGCGCCACGCTACGGGATCCGCGTCCACTACAAGACGCTCGGTTTGCTCGGCAAGCGGTGCGACCACAATGGAGCCGCATACGTCACGGCCCGCATCCGCCAAAAGGCCTGGTTTAAGGGCTATCATCGTGACCGTCATATCCGCTATAACACAGGCGCTTTCGGCGTGGCCGGTCTGGGAGTCAAGACCCGACGGCACGTCCACCGCAAGCACGCGGGCGCCGGACTCATTGAGCGTCTCAATCCAAATGTCAAAGGGAGCGCGGACTTTTCCGTGAAAACCGGTTCCCAACATGCAGTCAAGGACGGCGTCAGCGGTGGAAAGCAAGTCCGCAAGTTCCGTCTTTGATGGGCCGACCAGCACTGATACGCCGGAGCGAACCGCGCGCTGCGCAGTTTGGCGCGCAAGATCGCCTGATATTTGATCCGGCTCAATGGGAGTAATGACCTTGACGTTAACGCTTCGCGAACGCAGCGCCTCAGCAGCCACCCAGCCGTCGCCGCCGTTGTTGCCCATGCCAGCAAGCACTACCACGTTATCGATGGTTCCCCCAAGATTCAGAACTTCCTGAGCGGCCGCATAGCCGGCACGATGCATCAGCTCGGAAACGCTCACCCCCGTACGGGTAAGCGAGACCTCGACGCGCTTAATATCCTCAACGTTCAGAACAGGCTGCATGTTCTACTCCTCAGACTGCTGTTTCATGGTGTCTATTATAGTTTCTTGCACACGCTCAAGCTCATCTATCACAGAACGCGCCTCTTTAAATGAGGCCGCAAGCGCTTGAGCTGCGTCTTCTTTCTCGTCAATTTTCGGTTTCACCGCGTCCGTCACGGTAACTGCATTTGCCACCGCAACAGAGCGGGTATGCGAGATTGAAAGGGCAACCTCGCGAACTCCCTGCTCGCGCGCCACCTCAGCCGCTCGTCCGGCGAGAAGAACCCTCGGACGACCCGCGTCATCCAGCGTAACCGAAACGTCAGAAAACCCGACACCCGCGCCAAATCCCAGCCCCAACGCCTTCAGCACGGCTTCGCGGGCGGCAAAGCGGGCGGCATAGTGCTCGGCGGGATGCGCCGTATGCTCGCAATAGAGACGCTCCTCCTCCGTAAACACACGCCTGATAAAGTGAGAATGGCCATCAATCGCCCGCTGCATGCGCGCAATCTCCAGCATATCAACGCCAATTCCTGCAAGAGCCATACGTTACCCGCGCTTACGCCGTCAACTTGAAGGGTGCAAGCGCCTTCAAAACAATTTCATTGGCTTCCTGGCAAAGCTTTTCGGAGGAAGCCTCCGCAAGTACGCGCACCAGAGGCTCGGTGCCCGATGCCCGCACCAGAACACGACCATCGCCCTCGAGGTACTTCTCGGCAGCTTCAACTGCCTTCTTTACGTCGGCGGACTCCATGGCGGCGTTCTTGTCGGTGACCTGGACATTGAGCAACTGCTGCGGGTACAGGCGGACGGGACGCGCCAGCTCCGAGAGTTTCTCGCGCTCGGCACGAAGAACTTCCATGATGCGAAGGCTGGTCATGATACCGTCGCCGGTCTTTTCCAAATCGCCAAAGATGATATGGCCGGACTGCTCGCCGCCCAGGCTGTACTCGTGCTCATTCATGCAGGCGTAGACGTTCTTATCGCCCACATCGGTCTTGGCGTAGGAAAGACCCGCGTCCTCGAAGGCCTTGAACAGCCCGAAGTTGCTCATAACCGTGGTGACAACCGTCTGCTTTGCCAGACGTCCGTACTTATTGAGATAGCAGCCACACACATACAAGATAAGGTCGCCGTCGACCACGTGGCCGCGTTCATCAACGGCCAGACAGCGGTCGGCGTCGCCATCGTAGGCAAAACCGACATCAAGGCCGTTTTGCACCACAAAGCGCTGCAGCTGGTCAATATGGGTGGAACCAGAGTCCACGTTGATGTTAAGGCCGTTTGGAGCGTTGTTGATAACGTGCGTCTCCGCGCCGAGCGCGTCAAAAACAGGACGAGCAACGCTTGAAGCCGCGCCGTTAGCGCAGTCAAGACCGATTTTCATGCCCTGAAGGCTGAAGCCGCACGAGGCAATAAGACTGGAGATATAGCGATTGCGTCCCTGCATATAGTCGATGGTGCAGCCGATCTGTTCGCCTGTGGCGAGAGGGACCTCAAAGGCGCCGTCGATGTAATCCTCAACTTGCTGGAGTATATCCTCCTCCATTTTATAGCCGTCTTTATTCACAAGCTTAATGCCGTTGTCCGTGAAGGGATTGTGAGAAGCGGTAATCATGATGCCGCAGTCAAAGGCGCCGTCGACCACCTCATAACTTACTCCGGGCGTCGGAATAACATGAAGGATATACGCGTCAGCGCCCGAAGCCACAAGACCAGAGACGAGTGCCGACTCAAACATATAGCTGGAACGGCGAGTGTCTTTTCCCAAAATCACGCGGGCGCGATGACCCTGACGAAGCCCGTAGTACCACCCGATGAAGCGGCCAATCTTGTACGCGTGGTCAACGTTGAGGCCTTCGTTCGCACGGCCTCGAAATCCATCAGTGCCAAAGTACTTCATAGCAGCTCCTTGCATATGTCGTATATCGTATGTCATAGGTCCGCGCGATGCGGACGATTGGATGTTCTTCTCGCCTCGCACGCCTACACATGCGCGGCAATACTAATATTTTAGGTGAAATCAAAGTGCAGCCAACAAGAAAAAGGGTCTGTCGTAAAATCGACAGACCCTTGTGTGCTTTGGTTCTCGCGTGTCCGCATTCCTTGCGCCAATGCACCTTGCGCTCGGATACGTCCTGAAACGTTAGCGCTTCGAGAACTGCGGACGCTTGCGTGCCTTCTTCAGGCCGTACTTCTTACGCTCGACCGCACGGGAATCGCGGGTGAGGTAACCAGCCTTCTTGAGATCCTCACGGTACTCACCGGCCTCAAGGAGCGCGCGGGCGATGCCCAGACGAAGCGCGCCAGCCTGACCGTTGATACCGCCGCCATCACAATTTGCGAAAACATCAAAATGACCAAGGGTATCGGTAACGCGCAGAGGCGCTACGGCATTGTCAACGAGCTGCTGGCGACCAAAATAGATGGCTGCCTCACGACCATTGACCACTACCTTGCCGGTACCGGGAATAAGACGAACACGAGCCACGGCCTCTTTACGACGACCGGTGCCAGTATAAACTGCAGTATTTTCAGCCATCGTTTAGCCCTCCAGCTCGATCTTAACGGGATTCTGCGCAGCATGCGGATGATTGGCTCCGGTATACACCTTGAGCTTCATTCCCTGCTTGCGACCAAGAGTGGTCTTGGGGAGCATGCCCTTAACGGCGTGCTCAATGACACACTCAGGATGCTTCTCCATAGCTTCCTTGAAAGACTCAAGCTTGAGACCTCCAAGATAGCCAGAGTGACGCCAGTACTCTTTGTAATCAGCCTTAGTACCGGTAAGGATGACCTTCTCGGCGTTGATGATAACTACAAAGTCACCAGTATCGGCGTTAGGGGTATACTGCGGCTTGTTCTTTCCGCGAAGGATCATTGCTGCCTTCGTGGCCAGACGGCCGAGCGTAGCGCCCTCAGCGTCGATGAGCACCCACTTGCGCTCGACTTCGCCAGCCTTGGCGAACTGAGTCGACTTCTTCACTAGACTCCTCCTACGAATGTACAAAATGGCAGCTTCTGGACAAGCTACCGCTGCTTTTATCAGAGATTACGGGGCTCTGTGGAAAAGCCTTAAAAGTATACTCCACTTGCACGGCAATATCACGAGGAATTTTATATACGTTCTTCAGCAAACCGAGTATTATCAGTAGTATCCCACTCATCGGAGGTTGCTGATGATTTATACCGTTACGTTAAACCCCGCACTCGATAAGACCGTCCAAATTCCGCATTTTACCATTGACCAAGTCAACCGTATCACCGATATCCGTCAGGATGCGGGAGGCAAGGGCATCAACGTATCCAAGGTTATAGCTCAGCTGGGTGGAACTTCTGTTGCTGTCGCTCTTCTTGGCGGCACTACAGGCACCTGGATTGAGCGCTCTCTTAGCGAGCAGAACATCAAAGTCCATGCCTTCGACGCCGGTGGACAGACGCGAACCAATCTCAAGGTAGTTGACGTTGTCAGTCACACCAATACCGACATCAACGAATCGGGACCTGAGGTGCGCGATGAACAGCTCACTTCCATTCTCAACGAACTTGCGGGCATGACCTCCGCGGGAGACATCGTAGTGCTCTCCGGCAGTCTCCCGCGTGGGGCTTCCATAGATACCTACGGTCGCTGGACGCGCCGCCTGCGCGAAGCGGGACTGAAAGTCTTTTTGGACGCTGATGGCGCTGCCCTCCAGGCCGGCCTTGCCGAGAAGCCCTATTACACCAAACCCAACGATCATGAACTCTCTGAGCTGGTAGGACGCAAACTTGATACCGTCGACGACATTGCCGATGCCGCGGCAGCACTTGTCGCAGAGGGTCCCAGCACCGTTTGCATCTCTATGGGAGGCAATGGCGCCGTCTATATTGCCAAAGATCAGGCATGGTACGCGTATCCTGTGCGCGTGCCGGTAGGAAGCACCGTTGGAGCGGGAGATTCGGTAGTGGCGGCTTTTGCCTATGCCGAGGATAAAGGACTTTCCATTGAGGACACGCTGCGCCTCGCTATGGCAACTGGCGCCGCCAACGTCATGGAATCCGGTACGCAAGCCGCTCCACGCTCCGTTGTGGATTCGCTGCTTGAAAAGGTGCAGCTCAAGCGCCTTACCTAACGCCATCCGCGACAAAGGTGCGGATCTCTTCAATCCGCTTTTCCGCCTGTCCACGCCCTTGCAGGTAAAGCGTCAAAAGCGCCTCGCCCGAGCGTTCGTTTACCTTGACGCCTACCGTCTCGGGAGGAGCTATCACCAGACATCGACCTTCTCGCTCCAGCTGCCAGAGCTGCTCCCTGCAAGCGTTGTATCTTTTCGCACGCGTCTCAAGCGCGTCGAGATAATACGGGAAAGCGTCATAGCGATGTGAGCGAATGGCCATTTGCTCGTTTGCGGTGCCCTTGAGGTATTCACGGTCTTGCGTCACGATCACCACTGCCCGTTTTGACGGCATGTGATCCTCGGGGATTCGCGCTCCCGAAAGTCCAAGCGCAGGAGCAAAGGGAATGGAATCGGTAGTGCCGCCGTCCAAATAGCGGCGTCCCTCCTGCTCGACCGTCCTTGATACCAGCGGCATCGAAGCCGAGGCCTGAACTTTCCAGATATCCTCAGGCAGAGATCGTACATGCAGGTACGCGGGGGTCCCAAAGGTAACGTCAGAAGCTACGGCATACATTTGCAGAGGATTTGAGTTGAATGCCTCAGAATCGCATGGGTCCAGATGATTTTGTATCTCTTCGTACATGAATTCGCTGCCGGCAATATTTCCCGTAGTGGCCAGCGACCAGAACGACATGAACCTGCGATCGTCCCGGAATGCCAGGATCACGCGCATGGCACGACCGATCTGACGAGATTTGAAGCTCACTGCATTGATGGCGCCCGCAGAGGTTCCCCACACGCTGTCGAAGTCGACAATGCCATGTTCAAGCAAGACATCCAATACGCCGGCGGTAAAAATGCCCCGAAAGCTGCCGCCCTCAAGAACGAGGGCGGCAGTCGATTGGTACGCTCCAGCCTGTTGAGACGGTCGGACCGAAGGGGTTTCTCGCTCTTCTTTTGCCGCTAGGGTTTCCTTTGCAGTTTCTGTCGAATTCCTCGCCTTAGGTTCTGTTGGGTTTTCCTTCTCGGCTTCTGCTCCCATGAGGCCTCCTTCTGTTACTTGAAAGAAGTGTACCCTCATCAGCGCCGAGCGTCCTGATACTTTTTGAACGCCATTTGATATTCTCTATTCTCACGTTTGAAACGCCAGTTAAAGAGGATGGTCATCACCAGAAGAATCACAAGATATGACCCTACAAACGAAACCCATGCCTCAGGGATGCCGGGTAACCAGCCTCCGATGAGCGCCATTATCACTAACACGGAAAACATGCAGACGTTAAATCCCAGATACCGTTTGAAATAGCTAAAGCGCAGGATAAACGGTTGGTAATTAAACCAAACCTGCTGAAACAGCCCCGCTCCTGCTCCCGCGCCAATGAGCGTCAGAACAAGGATACTTTCCTGTCTGTCGCCAAAGTCACCAAGCAGCATCACCACAAAGTACACAAGTGAAACCATCGTAAAGTAAAACGCTCCTATAACAAGACCTTTCCGCGCCGTCTCGCCCATCGTTTTGTTGGCGCCACCGCCAAACTCTTGATTGGCGGTCTGCTCAATGTTCTGCATGCCCTGCGACTGTTTAAGTTCCATGGTATCCCCTTCTCTTGGGACGTGTTGAATTTGAAACATACTCGAACACCCTGCGGCCTAGTGCCCCAATCACCTCGTGACTGCCCGCCCTCGCGCATAATGCCTCGCGCGGCTGGCTACCTTTGCCCCGAGGCACCTACCTGAGGCCAATGCGCTTTTTAATGCCTGCCGCATATTTTCTTGAGGCAACCAGGTTCTTCTCACCAAGAGAAAGAAGCATGCGTCCGGATCCCGCGGGACTAATCCCTGTAACATGGTCCAAATTGACCAATTCCTGTCGAGAAGTACGGACAAACTCCGTTTCTTTCAGGGCCGCTTCAAGCTCATGCAGGCGACTGTCGCTTTCAAGCGTTTCACCAGTTGCAAGATGAATCAGTGATGCGTTCTCGCTCGTTTCAATCCACGCTACATCGGCGAGAAACACTATGCGCCGCTTGATGGTTCCGGGAACGTACCCCGAAATTTTGCCGTCAGCCATCTGCAGCTGGCGAACAATTCCGGCAACGCGCCAGTCATCCGACCCGCTCAGGATAGTCACCTCTATCTGCGAACGACCCTTTTCCTCTACGACACGAATCTCCATCTTTCGTCCAAACAATCGATTCTGCCTGTTGCCGCCTCGCCTTAAGGCATCTCTAGCATAAGCAAACTGAATGCGAATAGCTCAGCATGCGCCCAAGATGCACTATCTGGCAGGTAGAATGCTTTTTATGCAATAAATTCAACATCGCCGCAATATTACAATCGTTCATATTGCATGTATGGCAATATGAACGATTGTTAATTCATTATTTATCTCTATTCATATTATCTTTTATGGGATCTGTTGCTCCTCTTCTTATGGAACTTCACTGCAAAAACTATGCCTAAAATAATACTTATTGTAACCAGTATGCCAGCAATTGAATAAAACACCATATGCCTAGGCAAATCGGCAAGCGGTTCAACAGAACGATTGACCAGCTTCTTTGAAGACTCCCATTCCGCAGGGACTTCACAGCGCTCTGCGTGCACGAGCAAACGATGGGTATTAACGCCATATGGTGTACAAGTTACGAGAGTAACTTGGTCTTTTCCAGGTTCGATTGAGAGACTATTTACTTCTTCAGGAAGAACAACCTCGGTTGAAGTTACTCTATATGCGTGATCTTCACCAAGCACACGAACAATGAACCAATCATTTACGCTCAGTTCATTCAGCTTATCAAAAATGCGAGCAGTTGGTAATCCGGTATGTCCCGCAAGGACACAGTGAGTTGATTCTCCACCGATAGGAACTGACGTGTTCACAACATGCCCAACACCATGCTGAAGCACTTTATCAGTTGTAAAATGATAAATGGGGAGATCAACACTAATTTTTGGTATTATCAGCTCACCCATGGTACCGTCTCCGGCAACATTGAGGACTTCCTTGTATTCTTCGTTTCCAGGCATCGTATCTTTACTGTCAAATGGGTCAATGACTTTTGAGCTACCATCACGAAGATGTTTATTAAAGGCTATTGCTTTCTCTTTTTCAGAAGAAAGATCCTCTTTTTTCATTGCTGTTACAGTTTTTTCTTGAGTCGCACTCACTTCATTTTGGGCTTGCTGATTAAGCCAATCACTTACAAATGGATAAGATATAAGTGCAAGACCTGCTACTAAAGCAATAATAGATAAAATCAGCCAAATCTGGGAACGTTTCTTTTTCTTTATATTTTCAACATTTAACTGAGTTCCGGACATCTGTATACCGGATATTTGAGGCACTGATACTTTCCTTCTACCGGACACAGTAACAGAAGCAGGAGAATCTGATGATTCTCCTGCTTCACTACCATGCTTCATATGTTTTGCATAAGTCATGGTTGAAACAAATCCTGCTTACTTAAGCGCGCTGCTTCCTTGAACGAATGATTGCAAACACGCCAGCGGCGAGAAGAACAGTTCCTGCTGCAGTAAGAGCAAAGGTACCTGCATCGCCGGTAACAGGAAGGACAGGCTGCTTCTTATCGACTACATTTTGAGAATTAACAAGGAAATTGTTCTCGGTTACACCCTCTGTAGCTGGGTTATCAGCAGTAGCAGTGGTTTCACTAAGATCAAACTCAATGTCTTCGACCTTGGTGTAGCCGGTAGGCACACCAGTCTCAGAAATCTTGTAGTGACCGGCAGCAAGGCCGGAGAAGTAGACATAGCCCTTATCATCGGAGGTAGAAGTTAAAACCTTGCCGTTGGGAAGGGTGAGAGTAAAGGTAGCACCCTTAAGAGGATTGCCTTCAGGGTCAGTCTTCTTGAAGACATAGCCATAAGTCTTCACCTTAGTTGTGCTATCAGGGGTAACAGTTGTCGAATCATAAGGGTTAGGATTAAACGTAACGGTGGCAGTGTTGCCAGTTACATCATCTGCGCTGTGAGAAAAAGCTTCAGAAGTAAGCTCTGCCTCATAGGTAACCTCAATTGATTTACCAGGGTTAGCCAGGATGTAATCCTTCTTGAACTCAATGGTATAGCCGTTCTCAGCTGCCGTCAGGGTGTAATCAGCGCCGGAAACTGCCGTCTCACCATTGATCTTAATGGTGCTCGTCTTGATTTTAAGGCCCTTGGTCGGCTTATCACCAATCGTGAAGGTGGCGTTTTTAGAATCCTTTGGATAGTTAGGAATAGCAGTGTTGACCTTGAAGGGAACGGTATCGCCAACACTGTACTTGTCAGTAGATTCCTTGTACTCAGAACCAACAGTCTTCTTGACAGTGACATCGGTCTTCTTGACGTCGATAGGAGCAACGTCACGAGACTTATAGACACCGCCCTCGACCTTTGGTGATACGTCAACGACCATGTTCTGATACACGCGGGTCTTACCACTTGCAGAGGTAACACGGACCAGATAGTAGCCGCTTCCAAGGGTAAGCTTGGCGTTACCGTCGGCGCCTGCAGTTGCAGTAGCATTAGCGGCCTTTGAGGTCAGCGCGTTTGCGATGGCCGCAGTGGCATTCTGCATAGCGGAACCCTGAGTAAAGGTATAGCCATCGGTAGCAACGGCAGCGATCTTCTCGATCGTATCGTACTCAGAGGGCAGGCCATCCGCCATCTTGTAGGTCAGATTGTTGGCAGCATCAATATCTGCATCAGCAATCTGATAGGCACTTACAACGTCACCCGTTTCAAGACCCTTGATGGTGACTTCGCTGTCAGCAACATCCTGAGCGCTTGTAGGCGCTGCAAATGCCTTGACCGGCACCAGAGAGAAAGCCAGAACGGCTGCTGCAAGAAGACAGCTGATCCTCCCCAGAATGCCCTTAGAAGCAAATTTCATTCTTTCCTCCTTTTCATTTTCTGGTCATCCAGAATGAATCGACATTTATTTGCATCTTGTAAAGTCTTACAAGTCACAAACTGAAACAACGTGGGATACGATCTATCGACGTTTTTTCGCATTTCTCGCGAATGCGATCCCACCCGAAACCGCAAGCGTTGTACCTGCCACTACGATACCTACAATACCGGCGCCTGCGGTCGTCGGAAGACCCGGAATGGGTTCATCGGCTATGGTGATCGTCGGGACATTTCCAATCTTGGGAAGAGCTGCTTGCGCTCCGCCCGAATCTACGGTGCTCACATTGCCGTCTTCGTCGACAATGATCTTGTGAACTTGTGTATCAAGGTTATATCCGGCCGGAGCCTGGGTCTCTTTGAGCCAATAGGTCTTGCCGGCGATAAGACCGTAGAAGAGCGCTTTGCCGTCTCCGTCGGTTGTCACGGTTGCATCGGGAATAGGACTGGTAAGGGAGGCGTCGCTATAGACGAGCGCGGGGTTGTCGCCTGCGCCAAACGAGCCGTCATTGTTATCCTCATAGAGCGTAAATTTCGCGCCACTCAATGCGGTAGCTCCGTCAGTGCTCTTCTTGAGCACGGCGAGCGGCACGGCAATGTACTTATTGGTAAATACCGCTCCGTCGCCATCATATTCAGGGGTCGCCGTAAGGGTACCGTCGCCGTTGTCCACAACCTTTACCGTGACATTTTCCACGTGATCGTCGTTTTTATAGCCGGTCCCTCCGCCGCGTACCTCTGTAATGGTATAGCGATACGTACCTGGCTGAGTGTATTCGATCTTATCAAAGGCAACGGCGCCGTTGCTATCGTTGGTTTTCAGCTGATCGGTAGCATCATCCTGACCCTTAAGCCTGAACTGGAATTGTCCGTCCTCAAGCGGACGGCCTTCCAAGACCTTAGTCGCGCTGAGGCTGACTTCACCTTTTGCCTTATAGGTATTGGTGATCTCAAAGGAACCAGTCTGGGCAGTGATACCCTTAAGCGTGATCACAGAGCCTGCAGCCGAAGACGTTCCCTGCGCCGTTGCCGTTACAGCGGAAGCCTCATAGTAGGACGGAAGAGATTCTTCCTCAAACGTATAAGTATGCCCAAGGGGTCCTGCAGGGACGCTCTCTAGAGTCGTCTCATAGGTATTGGTCCCTGTTTTTGTCAACGTAACGTCGTACTTTTTCTCGTTCACCGTTCCGGCATCACGCGTGACGGTGCCCCGAAGTACCGCAGGTCGGCTTGCGTTGTTTTGAACGTGGTCATCGCCGGCCCACTGTTTTGTGATCTTCAGTTTTGACGTATCGGGAGAAACTACCGGCTTGTTATAGAGAGCCTCGGCAGGATCGCTCACCTTTGTTGTAACAGTCCCGTCAGAAGACGTTGACGTCAGGATGGTCCTGAAGGAGATCTTGGCCTTATCGTTATCATTTGAATAAAGGCCCTTGGAATCGTTAACGCCGTCACCGTCGTTATCTCCGTCTTCCAGAGTTGCGCCTTCTGCTATGGCGTCATACGCGGCCTGAGTCGCTTTTGTCTTGAGCGTGATCGAATACGTAACGCCATCCTCAAGGACCTTTGACGAATCACGTTCGGGCGACCAGGTAACGGTCTTATCGGCCATATTGAATACGGGCTTTACGTAATCCCAGCTGCCCGTTGTTGCTCCTGTTGAAGAATCGTAGCTTGCAAGCACCGTACCGTCAGACGCCGTCTTTTTCAAAACGTACTGGGGCGTCCCGGTACCGGCAAAATCCATGTTCACGGTATTAAGACCGTCATTAATGGTGACTTGCTTATAGGTAATCGACTTGGTAATGACAGAGGCGATCGCCTTGAGAGCATCTTCCAGCTCGGCGGTGTTGTTTGCCTTATAGTAGTATTTGCCATTTGGTGCCTGATGCTCATTCCCGGTATATGCATAGTTAGTCAGTTGTCTGAGGTAGTTATGTCCTCCGTACATATACACTGAATAGAGATGGTATCCGGACTGACCGAGAGCACGGGCTTCGTCTAAAGCGCTGTAATAACCATCGTAGTTGTTTGTCCAGATAGGATTCCCCCCATCCCCCTTTTTTGAGTCGGAAGGCCATCGGTGACAAAGAGCACATAGGTGGGATTCCCATTCGCCGCTTTTTGGTCAGCAAGGTATTTTGCTTCCCCAAGGGCCTCTTCCCAGTTTGTACCTGTGTGCCATCCCATATTGTTAGTTGCCCTTTGGAATGTGTTGAGATCCGCCGTCCAATTACATTCGACATGCGGTTTCTCATTGAAGGATAGCAGGGCCATTTCCACAACATCTTTTTTTGCATCTTTATTGATTCCGAGGATGGTCGACGAAAGATCATTTACAACGCGTTTTGCAGCCTGAAGACGAGTCAAGCCTCCGCCAGCTTGTGAAGTCATACTGGAAGAGTTGTCAAAAACGACCAGAACGTTTGCTTTCTGCTCCTCGGAAGCAGAGGCGGTTTCGCCTTTAACGGTAAGCGTCAGATCATAGGTACCGTCACCGTTTGAGGTTAGTGTCTTTTTATGTACTGGTGGGGTTGTGATTTCCGGATCTTGTGCAAATGCACTGCCGGAAGTAAAAAGTAACTGCCCTACAAGAGCAAATAAAAATACTACTAGGAAGAGAGGGAGTTTATTACGCCCCCTCCCGCGCGTTTTAGCACAGGCAGAAATCTGCTTTGGCCTGCTATTTACTAAAATCATAGCTCTCCTCGCAAGTGCCGTTTCTCTTTTAGTTCAACTTTCCTTAGATTACTTTAGGACTTACTGTATCAGAAGAAACGAAATGATTTCTTTCTTTTCTCATCTTCACAATAAATGTATATTTCGAAATGGTAATTGAAATATAGCTTATCTACCTAGTCTTTATTTAACGACGATTTATGGAGATGTTCAAGGTTCAAAAATACACCGCCCAAAACATATGAGCGGTGTATGAAACTTAAACTATGGCCGAAAGCTCAGGCTATGCGACCAGCCTTAAAGTTGTTGCCTCTGGCACGCCTCAGCCTCTGGCAGCACGATACTTCTTGGCAACGATCGCGAGAAGTACGACCGCACTACCGGCGGCAGCTGTCATAAGAGCATACTGCATCATCGAGTTGTCGCCCGTATAAGGAACGGTCTTGTGCGACTTTGGCGGTACCGGATTGGTCGTAGTGTTGGTATCCGTATCTATCAAGCCGTCGCTCACATGAGCGGTATTGACAACATTGACATCTTTGGTGCCCTTATCGACCTTGACCTTAAAGGTTACGGTAAGAGTCTCTCCGGAAGCCACGTTCTTCTTCCAGGTAACCTTATGCGCAGCTTCATCATATACGCCGTCGTTATCAGCGGAACCATCAACATAGGTGGTATGCTCAGGGATAGCGTCGGTAATGGTAACGTCGCGAGCGGTATTTGTGGTATTGGTATACGTCACAGAATACGTCAGTATCTGTCCCGCTTTTACCTTATTGCCATCAATAGTATTACCGTCAGCATCAAGGACATCTTTTTTGGGCTGAGGTTCAATAACCCATACGCCAATAAAGTGTGCATTCTTATGGTCAATGGTCTCAGAATCGTGATCATAGCCCATAAAGACCCATGTGCCTTCAGAAGTCTCTACGCGAGTCTTTCCGTCAATAGGAGGATCAGGAGTTACTGTTGTACCGTTTTTAATCCCTGTTTGCTTGCCGGGAAGCAGATCGAGAACTTCTTGGGGAAGCTCTTTACCGGGCGTACCGCTCACAAATTCGTGATCCTTTGCATACAGCAGGTCTGTAACGACTTTGTTTGAATCAGTTTTAATGTTATCCACATTCTGCGTCACAATATTGGTGATACTCTCAGCACCCTGCTGAGTAACCTTCTCATTGGTAACCGTCTTATAAACGATAGTATAGTATTTACCGCCGTTACCCTTAGTCAGATGCTTCTTGGCAATATCAACAGTAACTTTCTGTCCTTCAACTGTAACGGTATAATCATCGCCCTCTGTCAGAGTGGTGCCGTCTTGAGTGACCGTAAGGCTCTTGAAATCCAAACGCTCGTCAAACGTATCGACCATACTCATAGATGTAATAGGGCCAATGGTATCTACACCCGGTTTGGGCATACGGTATTTGGTTGTATAGGTAAGCTCTTGGCCGGCTTCTGCCTGTACCTCAGCCTTGTCGACCTCTTTGGTTGGAGGAGGTGCAATGACCTCTGTATAGAGTCCAAAAAGACCGCCACATGACATGGTAGTGCCGTACTCAAAGTTGATCTTGTTGTCCACCGACCGAATACCCATGCCGGTAACATTGTGTTCCGCGTCGTCACCGGATGTGCCGGCAGGATCAGTCGGCTCCCACGTGGTCTTGTTCCCAACAGTAGTTTCATGAAGATTGTTGCGATTGTTCTTAACGATCTTGTCGAATGCCGTATCCTTGTTGAACACAGAGAACGTCTCTTTGCGATTATGTGTGCTGATAACGTCGATGTCGGAGGGGAACATGACCGCCCTGAGATCGCAAGGAGACCCGTCCTGGTACTTCAGCTCAACGGTAACGTTGGCATTGACTGAAAAAGTATGGAACATGTCCTTGGTATAGGTGGGATGCGTGCCATCAAGGTAATTCTGAATATAGAAGGATTTTTTGCCCCAGTTTTCATCAACCATCATAAACGGTACAACAGTCTTGGAGGGATTTTCAAAATCTCCGGTCCCCTCCTGCAAAAAGCCCAAATCAACACTATTTACCGTTACGTACACATCAACAGCTTTGCTGTTCACAGTGCCGGCATTTGAAAACTTAAGCCGAAGCGGCTGGTTAAACGACTGATCTCCCCGATTGGCCTTATCTACCTTAAGAGCAAAGACCGTACTCTGTTCACGGCCGGCCTCAGGAGGAAGAACGTCCATCTCAACATCACCGCTTTGGGAGAGCACCTCCATGTTTGCCTGAGTCATGGTGAACTGATACGCCTGGACATGAGCAAGATCGGTATCATCCTTGATTTCAGTAACTGCAAAAGCAGCAGTTGATGGTACTACTATCAAACACGCTAACAGGGCTGCAAGAAATACCGACGCCCTTTTTATGATCCGTTTGCGCATAACATACCTCTCGCTATAGGCTATACACACCGACGCAGATACTATCTCATAGTCATATCGCCTTATCCGTAAAAGTCAAAAGAAATTACCCCCACACACACAAAATTAACAAACTTAGGCAACAGAACTCATGTTTATTAACCGTAATCCTATGCATAGTTGATAGTGATCATACGCATAGTTGTCCATTCGAAAATAGTTGCCCATTCGAAAATGGTCTGCAAATTGCCTGTTATAAGTCGTCGGCTATGCGGGGCGAGAAGCCCTTCTCGCCCCTTGAATATCTACCAAAGAAGCCGTACCAAAAATCACTTCCTGATACGGCTTCTTGTTGTGTATGGTGGAGGTGCGGAGAATCGAACTCCGGTCCAAAGCAAATCCGCGGCAGGTGTCTCCAAGCTCAGTTGCTCATTACATCTTAAACAACGCACGCCGAGCAACCCGCGTTTGTTGTTCCAGCCGGTTCAATCTTTTTGTAAGGCATACCGACTACGTCCTTACAAGCATCTCCCTCACATGACGTCGCCCCGGAAGCGGGAGCATATCCCGGTTTGACGCGCTGAACTTTTAATTAAGCAGCGAGAGCCATCTGAGGCTCATAAGAAAGAGTGTTGTCAATTCAATTTGACATTTCCCCTGTTTAACGTGGCGAGGAGACCACGGCTTGCTGCCCACCTAAAACTCACCCTGTCGAATCCAGTCACCCCCGGATGAATGAGGCGCTGTGTCACCATACAGCTTTCAAGTTACGCACGCGAGAAGCACAGCACAGGCGGCGTTGCTTAAGCCGCGCCGGACGGACGGCATCTCTACCATCGCCGAGCTTTTCTCAGCGCCCGATAATAACATCGGGACGAACAGTATACCCCTTTTTGTCGGGATATGCTCGTGTTTTCAGACGACAACACAGCGCGCGAGGTAACTTTCCAGAAGTGCGGCGCCGCGCCTTCCGAAAGTATGGCCCAGCAGGTGACTTTCCAGAAAGGGGTATGGCTCACGGGTGGCGTTTCCAAAAAAGTGCCACAGTTGTGATAAAAATACTTCACAACTCATGGCATTTTTAGGGGATTTATCACAACTGATGCCTTTTTTAGGAGATTTCGTATCACAACTCATGCACTTTTTTGGAATCGCCTCAATGGACGCCCGAGTAGACCGGAAGCGGACGCCTGGGTAGCACCTAACGAGGACTGAAGTGGACCAGAGCCGAACGCTGAAGTGCACTGGAGTCAGTCGACTGAAGAGGAACTTCCTGGCTGAGAGGTTCTTCTCGCCCGCTCATGCGCTCGGCCTGCCGCGAAACCTTTGGCATACTCTGACCTGCGGCGATCCTTTGCCTCGCGAATCTCCTCATCATGCAGCAGCTGCCGCTCCCGATCGATGAACATAACCGCAATCACAGCGAGAAGAAACACGGGGCTTGCAAGAATCATGTAATTCCCCATCACGGGAATCAACCGACTCCCGATAACGGCTCCCGCAACAAAGCAGAAAATGGTTCCGAAATAGAGCAGGGAAGACTCCGCGTGCTCCTTGTTATGCGTGTGGATATATGCGGCGACTTCCTGCGTGCCGCTTCGAAGGTTCCCTATGCACATGGTCGTCGCGAACGCGTGTCCGTGCAGCTTTCTGAACGCCTGCACCTGGATGCCGCACGCCAGCGACGTAAGGCTGTTTGCCAGCAGGTTCATATCCTGCGGCATAAACGCAACGCAGGTCAAGAGAAAGATTTCGACAAAAACGGCAAGCTGTCTCC
Source organism: Lancefieldella sp. Marseille-Q7238 (assembly GCF_949152215.1). Taxonomy (GTDB): domain Bacteria; phylum Actinomycetota; class Coriobacteriia; order Coriobacteriales; family Atopobiaceae; genus Lancefieldella. The sequence goes on from NZ_OX424407.1 coordinate 904,488, forward strand.
AGTGAAGATGACGTTCGCGAGCCACTATGCGAATGACATACGCCACCGCGATGCCGATGGCAAACGCCAGCACCGGCATTCCATACTTAGCACACTTTTCAAACGAGCCGCTGGTTACATGAATGCCCAACAACAACAAATTGCCCGTTTGCGCATTGGCGAAGACGTGATCGCGCACAAGATAGGAGTAGGCGTCCATCACGCCTCCCGACAGCGCCAAAAGCGCCGCTACCTCAACGGAATCCGACATTTGCAACGCGTGTTTCAAAGCAATCTCCCTGCTGATTGGTCACCATAAGTCGTGCAACTCGCACGAAAAAAGCGGCGCAAGCAAAAGCTTACACCGCTAACTTAGCACTACTCGACAAAAATGTTATAGCTCAATTGCCAAGCTTCATTCGCATCGTCAAAGTTAGTCCTCGACAAGCTCAAACTGATCGGGGCCAACGCCGCACACGGGGCACGTATAGTCCTCGGGAAGTTCGGGGGTATCAACCTCAACCTCATAGCCGCAAACGGTGCATACGAACTTGTATGTCTTTTCTGCCATGTTGTTTCCTCTCTCCACGACCGGCTCCATACCGGTCTTTTACGTACTTCTGGTCCTGCAAACACGCGATCGCACTGGGTAAATTACGACCACGTTTGAAGCATTTTATCAATACCTGACTTTTTTACAAGCCCGAGAGCTCCTTATCGGCACGTAACGTCACCGGCCTCTAAGCTGCCGGCGTCCAAAGTCCGGCGACCACAGCCTGACGCATCAACACCGGAGCATCAAAACCAGCAGCTAAAAGCGACTCCGCTCCTTGAGCGCACGCTGAATCTCCCTGTCGGAATCACGACGAGCAGCGTCGGCTCGCTTGTCATATAGTTTCTTGCCGCGCGCGAGTCCAATAACCAGCTTCACACGATTATGCGTGTCAAACAGCAGGTCAAGCGGTATGAGCGCAAGCCCCTTTTGGCGCAGCTTGCTATCAAGATAGGTAATCTGGCTCCTGTGCAGCAACAGCTTGCGCTTGCGGTCCGGGTCTACATTCCACACACCGCCATTTGAGTACGGATGGATATGCACCCCGTGAAGCCACACTTCACGACCACGAACCAGGCAGAACGCGTCCGTAATCTGCGCTCCACGGTCACGAAGGCTTTTGACCTCCGTGCCCGTCAGCACCACACCGCATTCAAACGTCTCCAGTATTTCGTATTCATGGCGAGCAGAACGATTGCGCGCAATACTCTTACGCTCACGCTTTTCCATCGTCCGCCTCCTTTTGTGTCTTGGACCCAGGCTCCTTGCCGGCCGACATCTCAGACCCGGACCCCTTGCCATCCGACATCTCAGGCTCGGACTTCGTGCCAGCCGACGTCTCGGAGTTCAGCGCCGCGTCGCGCACGAGCTCCAAAAGAGCGAGGGCAGCGGGCTCGCCCACAAGATCGCGGGCGCGAATGGTCAACTGCGTTGCCTCGCCGCGATTGCCCATTGCAGCCTCATCTTGAGCGCACATCAAAAGGCAGACCGCGATTTCCGCGTTGGCTCCATCAGGCAAGCCTTCCGCCGCGAGAAGATCCTCCGCTTCAGAGTCGGACACGCCATCCGGGTCGGTTTCGGTACCCGCGGCCTGACTCAAAGCGGCGTCAAGCGCCCCGTCACGCGCGTCAAGACGGCGAGCCACACGCAGCGCCGCTGCCGCCTGCTGCGGACAACCTGTCTGCTCAAACCATGCGGCGAAATTCAAAAAGGCGCGCGCAAGATGCCTTACCTCGCTTGCTCGCTCAAAGACGCTGAAGGTAAGCGCCAGATACTGCTGGACATCGCCGGCAATCTTATACAAATCAGCCAAATCAAGACGGGCGGCGCAGTTCATGGGGTTCCAGCGGATAGCCTGCTTGAGGGCGTCTGCCGCCTCTTCGTATTTGCCTGTCCGCACGCAGGAAAGCGCAAAGTCGGCATACAGACGTTCAAACGGCTCTCCAACGTCACGCAACTCTCGGGGGTCCTTCTCTACACGCCTATAGGCAAGACGGTCAAAGAGCGTGGGAAACGCGAACCATTGAACCTCGTTGGTTGTCTGATAATTGCGGTCAACGTACTCTTCCGCGTCCTCCGCGAGACGAGCCAGCAGCCCATACGCCTGTTCATCTTCATTTTGCAGCAACAAGCCCTCGGCATCGATGAGCTCATCGGAAAGTTCTGTCTGTGCCATGTCTCTCCTTCGGAGGCAATGCTTTATCCTTTTCGGCCGGCTACGCTGCGCATCGGCTACACTACACCCTCGGCCACGTTGCGCATCGGCTACGTTGCGCGGAACCGCGTTTCGGCCAGCGGCTCTTGCACGGCGGCTTTTTGCGCAGCTACTCTATACCCGCCTTGGCTCACCTTTTAACAGACGGTCGCTTAACAGGCAACCGTTTGCCATGCAGCATATTCACCGGCAAAAAATCAATCTGCCCGCGTTCTATTGTAACCGCAGAAACCTTGACCTTAATGCGATCTCCGATGCGCCACCTTTTGCCGGTAGCCTCCTCGGTAAGCATGAACTGCTCCTCGTCGTAGCGAATCCACTCCTGCCCGAGATCTCTGACATGCAGCAGCCCTTCAGCATACGTCGTATCCAGCGTAATAAAGAGGCCAAAGCGCTCTACGCTCTCAATGGTTCCCCATGCCTCCTCGCCGATTCGGCTCTGATAGAACTCGGCCATTTTTATTTTCTGCGAAGCGCGGGCGGCGCTGTCGGCTACACGTTCGCGCTCAGAGCACGTCGCGCACAGCTGCGGAAGCGCTTTTATCTGCTCAAGCCGACCTTTTCCGAGATTCTTCTCGCCGGCGAGAAGAGCTTTAAGCGCGCGATGCACCAGTATGTCCGGATAGCGCCGAATGGGCGAGGTGAAATGACAGTACGCAGTGGCTCCAAGCGCGTAGTGGCCTTGATTGACGGGTAGATAAATCGCACGCTTTTGCGCTCTGAGCAGCACGGCATTAACCACACGGGCATAGGCGGTACCGCGCGATTTCTCAATCGCCTCGCGAATGGCACGGGGGTCTCCATTCGCTATGCGCGCGGCTTCTGCAGCCTCCAGGGCTCCGATGGCGATAAGCGCCGACAAACCGGCGCGCAGTGCCTCGGGGGAAGGCTGCTCATGTACACGATAGGCTGTCTTACTGTCCGCGTCGGCAAGCATCTTGGCCACTGACTCGTTTGCCAGCAGCATCGCCTCTTCTATCAAATCTGTGGCGCGCGTTCTCCTGCGAACAGAGACACCGGTCGGATGCCCGTTTGTATCCAGCAGCATGCGCGTCTCAACGGTCTCAAAATCAATGGCTCCCCGCTCGCGACGAATCTTCTGACGCTTCGCCCTGATTTCATCGAGAACCTCAAGCATTTCGACTAGAGCTGACTGCTGAGCCTCGCCGTCTGCAGCACCGTCCGATACAACGACATCTTGAGCTTGCTTTCCTTCAAGCAAATCATCTGCCTGCTCATACGATAAGCGGGCTGCAGAACGAATCATAGCGTTCATCGCTTGAGCAGAACAGACGGCGCCCTTCTCGTCAAGTCTCATGCGAACGCTTACGGTCAGGCGATCTTCATGAGGGCGCAGCGAGCACAAATTATTGCAAAGCTGCTCAGGCAACATGGGGATAACACGATCCACAAGATACACCGAACAGGTCCGCACCTGCGCTTCAAGATCAATCGGCGAGCCCCAAGATACATATCGAGAAACGTCCGCGATATGAACGTCGAGTTCATATCCGCCATCGGGCAGCCGACGGGCGCCCACAGCGTCATCAAAGTCCTTCGCGTCCGAAGGGTCTATCGTGATGCAGAGCGCTTCTCGCAAATCAACACGACTCGCGTCGTCCGCCAGCTCTGTATTGCTATCGAGTGACAGGCGTGACGCCTCTGCCAGAGCGCTTTGGGGAAACTCCGTAGCAAGTCCGAATGAGGCAATTACAGCCTCAATATTCATATCCAACTCATCGGACGAGCCGACACGCCGGTCAAGGGTAACCACTGCGGCGCTCATGCGCGTGGGATACTCCACAATACGAGCGACTACAATGTCGCCGTGAGAGACACCGCAGCGCTTCGGCGAAGAGTCTTCCGGCAACACAAAGAAATCTCTTTGGATGCGGGCGTCCAGCGGTATAACAGCACCGAGAGGACCGGCGGTTTCATAGCGTCCTAAAAAAGTTGAGGTAGCACGTGTCAGCACAGAACGAACGATTGCCTGTGGCTCTCTGCCCCTTGCCGTTGCAAGAGACACCTGCACTTCATCGCCATCCATGCCTTCATGCAGACCATGGCGCGCAAGCGCAAAGGTGCCTTCAGGCGTAGTCACCGTCCCTGTTCCTGACCGCATTACGCGCAGGATTCCCGTTAGAAGCTTCGGCGATTTTCTCGCTCTTTTAACCCTACCCTGCTTGCGGTTGCCGTTATGTACCTTTTTGCGCGCCACTATCCCTCTCTCGCACTTTTTCTGTATCTTCGATGTACTAATCGTTTCATTCTGATTTGACTAAGATATTACGATACGCGAAAGGGGTCGTCTCGCGAGCGACCCCTTCCTCCTTAATCGATTAAAATCCTATCCGTTCAGGACTGGCTTATACCCTACAACGCGCCCCTAATGACAATATCGCCTTCCTTCATGATAACTTCCATATTGTCAGGTGTCAGATCATGGATGTTGGAGGCAACGTCGCCCTTAACCACGAGAAGATCAGCAAGTTTACCCTTTTCAAGTGAGCCAAACTCATCCTCATGATGAACCATCTTTGCACCGTTCAGGGTACCGGCTTTGATGGTATCAAGAATGGAGATGCCTGCCTTATCAACAAAGTCATACATCTCATCGATGGTGACATAGCCGTATGGAGTTACAAAGCTGAAGGAGTCAGAGCCAATAGTCAGGGTCACGCCACGCTCATATGCGCGACGAAGATTGGCATAGGTGCGCTCCAAGCCCTTCTCGATAACACCGTTGCCTGGGAATTTGTCCAGCTCCGGCGTCCACTCGGGCGGATATGTCGCATACCAGGTTGGCAAAAAGCCGATGGTGGGAGTAAAGAACGTTCCCTGTTCAACCATCAGATCCATGGTCTTATCGTCAAGCTCAAAACCGTGAATGAGCTGCTCGCAGCCACAGCGAACTGAATCATACGCGGCAGAAACGCTGTTGTACGAATGCGACCATACGGGAATGCCGACCATTGCGGCTTCATCGCAGACCGCCTTAATCTCCTCGTAGCAGTAGTGCTGATCCCTGCCGGAGTCCCAATGCCAGATACCGCCACCGGTTGCCCAAATCTTAATGGCGTCAGGGTTCTCGCGAAGACGACGGCGTACCGCCTTGCGCAAATCCCACGGACCGTCTACCTGGTCTCCCCATGGGTGGCTGTCTTTTGAAATCTGCAGTGGGAGATGGTGCGAATCGCCATGTCCGGCAACGCGGCAAAAACCAAGCCCGGTCGCGTAAATGCGAGGACCTTTCATAATGCCCATATTCACCAAATCGCGAATGGCAATACCGTTGCGGCCAATCTCGCACACGGTGGTAAGACCGTGCGTCAGAGCATCGTAGGACTGCTTGACCGCGCAAGCCTGCTTCTGAGCAACGGATTCAATAACCCAATCGTTGTCATCGTCTGTCAGATTTCCGGAAAAGTGCAGGTGAGAATCGATAAGACCGGGCATAATGGTACGGCCCTGAATGTCACGAACCTCATAACCCTCGGGAACCTCAGTCCGAGGTCCTACATAGGTAATCTTTGTATCGTCGACAAGGACCAAGGAGTCCTCAACCGGAGCTGAACCGGTACCGTCAACGAGTTTACCGCCTACAAAAGCATACCTTCCCATAATCCTCTCCAATTCTTTGTCGTTATCCGACACAGTGCCGCGTATTTTTCGCGCTATCCGCGCTTGTTAAACGCCAGAAGAATTACAAGGCCTATAAGAATCCACGCGCCGGTAATCATCCATTCAACAGGCTTCATTGCGGCTGGGCTGAAGGGAACGACCATAAGGGCGATGATAATCGCTCCAGCAAGAATGGCGCATATGATTCCGAATATGCCACCATTGACCTTGTAAGGCCGCGGAAGATCAGGTTCCGTCCGACGCAGGCGCAGGCAGGCCAAACCGGCCATCGTGCAGGCAAAAATAAAGCCGAGCGACGCAACGTTTGTCAAAGGAACGAGCATATTGCGGCCCAAGAACGGCCCCACAAGGGTGAGACAGGCCATGAAGATATTGGCCGTTTTCGGCGCGCCCGACTTTGGGTCAAGACGAGCAAAGCTTTCAGGCAGCATCTTCTTGCGACCCAGAGCCAGCAGAAGGCGAGTTGAAGCGCCGAAGAACGAATTCATGGGACCAAGGGGTCCAAGTGTCGCGATAATGAGCATCGCGATATAGAAGAAGATGTTAATGCGCTGAAGCACTGCAAGCGCAGGCACAGAACTCTTCACAAATTCATGCCAGTCAATCATGGTGCCGAAGGCGTAAATGCAGATGAGATAGAAAATACCAGAAGCTATGAGCGCGAGCGCCGGAATGATACCAAATTTCTTCCAATCCAAACCCTCAGAAGCTTCTTCAGCCTGCTGAGGAATAGTATCGAATCCGGCATAGAAGAAGGGTGTCATGACGAGAACGGCAATGACTCCGCCCAAAAATGAAGTCGCTTTTGTTGGATCTCCGCTTGCAACCTCAGTAGCCTGTGAGAAAAGAGGCATACCATTTTGCGGTGAGCCCACAAAAAATGAGATCACCATTGCAAGAACCATGCCAGCAAGCAGAGCCTTAGTAAGGAAGCTGGACAGTTTTGCCGCCGCTCCCGCACCCCTAAAGTTAAGGAAGATAACGAGAACCGCAAAACCTAAAGCAATAATCGTCGGCCATAGATACACGTCCGCACCAAGAATGGTATAGAGCTTGACGGATCTCAACCATGAAAGCACAGGGAAGGCACCAAAACGATCCGTCAAAAGCGTTGAGATCGCAATAGCTTCCCACGGACACAGAGGCGCGTTACCCAAAAGCAGCATCCAGCCGGTAAAGAAGCCAACCGGGCGGCCAAAAGTTCTGTCCGTGTATTCAATGATGCCACCTGAAATGGGAATTGCAGCGGTCAGCTCGCCAAAGACCATGCCAATCGGAACCAAAAACAGCGCACCGATTGCAAACGCGATCATTGCCGGATACGGGCCACCGCCAAGAATCATCCAGTCGCCGACCAAAAGCACCCATCCGGTGCCGATAATCGCGCCAAATCCAATAGTAAAGAAGTTAAAAAGCGAGAGCGACTTCTTCATTTGCGGTGCGGAAACATCTGTACTTGCCATGCCAAATCTCCCCTACAACTCAAAACGTATGAAGTTCTCTAGCCGTATCCTCACACGAAAATGATAAAAACGATTACATCATTTTGCGAGCGGTCGTATAAATCATGTAGACGGATTACAGCGTTTCGCTTCTCCGACTGACGCGATAGCATACCGCTGAAAAAATGGCGAGAAGACCAATCTTCTCGCCATTACATGCTTCAGTACCGTACTATGTGCGTTTACAATCTACACTTTCAGATAGCGCCCCATGGCAATCGCAGAACCAAAAAGACCCAGCAACAATCCGAGCAGCAAAAGCAAGCCGCTCATGCCCCACACCACATAGGTCGGAATGGCAAAGGTCAAAAATGACATGCTCTCCGTCAGACGCGGAAGCACAAAGTGCATACCGATAACGAGCGTTACCACGGCGAGAATCGCGCCAATCAGGGCCTCAAGCGCGCCTTCCATCAAAAACGGCCCGCGGATAAAGCTGTTAGAGGCTCCTACCAGGCGCATGATAGCAATCTCACGGCGACGCGCGTTGATTGCCAGACGAATGGTGTTGTTGATGAAGACGAACGCCACAAAAATAAGGAGCGCTACCAGCACGATGGCGCCGATACGGATGTACGAGGTAACGCTGAAAAGCCTCTCGACAGTTTCGCGGCCGTACTGGACGTCACCTGAAGGATTGTCCTTGTTGTCCGCGATGGCCTTAAAATCACTTGACGAGGAAATCTTCTGGGCTGTTGACTCTACCTGCTTGGGATCCTTCATCTTGATAACAAGTGAGGCCGGAATGGGGTTCTGACCGTCGAGCGCGCTGACCGCGTCAGCGGCATTGCGGTAGGACATAGTGTTCCTGTATTCCTCGAGAGCCTCGTCCTTGCTCTTGTACGTCACAGATTCAACGTTGTCCCAACCCTGCACCTGCTTGGTAAAGGCGTCAACGGCGGTCTTGTCGGCATCGTCTGAGAGGAACGCCTGGATGGTAACGCGATTCTCAACGTTGCCGACCATGTTTTCAATCAAAGCTGAGCCAAGCACAAACAAGCCGATGATAAAAAGCGACAGGAAGATAGTAACAACAGCGCCAAAAGCCGTTGACCAGTTCCTCCTAAAGTGATGACCCGCCTCACGCAGGGAATAGCCAAAATTAGAGAGCACCATAATAGCCATAGCCCCCTTTCTCCTGATCGCGCACGATATGGCCGGCTTCAAGCGCAATAACACGCTTGCGCAGAGAGTCAACCATCTCACGGTCGTGCGTTGCCATTACAACCGTTGTACCAGCGCGATTGATGCGATCAAGCAGTTTCATAATGCCGAGCGAAATAGCCGGGTCAAGGTTGCCGGTGGGCTCGTCGCAGATAAGCAGCGGCGGGCGGTTGACCATGGCGCGAGCAACGGATACGCGCTGCTGCTCGCCGCCGGAAAGCTGATCGGGATACGCGTCCATCTTCTGTCCAAGACCCACGAGGCGCAGTACCTCAGGAACCTGAACATTGATAATAGAGCGCGGCTTGCCAATGCACTCAAGCGCAAATGAAACGTTTTGATAGACCGTCTTGTCGGGAAGCAGCTTAAAATCCTGATACACCGTGCCAATCTGACGGCGCAGATACGGGACTTTAGAATTTCTCATCTTAGTGAGATCCTGGCCGGCAATAATCACTTTGCCGCCCGTGGTCTTTTGCTCACGGGTAATAAGGCGCAGCAAAGACGACTTGCCCGACCCCGAGTGACCAACGACAAATACAAACTCACCGGGATAAATATCGGCACTGATGCCGTCAAGCGCGGGTTTTTCAGGCTGCGACGGGTACACAAGCGTTGCCTTTTGAAATGAAATGGCCGGAGTTCCCGTACGGGAAATCGTTGGCTCGTCTTCACGGGCAAGGTCAGCAAACAGGCTGGCTCGATCCACCGGAGCCTGTTCCGGCTCCGTTTGCTCTTCAGCTGTAACAACATGAACACCGTCAGCAGTATCAAGCGGATCAAGTGAGTTGTCACTTGCAGGCGCGCTGTTCTGCTCGCCATATTCGCTCACGAGGCCGGCGTCGGGCGAAATCACGCCAAAACGCTCCTCTACATCGGCATTTTGTTGTTCATCGGTACGAAAATGATTAGCCACAGATGCTCCTTTTCACATACCGTAGAAACAGATACAGGGGTAATTCTACCAAACACGCAGGTATCTTGCGAAATCACCACGTAGATTTTACGTTATCGCCTGAAATGACTTAAAACCTTCACCAAACGCCTCGTGAACCTCGGACACAAACACGAGCGCCTCGGAGTCTATCTCGGCCACAATCTCTTTGAGCTGGATTGATTCTGAACGATTGAGTACCACAAGAAGAACGGGCTTGGTATTACCGCTCCACACGCCGCGAGCCTGCAGCTCCGTACAACCGCGGTTGAGTGAGTAGAGAATCTCATGAGCTATCGCGTCATGCTCCTTGGAGATGATGTACGCCGCGCGCTCCGACTTGGGGCCGTCAACCACATAGTCGAGCACTTTGCCTGTAATGAACATGGCCAGCATCGAATACAGTCCGCTCTCCAGTGAAAAGACGGGAATGGAGATTATGATGACAACCATATCAACAATGATAACCGCGGTGCCCATGGGAACCAGGAACCTCTTTGCGAAGGCCTGGGCGATAATATCGGTGCCACCCGTGTTGGCGCCAGCTCGAAATACCAGGCCGAGTCCAATGCCACAGATAATGCCGCCCCAAAGCGACGCGAGTATCAAATCATGCTTTCCAAGCACCGGAAGAACCGGCGCGAGAAGGTCGATAAATAGCGAGGACACCATGAAGCCTACGACTGAGCGGACCACATAGCTCTTGTTTCCTCCTCGTATGACAAAGACGATGAGAATGATGTTCATGGCGATGGTCTGAGCGCCAATAGGCAGCTCAATGCCGGCGGTTGCCGCAAGCGCGTGAAATACCGTTGCGAGACCAGTGATACCACCGGCCGCGATGCCGTACGGAATCTCAAAGCAATCGAGGCCAATCGCAAAGATTATCGAGCCAAGTATGATGAAGAATGTATCGCGGACAAGCGTGCGTATTTTCATTCTTTTCATGAAGCGTCCTTTTGTCCGACAATCCAGCGGTGATACGCGATGATAAAGGGGTCAAGATCTCCATCACTCAAGACAGCATCAACGTTACCCGTTTCCTCTCCAGTGCGGAGATCCTTAACCAGCTGGTATGGATAGAGGACATAACTGCGGATTTGATTGCCAAATGAGATCTCATGCTTAGGTCCACGCAGCTCATCAAGCTCCGCCTCACGCTTTTCTCGCTCGATTTCATACAGGCGGGAACGGAGAATGTTCATGGCCGCGGCCTTGTTTTGCAACTGGCTACGCTCGTTTTGACACGTCACAACGGTACCGGTAGGAATATGCGTGATGCGCACCGCGGAGTCGGTGGTGTTCACTCCCTGCCCGCCGGGTCCCGATGCGTGATAGACGTCAATGCGCAGGTCACTAGGGTCAATTGCGACTTCTATGTCGTCCGGCAAGACCGGAAGCACTTCAACGCCGGCAAAGCTTGTTTGGCGACGTTTCTTATCGTCAGTGGGAGAAATGCGAACCAAACGATGGACGCCTTGCTCGGCGCGAAGCATTCCATACGCGTTTTTGCCCGACACGGTAAACGTAGCGCGGTCAATACCAATAACTTCAGCGGGAATTGCCTCCGCGATATCCACGCCCCACCCGCGACGCGCCGCATAGCGAAGATACATGTGGTAGAGCATATCCGCCCAGTCCTGGGCTTCAAGGCCGCCTTGCCCCGGCTTGACGGTAACAATCGCGTCGCCGTGATCAAGCTCATCCGTAAACCAGCTGGAAAGCTCCAACTCCGAAAGGTCATGCTCAAGTGCATCGACAAGCTGCTCCGATTCGGCGAGAAGCCCCTCGTCTCCTGTTTCATCACCCAACTCACGAGCGGCCTTCGCGTCATCCAACTTCGTTCGAGCCGCGTCAATGCCGGCGACATCGTCCTTCAAGTTTGCGAGATGAGCCATGGTCTCCCGCGCAAAATCAGCGTCGTTCCAAAAGTCAGGTTGTGCGCTTACCGAAGTAAGACGCGCTATTTCTTTGCGCTTCTCGTCAATATGAAGATACTGTTCGACTTCACCAAGACGAACGGCAAGAGCGCCTAAAGAGGCGTGCTCGGTTTCAGCCATGTCCTACCTGTTATCTGTTTTTGCCGTGGCAATTCTTGAATTTTTTACCGCTTCCGCAGGGGCAGGGATCGTTTCGGCCTACGTTGACATAGGGGTTGGGGTCGTCAGCCTTGCGATAGGTCGCAACCGATGAAGAGCCCACGCCGGAACCCTGAGGGGATTTTCCAATGGCCGCGCTGCGATTCTTGACCATCGCCGGTTTCTGGCCTTGGTCTCCGTCCACCTCTTCGCCGCCAGAGTACTGCACTCCTCGAAGCGACTCAGGCTCTTCGTCAGCAGACACACTCGTGCGGGGACGATTGACCAGCTCAATGTGCAGAATAGTGCGAAGGAAATCCTCGTACATCGTATTGACCAGCAACGTAAATGCCGCGTACGCCTCGGTCTTATACTCAACGAGAGGATCGCGCTGGCCAAAACCGCGCAAGCCAATGCCTGTCTTCAGGTAGTCCATCTCCTGAAGGTAGGTCATCCAGCGGGTATCAATGACACGCAGCATAACCTGGGCAGAAAGCTCTTGCATAACTTCTTCACCCAGGCGATCGGACTTTTCATTGAAAGCGGTTTTGATGAAGTCAGCGACCGTTTTCGTAAGTTCCTCGGATTTCTTCTCTTCAGAAAGCTCCGGCACCTTTTTAGACTGGACACCCGTGAGCTCCTTGAGCCACTTGACGAGGCCGTCAAGATCCCATTCTTCATGAGGACCGAAGCAGTACTCGCCGATCACGCGCTCTGCGGTGGCGTCAGTAACATCCTCGATAAGCGCCATAAGATCTTTACCGTCAAGAATCTTATTACGCTCACCGTAGATAACCTGACGCTGCTTGTTCATGACGTCATCGTAGTCAAGAACATTCTTACGCATAGCGAAGTTGACTTCCTCAACCTTGTGCTGAGCTCCCTCAACGGCACGGGTAACAATCTTTGCCTGAATAGGCTGGTCGTCAGGCATTTCGTAGCGCTGCATCATAGCGGAAATGCGATCCATTCGATCTCCGCCAAAGCGGCGCATCAAATCGTCTTCAAGAGAAAGATAGAACTGAGTCTCGCCGGGATCGCCCTGTCGGCCCGAACGGCCACGAAGCTGATTGTCAATACGGCGGCTCTCATGGCGCTCGGTACCAATGACGCAAAGACCGCCGGCAGTAAGTACGTGCTGTCTCTCTGTTTCACAGACTTTCTCGGCACGAGCTTTTGCGCCTGCAAGTTGCTCGGTAGTAGCTTCTTCAGGATCGATGCCCTGCTCGCGAAGGAGATCTTCCGCCAGAACCTCCGCATTACCGCCCAGCAGAATATCGGTACCACGGCCGGCCATGTTTGTTGCGATGGTCACCGCAGCTTCGCGGCCGGCTTGCGCGACAATCTGAGCCTCACGCTCATGGAACTTAGCGTTCAGAACGCTGTGTTTAATGCCTCGTTTGTCCAGCAGGCGAGAAAGGCGTTCGGAGTTGTCGATAGAAACAGTACCAACCAGAACAGGCTGACCATTCGCATGGCGCTCCTCAACGTCATCAACGACCGCCTTGAATTTTGCGTCCACTGTGCGATATACCAAATCATCGTGGTCAACACGAATGACCGGGCGATTGGGTGGGATGACCTGAACAGGGACATGATAGACCTCGCGAAACTCCGCGTCCTCTGTCATGGCGGTGCCGGTCATGCCGGAAAGCTTGTCATACATCAGGAAGTAATTTTGGAGCGTAATGGTGGCAAGCGTCTGGTTCTCTTCACGAACCGCAACATTTTCCTTTGCCTCAATTGCCTGGTGAAGACCCTCGGAGTAGCGGCGGCCTTCCATAATGCGGCCAGTAAACTCGTCAACGATTTTGACTTCGCCGCCCATAACGACATACTGCTGGTCACGATGGAACATGTACTCGGCTTTGAGCGCCTGCTGCAGGTGATTGACAAGCTGTCCTGCATCGTCACCGTAAATATCAAGCCCAAGCTTCTTCTCGACTTTTGCAAGGCCGCTCTCTGTAGTGGCAATCGTGTGTTTTGCCTCGTCCATCTCAAAATCGACATCAGCAATAAGACCACGAACCGCCTGAGCGAAATCACGATAGGTACCGGCTGATTTAGTCCCCGCGCCGGAAATAATGAGAGGAGTGCGAGCCTCATCAATAAGGATGGAGTCCACCTCGTCGACGATAGCAAAATGATGGCCGCGCTGAACGCGCATTCCCGGCTGGGTAACCATATTGTCGCGAAGATAATCGAAACCAAATTCAGAGTTGGTTCCATAGGTAATATCTGCCTCGTAAGCCGGCTTTTTTAAGCTGAGGCGCATTCCGTTTTGAAGCAGGCCAACTTTCATGCCCAGGAACTTATAGATCTTGCCCATCCATTCAGAGTCGCGCTTGGCAAGATAATCGTTCACGGTAACGATATGAACACCGTTGCCTGAAAGCGCATTGAGATAACCGGCCAGCGTTGATACGAGCGTCTTGCCCTCGCCGGTTTTCATCTCTGCAATGGTTCCCTTATGCAACGCGATGCCGCCAATAAGCTGCACGTCAAAATGGCGAAGACCTGTTGTACGGACAGATACCTCACGGACAGTGGCAAATGCCTCCGGAAGCAGGTCATCTAGACTTTCTCCATGTGCAAGGCGTTTTTTAAACGCGTCCGTCTGCGCGCGAAGTTCATCATCGGTCATCGCCTGCATTTCCGGCTCAAGGGACGTAATCTGACGTGCGATTTTCTCATATGCCTTCAAGTCCTTATCGGCGCCGAAGGAAAGAACCTTTGAGAGAAAGTTTGCCATAGGTATCCTTTAAGTATCGGTTTCTCTTTGTGAGAGTCCCTTAAGAAAGAGACTCCTTTATCCAGCCTTTTAATTCTACTCATTTTTTCCCTTGATGGAATATCCTAAGCTCCTTTAGGTGCCTATTTGCCCCTACTTCATGAAATTGCTACATACTTACCTCACCGCAACTACGCCATTACTTCACTGAGACTCCACCATCACTCCACCGCGACTTCAATATAGGAATCCTCGATACGCAGCGGCTCCGCCTTGTGTGATTTGTCGCGAATATCCCCAGCGATTATACGCAGCTCTTTTGAGGGAATACGATTCTCCTGCTGCAGACAGCGCCTTACATAATCGTCGTAGCAACGCTGGGCTTCTGCCGATCTTCCGCAAGCCCGCATGGCCTTTACCAGAGCAATGATTGAGCTTTCTTTGTATTCATCGACAAGAACGGCGTTTTCGGCGAGAAGTACCGCGAGCTTATAGCACTCTAGACGCAACGCGGCTTCTGAACCGATTGTCATGATGTCGATATACTTTTGACAGAAATTTCTTCTCACCGTTTCAACGTAGGAAAAAGCATCGTCTGTCGGAACATAGACATCACCTCTATACAGACACCGAACTTCCTGCGCAAGATGGACCAACTCTTCATCGTCCGTAACGGTCGGTACTATCCGAGCGATTTCTTCAAAGCGGTCGATATCAACCGTAAAGATTTGATCATTCAACATGACGGTCTTCTCACCTCGAATCGATATGATTGGATTGCATGTTTCATCAATTGAAGCGATTGCCTGTCTAATCACTCTTGTTGCCTGGTAGATTTTCTCGACACCTGCTCCATATGTGCAATTTGGCCACAGCGCGTCAATAATGGCGTGCCTCGGCGCGGTATGTTTTCTGGAGAGCGCCAGGTAAATAAGGAGCAGTTTAGCGTAGCGTTTTCCAAACATACTCTCCGGAACAGGCACCCCATTAACCGTTACCGAAAATCCTCCCAAAATAGAGAGCCGAATACCCCGATGTGGAGACGCCTGAGTGGAACCAGCCTCTTTCTGCGTTTCATGCTGTATTTCATGCGAATGGGGATTTATGCTGCCAGAATTCTTCTGCAATGAGGCTCCCATTGCACGTTTCCAAGACTCAGGGATACACTTTGTAAGTTCGTCCGAAAACTGCCCAATTCCTTTTACAAGCGCACGAATAAGCCAAAGCGCGTTCTGAGGCGCCGACTCAGCAGACATCCGCGGCTCTTTGAGAGACCCGCATCCTGAAAAGGAATCCATCGCATTTACAATCACCTTATACGCCTCGTACAGCGAAGGATTAACAACAGGACGTGTTTCTTGTTCTTTTGGAGGCTCGCCCAGCATAAAGCGGGATACTCCCGAGAGAATGAAACCTGTTTCAGCGAGGTAGTCGCACCGAACCTTTTGCGCAAGAACCAACGCATTGTTTGCATGAACATACGCTCGCGGATACGCTTTGCTTCGCAGGTCAAGTATGCTGACCGCAAGCAACTCAACAACTTGCGCAATCACATCGCCGCGCTCTTCAGCCTGAGACGCGTAGCGCTCAACCTGATAAATTGAGGCAACATCTGTTTCTTTCTGCTCAATAAGCCGGAGACTTTGCACAATGCCGATATAACTTCTCAACCCCATAACATCAGACGTTCTCAAAAAGCCAAGCGCCTCATCCAACCGAACTGATGAAGCTGGTTGAGGAATTCCTAAAAGGATGCGGAGTATCTCTCTGTCAATCGTGATACATGCGGACGACAGGGTCATTTTGCAGTCATCATGTATTTCAAGGCTCAAAAGTCGATATGCATCGGCCAACCTTCCCACACGAACAAGCGAAAAGACCTGTCTGTGCAGCATGAGCCTCTGAACCATGGAGCTTTGCTCATCGATGTCTCCTGCAAGAAACGGCAACGGTTTAACAACGAGCATCCTTGCAGACGCGAGCAGAGCACATGCATTGACAAGAGACTCCGGTGAAGCAATTGATTTGGCGGAGAAGGTATCGTCAAAATCCTTGTTTTGCGTCTGCCCCTGTACGACATATGAAAGAGCGTGCTCAAGCGCCCTCATACCAGTCCGCGAAAGAACATCTCTGTTTCTCATGGTCAAAAATACATTGCTTACAAGGTGAGTTTCTCCCGCGTCAATCAGCTCAGCAGCATCCGGCAATACCAGGTTCCAAGAGTACGCCTCGCCAAGAAGCGTGCATGCGAGGGACAGGCGCTTGTATTCGTGACGCTCCTTTAGTAATAAGGCTATCTTCTGAAGGTACGCCATCATGAACGGCACATATTGCTTAAGCTTTGGAACGCAGCCTTCAAGAAGGTCGGCGCGGCTGTTAAGAATACAACTGAACCGTTTGCCCTTGTTATCGACACCGAAATAGGGAACGTTCGCTTCAAAATATGGCATATATTCAAGAGCGCGTTTTCCGAGAACCGTCTCAATATCCTGAAACGTTCCCTTACCAAGTAGCAAAAGGGTTGATCTGGCTATAAGCTCTTCGTGACAAAGCGCTTCTCTCACCGTATCAAAAATAAGAGAGAGCAGTGCTTCCTGGTATCTAATTGACAGCTTTGTTGTATCACCACAGAGCATTTCTTCTCGCAAAGATCCTACGAGCAGCGGGACTCCTCGCGTAAGCTTTGCAGCTTTTCTCTTTACACTCTCAGGCGCAGGGGAATTGCTCTCATCAAGGAGCAATTCGAGCGCACTAAAAACGAGACAGTTTGGTATTTCTTCAATAAGCTGCGCCGCCTCGGGCAGGCAAGCGACAACAACGGCACAACCTGCAGCTCTCAACCGGCTGAATGCGCGAGCCTGTTTAACCACCTGCGCTTCATCTGATTCCGGCACATCGTCAAAGAAAACAATCCGCTGTTTGATTGAGTTTTTGCAACGAGAAATGTCATATGATTTGCGAGCAATATATGCGGAAGCGTCTTTTGGAGTGTAGCCGCAAAGCGAAAAATCATAGTACTTCCAGCCACGATACTCCGATTGCGCTCGCAATTCACGCATGAGCGTTGTTTTACCCATTCCAGGCTCAGCGCAAAGGACCAAGATTCTATCGCGCATAGCCGAATCAATAAAATGACCAACCGTAAGTGAATGGCTAAAGAGACCTTCGTAGGGACTCACAAAGGAGCAGCGCGACGGTGCATGATGAGTCTCTTCAGAATTTTCTTGATACATAGTGTGTCCCCCTCACCTATTGCTAGCCGTGCAACTCCATTCTCTTGGACTTACTTTTGGTTGCACTTTTGGCTCTTTAAAAGTTTCACTACTAAGAGTGATACAAAATGCAATAGAAAAATTAAGGACTCGGTAATCGGTAGGGAGAAATTTGTAAGATTAAGGTCAAATAGCAGTCAGATAACGGTCAGATGAAACATAAGGTGTGTTGAGAATGTTTAAAACTCTCTCATAATATATTACATATTTTGTTATCTAATCATTTTTTCTTAAATATATAAGCTAATTTAACGAAAGTTATCGAATTATGAAATTTATGTATTTTATATATGTAGGTTTTGTTTACTATCCGTAGAAAAATCTTCGAAGAAAAGTTGAAAAATTGCATCTTAAAGAAGCGGCTCAAGATATAGAGATTTCATGTAGGGGCTGAACGGTCACACAAATCCGCCTATGCACACAGTTTCATCAAAAAAACTCGACACATCTTCCACATTTCATCTACGGCATCGTTCTTCAAAAGCCTCCACATACGCGCACGCAAAAGTCCCTCTCTATGCAAATGCCCCTTGTTGGTCAGCGACGTCCTGCTCTCCCACGGACTTCCTCCGCAGTACCATCGGCGCTCGGGAGCTTAACTTCTGGGTTCGGAATGGGACCAGGTGTGCCTTCCCTGCCATAATCGCTGACCAACAAGGGGTATTCGACTTTCAAGCGAGGCTTTCGCTCACGTACCCTGAGGGCCGCACAGTGTGATTGTTCGATCGAAGAAGGATCGCTTTGGATAGAAGTATGTTTGAAAAGAAGAGCTCGACCGATTAGTATTGCTCGACTAAATGCGTTGCCGCACGTACATCTGCAACCTATCAACCTCGTAGTCTACAAGGGGTCTTACCGAAAGGAAAACTCATCTTGGGATGGGCTTCCCGCTTAGATGCTTTCAGCGGTTATCCCAACCGGACTCAGCTACCGGGCTCTGCCATTGGTTGACAACCCGTACACCGGAGGTCCGTCCACCCCGGTCCTCTCGTACTAGGGGCAGCCTCCCTCAATTTTCCTACGCCCACAGAGGATAGGGACCGAACTGTCTCACGACGTTCTGAACCCAGCTCGCGTACCGCTTTAAATGGCGAACAGCCATACCCTTGGGACCTGCTCCAGCCCCAGGATGCGATGAGCCGACATCGAGGTGCCAAACCTTCCCGTCGATGTGGACTCTTGGGGAAGATCAGCCTGTTATCCCCGGAGTACCTTTTATCCGTTGAGCGACGGCCATACCACTCTGAGCCGCCGGATCACTAGAACCTGGTTTCCCATCTGCTCGGCTTGTAGGCCTCGCAGTCAAGCCTGCTTATGCTCTTGCACTCAAAAGAATGGTTGCCGACCATTCTGAGCAGACCTTACGTGCGCCTCCGTTACATTTTAGGAGGCGACCGCCCCAGTCAAACTACCCACCTGACACGGTCCCCACGCCGGATAACGGTCGCAGGTTAGGATGCCGAAACGTCGAGGGTGGTATTCCAAGGGTGACTCCCCAGAAACTGGCGTCCCTGGTTCAAAGTCTCCCACCTATCCTCTACACGACGAACCGGCAGCCAATGTCAAGCTGCAGTAAAGGTTCACGGGGTCTCTCCGTCCTTCTGCGGGTAAGTCGCATCTTCACGACTAGTGCAATTTCACCGGGTCTATGGTTGAGACAGCGTCCAAATCGTTACGCCTTTCGTGCAGGTCGGAACTTACCCGACAAGGAATTTCGCTACCTTAGGACCGTTATAGTTACGGCCGCCGTTTACTGGGGCTTAGATTCGCTGCTTCGCATACGCTAACAACTCCTCGTGACCTTCCAGCACCGGGCAGGCGTCAGACCCTATACGTCGTCTTACGACTTCAGCAGAGTCCTGTGTTTTTGATAAACAGTCGCTTGGACCTATTTACTGTGACCGGCCGAGGCTCAAAGAGCGTGTCTTATCACCCAAACCGGCACCCCTTCTCCCGAAGTTACGGGGCAATTTTGCCGAGTTCCTTAACCATAGTTCTCCCGATCGCCTTGGTATGCTCTACCCACCTACCTGTGTCGGTTTTGGTACGGGCTCCGACAAGCTCCCTAGAGGTTTTTCTTGGAAGTATGGGCTCACTAGCTTCACTCAGTTGCTTCGTCAGACACCTCAGCCTCATAAGAAGCGCGTTTTACTACTTCTTAGCCTACGTGTCTTCACGGGGACGTCCAGAACCCCGACCAGCTACCCTGCTCCGTCACCCCATTGGTGATAGCGCTTGTGCGGAGGGACAGGAATATCTACCTGTTGTGCATCGACTACGCCTTCCGGCCTCGCCTTAGCTCCCGCCTGACCCTGGGAGGATTAGCCTTGCCCAGGAACCCTTAGGTGTACGGCGGACGAGTTTTTTACTCGTCTTTCGTTACTCATGCCAGCATTCTCACTTCTGGTCAGTCCACAGCCGGTTATCCGACTGCTTCAACCCAAACAGAAAGCTCCCCTACCACTTACACATACGTGCAAGTCCGCCGCTTCGGTACTATGCTTAGCCCCGTATATTGTCGGCGCATGTCCACTCGACCAGTGAGCTATTACGCACTCTTTAAATGAATGGCTGCTTCTAAGCCAACATCCTGGTTGTCTGAGCAAACGCACATCCTTTGCCACTTAGCATAGATTTTGGGACCTTAGCGGGCGGTCTGGGCTGTTTCCCTTTTGAATACACAGCTTAGCCCACATATTCTGACTCCCGGACTTTGGACCCTATGGTATTCGGAGTTTGATTAATCTTGGTAGGCGGTGAAGCCCCCGCAACTATTCAGTGCTCTACCCCCACGGGTAAACGTCCGAGGCTAGCCCTAAAGCTATTTCGGGGAGAACGAGATATCTCCAGGTTTGATAGGCCTTTCACTCCTATCCACAAGTCATCCCCTCAGTTTTCAACCTAAGTGGGTTCGGCCCTCCACGGGGTCTTACCCCCGCTTCAGCCTGCTCATGGATAGCTCACCTGGCTTCGCGTCTACGGTATGCGACTCACGCGCCCTATTCAGACTCGCTTTCGCTGCGGCTCGCTTTTGAGCTTAACCTTGCCACATGCCGTAACTCGCTGGCTCATTCTACAAAAGGCACGCCGTCACAGACAAAAGTCTGCTCCGACTGCTTGTAGGCAAACGGTTTCAGGTACTATTTCACTCCCCTTGTCGGGGTACTTTTCACCTTTCCCTCACGGTACTGGTTCACTATCGGTCACAAGAGAGTATTTAGGATTGGAGGGTGGACCCCCCAGGTTCCCACCGGGTTTCACGTGTCCGGCAGTACTCAGGTACCACACGAGAAGACATCGCAGATTCGCGTACGGGGCTTTAACCCTCTTTGGCCGGCCTTTCCATGCCGTTTTGCTTCCACGATGTTTTGTAACTTCTATGGTGTGTGGTCCTACAACCCCGAAAGCGCTTGCGCAACTTCCGGTTTGTCCTATATCCCCGTTCGCTCGCCACTACTTGGGGAATCTCGTTTGATTTCTCTTCCTCGGGGTACTTAGATGTTTCAGTTCCCCCGGTTACCTCACTCCTGCCTATAGATTCAGCAGGAAGTACTAGACGATTAAATCTAGTGGGTTTACCCATTCGGACATCCACGGGTCACAGGTTATGTGCACCTTACCGTGGCTTATCGCAGCTTATCACGTCCTTCATCGGCTTCTTGTGCCAAGGCATCCACCGTTTGCCCTTACCATCTTCTTTTTAATGGTTTGAACATACTTGATTGCACTTTTGCCGATACGGCAAAAGTATCTACAGATGCGATCTTCTTGAAGAAAATCGAATTAATCACACTATGCAGCTCTCAAGGTACGCGAGGGCGAACCCTCGAGACCGGATACTGACGCATATGCGGACAAAGATTTCAGTGTTGATACATTGCGAGGGTACTCAAATAAAGTAAATCAATCTAGATGAGGGTATCTCCCTAGAAAGGAGGTGATCCAGCCGCACCTTCCGGTACGGCTACCTTGTTACGACTTCACCCCCCTTACCAACCACACCTTCGGCGTCTCCCTCCAAACGGTTAGGCTGACGACTTCGGGTGCAATCGACTCGGGTGGTGTGACGGGCGGTGTGTACAAGACCCGGGAACGCATTCACCGCGGCGTGCTGATCCGCGATTACTAGCAACTCCGACTTCATGGAGGCGGGTTGCAGCCTCCAATCCGAACTGGGGCCGGCTTTCGAGATTCGCTCACCCTTGCGGGTTGGCAGCTCATTGTGCCGGCCATTGTAGCACGTGTGTAGCCCAGGACATAAGGGGCATGATGACTTGACGTCGTCCCCACCTTCCTCCGGCTTGACGCCGGCGGTCTCGTATAGGTGCCCGGCTTACCCGCTGGCAATATACGACGAGGGTTGCGCTCGTTGCAGGACTTAACCTAACATCTCACGACACGAGCTGACGACAGCCATGCACCACCTGTATAGGCTCCTTTCGGCCACGACGTTTCCGCCGCTTCACCTATATGTCAAGCCCTGGTAAGGTTCTTCGCGTTGCTTCGAATTAAACCACATGCTCCGCTGCTTGTGCGGGTCCCCGTCAATTCCTTTGAGTTTTAGCCTTGCGGCCGTACTCCCCAGGCGGGACACTTAATGCGTTAGCTGCGGCACGGAGGAAAGGCTCCCCCACACCTAGTGTCCATCGTTTACAGCTAGGACTACCAGGGTATCTAATCCTGTTTGCTCCCCTAGCTTTCGCTCCTCAGCGTCAGTTATGGCCCAGAAGGCCGCCTTCGCCACTGGTGTTCTTCCTAATATCTGCGCATTCCACCGCTACACTAGGAATTCCACCTTCCCCTACCAAACTCAAGTCTGCCGGTATCGGGAGCGGACGGAGGTTGAGCCTCCGGATTTAACTCCCGACCTAACAGACCGCCTACGAGCGCTTTACGCCCAATGAATCCGGATAACGCTTGCCCCCTACGTATTACCGCGGCTGCTGGCACGTAGTTAGCCGGGGCTTCTTCTGCAGGTACCGTCACTTACGCCTCGTCCCTGCTGAAAGCGGTTTACAACCCGAAGGCCTTCATCCCGCACGCGGCGTCGCTGCATCAGGCTTTCGCCCATTGTGCAAGATTCCCCACTGCTGCCTCCCGTAGGAGTCTGGGCCGTGTCTCAGTCCCAATCTGGCTGGTCGGTCTCTCAACCCAGCTACCCATCATTGCCTTGGTAGGCCTCTACCCCACCAACAAGCTAACAGGCCGCGGGCCCATCCTTCTCCGCAAAAGCTTTCTCACTTGAGTCATGCGGCTCAAGTGAAGTATCGGGTATTATCCTCGGTTTCCCGAGGCTATCCCCAAGAGGAGGGCAGGTTGCCCACGTGTTACTCAGCCGTTCGCCACTTTATACACACCTAAAAGGTGCTTTAATCGTTCGACTTGCATGTGTTAGGCGCGCCGCCAGCGTTCATCCTGAGCCAGGATCGAACTCTCCATTCAAACTGATACAGACACATGTGCCTGTAGAGGTTAAAAGAGGTGAGTATAAATCCTCGCTTAGATCACGCTGATCTCGGATTCGCTGAAATATATAAGAATTGGCGTGAATTTGCATTCACATTCGATTATTTCGCTAGTCTGTCTTTGTCGATCTTTTACGATCTCAGTATCCGGTTTTCAAGGTTCGCTGCGCTGCGCTTTTAGTAGGTCTGTCAGCGTCGCGCGGGGAATAACTATAGTCTCTACCCACCTTCGAAAGACCCGAAAAGATCGTCTTCACAAATCCTCCACAATTCGGGAACGAGAGGGTAGGTGGAAGGGAGGAAACATCTACGCCTCTCTGCGCACAATCTCGCAGGCGGCGTCTAAAAGCTTGTCGCGCTGCGCCTCGGTCGACGCCTCAGCATAGACGCGTACCAGCGCGTCCATGCGAGACGGACGAATCAACACCCATGAATTATCGGCAAATTGCAGGCGCAGGCCATCGGCGTGGCTTACGGATACAGGTTCATACCCTGCAACATCAGCGGGATTCAATCCGGGAAGGATATTGCGGAACGCCTGTGTAGCCGCCGCGTCAAGACGTACGCCGCGGCGCATATAGCGCATGCGTCCAAGCTCCAGCGTATCCTCAGCAATAAGCTCTGCAATGCTTTTCTCGCTTTTTGCGACCATCTCGACTATATAGAGAGCCGCAAGCAGTCCATCTCTTTCGTGGAGGTGATGCGGAAAACACATGCCACCATACTCTTCGGCAGCAAGCAACACATCTCCCGCCTCAATTTCGTTGTAGATGCGCGCGAAACCCACGGGCACCGACACAGATTCCAAACCCAGACGCTCAGCCTGGCGAGAAATGCGTGCGGAACAGGTAATCGTAGAAATCACGCGCCCCTTCTCGCCACGAAACGCAGCGAGGTGCTTAATAACCAAAGGAACAAACTCGTGCGGCGTCAGAAGGTGCCCCGACCCGTCGACTATAGCGGCCCGGTCTCCGTCGCCATCGAACAAAACGCCTAAGTCAGCCCCTGTTTCCTGCACAACACTGGAACACTCATCAGCCCATGGATCCGCAGGCTGCGGATGGATACCGCCGAAATCATCCTGAGGTCCCGCATGGATTTCCTGCACGCTGCAGCCCGCGGCGCGGAGCAGCTCGGCAACGTATCCGGAAGCGGCGCCGTACATAGGATCCACAACAACACGCAGGCGAGAAGAAGTGATCGTCTCAACGTCCACCTCTGAGAGAAGCGTTTCAAGGTAGGGAGTCATAAGGTTGATTGTCTGATAGTTGCCGCGCGCTTCGGTGGGCTTCAGCGGGATCTGATGCTCAACCACATCCAAAAAACCGCGAGATACCGGACCCCCGTTGTAATCGCGCACGACGATGCCATTGTATTCACAGGAAAGCTCGGTCGCCGTAATAATGATGCCGCCAACAGCATCGTCCGACGTCGCACAGGCGAACCCGACTGCCGGCGTGGGGCAAAAACGATCAGAAACCCGTACCTCTAATCCGTGTGCAGCAATGACCTGAGCGACAAGCCGCGCATATTCGGAAGACTGCGCTCGCGTATCAAAACCCACGATAACTGTGGCGCCAGGCTGCTCATCAGACCAGACGTGACCGAGGGCGTCCGCAAGGCGGACGATGTTTTCTTTGGTGAAGCTTTTATCATAGCGGGCTTGCCAGCCATCGCTGGAAAACCGCAGTATATCAGCTGACTTATCCAAGGTTCTCAGCCGCTTGGCCAAGCGCCTCCTTAAATGCGTCTATTTGATTGGGATCCGACAGTGCCATACGGGCATTGGTAGCCGCCCATGCAGCAGGCGTCCCCGTGTCGCAGCCTTCGGCAGGGTCTACCACCAGCGCGTACATCTCTTCTTCAGCAAGCAGGCGCTCCATCGCGTCAGTAAGCTGTATCTCATTTCCGGCGCCGGGACCTTGCGTGGCGAGAAGTTCCATGATTCTGGAAGACAAAAGATATCTGCCGACGATAAAGAGGTGCGATGGCGCGTCTTTAGGCTCGGGCTTCTCCACAAGTCCTGAAACTTTCCAAACGGCACCTTCGCTTTCAGTGTCCGCTGTCTCAGACCTGTTGATGCACTCCCCTGCAATGATTCCATAGCGATTTGTCTGATCTTCAGGGACGGGCGCAACGGCGATAACGGAAGCGCCGCCATGCTCCTTGGAAACCTCCGTCATACGAAGGCACATCTGGCGGTCCGGAACAAAGTAATCGCCCAGCAGTACAAAAAACGGCTCAGCGCCCACAGCCTCCGCAGCGCACAGTACCGCATGACCAAGACCGCGGGGGTTGTCTTGATAGACAAAAGAGACCGGAAGTGTTGAAGCCTCATGAACTCTTTGGGCAAACTCGTCTTTTCCCCGTGAGCTCAACATATCTTCAAGTTTTTCATCAATGGAGAAATAGTCCTCTATCTGTGGTTTTTCTCG
Source organism: Lancefieldella sp. Marseille-Q7238 (assembly GCF_949152215.1). GTDB lineage: Bacteria > Actinomycetota > Coriobacteriia > Coriobacteriales > Atopobiaceae > Lancefieldella. The sequence goes on from NZ_OX424407.1 coordinate 929,957, forward strand.
CGAATTGACAATGATGACGCCATCGACGCCTTCAGGCTCCAGAGCCTCTTCGACAACATACTGGATGACGGGCTTATCGAGAACAGGAAGCAGTTCCTTGGGCATTGACTTGGTTGCAGGTAGGAATCGAGTACCGAGTCCTGCTGCCGGAATAATAGCCTTCATCACATTCCTTCCGCATGACGCATTACGCTCATCACAATACCCCAAACCGCTCGGTTTAACCGCATTGCGCTATGCCTATGCCGTAAACGGGCGGATTCGGCCGCCCTGCGCATGAGCGCCGCACAACAACGTGTCCTCTATATATCCTCTGCGCGAGTACACTATACGAGAAATTCTCTGGAATTCGAGAGATTACCTCTCATCGATAGTAATTCCTCGACTCTCAAGGAATTGCACCAGTTTGGACATGGTGCTGTGCGAAAGCGAATGCTCCATCAGGCACGCCTCCGCGTCCGCGGTGTCCTCGTCCACATGCAGGTCATGCTCGAGAAACGTTCTGAGCGCACGGTGGGCGCGCCATACCTGTCGCGCGTTTTTCTCGCCTTCCTCTGTCAGTGTCACACGGCCATAGCGGCTCTGCTCAACCATGCCCTGCTCTTTAAGGAGGGAAAGCGCCTTGTTTACGCTTGCTTTGGAGACCTTGAGCGCCTCGGCAACATCGACCGAACGAACGCCTCTGTCGTCTTCAGGCTGGTCCAAAGCAATCCGATAAATCGCTTCCAGATAATCTTCCCCTGCCTTGCTTAGGGTATGGTCAGGGAGTATTGCGTCATTAGCCATGCGACCCTCCAACAATGTAGCAGCCGTGTTTTTTGATTAAGAGGAACTTTTACTCACTATGAATAATGATACCCCTATTACTTAAAACGTTACTTGAGTCGGCGGCGCACAGCATTACTTCACAATACGGCATGGCGCAAGACAGGCGGCACATCGGACAAACCAGAGCAAGCAAATGAGAGCGGCGACAAGCGCCAGCCCGAGCTTCGCCCAAAGGTATTTTGCAGATGGCTCAGAAACTACCATCCCACGTTCTACTGAATGACGTCTTCGCTGTTGACTGTAACGGGATTGTCATTATGCCCGCTGTCTTCCTCGCTTGCGGAAGTTAAGCGAGAAGTGCTTGGCTCCTCAGATGAGCCTCCTTCTCCCGCCTCCTTGTCGGCCTCAGCGTCAGTCTTATCGTTGAGCGAAGAGGGATTTCCTCCCCGGTCAATGATTTCCATCATTTTGGCAAGCTTATCGTCATCGGCAATGACATAGGACTGGTCGCCGATGGTTTCAGGAGCCGAGGGTACATATGCCGTATAGATGCCGGTGTCCGCTCGCAGGCCTATCATCTGAGACGCAAGTGAGATTGCGTCGGCCACCGAGAGATCCGTGACCACCATATCGGCCGTAGCGTTAATGATGGAAGCAATCTTGACCGGATCACCCGAAGAAAGCACCTGCGCCAGAAGAGCCTTGATAAAGGTGCGCTGGTGCCGCATACGCGTATAGTCGCTGTCCGCAAAGGCATACCGGCAACGCGTATAGAACAGCGCCTGTTGCCCGTTGAGGGTCTGCCTGCCCGCATAGAGCTCGGTCACGCCGCTGAAGTTCTCGGTGTCGCGCATGTATTGATCTACATCGACTGTCACTCCACCAACGGCATCGGTAATACCCGCGAGGCCGTCGAAATTCACTTCCGCGTAGTGCGCAATCTTAACGCCGCAGAGCTGGTTGACTATCTGCACCATTCCGGCCGCCCCGTCATAAAAATGGACGGCATTGATCTTCATCTGTGTGCCCTTCCATGTGACATAGGTGTCACGCGGAATGGAAAGCAAGGTCACTCGCTTGTTGGCCGGATCAACGCGAGCCAAGATGATAGAATCTGCACGATACTCAGTTTCTCCTGGCCGCCCGTCAGTGCCTAAAAGCAGCATATAGTATGGATCGGACGGAGCAGTCTGCTCTGTCAGAGTACTGCGGAGATTGTCATTAATGACTTCTGAGTTATTGAGGCGCATCTGAATGGACGCCACCCATACCACCGCCGCAACAACGGTGGCTATGACAAGGGAAGAAAACGTGACGAGAGCAGCCCTTTTGGCGACACTTCTGTGCGCAACTTTTTTACGGCGCTCGTGATACGCTTCCGCTGAAACTCGGCTGAACCGCGCCGTCTCGGAAACGAACGGCGTGCCTTTGTCCTTTTGAGTCTTAGCGGACTTTGGGCTCATGAACGTTACCCTTCAAAGATATCATCATCAGGAATGGACAGGCGCCGGGCAACCGCTCCGATTGAGACAAGCTTCTCGACAAAGCCCTCGTAACCACGGTCGATATGATGGATGGCCGATACCGTTGTTTCTCCTTCTGCCACAAGGCCAGCCATCACGAGCGCGGCGCCGCCACGAAGATCCGGTGATTTAACCTGGGCTCCTTCAAGCCCGGAAACACCGCGAACGATAGCGTGATGGCCTTCGATGGTAATATCGGCACCCATACGTTGAAGCTCGCTTGCAAGCATAAAACGGTTTTCAAAGACATTCTCCGTAACGATGCAGCTGCCTTCGGAAAGTGAAAGCAGCGTCATAGTCTGAGCTTGCATGTCCGTCGGAAAACCCGGGAACGGCAGTGTCTGAATATCAATGGCTTTCAAGGGTTTTTGGCGAGAAGCACACGCCCACTGTCTGCCGTATTCGATATTGATGCCCATTTGCTCATACTTCTTGAGCACCAGGCCAAGGTGTTTGGGGTCAAAGCCGTTCACGCGCACAGGGTCACCCGTAAGAGCGCCGATGGCTAGAAATGTTCCCGCCTCGATGCGATCCCCTACAACAGCGTGCACGCACGGATGAAGCTCCTTGACGCCGTGAATTTCAATGACGGGAGTACCTGCTCCAACAACGCGAGCGCCCATTTCGTTCAGGAGATTGGCAAGGTCAACAATCTCGGGTTCACGAGCCGCATTGTCGATAACCGTTGTGCCTTTCGCAAACACTGAGGCCATCATGAGGTTTTCCGTCGCTCCAACCGACGCGAACGCCAAAGAGACAGTTTCGCCGACAAGACCATTTGGAACGGAAGCGTGGATATTGCCGTGCGCTACCTTAAACGCAACACCTAAAGCCTCAAGGCCCAGGATATGCATATCAATCTTTCGAGCACCGATGTTGCAGCCTCCGGGCATTGCCACAATCGCCTTCCCGAAACGGGAAATAAGCGGTCCCAACACCGCTGTTGAGGCGCGCATCTGGGCAACAAGGCTGTACGGAGTTTCCCATTTATCGATATCGGAGGTATCAATCTTAAGCGTATGTTTGTCCACAACTTCGATGCGCGCGCCAAGGGTTTTTAAGACCTTTCCCATCACGTGCACATCGGCAATATCGGGTACGTTAGTAAGCGTTGTAACGCCAGGCGCCATGATAGTGGCCGCCATGAGCTTCAACGCAGAGTTCTTTGCACCCTCAACCGTCACCTGTCCTGTGACAGGATGACCGCCTTCAATCTGTATGACATCCATAAGTCTCCGAGCTACTGCTCCTGGGTGCTTGAGTGTTCAAGCACCTGCTTCAAGAGAAGGTTACACCATTTAATCTTATTTTCGTAATACGCACGCCTGTTGTCCTTCTCGTCCAAGGCATCCATCTTATCAATGGCGGCGTCGCGTGTCTCGCGCACAACATCAGCGTTAATGTCGTCCGTCCGGCGGGCGTGGTCAGCCAAAATAATAACGCCGGACGGATCAATCTCAGCATACCCGCCTGAGATAACAACTTTTTGAACAGCGATTTCTCCATCGGGACGCCTGATGTGAAGGCGCACGATTCCATCACCAAGCGCGACAATCTCCGGTTCATGACCGGGCCATACGCCAAGCTCACCATCAATAGTCGCGAGGATGAGACTTGCCACATTTCCCTCGTACAAAAGACGGTCGGGTCGCACAAACTGACAGGTTAACTCAGCCATGGCAGATCCTAATTCTGAGAGTCGCCATCGGCGGCCATACGAGCCGCCCGCTCACGAACATCATCAATAGTGCCGGCAAAACGGAATGCCTGCTCAGGCAAATCATCGCACTTGCCGTCAATAATTTCAGCGAATGAACGAACCGTCTGCTCAACGGTACAGTAGGTGCCGGGATTACCGGTGAACTTCTCGGCAACGTGGAACGACTGAGACAGGAACTGCTGAATCTTACGGGCGCGCGCCACCGTCTTTTGCTGCTCTTCAGAAAGCTCGTCCATGCCGAGAATGGCAATGATGTCCTGAAGATCTGAATACTCCTGCAAGGTCTCCTGAACAGCCATGGCAACACGATAGTGCTCCTCGCCCACAATCGAAGGATCAAGAGCGGAACTGGAGCTTGCCAGCGGGTCGACTGCCGGATAAATACCCAGCTCGGTAATGGCTCGAGACAGAACCGTAGTGGCGTCCAAGTGCGTAAATGTTGTCGCAGGCGCCGGGTCGGTTAAGTCGTCCGCAGGAACGTATACCGCCTGAACGGAAGTAATGGAACCCTCTTTTGTAGAGGTAATGCGCTCCTGGAGCTCGCCCATCTCGGTTGCCAGAGTCGGCTGGTAGCCAACGGCAGAAGGCATACGGCCGAGAAGTGCCGAAACCTCAGAACCTGCCTGCGAGAAGCGGAAAATGTTGTCGATAAAGAGCAGGACGTCCTGCCCCTGATCGCGGAAGTATTCGGCGGTGGTCAAACCGGCCAGAGCGACGCGCATACGGGCTCCGGGTGGCTCGTTCATCTGTCCATAGACCAGACAGGTCTTCTCGATAACTCCCGATTCGGTCATTTCAAGATACAGGTCAGTACCCTCACGAGTGCGCTCGCCGACACCAGTAAAGACGGAAGTGCCACCGTGCTGCTGCGCAAGGTTATTGATGAGTTCCTGAATAAGGACGGTCTTGCCAACGCCTGCGCCGCCAAAAAGTCCTGTTTTGCCGCCGCGGACATACGGTTCAAGAAGGTCAATGGCTTTGATGCCTGTTTCAAAGACTTCCGTCTGCGTGGTAAGTTCCTCGAATGCCGGCGCGGGATGGTGGATAGGATAGTATTCCACGTCATCTGGAACCGGTTTTCCATCAACGGGTTGACCCATGACGTTCCACACGCGACCGAGCGTTGAGCGGCCTACCGGCATCATCATGGACTCGCCGGTGTCGACCACGCGAAGGTTACGCTGCAGCCCATCGGTCGATGACATAGCAACTGTGCGGACAACGCCACCCGGAAGCTGTGACTCAACTTCAAGCACCGTGCTGACATGACCAACCGGCGTATCGTCTTCAACCTTGAGAGCGTTATAGATGCTTGGAACATCACCCTCAAACTTCACATCGACAACAGGTCCGACTACACGGACAATAACACCGTCTTTCACACGATGCGTATGCTTGCCGAGAAAAGCCTCTTCAAGAGCGGAACTCGCTACCTGGTTTTCTGACATTACTTATCCTCCAATGCTGCAGCACCACCGATGATTTCGTTCAGCTCAGTGGTAATTGCGCCCTGGCGTTCACGATTATAGGTACGGCTCAGTGAACTCAAAACCCCTTCCGCGTTATCGGTCGCAGACTGCATAGCGCGGCGACGTGCGCCGTGCTCAGCTGCAGCGGAATCGAGAAGTGCGTGGTAGATGACCGTCCGTATATACGCGGGCATCAAATAGGAAAGCACTTCTCCGGCAGAAGGCGTAAACAAATAGTTGGGATGTGCGATGCGCTTTACCGCTGACAGAGCTTCATCATCGCGGGGCTTATTGGGCATCGTCAACTGCTCTTCGGAAACGGGCAGAAGCTGCTCCGAAACCTGCATCTGGTCTACCCGGTTTTTGGCATGCCAATAGCGAATAATCACGCGATCAATGCGTCCTGCCGCATAGCCGTCCATAATGTAGGAGGCAATGCGGTCCGCCTCATCGGGTGTCGGTTCAGAAGAAATACCCACAAACGACATGACAGGATTGATGTCCCGAAACGCAAAATACTCTGTCGGCTTACGGCCACATGTAATGACCGAAGACGAAATCCCCTGAGCCTTAAGCTTTTCCATATCATGCTCGGTCTGACGCTCAAGCAAGATATTGAAACCGCCCGCAAGCCCACGATCAGACGCTACCACAAGATATAAAACGTGCTTGATGGTAGCGTGCGTATTTAAAAGCGGCTGCGTGGAATCAAACCCGGCGCTCGCGACATTTGCCAACATGCGCGTAATGGCCTCTTTATACGGCATGGCGTCTTCAGCCCTATTGAGCGCTTTGCGGACACGCGCCGTCGAAATCATCGACATTGTGCGCGTAATCTGCATAGTGCTCTTAATAGAGCTCATGCGCCTTTGTATTTCGTGAAGGTTTGCCATTCCGTATTACTCCTGATCAGGACCCTTTTGAGTTGCCGCAAGGTCACTCGGGTTTTCCGCGCTGGCAAGCACATCCTCCACAACTTTGTTGGGATGTTCATCAAGGAACTTCTCCTTAAAGTGCTGTATGTGCATGCGCAGACGCGCGGCGGCATCATCTGAAATTTTGCCGTCCATGATGCTGTTGCGCAGCTGCGGGTGACGTTCGGCCATGTAAATGGCAAGCTCATCACGAAACGCACCGACGTGATCAAGGTCAACATCGTCAAGGAAATTTTCCTTCGACGCGAAGATAACAATAACCTGATCGCGCACGTCCAGCGCCGCGTATCTCTGCTGCTTGAGAAGCTCCATGGTATGGGCACCGTGATTGAGCTGGTACTGCGTCGTCGCGTCCAAATCAGAGCCAAACTGCGAGAAGGCCTGCTTTTCACGATAGCTTGCGAGGTCCAAACGAAGCGTACCCGCCACCTGCTTCATCGCTTTGATCTGCGCGTCACCGCCGACGCGTGACACCGAAATACCTACATCAACTGCAGGGCGTTGACCTTGGAAGAAGAGGTTGGACTGCAGATAAATCTGACCGTCCGTAATGGAGATGACGTTCGTTGGAATATACGCCGAGACATCGCCTTCCTGCGTCTCAATGATAGGGAGCGCCGTAAGAGAGCCGGCGCCGTTGGCATCGGAAAGCTTGCAAGCACGCTCCAAAAGACGAGAGTGCAGGTAGAAAATATCACCGGGGTACGCCTCGCGTCCTGGCGGACGGTGCAGCGTCAACGACATCTGACGGTACGCCACTGCCTGCTTGGAAAGATCATCGTATACCACAAGAACGTGCCCGCCGGGATGCTCAGCGTCTGCGGGCTCGCCGTTTTTATCGTTATACATAAAGTACTCGCCGATAGCCGCGCCGGCCATCGGAGCAATGTACTGCATAGGTGCGGAATCCGCAGCCGTGGCGGCAACGATAACGGTCTTGTTCAAGACGCCGTGCCGCGCCAGAGACTCCTTGATTGACGCAACGGTTGAAGCCTTCTGGCCAATAGCGACATAGATACAGACCATGTCGGTCTTGGCCTGGTTAACGATGGCGTCAATGGCAATAGCGGTCTTGCCGGTCTTACGGTCACCGATGATAAGCTCACGCTGGCCGCGTCCGATAGGCACCATTGCGTCAATAGCGAGAAGACCGGTCTGCACCGGCTGGTTAACAGGCTGACGCTCCATAATGCCGGGCGCTTTGAACTCAACGGGACGGCGATGTGTCGCGTGAATCGGACCAAGACCATCAATAGGCTGACCTAAGGGGTTAACCACGCGTCCCAACATATCGTGGGAAACGGGAATGTCCATAACATGACCAGTTGTACGACACTCGTCTCCTTCTCTGATGTCGGAGACATCGCCGAACAGGACGGCACCGACTTCGGTCTCATCCAAGTTCTGGGCAAGGCCGTATACGGCGTGACCTGTGGAAGAGCTGGTAAACTGCAGCAGTTCGCCGGCCATCGCGGTTCGGAGACCAGCAACGCGAGCAATACCGTCAGCAACCTCAGTTACCACGGAAACCTCTTGCTGATCAACCATAGAATTGACCTGGGAAAGACGTTCACGCAGCAACTCAATGATGACGTCAGAGCTCAACGTCCCTTCCTCAATTGTGGCCTTTTCTTCAGTCATTACATTTCGCTTTCAACGTTATTCAATGAGAGCTTGTTCTTGATATTGGTAAGCTGGGCGCGCACGGACGCGTCATAGCGCCGGCCGCGCGTCTCAACAATAATGCCGCCGAGAATAGAGGGATCAACGCGCTCAACAAGATAAATTGCGGCGTTAAACTGCATGCCAAGCGTCTGTTTAATCTTGGAACGCAGTGTATCATCAAGGGGTACTGATGTTGTTACTACAACGGTGATGGTTGCGTCTTCAGTATCGAGAAGCTCCTCAAACTGGTCCGCAACATCCTTGATGAGGCTGAAGTCCTCGCTTGCCTGCATTGCACCGAGGGTCTCAAGGACTTCCGGTGAAAACTTGCGGGCATGCTGCCACTGTATAAGATCGGCGTTCAGACGGCCTTCGGCGCGAGCGGCCTCAATGAGAGCCCTCGTGTAACCCTCTACCTTCTTTTCCTGTTCACGCTTATTTGCGCTCATCAGGTTTACCTACTTCCGCAAGATACTTCTCGGCAAGACGACGCTGCTGAGCTTCATCAAGCTCATTGCCAATGATCTTGCCGGCAATTTCAACGGATAGGTCCACTACGGAACCAGAAAGCTCCGTAAGGCAACGGCGGCGCTCAGAATCAACGGCGCTATGGCCTTTGGTGATGATATCGGACGCTTCCTTCTTCGCCTGCTCGATGATGCGAGCACGTTCTTCTTCGCCCTCACGTTTAGCGGCAGCAACAATCTCATCTGCCTTACGACGAGCTTCATCGATGCTTGCGGCGGCAATCTTTTGATCTTTCTCTGCCTTAACGTGAGCATTTTCTGCCGTGTTCAGATCATTTTGAATCTTTTCCTGGCGGCTCTCCATCATCTTGAGAATAGAAGGCCAGGCAAACTTGCCCAAAACAAACCAAATGATCAAAAACGCAATGAGCGCAGGAATGAACTCAGCGGGCTTAGGAAGAAGAAGGTCTGCCCCACTCGGCGACTCAGCAAGCGCGACGGAGGGAGCAAGCAGCTCATACGCCACGGTTGCCACTCCGGCAACTGCCGCGGTCTTCGCTCCCTTTCGTATCGTGTTCATGCGTTCCTCCAACTTAATGATTCAGATGCGGTCGGCCTACTGTGCAATCAGCGTTACAACGAAACCAATCAGTGCCAACGCCTCGATGAATGCCGATCCAAGAATAAAAACCGTAAAGAGACGACCTTGCATCTCAGGTTGACGAGCCATTCCTGAAGTTGCACCGTAAGCAGCAAGTCCAATACCTACGCCGGCGCCCAAAACACCAAGACCGTAACCAATAACGCCCACAATTCCTCCTTTTATTCGTCCTGATTCCAAGACGATCAACACACTACCTATTTCAAGCGACTGTCATCGCCCAAAACACTTTGTACCCCTGTTCTTCTTACTCACTCTCTACAAGCTGAATGTAGACAGATGAGAGCAAGGTAAACACATATGCTTGAATGACGCCGACCAAAAGCTCGACAGCGTAAATCACAATGAGGATAAGCAACCAAAAAGCAGATGCTCCGGCTTGGGCAAATGCAGTCGCCGAAAATCCTTGCAGAATAGGACCCATAAAGAGGGAGACCAGAATCGCAAAGACGCCCATAACAACATGGCCTGCGAGCATGTTACAGAAAAGTCGGACTGCAAGAGTGATGAGGCGCAGGAAGGTCGAGAAGAGCTCAATGACCCAGACCATTGCTCCCATGAAGGGATTGACGCCTTCCGGCGCAAGGCTCTTGATATATCCGAGAGGCCCCATACGCCTGACGCCAACCACGATAAAATAGACAAAGGAGCACAGAGCCAGCGCAGCCGTTACGCCAATGGTACCGGTGCCGGGATGGCAGCCGGGAATAATGCCGACAATGTTGTTCGCCAGGATGAAGAGAAACAACGACGCCAAGAAAGAAAAATGCTTCTTCCATGTATCTCCGAGAAGCCCTTTGACCATATCATCGCGGATAAACTCAACGAGATACTCAATGGAGTTCACAAAGATGCCTTGCGGAACAAGGGATCTTTTCTGCTTCTGGACAAAGATGAACATGACGACCATAAGCAGCACAAGCGCTACGCACATCCAAAAGATGTAGTTGGTAAAACCAACAGTCGTACTGCCAACAAGAGGATGAGTCATAAAGCTGTCAAGCAGCTCGTCCATCTTTTCAGGCAGCTGAGATAGCGGATTCACTTATCTCTCTTCCTTTCCCAACACAGCGGCACCTACCGGGTTCTTATCGCTGCACTCGCACGTAGAATGCAAAGACTTGCGATTATATGATGTATATCGTATACCACGCAAATCATTTCGCATACTCTGTATGCACAAGTGGCGATAGTAACACTTTACAAGCTCTCTCTTTTCGTAAAAAACAATATTTTTGAACTTTATTCAAAAATACATACTGTTTTCACGTTTATGATTGAAGGCTCCCCTCATACCTCTCTTCATTTTCATCAGGCGACCACCGAGCTTTGGAGATAGCTCATATTGTCGTACACCATCATACTTCCATTGATATCCTGTCGTTCCTGTATTATAAGATGTTTGAGATACAGTGAAAGTGTACGTGCTGAGTAAATTGAGAACTCTCCAAACAGGTATACATCCAAAGCAACTAAGGGAACTGACGCGGCATCCAGATTCTTTTGGCGAAGACTTCTTGCCTTCTCCTGCAGTAATCGGTAATGTCCGCACAAGTTTGCTTCCCACCCTAACAGTATGTCCACAGCTTCTTCTATGAGACGTTTATTCAGCAAATCCAATGGAGGTATTTCCGATGTTTCCCGTAAAGCTATTTCTCTCATTCGTGCATATTTCTCACTCATAAGATTGTTGCCATGCTTTTGTGCTTGCTCAAGATCGAGCTTATAACTTTCAAGCACTTCAATCGGCCATGATATATATAAAGCCCGTTGAAAAAGGAGTGCTTGTCTGTAGTCAGTTTGATATAACAGCTCGCTTTTGATAATGCCCGCCTTTAAAAGCATATTTCGCTCAATTTCCTCAATGGCGTCAATTAATAGGTCTTTTATAGCTCTTTTCACAATGATCACCTATTCTGCCAGTAATCGGCATGAAGGAAGCTCACGAAACACATTGCCTATAACGCTTCGCCATCAATGCACATAGCTTTCACTAATGAGCTCATATATCTTGCGTGCGCGACAGGCCTGTAAAGAATCGGCACCCATATGAACGGTATAGAGAACTAGTGCCTCCTTGGCATCGTGATAAGCGCGACCAAAATCTCCTCGACGCAAATACTCGCAGAGAGCGCGGTTAAAGAGATTATTCGCGCGATACTCCGCATGCGCCGACATACCAATAATCGCCCGGACACGATCGTGCAGTTCAATAGCCTCGCCGTAGCGGCCCTGATTTTGGCGAAGCAAGGCAAGTTCATTGAGAACCGTCGCGTATAAGGGGTGTTTTGTCCCAACTGTTGCATCGTAAATCTGAATCGCCATAATAAATGCATACTCTGCCTGACCGAAATCACCCATCAGGCGGTATGTTCCTCCAAGACTACAGAGTGTAGCCGCCAGTCCGGGATCAATATGCTTTGTAAGCATAGTCTTTACCGATGAACATGCCGTGCACCCAGCGCTCATACAGCCATCGTCGTCTTGAAAAATCGGTATTGCATCCATCTGAATCTCAACGGCACGAAGAAGATCGCTGGCCGACTCATCTAAAAGTCCGGCATCTCTCTCAATGCTTCCTAGCTCATTAAGAACACTGATAAATTCTGAGCTCTTTTCACCATACTCTCTACCAATCTCACAAAGCTTCCTCCTCATAAGAGAAATTGCGGCATCATTATCTTTACTATCTGCATGGAATTTGAGAGCCTCGTCAATCTCATCCAATACATCCTTGCCGTTCATAGTCTTTTCTCTCCAATCTCTCGCATAGCAAGAAGAGCGGTAATGCTATAGAGATGCTCCAAGCTGATCTGCCTCAGACGCACTTGGAAAACCAAGCTCGCGCGCAACGCCATGATAGGTTTGGATATTTGGGTTAAAACCCTCATCCCAACACTGCATAACAAACTCAAAATATGCACGGATAGTTTCGGTGGAATATGTCATGAGTTCTGCTCGAAGACGTACTTCATATGACGGGCTCATTTGCGTATCCTCTTCAACAATAAGAGGCCCTATACATTTTGTAAAAAGCGGGAATTGCATCCTCGCGCGCGTTTCCCAAATTAAGGAGATTTTTGTAATGAAATCAACATACTTCTTAAACTCCAACGACCTCATAGGAAAACGATACCGGTGGCTCACCTCTTTTGAACACCCATACACATATACAAAACGTTCAATAAAGAGTGACGTATGATACATCCTCGCTTTTTCAAGATCTGTGCAATATGACTCAAGAACTTCAAGGCTCCAAGTCATAAGCTGAGGTCCTCGCATCCGTGTAAAAAATGAATTCAGGGTACACCCAATATAGGGAGGCGACCATTCTTTGACAGCATAGGAAAAATCCTCATATTCGTAGTGCCTAATGGTTTCAACAAGGTCAAGCGAAGCCATGTGCAACGCTCCTCACACAACGGGCGTAGGGGAAGTTTCTTCCCCTACGCACGGGTAAAAACCTAGAGTGCGGAAGAGATTGTCTGCCGCTCCCGACAATGAGCCCCCGCCTCTTGGGCACGAGTTGGAGCTTTGACTTCCTTCGGAAGAAGCAGAGCCATAAGTGCAGAAAGGACAAACCCGCAGAGAGCAAAAATGACAGATGCAGTATAGTTGCCCGTTACATCGGCTAAAAATCCACCCATAAAGGAACCGGTCGCCGGCCCAACAAACATAACGATGAGCGTAGCAAATCCCCAAACTTTACCAAAGTACTTATTACCAAAAACCGATCCGGCATATCCAGCGCATCCACCTGGCTCAACCGCCCAATAGCAGGCAAACAATACGCAACAAAGTGCGCCGAGCCACAACTGATCAGCCTTCATCATAAGGAGAAGAACGCACCCGATAGCGCCAACGATAGGACCGGCAATAAGTACGATGCGGCGTGCTTCCGGTTCATTTCCTCTTGACTTTACAAGACGATCTGCAACCTTACCCAAAAGCGGCATCGTAAAGATTCCGCAGACACCGATGATAATATACATGTTGGAGGCAGTGCCAAGATCCATATTCAGATTGACCGTCCAGTATTTAACAATTTGAGACCAGATGAGAAATTCACCAAGCATTGCAAAGAGAAACGCAAAAATATCACACCACATAGCGCGCGTATGAAATGCTTCTGCAACCGTGAAGTCATGGGTTTTCTCGTTTTTCTTTTGCGGAAGTTTTCCAAACGGTTCAAGGCCAAGATCACTGGGGTTTCGTTGAGCGACGAGAGCCGATACCGAAAGAAGCGCAAGAAAGACGAAGCCCATAATCAACATGACAGTACGCCATGCGGATGCATTCTGAGCTAAGAACGGCTTCATAAAAAGCGTAAGCAATACCTGAGCGATAGGAGCTCCAGCAAAAGCGATGCCCCACGCCGTGGAGTAACGGTCACCTACAAACCACTTGCGACATGAGGTAGTCGAAGATACCCACAGCATACCGGTGCCGATACCTGCAAAAACACCGTAGCTAAAGAAGTAGAAATAAATATTATCAATAAACGAAGTAGCCACCATACCAAGACAGCAAAATACAGCACCTGCAAAATACACCGGCCTGCAGCCACTCTTATCAACAATCTTACCCGCAAAGAAAGCCGTTACCGCATACACCATCATCATAAGAGAATAGCCCAGAGATAGTTGTGATCCGGTCCATCTGAGATCTTTGCCCATAGGAACCTGAAGGATAGAAAATGTTGAACGGAAACCAAAAAGACAGAAACACGCAAGGAAGGCTGCTAGTACTACCTTACGCGAGGTTGACTTAGCATCTTTCATAAGATGTCCCCAATCATTGCAATGTATAAAAACGCCCCAGAAACCCGCGAGAGTTCCCGGGGCGCCGTCCTTGGAGGGAAAATCAGCGTGTGCTACGCTTCAACGAGGTCCTTTGCCATCTCGAACGCCTCGCAGTTACGAGCACCGTTCTCTGCAAACGCCCAATACTCGGTTGTAAATCCGCTACATATTCCCATGTTCCTCTCAGTTTCTTTATAGTGCGCACAGAACTTGCACTTATGAGCGGGAACAAAGTCAACAGCAGCAATTTCTTCATCGCCCATTACTACAACATCACCGTGAGCGTGATCGATACCCTTTACGACATCAATGGGAATATAGAAATCGCAATCGCGATACTTACACATAAGGGTCTCCTTTCAATTACCTGAAGTTAAATGGATTCATACTCGGTACGAGCAATTACCTCATCCTGAATTGGCTTGCCAATCTCAACCCAATATTGTGTGAATCCTGCAACACGAATGAGCAGCGTACGGTAATTCTCGGGGTTCGCCTGTGCCTTTTTAAGTATGCGAGAGTCAATAATGTTGTACTGGATATGGAAGCCTCCCTTACGCATGTATGCGCGAGTAAGATCCATCAGTTTCCTTGAGCCCTCAATGCCTTTCGCGGCGCTCGGATGAAGCTTGAGATTCATCTGGCTGTTCTGGGACATAGAGTGATCCCAGCCGGTCGCTGATTCAAAAAGTGCATACTGTCCATGAGTATCCGTACCTGGATAAGCGGACATCGAAGCGTCGGCAAAAGTGGTGCCTTGGAGACGACCGTCGGCGGTAGCGGCAGTAACTGCGCCCTCGGGACCGTGAGTTGATACGGACATCTGACAGACGTAATACGGCTCACCATAGAGATTCTCAATAGTTGCCGGCAAATCGTTGCAGAACCACTGCTCCCAGTCATAGAGCATCTGATCAACATATGGGTCATCATTGCCATACTTCGGAGCGCGCAGACAATCCGCATGAATCTCATCGTAACGACCGTCGTCATCCGTGCGCTTTTCCTGATCTTTCAAAGATTCGGAACCAACTTCCTTAGAGGTTTTATAGCCGAAGTTGTTGTCAAGCGCATCCTTAAGCTGTTCAAGCGTGTACTTCTTATCTTCGTACACGAGCTTTTTAATGGCTGCCATAGAATTAATCTGATTGCACGTTCCGCAGCACTCGATATTAAACGTCGAATTGTAGCGGTAGCCCTTGTGCGCAATACCGAGACCCTTCTCGAGACAATTCGGTTTAAGCAGTGAATTGACCATGGACGGGGTGAACTTACGCCAGACATCATGCTGGATGTTCATGCACTTATTCAGAACTTCACAAGCCTTCTGGTAATACACTTTGTACTGCTCATCCAGCTCTTCGAACGTCTCGAAGGACTTATCGTGTGGTGGGAAGACCTGAAGTCCCGTGCGCTTATCAAAACCGTTATTGAGCGCAAGTTCAAGAATCTTTGGATTGTTTAGGAAGTGAATACCAACTGAAGTCGGCTGTGCAGATCCGCCAGGAATCCAGTAAAGTTTGCCGTTCAGGTGAAGCGGCATCCAAGTTCCGGGAGAAGTCTCAAGGCAGCCGCCAACTGACCATGCGCGCGCCTCTTGAACCGTCATGCCTTCGTGAGCATACTGGTTCAGTAAGAATTCCATTGCTACGCGGTTGTTCATAATTGCAGGATAGCCAGCGCCTGTCTTTACACATTCCATGCACTTCATGACGAACTCTTCGGGGTTCGCCTCGTCATACAACAGTGAAAGAGTCGGCTGGGTGGTCTGGCAGTTAATACCCGCGTCGAGCATAATCATCTCAAGACGGTTTGCTGCGGACTTGCCGTCGCGATCAACACCACCGATACAGACATTGTTGAATGTATTGCCCGAAAGGACACCTCCGACAACACCGGTACAGGCAAAAGCATCGATGCAGGTCATCTTAACGCGATACAGCTCTTGCCATTCTTCGACCTCTTCCTCAGTAAGAGTGCCGTTTTCAATATCCTGTTCAAAATAGGGGTAGAGAACTTGTCCTATACGACCAGGAGAAAGACCGGACATTGCATCTTCATTGAGTTCTGCCAAATGCAAAAGATAAATGGTCTGGAAAGCGTCTTTAAATGTCTTTGGCTTCTCATGTGCCAACCGATGCAGGCGCTCGGAAATTTCCTTCAGCTCAGCAATTTCGGTTTCGTCAGTGGTAATAGAAATAAGGCGATCGGCTTCTTTTCCGTAATTGTCAAACCACTTGGAAAGACCTTGAACCAACAAGCCCATAGCAGTGTAATAATACAGCCTGTCCATACCGGCAATACCATCGCCGCCTGGCTCACCAGCTACCTCACCGGCACGTTTCTTGCAAATATCAATGAGCTCATCGAATCCATGCTCAAGTACAAAGTAGTAATTCATAACTTCGCGGCCCTGAGGAATGGTGAAACCGGAGTCAAAGTTACTGACAACGGACTTCATGATGTTCTCTTTGATCTTGTATTCAGGAACCATCTGCTCATACTTACGAGCGACATCTTCAACTGACTTGCCGGCCCAAGAATACGCAAGACGATGCATCGCAGGAACGTTTTCAAGGCGTACGCCATACTTACCACCAACAGAAACAACGTTTCCGAAGCTCTGTGTAACGTTGCCGCCACCCGCGCCAAAGTGAGAAACCTCTGCGCTGGATTCGGCTCCCGTGTCAAGGGCTGCCTTGTACAAATCAGAATCTTTGTCCATAAAGAAACTTTCCGTCAGCCAAGGCAGAGGTGCAGAGCCGCGATAAAACCCCGCTTTTGCACCCACGAGCTGCTCATGCGGCCAAATCGGCGTATCAAGGTGTTCAAATACGCTCTTCAAAGCATAACCACGCCGCATGATAGGAACTTCTCCCTCGTGCTCGGCTGCTGCACGGGAGTACCAGTAGGACTCCTGAATGTCCAGCGAGGAGAGCGTGTCGAAGTAAATATCACGGAGGTAGTTAGCTCGCGGGGTTGGCTCCCTCTTGATCTCTCGATCAGTGATTTCAGCCGGTGCCTCTCCGTTTGCATGACTTTCAAGAGAAAGCCCGCGCTCAGCGAGAACTTCACTCAGCTTCATCGGTTGAAGTGTTGCCATCTCCAAGCCTCCCTTAAAACATCAGCGGCAGACCCTCTTAGCCTGCCCATTGCGATAATTTTTAATGAGAATGCTTCGCCAAACATGGGTCGAAATATCTAATAAAAAGTTGTATCTTTTTCTGAGAGAGATACGACTTTAAGACTACTGGTCCTAAAAGTCGTATATCGCCGTTTTGAAATAGGCGAATAGATAGGACTTCCGCTGTACGTATCCATAAAATCTTTTCCTGATAATGCTTTTTAAATCTTTTAGAAAGCATTATCAGGGGAGGATATATGAGAAGGAGTTTGTCTGCTCCCATAGCTCACGAGCAAAAAGACCTTAAAGGACGCATTTTTGATATTCAGTCGTTCAGTGTCCATGACGGACCGGGCTGCCGAACTCTCATCTTTATGTCAGGCTGTCCTTTGCGCTGCTCTTGGTGCTGCAATCCGGAAAGTTTCTATAATCGCCAGGGTAAGCTCTACATGGGTTCAAAATGTATCAATACGGCAAGCAAGCCCTGCACTCGATGCACAAATGCATGTCCCTACGGAGCGGTACATGACAATTCACAGGACCCTGAGCACCCCATGAAATTTGATTGGGAACTTTGTCATACTTGTACGACGCTCGAGTGCATCGACGCGTGTTTTGATGACGCGCTCGTAAGAATCTCAAAGGAATATACTGTCGAAGAAATAATGTACATCCTTGAGCGAGATCGTCACTATTGGTCAGGTAACGGCGGTGTAACCTTCTCTGGTGGCGACCCAATGTTCCAGCCGGAATTCCTTGAAGCGGTTCTCGCAAGGTGTGATGAACTATACATTCATAAAGCAATTGAAACGGAGGCTCTTGCTGATACTCCTACGTATCTGCGCATCATGCGCTATATGGACTTTGCATTCAATGACCTAAAATGCATGGATTCTGAGCTTCACCGAGCCTATACAGGAGTTGGAAATGAGCGCATCCTCAATAATATCCGCGCTTTCGCAAACTCCGGAAATCACACACGGCTTATCCTTCGCGCTCCCGTTATTCCAGGGCTCAATGACTCCAAAGAAAACTTCTCCAAAGTCGCTGATTTTATGAACGAGATAGGCCTTGACGAATTCAATCTCTTGCCCTTCCATCGTCTTGGTGTATCAAAATGGGAAGAGCTCAGTATGGATTATGCATTCAAGAACGAGCAGCCAACTCCTCCTCATACACTAGCCAAACTCCAGAAAGTTCTTCTCGATAGAAATATCAAATGCTACCTGGGAAGCGATACGCCATTCTAGTGTCATCATACGCCTTGGTTAAAAACGCGATTCATAAAGGAATCCGCGGTAATAACGCGATTGAGTACATCCACCTCATCGGCGTTTATTGTTTCGATCTCATATAGGGCAGAAATAGCTTCCATCGGTGTTTGACCAGAAAGCAGATATGAGCAAAGCAGCAACATAAGCGCCGTAATGCCATCAGTGGTGTGGGTACTTTTAGCATCCAGATGAAAATTTCCATGCCCATATTCAAAAAGCTTTTTGAATTCAATCCAAATGCTTGTTCCGGCCCACATTTCATTAAGGTGTTCAAGCACTTCTGCAATGGAGCCATACGTTGCGAGCAGGTCAAGGGTATAGTTAATCATTTCATGCACAATGGCTCGCTGTTCCTCCGCAATCCCGCTCTCCTTAGAAAGGATACCGGCCCAACGGAGAATATCGGACTTTCGCAAACTTCCCGTATCGGTAGTAATGAAATCATCTATCTCTCTTGACGCGCAGTACTCTCTATCGACGATTCTTAAAAAATCTTCAGCGGGAACACTTCTTTTATACCGGCGACGTCCGCTAACCAGCAGTGAAAGAACATAGTGTAGGCGGTCAAACTTCACAGGTTCAAAGGTAAAGATATTGGCTCCAGCTCTAAAGGCGGCTAAACGCAACTCTGCGGAATCTCTCAAGGCATGAACCACAATAGGATACGCGAGAAAATCATACTTGAGACGAACCAGACGGCAGGCCTCAAAACCATTCATATCCTGAAGCTCAAGTGAGAAAACAAGCACATCAACAGTATTTTTTTCTATAATTCTCAGTGCCTCTTCTCCGCGATAGCAAAGAACAACATCATAGCCATAATGTGAGAGCTCTTGCTTAAAGTTGTTTCTCGCATCGGGATCAACACATACAAATAAAATACGCGGAGTACGCACTTACATCACCTCCAGTTCCGAATGACCGTCAGTATCCATAGCAGAAGAATAGTCACAGATAAGCTGTACTCGATTGCGAACACCAAGTTTTGAAAAAATATTACTTAAATGCGTTTTGATGGTTTTCTCGCTTACATACAGCTTTTTTGCAATTTGAGCATTTGACATGCCGCAACACACCAGTGAGGCAACCTCATTCTCACGACGTGTCAATTGACTTGAAATAGTCTGATCAGATGCAGGCTCTGTCATAGAGAGTTTGGTCGCATTATCAAGGTGAATGTCGAGCAAACGACAGATGATTATGAGCATGGAAAGAGCGCTCGTAAATGCTGCATGAGTAAGAATAGGAAGATCGAATTTGGCATGAAGCTGCTTGGCGTGAGGCGAATCTGCATACGTAAATCCAGGACAATGCCAAAATCCCATGAGTTCTCCATTAAAATACACAGGAGCCACAAAACTTGAAATACCGAAATCACAGCATTTCACTAATGGCTCAAAACTGTGAGTCTTGTCATAGTGAGCCGCAACATCATCCATATTAATTCGGTTAACGCCGCTGCAATCATGATCAATACTTGTCTTGACGAAATCACAAAAGAATAGTTTTTTTGAAGGAATAAGCAAGGGATTGCCTTTGCGGTCAATAAGGTGGATAGGAATGTGCGTATCCCTTGCAAAACAATCCTGATAATCTTGGAGAGATCCTCTGCCAACCATCCGGACCCACTCCGACGGCTGTAAGCCACGTGATACATTAGAAATCATTACACCCACTCCCCAAAACATAACCTTGTTTCACTCGCACTTCGGCCGCATACACGCATCAAAAGTTTTGCAACTACTTGTATATTTTCATATAGATTTCTAATTGTTAGTCACATAAAACAATAACTAATCGGCGACTTGCTTGCCAGTTCTTATACTGACCTGCAAATCGCCGATATACATGCGGATATATGGAGAGGTATTCTATGCCTTATGGTATTTTTTCCGTTTACCGGTTAGTAAGGAGGCTTAGTACTTCTCGCTGCGCGCTCTATAAACCGCTACTTAGTACCATAGATTCTGTCGCCAGCGTCACCAAGACCCGGGAGAATATAGGCGCTCTCGTCCAGCTGACGATCCACGGTGCACGTATACAGACGGACGTTGGGATCAAAATCAAGCACGGCTTTTACGCCTTCGGGGCACGACACAATCGTGAGACAGCGAATGTCCTTTACGCCCGCTTCGCGTAGAAATTGAATCGCGGCCGTCAGAGAACCGCCCGTAGCCAACATGGGGTCAACCACGAGACAGGTACGGTTTTCCACATCAGGTGGAAACTTGCAGTAGTACTGATGGGGCTCATGCGTCTCCGGATCGCGATACATGCCCACATGACCTACGCGCGCAGAAGGAACCAGCTCAAGCACGCCGTCAACCATACCCAGCCCCGCGCGGAGAATGGGGATGATCGCGACCTTTTTGCCGGCGATACGCTTTGCTGTCATAGTTTCAAGCGGAGTCTCAACTTCAACGTCTTCAAGCGGAAAATCACGCATCGCCTCGTAAGACTCTAAGATAGCCAGCTCGTTGACGAGCTCACGGAACTGCTTGGTTGTAGTCGTCTTATCGCGGAGAATGTGGAGCTTATGCTGCACCAGTGGATGGTCCATCACAAATAAACGGGTTTCATCGTACTTTGCCATTAGATTTCCTCTCAACGTTCGGCTCTCAACGCTTACTCTTCAACGTCTGGCTCTCAACGTCCAATCCTCAAAAACACGCTGCCGCGTACGGTATGTACGCAGCCTACTTAACACCCTCAAAGGCAGGATTATCTTCGCGCATAATCTTCACGACGCGGCCCGCGTGACGTCCGCCGCCAAACTCCTGCGTCAGAAAGATTTTGACAATCTCCTTGTTAATCTCCACATCAACAAAGCGACCGGAAAGCCCAATAACGTTAGCGTTGTTGTGCTCGCGTGCCAGTTGAGCAAATTGGGGCGTCTGTATCGGCGTTGCGCGGATACCGGGAACTTTGTCAGCTGTCATTGCGATGCCAAGCCCCGTTCCACAGATAAGGACGCCGCGGTCAGCGCCGCCCGCTGCTACATAGCGAGCCACCTTGTCAGCATAATCGGGATAATCGACGCGATCGTCATTCTCGGGCCCAAAGTCAATAACTTCATGGCCGAGCGATTTAACGTACTCAGCAATCGGAGCTTTCTGAATAAATCCCGCGTGATCGGATGCGATAGCTACCCGCATGAATCCTCCTTACGTCGTTCTCTCTAAAAGAGTACCGCAATGCGCACGTCCAACACGTCCCAATACCAATTCTCTTGGCGCTTCTCACATTCCCTGGCGCTTCTTGCCTAAAAACCCGCTGTGGCGAGAAGTTCTTCCGGCAGAATCGCTCCCTCGCGCACAATGCGCGGAGTATCGCCTGTACAGTCGACGATGGTCGACGCAATCGCAAGGGGCGCCGGACCTCCGTCAATCGTCAGATCCGCTTGGTCTATAAGCGCTTGCTCCAAGCTTCCTCCGCTGACAGCTGAGGGATGGCCATGAATGTTTGCGCTGGTAGTTGCTAATGGAACGCCAAGTCGTTCGATGATTTCACACACAAGCTTCGATGCGGGCATGCGCAAAGCGATGGTGCGGTCGTCAGGCAAGACGTATTCGTCGGGAACCGCCTTTGCAGCCTTGACGACCAGGGTCAGAGCGCCCGGCCAATAGGCGTCGATAAGCGCACGGGTCCATGCGGGAACATGTTGAGCGTAGCGCTCAACATCCTCCTTGGATCCAACAAGCCATGGCAGCGTTTGCGTGCGCTGGCGGCGCTTAATCTCAAAAATACGCTCATGCCCGGGATTTCCCGCAATCGCTGCGGCGCCAATGCCATACACGGAATCGGTAGGCACGATGAGCACTCCGCCCGCTCTCGCAATCACAACCGCTTGATCAACTACGCAGGACGCAGGGCTATTTTGATCGACGGTTACAATCTTTCCCATGACCAACCTCCTCTGTTACCCCTGCGCTTGCTCTTTACGGTATGCGATAAGAATCCGGGGACGATGAGTAAGGTCCTCTCGCACCTGAATGCGCTCCCATGCGCCGGCAGCGCGCGCCAGCTCCGCAGCCTGCGCAAGGTGTCCCTCATACAGCTCGACGCACAGCACGCCGCCAGGGGCAAGCATGCGGTTGGCCTCCTTAAGCAAGCGGCGATACACGTCCAGGCCGTCAGTTCCACCGTCTAAGGCAAGTCGTGGCTCGTAGTCTTTGACTTCGGACGGCACCTGATCTTTTAATACCTCAGTAGGAATGTAGGGAGGATTGGATACGAGCACGGAAAATGTCTGTGCGAGCTCTTCCGGAACACCTGCCGCTAAATCACATTCCACAATGGTTACGCGATCGGTCAGTCCAAGCGCGTCACGGTTGCGCTCTGCAAGCGATATCGCCGCGGGAGCGATATCCGTTGCGGTAACCTCAACGCCTGGGCGCTCAGAGGCTATGGAAAGCGCAATACATCCGCTTCCGACACCCACTTCCAGAACCCGAAGAGCGTCAAAAGAGCCGCGCTTCTCGGCAGCCGCGTCAATGCCTTCTAACGCAGCATCGACAAGAATCTCGGTTTCGGGACGTGGAATCAGCACGCCCGGCTCACACTTCAAAACGATATGCCGAAACGGCATCTCGCCCGTAACATACTGAAGGGGCCGACCAGAGGCGCGCTGTTCAACTGCGGTGTGCATACGGTCAAGCTCATCGCGTGTAAGCGGCTTATCAAAGTTGGTATAAAGTTCTACGCGAGAAAGTCCTGTAGTCGCTGAAAGCAGCCATTCCGCCGAAAGACGGGGGTGCTTGTCGCCCTTGCGCTCAAGATATCCGCACGTCCAGGTGAGAATACGTTTGACGGTCCACGTCTGCTGATCGGCCATAGCTTAGACGGCCTGAGCCAACTTCTCGGCGCGCTCTGCCGCTGCCAAGGCCTCAATGACGGACGGCAGCGTATCGCCCAGAAGGACACCATTATATGTGCCGTTAAAGCCAACGCGGTGATCGGTCACGCGATCCTGCGGTTGATTGTACGTGCGAATCTTCTCCGAGCGGGCGCCATGGCCAATCTGAGAAAGACGGTCTGCTCCCTGCTCCGCTTGCTGGCGCTCAAGCTCCTGCTCATAGAGGCGGGCGCGAAGCATCTGCATGCAGACTTCACGGTTTTGAATCTGGGACCGCTGGTCTTGCGACTGTACCACCGTATTGGTAGGCAGGTGCGTAATGCGAACAGCCGAATAGGTAGTGTTGACGCCCTGACCTCCGGGGCCGGAAGCGCAGTAGGTGTCAATACGAAGATCTTCCTGATTGATTTGGATATCAATCTCGTCCGCCTCGGGAAGCACCGCAACGGTTGCCGTCGACGTTTGAATACGGCCCTGCGACTCCGTCTTTGGCACGCGCTGCACGCGGTGCACGCCGGATTCGAACTTCATCACAGAGTAGACCTTCTCGCCCGTCACCTTGAACTCAATGGTCTTAAAGCCACCAGCTTCCGAAGGAGAGCTGGAGAGAACCTCAACCTTCCAGCCGTGAGCCTCGGCAAAACGCTCATACATCTTAAACAGGTCGCCTGCGAAAATACCTGCCTCGTCACCGCCAACGCCAGCGCGAATCTCAACGATAGTATCTTTCTCGTCGTTGGGATCGCCCGGAATAAGCATGATTTTAATCTCGTCCTCAAGCTCAGGCAGCTTCGCTTCATTTTCCGCGATGTCAGCCTGAAGCATCTCTTTTTCTTCAGGGTCGGTCGATCCGTTCAACAGCTCTTTCGCGGCCTCAATATCATCAAGAGCGCTAATGTACTCGCGAGATCGTTCCACCAATTCGGCTTGATTGGCATGCTCCTTGGCAATGCGGGCGTACTCCTTGGGGTCGGAAACAACCGCAGGATCCGCAAGCCTTGCCTCAAGGTCAGCGTAGGCCGAAAGAATCTTTTCTAGTTTGTCGCGCATAACGTACTCCCTATCGTGCCTTCGCGCCTGAATGACCTCGGGACCTTTTGCCCTTCTCGCCAAACCATACGCGAAGCAACATTTCATCCCTGTGAGTTTACCACCTGCAAGCTTGTTCTATTCGCTGCGCCTATTTTCATACGAATGTGAGAAACTCTTTATAACGTCATAGGATGGTAGGAATGGACACGAAGCTCGATAAAATCGAACAGGATTTCTCGGACGCCGCGCAAGATTACGTCTTAGACGCAGGCCGCACTGGCGCGTTGCCCGATTTTGACGACGAATCGCCAACCGGTGAGCTGCCCTTGCGTGCCGAGAAGAACCTCGCATCTTCACACCGCTTCACCAACCGCACGGACGCTGCACCCAACGACGATGCCACCAGCCTGAAAGACATCGCGCACAGCATCTCATCCTACGCGCGCCACCGCCATCATGGGCTGATACGATTTGTTCGGCGCCATCGTATTGCCGTGGGTATCCTGAGTATCCTGCTTCTCGCGGCAATTTCCGCATTGGTTGTCGCTTTTGTCCGTGCAAACGACATTCCAAGCGTTGACGCCGTTACCGAAGATGCCCGCACTCATATTGGAACGCCGGACTGGACTCCCGGCCCCTTTGACGCCGATGAGGGACTGGTTCTTACGGGCATTGAGGTCGGTCAGCGCGGCCGTACTATGACGGCAATCTCAAGCGATGATGCCAAATTCGGCGCCACGGGATACGCAAGTGCCCAAGTTACCACAAGATACTCAGGAAACGCGTTAGTAGCTGTGAAAACTTCTACCTTAGGGTACGCAAACGTCTCCGGCGCATGGCAACCCATCGGCCAGGAGAAAGACGTTTCGATACACTATGAAGCAACCTCAGGAGTCGCAACGCAAAGCGTGCTTGACGCGCACGAAGAGATCCTGAAAAAACTTGACGACATGTCTTCAACAAACAACAAAGCCGGCTCGACTTCATATCTCAGCACCTACGGAGAAGGCGCTTTTGAGATTGTCGACGCGCAGTTTGACCGTGAGAAACAAACCTGCTCAGTGATTATAAAGTGCACGCGTACCGACAAACTTTCAAAGACCTCCTTTGAAGCGCGTGCTCACTTTGATTTTGACAGAGGAAACGGTACCTGGTCTTTAAGCGGCGTTGAAGTCGCCAAGGCGGCTACGCATGATTACGGCAATCTTGTCGGCAGCTGGACGGGAACCTTCGAAAAAACCGAATCAAGTGATGGCGGGCTGAACTATTCCGGCCGCTACAAGCCTTTCTCACTTACGATAACCTCCGCTGAATTTACATCTGACTCAACCGTGACCATTACCGGAACGGTATCCGGCGTCGTGCACGACCACGGGCCGGTAGCCGGATCGTACCGCGCATATGAGGGGGACGCGCCCTTTGACAGCCTTCCGTTTTCGACTTCTACTGATATAAGCGAGAAGGGACTGCTTGTTCCCGGAGGCACTATCTCGTTTATGGGCGCCTATCCCAACGGCTCCAAAAATCCCTGGATTACCCTGAGCTTTAACGATGCTGACGGCACAGGAACCGCTACGGTAGCCTCATACCATACCGAAGACGGAGCCACGACAATCTTTACGGATACCTATACGCTCACAAAATAACACCCTGTGGAGCATCCTACAGCAACACGTGTCTGAACTCGCCGTTTTCATATATGCCGCAGCTATGTGAGCCGTCCTTGGGAAGCCCCACCGATCCTGGGTTAAACACCGTTATGCCAGGATGGTCAGGAAGCACCTCATTGACTTTCTTGTGCGTGTGCCCATAGATAAACGCCGAACCCGATGGTAGCTGGGGCCACTGGTCAACGCTGTTGTGCAGGCCCGGACCATATATATGGCCGTGCGTAAGAAAGAGGGTCTTTTCGCCAAGCGGATATAACGGGTCTATCAGCGTGTTATACGTGGCCATGCAGGGAAAATCGAGAACCATCTGATCGACTTCCGCCTCACAGTTGCCGCGCACTGCAATTATGTGATCGGCAATGCCATTGAGCAGCTCTATGACCTGTTTAGGAGCGTAATCTTCAGGCAGATTGTTTCGTGGACCATGATAGAGGAGGTCGCCGAGAAGCACCACGCGGTCAGGCTGCTCAGCTTCAATGACGCCCATAAGCTTGCGCGCCCAACTGGCCGCGCCGTGTATATCAGAAGCAATAATAAACTTCATACGTTTCTATCCTTTATTGCCGCTATGCCTGCCATAGAGAACTTCCCCAACCATTTTCTGAAGGCCCACGAGGCCTTCTTTACCTATATATTCTACGGAACTTGCAAATAAAAGGTAAAATAAACTTCACGCTTGTATGAGAAACGACATACCTTTGTTCCTGAGGAGCTGTCATGAATAATAAGAATTACGATGTCCTCCGCTACGTTATCGCAGGTTTAAGTGCCCTTTTGGTCCTTTTCTTTGTCTTTCCCGTTCTTCGGCTGCACGCTGACGAAGCGACCTTTAACCTGT
The DNA here is from genome assembly GCF_949152215.1 of Lancefieldella sp. Marseille-Q7238. Taxonomy (GTDB): domain Bacteria; phylum Actinomycetota; class Coriobacteriia; order Coriobacteriales; family Atopobiaceae; genus Lancefieldella. The sequence continues at coordinate 956,760 of NZ_OX424407.1, forward strand.
CGTTCAGCGAACTGCTCTCTCTGGCAAATGTTGTAAAAGACCTTTCACGCATGCCCTCGGCAAGCAGCTCAGTAGTTGCCCTTGCAAGTATGCTGAGCAGTCTCCATCTACTTATTTTCCTCCTCATTTTGCCGCTTGTGAATTGTGCGCTCGCACTGCTTCCTCCCGCGAAAAATGTTTCATGGCTCGCAGGTATCCCCGCACTTATTTGCGCATACTTTTTCTTCATCCTGCGGCATCAATTCATCGCGAATATCTTTGCGTATAACGCGCGAAATGGCGGCGTATATGAAATCACCCCCTACCAGGAATATCCTATGGGATTTAATACGATACCCGGTCTCCGCCTTCAAACTACGGGATACGGTTATCTCTATTTTCTGATTTGCGGCGCAATTATAGTGTTAAGCGTCATGCTTTTCGCTCGACACGAAAAATCCAATTCTGTCCAAGCGCTCACTAACCCGACACCAGACCAGACTTTGAAACCTGTTCAGCCGGCGCCACAGACAGCGCTTGACACTCCTGAAAAACACAATACGACCGGTGCATCCCATGCACCCACAGTTCCCGGTGCGACCGCAACTCCAAGCATACCTGCAGTTCCCGGCGCACCCAGCGCTCCTGCTCCCAACGTACTCGGTATTCCGGGCGCAAATACTCCGTCCATACCGCAGCCCACAAAACCCGTACCGCCAACAACTCTCGACAACTAATCATTACATGACGCCCGGCTTCCCAGAGACTGGACAACACGCGCAGCCGTTAAGGAGAACGTTATGCTTTGCCCCCACTGCGGAACAGAAAACCAAGATGGAGCAAGTCTTTGCTCTCATTGTGAAGAGCCTCTTTCCGAGCAGAAGGAGGCTCAAAAACCAGAACTTGGCTCCTATACAATCACGTCCGCTCCCCTTTTCTCTGAAGAAGATTTCGACAGTACCGCATCGCATTCGCAGACAGCTTCAGATATTGACTATTCGCAATTTAAGGTAGTCTCAGAGGGAGCAAACTCGTTTTTTACAAAAGAGGAGCGCAAACCCAATGAGATGGTACGGACGGTGCTGGTCGTTTTGCTCGCCCTGATACTTTGCGCCGGTATTGGAACAGGCATCTTGACCTGTACTGGCACTCAACAGGACAATGCAAGAAGAGCTGATATTAAAAAGCTGGAAAATACGTATAAAACACAGATAGAGGACATTGACGTATCGCCGGATGAAAACAGCGACCGCGCTGAGCTTCTCGCGTCATACCAAGAACTCGCCGATATCCAAAATACAATAGATAACGATGTGTCAGCAGGCAAGTTCAAATTGAACAACGGCGCTGACGATAAGGACCTCACTGTCGTTACCAGCATGATTTCTGACAAGGAGCAGTTGATTACCGATTGGTTCTCGTCAGACTATAAAAAGCGCTTAAGCGCCAGCAGTTTTTCCGAAAGCGATTCCGCTGAAACTCTTGATGAGTCAGCTATCAACACGCGGCTGGATGAGCTCAAGGCCCTGCGCGATGATCTTGAAAACGAGAAAATCGTGTGGGGAGACAAGACCGGCAGAGGTTCCGATTACGATACCTACATTCACCGCATCACTGAGCAGACTTCGCGCGGTAACGCCCTTAAGAGAAATCTTCAGAGGAAGGCTCAGGAAAAGGCCGAGAAAGAACGAAACGCGAACAAGTCCACCAAGAAAGCTCAGACAAAGTGGGTGGGAAATGAGAACAGTTCTCAAATCTCATTCAACGGAAAAGTAAGCTCCATAAGTGAGCCGTTTACCATAACTTCTTCCGATGGCGGCAAGCATATCGCGGTAAGCTCCACCAATGCCGCCTGGCATACCGACTACCTGGAGAAACAGTAAGTTTGCTGCGGAGAAAACCTAGAATCGACCGGTCATCCGCGCGTCAGGATCAGCTACAGCGACATGTTTGCGCAGGTCGCAAATGGCTTCTGGAATCTTGGAGACGTCATACGGCGTCATCTGATACACCCAGTTAATCCAGTTGCGATAGAGCAAGTTGGCGTGTGCGCGCCACGTAAACAGCGGCTGCCGCTCGGGATCATCGTCAGGAAAATAGTTTTCCGGAATACGAATAGGCAGCCCCTTGTGAAAATCACGCCAGTATTCCTCCGCAAGCGTATCGCGGCCATATTCAAAATGGCCGGTAACGTAAATCTCGTGGAAGTCGCGCGTTGCCAGAAGCGCTGGACCGGAATCAAATCCCTCAGAGAGTACTGCGAGTTCGGTATGACCAGCAAGCTCTCCTGTATCAATAGCGGCGTGCCGGGAATGAGGCATATAGTGCACCTCATCAAAGCCGTTGGTAAGAAACGAATACTCATCGCACAGGCGCTGCGGAAAAATACCAAAAAGTTTGGATCCCAGCTGCTTTTTGGGAATGCCGTACAGATGATACAGTCCGGCTAAGGCACCCCAACAAAGATACATCGTAGAAAAGCAGTGCTCTTGTGACCAGTCGACAATCCGACAAAACTCATCCCAATAGTCAACATCCTCGTAGCGAATCTCTTCAAGCGGAGCGCCAGTGACTATAAGACCGTCATAATTTTTAGCCTCAAACGCATCAAACGTATCGTAGAAATTCACCAGATGATCTTCGGGCGTATGTTTGGAGACGTGACTTGAGACGCGCATAAAGTCACAACTCACCTGAATGGGAGACTTTGAAATGAGTCGCAGAATCTGCGTTTCCGTTTGAATCTTTGTAGGCATGAGGTTAAGAATGGCGATCTTTAACGGACGAATTTCCTGATGTTCGGCGACTTCTTCCTCAAGCGCGAAAATGCGCTCCTGGTGAAGCGTATGTTTTGCCGGCAAACCATCTGGAATGTTAATTGGCATGTAATGCCCTACTTTCTTCTCTCCGCAAGGACGTCTCGCCACACAGTATAATAGGTCAGTCAATGATTCGCATATCATACGCACGCGAAATTTAACAGACAGTATACTTATGAACATGGATACTACTTTTGCCGAGCTCGGGCTAAACGAGCACATCTTAGCGGGCGTGTCAGCGCTGGGCTTCAACACGCCAACCCCCATCCAAACAGCGGCGATTCCCGCGGTTCTGGCCGGCAAGGACGTTGTCGCATCGGCACAGACCGGTACCGGAAAGACCGCGGCTTTTGCCCTGCCAACGCTTCAGGTTATCAGCGAACCGCAAGACGCTGGCAAAACCTCCCACACCAACGCGACTGGCGAGAAAATCGACCGCCCCAAACGCCGCCGCAAAAGACAGCGGAATCCGCGCGCGCTTATCGTTACACCCACACGTGAGCTAGCCGCGCAAATCGATCACGTTGTCAGCACTGTCTGCGAGCACACAAATCAGCGCGCGGTCATTGTCATGGGAGGCGCCAAGTTCAAGCGGCAGATAACGGAGCTACAGAAAGGCTGCGACCTGCTGGTTGCTACTCCCGGGCGCTTACTCGATTTGGTTGAACACCATCAGGTGAATCTCGAAGACATCAGTGTCTTTGTTCTCGATGAAGCTGACCGCATGCTTGACATGGGCTTTTGGCCGAGCGTTCGGCGCATCATGCTTGAGCTGCCAAAAGCGCATCAAACGCTGCTTTTCTCGGCAACAATCCCGCCGTCGATTCGCTCAACTGTTGACGCGATGCTGCACAATCCCGTGGCCATCGAGCTTGCGCGCACTGGTCAGACGGCCGATACTGTCGAAGAGCATCTATGCCCTGTCACGCAGGGGCAAAAAATGGAGCTGCTTGAATCCCTCACACGATTTCTCAACATTGGCTCGGGGAGGATGCTGGTATTTTGCCGAACCAAATCACGTGTGGATCACGTGTTTGAGACGCTTAAGAGCGCCGGATTCAAGGTGGACGTCATGCATGCCGACCGTCCCCAGAAGGCTCGAACGCGCGCGCTGGAGAAGTTTCGCGCCGGCAACGTGCAGGTACTTGTGGCAACCGATGTTATGAGCCGCGGCATCGACGTTCAAAACATTGACGCCGTCGTTAATTTTGACGTTCCCATGGACCCTGAGGACTATGTGCATCGCATCGGGCGTACCGGCCGCGCAGGAGCCACAGGTCAGGCATTTACGTTCATGGCGCCAGACGAAATTACGCCGCTTCGCGAGATTGAATATTTCACAAAGTCACTGATTCCCGTATGGGATCTCCCAGACTTCCCATACGACCAAGGGCGTATCATGTTGCAGCCGAATCGCTCCGTCAGTAAAACCATGCGCTCGATGTTTTCCGGCTCCAAAGCGCGCGGCCGCGGTTTTGGCGGTCGCTACGGCCGGCACTTTTAACCTCACGACCCGCTCCTCACTCGAACGGTCCATCTCAAAGGAGATTTTATGTTTATCGCAGGCCTTGCTTTCTCTATCCTGGCAGCGCTTTTGCATGTCTTCATCTTCTATATGGAATCTATCGCGTGGACAAGCGAGAAGACCCGCACAACATTCAACCTTACACAAGATGAAGCCGACAACACTAAAGAGATGGCTTTTAACTAGGGATTTTATAATCTGTTTCTGGCGGTTGAGATTGTTGTCGGCATTATTCTTCACATCAACGGAAATCCCGCGGGAATGTCATTGATTCTCTTTGGAGCGGCGTCCATGTTTGCCGCGGCGCTTCTGCTGTTTGTAACCTCGCCCGATAAGCGCGGCACCGCTGCCAAGCAGGAAACCCTTCCTGTACTGGCTCTTATATGCCTTTTGCTTTCACTAATTCCGTAAGGGTATAGCCCTCCTCTGTAAGCGCGAAAGACGAGATTTCACTTAACGTTTTCTTTATTCCTCCGTGGATACACTGTGGGTGTTCTACAGACATCTCAGTTGAAAGGAAACGATATGAACGACGAAACCTCTCTGAAGCCAAGCGACTCGGCTATGGAGTCAGGCGATCCGGCTATGGGGCCAACCAACCCGGTTGACAATCTAAACAACGAGGCTTCTATGGAGTCGAGCGGGCCAGCTATGGGGTCAAACGATTCTGCCCCAAGCAATCCAGCTGATACGATGGATTCCCCCACACCTCCATCTGAGTCCGAAAGCCCCACCGAACCCGATGTTCCTCCCCAGCAGGCTCAGCCAACCTCTATGCCCACTTCCACTTCTGCACCCACCCCGACCTCATGCGTTTCTCACTCTCCTTTACTGCGCTCTCGAGTCGTCTATGGCATTTGCTGTGCCGTTGGCGGCGTGACTGGCCTGCAGAGGCTCTATGTTGGCGATTGGCAGACGTGGCTTGGTCTTACGGTATTTATGGGTGTTCTTAACCGTGTGTTGAGCAGTGCTGTATCGTCATACGCAACGGTTGTGCTCTTCGTCATTGTTGAGGCCATCAATATTTTTCTTGCGATTCAGGTTCTGATTAAGAGCGGGTTTACTGCCGACCCCGAAAATCAGCACCTCTTCATAGCTCAGGAAGACGAGAAGTCCAGCGCAAAAACAACGCTCATTATTGTGCTTATTGTTGTTGGAGTAATTACTTTGGCCACGCTGGTACTGCTAAGCGGATTTACCCTGACGCCGTATTCGTATTCTCGCATTAACTAGCGAGAACTCCTGCCCGATTGACCGTACGGGAATTGTCCTGCTGGATTAACCTGGCCATGCAAAGCTTGACCATACAAGACTGGTCAGCGGCACTACGGAGACAGACTCGGACCCTTGCACTCCGTATACCATATGAATTCACGCGACAGTCATTCGTATCCGGAACTTCTCGCCACAGCGGAGGTTCCGGATACCATTGTTACTTCTTGCGCTCACTTCCTATGCTCACGTCGTGCTTTGAAAAAATCTTTGAGCTGCGCTGCCGCTTCATCAGCGAGCACGCCCGATGTGACTTGAAACGTATGGTTTAACCTTGGGTCGCAGCTCACATCATAAAGCGTACCTGCGGCTCCGCCTTTCGGATCCGCGGCGCCAAAAACGCATCGGTCTACACGGGCGTTTACCATAAGACCCGCACACATGAGACACGGCTCAAGCGTCACATATACGGTACAGCCCGTAAGTCTCCACCGGCCCAACACGCGAGAAGCTTCTTGCAGAGCCAAAAACTCCGCATGGGCGGAAGGATCATTATCGATTTCGCGTCGATTATGCGCCGCCGCGATTACTGTTCCGTCATGCACAACGACCGCCCCAATAGGAACTTCCTCCTCAGCTGCCGCGGCAGCCGCCTCATCAAGCGCCAAGCGCATGAACTTCTCGTCAGACGCAGAAGGCGAGCTCCCGCACGCGTTATCAGCCTGAAGTGAACCCCTCAGATTACGCGACCCATCGGCTGAAAAGTCTTGTTGGGACTCTGTTTTTACAAATTCGTTCACGACTTGCTCCCAAAAGTGTCCGTTATGAGGTAGGATAATACCGCTTTGGAGAGGTGGCAGAGTGGTTGAATGCGGCGGTCTTGAAAACCGTTGAGCGGTAACACCGTTCCGAGGGTTCGAATCCCTCCCTCTCCGCCATCTTTATGGCGATAAGTGTTTTAACGCAAGACAGCATATCTCAGCTTGTCAAATCTTCTTTTTCTTCTTTTGTCGAAGTCTTTCTATCGAAACCTGTTTTCTCTTTTTCCCCTCTTTCCCCCTTTTGCCGAACCTCTTTTATCGAAATCTCTTTTCAGATTTGATATCGGATTCATGTTTTGGGTAAACTTGAATCATCAAACGTCGCGAGTAGCACTTGGCTTATCGCCGCACGTGAAAGGATTAGATATGGGAATCGCAATTGGCGTCATCGTTCTTGTGGCCTTACTGGTGCTGTGGGGCATTACGATTTACAACAAGATTATCCGTGCAAACAATAAAGTCGACAACGCATGGGCAACCATTGATGCCCAGCTTCAGCGCCGAAATGACCTCATTCCCAACCTCGTTGAAACCGTCAAAGGCTATGCAACGCACGAGTCCGGCACCCTTGAAGCGGTAACTGCCGCTCGTGGAGCCGTTGCGTCCGCACGCACCCCTCAGGAAAAAATGGAGGCTTCCGGTACGCTTTCCAATGCGCTGACCTCACTTTTCGCAGTTGCTGAAAGTTATCCTGATCTTAAGGCAAACGCGAATTTCCAGCAGCTCCAATCTGAACTCACTGATACCGAGAACCGCATCAGCTATGCACGCATGAGCTACAACGACGTGGTCATGGACTACAACAACGTTATTGCAGTCTTCCCCAACTCCATCGTTGCGGGTTCGCGCTTTAAGCCTCGCCAGAGCTTTACCGTTGACGACCAGGCTGCTCGTCAGGCTCCAAAAGTGCAGTTCTAAAACGTACAGTTCAGTTCTACATGCAACTCTAATGAACACTAAAAAGTTGTTTTACTCTTTTCGCACCCGACACGCTACTTGCCGGGTGCGTTTGTTACTTGCTGAATACGTCTAAATACCTCATGAAATTTTGCTTGTTCTCGAGAGCCGTTGTAGTCGGACGCCCTAAATCATCGCGAGCTCCAATAGAGCAACAAGCCTCGATGCACGACAGTCCTTCTCGACTACGCGCCTGCGTAAGCTCAGCGTCAAGGGCTTCGAAATCATCCACACGCACGGCATACGGATATCCGCAGGCCAAAGCGATGCTCACCAAATCAACGGAGTCCGCGACGGTGGGCATACCGCCTACCGTCTCATGAGCAGCGTTGTTGATAACCACGTGCACCAAGTTGGACGGCTTTTGCGCGCCGATAACCGCCATAGCTCCCAGGTGCATCAGAGCAGCCCCATCGCCATCAATACACCAAATTTTTTGCTCCGGTTTGTTCAGCGCTACGCCGAGCGCAATGGAGGACGCGTGCCCCATCGATCCCACCGTCAGAAAATCACGTTCATGACCTTCTTCTGCGGCTTCACGAATTTCAAAGAGCTCTCGGCTTGCCTTGCCCGTAGTCGACACGATAGGATCATCACCTGTAGCCTGCGCGATATGGCGGATAATCTCTTCGCGCGCCATGGTGTTGTCATTCGCGTACTTAAGGGCGCCGTCAAAAGAAAGGGCACCTTTTCTAACCACAAAAGCCACATCGCGCCCCTTAGCAAAATCATCCCTGAACCCGTTCATGGCGGCCGCCAGCTCTTCTGCGGTGGTTTTGGGACTCACTACAAAATAACGGATTCCCATGTCCTCCAGCAGTTTGAGCGTAACCTCACCCTGATAGATGTGCTGAGGCTCGTCTTTAACACCGGGTTCTCCGCGCCATCCAATAACGAAAATCATCGGAATGGCATAGACCTTCTCGTTAAGCAAAGACGCGACCGGATTGATGATATTGCCCTCACCGCTGTTCTGCAGATAGACTACGGGAATCTTGCCAGTCGCAAGATGATAGCCGGCGGCAAGCGCGGTGCAGTTTCCCTCGTTAGCGGCAATGATGTGGTGCTTGGGGTCAATGCCATACTCGCTCATAAGATAGTTGCAAAGCGCCTTGAGCTGAGAATCGGGTACGCCCGTGTAAAAGTCGGCGCCGAGCACATCAACAAATGCTTTTACTTGCATGGATCTAACTCCTCAAAAGATTTTCGTAGCTGCGGTCAAACGCTGCCAGCTCCGTGACGGTATCAAGTTCCACAATCTGACGTGCGGCAACGGGGTGAATCTTCAGGTCAAACTCGGCAATGTGATCGTTGACCACATCATCCCAAAAGAGCTGTTCATGGCCGGGACGCGCCGAAGTGTTGCATATGCACTTTGCCAGGTGCCGCGCGTCAGCTGCCGAGAAGTACGCCAGGCCCACCATGGCGTATGTATCGTCGCCGCCCTTGCCAATCCTGGTAATAGTTCCCGACGCGTCAAGGTCAAACGTCCAATCATCCGTATGCCCGTCGAACCTGCGTCCAAAATAGCCTGACCGCGTGGGCTTCGGCTGAAAGATATGCTCATCGGAGATGACCAAATCGGCCTCGCAGATGAACGTACTTCCTTGTTCAAGAATATCAGCGGCGGCATATATCGAAGAAATGTTATTCTTCTCCAGATATTCCGTATTCTCAATAAGCGTTACGCACGGATAGCGCTCAGTAAGATAGCAAAACTGCTCTTTAAGATAGCCGACGACCACATAAATTTGGTCGATGCCGCCTGTAACCAGCGCGTTTATAACCGTTTCAATCATCGGCGTTCCGTTGACCTTAATGAGAGGTTTGGGCGTCTTTTTGGTAAGAGGTGCCATACGCGTTCCAAGCCCCGCGGCCATGACAATCGCGTTGGCCTTCTCCGTGGCGACGTTGGTTTTCTCTGCAGCAACGCTGTTTTTCTCTGCAGTGGCACCGATTTTTTCTGTAGTAATCATTCCTGCCGCCTACAGCTCATCGATAAGACGGATGATGTCCTTGAACGGAAGGAGCTGCTCGTCAACTTCAAGTGCGCGGTGCGCCTTCAAGATGCCGCGAGCCGTCTCCTGCATGGCGGGAAACGCTGCGCGAATCAGCTGGTTGGCGTAGATGACGATGTTGATGCCGTGAGAAGCAAGCTCTTCTTCCGTAGCGCTGTTAAAGGAAGTAGGCACGACAACGATAGGAGTTACGGAGTCCTTCTCGCGGAACCGATCGCAGAACTCATAGATTTCAGCAGGGTCTTTTTTACGGCTGTGAATCATAATGCCATCTGCGCCGGCGTCTTTAAAAGCGAACGCCCTTGTCAGCGCGTCCTCCATACCGCGTTCAAGGATGAGGCTCTCGATACGAGCGATAATCATGAAGTCGTCAGTCAGCTGAACTTTCTTACCCGCAGAAATCTTGGCGCAGAAATCTTCGATGGGCGCCTGCGTCTGCTTGACCTCGGTACCAAACAGGGAGTTCTTCTTGAGACCAGTCTTATCCTCAATGATGACAGCCGAAACACCCATACGCTCCAGCGTGCGCACGTTATAGACGAAGTGTTCCGTCAAGCCTCCCGTATCTCCATCGAGAATGATTGGCTTAGTGGTAACTTCCATGATGTCATCGATGGTGCGCAGGCGGGCAGACATATCCACAAGCTCGATATCGGGCTTGCCTCGCTCGGTGCTGTCGCACAGCGAACTTACCCACATGCCGTCAAACTGGTCAAGGCGGCCGTTGTGATCTACAACGGTCTTCTCGGCAATGAGACCGGTCAGTCCATCATGCGCCTCAATAACCTTAACCGTCGGTGAGATGGCAAGCAGCTGTCTCAGGCGGCGACGGCGATATTCCGGCATTGCCAGCTTTTCTCGAAGCTGCCGGTCAACCTTGCGTGCTTGTTCGCTTCTGGTGTAAGGAACTTCAATAAGTGTACCGCCGTAGGTTGCGAGAAGTGCCTCTATGTTGTCACGAATAGCCCGTTCAGGACCGTTTTGCCAGTTATCGCCATGCACCACATAGTCAGGTTTAAGCGTTGCGATTACTTCGTCGTAAAGGTAATCATCCTGAACGACAACGCGGCTGACCCCTTCAAGAGACTCGTAGAGCTTCACCCGCTCTTCCTGAGAGACCGTAGGAAATCGACTGTATCTGATTAAGGCCTTATCGCTTAGAGCTCCCACGATTACCGTGCCGTACTCTTGAGCATGCTGAAGGATATTCAAGTGTCCTTCGTGAATGACATCAGTGCCAAAAGCGGTATATACAACTGGCATACAATCTCCTTCAAAACGCGCTTATTCAGCATAGATTACAGGCATGGAAACACCTGTGGCCACAAGAGCCTGCTCAAAAACTTCCCAGAACGCATCGATGTCATCTTCATCAATAGCTCCCAGGGCGCAGAGCCTGAACGTGCCGGAACCCTGCATCTTACCGGGATAGATAGTATATCCGCGCTCATAACAATAGTCGTGAACCCTCTCAAAGTCCCACGCCGGATCATTGGGATAGCGCACCGCGGCTACCAAACCTGACTGCACTTCTCGCCTCAAAGCTTCCTTCAGGCCCAGACGGTCGATGCCGCGCCTGATGGCGGCCATAACACGCTGATGGCGAGCCCACTTTGCGGCTTCGCCCTCCTGAAAATACTCTTTGATTGCCTGACGAGCGGCATAAATGGTCTGCACGGGCGGGGTAAAGTGCATCTCACCGGTAGTCTCAAAGTAGTCATACTGCAGATATAGATTGCAATAGTACGACCTCACCGGAAAGTCTTTAGACGCCTCAATGATATCGCGGCGTCCGATGACGTAGGAAAGGCCCGTCATACCCTGAATGCCCTTCTGAGCAGAGGCCATGCAAAAATCTATATTGTCCTCATACACGTTGATAGGAATCATCGCGTACGCCGAGGTGGAATCTGTAATGAAGAATGCACCGTATTTATGCGCAAGCGCGCCCACCTCGCGAACGGGATTCAGAAGGCCGGAGCCGGTCTCATGGAAGGTCATATACACATAGCCCACATCAGGATTATCCTTGAGCGCCGCTTCAATGGCATCGAGGTCAGGAGTGGTATCTATTGGCTGTTTAACTTCGACAAAGGGCATGTGATACGCCGTCAGCACATCGCAGGCGCGTTGGCTGTATGAGCCGTTGTTGACGACCAAGGCTCGCTTGCTCTCCGCAAGCAGCGAATTGAGCGTAACGTCAATGCAGATAGTTCCCGACCCGCAGAACAGTACCGCTGTATATTCCTTGGGGTCTCCGTGCACAATGCGCACCAGATCATTGCGCATCGGCTCCATAATAGACGCGAATTCTTTCTCACGCGGACAAATGTCAGGAACCACCTGCGCGTATTTGACTGAATCAGTTGTAGTCGACGGACCGGGATTAAGCAGAATATTTCTCTTTACGCTTTCTTGCATGGGATTGCCTCCAAATAGCGCGGGCTTGCATGCTGCCTATGATAACACGCACACCCTCATGCCACCTGAACGCAAGGGAGAGTTACCCAGCTCGATAAAGGACTTTACCTGCTCGGAGTCCTCAACGATACTGCCGGCGATTTCATCAACATCCGCCAAAAACAGCGGGGCGGCAAGGGTCGCCGATGGCCCAATTAAAATCGTGTAGGCCTTCGAAGCAAGCTCCAACAAGCGAGGCAGTGTTTTATTCGCCTCCGTCATACCCGTTATAAGTACAAAATCGGCTTCCGGAATCACATACTCACAGGCAGAATCAGGCAAGTTGTATCCCTCGCGAAGCGAACGCTCCAAGACAAGGTAATCGGACGATTCTGCAATGTTCTTATCCCCCGGAAAACGCCCCACGGAAACCACTCTCGGCTGACGTCCCTTTTGAAGCTCAAACTCTTTAAAGCGTCTTGGAAGATATTGAAAAGGGTCGCTTTGCAAATCGGGCTTTCCGCAGCACGAAAAGCCAAATTTGACGGCACAATAATCAAGGCACTCGCACCTGTTGTACCAGGCGTTTATTGCCGCAACTCCCAGCGACGCCACCTCAAAGTCCCAAGATTTGGAAAGCTTCGCTATCTCGCAAAGCGGCCGGGCGACCATGTCTTCCAACCGCTCGCGCGTACCACCACGACAGGTACTTGCTACACCAGTGCCGCAATCAGCTTCAACATAGCTCCAATGCGCGCCCATGCACGCGCTACGCACCAGCACGTCTTTAGGCATTTCATCAATCAGTCTGTCGTAAAGTTCCCAGCCGGCCATAACAGCACCTTTCACAAAGAAATCTACGAGCGTAGAGAGGTGAAACAATGGATCGCATATAGGAGCACGTTCGTCATCCATGTCTCTTTACGATATCCTGAAAGCGAGAATCGGATAGCGTTTGTGAGACCATTCGCCTTACAAAATAGCAGAAAGCCCACCGCTCAGCCTCTGGAACGCATTCGCAACGCCTTTTAATTTCGCGATAATAGGACACATCCAGCAAGGAGGTCTCCATGCTCTTTATTCTTACCGCGCCACAGCAAACAGGCAAAACACGCTGGCTTGAGGCGCTCATTGCCGAACTTGATGGCTACCACATTCCCACCTATGGAGTCATCGCTCCAGGAAGATGGAAGTGTATCGGCGAGAAGCGCGTAAAGCTCGGCATTGACAACATCTTGCTGCCAACACATGAACACTTCAGTCTTGCCACAAAAGCCGCGGGAACCTCAGGAACATCCGGACTTGGCTGGACGTTTTCGGACACCGCGCTTAGCCAGGTTAACGCCCACTTCCACGAGCTTAGTCATGCCGCAGACATCGGTTGCTTCAAGGATTACGCTGCCGCCGCAAATTACCGTAAAGATTCCGTCGGCAGCGCCAGTTGTCGCAACAGCCACGCTGGAGGCATCCTTATTGTTGATGAACTCGGACCCCTTGAACTCTTACACGGCTCCGGACTGACAGAAGCGCTTTCGGTACTTCAGCAGGGACCTCGCCAAGAGCCCCAACCACTTTGGTCTCATGCTGTCGTTGTTGTTCGTCCCTCACTTGTCTCAGCTGCCAAGGAGCTGCTCCGAGGTTCTTGGGGCACCTCGGAGCTGATACAACCTACAGATTCCTCAAAGGCTCTTTTGCTTGAAACGCTTCTCGCCTAGCCGTTTTCTGCCGCAGACCTACGTTTGATAACTCTACGCTTGGTAGCCCAACACTCAACTGTTCTGCGCGCAAATGCTCCTACGACTGCTTGGTCGCAGTCGAAAGCAGGTCTTTTACCTCGTCATTTTTGAGTTCATAGTTATAGAACGTTTTGTAGTAGGTCTTGGTAACATCTTCGGCAGAAGTGTTGAACTGCTCTGCATAGCACAGGCGTGCAAACCACTGCAAGCCCATAATCTGATTGACGGACGGAGGGCCGGAAAGCCAGTTGTACGGCTTGCTGGGAACCTCATAGTAGTTTTTGTTCTTGATAGCCGCAATATCCGCCCAGGCCGCGTCGTCACCGACAGACTGGTAAATGCTCTTGGGTCCAAAGACGATGAGCTCCGGATCAAAGTTTGCAATCTGCTCCAAATTGAGCTCATTGCCCGCACCCGAACCGGTCGGTTTATCAACGATGATACAGTTGTTTGCCACCATATCGATAACGCCTGCCTGAAAACTGCCCCTGGCCATGCCATTAAGGCCACTGTCGCCCAACAGATATGCCGCCTTGACGTGCTTATCGTCAGAAAGACCGCTTACCACGGCATTAACCTCGTCGTATGCGCTCTTGCAATACTCACCGAGAACCTTAGCACGATCTTCCTCGCCTAGAAGTTTACCGAGATTAGCGTAGGCGTCGCTATAGGTAGAAAGCGATGATTCAACATGAACACACGGAATGCCCAGCTGTTGCTGGAGATTATCCATATCCTCTTTGATAGTCTTTTTAGCTTCGCCGATGTCAATGACAAGATCCGGCGCGGCATCAGCCACAGCCTCCTTGTTAAAATCGCCCTTGCCGCCGTAAATGGCACCGAATTTGGGAAGATTCTCGGGAACATCAGGAAAATACGCTGCGGCATTGCCGAGATCATTTGCAAGGCCACATAGCTTTTTAGGCGCAATGGTAATGAGAACCTGTTGCGCGAGGGGTCCTGACGGGGCGATTTTTTCCACCTTCGCAGGAATTTCTACCTCACGGCCACACGAGTCGGTAAATTTCCAGCTCTTAGCTTGTTCCTGCTCCTGCGCGTCTTCCTTCTTTTCTTCCGGCTTTGTGTTGGAACATCCCGCGATGCCGCCAACGGTGCCGGCGAGAAGCGCTGCGAAAGCCCTTCTCGTCATCTGCTGCTTTGCCATACCTATCCTCCTTTGCGCTCGGACGGCTCGCGACCCGCTCGCGATGGTACCGCCTTAGCTCAGTGCCTACACAGTTCAAACGTTCAAATGCCGAGAAGCTCCGTTCTCTCCCTGCCGCAAAAAATCTTGCGTAAGATTCTGAATGCTTGATTCCGGCACACACACCCGCACATGATCGTCGTAGAGTGAACTCACGCGTACGCCAATGTGATATAGCCTGCTGATATGCTCGGACGTCACCACGCTCTGTGGTGTGCCGTCCACGACCACGCGTCCTCCCTCAAGCGCAAGAACCGCATCTGAATAGAGATATGCCTGATCAGGATGGTGTGTAGAAAGCAATACCGATCTTCCTTCATCCGCAAGCGAGCGAACCAGATTTAAAATGCGCGAGGTATTCGCAAAGTCAAGCGCGCTGGTAGGCTCATCCATGACAATAGTATGTGAATTCTGCGCCACCGCGCGTGCCACCAGAACCAGCTGCTGCTGACCTCCCGAAAGCTCTGTCACGGGGCGATGAGCCAGATCGACAATACCTACGCGTTCAAGTGATACAAGAGCATGCTCCACCTGCTCTTTTCCAGGACTTTTGAGAACGCTGAGCTCACCGCCGCATGCCATCAGCACCACATCAAGAGCCTCGTAGTCAAAGACCGACCGGTGGGATTGTGGAATATAGGCTATTTCAAGCGCCCGCTTACGAACAGAAAGCTTCGATGCATCAGTTCCGTTAACAGCGACTGTCCCGCCATACCCCTGATTTAAGCCAAGAATACACCGGAAAAGCGTTGTCTTGCCGGTTCCGTTGGGGCCGAGCACGCAAGTCAGCGAGCCGTCAGGAACCTCAAACGACACGTCTTTGAGCACCGTGTGATTTCCGTATGAGAAAGAAAGATGTCGGACATCCAAGCTCATGCTGCCCTCTTTCTCGTGATAAGCCACATAAAGAATGGCGCGCCAACAAAAGCCGTCAAGATGCCGATGGGAATTTCGGAGGTACCGACGAGGCGCGCGATATTGTCAACGATTAAAAGGAAGGTAGCTCCCATCAGCATGCTCGCAGGCATAAGTTTTCGATAATCCGCGCCCACAAGGCCGCGGGCAAAGTGAGGAATTACCAAACCAATCCAGCCAATAATGCCCGTCACCGAAACACACGCCGCTGTCATCATAGTGGCAAGTATAATAGTCACTACGCGTAGTCGAGGTGCGTCAACACCCATAGTCAGCGCTTCATCGTCTCCCATGGTAAGAGCGTTTAGCCGCCATCGAATCGCAAAAAGACCAATGGTACCCACAAGAACAGGAGCCGCAACCAAAGCGATATCCTGCATTTTCGCGCTGGTCATAGAACCCATGAGCCAGAACGTAATCTGCTGAAGCTGAGCGCTCGGATCCGCAACCAGCTTAATGTAAGAAACGCCTGCCGAGAAGAGCGAACTCACCATAATGCCCGCAAGCACCGTGATGAGAATCCGATTGCCGCGGGCCGTCGCGCTTATCGCCAGCACCACCACAACCGAAATCATCGCAAACGCGAAGGCTGAGACAGAGGTCACGAGGCTGCTTGCGGAAAGAAGGATTGCAAGGCAGGCGCCAAATGCGGCTCCTTGCGAAGCGCCGAGAAAATCCGGAGATACCAGCGGATTTTGAAAGATACCCTGAAACGACGCGCCTGCGGCAGCCAGAGAACAGCCTACCATGAGCGTTAAGATAACTCGGGGAAGCCGCACGCCAAAGAAAATATTTGCCTGCTGACTTGTCCACGTTTGAGCCGTAGGGACAATACGGCTTATCAAAATCTTACATACATCGGACGGCGCGATACTATAGCGACCCAACGTCAGCGACACAACCGCAACAAATACCATAATTATGGCAAGGCAGATAATTGCAACATCAGGATGAGAACGTACGAGGTCAAAGCGCACACCTCTCCTGTTGTTCATATATAATCACCCGCCTAGCCTCAACATTTACGACGTACGAGCTTCCGCCATGTATCTACTCAATGATAGTCCGCAGTCAGGCATACGCAAACAGCGGCGCGACGAGCGGTTACGCGGCAGAAATGTTGCACATTTGGGCTGGTTTTGCGATCGGGTTTTGGGGGCCGAGAAAAACGCGAGAAGGACATCCTTCTCGCGTTTCCTTTCACCTATGCTACGCGGGCGTCAACTTTCAGCCATTTAAGCTGGTCAATGTTTCCTTTAACATGCTCGCAAGACTTCTTCCACGCCGCGATTTCCTCCTCGGAAAGCTCAGGCACGAGGACCTTCTCGACACCGTCTTTGCCGATAACCGCAGGAAGTGAGGAGTAGAATCCAGACGCGCCATACACACTGTCAAGCAGCGTAGATACGGGAGTGATGAGCTTGGTGTCATTGACGATAGCGCCGATAACCTCAACAGCACCGTTAGCGATGGAATACTCGGTGCAATGTTTTCCCTTATAAGTAACGTAGCCGCCCATACGCGCGTCCTGCTCAAGCTGAGCGCGGTCAAATTTCACGCCGGTCCTGTCTTCAATCTCTTTATCGGTCAAGCAGCCAAACGTTACATGGGACCACAGGGCAAACTGGCCGTTGCCGTGTTCGCCCAGCATCCAGGCGTTGATGCAACTTGCCGGATAACCAGTCGCCTTGGAAAGCGCATGGCGGAAACGAGCAGAATCCAGCGTAGTGCCGGAACCGATGACCTTCTTGGGATCGCAGCCGGTCAGATACTGAATCTCAGTAGAAACAACGTCACAGGGATTGGAGATGCTGACCCATACGCCGTTGAAGCCCGCATCTGAGATGCGCTTTGCAAACTTGCGCGCCTCATCGGTGGTCACAAAAAGCTCGCCGTCGCGACTTGCCGCCGCAGCCTCGATATGACCCGCTGCGTTCACGATAATGTCGCAATCGGCAAGTTCTTCGTAGCGCGCATCCACCTCAAAGACGCGCGCGGGATGCGGGTAGAAGGGCATAGCGTCAAGCAAGTCGTTGACCTGAGCTTTGCAGAGAACCTCATCGATATCGCTGATGTATAGCTCGGTTGCAAGACCCTTAAACAGCAGAGCGTTTGCGACATGCGCCCCAACGTGACCAGCGCCGATGATGCCGATTTTACTTACAAGTGCCATACGCTCTCCATTCACTCGTGCCCATTGCGCAGACGCCAACGGGTTGCGAAAAAGCCAGCGCCACGATTTTCTCGTACTGCGATTCGCTGCCGCGATTTTGTCGCACCGAAATTCGCTGTCGCAATTTACCGTGTAGCCAACCTGCGCCTTGTTGCGCAATAGCCTACAATGTTTTGCAGACAAATTCGCAGAGTTTGCCATGTTGCAATCAATCTGACACATTTGGAGAGGATCTCCATGGGATATCGCACCCCTACATGCCCTATTGCCCGCACCTGCGGAGGCTGCGAGTGGTTGTCGGTTCCCTATCCTATCCAGCTACAACGCAAACAGCAGCAGGTAGTTGAGCTGCTTGGTCCTCTTGGCGAGAAGTTCGGCGTTTCTGTAGAAGACATTCGCGGTATGAAAGAGCCGCTCGCATTCAGGCATAAAGCCACCACTCCTTTTGCGCCGGGACGGGGCAGGTCTGTGCGCTCGGGCTTTTACAGTGCGGGAACGCATCGCATTGTGGCGTGTGAAGCCTGCTTAGCGGAGGATCCACGAGCGCGCGAAATCTTAAACGACGTCGCCCGGCTGGCCGCCCGTTTTAAGGTACCTGCCTACGATGAAGACCGCGACCGAGGAACGCTTCGTCATGCCGTCATACGCACGGGATACGCCACGGACGAGATGCTTTTAACGCTTGTCGCCAACGGTCAGCGCCTTCTTCACGAGCGAGAGTTTGTATCCGCACTTCAAACACTTCACCCCGAGCTAACCGGCATCGTTCTCAACAGTAACCAAAGACGCACAAACGCTATTTTAGGGCGAGACACTCGTGTGCTCGCGGGTTCAGAAACCATGCACGATAAGCTCTTAAACTGCATGTTTGAGATTGGTCCCACAAGTTTCTATCAAACTAACCCCGAGCAGACCGAGATCCTCTATCAACTGGCGCTTGAAGGAGTTGGATTGCGCGAGAAGAGCCACGGCAACCACGGCGTCCTTCGCGTCCTCGATGCCTATTGCGGTACCGGCACCATCGGCATCTGCGCAGCTAAAGAGGCCGGTTTGAACGACATTTCCACCGAACTCACCGGAGTTGACCAAGTTGAAAATAACATTGCCATGGCCAAGAGAAACGCCCACGCCAACACCCTTTCTGCACGATTTATCTGTGACGATGCCACGCGCTTCATTGCGAAGGAGTCTCAGCGCGGAGCTTCTTATGATGTTGTCGTTCTTGATCCACCACGAGCAGGTTCCACGCCAACCTTTCTGAAAGCGGTTGGGCAGCTGGCGCCAAAGCGGGTGGTATACGTATCGTGCAACGTTGTAACGCAAGCTCGCGACCTGGAGGTTCTTCTCGCCGGCGGGTACAGGCTGGAGCGTATAACACCTGTGGACATGTTCCCGCACACCAAACATGTGGAGACGGTAGTCTTGATGTCAAGGAAAGATAAATAAGTGCCGAAAATGGCTTATTTACGGGCTTTTTGTAAGGTTAGTATCATCAGAGAAGCCTTGCAGAAAGCCCGGTTTTCTTGTATGGAAACATGTCTGCTTTTGGCCTGAATAGAGTATGATTGTATAGCCGAAACAGTGGTAGAGTTTAGGCTGTGGATTAGATATTTTAATAAAATGAGTAGAGAAAATCGGAATTTGTGGAAATTTATTATGGATAAATATTTAAAAGAAACAAAAATGTTGGATTACTCTAATGAAAGCATACAGCAGTTGATTCGAGAAAGAAAATGGAAAAACCTAGGTAAATTTGAATGCTTGAAATCAATTTATAATTTTGTTAGGGACGAGATATTGTTTGGATATAATACTGATGATAATATTCCGGCATCTAAGGTCTTGGTGAACGGATATGGACAATGCAATACAAAGGGAACATTGTTTATGGCCTTGCTAAGGGCTTGCAATATCCCTTGTAGAGTACATGGATTTACCATTGACAAGAGATTACAAAAGGGTGCAATGACAGGAGTTGTTTATAATAATGCCCCTCAAAATGTATTCCATAGTTGGGTTGAAGTTTATCTCGAGGATAAATGGTATGAATTAGAGGCGTTTATTCTTGATAGGACATATTTGACAAAATTACAAGAAAAAAATAACGACTGTACGGGTGCATTTTGTGGCTATGGCGTAGCTGTAAAAGACTTTAAAAATCCAATTATAGATTTTGATAGAAATAATACATATATTCAAAGTGAAGGAATTAATCAAGACTTTGGAGTCTATGATTCGCCTGATGATTTACTAAAAGAACACCATCAAGAAATGTCTGCAATAAAAGCATTTTTATATAAGAATTTTGGCAGACATCTAATGAATCGAAATGTAAGAAAAATAAGAAATTACTAAATTTCAGTTTATTGCTTCGTTTCCATATAACTGCAGAGAATTACAAAATTAAGAAGAATTTCGATAAAAATGAAACAACATGAGCATTTACCGATGTTAGGCATAGGGCCTGTTTATGTTGTTTCCATTGTAGTGCCGACGCTTGCTGCTGTAATTTTGAGGGATCTTCCCGTATTTGCATCAGGAAGATTGTCAGTTTTTCATATACCGCTTGTTATTATCGGAGCTCTTTTTATTATTTTATCTGCTTTATATGGCTACAGGCTTCCATAGTATCGAAGTTGGATGAGAACATTAAACAGAATCATTTGGTGACATCAGGAGTTTACGCTTGGGTTAGAAATCCAATCTATGCTGCTTTTATGCTTCTGTGTACAGGAATTCTTCTTGTTATCGGCAATGCTTGGTTCTTCATTCTTCCCATTATTTACTGGCTGCTGTTGACTGTACTCATAAAGCGCACTGAGGAAAAGTGGTTGTTAGCTATGTATGGCAATGACTATGTAGAGTATTGCAGAAAAGTAAACCGCTGCTGGCCGTGGATACCTGAAGAAATCAAAAAGAAACGGAAGGAACGGTCGCGACGGTTCATGAATTTGGACGTTGACATAAACGAATCATCGTCTTAATCCACCCATCAGTAGTTATGTGAGACTATTTCGATTATATGGTGCCTCTTCTGCAAAAGGAGTTCCATCTGATTATTCCTGCACTTCCGGGATATGATGAAGAGTGCTCCGGAGATTATACAAGCGTGGAGAAAATTGCGGCAGAGTTGGCAGACTGGCTGCTTGGGCATGATTAATGATACGCCTCCACAGTCTTTACTTACTATCTATGAAGCAAAGAAAAAGTAAAGATTGTGGGGACAAAGATAGAAATTTTTATACTTCTTTCAGAGTCGCCGCGATAGCATCCCAGCGGAAACTGTGGAAACAAGTCCAAAGGATGTCTCTGTCCATAAAGAATTCATCTGCTGTTTGAAGAGCGGTTCGCAGATTCTAGGCGATTACTACAAAATATCCATATTCCGATTCTTTCGTTCCATTCAGAAAATCAGTCCCACCACATGATAAACAATGCATGCGAGAAGCAGAGAAATACAGATGTAGTATAGTGCCACACGAAGTGGCCACTTGAGAGAGTGGGTCTCGTGGACAGCTGCAGACAGGCTCATCACACATGGCATATTGAAATAGAAGGCGAAGATAAAAGCCAACGCCTCGGGCTTTGTGAGCGCGGCCGTAAGAGCAGCTCCAACCGATGCGCCGCCCGCCTGTCCCGTCGCCGAGTTTGTAATGGCATGCATCACGCTGGTCCCACTGAAGACGGAAGACAGAACGCCGAGAGACCCTTCCTTCCCCATCCAAGATGCAATCCAGGCAATGAAGGTCTGCCATCGCAGGCCGAAAAAGAGAGTCACAGGCTCAATGGCATTTCCGAAGCGGAAGAGGATACTGCTGGACGCATCTCCGTTCTTACTGTATGAGAGAATACACAGGATGACGGACAGGAGCGTAACGATGGCGATCGCACGCTTGAAAGCTTCCCACATTCGGATTAGCGATGTCTTAGTGAGCGCTCTCCAATGGGGCTTGTGATAGGGCGGCAGTTCCATGATTAGGCCGGTACGGTCGGATCCGCTTAACAATTTCCTCCCGTAAATGCGCGCCGTCAGCTGAAGATGCAATAGGGAGACTGCAAAGAGCGTTGCAATGATGATAGCCGCACCGGGAACCCCAAAGAAAACCGTGCTGACCAGTCCTACGACGGCCCATGTGGATCCGCAGGGCACAACCCATGATGTGGCAATCGTGGTCATTCTTTGCCCCCAGGTATCAAGCACACGAGAGCTGGTCCCTCCTGCGATATTGCAGCCAAAGGAGACGAGAAAGGGCATAATGGCTTTGCCGTGAAGCCCAAGACGCTGCATAGTGCCATCAAACACATAGGACACCCGACTCATATAGCCGATGTCCTCCAGCACCCCGAATACAAGCGTGGCGCCGAAAATGTAGCCGCACATCATCACCGTAAAGGCAGTCGCGGTGAGCAATGCGTCGCATATAAGTGAGATGAGCAGCGGATGGACACCGATGCCTGCCAGCCATTCTGAAATCGGCGCCCCGATTAGAGGAATCATACCGCCAAGGGCCATAAAGGGTAGCCCCACAATAATAGAGAGAATCAGACTGGTAAAAATAATTCCGGCAGCAATCCATTTCCCGCCATGCTTCGAGATGGCAAAGCAATCAAATTTGCTCTTTCGAACATCTATATTCTTTGTCTTAACTGCGCTAGCAAGCAAGCTATCAATCCACTTAAATTTACAGTTTCCTGTACGAGGCGAACCGTTTTGGATTTCGCTTCGCAGGGATACAATTTCTTCGTAAGATGAAGTATCAAGAGCTTCTCGAACAATTTGTTCTGCGACCGGGTCATACTCGATGAGCTTTGCAAATAACCAGCTTTTTTCGTAGACTGAGATGCCATTTTCCGGCAGAAGCCGCGTGATCTTCTGATAGATTTCGCCAAATTCCTCTTCATATAGGGAAGCAAGAGTATTGTTTGAAATCACATCCCTGTGCTTTACCGTGCCCTTCAACATGCGATAAAAAGCATCATAGCTCGTCTTATCTGACGCGACAAAAGGAAGTACAGGTATCCCGAGTTTGGATTCGATAAGATCCGTCTCTATCTTTTTCCCTTGCTCCTCTGCCACATCCATCATGTTCAAAACCAGCACCGCAGGAACGCGAATCCCATTATAATCAGCAAGCATAAAGAGACTGCGCTCCAATTGGGATGAATCCGCTAAGAGACATATCAGTTCCGCTTCCCCGGATGCAATATAGTCTCTTGTCACTATTTCTTCATCAGAGTTCGCCGCCAGGGAATATGTTCCAGGGAGATCTACCACGTTGATGTTTTTCCCATCGAGTTTGAAAGTCCCCGTACATTTTTCTACGGTTTTGCCAGGCCAGTTTCCCACGTGCTGTTTGGACCCGGTCAGTGCGTTAAACAGCGTGGACTTGCCGGAGTTGGGCTGTCCTAACAGCGCGATTGTCATTGAATCACTCATTTGTGCTAACCTCTACCATAATGTTCTCGCAGTCCCTCCGATTAATTGCCAGAGCTGTGTTTCTAATGTTAATAAGAAGGGGATATTTCTTTTCGTTTTGTATGACTGTAAGCCTCCCTCCCGGCGTGACACCAACAGCCGTGACTCGTCGTTGAAAATCCGCTTCTCCTCCGACGGAGAGTACGCGACCGTTTTCGCCGGCTTTTAGGTCACTCAGTTTCACCATTTTTCTGTTCCCCCCTCTTATGCTTTCGATGTCGATGTCCCAGGAACTTCTATCTCCCCCGCTTTATTCTTACGTACCATCCGCTTTCCTATGAAAAGTTAGTTTCATATAACTATTATGCATTTTAATGATAAATTTTCTATATTGACAACGTATGCCAAATTTCAAAATTCATAAAAGGACAAACACGACCCGTTGTCACTCGGTAAGATTGAGTACCCCACAAAATCATATCAATGAACATCGGGTAGATACCTAGAATACAAAGGGCAACCCCGGTGATAAACTGCCGCTGATATTGACTTTCGGTGCGCTGCATAGCCGCATACACCATGTCGTCGACACCGCATGCGGTATCAATACGGCCGGATCTTATGTATTGATAGGGTTTGTTTTTCAGCCCACATGAAATGAACTGAACCACAGCGGCTGTAACAAGCATCATCAGCGCCAAAAGACTAATGCCAGACGCAACGTTTTCGGTCAAATCCAGGTTTTCGTCGGCAGCCGTGGACAGAACAATCAATGGCGCGGGCGAAATCACGCACAGCGCAACCCCGCGAGCTAGAACAGGCGCTGTTTGGCATTTGGAGTCGAGAAAGGCGCTGCAGTATGAATAAAGAACGTCTGGCGGCATTTACGGATGCTATTGTGGCTATTGTGGCAACCATTATGGTGCTGGAGCTGGCCGTTCCTTCTACCAGCGGATGGCAGGGTCTGATGGAAAACCTGCCCGTTTTTCTCGTGTATATTGTAAGCTTCAGCCAAATTTATCTCGTCTGGAATAATCATCACGACCTGTTCGAAAAAGCGGAAGTGATTGAGGGATAATCCGGGAGCGGCGCCTGATGGCACAAATCAGAAACGCTTCAGACTACTTTTGTACGGCGGCTTTGTTATAGCGGCGGCATTAGCGTTCATTCAACCATATATGTGCATGCTTGCCATGCTTGTGTTTACCATCGTTGAAATTGTATGGATAATTGTGAAAGACTGATAAGAACGATCATAAGGAGCAAACATGTATTTTGAAAACCTATGCAAGCGCCTGTCCGCATTACCGGAGGTCGAATCAATCGCTTTAGGAGGGTCGCGCGCCGGCGACCGTCACGATGAGAAGTCAGACTACGACCTCTATATCTACGAGGAACGTCCTCTTTCCGAAGAAGAACGCCTCCGGATACTGCAGGAGTGCTGCTCCTATATCGAACTTGGCAATCATTTCTGGGAGCTGGAAGATAACTGCACGTTAAAAGACGGTATTGATATCGATATCTTGCATCGCAACTTGGATTCATTCTCAAAGGAGATTGCATCGGTTGTCGATGCCCATAATGCCCACAACGGCTATACCACGTGCATGTGGCACAACCTGCTCCACAGCAAGATTCTTTTCGACCGAAGGGGAAGATTTCGCAAACTGCAGGAGAAATACACCGTTCCCTACCCTGCCCAATTAAAGAAAAATATTATCGAGCGCAATATGCGGCTGCTTTCAGGGAACCTTCCCTCATATGACAAGCAAATCATAAAAGCGCTGACGAGAAATGACGTCGTTAGCGTCAACCACAGGACCGCCGCGTACATGGAGTCGTACTTCGACATTATCTTCGCTATGAATGAACTGACGCACCCCGGTGAAAAACGCATGGTACAGATTGCGCTTGGGCAAGCCCACACTCTTCCTGACAACTTCGAAGAAAGCCTTTCTTCTCTCTATCAAGACCTCTTCGCCCATCCGCAAAATGTTGAAAGAGACCTTGCGATACTTACCGAAAACCTTAGGGCGTGTTTGGATGCTCTGACCTAGCCTCATGGTATGATTGACCCCGTTAAAGTCACATAGACAGATTGGGTTGCTATGGGGTACCTCATCAACGCACTTATCCACACACACGCAACGATGCCGCAGGCTCTCTTTGAAGTGGTCGTCGTTACCGCGATTACCTGCGCCATCTCTGCCTTACTCCAACAGGCCTCTAAGCGCTCCACCAATGCGACTGCCAAAAAAGTGCTTGGGGTCTGTAGCGGCCTGATTTTTGTTGCCTCCGCAGCAATCATCATTGAGGATCTGGCCGGACAAACCCATATTTTCATGCCACTTGCCCAAATGATTTTTCCCGGTTAATCTTTACTAGGGAGCGCCAAAACTTCTCGTTGATTTACCTCTTTTTGGTTTGTGAGGAATGCCATGGATTTTTCTGATCCTCGTGAAGTCATACCCTTATTGGTTGGTACGGGCTTTGTGCTGATAGCGCTACTCGCATTCATTAGTTTTGCTCGCCCACAACTCCAAAAGCTCGCTAAAAACACCATCTGGCAGGTTCCCCAGATGGGGCTTAAGGGCATTATCGGCCCCTTGATTTTCTTGCAGCTTTGCATGGTATTTGGCGAGTCGCTGAAATATCCGGAGTCAAAAGGCGCCTTTTTCCCATATCTTGTGGGATACTTGGTCATTTGCGCCGCTCTTACCAAAGTCGTGCATATGGCGCTCAAGCGCTTTTCTCTGTCCAATCTGTATATCGATGCCATAAGCAATCTTGCCGCCCCGCTCATCTGGCAGATAGGCATACTGTTTCTTACCGAGAAAACCTATGCGCTAGTAACCGCAGCGGCAAGCATGCACATCATCCACTAACACCGTATCGCTTTATCTCTTACGGGGTTTTGTCTCTCAAAGGGTCTTTTCTCTCAGAGAATCTTATGTCCACCACCGTTATATCCAAAGGAGCGCCATGAATAAGCAGCAATCAAAGGGACTACATTTTTCTGAAAGGTTTATCGCACGACTCGGCCGCTTCGCAAGCGTTCTTTCTGTCCTGATGTATGTTTCCTACATTCCGCAAATTATGAATAACCTTGAGGGAAACAAGGGAAACTTCATTCAGCCGGCCGTCGCCGCAGTCAACTGCATCTGCTGGGTCATATACGCCTACTTCAAAGAAGACCGTGACATTCCTGTATTGATTGCCAACATTCCCGGCGTAATCTTTGGTATTATCGCCGCGCTCACCGCGCTGCTGTAAGGGCGCTTTTGCCTTTTCGCCGATGCCGGCATGAAATCTGATACGCGCATCATGTATGCTGAATAAAGGCAAGAAAAGGAGACGTTATGCATGAGATAGCTCTCAAGAGTTTGCAGATTAATCCGTGGTCGCTTATGGGAGACCGCTGGATGCTCATTACCTCGGGCAACAAAGAAGACGGATTCAATACCATGACGGCGGCATGGGGCCATTTTGGCACGCTCTTTGGCTCGCGAGAAGGCTCAAAGAACACCACTATCTGCTACATTCGGCCTCAGCGCTACACCAAGACCTTTGTAGACAGTCATGACACCTATACGCTTTCCTTTCTTCCCGATACAAAAGAGAACAAGAAAAAGCTGACCTATCTTGGCACCACATCTGGACGAGATGAAGACAAAATTGCAGCCGCTAACCTCACGCCCGCATTTATTGACGGAACAACCGCGTTTGAAGAAGCAGAACTTGTCTTTGTCTGCCGGAAAATTTATGTCGACGATCTTATGCCGGAAAACTTTGTCGACAAGAACATCATCGAGCAGAACTACCCGCTCCGCGATTTTCACACCCGCTACATTGGAGAAATCCTCAAGGTTTACGCTGCTGACTAGTCACTCTTCTCGCTGACAAAACGATCCGCTGCAACTATGTCGCAGCGGATCAATCAGGCGCTCTCTAACCCGGCTACTCTGTAACCGCTTCGTTTTTCTCGTCTTCTTCGGCAATGACCTTGGCTTTATAAGCGATGTCTTTATCAGACATTTCATCCTCATAGATCTTCTCGCCCGTTGGATGTTCCTCAAGCCAAATCTTCTTGGCTTCAGGAGCCCACTTCTTGGCATAAGGCATCGTGCGAGCGCAAAGATCCTCAGCACTTTCCGGCGCGACATATTCCGACGTATAGGCCCCGGCATCCTTAACAATCTCAGGAAGTATCTCCGGGTTCTCAAGCATCGGACATGGCTGCAAGAGGTTTTTATTCCACGGGTAGTGCTTGCGGTACGCTTGGAAAATGGGTTGTTGCAGGCAGTCCAGCCAGCTGTCAGCAGTTTTAATGTTGACGTTTGAGTAGTGAATGAACACGCACGGCTCCACATCGCCGCGAGCGTTGACGTGGCAGTATACACGGCCTCCGGCAATACATCCCCCAACGAACTCGCCGTCATTTTGGAAGTCCATAGCAAATATTGGCTTGCCGCCCTCAACTCCGCGAATCTCGCGAATGCGGCTCAGCATATATTTGCGCTGTTCAACGGTGGGCATAAGGTCCGCGTTTGCTCCCTCTCCCACCGGCATATAGTGAAAATACCATGCCCAGCGACAGCCCTTTTCAATAATAAGATCAAAGAATTTGTCGGAAGAGACTCGCTCCGTATTTTCTCGTGTATAGCAGGTAGACGTTCCATACAGCAAGCCATAAGCGTGCATCAGGTCAAACGCTCGCATGACCTCCTCAAACGAACCGTCACCGCGCCGGCCGTCATTCACGCTTGGCTCATAGCTTTCAAGCGAAACGGAGAAGATGATATTGCCCAGTCGCTGCACGTCTTGGCAAAACTTTTCATCTACCAGCGAAGCGTTGGTGAAGATGTTAAAGAGACAATCATTGTGCTTCTCAGCGAGCCGCAAAACATCATCTTTGCGCACGAGTGGCTCTCCACCCGTCAGCATGAACATATGCGTTCCCAAATCAGACGCCTCGGTTACCAGCTTGTCCATATCCTCATACGAAAGATTCAAGCGATTTCCGTAATCAGCGGCCCAGCACCCAATGCAATGTTTGTTGCAGGCGCTGGTGGGGTCGAAGAGAATAATCCATGGTACGTTACACTGGTATTTCTCGGCATTCGCTGTTGTATTGCGCAGCCCACGAAACGCCGCTTCATAACCGCCATCCAAAAGAGTGGTTTTGAGCACGTGCGGATTGGTGGTGTCGATAACGTCAAAAAGGAACTTCTCCCATTTTGACCCTGGATACAAGCCCTTTTTGATACCTCGCGTCGCACCGGGAGACGTGTCTTTCATGAGTTTCCCGGCCATATTGACCAAGTGATCGATGTTTTTCTCGCGATCTTTACTTGAAGCGCTCTTCATAATTTGATCAAGAGCAATGCCGAATGCCTTACGCTCGGCCACATGCGCAACCTTTGACTGCATGCAAAAACATCCCCCTCCTGGAGAACGTCTCTGGGCGTTCTCTTTTTTGAACAAAGTTCAAATTTTTACTACCATACTCCTTGCAGGGAGAATAATCAAGGATTTTTTGAACGGTAGTAGAAAATAGTGCTCAGCGAAGCGTCTGTTTCTGGCGGATGTTCTTCTTGAGTGGTCTCACGATGACGGCGTAATTGAGAAACGCTCCGCAGATTGCAAGAAGAGCTGCGCAGACAGCGTTGCCGTAGATTGGCCATGTGGGAAACAGCTGTACCAGTGTCTGCTGAATGGGAAACGCCCACAGATATATGCCGTATGAAAGCTCAAACTTTTTACCGAAGTTGCTGAAGCGGCCGCCGGTTCCGTATCCCAGCCAAAAACAAACATACGGAAACAGCAGCATCATTGCCAAGACGTCGAGCTTCGCATAGAGTAAGACGCAAAACGCGGCTGTCGCAACAATACCGGCAGCGGTATGTATTCTTATTTTGTCGCGGAACACCCAAAACGCTACACCTATATAAAAGAGGACAACAGCACGAACCACACTCAGCTGCTGCGGAGAAAACTTCCAAACATACAAAACGATTAAAGCAACAACGGGAACGGAAGCCAGAATGAAGCGCTTCTGATTAAATCTGGTCAGCTTAAATCCTATAAAGCACAGGATATAGCAACAAAATTCAACAGGAAGTGTCCACAGAGAGGCGTTAACGGTATTGCCCAGGGGGTTATTGGTAAAAACTCCGGGCAGCTCATGAACCATGATAAGAAAGCTGTTGAGAAAATACCGATACGTTTGGGGATTTGTAAAATACTCTCCAGGAGCAAGAGTGCTCACAAGGGGACCCAGCACCAAAGCGGACGCCGAAACTACAAAGATCAGCTCCGGAAACAAGCGAGAAACACGCTGTTTGAAAAAGGTCTTCGCATCACTATGATGCTCGCAGCTCCGCGCGATGAGAAAGCCTCCAAACACAAAGAAAAGACCTACGGACATACCTCCGAAGGTCAGCTGTTTCGTATGCCTATACACAAAGTCCCCCGCGTCGCTGCCGAGCACAACGCTATAGCAGTGGGAAATAATGACAAAGATTGCCGCCACAAAACGCATAAGATTGAGGTTGTTAACGCGCGACTCAGCGACATCAGACAGCTTTAGTGAAGTCATACCCTCTCCCGTATATGAACATAATTTGCCTCAACACGCACGCGTCCCTCAGCAATCGCTTGAATGACCTCGGGATAAAGCCGGTGTTCAACTTCATGAATGGCTGCTTCGAGCTCATCGAGACTCCACTCCTCCTGAACTATAACCGGCCGCTGCGCAATAATTGGTCCGCGGTCATACTCATAATTAGCTAGGTGAACGGTCACACCCGTCACCTTAACTCCGTACTCATAGGCCTCTTGAATGGCATGCGCCCCGCGAAAACTCGGAAGAAGCGCAGGGTGAATATTAAGCACGCGATTGGGAAAGGCGTCCAGAAGCGCCATGCCCACTTTGCGCATGTAGCCAGCCATCACCACATAGTCAACGCCCTTACGCTTAAGCTCCGTTGCGATAACCATATCTGCCGTCAAAGGATCGGCGTAAATCTCCTTTGAAAGCGTAAGCGTCTGAATGCCGGCGGCCTCAGCGCGCTTAAGCCCCTGCGCAGAGGGGCGAGAAGAAACAACCAGTTCAATAGTGGCGTCCAGCGAGCCGTCGGCAATGCGATCTATCAGCGCCTGCAAATTGGTACCCGAGCCTGAGATAAGAACACCCAGCTTAAGCGACATCTCTGTAGACCACCTTTCCAGTGCCCGGAACGCACTCTCCCATCACGAAGGGATTGCACCCCTGCGCAACAAGAGCTTCCGCCACATCGTCAACGTCGTCGGGATCAACGATAAGCGCCATTCCGACACCCATATTGAAGGTGCGGTACTGCTCGTCAAGCGAAAGACGTGCCTGTTCGGAGACGTAGGTAATGATGGGAGGAACGCTCCAGTTGGGACCTCCCGATTCGCCCAAACGGTCCACCAGCGCGTCTACCTGCGCAGGCAGAGCGCGATTGAGATTTTCCGTAATGCCGCCTCCGGTAATGTGCGCCATCGCCTTGATGGGCGCGCCGGCCTTAAGCACCGCGAGCAAACTGCCGGCATAGATGGTTGTGGGACGGAGCGCCGCATCAGCAAGCGATTCGCCGCCCAGCTCTTCCAGCGGTTTATTGAGTTCTTCAACCGTCTTGTTCTCGATGACAGCCTTACGCACCAGCGAATAGCCATTGGAATGAATGCCTGATGAGGGGAGGCCGAGAATAACATCGCCTGCAGATACCCGCTCCGGTCCTAAAATCTTGGGGCGGTCAACAACGCCCACTACAAAGCCGGCCAGATCATACTCATCGGGGTTCATAACGCCGGGATGCTCCGCCATCTCACCGCCCACGAGCGCACATCCGCTCTTGCGGCAGCCTTCCGCGATGCCTCCCACGATCTCCGCCACCGCATCGGCCTTAAGTTTACCGACGGCGATATAGTCCAGGAAAAACAACGGTTCGGCGCCCATGGGAACAATGTCGTCCACGCACATGGCCACAAGATCTTGACCCACCGTATCATTGCGACCTAAAAGCTGCGCTATAGCCAGCTTGGTACCAACGCCATCAGTGCCGCTGACCAGCACGGGCTCTTCCATGTCTTTGAGCGCCGCCGCGGAAAAGCAAGAGCCAAAGCCACCAAGGCCTCCAATGACCTCGGGGCGTGAAGTGGTCGCGACAGCAGCCTTAATGGCATCTACCGCACGAGCCCCCTCATCAACATCAACACCGGCATCGGCATAGGTGATGTGGCGATCATCATTCAGAGCGTTGGACATCTTGCTTTCCTTTCTGTGCAAGTTGTGCCTCTACCTGGTCAAAGGTGCAAGCGTAGGAATGGCAGAGGTTACAAGGGCGCATGCCGGACAAAAACCGTCCATGAAAATCGTCAGGGATCTCTACCGGATAACGTCCGTTAAAACAGGCGGCGCAGTAGCCTCGTTGAGGCACGCAGCTCAAAAGTCCCTCAAGGCTTAAAAAGCCCAGTGAGTCAGCTCCTATATATTCGCATATCTCCTGCGTTGTTTTGCTCGCCGCAATAAGCTGATCCTGGTCAGCGGTGTCAATGCCGTAGAAGCAGGGCCATATAACCTTGGGAGAAGCGCTACGAACGTGCACCTCTGAGGCGCCCGCGTCGCGCAGCAGCTGCACAATCTGCTGAGAGGTAGTGCCGCGCACAACCGAATCGTCCACCATCACCAGCCGTTTACCCTGAATGACATCGGCAAGGGCATTCAGCTTCAGGCGGACGCCGAGCTGCCGAAGCTGCTGCGTGGGTTGAATGAACGTGCGTGCCACGTATCGATTTTTAATAAGCCCCGTGCCAAAGGGAACGCCGAGCTCAGCGGCAAATCCTTCAGCCGCAGGAACGCCGGAGTCGGGTACGCCGATAACCAGGTCAACGTCGGCCGCCGCTTCACGCGCTAGTTGTCTGCCCATGTCGTGACGCACGCGATAGACGGATTTTTCATTCACAACCGAATCAGGCCGCGAGAAGTACACGTCCTCAAAAATACACGCCGCCGGCTCTCGGCTTGCAAGACCTCGCTCGGAGCGCATGCCTTCATCTGAAATACGGATAATTTCTCCCGGCTCAACTTCACGAAGAAACGTTGCTCCTACGATGCCTAAGGCGCATGTTTCCGAAGCGATCACCCAGTTATTGTCTGCAGGGTCTCCCAGACGCCCGATCACCAAAGGACGTATTCCGTTGGGATCGCGAAAGGCGTAGAGCGCGTTTTCACGCACCAGCACCATCGCATAACCGCCCTCCAGAAGCCGCATCGTCGCTGCGATACCGGACCGAAGACGGTGCGTTTTTTGCGTAAAGTAGCCAATGAGCTGCGCTGCCACCTCAGAATCGGTATCCGACCGGAAAGAAATGCTGCGGGCGGCAAGTTCTTCTCGCAACGCATCAAAGTTGAGCAGCGTGCCATTGTGTGCCAGCGCAATAATGGTCTCATCAATCGAAGAAAGATGCGGCTGAGCCGACTCCCATCCTTTGGCCCCGGCAGTCCCATAGCGACAGTGCCCGATCGCGGCTTTCCCCGGCATGGCATCAAGATCCGACCCGGTAAAGACTTCGGTCACCAGACCAAGATCTTTGCGAATCAAGACAGTCTGACCATCGCCGACCGCTATACCAGCTGAATCCTGCCCCCGGTGCTGAAGGGCATGGAGCGCAAAATACGTCAATCTAGCCACGTCACGCTGCGGCGCCCATACGCCAAAAACGCCACACTCCTCGTGAAGCTCCATGAGTTCCTTTCTGATTGCCTCTCATACGCACTCGTAGAGCCGCTTGCTTCTCTAGTGTACTCGCTGGCGAGAAGAAAAGGCACCTCAAACGCTCTTTGTTCGAGGTGCGTAACAATATGGTATCGATAGTCTTCGGTTTTAAGCGCGCGCTTGCTTACGCGGAGGGCTGAAGATCCGATTTCTGCACGCATACCAAAGCGGCGCGACCATACTGATCAGAATAGTTACAGGTTACAAGAGTCATAACGTGGTCTACCCGGTCAATAATCTCAGACGCGCCGGCTCGAGCGTTAACAGAGCGGCTCAATTGCCTTTTCAGGTAATCGTGAAATTCTTCTCTTGAAGAAAATGTAAATTGCTGAACCGTATCATCGTCATCGCTTGCATGATAAATGAAAAGGGGCACTAACTCATATTTCTTGTCCGGAGTTTCATACCAGATGGTCTTTACATCATCAAAGACACTTTTATCATTCATCTTGCCAATATAGCGGAACATTGAACCATTCCGCATGTGATGACCGTACAAAATAGTTTGTTGATCGACAAGGCCATGGGGGTCGTTTTCGTAATCCAGGAAAATCTGTCCTCCGACGGAATACTCGCCCTTTGCATTAGTGTGCAGATAGTGCTCGTTATCGGTTGTCTGATACACAGGATAATTCACCGGAGAGTTTGGAATTTGAATCCACCCGACAATCTGCGAATTAATGGCGCGCAGACCCTCCCAATCAATCCCTGGAGCCTCCGTGTCATTGTTCTCGGGAATTGTCGCATACTGAGCCAGCTCTTCGTTGATAACGTCTTGCTGGTGGTAGTCCCATTGCGACTTTGCAAAAAGGCATGCGGACGCGACAATGAGGAGAATGCCGATAAGCAACAGAAGGTTCGACACGATACGAGCAGAACGCTTCCCCTTCCGCTTTTTCTTGCCACCGTGGCTTTCATTTCCTCCTTTTGTGCCGCTCTTCTTCAGGTCATACGATAAAGGTTTCACGGCCGTGGAGGCTGAGCTGCGGGTGTCCGATGGAGTGGTATTTCCCGCAAAATGTCTGCCTCGTGTTTCTGTCATAAACTATCCTGCCTAACTTTCTTTCTGTATGCCGGTCCGCATCATCTGTATGCTGGCTGGCGCCATGAGATACCTTACGCGTCAGCCATTTCTTGCTTCAGCCTTATAATCTTCTCGCGATATTCCGGAAGCGAGGAGCCCAGAACTTGCACAGCATAGAGAGCCGCGTTTTTTGCCCCGTTAATAGCCACGCACGCTACGGGCACGCCCGACGGCATCTGCACCATCGAAAGCAGTGAGTCCATGCCGCCTAAATCGCTGGTCTTCATAGGAACTCCGATGATAGGAAGCGGAGTATACGCAGCTACGACACCCCCAAGATGCGCGGCTTTTCCCGCGGCGGCGATAATCACCTTGAGGCCCCGATCAGCTGCCGTTTTTGCCCATTCGTGAACTTTCTGTGGATTGCGATGCGCGGAGGCGACGACCAGCTCGTAGGGAACGCCCATGCGTTCGAGCTCCGCCGTGCAGCCTTCCATGACAGGAAGATCAGACTTAGAGCCCATAATAATCCCAACAACCGGCTGTTCCGCCATAGTTGCTCCTTCACTACTCCGGCCTGTATCAGCGCCATTGCTACCAGCATATCCTCACTAAGTATAAATTACTCAGCGAGAAGCACCTCCGTCACCTGACGAGAGTCACACAAGCACTATATTTTCTTCCTATTTTCGTTATCATGTTCTCTGGCGTTGGTCCATCAGTCCACGTGAAAGGAAATCCTATGAGTAACGCTAATCCTGTCTTGTTCAAACGTAGAGGCGCGTATATTCCGCGCATCGCCGCAGTTCATGATCTGTGCGGCTACGGAAAATGCTCACTTGGCGTAGCGATTCCGGTGCTTTCCGCAGCTGGCTGCGATGTATGCCCTGTTCCCACATCGCTCTTCTCGGCGCACACTCGCTTCCCTAAGTTTTACATGCACGACACCACCGATATGCTGGCTGACTACCTTGACGCGTGGGTGGATGAGGGTATCGAACTTGACGCCGTTTACTCCGGATTTTTAGGCGCTGCTGAGCAAGTTGCAAGCATTCAGCGCTTGTATCGCGAGCATCCAAAGGCGCTTCGTATCGTTGACCCGGTAATGGGTGACGGCGGCGTCATGTATCCAACCTACACGCAGGAACTCTGCGATGCTATGCGTGGCCTTGTTGACGGCGCTGACGTTTTGACGCCAAATCTTACCGAGGCAAGCATTCTCACCGGCATCGAATACGAAGGCCAGAACCTTACTGATGAGCAGGTCGGGCGCTATCTTGACGCGCTGCTTTCGATGGGCGCAAAGTCCGTGGTGCTCAAAGGCATTGTTCGCGGCGACGGCTTTATCCGCAATTACATCGCTGTTCGTGGCGAGAAGGGCGCCGAGGTCACCGAAGTTGCCGATGAGCTACTGCCGTATATGCTGCACGGAACCGGTGATCTTTTCGCTTCGGCTCTCCTTGCTGCCCTTATGTGCGAGCGCGGTCTTGCAGACGCCTGCGCATTTGCCGGCGCGTTTGTTCGCGACGCCATGAAAGTCACACGCGAACAGCCAGACTTTGAGGTCCGCGGCGTTTCTTTTGAGTCCGTACTTGGAGAGATTACACAGCTCGTACAGTAGTTCTAAAAACTTAGTTTGAGCCGTTTGAGCTGTTCTTTGCTCCGGCTCCTGAACCGTCACTGGCTCCCGATCCAGATCCAGAAGCGCCGGAATCACTGGTGGAGCCATTGGCGGTTCCGTCTGTCGTTTCTTTATTGCCGCCACCACTACTCTTTTCGGCACCGGTACTATTGCTGTTGCTCTTTCCGGTGCCGGAGCCGGAGCTATTGTTGCCGCCATTAACCAGGTTGTCCAGAACGCGCACCGGCGTATACGATGTGGCAATCTGGTCACGAAGCTGAGTCTGGGTATCTTCATCGGCGCCCGTAGTTACACAGGTAATGGTAACGCCCGCAGCGGACTGCGTCTTGGAATAGGTAAAGGTAAAGATGGGTGTAGCATCGCCACTTGGCTTCAAGAAGCCAAAGAGCTCCGATTTCTTGAGGTGTCCCTCGTCGCCGCGATGGGTGTTTACGTGATAGACAACCGTATTGATCTTGGGGTTCAACAGGCAGTTAAACGCGAAAGCCTGGGCTTGAACAGACGACGCCGACAGGCATTCCAATACATTGCCGGAGCTGGTATCTGTAACCGTCACCTCAACGCGCCCGGTGTTCTCATCAGCCTCCTGGACGGAAAAGTCTTCCGGAAACTGCGTGAAGCCGTCTCCCCATTCAACACCGCCGCGCAAAGCGGACGCTACGGTACGAACGGTAACCGACTCGGTCAGGTTTGCGGTGTTGGCTCGACGGATGAAGCCACAAGAAATCTGCATGAGTACAACGGCCGCAAGAAACACCAGCATAAAAATAACGGCGGTCTTCGTAATGACCTTCTCGACATTTGACCCTGAAGGATCGGTGCCACTCAGAGGGTCAATATCAACGGCTTCGGCGCCGCCTGCACGGCGAGCCCGTTCAACAGCAGCGCGCTCCTCGTTAGGATGGCCGGTTTCATCAACCTTGGTAAAGAGCTCCTCAGCGGCATCCGCGTCAAGTGCACCGCGCTGCCTGCGAGCAAACTCTTTTCTTTGGTCTGTAGCCATAATCCTCTTTCCGTCCACAACGAGATGATTATACGTTATTTCCGTCTTTATCTCGCGCGCACAACGCTACCTGCTTCAGCGCCCGCTCCAAACTGCATGCGATAGTATGTGGCGTACGTTCCTCCTTTGGCGAGAAGCTCCTCGTGGGTGCCGCGTTCAACCGCTCGACCTCCCTCAATGGTGATAATCTCATCAGCCCCCATGATGGTGGAAAGGCGGTGCGCGATAATGAGCGTTGTGCGGTTTTTTGCAAGCTCGGAAAGAGACTCCTGAACCGCACGCTCCGATTCGTTGTCCAGCGCCGATGTAGCCTCATCCAGAATAAGCAGCGGTGGATTCTTCAGAAAGACACGGGCGATGGAAATGCGCTGTTTTTGCCCGCCGGAAAGCCGTGTGCCGCGCTGCCCAACCTCCGTATCGTATCCGTCAGGCAAGCTTTCCGCAAACGCCGCGATATTGGCACGCCTAGCAGCCGCTTCAATCTCTTCTCGCGTTGCTTCAGGGCAGCCATATGCGATGTTTTCCGCGATAGTCCCGTCAAAAAGATAGACGTCCTGCTGTACAAGGCC
Source organism: Lancefieldella sp. Marseille-Q7238 (assembly GCF_949152215.1). Lineage (GTDB taxonomy): Bacteria > Actinomycetota > Coriobacteriia > Coriobacteriales > Atopobiaceae > Lancefieldella. The sequence continues at coordinate 993,973 of NZ_OX424407.1, forward strand.
AATGGCATCGCGAAGCGAATGCTGAGTCACGTCGCGCACGTCCTGACCGTCAATGGTAATAGATCCTGACGTTACATCATAAAATCGCGGTAATAAAGAGCAGGTCGTTGACTTTCCGCCGCCGGAGGGGCCAACAAGGGCAACTGTTTTCCCTGGCTCGATGTGAAGATTCAGTCCTCTGATGACTTCATCGTCACCGTCATAAGAAAAGTGAACGTCCTCGTAGATAATCTCGCCTGCGAAAACCGCAAGATCAGGGGCGTTCGGTTTATCTTCAACATCAGGGCGCGTGTCCACTATCTCCGTAAACCGCTGAAAGCCCGCCAGACCCTTTTGGAACGTTTCCGTAAAGTTCAGAATGTTTGAAATAGGGGTGGTAAAAAGAGACACATACAACGCGAAAGTAGCCAGGTCAACGGCGCGCATCTGTTCGTGCGCGATCATCCAGCCGCCGAACACCACAATGGTGGTATTAAGTATGCCCATCATCGAATCGATAGCACCATGATAGCGACCCATAGCAAAGTACATCCGCGCTTTGGAATCCAGATAGGCGTCATTGCTTTTGCGAAACTTAGCCCGCTCATGGTCTTCGGCAACAAAGCCCTTAACCACGCGAATGCCCGCCAGCGAATCCTCAAGCTGAGTATTGACGTTTGAAATGCGGACGCGATTCTCGCGAAAAATAGCTCTCATGTGCACATTGGCGAAGAAATTAAAGACTACCAGCGCCACAGCGATAGCGACCATAACGAGGGTAAGCGGCACATTGATAAAGGAAAGGATAACGAATGAGCCCGCAATCTCCATAACACCGATTACAAGGTACTCAGGACCGTGATGCGCCGTCTCAGAAATGTCAAAAAGATCGGACACCAAACGACTCATCAAATCGCCCGTCTTATGGCGGTCGTAATACGAAAAACTCATGCGCTCATAGGCGTCAAACAGGTCTTCTCGCATATGGCTTTCCATGCGAGCCCCCATGATGTGTCCCCAGCTAATAACAAAGACGCGGCAGAAGAAATGCAGGGCATACATACCAATCAGCCCGACAGCCACCAGCGCGAGAGATCCTACAATAGCGTCTTTGCCTTCCGTGAACAGACCTCCCGCAAGCTGCCGTAAAATCTGCGGAAAAGCAAGCTCGGTACCTGCAATTACAAGCGCGCAGACCATGTCCATAAAGAACAGATGACGCTGACCCGTATAGTACGAAAGAAAGCGCAAAAAGATATTCTTATGCGGCGCGACTTGTGTTTTGGATCGTCTATTTTTCTCGCCATCGCTGTTTTGCTGGCGAGAAGTACTGTCTGTCATGAGTAATCCTGTCTGATATACGAGGCTGCCGCGCTACCGAGTACCGCGACAGCCAGACTGCTCTATGTGAGAATTGCCGAAGACCACTTCAAAGCCTGTAGCCTACGAAGCCTGCAATCTGCGCGAGATAGAGTCACACAAAAGCGCTCCTACCACGGTTTTCGCATCTTCAATGCGCCCATCAAGCACCGCATCAATGAGCTCAGAGACTTCCACCAAATCAACGTTTATGAACTCATCGGCATCGGGGTCGGAGCCGACAAACGTGAGACCCGTCGCCATGTAAATATGAATTACCTCGTCAGTAAACCCATCCGAAGTGGCAATGCTCGTCAAAAACGCCATTTTTTCCGCCTGCATACCGGTCTCTTCCAGAAGCTCTCGATGAGCGCAGTCAAGAGGATCCTCGCCGGGGTCCAACTTTCCCGCAGGCAGCTCAATCGTAACGCGGTCAATTGCCGTCCGGTACTGACGAACCAAACAAATACGGCCCTCGTCGGTAAGAGCCACAACCGCCACGGCTCCGGGATGACGTACGACATCGCGCAGCGCTACGCGACCGTCCGGCAACTCAACACGCAAGCGGTTGACGTTAAAGATTCGACCGGTCCATGCAACGTCTTCGGAAATCGTCTTTTCTGCAAGAGCCGCGTCACGCGGATCATCATTACCAAAGACCAGCTCACGTTCTACAGGCATCCCCGACATATGCGGAGCAGCGCCCGCAACGGTTTTTCGGTCGCCATCATAGGTGAGCAATTCGGCCGCAGCTCGCAAATCGGAGACGGCTCCGCTAATTGCGCTCTTATCCTCTGCGGAAAGAACGGCCTGCGCGGAAGCATCGTTCTTATCGGCATCAGGTTCAACAATCTCTGGCTCACACTCAAGGTGAGCGTCCTGCTCGTCCTTGATCTCGGGCTGCGCGCCCTTGCGTTCAAGCGGGTCCTTCTCGGCCTCAAACGGCTCTTTCTTGGTTAAAAACTCTGCGTTCTTTTTTTCAGTCATCAATGCGCCTTACGTGGTTCAAGTGCCTTACGTCCAATATCGGTGCGATATTGCTTACCGTCAAAGTTGATCCGATCAACGGCCTCATATGCCAAACTGCGCGCGCTCTCAAAGTTAGGAGCCAGAGCTGTAACGTTAAGCACTCGGCCTCCGGCGGTCACAAGACGGCCATCGGGTGTGCGAGCGGTGCCGGCATGGTTTACAAAAATACCCGGCTCCTGTTCCGCAGACTCAATGCCGTCAATCTCCTTGCCTGCTTCATACGAACCCGGATACCCCGCGCTTGCCAGCACCACGGAAACCGCGACCATATCGGACCAGGATATCTCCTGCTCATCCAGGGTACTCTCATCACAGGCGCGCATAATTTCAATGAGATTCCCTTGGAGCCGCGGCAAAATGGCCTGCGTCTCGGGATCTCCAAAACGCGCGTTGAATTCCAGAACTTTGGGCCCTTCGTCAGTCAGCATAAAGCCACCGTACAAGCAGCCTGAATAGGTGATTCCCTCCGCCTTAAGCTCCGCGATTACTCGCTTCTCAATGGCAACCATGGCTGCAAGTTCATCGCCCGTAACATGCGGGCTGGGAGAAAAAACGCCCATGCCGCCGGTATTGGGCCCACGGTCACCATCAAAGGCACGCTTATGATCCTGCGCTGTCGCAAGCGGTACAAGCGTTGTGCCATCAGTAAGCGCAAGCAACGAGCATTCAGGTCCCTCAAGGAATTCTTCGATTACCACTGTAGTACCCGCGGCGCCAAACTGGCCGGAAAAACACTCGTGTACGCCTTTAAGAGCTTCTTCGGTCGTAGCCGCGACGATAACGCCTTTACCGGCCGCCAGGCCGTCAGCCTTGACGACTATCGGAGCGCCCACCTCGCGCACATAGGCCTCACAGGAAGCTTCATCGGTAAACGACTTCCAAGCTGCTGTGGGAACACCCGCGCGCTGCATAACGCCCTTGGCAAACGCTTTCGATCCCTCCATCTGAGCGGCTGCTTTGCTGGGTCCAAAACAGGGAATGCCCGCCGCGCGTACGGCATCGGCAACACCTTCTACAAGCGGCGCCTCCGGGCCGATAACCACAAGACCCAGGTTCTTCTCGCGAGCAAATGCCGCCACTTCCTCGGGATTGTTTTGGTCTATCGGCGCGGTTTCCGCTAGCACGGCCATGCCCCCATTGCCGGGCGCGACGTAGAACTTTCCCGCATGCGGCGACTCACGCAGCTTGGTCAAAAGCGCATATTCACGGCCACCGGCTCCTAAGAGCAAAACGTCGGTTGTATCCACGGCCAGCTCCTCCGCTTTGTCATACAGATTTTTAGGAACAAACGCGACGCCCACCGAAGTTGTCCCGATATGCGGAGAAAATTCCTTTGAAGCCGGTCGGCGCGCGAGCAGCGCAGCCTCATATTCATTGGTATCCAAAGGCTTTTCCAGCGCAAGTCTGGCCCGATGGTCACCTGAAGAAATGATGACGTAGACAAGCGGCCCCTCAACCACATACGCCGCGCTCAGCGATCGAGAAATGCGCGCGGTAAGATCGGAAATGTCGTGACTGTGGGCAATCTCTTTCAATAAACCGTTTGCCAACAGATAGAGATACATCTCCGATGAAATGCGACGGCGCACATGCTCAAACTGCTGGCGAAAGGAAAATCGGTGAGGACGATGCTGATGGCGCACAAGTTTCTCGCCGTTCATGGAGATAAAAAGCGTGCCGGCCGCTTCGCTGAGCTCACGCCCATACGCCGCAGCCGCCTTCAGGTTTGCTCCAGCCGCGCGCGCAGCGCTCAGTCGTTCCAAAATGATGCCCTGCGCTGCAGGTGCGTTTCCGGTATCGAGAAGCACGATCTTCTCGCCAGGAACATCATGCGCTTCGCGCTGATTTGCAACACCATCGCCGACAATATTTCCCCGGGCATCCTCCGCTGTCTTATAGGAAAGCGCCAGCTCTGAGCTCACATGAACGGACAGAATACCTGTATATTCTTCACTCAGCAGCTGACGATAGAACGCCGCGACTTCTTCAGCGCGAGCGTTCAGCCTATTAGGAATCAAGAGAATCTCTAATGCCTCAAGATCTTCGCGTTCAAATCCGCAAGGGTTGTCGGCTACGAGAGCAAACGTCCGGCAACCAGCGCAGTGCGCAGCGCGTGCCACGTTTTACCTCCAGTAGCGGTCGATGGTCTGTTCACGTTCGGGTCCAACGGTAATGATGGAAACACGCACGCCGGCGAGCTGCTCGAGGAAATCAATATAATCCTTAGCCTCGCGGGGGAGCTGATAGAAGTTGCGCGTTTCAGAAATATCGCATTCCCAGCCCGGCAGCGTTTCGTAGACGGGTTTTGCGTGGTAGAAGACACTCTGATGCTCAGGTACTGTCTTATAAACTTTACCGTCACACTCGTAAGCTACGCACACCTTAATTTCAGGCAAGCATCCCAAAACATCCAGCTTAGTAATGGCGAGGTCGGTTAGGCCATTGACTCGCGCGGCGTAGTTAACCACCACCGCGTCATACCAGCCGCACCGACGCTTGCGACCCGTAGTAACTCCATATTCATGCCCTACCTCACCCAAACGGTCGCCCGTTTCGTCAAAAAGCTCCGTAGGGAACGGTCCTGAACCCACGCGGGTAAGATAGGCTTTTGCGATGCCCAATACGCGATCGATATTGGTGGGACCTACGCCAGAGCCGGTAACGGCACCTCCTGCCGTGCAGTTTGAAGATGTCACGAACGGATAGGTGCCGTGATCAATATCGAGCATGGTAGCCTGAGCGCCTTCAAAAAGAATATTCTTGCCTGCCTCAAGCTGCTCATTCAAAAAGATTGAGGACTCCACGATATAGGGACACAGACGGTCAGCATAGGGAAGGTAGGTCTCACAGATTTGGTCAGCGGTATAGGTTGGCATGCCATAAACCAGCTTAAGGATAGGATTGGTATACTCAAGCGCCGCCTCAAGCTTTTTGCGGAAGATCTTCTCGTCAAGCATATCCTGCATGCGCAGGCCGGTGCGATTCATCTTGTCCATATAGGTTGGCCCAACGCCTCGCTTGGTGGTGCCGATAAGATTCTTGCCGAGCTTCTTCTCGTGCGCGCCATCAAGATCCTTGTGGTAGGGCATAACAATATGTGCGTTGCCGGAAATCTTCAGCGCCTCACAAGAAATGCCCTGACTTTCAAGCATGTCGATTTCGCCGAGAAGTATCTCCGGGTCAACGATGCACCCGTTACCAATGACGGGATAGGTATTGTCGTACATGACGCCGGAGGGAACTTGGTGAAGCGCCAGCTTAGTGTCTCCGGCAATAACCGTATGCCCCGCGTTAGCGCCGCCCGCATATCGGCAGACTACGTCGAAATCTCCAGAAATAAGGTCGGTAACTTTACCCTTGCCTTCATCGCCCCACTGGGTTCCCACAAGAACAGAAGCTGACATACGTTCTCCCTATCGCACTCTATGGCGGCTCATACGCAATCACATGGGATTGCTCATTTAGTATAGAGGTTCTTGGCGTTCTTAAATCTCCAAAAGTTTCCTAGCTGTCATTCTCTGTCCGAAAAAGTTCATAAAAGTCACAAGTCCGGTATACGTTCGGTATTTAGGATGTACTTATGCTTAAAGAATGTCTTTTCAGGCTAGTCTTTATTTGAATACAATCTTCTGCTTGAGCCATGTAGCAAATTCTACTTGTGAAACTTCCCCTTTAGCTATCCCTTGTATCTCATCATACATTTCGTTGTCACTACACTTAATATCATCAAATCCCTTAAGCCACCGCGAGAACATAGTTGATGGTATTTGCTGTGCTGTTCTCTTGTTGCCATCTGAAAATGCGTGGTCTTTTGCGATAAATACGGTAAGGGCTGCTGCTTGTTCAATAAGAAACGCTTCCAGTTCTTCTTGACGGAGTTCGATTGCTTTTTGATTAATGCCCATCAGCTATCGGCAAGCATGTCGAGAACATTTGCCCACCGCTTAGAGGACTTACTCATAGCGTCCGCAAAGGTTCCTTCAAACTTCGGAAGTTCGCTACCATCAGAAGACTGTCTGATATCGGAATCATCAACATGTATGTGACGTTGACCGGGAATATATTTCTTTTCCCATACCCCACCCTTGCGATGACTAAATTCCAGGGTATCCATAGCTGTCATGAAACCATATTTGCCCCATACGTCCTCTGCGACAAGAAGAGCCTCTTGTGGAACCTCATCTAACGGCAAGAACTTAATCTGCCCACTGCTATAATGAGCAAACTCTTTATAGACGCTAGGCACGACTGGGCCGAAAGCCCACACTTCAATATCGTCATCAAAAAGCTTTTTCCAGCCTGAAGAGCGTTCGCGTAGGCAAAGTACACGAGTTTATTGATTTTCATATTTGTAAGGTAACTGTCGCGCACATGAATTTTCCCGCGCCGTCAGGGCGTCAGCGTCGTCATACCCTTCGATTACCTCTACAAACTTGGTAGAAGATCCCACGAACGTGAGAGAAATATCCGCAAGCGACCCTGAGCGGTTCTTCGCGATAATGAGATTAGTGATGCCCATGTCGGGACGGTCATTACGAGAGGCTTCGTCCTCGTTCATCGAACGGTCTAGCAATATAACAATGTCCGCGTCCTGCTCGATAGCGCCCGATTCGCGTAAATCGGACAGCTGCGGACGCTTGCCGGTGCGATTCTCCAGCGTACGGTTAAGCTGAGAAAGCGCGATAACAGGCACTTTAAGATCTTTTGCCATAATCTTGATACCGCGTGACATCTCAGATACCTCGGTAGCGCGGTTATCCGCTCGCCTTTGATTTGCGGGAGGAGAAAGCAGCTGCAAATAATCAATGACAATAATGCCCTTTGGTTTGTTGTGGAGCATGCGGCGAGCCTTGGCGCGAATTTCGGTGACTGTTATGCCGGGCGTATCGTCAATCATAATGTCAAGATTGGAAATAGCCGCGGAAGCCGCCGCGAGACGAGGCCAATCGTCAGGCGCTATCTTCGCGGAGCGAATTGACGTAAGGGAGACGCGCGATGAAGACGCTAAGAGGCGCTGAGCGATTTCCATCTTGCTCATCTCAAGCGAGAAGAACGCCACATTCGCGCCGGTCGCAGCAGCCTGCACAGCAAGATTGAGCGCAAACGATGTCTTACCGACACCGGGGCGGGCGCCGACAACAACCATCTGTCCCGGACGCAAGCCTAGGAGCACGGCATCAACAGAAGGAAAACCGGTCTGAACGCCAAGCTCCACTTTTGATTTGTTTGCGTTGTCCGAAAGTTCTTGATAGAGATTGTTCATGACAGCGCTGATAGGCTGCTCACTTTCTGAGACATCTGAGTTAGTTACGTCAAAAATAAGCTTTTGAGCCGCATCGACAACTTCTTTGGTGTCTTCAGGAGCATCATAGGCAAGCGCCGATATCTGCGCTGAAGCGGAAATCATCTTGCGGAGTGTCTTGTCGCGGTGGAGCATCTCTGCATGATACTGCCAGCCCACACGAGCAAGCGGATCTCCGCCAAGTTCCGCGATGCGCTCAGGTCCTCCCGCTTTCTCAAGTTCGCCTTTACTTTTAAGCGTGTCAGATACCGAAAGAGGGTCAACGGCGTTGTTATGATTAAACAGAAAGCTGATGGCGTTAAAGATACAACGATTAGAGGGTGTATAGAAGTCTTCTTCCGTAAGACGGATGAGACATTCCGCGCGAGCTTCTTCATCGTTCATCATCGCTGAAAGGACAGACATTTCCGCCTCAGGATCCTGAGGCATAGCCACCTTCTCAAGCGCATTCAGTCGCGTTGGATTAATCTCATCTACAATTTCAGACATTCTGGTTCCATTTCTTTCAGTCCTGGAAAGAGAATACTAGCGCATTTTTCCTCAAAAAGGCCTTCTTTTTTTGCCGACGGTATGCCAGAAAAAGTATTCAACAGTTTTTTTCACAACATAGTATCAGTGATATGGACTTCAGCTAGTTTTCAACATTTTCAACATTTTGTCGACTTTTTGGTAAACGGTAAAACTCCACAATTTGCCGCCTGGTAATGTTATACAGAGTCCACTGCAATTTTGCAGGACTTTGTTCCACTTTATACATGGTTTTACAAAACAGCAGATAAAACATGGTATAAATTACCAAGCCTTCTTTAAGTTACGAAAATGCCCCGCTGCAAACAATTACAGCAGGGGCATTTTCTGGTGTTTCAAAACCTTGGCATGAGGCTTATTTTTTTCTTCCAACTGGCATTTTTGTAGAAAACCCCAGTTGTCAAAAGAACATTCGCGACGACCAAAAAATCGCGTGAAAAAAGTTATTCTGTGGTCTCTGCCTTCTCAGTCTCCGTCTCAGAAACAACTTCTTCGGACTCCACAGCGATACTTTCGTTCACCGCAACGGCAGGCTCAACCTCTTCCGCGGCCTCTTCAGGACCAACCTGAACAGAAACCGTAGCCTCAACCTCACGGTAAAGGTCAACAATCACCTTGTGGCGACCGGCGGTCTTGATAGCGGCGCTATGCACAATGCGCTTACGATCAATTTCAACGCCAAGCTGATCTTTGATGGCGTTGGCAATCTGCGCGGGAGTGACAGAACCAAACAGCTGTCTCTCCTCGCCAATCTTGGCGTCAACGGTAACGAGCTTGCCGTCAAGGGCGGCCTTTGTAGCCTCCGCATCCGCAAGACGCTCGGCTTCACGCTTGGCGATATTGTGGCGACGCTCCTCAAGCTGTTTAATGTTGCCTGGGGTAGCGGGCTGGGCAATCTTTTGAGGGAACAGGAAGTTCTCTGCATAGCCCTGGGCAACCTCTACGATGTCGCCCTCTCCGCCCTTACCACGAAGCTCGCCCAAGAGAATTACTTTCATGGGAACTCCTTCGGTCAGTCAGCCGAAGCCGACTGATTTTTTGTTTGTGCGGTCTTCTCGCCGCCAGGCCTCTTCCCACGCGAAAGGCGCCGGAAGTTCGCCCAGATATCGGCTAGACCGACAAAAGTTACTATACCAACCTGAATTTCGAGAAACGCCGCGAATATAAATAAAGCCATCGTCAGCACGGGTGATACGCCATGGCGCCGCAAGAACCATGCAACCACAGCGACGCCCTGAACAACTAAGGCGAACCGTATTGCCGTCAGTACGTTAACAGACGCCTGAAACGCCTCGTCTCCGTAATACGGAAGCGTTGGACTTGCCGCATATACCGCAAGCGTCAAAATGCCCAACGCCACAAGCCATAGAGGCACATCGTACTCCGCAAGCTGCGGCAAAAGCGTACGGTTTCCTCCAAGGCCGCGATAAGCACCTCGTGCACCAATACGCGCGACAACATAGTATGCCAGCGCAACCAAGGTAAAGCTTGTGGGCCAAAAGAGCTTCATTAGGCCTTTGAGATACGCAAAACCAACTGAACCGTTCAGGGACACATTGGCATACTGCGACCGGTAAAATTCAAACGCTTCGTCAACGCTGGCGGAAAGTGTCGTCCCGTCTAAGGCAGCGAGCAGGGCATATCCCCCCAGAATGAGGAGGGCTCCTGCGGCAATAATCACCAAATTTATGCTAGTTGTCGATAGACCACGCGAGACAGAAACACCAACGCATACCGCGATAAAGCCGGCGCAAAACGCGCTTGTCAACGCGGCAAAGCCTCCAGAAAGATATCCTATCCCGCCAACCGCAAGAAGCGCCAACAATGAAGCGCCCAGTGCTTCTCGCCAACCTCTCTTATAGCAGGTAACAACCATGCCATAGCTTACGAGGGCTGCGCCGACAAAGGTAAGATATGAGCAGACCAACGCTCCTAAAGCCACTAGTAAGAGCCCCTGCTCAAACGAAGGCTGCTCATGAGCCACCGAGCGCTTCGCGTCATAAGACCCAAAGCGTTTCTCTGAACCTTGCGCATCACGAGAACCCTGGGTATGAGTTCCCTGTGTACCGCGCGGAACAGGAGGCAGGCCCGTATTATCTCGCTTGCCTTTCATACGTTATCGCATCGTTTCTCAACCACGACTATCCGCGATTACGGCCACCGCGGCTTGAAACGACCGCAACGGTGTAAGGCAGAAGAGCCATCTCACGAGCGCGCTTGATAGCAAGCGCAATGTCGTGTTGATGCTGCGTGCAGGTGCCAGTGACGCGACGAGGTTTGATTTTACCGCGGTCGGTCATGTACTTGCGAAGAAGCTGAGTATCCTTGTAGTCAATATACTCAGTATCCTCCTTGCAGAACTGGCAATACTTGCGACGCGGCTGACGCTGAAAATCTTGTTTCTGCTGAGCCATGTCATATACCTTTCTGTGGCAACCGAATTTCAGCTGCCGTATTCATTAAAACGGAATGTCCTCGTCGTAGACATCAGCTGCTGGCGCGGCAGGTGCCTGCGGAGCGGGGGCGGCAGCCTGTGGAGCGGGCGCCGCGTATGTGGGCGCCGATGGCTGCTGTACGGGAGCGGGAGCAGCGCTTGCCTGCTGCTGATTCCTGGAAAGGAACTCAACTTCGTCCACAACAACCTCAAGTTTGCTGCGACGCTGTCCCTCTTTCGTCTCCCAAGTGCTGTAACGAAGCTTGCCTTCAATGGCAACCTTCGAACCCTTGGAGAGGAAGCGGGAAAGCGCATCGGCACGCTGGCCAAACACCACGCAATCAATAAAGTTGGGAACATCTTCCCACTCGCCGGTCTGTGCATTTCTGCGACGATCGTTAACGGCAACCCCGAATGAAAGAATCTGGGTGCCGCCCGCTGTTGAGCGAAGCTCAGGGTCGCGAGTCAGATTGCCCGAAATATTCACTCTGTTAATGCTCATACTCTCACTGCCTCTCATCGTGGAAACGCTCTCTGCGTTCCACCTTCCATTAGGAGCTTAGTCCTTGTCGACACGGCGCACGATCATGTGGCGCTTTACGGCGTCATTGATGCGCAAAACTCGATCGAGCTCTGCAATCTGCATTGGATCTGCATGGAAGTTGATAAGGGTGTAATCACCCTCGGTAAGTTTGTCGATTTCAAAAGCAAGCTTGCGCTTACCCCAGTCCTCGACGTTGTCGACTACGCCTCCATCGGTGGTAATGGCAACGTCAATACGCTTCATAACACCGGCGCGAATCTCCTCGGAAGAGGACGGATCGACAAAATACAACAGTTCATAGGCCTTCATATGGTCACCTCCTCTGGGCTAATGGCTTCGGAAAGTGAAGGTGCGTCCGAAGCAGGAAAGGTTCGACCAAGCATCATACCACATACCTGCGCCTCTGTCCGCATCACCTCGAATTCTCCTTTTCTCTCTTTCCAGACAAATCCGGCACTTCAAGCCTACCGTACGGTTCTGACTGCAATCTGTCCGCATTCTGACGAGGCGCACCACAACTTTCAACAATCCGCTGGCGAGAAGGCCTTCCGTTCCATATCACCGCTTGTATAAGAAAACGGCCATCACACAATCTGCATGATGGCCGTTCAAAGGCATTTGTTTTCAATGCCTAGATCAAACAACGTTCGTCAACTACTGTTGCGTTGGCGCGAACGGATCGGTATTTGTTCCCTGCTCACCAGCGGATTCTTTAGCGGGCTTCTCGGACACCTGTCCTGACTGTCCAAACGGGACAACCTCTACGTCAGTTTCGGTTGTTGGAGCTGCCGGCGCTGCCACGTCAGTTGCCGGAGCCGCTGGTTCTGCGGTTTGATCAGGCACAGACTGCGCTGGGGCGGGCTGCGTCGAAGCAGGCTGTACGGGAGTAACAGGCTGAGCGACTGGCTCTTTTTCGGCAGCCGTAGCCTGCCGCGCTTCTTCAGCAATCGCTTCATCGCGAGGATCATACAGATACGGCGGCAAAGGATCGCTGCTTTTACCCCAGGAGGGAAGATTAAACTGGCGCATCCACAAAGCAAACGCCGCGCTGATTACTAAATTCAGCACAACAGAAATAGCAGCAATAAGAATAGCGTTCACCAAGAAAGAAGGAATCGTCGCCATCAGCGCGGCATTGAGCATACGATAGTAAGCGCTTAACGTCATACGGCCGCCAAAGACAAATCCTTCATTCAGCAGGGCGGAAAAGTACGCGATAAACGTACCTCCCATAAACATCGATCCAAGGGATCCGACAATAAACTCTCCAACTATGCTGAGTGCATAAATCCGGCATAAACCAGGAAATCCATGCTTAAACATCTGAACGACAGCCCTGACGTTAAAGCCCGCGCTCAATTTCTGATAAATGGTAGCGCGGAGCTGAGCAACAATCACAAAGTAGCTCAACAAAATGCCTGCAATAACAAAAAACGGGAACAGGATGCCGTTAAGCACTGGAATAAAGAGAGCCGCTATACCCAAAAGGCCAAATGCGAGACAATATACAAGCCCCACAACAAACATACGCCAACCGCTTGAGATTGACTGACCAACACTTGTCTTGTTATCTGTAATGCTGATGTTGTTACCCCATGCAACCGTGCGCATCCATTCGGCAATATACCCTGATACGCCAAGCGGTCCCACAACGGGAACAAGGCACGCAAGAGTCAGCAGCAGCGCGGTTTTCCACCAACCCTTATTCTTCGTTGTAAGGGTCCAGGCGCGGGCAAAATAGCGATCCCGACGGAAGCCCTCAAGTTCCTGAGCAGATACCATCATCATTTCTCCTTTCGGAATACACCAAAAATTGTGTGCATGAAAAGGCTAGCATTTCTGTAAAAAATAGACAAATCAACTCATAGACACGCAGTAACTTTCCAGTTAAATCGGTATATACAAGAAAAGTAAAATGGCGGAGGAGGAGGGATTCGAACCCTCGTACCCCCGAAGGGGTAAACGGTTTTCGAGACCGCCGCATTCGACCACTCTGCCACCCCTCCAAGGGTGAAACGGCGCCCGCAGGCGCCGTGAAAGCTCTGGCGGAGAGTCAGGGATTTGAACCCTGGAGACGCTTTAGGCGCCTACACGATTTCCAATCGTGCTCCTTCGGCCACTCGGACAACTCTCCTTATAAAAGTGCATGCGTCAGTATAACTGAATTTTACACAAAACGCACGGTCATTTTTGCTTTCCGTTAAAGTGGCGAGAAAAACACAGGTATAGTATGGGTCTGCTTTGAAATCACCGCGCAGCCGCAGACTTCGCTATCCTTTGTTAGCTATCCTTTGTGTAGTGGTTGTGTCGCGCTTATGTGTGTCCGTTCTTGGGAGGTCAGGATGCCGCCGTTCTTCTCGCCCTGTGGCATGGATTATATTTCCGTAGCCGTGCCTTCATGGCTTGACCTTGCAACGGTTATCGTCGGCGCGCTTGCAGGCATTATCGTGGCTCGCAAACGTCACTTAGATCTTGTAGGTTTCGTAGGTTTAGGACTTCTGGGAGGCCTTGGTGGAGGGCTCATCCGTGACGTAATGATGCAGCATGGCGGCGTCTATATGCTCGATAGTCCCTATGCCATACCAGCCGCTGTTCTCACGGCTCTTATTGTCTTTTTCTTTCCGCGGCCACTCGACAAATTTCCGCGCGCCCTCGAATGGGTTGATATCATCTCCGTTGCTTTGTTTGCCGTAGTCGGCACCGACAAAGCTCTCATCTATCATCTGCTTCCCATGTCCATCATCTTGATGGGGTCTATCACCGGCGTGGGTGGCGGCATGCTGCGTGATGTCTTTTTGGGCGATATCCCTCGCATTTTTCAGCGCAGCAATCTATACGCGTTTTGCGCTGTAGCGGGCTCCACATCGTATTGGGCGGCCGTAACCTACGCCCACATCTCAAAACCGTGGGCAGCCGTCCTGTGTGTCATTGTCACAGTTGGCCTGCGCCGCTGGTCACTTCATTACGATGTGCTTTCCCCCGCCGACGTCGATTTGACCCCTCATGTCATGGAGCGAGTCCACAAGTTCCGCGCAAAGCCCAACTCAAAGCTCACGCAAGAAAAGCCCGAGGACTGAGAATTTTTCTCGCCCGCTCTTGCTCGCTCTTCTGAAGGCCGCTGTTTCTCAATCGCCTGAAAGCACTTCTTGCTTACTTGGTTCTATTTCTTGACCATACCGTTTCGCACTGCCCACTTGCGGCGCTCGGTACCGGACAGAATACGCTTACGCATGCGGATGTTTTGCGGCGTAACCTCAACCAGCTCGTCATCCATAATATATTCCAGCGCCTCTTCCAGCGTAAACGTACGTGGAGGCGTCAGCTGCACGGAGATATCCGCCGTTGCCGAACGCTGATTACCTAAATTTTTGGTGCGAGCAATGTTGACTACCATGTCGCCAGGCTTTGAGCGCTCTCCTACCAGCATTCCCTCATAGCACTCAGTGCCCGGAGCGACAAAGAGCTGTCCGCGTTCCTGCAGCGTACCCAAGGCATAGGCAACGGCCTTCTCGGTAGACATTGATATCATAGCGCCATTTTGCCTGCCGCCAATATCGCCAGCGAAAGGACCATACTCCAGGAAAGTATGATAGAAAACAGCGTCACCATGGGTTACATTGAGGACGCGCGTTTTGAGGCCCATAATGCCGCGTGTAGGAATCTTGAACTCAAGGTGCGTCTGCGTTGCGCCAGTATTCATGCTGACCATGGTGCCGCCCGCGTTGCCAAAGACCTCAATGACTTTACCGGAATACTCACCGGGGCACTCGACAACGGCCTGCTCAATGGGCTCAACCTTGTGTCCTTGAGCGTCCTTCTTAAAAAGAACACGCGGACGCCCTACCTGAAACTCAAAGCCCTCGCGGCGCATATCCTCCATAAGGACGGAAAGGTGCAAAATACCGCGGCCGGAAACCTCAATGCCCGTCTTATCGGGAAGCTCCTCGATATGCATGGTGACATTGTTTTCCGCTTCGGTCATCAAGCGCTCTTTGAGCTGACGGCCTCCTACAATGTCTCCTTCACGACCCACTAAAGGCGAACTTGAGGGCTCAAAAATGATGGATAGCGTGGGAGGATCAATCTCGATAGGATCAAGCTCAACGGGATTTTCAGGATCAGTATATACATCGCCAATATCAGTCGATTCAATGCCTACAACGGCTCCAATATCGCCAGCGGCAACCTCAGACGTCTCTTTGCGTCCCAAATAATCAAAGGTAAAGAGCTGTTTTACCTGACTCATAGCACGAGATCCGTCATTTTTTACCACGAGAATCTTATCGCCCGTATGGATGGTGCCCGAATACACGCGCCCAATACCAATTCTGCCGACATACTCTGAGTGATCGATGGTCACACACTGCATGGCCAAAGGACCTTCAATGTCCACATCAGGAGCAGGCAAGCCCTCAACAATCATGTCCAAAAGCGGCAGCATGTTGTCATTGTCGTCTTCCGGCTTAAGCCGAGCATATCCATTTACCGCGGAAGCAAAAACCACGTGTTCCATCGTAAACTCAAGCTGCTCATCAGTGGCGCCAAGATCCATCATCAAATCGAGGGCGTCATTCACTACTTCTTCCGGGCGGGCACCATCGCGATCAATCTTGTTCACCACCATCATGATAGAAAGACCTGCATCAATGGCGTGGCGCAGAACAAAGCGTGTCTGCGGCATAGGGCCCTCAGCTGCGTCAACTAGCAAAAGCGCGCCGTCGGCCATTTTAAGCACACGCTCGACTTCGCCGCCAAAATCCGCGTGGCCAGGCGTGTCGATTACATTAATCTTAACGCCGTCATATTCAATCGAAATATTTTTGGCCAGAATGGTGATACCACGCTCGCGCTCCTGATCATTTGAGTCAAGAATACGCTCCTGAACCTGCTGATTTTCACGGAACGCGTCCGTGGCTTTCAGCATTTGGTCAACGAGCGTGGTCTTGCCGTGGTCGACGTGGGCGATAATGGCGATATTTCTAATCTTTTCCTGACGCATAGGCTTCATTTCTCCCTGTCCGTACGCGTAGCAAGAAGTACCGCCGCGCACGGCTTTTTTAAACGGTTAGCTTTGGTACTTTAGTCCAAAATCGCCGATAAATACAGAGTTTATTTTCGATACGCAGTAATTTACACGGAATTGGCGCGGGTATCGGCGTGGCATGGACGTGGGCGAGGTGCTGGCATCGGTGTGGCGTGGGTGTGGGCGAAGCGCTTACCGCGGCGTGGCGTAGGTACAAGCAACGGTGTGGATAGCAGCACCGCATTCTTATAGGAGGGGCTCAAGCTCCCCTGCCGGAGCAGGATCTGTCCATGTGAAGGCGTCCCCTTTTCCCTTACCTTCCACCAGCGAAAACGCTGAATAACTTCGGTAATTCCTCTCACCAAATTCAAGGAGCACCGCATCGTTGTAGGTGCCATGTTCATCGGCAACGGCGCCTTCATAGACAAGCGCGTATCTCACGGGCATACCGAGATTTTGCTCCACATCACCCGCGTGCCGCGCCAAAGTCAACACTCGCTTTCGCGCTCCCTCTAAAAGCTCTTCAGGGCCATCGTCAGAAAACTCATAGCTGGCCACCGTGCCCTTGTCGTCTTCAACCGCCAGCACTACGTTAAGCGTCCCACCTTCGGCGAGCACGTCAAAAGCATCGCCCATCAACGCAGAAGAGAGCTCGTCAAGTTCGGGCGAGACGCCATCTCGGCGCTTGTTCACCTTGTGCTCACGACTAGGCACGATGCCTCCTCCTGTACGCTCCACTACAAAACATGCACTTCATCCCTGGTGAAGTTGACGTAAGCATGGTCTCCCACGTTATAAATCTTATGTGTGCGGGGGTTGAAGTCGGTAATTTTCACAAGCGTGTCGCCAACCATGACCTGGTAATTCTGGTAATGACCCATAAAGCGGGAAAGTACCACATCACACGCCAAGACGCCTTCATCGGCAAGCCTTGCTGACTCGGGCCGCAAAACGATGCAGCAGCTGTCCCCTTCCTTCAGGTGAGAGCATCCGCTTACCTCAAAGTTGTGGCCCTCAAACTCACACAAAGCCGTGTCGGCGTCGGTCTTTTTCGTAATCGCCGCGTGCAAAAAGTTTGACTCGCCAATAAAGTCGGCGACAAATTCATCGATTGGGTGATAGTATACCGTCTGCGGATCGCCAATCTGGTCGACAACACCCTTCTTCATGATGATGATGTTATCCGAAAGCGCCATTGCCTCGGACTGGTCGTGCGTCACGTAGATAGCAGTGATGCCCGCCTCTTGCTGTATCCGGCGAATCTCATTGCGCATATCCACGCGCAACTTCGCGTCAAGATTGGAGAGCGGCTCGTCAAAGAGCAATACGCTGGGCTCTATGACAAGGGCGCGAGCCAAGGCAACGCGCTGCTGCTGACCGCCGGAAAGCTGGTTGGTCATGCGCTCTTCCATGCCTTCAAGTCCGACAAGCGCAAGAATGTGCAGGACCTTCTCGCGAATAGTAGCCTTATCCATCTTACGGAGCTTGAGTCCGTAGGCGACATTATCAAAAATGTTATAGTGCGGCAGCAGGGCGTAGCTCTGAAATACCATGGCGGTGTCGCGCTTGTTGGGCGTCAGTTCGTCGATTTGCTCGTCGCCGAGGAAAATCTTTCCCTCATCGGGACTCTCAAAACCGGCAATCATACGCAAAATAGTGGTTTTGCCACAGCCTGAAGGTCCAAGCAGCGTTACAAACTCGCCGGGAGCGATGGTAATATTGGCGTCTTGCACGGCGTAGAAGTCTTTGCCAGTCTTTTGGTCTTGGTAGATTTTGGAAAGATGTTCGAGGCGGATGCCTTTTTTCTCTATTGCCATGAGCTACTCCTCCTTGAGCGCGCGGCTAGTTCCAAAGTGCTTTATAGCCCAGTTCATCAGCAAAACCGAACCGTAGGTAATAACAATCAGGATTGTCGCAAAGGCGCACGCCATGCCATACGATCCTTTGCCCGCAAATTCATTGATTTGAACGGTAATAAGCAGATACTGCGGGGTTACCAGCAAAATAACGGCGGAAATTGCCGTAATGGAACGCACGAACGCCGTAACAAGGCCTGAAAGGAACGAATCCTTAATAAGTGGCAGGGTAACCGTCATGAACACGGTAAAGCTGTCTGCGCCCATATCGTAAGCAGACTCCTCGATGGACTTGTCAATCTGGCGCAGCGCCGAAATGCCCGAGCGTGTGCCCGTAGGAAGCGAGCGCACTACAAATACGATGATTAGAATAATGCCCGTACCGTAGAGACCCTGCAAAAAGCCGGTATGCATAACGCCGCTGGAAAAACCTCGGATGTAGCCGACACCCAAAACCGTACCGGGAACAGCCATGGCAAGCATAGAAACGGCCTCGATAAAACCGCGGAACCTGAAGCGCCTCTTTACCACCAGATACGAGATAATCATCGAGAGAAGAGCGGTGATGGGCGCCGCGATGAGTGACAACATGAATGAGTCGTGGAAGGCCTGCAGACCGTGATACTTAGTGAAGACCTGTGTAAACCATTTTGTCGTAAGCTCATAGTTGGAACCCCAGGAGCGGACAAATGATCCGTAGGGAACACACAGGTACATACCTACGACAAAGAGGGCAACCGCTGCACAAAGAATGGAAAGTGGAATGCGAACTGAATTGTCGGTAATAAGCATACGTGCACGCGTCGCCTTTCCCGACAGCGTCGAGGTACTTTTCGCCTCCAGCACAAACTTTTGTACCGCAAACATGAGCAGGGTAATCGAAAGCAGGATAACTGCCATAGCAGCCGCTCCCTGCTTGTCATAGGCGCCGGTAATCTGCAGGTAGATAGTTGTTGCCAGAGTGTCGTACGAACCGCCGATAATCATGGGGTTTGCAAAGTCGGCAATCGACTCGATAAATGACACGAGAAACGCGTTACCTAATCCGGGTAAAATAAGCGGCAGCGTAACGCTGGTAAACACTTTCCAGCGGCTGGCGCCCATATCGCGCGCGGCCTCTTCCAGGGACGGGTCAATATTTTTGAGTAGTCCTCTGAGCATCATGTAACACACGGGGAAAAAGGTCATGGCCTGTACAATGAAAATACCCCAGAACCCGTAGATATTGTTGTCAAAAATTCCCAAGAGACCACGGGTGATAAGGCCTTTTTTGCCAAACATCATAATCATGGAAAGCGACAGCACAAAGGGAGGAGAGACTACCGGAAGCATGGACACCACACGGAACAGCCCCGTCATAACGCGTGTGCGGAGCTTTACATACACCTCAACATAGGCGAAAAGGAGTCCTACAAGCGCGGACAGGATACCTACGGCAAAACCGACCCTCAGCGTATTAGTAATGGCGTTGATAAATGTGGGCATCGCCAATACGCGCGTAAACACGTCAAATGTAAATCCCTTATCCGATACAACGGAGTCAACCAAAAGAATGGCCAAGGGATACAGGATAAAGAGGGTGAGAAATGCGATGAGCACGACAATGGTCGATACCAAAATCGGGTCGCCCAGCAGCTTCTTTCTTTCAAGCCGCGCGCTTTGAGTCTTTGCCATACCGGTTCCTAACTCCATCGCACTGTATGTTCTATTCAAAACCTGTACGCAAAACCGGGTAGACAGAAATCTGTCTACCCAGCATGCGTTAGAAACCTACAGATGCTCTACTGTCGCCATACCTTATACGTATTATTCTGTCTTAAAGCGGTTGTCTCCGCCGCCCAGGGCTGTCATTACATCTTTAACGTACTGCTCGGTATTCTTCTTCGCGTCCTCAAAGTTGTAATCCATAACGTTGTTCGGATCCAGACCGTACTCCTCGGCAATCTTTGGCTGCTGAGCGTTATCAATCACCAGGAACTGATAGGAACCGTTCTCCTGAGCGAGGTTCACGCAGGCGGGAGACAGGGCGTATTCAACCCAAAGCTTTGCCGCATTGGCGTGCTCCGCTCCCTTGAAGATCGCTGTTGCACCAACCTCATAGGATGCGCCTGAACTTGGAATCTGAAGACCGATGTTGTCATGCTCCTGGTCAACAATCTGGTAGATACCGTCGTGGAGCATGCCGATGCCGATAACGCACTCGCCAGTGCCAATGGCCTTAGAGGGGCCAGAGCCGCTCTTGGTATATTGGGCGATGTTTTTATCGAGATCAACAAGATACTGCACGCCCTGGTCGTGACCATACTTCTGAATAACGGTATTGATAATCAGCTTCGCAGTACCGGCGGTATTGTAGTTGGACGACCAGATAAGACCCTTATACTTAGCGTCAGTGAGGTCCTTGTAGTCCTGCGGAGGATCAACCTTGAGACGCTCAAGCTCGTTCTTATCGTACATAATACCCAAGATGCCCTTGTAAATGCCATACCAATCGTTATTCGTGCTCTTGAACTTATCAGAAATCAAGTGGGACGCGTTCTTTGGCTCATACTGCTCAAGCAGGCCTTTTGCGGATGTCACATTATAGGGATCAGTTGTGCCACCGAACCACACGTCAGCAGACGGATGTCCGTTTTCTTCCTCAATCTTTGCGGCAACTTCACCGGTGGACAGACGCTGCGCCTGAACCTCAATGCCATACAGCTTTTTAAAGTTGTTGCACACGGCATTCATATACTCCTCTTCACAGGAGCCATACACTACCAGCTTGCCCTCTTCTTTAGCGGCTTTTACCAGCTCTTCAGAAGCGCCAACAGTCTCAATAGAGTTGACGTCGGCCGCGCCTTTTGAGTCACCGCTCTTGTCGGAATCGTCTTTTTTGTCTGAATTGTTGCACGCTGCAAGACCTAGGCCGGCCGCAATCGCGCTCATGCCAAAAAAGCCGCGACGAGTAAGGTTAGTCATAAGAACTCTTTTCTCTTTTGTGGGTATCCACAGCTCCAATGAAAAGAACGTACTCTTAGTAAAATCCTACTCACTTTTTTGTGAAATGTTGCGACTTTTCGCCAAGCGGACAATATTAACGCCTTGCGGTATCCGCTTTGAATTTTTTCGACAGTAAAAAGGTCAGAGACGCACGCCTCTGACCTGAATGTTTGGTGGAGAATAGGGGGATCGAACCCCTGACCTCAGGCTTGCAAAGCCCGCGCTCTCCCAGCTGAGCTAATTCCCCGTACAGATACGCCTAAACACACCTCAGGCGCTTTTAATAATCACCCCAGCGGCGACTCGGCTATCGCTGGGGTGACTATTGTCAAGAAAGTGGTGGGCCTGACAAGGTTCGAACTTGTGACCTCCCGGTTATCAGCCGGACGCTCTGACCAACTGAGCTACAGGCCCAACGCAGGAAGCAATAATACAACGCAGCTTTCACAGGGTCAACACTTTTTTCGATTTGTTTTAAGAATTGCGAATTAAAGCTTGAAGTGATACATCCAAACGAGAGGTATCACATGACTACTGTTCCTGAGGTAAAAATTCATAGCCGCTCTATCGGCTTTTCAATCATCTCTAATAACGTATTTCGCGATCGAAACCTATCTCTCAGGGCAAAAGGACTTCTTTGTACAATGTTATCTCTTCCAGATAACTGGGACTACTCTATCGCTGGCCTACTCAAAATAATCAATCCAATTGATGCTAATGGAAAAACAACTCCCATCCATGGACAATCTAAAGATGCACTTTATGCAATCCTTGCTGAACTTGAAAATCATGGATATTTGCTAAGAGAACGAGGTAGAAAACAAAACGGTCGTCTTGGTCGAACCATCTATCATATCTATGATGCTCCACAGATAGAAAAAACAAATTTAAAGAAAAAACCAGCAGTTAAACGTCCATATCGGGAAAATCCGGATATGGTTAATCCAGATACGGATAATCCGACACAAATAAATACTAAAGAGAATAAAGTACTAAAAGAATCTTCCTCCCCCTTACCCCCTCCATCAAACGCTAAAAATTTATCATCTCAGCAAGCTCCCATGATGAGGGAGTTTGAAAAACTTTGTGAACTTTCCATCAAACCTGTTCGTACACAAGATGTTGACCATACTAAAAAAGAATATGAAAACCGTCTCAGAAATGGCTACACCCCTGAACAAATCGAGTGGGCATACAAAAAATATGCTCAAGAATACCGAATGCGAAACGAAACGCCCAGATATGCAAAGCAACTAAGCGATTGGCTTCATGAATCCGATGGTCTTTTGTGGTATGCAGGCAAGAAAGCAAAAACTCACCCAATTCTTGTGCAAATTACTAAAGAACAAGCTGAGAAGGAAAGAAGAGACAAGTTATCCAGAGAACTTATGGCAAAAGACCCGTCATATGCTGCTCTCACAAAAAGATATACAAACCACATGATTCAATTCGGGAAAAAGATGATTAGTAAACAACTGTCAGAAGAAGAGAAACAAGACGCAAAAAACAAAGGCGAAATTATGGCTGCGCATTTAAAAAAGCGTCTTGATGCGTATGAACTTAGCCTCAATGAGGAGGTGTCATAGCATGTCTGATTTTGGAGAAGATGTAGGTCGCCAAATGTTACAAGAACTTCGTTCCGGGAAGATAGCAAGAGCTGTTGTGCAGCGTTTCGACAACGAAGAATTTGAGCAACATAAAGTTTCTGTTAATACCAGAAATAGTTTAATTGAAAAGATTGATTTTAAAAGCTCAAATGAAGCCATTGAATTTTGCCGACTTTCAGCCGAATACGGAATCGAAGCTCATGCAACAGATAACACCGTAGTTATTCGCCAAGAAGATTTTGATCGTCTGCCTATAAGTGGCGAAATAAGAAAATCCATCCGAGCAAGAGAAAGAAGTCCTCGTTTACATACCGAAGGAGAAAGGTGTAGGAAGGCTTCTGCCAACCTTGATGGAGAAGCATCTACACTCAAAATCCGTTCTTTCCATCGAGCACAAGAGCAAAAAATAACAAGATAGGAAGAATCGTGAAGAAGGCCATCTTAATAACATTTGTTATCTCTCTTGTTGCAGCCTATTTTGGAATGAGGCTTGGAGCACTTGTGGCCATGCAAACGAAGCTCTTTGATGGTCTTCTTTTTGCCTATGAGCAAATAATTCCAGAACTTCTATCCTCACCTATCTTATTTGATACCTCCCCATTTGCTTTAAGCGGAGCAAGTATTGGATTTTTAACTATCTGGATGGTTTTTGGAATCTGTCTTTCACGCCCAAAGAGCTTTCGCCATGGAGAAGAGCACGGCAGCGCAAAATGGGGGTCTATTGCTCAAGGCAAAGCTTTTATGGATACAAAAAATGCTGACAATAATGTCCTCTTAACACAACACTTTGGCCTTCGTATACATAGGAAAAAATTTGACCTTCAGCATGACAGAAACCTCAATGTTTTAGTTGTTGGAGGTTCGGGCTCAGGCAAAACACGTTATGTTGTAAAACCAAATTTACTACAGCTGAACTCATCGTATGTGGTATTTGACCCCAAGGGAACAGGACTTTTAGAAACCGGCCATCTTTTTGCAAGAGAGGGTTACAACATTCGATCCATTAATACGAGAAATTTTTCACAATCCAATAAATACAACCCATTGCATTATGTGCGAACGGACGCTCAAATCCTATCCTTTACAACTTGCCTTATGAACAATACCGAAGGTAAAAAGAATTCTACAGGAGACCCATTCTGGGATAAAGCCGAGCGCCTTTTATACCACTCACTTATAGCGTTTTTACGAGATTGGATGCCTGAAGAAGACTATAATCTCCCCTCCCTTGTCTACCTTCTATCTCTTGCTCAAGTAAAAGAAGATGATGAAGATTTTAAAAGTCCTCTAGATCTTCTCTTTCAACAGATTGAAACAGGCAAACGTTATGTCATGACATCCACGAAAGAAAACGAAGACACTTATGACGAAAAGCATCGTGGTCTTCGTCCGTCTTCTTGTTGTGAATCCTGGTCTTGGCAGCCAAGTCTACTCGTAAATAATCGAACAGGTGTAAAACCAGGTGAAACTGGCGGCCTTCGGCCAGACCAGGATTTTGCATTGGCAAAATACAAAGAATTCAAAACCGGTGCTGGAAAAACGCTCAAGTCAATTATTATTTCTTGCTTAGCAAGACTTGAAGCACTAGACATCTCTGAGCTTCAAGAAATGCTTGGAGGATCAGACGAGCTTTATCTTGATCATCTAGGAGATGCCGATCAAAAGACAATTTTATATGTCATTACCTCAGATACTGATAGAACCTTTTCCTTTATTACTGCGATTTTAGTATGGCAAGCCGTTAATATTTTATGTGACCGCGCCTTAGATATCTATAATGGCCGTCTGCCACAACCGGTTCAATTTATTCTCGATGAGTTTGCCAATATTGGAACTTTACCGGACATTGACCGCACTATTGCAGTTGCACGCAGTAGGAATATTTTCATTATGATTCTCCTACAATCTCTCTCACAGCTTTCTGCGCGCTATGACGAAGCAACATCAAAGGTTATCCAAGATTGCTGTGACACTTTGCTTTTTTTGGGCGGAAAAAGCAACGAAACAAATAAGGCACTTTCTGATGCAATGGGACAACAGACTATTGATCAGCTTACCTTTAACCAATCATATGGAAAACAATCCAGTCATACAAAGAACTTTCAACGGCAGTCGAGAGCTCTTATGGACGCTGCTGAAGTAGGAAAGCTTCCACGCGACCAGGCACTTGTCCTGATAGCAGGAACTGACCCTTTAAAAGATAAAAAATATCCTCTTGAGCGACACAAACGTTACCGTTTTATCGATCCTGGACATAAAGGTGCAGTTTACGACTGTCCTTTTGATTTCAATCAATACAGAAAGGAGGCTAATAAAGAAGGGAATTAAGATGGGCGGCGGTGCACGCAATGTGCCTAAAGATCCAAACATCGACTCCACTCGACTTTTAGATACCGCCACCAATATCAAGAGAAGGTCGCAAAGACCCTCGCAAGACATAGTAGCAGACCATGCAAACAGACATTCAACGATGATAGGAGAAATTAATTATGACTGGAGTGCAATCTCTAACTAAGATTTTGAACCTTCTTTCAGGAGGCGTGACATTCCTAGGTGCCGCCGTTTCAATCTTTGGACTTATTCAGCTTGGGCTTGCAATTAAAGATGGCTCTACTGGAGGTGGTGGCCAACTTGCAGGAGCTATAGCAATGATTGCTGGAGGCGCAATCGTTGCTGCTGCTGGAGTTTGGTTTGGCTCACTTGACACCTCTTGGATGGGCTAAGATGCTAAGCGTCGCTGTTCATAAAGACATTGGTGAGTATGAACCAAAAATAGTAGGAAAACTTACTATACGCTCTCTCGTATGTACCGCTCTCGCATTGATATCAGCTCTTACTATAGGGGCATACTCATGGTTTATCTTAGGTATTTCCACAGATTATTCTATGTATGCAATTTTTACAGTAGCTCTTCCTATATGGATGGCCGGTTTCTGGAGACCTAAGGGTATGAAGGCTGAAAAGTTTATACCGCTGTGGTTGATACACAACTTCTCGAACAATCGCCTTCATTTGATTAGTACACCATATAGAGCCTTTTCCACTGCCAAAAAAGAACGCACAAGAATCTCTAAAGACTACCGAAGAATAATTCGCTTGCGTGCCATTGAGGCATATGAACCAGAAAAACATATCAATTTAGGGAAGGAGAATATATGAGTTCTTCCAAAGAGCTCAAAGAAGCTCATCCAACAAATGATATGAGTGCCATTAAAGGCTTTGCCGCATCATTGCCTGGCATGAAGGCTATGCTAGGAGAAAAGCTTTCTTCCAAAGAACTAAAAGATGCAAAGCGAGAGTTTAAAAGCTTCCTCGCAAAAATTAAACGTGAGAAAAAAGCAGAGAAAAAGATTACTAAGAAAAAAACAATTGCTCAGCAGCTCAAAGAACGCGACAAAGAATTAACTAAAAAGACAAAAGCAAAACGTGAAGCACGTTGTCACGCTAAAGATGTCCTCTCTTACATTGGCTATAACCGTATGTATAAAGATGGCATATGCGAGCTTGAAGATGGCCTCTATTCTCAAACGTTAGCTTTTCCGGATATTAGCTATCAATCAGCTAGAGAAGATCGTCAAAAAGATGTTTTTAATATTTGGTCTGGGATGATGGATTACTTTGGTGCAGAAACGCTCGTTCAAATCGGTGTAGTTAATACGCCCCTTTTACGTGAGGACATAGGAAACCGTAATTTCTTTGATATTGAAGATAAGAATAACGACGATATTGCCGCTAAGGATGCAAAGGTATTCAATTCCATACTTAACGATAAGATGCGTGAAGGGGTTAGTAACATTCACAGAGAACGCTATATAACCTACTCCATAGCAGCTCCTTCAGTTGACGCTGCTGTTTCGACCCTTGCAAGAATTAGAAATGACATCTCAAGTGAGCTTCAAAAGATTGGATGTTCTGCAACCCAATTAGACGGAGAAAGCCGCTTACAGCTTGTTCATTCTTTGCTATGTCCTGAGCAGCGTTTGTCCTTCTCTTATGACGAAGACATTAATCTCACTTCTGGACTTACCACTAAAGACTGTATCGCTCCCAGCGTTCTTGACTTCAAACCAGAAGGAGATATGAGCTGCTTTAAGAGTGATGGTAAATGGTGTCAAGTACTTGTAATGAGACGGTTTGGATCTGAGCTAAATGACCGGGCGCTTTCGGATATTGTAGATTTACCCATCCCTATGGCTGCAACATGGTTTGTTCAGGCTATGGATAAAGGAAAGGCTCGAGATTTCGTTAAACTTAGAAGTGCGTGGATTGATAAAGAAATCATCGATGAACAGCGAAGAGCACTTTCAAAAGGATATGACTTTACTATCATTCCTCAAGAGCTTAAATACTCAAAAGAAGAAGCCGAAGATCTCTTAGACCATCTCCAAAACAAAAACCAAAGGCTTTTCCAGTTTACAGGTCTCATCTATACCTACGCAGACACAAAGGCAGAGCTAGATGACAGAGTAATTCAAATAATCTCAACAGCTAGAAGAAGCTCTATTGAGATACAGACTCTGGATTATCGACAAAGAGAAGGACTTAATAGCATTCTTCAGCTTGGTAGAAACGATGTCACTATCTCGCGCTATTTCACAACAGCTCAAGTTGCTATTTTCATGCCGTTTGCTACTCAGGAACTAGACATGTCCGGAGGAAATTACTGTGGGCAAAATAAAAACTCCTCTAACTTAGTAATATGCAACCGAAAGAAGCTTGCTTCACCTGTAGGGTTCATCTGTGGTAAAACTGGCTCTGGAAAAAGTTTCTTTGTAAAACAGGAAATAGAGAGTACCTATCTTACTAATCCTAGAGATCAAGTGATCATTTTTGATCGTGCAGGAGAATACAGAATGCTCACTGAGCATCTTGCAGGAACAGAGATACGATTTGCCGTTGATTCTACAACCCGTTTGAATCCATTCGACCTATCGACACTTAATGGGCAAAGTATAGAAAGTCAAATCGCATTTAAGATTGATGCAATGCTTGCTCAGGCTGCCGCAAGCTCCGCAGAAAATGGACAAGGCCTTGATGAAGGCGAACAATCAATCATCACAAGAGCAGTTGAACAGGCGTTTCTTCATGCAAAAAAGCGTGGCGATAAAGAACCTCTGTTGGAAGACTTTTACACTATTCTTCTCGAGCAGCCTGAAGAACGCGCAAAGACTATTGCCTTGCGTTACGAACGTTTTGTACGTGGTCCTATGTCTTTCTTTAATAATGCAAGTAATGTCGATTGGTCTGGAAGGATAATTGATATTAACATCAAAGACCTTCCCGACTCTATGTTGGTGTTTACATTAATTAACGCATGTGAAGCGACGCGTAACCAAATGTACCGTAATTTTGAGAAAGGGATGCGAACCTGGATCTACATTGAAGAGATTCAATCACTTTTCAAATATCCAACGGTACTTAATTACTTCAGCCGTTTTGCAAACGAAGCTCGTAAATTTGGCGGACTTTTAACTGGAATAACACAAAATGCCGTATCTATGCTGGAAGAACCGGCCGCAAGAAACATCGTTCTTAACGCAGACTTTATTATGCTTCTTAAACAAAGCCCAATAGACCGTAGCGCGTGGGTTGAGCTTTTGGGGCTTTCTGCCCAAGAAGAAGGAACTATAGATGAAACTTGCGATAAGGGCAGTGGTCTTCTCATTGCCGGTAGTGCACGTGTTCCCATAATTGGAGATTTTCCTAAAAATAACAGCCTTTACGAAATATTTTCCACTGATCCTAATGATGTAGAGGATGAAATCCGCAAAGCAGCTCTTGAGGCAGCAAGGGACAATGATGGCTAACTTTGACGGTATCAAAACAACTTTGAATGTCTCATCATCATCTCTCGTATCCGGAAGCGATGAAAGAAGAGAACGCTCAAAAGATCTGACTTTTTCTGGTCGCACTACGGCATTAAGCGCAGGTATTGTGCAAGCTTCTCAGAGCCCTAAAGATCCTCTTAAGAGCGTACTTTCTGAGGGAGCAAAACTTAGAGCAATTAGTATCGCCCAAAGAGCAGAAGAAGGTCAGGGGGATGCCGGAGCTCAAACGTACTCACTTTTAGGCGCTGTAGGTATGACCTCCTACCTCGCAAAATCAAAAGGCATACCTTATGATGCACATGGTGAGGATATAGTAGTAGCGCTTAGCGCTAGCAAGGGTCAACGACTCAAAGCACTCTCCGAGATGCATCAACAAGATCCAAGTGTTGGACAGGTTGTACGTCAAATCGGTGCCAATATATTCTCACAGTCTGACGAGTGTGACGAAGCTGACAAGCTTTACGAGACAACACATCGTATGAAACGCTTCTATAAAAACTATCAGGCCTTTAGCCAACAACGCCGTATTCACGCCACTACAAGAATTTCAAATAAAACAAAAGCAGTCTCAACAACAAATAAAGTTGCTAATGCAAAGACGGATATCCTGACTATAAAAAAGGTGAGAGCAACAGCAAAAGGAGGGGGAAGTTTCGTTAGCGCAATTGCGGCCGGAGGAATGACTTTGCCTGTTATGGTTGTCTTTTTCTTTATCATCACAGCTGTCATTATCTTCGGAGGTTTTGCTGGAGCGAATGCTTCAAATTCCACAAAAGGAGTTGAAGGCCTTCCACCTTATATCACTGCCGATATGGTAGAAGCCGCACTTGAAGCTCAGGCTAAATATGGTCATCCCGCTGGATGTACCATAGCGCAAATTATTGTGGAATCTGGGCTGGGAGATCATATGTCTGGGCTTGCTACCCGTGACTTTAATTTATTCGGAATGAAATGGGCTGGAAGTTTTGCTGATTGTCCAGAGGTTGCTGGATATTCTAATTGGCAGACTGGCGAGGAATATGGAGGAGAACAAATAACAATCATGGATTCTTTCACCCGCTTTAAAAGTCATCGTGATTGTATAATTTTCCGTTCTCGTGTGTTTCTTCAGTCCTCTCGTTATTCATCTAATCCAGCAATCATGCAAGCCATAGCTAACCACGATTCAGACAAGATGGCAGAGGGTTTAAAATCCGCAGGCTGGGCAACATCTTCTGCTTATGTAACTAGCTTGAAATCAGTTATGGATCAGTATGATTTAAGACGCTTTGATACCATGACTGTAGAAGATTTTAGGCGCTCATCAACTAGTGTATCTGGCACTGTATCAGATGGTTCTTTAAGTAGTCGTCAAAAAGCCATTATTAATGCTGCCTATAACACCCCTTCTCCAGGTCCAGGGCTTTGTGCCATGTATGTTAGTCAAGTATGGACAAAAGCGGGCTTTTCTTGCCCATATGGCAATGCGTGCGATATGTATTACGCCTGGTGTCATTCGTCAAACCTCGAAGATCTTAAACCGGGAATGATTATTGCCGTCCCAACACATAACAGTACTGCTGATGCGCGGCGCTATGGCCACGTCTGCATTTATATAGGAAACAATACGGTACGTGAAAATGTGCTTGGACAAGTACGCGATACTCCCCTTTCATCATGGCTCAGCTGCTATGGTGGCGCAGCTACTCCTAAATGGGGATGGATTTTTGGTCTTAATCTTAGTTCATAGAAAGGAGACTCTGTGTATTTACCTGACTATCTACATTCACATAGACTAACCGTCTTAGTTCTTGTTGCAGTCATTACTGGCTTCATAGCCTTTTCTGTTGTTCGATGTAACCAAGTCACAAAACATCATCTAGAAGAGTCTCAAAGTACCAGTAGAGAAAATGATGAAGCCTCAAAAGGGCAAGAAAAGTTAACCTCCAAGCAAAATGAACTAATCTCACGATACAAAGTGGACGAGAAGGAGTTTTCTTTAAGTCTTGCCTCATATATTTGGGTATCTCAAGATGGTGCAGTATCACTTAAGTTCTCTCAAGATGGCAACTATACCGTTATTCGCAACGGAGTAGAAGAAAAAACAGGAACTTATGCTCTTTCTGCACTTTCAGGAGCATCTATTTCCGGGGATACTACACAAGCTTCTGATGATGCCGCTCCTACCACTGCTTCAATACTTTTTGAGAACGATGCTACCAAACTCATTTCAGTTCAAAGGGTTCCTCGTTCAGAAGAGGATGGAATAGACCTTGTAATGACAACAGATGCCTTTGGAACAAAAATGTCATTTACTGCAAAAAGATTACAAGAAAATATTGCAGTCGAGGGCATTTCTGATGAAATAAAGAATCAGCTCGGAGCAGATGAGACCGACGTCATCCTAAAGGCAGTAGATGAACAAGTTCGTAAAAACTATCCAAGTACAACCTCAATTACTCTCAAACCCGTAATTATCTGGAATTACGAAACGAACATCGTGCAACTAACATTTGATCTCAATGATGTTCGCTCAAGTCGACTTACGCTGATGTGGAACAGAAACGACAACACCATTTCCTTCACTGACGGGAGGACGCCACAACAATGAAACGCCGGATTTTAAAAAGACGAAACAGAACCTTGAGATCTCTCGCTATCGTCTTCATTGCTATATTCATATTTTGTATTATCTGTTTTCCTACGGTAGCGTGGGCATGGCCATGGGACGATGTTCTCGAGAGTATCGATAATTGGTTTAAAGGGCTTCTCGCGGGCTGTGTAAACGGTCTCCTCACAGGCTGCTTTTCAATGGTAAAAGAAATGGGCGCTTCCAGTCCACTTACGGCTGATTGGAACAATCTCTTAGCTGGCAACGCTTCAGGAGGATCTACTCTACTTCAGTACGCGTCAGATATCTCAAATGGCATTGTAAAGCCAATCGGCTGTGGTGTACTCACATTTGTAGTATTAATTCAACTCATCAAGATATCAGGTCGAATGGATTCAAACGGAACACTCCCGGCTATAAAAGAAATTCTAACCTTATTTGTAACTATCGCTATATTTATATGGCTTATCAATCATATTGATGAACTTTGTGCGGGTATATATCAGCTGGTAAATGGCATTAGTAAGGCATTTCTTAAATACAGTTCTGGAGGTACAGACGCAGAACTTAAGATAATAAAACCCGAAAGCTATTCGGATGTTTCTTACGCTGATCTCTTTGCTGCAATTTTAATGTCTATTTTCGCTTATGTTATTGCTATGGGTGCTTATGTAGTGGCGCTTGCACTCTCCTATGCACGAGCAATCCAACTTTATGTTATGGCGGCTTTCTCACCACTTCCAGCATCTTTTCTTGGGATTGATGAAACAAGGCAATGGGGAGTTAACTTCTTTAAGAACTTCTTAGCAGTTGCGCTCGCAGGGTCGATTATGCTCTTCACTCTGCTGGCCTTTCCCTTTATTCTTGGGGCAATCGTAGGAACTCAGTCAACTGAGTTTACCTGGTCAAATACGTCTGGTTTTCTTATAACGGTACTAAAGATGCTATCTGTTGATGTGGTGCTTTTAATTGGCCTAATTAAAAGCGGTGCTTGGGCAAAAGATATCTTGGGAGGATAGATCTAGTAAGAAGAAAGGAATTACCATGAGCACACAAGAAAAGAGTTCCGATAGAACCTTTAATGGGATCGTACTTAGTATTCCTAAAAAATACGCTTACCTTCATCATTTCACTACAAAAGAAGGAGAAGAGCGAGTAGTTATCAAATTGCCTCCTCATATGCCTGAAATGGATACACTAACGGGTAGATTTAACCCTTCTGGAATGGCTTTATTTTGTAGTCCAGCACAGCTTAAGTCTTACGAAAATGACCCTGGTTACTATAGTGTTATCCTGCCATCTCAAAACTCTCATGGAGCAACTTGGGAAGTTAAACTACATTGGTCGCGTGGCCATTGGGAGCATCCTGATAGCGCAGACGATAATAAATCAAAGGGGAATTTCATCGTAGACGATGAGGGAACGGAAACAGTATCAGCTCAGGAGCTTTCTGACGCTCTTCAAGCAAGACGTGAAGCTGTCCGAAAATTCGCCTCTTCGTCCCAGGTTATTAAGAACAACAAAAATGGGAGCTCTCTGCATAAAGAAGGTACTCAAAGTATTACTGCCGCCAAAAGACTAAGTGGAGTCCGACAAGAACAATCCAACATATTACGGTAGTATGCTAAAAAGGAGATATCTCCCGTTTTTTCTTGTGTTTTATATTGTGAGCGACCTTATTTTTGCTGTATAATTACTATATATCGCAATTAGTCACTGCGATACCTCTTTGGGTGTTATCTTTCTAGATAACACCCTATTTTTATGTTGCCTTATCTAAATTTAATCTCGTGAATCAAAACTTTGTTCAGATTTTATATAGGTATGAGAACCTTTTTCATTAATGCCTCTAGAAGCAGCTCTCATGTTCTTTCCTTCTTCTCTTAACGATACTCGCACAGGTTTTTCTTGGTAGATTTGGGTAGAATGTGCATCTTCTCTCAGAAGTTTAAGAACATCGTGCGTTTTCCCAATATTTGTAAGGGTAGCCGCTTGAGCACACTGTACAAACCATGGAAATTTTTCCTGTAATTCCTTAATTACTTTGGCAGCCTCATAGACAGCAAGGGTGTCTAGCGACTCATATCCTGAATACTGTGTATGTACAAAACCCTTGTCCTGCATAAAGGATCTTATTTCACTCCAGGCGCGTTTGTAAGCGCTTGGAGTGTCTCCAGGATAGTGGCATTTAAGCTTTTCAATATTAAGATCAAAATGGAAGGCTTTGCGTGAAGTTTCCATAGGGTTAAAGTTAGCCATAAATACGTTCTGGATTGTGTCTTCTAAGAATCTCTATAAGATCAAAAGGTATTCGTTCTTCCTCAAAGAATGTTATTGAGGAGATATTTTTCATAACCACCGGATCTTTTGAGAGCTCCTCTAAAGCTCGATATTGTGCGAACAATTGATCTTCTTGTCCTAATCTTGCATGCCATTTGTTGTAGCTAAGGCGTTCTACGTCATACTGGGAGATACTTTCATTTACATAGTCGTATAGCTCATCTGTGGTATAGCCGTTCTTTTGAGCCTTTTTCTCATCAAAGGTTACCGTGAAGCTCCAAGGAAGGTCTTCTGTCTCTACCATCTTGTCTCCTTTAGTTGTCCTCTTGCCAAATCTCTGGATATTTTGCCTGGCACCATTTACGAAACAAAAGCCAAGGAAGTGTTACGGGAAATAGCATAATTATAAAACCCCACTTAATGAGTGGTATTAATAGATTTATGACAATTACAATCATCGCTGCCATTTGATTCTCCCAAACACTTGTTCTTATCAGTAATTAGTATATATCAGTTTCTTCTAATTCTTTCAAATTCTCTAAATACGTAAGACCTCCTATGGCTTTCTCCTGTAAAGACTCTGTCGCTTTCTCTGTTTGATTTTGTTCTTGCTCTTGAGCAGCTTCTTCCGTTTTGGCCTTCTCTAAAGCTTTAAGGGAATAACCAAATCTTTGGCAAATTTCCTCATCGGTGTCTAACGGATAAGCACGTCTCAAATAGTCAAATAACCTTACAGCCTTCTCGTTCATACTTGTCGTCACCGCATCTGAGTAACATTGAACCTCTTGGTTAGCAAACTTAATAGCATTTATCATTTCACCACCCTGTCTAAACACAACTTTTTCTCCGTCCACGCTTATCTTTGCTACTCCTAAGAGTTCCTCAGCAGAAACAAGTCGCACAAAACGACCAGGTTCACGCCCAGCGTAGTAAACTGTCCGATTGGATTCGCCGTCTTTTGTCGCTGTCGTATATTGATCAACAACAGTTGAATACCAATAAACTTCCAGCACAAGACCTTGTTGCTCTAAAAGATCAAGACGCAAATCAAATTCAGATGTGATGTTGCCTCCTTCTCCCTCGCTAGCAAAAGGCTCCATTGTAGTAAAGGTTTCTGTGTTAAACTCACTTACTTTTCCCTCAAGGTAATATACGACAATCCTCATAGTTATCTTTGTCTCCTGTCCTTATCTTGTCTCGTATCCTTCTGAGCTACTTTTCTCTGTGTTTTTTGAGCATCATATGTGCTTTGTTTTTTTGATATTGATCTCAGGGTGATCTGCTTTTGTTTTCTTAGCTGAGGTTTACCTATATCTTCTTTTTTATAGGAACTTTCTGGTACTTCATCGCGAAGGTTAATCTTTTCTGCCACCTTCATTGCTCTGTCGACTCTTATATAATCCGAAGAACCCTGATTCAGACCTTTTAAAGCACTCTTATAATCACTTGTATGAACAATATTGAATTCTCTGTTAGTTTGCAGCATATCGGCAACATCCTTTAAGGTAGTTGTTCCATCACATGCAAGCCACCCGATTGTTCGCATCTTATCTATTGCAAAATACTCTAAAGAAACAAGAGTTATCGCTCGTCTTTCCTCAGAAACCCTTTTCTGGTCCTTTTCTTTAATCCGTTGAGAATCCGCTTCATTCAATCTCTCAATCACTACATTTCGGCTATATTGCTTTCCAAGAGTCATTCCTCCGGCACACCAGGTGTTATGAGTAATATGTGTGTAAAGATAGTCGCCCTTTTTTGTACGTCCAAGCTTTACTCCTAGCTCCCTAAGAGCATCCATAAACTCTCGTTCTGTGCATGAAAGCTCTCTTGCTATACGAATACGTGCTCTAAGGTCTTCTTTCCAAGACCAACCTCTATCTTTTAGTACGGCAAGCTCAGAGCGTGTGTAGTAATTATCCTGACGTGTCACACCTCTTTTATAAGTTTTAGTTCTTGATTCTTTTCTTTCAACGGAAAACCCTCGAAGAGCGCTTTTTTCTTCTGTTGTTTTTTCCCAGTCAAATGCTTTCCATCCACGCTTTTTTGCCATATCTTGAGCAAGTCTTGAAATATCACGGACTCTGGTAGGGGTAAGCCACGGTGCGAGCCTTCTACCACTATTTAGATTTGTATTATTAACGATAAGGTGAGCGTGCAAAATCCCTCTCTCACCGTTTTTTAAGCGCTCATTTGAGTCGTTGTGATAAATAATTGCAATTTGGTATCCGGGAAATGCTTTTGAAGCCCATTCTGTTGTATATGTTCTAAGTTCTTCAAGCGAAATATTATCTTTAGGATCTGGTGAAAGCACATAATGGTTATACGTTCTTACTTTGCCTCCATTAACAGAGCGATCATTGCCGTAAACTTCACGCGTCTCATCCATTTGTGCCGACCAGCTCATACCTGTGCGAGAATCGTTCTCCTCAAGCTCAAGAAAGTCACGAGCGAGTGCACGCCCATTTTTTTCTAAGTATTCTTGTACGAAACGACAGGAGGTATGCCCTGATATTGGTTTTACATAGGGCATAATTATTTTTGTCTCGAGTCAGGTAAATCAGCTTTCAAAAGTACTCTATCTTCAAGCTTTTCTACTATCTTTAAAAGCTCCTCCATACCCTCTTTGGCATTTTTTAAATACTGAAGCGCCTCTGCGGCATATCGAACAACTTCTTCCGCTCTTTTAGCATCTCTTGGAGGATTTCCATACCGCGCTCCAATAACGTTGAGTGCTCTAACTCCTTGATTGTAATTTGATCCCCAACGCCTCGATTCAATCAGAAGTTTTTTCCAGGTAGTCGAATCAATCACAATAGTCGCATCTTTGTCATCAGAAGTGCCTAATAAAGATATTGGCAGTTGCGCAAGAAATCTCATATAAGATGAAGCTGACATTCCATAGTCTGATGCCTTTATAATAATCGCTTCTTTTTCAGACGCAGTAAGACGGACATGTAGATTACTGTGCCTTACCGCTTTTTTCCTAGAGGTCATAGTTGGCCTTTCTCTTGATATCGGTTCGACTGATGTGGAGTTGTCAAACCTTGCTTTATTCGGTTTGATTGAAGCTTATCACAGCTTTAGGGGCGCGGGGCCTCCCCCGCAAAACAGAATGAGCCAAAAGGCGAAGAACTGTTTTCGACGAGATATTACGAGGAGGAAGGAAGTCGCTTTTAACTTCCTGGACAAGTGTACTTTGTATACACAAAACGAAGTTGTGTATACAAAGTACGATACTTGCTACTACATCCAAATTTGTATACACACTGATGTAGTGTAGCCCTATGATGTGTTTTCAACATCTTCTCTGATGATGCAGTCTGCATTTCTAAATCTTAAGTTTTCAATAGTCGTGTGCGTAGAGCCATCACACAAGCTCGTAGCACACGGTTCACTGTTGGAAACTTAAAACCTCATACTTTATCATTTTTGAATTTACTGTAAGCTCAATGTTTCCAGAATTGCCACCAAATGTGCTCTCTTTTTTGTATAGAATCTTCAATTGCCGGTTTATCCATAGCTTGTAATATCTGCGATGCCTTAAGACTATCCGTAACTTTGTCAGTAACCTCAAGAAGCTTGTTGGCTAGTTTCTCATTTTTCTCTTTTTCATCAAAATACAAAGCTTGCCAATCAACATCTTGATAACACTTCTGGGTTATATATGTATCTTTTTCTTGTATTTCATTTTGTATTGCATCATATCCTTTTTGTATTGCAAAACGTATTGCATCTGATTGAGTAATTTGTTGCGTTACTACAATCTCTTTCAACTGTTCAATACTTGTTTCTTCAAGTCTAAAAGTCTTAGATTTCATGTATTACTCCGTATTGCAGTTAAGACAATTCCTATGTTGTAATCCATTCATAAATGTGACTAAGACCAATTCGTTTTCTTGAACACACCTGATCGCCATTCCTGAAACATACTCACAAGAAACACAACTAAAGAAATCACAGTTATACAAAAAGCAAGAGTTACTGTTAGTTCTATTCCACCAATGCTTCCATCGGGCATTTTCCATGTTATGATCCCAAAACCGCTTTGTCTCTCTAGCTCCAAAAAGATAAAAAACGATGCTATCCCAAGTAAATAAAGAGCAAATGAAATAAAGATTCTAAGGTCTCTTTTAGGATTGCTGCTTTTAGACATAGTTTCTCCTTATTGCATACCATAAGTCTTTACTACCTTTCATTATATAAGGAGGATTGCATGACAAGAGCGGGTAAGTATCTTAATGAGCTTGAAAGATTCGTTATCGAAGTTGAATTAGCTGACGGTAATACTATTTCAGGAATAGCACGTAAACTCGGCCGCGCTCGTTGCACAATACAAAGAGAAATAGCACGCGGAAGCTGTGAGCAAATAGATAGCCGATTTCTCACAATAAATCTTGTTTATAAAGCCGACTATGCTCAAATGATGTCTATTCGAAGATCAAGTGCAAAAGGATGCGCTCTAAAAATAGGAAAAGATATGGCCTCTGCTCACCAACTCGAGACCTTAATCAAAAACAATCACTGGTCTCCAGCAGCTGCACTAGGCTACGCTAAAAGAAAGAAACTCATTTCGACAATAGTAAGCGTTCCAACACTATATTCCTATATTAAAAATGGCGTTCTCTCAATCAACGAAGATGATCTTCCGAGACGTGGATCACAGAAAAGACGAGCAGCGAGAAGATATAGACAGTCTCATCGCAACTTACGTGGCAAGTCTATTGAAGAGCGTCCGAAAAAGGTTCTTGATAGAAAGGAATGGGGACATTGGGAGGGAGATCTTATTGTTGGATCCTCCAACACAAAAGTTTCCTATCTAACCCTTCTTGAGCGTAAAACACGATATGTTATTGCTATGCGTGTTAACTCAAGAAAGAAATATGAGACTCCCCATTGCCTTGATGCACTTGAAAGGTATTTTGGAGAAACCTTTAGTAATGTATTCAAAACAATCACTTTTGATAATGGAAGTGAATTTTCCGACTGGGAAAGTATGGAAAGATCCTGTCTTAAAGATGAAAAGAGAACCCATATCTACTATGCTCATCCTTATTGCAGTTCAGAAAGAGGAAGTAACGAAAATTGTAACGGCCTTCTACGTAGAGCAGGCTTTAAAAAGAGTTCAAACCTTGGCTCTATAAAGCCAGAAGAAGCCGTAAAATTTATCTCGTGGGTTAATTCCCTACCAAGACGAATATTAGGCTTCCAAAGCGCTTTGGAAGCCTTTAGCGCAGATTATAGAAGTGTCTACGGCGTAACAAAAATATCATCTTTTCAAGAAGTTCCTCAATTGTATGCAACTGGGTAATGTGTTAACATTTTTGAAAATAAACTGCATCACTTCATTTTTAATTTTTCAATTTGTTTTAAGAATACCCAACAATGGGTACAACTATCCAGCAAACATGAGATGATAGTAACTCTTTTGAGGCACTTCTCGTCTCAGAACGCGCAGGACGTTTATACAGGGGTACCAGCAGTGTCATTGCGAAAGATGGATATCAAGTCAGTCGTCGTCGGTGGGGGTCCCATCGCGTCAATTATTGTGCTCGAACCTCAAGATGCGCTCCATAAATCCTCTTTGAGGCTTCCGATTCGCATTGGCCACATAGAAGCTATGGCTATCAGCCTTGGTGTTGACCAGACGCCGCAAGGCCGCCCTCTCACCCACGACCTCATGCGCTCCCTGCTTGACGCGCTCAACGCGGACCTTAAAAGCGTGCGGATTACTGGGGTTTCGGGCACCACCTTCTTTGCGCAGCTGGAAATCATCTCCGATGAGGGAAAGCACCACTATATCGATGCTCGCCCCTCTGACGCCGTTGCCCTTGCCGTCCGTACGGGATCTCCCATCTATGCTGATGAAATGGTTCTTGAAACCGCTGCAGCGCCCGATTTCGCCGATGTCGAGAAGGACGTCAAAAAGCAAGAGATGGCCGATTTCCACGAGTTTGTCGAGAGCCTTAATCCCGAGGATTTCTCGTAGAGATCTCACCCTCTCGTAGGTGCAGGATTCTTTTCCCTACCTTTTACCTACCTTCCCTATCTTTTGCCTTCACTTCTGCTGTCTCGCGATAGCAAAAGGCACCCGAAGATATGCCTTCGGATGCCTTGTTGGAGCTTATGGCCAAAAAGAACTTCGCGTTCCCTCACTGTCACAAAAACGCCTGCGCTCGCTTTACGAACAACGAACGCACCGTCTTCTTCCTCGCTACTCTTCGTCCTCGTCAATTAGAGCGTCATCGAACTCGTCTTCGCCGTCGCCAAGGTCAATAGTTTCAGTTTCGTCAGCGTCTTTCGCACCAGCCGCTGCCAAATCAAGCATGCCTTGACCCGCATCGTGCTTCGGCGCCTTCTTCTTATGGACAATCATGCGCGCGATAGCGGAAACATGATCGTCGACGCCGATGTTCATGACTTTGACTCCCTGCGTGGAGCGACCGAGCTTAGAGATGTCTACCGCCTTGACACGGATAACTACGCCCTCTTCCGACATAATCATAATCTCATGCTGCGGGCCAACCACACGACAGGCAACCAGCTTGCCCTTCTTCGCCGTTATGGAAATGGTAAAGACACCCTGGCCGCCGCGCTTGTGCTCAGGATATTCGGAAACGGCCGTGCGCTTGCCGTAGCCCTTCTCGGTAATGACAAAGAGGTCGCCGTTGCCGTTAGTAATCTCCATGCCGAGCATCGTCGCTTCGCCTTTGAGGGTAATACCGCGCACGCCCGAGGTGCCACGGCCCATAGCACGAGCCTGAGACTCATCAAAGAGGATCGCCTTACCATCGGAGGAGCACAGGATAACCTTGTCACCCGGATGGACACGGCGGACATTGACGAGCTCATCGCCCTGCTTGAGGTTAATGGCGATAATACCGTCGCGGCGCGTACGATCATACTCAGACATAGCGGTCTTTTTAACCATGCCCTGCTTAGTGGCGAACATCAGATAGTTGTCAGCCGGGAAATCGCGGGTCGTGATAACGGCTGCAACTTTTTCTCCTTCCGCCAGCGGAAGCACATTGACGATAGCACTGCCGCGCGCGGTACGGGATCCGATTGGCAGCTCGTGAACCTTCAGGCGGTACACCTTGCCGAAGTTAGTAAAGAACATGACGTAGTCATGGGTAGAAGCGACAAAGAGATCCTCGACAAAATCATTGTCTTTGAGCGAAAGTCCCTGAACACCCTTGCCGCCACGCTTTTGAGAGCGATAAGTTGCCACCGGCAAACGCTTCACATAGCCGGCGTGGGTAACCGTAACCACCATATCTTCTTCGGCAATAAGGTCTTCAACATCCAGATTCTGTACGCCCTGCGCGGAAATCGCGGTGCGGCGCTTATTGGAGAAGCGATTGGAAATGTCTCGAAGCTCATCAGCGATAACCGCTAAGATCTTTTCCTCATGGGCAAGAAGATCCTCATAGTAGGCAATGTCCTCACGCAGCTGAGAAATCTCATCAACAAGATCTTGGCGTGCAAGACCGGTGAGGCGACGCAGACGCATCTGAAGAATGGCCTCACCTTGAATGTCATCAAGGTCAAAGCGCTCATGCATGCGCTTTTTCGCCTCGGCGTCATCTTGGGAGCTTCGAATGATGTGGACAATCTCATCGATATTATCGACAGCGGTCAGCAGGCCTTCCAAGATGTGAACACGCTTGAGCGCTTTGTCCAGATCAAACTCGGTGCGCCGGCGCACTACATCAATCTGGTGGTCGATGTAGCACCGAAGAATCTCTCGTAGCGAAAGCGTGCGAGGAACACCATCGACCAGCGCCAAATCAATAATGCCGAAGTTGGCCTGAAGCTGCGTGCGCTTGTAGAGGTTGTTGAGAACAACCTGAGGAATGGCTCCCTGCTTAAGGTCGATGACAATGCGCATTCCCTTGCGGTTGGACTCATCACGCATATCGGAAATGCCTTCGATCTTCTTTTCGTTGACCGCTTGCGCGATTTTCTCCTGAAGAAGGCCTTTGTTGACCTGATAGGGAATCTCCGTGACCACCAACCGCTGGCGACCGTTTTTAACCTGCTCAACGTGAACCTTTGAACGCACGGTAATGGAACCGCGGCCAGTTTCATAGGCGTCTTTGATACCGTCGGTGCCCATGATGATGCCGCCCGTTGGAAAGTCGGGGCCGGGAAGAACGCTCATGAGCTCTTCGGTGGTGACATCGGGGTTGTCAATCATCATGCAGACGGCGTCGGTAACCTCACCTAGATTGTGAGGAGGAATGTTAGTGGCCATACCAACGGCGATGCCTGATGAGCCGTTTACCAAAAGGTTTGGGAAACGAGCCGGAAGAACGACAGGTTCTGTCAGAGCCTCATCGTAGTTTGGCTGCATATCCACGGTGTTTTTATTGAGATCGGCCAGCATCTCCATAGCAGAGCGGGTCAGGCGAGCCTCGGTATAACGCATAGCCGCAGGAGGATCGCCATCGATGGAGCCGAAGTTACCGTGACCATCGATGAGCGGCAGGCGCATCGAGAAGTCCTGTGACATGCGGACCATTGAGTCGTAAATGGCGGAGTCACCATGCGGGTGATATTTACCCATGACTTCACCGACAGCCCAGGCGGATTTTTTGTGCGGCTTGTTAGGCGTGATGCCCGCCTCGTTCATAGCATAGAGAATACGGCGGTGCACCGGCTTCAGTCCGTCGCGCACGTCAGGAAGGGCGCGCGTCACGATAACGGACATCGAATATTCCAAAAACGATGTACGCATTTCGTCAGCCATATCGGTCGGCTTAAGCGTGCCGCCATGAATGTCGGACAGATCAAGGCGCGTGCCTGCTTCGTCCGTAATAGTATGCGACACCGTAGCGCCGGCAAGACTTACACCGGTCTCAGCGTCAAACTCATCCTCGCCGGAAGCGTCAAGCTCATCGTCATTGTCGCCATGCTCGTCATATTCATCTTTGAACTCGTTCT
The DNA here is from genome assembly GCF_949152215.1 of Lancefieldella sp. Marseille-Q7238. GTDB lineage: Bacteria > Actinomycetota > Coriobacteriia > Coriobacteriales > Atopobiaceae > Lancefieldella. The sequence goes on from NZ_OX424407.1 coordinate 1,036,260, forward strand.
GGGCGTCGAAGTCTCTATCCTCTTCATTGTCCAGAAAATCATCATGCGTATGTGTATCGTCTGCCACTATCTACCCTTTCATGAACCTCAACGTATCTTTCGCGTTCCCTATTAGCAGTGAGAAGGACTAAATGTCGAGGAAGCGGACGTCTTTTGCGTGGGTTTGAATGAAGTCCTTGCGCTTCTCCACCTGATTGCCCATAAGATCGGCGACCGCGCGGTCAGCGGCCATGGCGTCATCAATGGTAACTTTTAAGAGAATGCGATTTTTTGGCTCCATCGTAGTTGACCAGAGCTGCTCCGGATCCATTTCTCCCAGGCCTTTATAGCGCTGCACGGTATATTTTGAACTATCCTCAAACTGCTTTGCCTCGACAGCAAGCTCCTCATCGGTATAGATGTATTTACCGTGCTTTTTGCCTTTAGCCTTGATTTGATAGAGCGGGGGTTGCGCCACATAGATATAGCCGGCGTCGATCATAGGCTTCATGTACCGATAGAAGAACGTCAGAAGCAGAATACGGATGTGTGAGCCGTCAACATCAGCATCGGTCATGATGACAATCTTATGATAGCGAGCTTTCTCAAGACTGAACTCCTCACCTACGCCCGTACCAATCGCGGTAATAAGTGAGGTAATGGTATCGGAAGAAAGAGCACGGTGAGCTTGGACGCGTTCAACGTTTAGAATCTTTCCGCGCAGAGGAAGCACCGCTTGAATGGAACGGTCACGCGCCATCTTAGCGGATCCGCCTGCGGAATCTCCCTCGACAATAAAAAGTTCCGTCATTTCAGGATCTTTTACCGAGCAGTCTGCAAGCTTTCCTGGAAGCGACGCCGATTCAAGCAGACCTTTGCGCCGTGTCGCTTCGCGAGCTTTACGAGCAGCAAGGCGCCCCTTCGCCGCTTGAGTTGCCTTTTTGAGAATTTCTTTCGCTTGATTGGGATGCTCTTCAAGATATTCCGCAAGGCCGTGCGATACGATCTTATTGGTGAGCGTACGCATATAGGAGCTGCCAAGCTTTGCCTTGGTTTGACCCTCAAATTGCGGATCAGGAAGTTTGACCGAGATAACCGCCGTCAGTCCTTCGCGAATATCATCACCGGTCAACTTGGGATCTTTCTCTTTTATGATTCCTTGGCGCGTCCCATAGTCGTTGATTGCCTTGGTGAGTGCCGTACGGAATCCCTCAAGATGCATGCCGCCTTCCTCGGTATAAATGTCGTTGGCAAACGAGAGAGTACGGTCATTAAACTCGGTGTTCCACTGCATAGCAACTTCAACTTCACCCATTTTCGCAACGGGCGTATCGGGCTCGGTAGAACCTTCGATGTAGATTGGCTTAGAAAGACCGGGCAGGACGGTTTTCTCGTCATTGAGGTACTTAACGAAGTCAATAATACCGCCGGCATACTGATACTCGACGACACGAGGAGTAAGCTCACGCTCATCAATAAGGGTGATTTTGAGGTTTTTATTGAGAAACGCGGTTTCTTGCAGGCGGTCACGCAGCGTATCAAAGTTATACGTCGTTGTCTCAAAGATGGTATCGTCAGGCCAGAAGGTAATGGTAGTTCCGCATGTCTTCGTTTTGCCTATCTCTTTCATCTTTTGAGTAGTTTTACCGCGCTTAAACTCCATTTGATAAATCTTGCCATCGCGCTTAACTTCAGCAACCATGCGTTTTGAAAGCGCGTTGACGACAGAAACACCTACGCCGTGCAGACCTCCTGAAACTTTATACGCGCTGTTATCAAACTTTCCGCCTGCATGCAAGATGGTAAGAACAACCTCAAGCGTTGGCATTTTTTTCTTTGGGTGCATATCAACGGGAATGCCGCGACCATTATCTTCAACTGAAACGGAGTTATCGGCGTGCACGGTTACTTTGATTTTTGTACAAAACCCGGCAAGAGCCTCATCGACTGAGTTATCAACAATCTCCCAAACCAAATGGTGAAGGCCTGCTGAGGAAGTAGTACCGATATACATGCCAGGGCGCTTACGAACCGGCTCAAGTCCTTCAAGAACGGTAATAGAATCGTGATCGTATGTTTCTTTTGCCACCCGCTATCCTCTCTCTTGGTGAATAAAAATCCTTTCTAGTTTACTGCTTTTTTTATAAAACACCTTCGGCCTTACGAAAAATCTACTGATTTATCATTTTGAAATAGCTATAAACGCACTCTGAACGGATTTGTAGGGTAGTTTTGTTTTTTACGTCTACTTATCCTCTTTACGAAGAAATGATGCGAGAATCGCCTTATATCCTGTTTCACGCAAAGCTTCGGGGAGTGTTTTTACGATTGAAGCGATTTGTTCTTTTTCCTTAAGAGTAAGGCTTTCTTCGCTTCTGACATGATAACTCTTTTTTTGCCTTTTTTGTATGTAGCTATCCTGTTGTATCTGCTTCTTTTTATATTTTGAGAGCTTAAAATCGATACTTGAGAACTCCATACCAACGGTAGCCAGCCGTTGTACATACACGTCTCGCTGCGCCATTAAATCAATACGCAGGGCATTAGAATCAACGTAGATAACTAGTTTAGGAGCTTGTTTAAACTTTGCTTTTCCAACAAACGCTCCTACGGTGTGATTCCTTTCGTTTTCTCCAATAACTTTTTGCCAAGCGAGAAGAGCCGTGTGGTTTTCACTCGCTGTATCAAAGGCGCGTGTCGTTTTAAAGTAAGACGAAAGAATCTCATCAAGGGGCTTTTCACCTCCCCTTTCTTCTTGAGATACAGACCATCCACCATTGGAGAAAGCTTTGGAAAAATAGCGTCTAATCATCAAAGCTCACCACCTGCGCTGCGTCTAAAATATCCTGTGAAAAGTAACCGAGATTTGTGGTGGTGATAACGGTTTGAATGTCTGTAAGAGCAAACTTCATGATTGCTTCTCGGCGCGAGGCATCGAGCTCTGACATAACATCATCAAGCAACAAAAGGGGTTTTGTCCCAAGAATCTCTTCCGCGACGAGTACTTCCGCCATTTTTAGGGCAAGTACAACCGAGCGCTGTTGCCCTTGTGAGCCGAAGGCGCGCGCGTCCTTTCCTTCAATCATAAAAACGCAATCATCTCTATGCGGACCGACAGTCGTTTGCTGACGGCGGATGTCAATGTCGCGCGCGCGTTGTAGCGCTGTTAAAAAAAGACCTGTTAGCTCCTCTTTCGTTTGCGTCGGAGAAACATCTCCTAGCGTTGACACATATGAAAGGGAGAGGTTTTCTCCACCACTTATCTGCCTATAAATATCAGCCGTTTTTGTTTCGAGGCGTTTGAAAAGCTGTAGGCGGGCGCGTAGCAACGTAGCCCCTCCAAGCGCAACTGAACTATCCCACGCGTCAAGAAGAGCGTGATTTATTATTGCTTCTTTTAAAAGGCGGTTCCTCTGCTCAATACTTTTCGTATAAGAAGCAAGTACTTTCGCATACGTTTTGTTTGCCTGGCGGCCGAACCCATCAAACTCTTCTCGCCTTTGAGAAGCACTTCGTTTAATTAACGCTAAGTCATCAGGAGTAAAAAGGATTGACATGAGCGTACCGGAAACCTCCGATGCACGACATTTCTTTCTGTTTTTTTCAAACTGCCGCTTAAGCGGAGTAATTGTACAGGCGATGTCAATAAAACGACCATCTCCTGTAAAAACCGCCTTCACTTTTCCTTGCTCTTTTCCTTCATGAATGAGTTGCGAAGGTGTCGGCTTTCGAAACGAATATCCCGTAGTAACCATTTGAAGTGATTCAACAACATTGGTCTTTCCTGCAGCGTTTTTACCCACGAGAATAGTCGCAGCTTCTGAAAACGTAATAGCAAGTTCACAAAAGCTGCGAAAATTAACAAGAGAAAGCTGTTGAACGGTCAGACTCACGGCACATTCTTACAATCGAATAGGAATAAGCAGATAAAGATAGTTAATTTTTCCAGTTGCCTTAAAAACAGCCGGTTGAGTTTCACTGAGAAGCTCAAGTCTCACCGTATCTTGATCAGAGAGAGCATTGAGGCAATCAAAGACATAGTGATAGTTAAAGGCGACCGCAAGAGAGGTTCCTTCAACATCAGCTTTTATCGTTTCAGAAGCATCTCCTTGGTCGGGAGAAAATGCCGAAAAGCGAACTTGTCCATTATCAGCGTCAATATCAAAGCGCACCGCAGGATTTTGCATAGCCACAACAGATACGCGTTTAATAGCCGCAGAGGTCTCAGGGACCATAAGATTTAAAGCCGCATTGCATGTTTGAGGAAGTAGCTTTTTATAGTCAGGATAGTTTCCCTCAATTTTTCGTGAGATGTGCGTAGTATTTCCAAAAGAGAAGACAACTTGATTGTCGGTTGTTCCAATTAAAATCTTCTCTGTCATAGTCCTCATAGACAAAACATCATGCAGCGCTTCACCTGAAACTATAGCCTCAAATTTTTCTCCTGCAGGAGTATCGGTATTTGCATCACACACAGCAAGGCGATACGAATCGGTCGCTACCAAACGAATCGTATTCTCTTCAGCGGAAAGATGAATTCCTTGCAGAATAGGGCGAGAAACATCATGAGAAACTACTCTATATACTTTACCCACCATAGTGGCGAGAAGAGCACTTGGAAGCTCTACTGTTTTTTCAGGAATAAGCTCTGGAAAAGAAGGCCAATCTTGTACGGGAAGTATATTGAGATGATAGGTTGATCTCTGACACATTAGTTTTATTCCCCTTTCCTCATCCTGAAGAGTAATAGCGGCGTCAGGAAGGTTCTTTACAATGTTTTGAAGAACCTTTGAAGATACGACAGTTTCTCCTTCTTCTATCACATTTGCAGGGAGCTTATGGCGAATGGAAACATTTAAGTCGTTTGATTGAATCTCAAGTGTTCCTTCACTGGCTTTAAGATATATACCAAAAAGAATTGGAAGTGCTGGATTTGATCCTATTCCTTTTAAAACAATGTCAAGAGCTGTCTGTAGCGCTGATTGGTTTACGGTAAAGTTCATAACATTCCTTTCTTTATATTAAAGTATAAGAAAAAGAACAGCAGTAGTAATAAGCTCTGTTAAAAAGAAGAAAAACCTCTTCCCTTACAGGTAGATAGGGTCTTTTTTATGTAAGGAGAGACATCTTTTTTCTTCCTTTCTCGCGCTTTAAACTACCCGCTTTATAGTTTGACAGTAATAGATCACTATTTTCAACAGTTGTCACCAAGTTACGAACAGGTTTTCATCATTGTTCCGCTTTTCCGCTTGTAATGTCTTGCTGAAGGTGAAAAACACGGTCATACAGCTGCTTATTATCTTTTTGCCACTCATCAACGACCTTAATACTATGTTTGATTGTTGCGTGAGATCTTCCACCAAAGTGCTTACCAATGTCTCCTAACGTTAAGTCACAGAGGTTTCTAGAAAGCCAGATTGCAATATGGCGCGCTTCGGCTATTTCTTGACTTCTCTTTTGCCCGACTAAATCGTCATGGCTGACTGCATAGCGAGAAGAGATAACCTGTTGAATTTTAGCGACGGTAATAGTTTTTGTCTCTTTTGGCCATACCGTGGCTGCTATTTTATCGATATCCTGGTGTGATATGCTTAACCCTTTCGCTTCATACCTCGTTTGTTCTCCAACGCAACGATTACAAAATCCTTCAATAACTCGAATGCTTTGACCGCTTTTTTCGGCCATATAGTGAATAGTTTCTTCGGAGAGCGTTCCACCGAGATAGGTAAGACCTTCTTGGATAGCTTCTGTATGAATACGGTCGCAAAAGGTCGTAATAAGATTGACTTTCATCTCATAACTCGGCTGCTCAATCCCTATAACTACTCCTGCGCTTACCCGAGAAGTAATGCGTTCATCAAACCCCTCTGCTCCAAGGCCGAGTTCTAACGGAGTTCGATCAGCTGCAAGGACAATCTGTTTTCCATCTGTTCTCAGTGAATTAAAGGTATCAAAAAAGAAACTTAGTGTACCTGCCTTTCCGGCAAGTTTTTGTACATCGTCAATAATAAGAACATCGATATCTCTATATGCTTCAGTAAGAATTTGAGGTGCTCCATCTGCTTTGTTACGCATAGCATGAGTGTAATCATCAATGAAAGCCGTTGCGTTTTTATACACACAAAGACGGGATGGGTCATTTTCAAGAATATAGTTTTGGATAGATCGAAGAAGGTGTGTTTTTCCAAGTCCGCTGTTGCCGTAAATAAAAAGAGGATTGCCCTTTCCCTTTTCATCATTTGCGACTCGAAGAGCCTGTTCAAAGGCAAAATCATTTTCTTCGCCGACAACAAAGCGATCAAATGTCAATTTTGACGTTTCAACAGTAGTTTTTGTTTCGACAAGAGGGTTGCTGTTTCTCCGGTCAAGGATGGTTCTTTTATTAGAATCACTACTCAAACTACGCGGCTCTTCTCGCCTTGGTTTTATTGTTTCATTTGATTGTGTTTGAGAGTTCCACTTGTCAAGTTCTTGAGATGAAAAGACAGAGGAGAATGGATTAAATGAAGCTTCTTTCCTATCCTCGGCAGGGTGAGATTGGTTTTGAGAAACCTTTTCTTCTTTACTGTAAAAAGCGCCGGTGTCAGATTCTTGAGAGGGTTCTTGTAAAGAAGAGGCCGCCTGAAAATCAGTTTGTTGTCCTTGTTTAGTAAAGGTAATAGTGAGCGTCATATCCTTAAAAGCGGCTTGAGAGAGATAGTGTTCTACCACGCTTTTGTTGTTTACGATGTTGGTATATGCGCCGCGGAGGCTTGTCGTAACATAAAGAGTTGAATCATCAAGCGTACACGGAGTGCACGTCTTAAGCATAGCAATGAACTGTTCCTGTTGATGGTCCTGAATAAGGAGATCAATGGTATCCTGCCACAGAGCAGTTATGTCTGATTCAAGCGAAATGTTCATGCACACACCAAACGTCGAATGGTGAAAAGGGCTATCCAGTATAGTTGATTGTTGAAAACTTCGGTATGGATTTCTTAAAATGTTGAAAACTTCACGATATAAAAACTCTACGCGAAAGTATGTGGCTGTTATGCTCTGTATAAGCAGGTAAAGAGTGAGTTAGGTTAATTCAGGAACGAAAGACCAGCCTGGGTAAGTTTGTATTTTTGAGTTACCTTTCTGATTACCCCTAACTGCTCAAGACTTCTCAGCTCCCGAGACCAGGTTGGATGTGAAAGACCATAGCTGACGACAAGCTCTGTGGGGCCAACCAGTTCGTGCTCAGAAAGATATTCAAGAACCTTTTGTCCGCGTTGAGAGATTTTTATCTCAAAAACAGGAGCGGGAGCTAACTGAAGTGGTAATTCTTGGTTTTTAAGAGAAATGTCTTGTGTGTTGGATTCCTGCGCGCTAGAAGATAGCGGTTTTAGAGGTTCCGTTTCCTTTTCAGAGGTTGGATGTGTTTGATTGTGAGCATCAGCGGAGTGGCGTGTAGAAATGGTAACAACAGTGCCGCCCGAAATGTTATCTTCAATAGTAAGACTGCCTCCTTTATCCACCATATATTGCTGTGCATAAGGAAGCCCGGAACCAACACCGCGAATATAGTGTTTCATCTCTTCAGTGGCGCTTGAAGTTCCATATTGGAGGGCTAATTCCTTTTCTTTGATGCCAGGGCCTCTGTCGGAAAACCGGATAGTATTTCCGTGATCAAGAATAGTGATTGTTGGAGAGGCAAAATGAGCGTGGATAAAGTTCTCAACGATTTCTCGCATAACCATGAAAGGGATTTGTCCGCCCTGCTCATGAGAGAGAGTATTGACCGCCTGTATGATCTCTTCAAGATATGAGCGCACATCAGTGGGAGCAATAACTACAACGCGCGGCGCTGCAGCAACATCATCATAAATAGCAATACGCGTTTCATACCGCACGCGAAGACCGTCTTCAGTTGTCTTGCTTGTAGAAGACACATTTTCTGCTGAGTCTTCCACAAAAGGATAAAAGTCGCGGGTCACCACTAGTCCTTTTCAACAAGTTTTCAACAAATTGATGAAAACTTTTCATAACATTTCAGAACGAAAGAACGTTTTCAACAAATTGTAAACATCATGTTGAAAATAGATAATCACTCTGAAATTTCACGAAATAATAGTAGCATTTTAATAAAAGCACCTGAAATAAGAAATATATCATTCATGTAAAAAATGATATGTGAAAAGAATCAGCGTAGCTATGTTTTTCACAGGTCGCACAAGAATCTGATTATTTATCTGCAATTCCATTGACATTTACAGGAAGAGACACGTACAATTTGAAGGCTTTTTACTCGATGTCGTACCCGTCTGGGAGGAAATAGTTATGAAGCGTACCTATCAGCCAAACAAGCGCAAGCGCGCTACAACCCATGGTTTCCGTGCACGTATGGCTACTAAGAACGGCCGTGCAGTTCTCGCTCGCCGCCGCCTTAAAGGCCGCAAGCGCCTTACTGTTTAAGGATACGTTCTGTGAAGACCATTAAGTCTCCCCGTGAGTTCGAAAGGGTCTTCTCCTGCGGAAAGAGGGCTAATGCTTCTCTTCTCCGCATCCGAGTAGCGGTTGATGAAGGCGCAGGTGCAGGAGTTGCTTTTGTTGCACCAAAAAGATTAGGTAATGCCGTATTTAGAAACAGGTGTAAGCGAGTACTGAGAGAGGCCGCGCGCATAAGCGGTTTACCTGTATGTGGATACGGCGTTATTCTTTTTGCAACGTCTCAAACATATGACGCTTCTCCTCAAGAAGTATCATATGAATTACAGAAACTACTCAGGAAAACAGGCATCCAATGAGCGCGCTAAGAACACCATCTTTTCTCGCTCGCTTTGTTTTGAAGGCGATTCGCTTTTATCAGCGAAACATCTCTCCTTTGTTTCGTCCGCACTGTATTTATAGACCTACCTGTTCTGAGTATGCGGTTCAGGCTATACAAAAGTATGGTGTTGGAAAGGGATGTTTACTTGCCGGTAAACGAATTTTGAGGTGCCATCCTTTTCATGTTGGAGGCTATGATCCCGTTCCATAAAGGGACGGACCGGAGGAACTATGTGGGATTGGATTATTAATCTACTTACGTCGATTTTGTCGGGTATTTACGGCTTTTGTGGTGACTGGGGCCTTGCCGTTATTATTCTGACATTCATTATTCGTTTGCTTCTTGTACCGCTTACTAACAAGCAGACCGCGTCAATGGCGCGCATGCAGGTGGTGCAGCCTAAACTCAAAGAGATTCAAGAGCGCTATGCTGATGATCCCATGAAGCAGCAGGAAGAAATGCGTAAGCTCTATGCTGAGATTAAGTTCAATCCTATAGGGGGATGTCTTCCAATTTTCCTGCAGATGCCTATCTTCTTTGCTCTCTTTACCGTTGCAAGAAATGTCCCCAAAGACGCTCACTTCTATGGAATTCTTTCATCAATCGCTTCTTCTCCTTCAGAGGTTTTTGCCTCTTCAGGGCTTACCGCTGCTATCCCCTATCTTATTTTTGTGATTCTTTTTGGTGTTTTGACATTTGTTCCCCTGATGATGAACGCAAACAATAGCGCTGCTGACCAAAAACGACAGCAAATGATTATGGGAGGCATGATGTCTCTTGTGATGCTTTGGTTTGGTTGGACAGTACCCGCTGCGGTTCTTTTGTATTACGTTACATCGTCGCTTTGGCAGGTAATACAGCAAAAACTTATTACGAACCGAATCCTTGAGTCTGAAAAAGCAAAGGCTGCGGCACAAATGGAAAACAAACCTGTTGAAGTTGATGTTGTACGCAAAGAGAAGAAGCCTCGGCAACATAAAAAAGGATGAGATAGAAAATAGTTTATAGCAAGAACAGGGTTTTCTCTTTATTGATTACAACAAAGCGACTACAAGTAATTTCTTAAAATACTAATTAAGTATTTTATGTTGAATGGAGGTTGACGTGGAGGAATTGACTATGAATGAGAAGGAGAATTCTCAGGAAGCATCCTCTGCAGTTGATTTAGCGGATGAGTTTGCGGAGATTCGCGCTCACTACGAGGAAGGCCTGGAGCTTTCTTCTCTAGAGATGGATAAGATTGCTGATTTGGCTGTATCTTACCTTAAGCAACTTCTAGGGTTTTTTGGCGAGACGAACTGCGCGATTGATGAATATGACGGAGATGAAGGAGAGCTGATTCTCGATATAACCGATGGTGATCTTGCAATTCTTATAGGGCGCCACGGTAATACGCTTGAGTCATTACAGATGGTCCTCTCTTCTCTCATGAGCGCAACACTTCGTTTTCATTATCCGATACTTGTTGATGTTGAATCATATAAGAGTCGTCGCCGCGCAAAGATTCAAAATATGGCTCGATCCGCTGCTGAACGTGTGAGGAAGAACGGCGGGCGTATTGCTCTTGTTCCAATGAACGGCTACGAGCGTCGTCTTGTACATATAGCACTTAGAGAGGCTACGGATGTTACTACGCACTCAGAAGGAGAAGATCCTTACCGGCGCGTGGTTATTACTGCCGTGCATGAGTAATAGCTGTTAAAATTTATGGTAAAAAGAAAAAAGGGGAAGAGAGATCTTCCCCTTTTTGTCAAAAGATTGTGGAGCAGAAAGTTTTGTCAATCTGAGTATCAAGGAGCGACGTAATGTTTGGGAATGAGGATGAAAAAGCATTAGAAGAAATGCTTTTGGCATATGGAATAGAAACAACACACGAACAGCGCGCCTGTCTCCTAAAATACCTTGAGCTGCTTCTTGAGAAGAATAAAGTCCTTAACCTTACCAGTATTACTGATCCTGCTGAAGCTTTAATCCTTCATATTGTTGACTCCTTAGTGGTGTCGTTATATATGAAGGAAGGAAAGACATTCTGTGACATTGGCACAGGAGGAGGAACCCCTGGTATTCCCCTTGGGTGTGTAACAGGATTTGATGGGGTACTTATTGATTCTGTAAGAAAGAAAGTTACTGCAGTCAATGAGTTTATAGAACAACTTGGTCTGCAGAAACACCTTGTGGGAAAACATATGAGGGCTGAAGAAATCACCCCCGAGATGAAAAGAGTATTCGACTTTGTTGTTTCTAGAGCAGTTGGAAAAACAAACATTATTATTGAATATGCAGAGCCGTTTTTAACTCTTGGAGGATGTCTTTTAGTGCAAAAGGCAAACCTTGAGAAAGTAGAGCTGCAAGAGGCATCTCAGGCAGCAGCTCTTTGCGGATTTGAGAATGTTTCACGTGAAACATTTGAACTGCCCCAAGGATTAGGACATCGAGAAATACTTATATATAGAAAAGTTAAACAAGCACAGATAAAACTTCCTAGGAAGAACGGACAAGCGAAGCGTGAACCCCTAGGTCATATAAAGGAGTAGCCTCCGGGATTCTTTAAAATTGACAAATACCGAATGTTTCACGTGAAACATTCGGTATTATTCTTATAGAGAAACACCTGAGGTAGACGGAGGGTATATGAACTATACGGATCAGAAACGCTCTTATCCTGATAAGGATAGTAAAGTTATTGCCATAATCAACCAAAAAGGCGGAGTTGGAAAGTCAACGACAGCCATCAATCTGTCTGCAGCCTTAGGTGAAGCAAAGAAGAAAACGCTACTTATTGATTTTGATCCACAAGGAAATTCAACAAGTGGCTATGGAATCGAAAAAGATGAGCTTGAGTATGATATCTATGATGGAATTCTCAACGAGACTCCAATAGATTCCCTCATTCACTCGACTCCAGAAGACCGTGTTTATGTTATACCAGCTACGATTCAGCTTGCAGGAGCAGAAATCGAACTTGTCAATGAAGAAGACCGAGAGCATATTCTTAAAAAAGCAATTGAGCCGATAAAGAACGATTTTGATTACATCTTTATCGACTGTCCTCCCTCCCTTGGACTCCTTACGATTAATGCTTTGGTTGCCGCTGACAGCTTGTTAGTGCCTATTCAGTGTGAATATTATGCTCTTGAAGGAGTGTCAAAATTACTTGAATCTATGGAGATGGTAAAAAACAGTCTTAACCCCGGTCTTGAAGTGTTTGGCGTTGTAATGACGATGTTTGATAGTCGTACTACCCTCTCAAAACAGGTTGTGGAGGAAGTATCAACCTATTTTGGTGACAAAATGTTCAAAACAGTAATTCCAAGAAACATTAAAATTGCGGAGGCGCCAAGCCATGGGCTCCCGATTACGATGTATGCTCGTATCAGCAAAGGCGCTCTTGCCTATACAAAACTCTCAAAGGAAGTGACGCGTCGTGGCTAAAAAAAGCGGATTAGGAAAAGGACTTAGCTCGCTGATAACTGAGGCGAATGCAGAGACTGGCAGACCTAAAAAAACAGAGACACTTGCGCTTTCAAAACTTAAACCGAATAAGAATCAACCCCGTAAACAGTTTAATGAAACAGAACTCAGCGAGTTGGCGGATTCGATTAGACAGAATGGTATTTTACAGCCACTTCTTGTGCGCAAAAAGGGAGAGGCTTATGAAATTGTTGCTGGAGAACGTAGATACCAAGCCGCAAAACAAGCAGGACTTAAAGAAATTCCTGTGATTATACGAGAAATTTCTGATGAAGAGGTCTTTAAGCTTGCCCTTATCGAAAATTTACAGAGGTCAAATTTGACTCCTATCGAGGAAGCGAGAGGCTATCAAGAGCTTATAAAAAAGGACGGCCTGACACAAGAACAGCTTTCAAAAATTATTTCAAAATCACGATCTGCAATTACCAATACATTGCGCCTTCTCGATCTTCCTGACGAAATTCAGGAGTATATGGTATTAGGAACGTTGTCCGCAGGACATGCTCGAGCAATTCTCGCTGTTGTCGGCGAAGAGGGGCGTCTCAAGCTTGCTCAAAAAGTTATTAGTGAGAATCTCTCGGTTCGTCAGACAGAGAATCTCGCTCCACTTTTTTCTGGCGCAGAAGCAGTAAAACAGAAGCGCTTACCTACGCCACAGTCATATAAGCGTGCCGCTCGGCAATTGCGCATGGCGCTGGATACTACCGTGAAGGTAAGAAATGTGCGCGGGAAGAATAAGATAGAGATTGAGTTTGCGGATGATGATGAACTCGCAAAGCTTGTTGAACTCCTTACGAGTATCCATGAGTAGCATGAGAATAAAAATGAAACTCCTTTTAGCATCAGGAGCAGCAGGGGGCATAGCGATTGGCGCAATCTATTGTCTTCTTACCGAGGACGCAAGACGAAAAGTGCTTAAGGCGGGGAGAAGAACCATCTCCTCAGCTAAGCGCGCCCTTTCCTCGATTGATACAAAATTTATAGAGGGGGAGCAAGGAGATATAAAATTCCACAAACGACAAATTGATAAACAATGGTCTGAACTGGGATATTAGAACTAATGTTCTAATCGAGAAAGAAAAAAGAGGCTCTTGGGACCTCTTTTTCTGTATCCAGGAGAGAAAAAATTCTATTGTTGGCGAAGCTTTTGGCTCAGTTGCCCGCATGCCGCATCGATGTCCGCACCGCGAGAGAGTCTGATTGTTGCCTCGACACCGACTTCTCCAAGTTTATTAACAAACTGCTGAGCACGCGCAGGTGAGGATGGATGAAATCTGGAACCTGGAACCTCGTTCAGCTGGATAAGATTAACATGAGCTAGCGTTCCGCAACAAAAATCACGGAGAGCTCCCAGTTCGCTGTCGGAATCGTTTACACCGCCGATAAGAGCGTATTCATACGTTGGCCGTCGTCCCGTTTTATCGACATATTCGCCCATAACATCATAGAGATGTAAAAGGGAATACTTGCGCACACCCGGCATGAGAACATCGCGAGTTTTTTGTACGGCCGAATGGAGAGAAATCGCAAGGGTAAATTGTTCCGGTTCGTTAGAAAAGCGCTTAATCATAGGGATAACACCACATGTAGAGACGGTTAGGTGGCGAGCTCCTATGCCAAGTCCGTCAGGGGAGTTAAGACGACGCAGGACGCTGAGCGTATTGTCATAGTTCATAAATGGTTCGCCTTGACCCATAAGCACAACGCTGGAAACACGCGTCTCAAAGTCGTTTCGCACATGAATAACTTGCTCGTAGATTTCAGAAGCGGTGAGGGAGCGTGCAAGGCCGGCTGCTCCGGTTGCACAGAAGGAGCAGCCCATAGCGCAGCCCGCCTGCGTAGAAGCGCAGACGGCGAGCTTTGCGCCTGAAGGCATACCAACACATTCAACGGTGGTGTTGTCCGGATAGCGAAGCAAATATTTACGGCTTCCGTCCTGCGAGAGCTGTCGAGCAATTTGCTGCGGTCCTTGAAGTACAGTTCTTTTATTCAGCGATTCTCGGAGCGATTTTGGGAGATTACTCATGTCCTCGAACGAGACAGCTCCCTTAGACCAGATCCACTCTTCGATTTGTTGTACGCGAAATTTTGGTTGATGAAGCTGATCCATAAGCTCAAGAAGCTCATTATGCGAGAAAGACCTCAGGTCGCGTCTGGAAGATGAGGCGCTATTCGATGACGTTTGATTATTGCTGCTATTGGTATCCGGGTACATTTTTATCCTTGTCCGTATTCTCAGGAGACTCTCGCGGTATCCTTTTGAGAGAAATCTTTTGGTGAGCCTATTCTAACAGCTGTACTTAAAGGAGCAGAAATGACACGCGACGAACTCAAAAAGCTTTCAGTCATTGTTGTGGCGGGAGGCTGGTCCGATGAGCATGAGATATCTTTGCAGTCAGGAGGAGAAGTTACAAAAGCGCTTAAAGAGGCTGGGTTTGAAAGCGTTGAACTTCTCGACATCTCCTCTGAAGGCGCAGTGGCAAAACTTGCGGAAGGCTCCTATGACGTCGCTTTTGTCGCCATGCACGGACGTTATGGTGAAGACGGCTGTATTCAGGGGCTTCTTGAGATATTACACATTCCATACACGTTTTCAGGCGTGCTTGCTTCCGCAATGGGCACGGAAAAAGAGATATCGAAGCTCATGTATGAGCGCGCAAACATTCCCATGCCGCGCGGGATTGACGTTGCTGCCGAAACTAGGCTTACCGAGAAGGAAGTTGACCAGATTATCAAAGACTTTAGTCTTCCTCTGTTTGTAAAACCTGCTGCAAACGGCTCAAGCTTTGGCGTTACGCGCGTGACAAACCGACAGCAACTGGCTCAGGCCGTCGCAGATGCTGGCGTACAGGGAGACCGCGTTCTCATCGAAGAATGTATCACTGGCACTGAGATTACCGTGCCGGTTGTCGGAAATGATGATCCTCAGGCGCTGCCAATCGTTGAAATTGTCTTTGATGACGAGTTTTATAGTATTGAGGTCAAAGCCGAACCTGCGGCGCTCCATCACATTACTCCCGCAAGACTTGACGCTGACGTGTACGCTCGGGCTCAGGATCTTGCCGTCCGCGCGCACAAAGCCCTTGGTTGCCGAGGTGCTTCTCGGAGTGACTTTATCGTTACGAAAGACGGCACTCCCGTGATTCTTGAGACTAATATGATTCCAGGCATGACGGAGCGCTCCCTCATTCCCGATTCCGCTCGTACGGCGGGGATACCTTTTTCCGAACTCTGCACCCGCTTTATCGAACTCGCTCTTCGCGGGCAATAAGCCTGTTCACGGCAGAGGCGCGCAAGCAGGTTTGTAAGGATTGTGTAGCGAGAAGGACGGTATGTCAGAGGCGCCATCAGAGCAAATAAACGCTCAAGAAAAACTGCAGAAGCTTCTTCTTCCGGATACGCCCGAGGCTGTTCAGACCTCGTACCTTGCCCTGGAAGAGCAGGCGAAACATGCTGATTTTGACTTGCTTGAACAAGACATAGTGGTGCTTGATACCGAAACTACGGGACTCTCTTTTAAAACCTGCGCTTTGATTGAGATTTCAGCAGCAAAGATTTCCGGCAGAAAAGTACTTGAGCGCTTTGAGACATTTGTCGACCCGAAGATGCCTGTTCCCGCTGAGATTACGCGACTCACACATATTGATGACAGTGATGTTCAGGGCGCCCCGAGCCCCCAGGAGGCGGTCGCTGCGCTTGCGGACTTTGTAGGCGGTTTGCCCGTACTTGCTCATAACGCCACATTTGACCGTACCTTTATTGAAAGAGTGCCCGGCGGGCGTGAGGTTTCCGACACATGGATTGATACACTCTCGCTTTCGCGTATAGCGCTTCCGCGGTTAGCGTCGCATAAACTCTCAAGGATGGCCGAGGCGTTTGGCGCCCTGCCTGTTACGCATCGCGCAAGTGATGACGTGGATGCGCTCATCGGAATGTGGCGCATTATCCTTTTGGGACTATGCAATCTTCCACAGGGTCTTCTCGAGATGTTTGCCGCGATGCATGACGATGTTGATTGGGTATACCGGCCAATCTTTTCACACATCGCCACCCTACAGCAACGAATGAATCAAAATCCAGGCCAGAATCAGGCTTGCAACCTGGACCAGGATTACAGCCTGGACCAGGGTCACAATACTGATCTTGATTTGCAGGCGCATGAATTGGCCGCCGATGAAGCGTCGACTCTTGCGGAAAGCACCGCGCAGACGTCTCCGCAGCCGTTTTCGATGAAAAGCGTTCGCGCGGCGCTTGTGGCTGAGGGAAGAGGAAAGCCTCGAATTGACATTGAGGAGAAAGACGCTCCCGCCGTAGCTCCCTCTGCTCAAGAGATTGAGCAGGCTTTTAGCGCGCACGGAATGATTTCCCAGATGTATGAAAAGTATGAGATTCGTCCGGAACAAGTCGCCCTGTCGCTTGAAGTGCGAAAAGCGCTTGCGACATCGTCTCACCGTGCTATTGAAGCAGGTACGGGCGTTGGAAAATCGATCGCCTATCTGCTTCCTGAGGTGCTGTTTGCGAAAAAGAACAAGGTTACTGTTGGCATTGCGACAAAAACAAATGCCCTGACAGATCAGCTTATGTCACAAGAGCTCCCAAAACTCAGCCAGGCAATTTCCGGAGGCATTACATTTACAAGCCTCAAAGGATATGAGCACTATCCCTGTCTTCACAGGATGGATAGGGCTGTTGTGGAAGATTTGCCACTTGGCCTTTTTAAGAAGGAGAGCCGCTCCAAAAATTCTATTGCCGAAGATATGCTTACCGCGCTGGCGGTGTCGTATGCGTTTTCATGCCAGTCGGTTGATGGGGACTTGGATGCGCTTGGAATCCGTTGGCGCTATGTGCCCAGGCAATTTGTCACAACGACTTCGCGAGAATGTCTCCGCAGCCAGTGCCCTTATTTTCCACACGAATGTCTTGTGCACGGCGCGCGCAGGCGCGCCGCGGAGTCGGATGTCGTGGTCACAAACCACTCGCTTTTACTCAGAAATGTTGCCCTGGGAGGAAAGATTTTGCCTCCTATCAGGCATTGGGTAATAGATGAGGCACATAGTTTTGATGCTGATGCTCGGCGTCAGTGGGCAGTTGAGCTGCAAGGAGATAAGATAAGCGCCGGTTTTGAAGTTCTCGGTTCAACACGCACGGGAGTGCTGTCGTCAATCATTAACGCTTCGGCAAAGCTCGAAGGCGCGTCGCTGCTTGAGCGTATGCTACTGAAAGTTGCAAGCACAACGAACCGCGCCATGGTTGTCAGCGCGGACTTTTTTGCGACTGTGCATGACCTTGTTTCGCTTGCAAAAAATGATGGCGGCTATAACGCCATAGCACTTTGGATTAGTGATGAAGTCAGAAAGAGTGATGTTTGGCAAGAAGTCGCCGAGGCAGGACAGCATTGCGCCGAAGTGCTTGAGCCAGCGATAAAAGCGATTACTGAGACAGAAGAAGCGCTCAAGCCGGTTGACGCCAGGCTTGCAAGCAACCTTGGCGAGTCAACAGCATTTCTTTTTGAATACTATGAAGGAATTCGTCTTATCTGTTCGGGCAGGGATGATAGCTACGTTTATTCAGCGCAGCTCTCTCGGGCAAAATCTGGTACCGGACAGGAAATGCTTCTCGCTGAGAAAATCGATATAGGAAAGGAGCTTGCGCGCAACTGGCTTCCCGATATGCATTCCGTCGTATTTACATCGGCGACCATTGCTGTTTCTCATAGCTTTGATTATTTTGCCGCCGCGGTTGGCCTTGATTGTGGGAAGTTCTCCTATCAAAGCAAGCAGCTTGATTCGAGCTTTGACTTCGAAACTAACATGGCCGTTATCGTTCCCGAAGATATGCCCGTGCCAAATGACCCCACATACCTGCAAAAGCTTGAGGACCTGCTTTTTGATGTTCATGTCAGTATGGGAGGTTCTGTCCTTACGCTTTTCACTAATCGGCGAGATATGGAATGTCTCTATAGAAAGCTTGAGGCGCGTCTTTCGAAGCAGGGATTGCGGCTTACATGTCAGGAACGCTCCACCTCACCTCACCGTCTTCGCAAGCAGTTTTTAGCCGACACCGCGCTATCGCTCTTTGCGCTTAAGTCGTTTTGGGAAGGCTTTGACGCGTCCGGCGATACACTTCGATGCGTGGTTATTCCTCGTCTTCCCTTTGCCAGTCCCTATGATCCTCTTGCGAAGGAACGGGAGCGCCGCGAAGAAAAGGCCTGGTGGCGCTATTCGCTCCCGGAGGCTGTCATTGCTACCAAGCAGGCTGCGGGAAGGCTTATTCGAAGCGGCTCCGACAAGGGGATCCTGGTTCTGGCCGATTCCCGCGTTATCTCCAAGCGCTATGGGAAACAGTTTTTATCTTCTCTTCCAAAACAGCAGGCAAACGTCCTTATGCTCCATGAAGTCGAGGCCTTTATACAGAGCTGGCGAGAAGAACATGACGCTTAAAGGCGGCTTGGTAATAGAGGTTTTTGAGGTTCTGTTTGATCGGCCTGCTGGTTAAGTGTCAAGACGCTTTCTGACAAAGTCTTTGAGAATGTGAATCAATTCGGGGTCGTCCGTCCACACATGACCATTGCAAGCCAGTATATGCCTGGGTAACCATTCGGTTTTGAAAAAGGGAATGGTGGCCTTGATAACGCCTCCGGGAAGATTGTTTTCGATAACGGAAAGATCCTTCCAGTCAAACAGAGAGAGGTACTTCTCGTCATTGAAAAAGAGAGTAACCATAGACTGTTCAGCGGCTGAGGAAGTTGATTTTGCGCGCTTCATTTCGTTAAAAGTTGCAGGAATAGTTTCTACCTCACGCATTCCACGCATGAAAAACGTGCGCTGCTGTTGCTTATCAAAATCAAAGGCGTCCAGCTTCCAGCCTGTCGTGTCACAGGCGATATACAAAGGCGCAACGAAGCGTTTCTGCGGAGTTGATGCTTCCTGTGCAAGGCTTTTTTCCGCTGGGAAGTATGTAAATCGAAGATTGCGCTGACCAGCGAGCGCGTTTGAACAGACAAGCAGGTTTTCTTGTTCTTCGGTGGATACTTTCTCTTGAACAATCTGCTTAATAAAAGGATGCAAATCGCCGCTGGACACGACAGGGGAAGCAAGGAGTTTCTGAAGGGGACTATTATCGGGAGTCTTAAGGGCAAAAAGAGCTCCTGCAAGAGCGGTTGCTTCAGTATGCGTTAGCGCTGGGCGGCGTTCAAAAAGAGAAGGGGAAAGTGGCCCCTGCGCTACCAGATATGAGAGGTTATCGTCTGAGGTAAGCGGCAGCGGACGGCGGTCGCCCCGGTCTAGTGAAAGAAGCAGGTACATAAGACACTTGGCCTCGTCAGAGGTGACACTGAGCCTGCGTTCAACTTCCGCTCTACTTACATATGCTCCCTCAACGCTTAGAGCCTCGAGGAGGACCAAAAGTTTACGGGCGGTTTGCACCTGGCCATCGCGGCCTGAGTTATTGTTCGTTGCCATATAAACTCACACCCCTTGCGAGCGACTCTTTCCAAAGGGCAACGAAGTCCTGCGGCGCTTTAGGAAGAACGTTGTTGGCAATGCACCAAGAAATAGCTTTCAGCTGGTCACGGACGGAGATAGTCCAGGTGTTTGTTTCGCGGCCCTCAGACGCTCGCCGCATGAAGCGTTGGCGCAAGGCGGGAGGGAAGTTGTCTAAAAGTTCAACGGTGATCGTAAAGGGTTTATCGGGGCCAAACTCAAAGGGCAGAAGATAGAAGTCTCGGATGTCAAAGGTATCAGGAACGGTAAAGGAAACGTCTTTGCGCGCTTGGGCGCGATCAAACCGATCAACGCGAAACGTTTTTGGCTGTGAGATAGTACCGCCGGCCTCATCAAGTGTCATAGCCACGATGTATTTGCTGTCGTTGGCGAAAAAATACCCCAGAGGAGCAAGAAGTCGATTGGTTGTGGAGAAGGCTGGGTCGGTATACCAAGCGTTGATTGCATAGTGTTTCTCAAGAGCGTCAAGAAAAACTTCGAAAATTCTCGATTTCTCAGAGGGACACGGGGATTTGGGGCCTTCATTTATTTCGGTGCCGGCAAAATTTGGATCGAGTTTTGCCAGAGCGATTCGAAGGTCGTTTTGATAGGGGAGAGCGTTTGTATCGAGAAGCGCTTCGCAGGTTCTTATCGTTCCCAAAAGAAGCTCTTCAGGAGGTAAATCATCAAGGGAGTAGAGCGATGCAGTGTCAATCACTAGAGCAGTTTGTGTGGAATTTCCTGTTTTTTTGATGCTAACACCAAGGGCAGACGCTCGTTTACACAGGCGACTGAGTGTTTTTCGTGCCGCGTCAGGAGACTTTTCAGCGCAAAAGACATCTTTGAGCGTGCTCAGCAAAACCGGTTTTTGAGCTTCAAAGAGAAAGAGAATAAAGGACACAAGCTCTCTCGCGCCGCTTTCATCTGCGGATATGGTAAAACTGTTTGTGAGCGACACCGTGTGTCCTTTCCGAGCGTTCGGCATACAACAAGTCAGCACTCTGTAAAAAGTTCCTTTGCAATATGCCTTGACATCCAAAATATATTCTGCCAATTTTTTATGCTGCAAGTAACTGTGAGCTCTTCTCTTTTTTATAAGAAGTATACTAACCATGTATGTTTCTGGTAGATTGAAGCCCGCAAAGGAACGCAGTATGGCAATTACACATGACTACGTGGACTATCTTGACGAGCAAATCACTATTGCTCCGGCAGGCAGTCAGGAAGAATTTCAAGCTGCTCAGCTTATCGCTGACGAGATGCGCCTGCATGGCCTTGAGCCTTCCGTTGAAGAGTTCGACGTTCATTCAATCAGTAGCATTGAAACCGCTTGCTCTGTGATTGTAATGTTTGTCGGAATTATTCTTGCGGGAGTCGGCAACGTAGCTCTATTTATTATCGGCGTACTTTTGACACTTGGCGTGACTGCGCTCTTTGTGATGAAACATATAAACAGTAACGATGTACTTGCAAATCTTGGTTCACGCATGCGTAGCCAAAATGTTGTTGCCAAGCACGAGGCCACCGGTGCGCTTGTTGCCAAAGGCAATCGTCCTATTGTCATTGTCGCGCACTATGATTCTCCACATGAAAATGCTCTCTATAAATCTCCTGTTGCCAACTATATCTTTTTAGTTAAAAAGTATTGTAAGTACTGTGTCTTAGGCATCGCGGTTTGCGCCCTTGTTCAGTTGTTTCGTTTTCTCCCGGATGGCGTGCGCATGGCTTTTTGGATTGTTGGTATCATTGTCGCCCTTCCACTCGTAGTTATAGCTGTTATGAGAATTGCAGAGCGCTTTTCTCCGTGCACCATTGGAGCCAACGATAACAAATCTTCTGTTGCCGCTCTTCTTGGTATTCTCGAAAACGTTCGCCCAACCGGCCGTCGTCCTGAGTCGCATCGGTCTGCGGCGCCCGCTCTTCTTTTAGCGCCGCCAAAGCCGCAGGGAAAACGTCGAGGTGAAGAAGTTCTTAGCGCTCTCAATATTCTTCCTGAGGACTGTGAGATTGAGTATGTTGAGCGCGATCAGTCTCTTGATGCAAATGAAACAGCCGAGCTTGAAAATGCCGCTGAGTCACTACATGTGGGCCAAGAGCACGACAGTGGTTCAGAAGACACGAACAACGCGGCAGTGACTGTTGAAGATGAAGTTGATGCTACGATGCAGCAAGTTCATCAAAGTGTTGAAGGCCTCAATGGCGATGTCAATGATGCGACGGTAGTAGCTCCTCCTGTTGAGGAGGCCGATGCGCAGGCTCGTACACAAAATAGCTTCGCACGTCGTGCCTCACTGTTTGATCTTCCCGATCCTTCTGGAGAAGAAGTCGATCCCTTTATAGATAAGGAAGAGACAGAGCCTGAAAACTACACTTCTGCGCAAGAACCAGATGAAGTGTTAGAGGAAAAGGACAGTCCGTTCGAAACCATCTCGCGTAGCGAAGAAGCTTCAACTCCGACTCCTGAGGCAAAGCGCCGTTCATTCAGACTCTTTAACCGCAAAGATAACAATCCGCTGGATGATTGGAAGGGGGGCGCCGCTACGCGCGAGGGCCTTCGTAACAACAGCGAAGTAAAAGAGGAGACGACTGAATCAGAGGTCGATGTCGCCGACGCAGCAACAGAGCCCACCGAAGAAGAATTGCGTGATGCGATTCTTGCTATGGCTGATGAAAAGCTTGTTTCTCACGACATTTGGTTCGTGGCATTGGGAGCCTCTGACCTTGATCATGCAGGCATGAAGAACTTCCTTTCTAAGCACAGGATGGATATTCGCGGAGCGTTTTTAATCAATCTTGATTGCATCGGCGCCGGTAAACTGAGCATTCTTCAAAATGAAGGCTCGGTAAATACCCGCCGTGCCGATCGACGCATGATTCGCATGATTACAACTGCTGCAAAAGATTTGCATGTAGATATCGAGACAACCGATTACGATTGGGATTCAACGGACAGTACGCAGGCCATGAGAAACTCCGTTCGTTCGGTTACGCTTATGGGCCTTGGCGACAATAAACTTCCCGCCCTTAGTCGCCTTGCCGAGGATGTGTATGAAAATGTCGATGCTGAGCAGTGTGTCGACACGGCGGCTCTTGTAACAGAGCTTATCCGACGCTCATAAGCAAGCGAGAATCTCTATCTACCGAATGACTGTAGAGGCTGTGGCAAGACTGTCTTGCCACAGCCTCCTTGTATAAATACTTAACGAAGGCGTCTTCCTGAGACAAAAGCGAAGAGAAGAAGTCCTGCCCCCGAAAGAGCAAGCACGGGTATCGTAAAGTTTTCAGTTCCCGTATGAGGAAGCATCTCCTTTTTGCTGGAACTCTTTTGCTTAACGATATGGACGGTCTGAGATTTTGAATGTTTATCGGTGTGAGAGGCAACTTTTGTTCCGTTATGTGCTATTTCATCATGAGCTGTTACAGCATCGGGGAGGTTATCGTTGGACAGCGTTATGGGCACGTTAACGGTTCCTTCGGCTTTCTCAGGTGTGAAATCAAGGTGCGCGGACGCCACTTTGTTTTCAGGAGAGGGGTCTTGTCCGGCTGGGTACAAGGTGACGTTGGCTCTGTACCCCTGTCCCGGCGTAAGTCCTTCATATGAGATGTGATCTATAAGCTCAATATCCTTTTCGTCTACAGCCTCATGGGAGTTGTCGAGAGTGGCTAGCTCGGTGGCCATGCAGAGTCGCGCGTCAACAAGCACAGGAGCTTCTACAACGACTTGATTTTCGGACACGGAAACAGTGGGATTCCAGTCGGTGTTGAGAGCAAATCCATCCGGCGCCTTTACCTCTTTAAGCGTATAAGACCCAAAAGGCAGTCCGTCAACCTGAGCGCAACCGGTGTCGTTGGTGGTGATTGTTGTGACCACAGTGTTTGGCTCAATCCATATCCCTTGATACAAAATGGCGTGATTTGATGAGTTGATAACTTCGATTTCAGCTCCGGCAAGAGAAGGCGTCTGAGTGACTTCAGGGGCATGCAAATCAGTGTAAAGAGGGTCGTGCGCTTGTTTGGTTATATGAATGCCGCCGAGGTTAACGGTATCTTTGAACGTAAGGGAGTCGATATCGGAAGCAATACCGACATCGCTTAGTTTTTTCCACGTTGGAACTGCAGATTCAAGGGAAAGCACGCAGACAGAGACGGGGTTGCTTGGAAGCATATAGCCGGAAGGAGCCTTAGTTTCCTGAATGGTATATGTGCCCAGAGGGAGCCAAGATGTGTCGTCACGTGTTGGTAGCTCGTCTCCACCTACCTTTGACGCTTCAGAAAATTCCGCCACACCCTTTTCGTCAGTTGAAAAAACCCAAGACGCTTGAGGCTGACCTTCTGTTGTCCCTTCGGTGTTTGCGTAGTATGAAACAGTAAATTCCGCACCTTTAAGTGAGGCGTTTCCCTGGGGGCCGTTTTGTAGCGCTGCGTCTTCTTTCTTGATAGTGAGGCCATGGCGACCGTACGGAATATCCTCACAGCAGACCTCAGAAACAGCGCCGCTGCTGACAGTAACGGTAGAGACGTTTGGATTCAGTTCATGGCCTGCCGGAGGAGTAATTTCCTTTATGTAATACGTTCCTTCCGGAAGCTCTACCGCATTGGTTTCTCCGGCGCTGTCGGTTAGTATCTCGCAAACCTTGGCGGAGCAGTCTTTATCGGAAAAGATTCCATAGACGGCTTTCTCCAATGAATACAGCTCGTTTTCCTGGAAAAGCGTATGAGGCAGAGAAGAGCGCTTCTTGAGTTTCAGCTGACCCTTGGGAGCATCGGCTTTGGTAGACATAAAGAGAAGGACTTGCCGGCCAGCTGGAGGAACGAGAAGTTTTGCCGATCCCTCTTCCGGACCACCTCCGCCGGCATCCGCGTATGCGAGAGCGTCTCGACAGAGTCTTTCTGCGGCCACAGACATTCCCGGTTCAGGGAGAACCGTTGTTATGAGATGAGGATCTCCGCGCAAGAGACCCCAGATGGCAAATTGAGTTACTTCACGAGCTTGCCAATCAGCAGGAATGCCATATACGGGAGATTCCGACCTATCCCCCCGGGCTCCGTGATACAAAATGTAGTCAAGTGCTTTCAGTTGATACTCGCTGTATGAGCCGTTATGTAAACCGTCTGCCGTTCTCAGGCCGTGATAGTCTCGTGGATTCATTACGGTAAGCGTATCTCCATAGTTCGCTCCTCTTTTGTTGAGTTCGTCCCCACAATATAGAAAGGCTCCATTTGATCCGTTCCACTGAGGAATGCGAAGGCCATCGGGATAATCTTTGCGTTCAGTAACAGTAATAGTTTCAGGTTCCTCCGCAAGAACCAGACGCGGGGTCCAAAGGAGACAGAGCTGTGATACAAGCAGGCCTCCTATAAAAAGAGGAAGAATCCACGACAAAAGAATCGCATATCGGCGCTTACCAAGCTCGCATTGCGGCCGCAAGGGCGCTATGAGGAAAGATGTGAAAGCATGGATGTTCATAACCAGTCTCCTTTCAATAGGTAGAGCAGATGCTAGTGATGCGATCTGACTGCTCTTTGACGGATATCTGACAGGTATCTGACGGTCGAAATAGGAAAATATCGGCAGCCTAAAAGATGCCGAGCACAAAATGCTATCCATGATTTGCATGGGAAATTTTTTGATATGAGGCCTCTTATTTGGAAATACGCGCCTCAACGGATTCTTCATATTTGAAAAGAACTGTGAATATAACAGGGATATTTTTCAGCGCGTGTTTCGAGCACATTGCACATATAAACAGGAGAACGGGAGAATGACTGTGGTAGAATCTCTTTGCACGCGGGCATCGCCAAGTGGTAAGGCAATGGCTTCCCAAGCCATCATCCGCGGGTTCGAATCCCGTTGCCCGCTCCATAGATATCTGAGGGCCCTTCGGGGCCTTCTTGATGAGAGCGAGAGGGACAGCATGACTCCGATTCCCATGACCGACCAGGAAGCAAAAATTGCCCTCGATGGACTATCAAAGCAAATCGATTTATATGCGGAATTGCTTGTCAAAAAAGGGTGCGCGCTCAAAGTAGGTCAGCAGCTTGCCGTGATGGCTCCAATTCAGACAGCAGATTTTGCCAGGCGCGTACAGCGTGCGGCATATGCGGCTGGAGCGAAATTCGTAACGGTTATCTGGACGGACGCGGAGTCTTCTCGCATTACATTTGACAATGTTAGCGTTGAGGATCTTTCGGTCGTACCGGCGTGGCAAAAGGAGCAGCTTGACGGCTTAGCGAAGGAAGGAGCCGCTTTTCTGTTCTTAGAGGGACAGGATCCCGAGGTGATGAAGGGGGTTGACCCGCAGAAACCCGCCGCGTCTTCTCGTGCCCGCAATACGCAGTGCAAAGCGTTCCGGGAAGGCATGGATTTTGGACGCAACGTCTGGTGCATTGCCGGTGTGCCGATACGCCCATGGGCGCATGAGGTATTTCCCAATCTTTCCGAGGCAGAAGCGCTCTATCGTCTATGGGTCGCTATCCTGGATGTTGCGCGCGCAAGCGGCGAGGATCCGGAAAGCGCCTGGGAGACCCATAACGCTACTTTTGAAAAGACGAAACGATTCCTCAATTCACACCGCTTTGACGCGCTTCGGTACCAGTCTGAAAACGGCACAAACCTAGTTGTTGGCATGAATAAAGCGCACCTCTGGGAGGGAGGTGCCGCCAGAACCGTTGATGGCACCGCGTTTTTCCCTAATATCCCCACAGAAGAAGTCTTTACCAGCCCCGATAGACTTCGTGTTGACGGAGTGGTGTATTCAGCGCTTCCGCTTATACACGCGGGACAGATTGTTAAGAACTTTTGGTTCCGGTTTGAAAAGGGCAAAGTCGTAGAGTATGACGCTGAACAAGGAAAAGACGTACTGAAATCCATCGTAGAAACGGACGAGCACGCTTCGTATCTCGGAGAATGTGCACTGATTTCAAAAAACACACCTATCCGTCAGAGCGGCATTCTCTTTTACGATACGCTGTACGATGAGAACGCTAGCTGCCATTTGGCGCTCGGCACAGGTTTTCCTGAGTGCCTTGAAGGAGGGCTGGAGATGGACTCCAAAGCTCTTCTCGCCCACGGCATCAATCAGAGCGCTACACATGTTGATTTCATGATCGGATCTGACGACATGAACATCTGGGGCGTGGATAAAGATGGAAAAGAAACACCAATCTTTGTAAATGGGCAGTGGGCGTGGGAGTAAACTGTTAAAATGACGTAGCCGCGTGGTAAAATTGCCACGCCCGAAAAAGGGCCGTTAGCTCAGTTGGTAGAGCAGGGGACTTTTAATCCCAAGGTCTAGGGTTCGATTCCCTAACGGCCCACCAGGAAATGCGAGGTCGGGCACCGCTTTGGTGCCCGGCTTTTTCTTTTCGCAGTGGAGCGGAGGAGATCCAACGTGATTGATCGCTATACCGGCAAAAAAATGGGTCATATTTTTTCGCTTGAAAATAAGTATGCCATTTGGCAGGAGATTGAAGTTCTCGCCTGTGAAGCCCAGGCTGAGTTAGGCAACATTGGTATTACACGCGAAGGAGCCGCGTGGATTCGCTCGCACGCGAACTTCGACCGCGTGGAAGTTGACGAAATCGAAGCGGTCGCCAATCACGATGTCATCGCATTTCTCACCAACATGGGCGCCTACATTGACGCTGAAGTTCCTGAGGGCAGTCCAAAGCCCAGCCGGTGGGTTCATTACGGCATGACCTCGACCGATCTTGGTGATACGGCTCTTTGTTATCAGCTTACGCAGGCCTGTGACGTTCTGATTGATCGAGTGCGCCGCTGCGCGGAGATTTGTAAACGTCGCGCCTTTGAGGAGCGAGACACGCTCTGCGTGGGACGTACCCACGGTATTCATGCGGAGCCTATGACGTTCGGCATGAAATTTGGCAGTTGGGCGTGGGAACTCAAACGAGATCTTGATCGCTTAAAAGACGCACGCAAAAACGTTGCCTATGGCGCTATTTCCGGAGCGGTCGGCACGTATTCTTCGATTGATCCCTTTGTCGAGGAGTACGTATGCAAGCGGCTTGGACTTGCCCACGATCCGCTTTCTACGCAGGTCATTTCCCGTGACCATCACGCGTATGTGGCGGGTGTTCTCGCTACGGTTGCCGCAACATGTGAGCGCATCGCAACCGAAATGCGAGCCTTACAAAAAACGGATACCCTTGAGGCGGAAGAGCCTTTCCGCAAGGGGCAAAAAGGCTCGTCAGCAATGCCGCATAAGCGAAATCCCATTACTGCCGAGAAAATCTGCGGGTTGTCGCGTGTGGTTAAGGCCAACGCTCAGGTTGCTTTTGATAACGTAGCGCTTTGGCACGAGCGCGACATCTCACACTCGTCAGCTGAGCGTGTCGCGCAGGCAGACAGCTTCATTGCGCTCGACCATATGCTTTCAAAGCTTGAATGCCTGTTGGACGGCATGGTGCTCTATCCCGAGCAGATGAAATTCAATCTTAACAAGACGCGCGGCATGCTTTTCTCGTCTAAGGTTCTTCTCGCGCTTGTGAATACCGGCATGAGCCGCGAAGAGGCTTATGCGGTTGTTCAGTCAAATGCCATGCAGGTGTGGAGTGATATTCAGCAATGCAGAGAAGGAATGACGTTTCGTGAGCGTCTTGAGGCAGACCCAGCGTGTACGCTGAGCGCCGAAGAGCTTGACCGCATTTTTGATCCCCGCTCGTTTTTGACCCGCTCCGACATTCTCTTTGACCGCCTTGAACAGCTTAACCTTGACTAAAGGAGAGATGTTGTGTTGAGTCACAAAAGGGTTGGACACGCCAAAGCTGCTGAAGATACCCAAAGCGCTGTCAAAGACGCTACTAAAAACGCCGCCGCAAACGCTGCCACAAGTCTCTCCGCAAGTTCGGCAAAGGGTTTTGCGACAGGCGCTATAACGCGTCGCGGTCTTTTCCGAACAACCGCTGCGACAGGCATTGCCGCGGCTGTTATGGGCATTGCTTCAGGATGCCACCACAGCGCCAACGAAGGCGCTGGTAAAGCGCTTGAAATCAGTGAAGACGCTGCAACTAAAGTACTGGACGCCTACGCGTCAAAGGACTATACGTCCGAACCGGCGCAGTCATACACGCTTGCGCTTGGAAGCGTTTTGCGTCCGGCAGAAGGGGATTGGATTCCTCTTACTTCTGCCGGTACAACAGCGACGCCTATGGTAGTCGCTTCAGCGTTGTCACTTGCTTCGGGGTCAGTTGTTGAGGTTGTTGCACAGACGCAGATGAACGCTACAACCGCGGTCATATACGACGTTGGCTGTTCGGATGCGCTGTACGCCTGGGTTGAGTTGGATACGTCTACCCGCGACTGGACGCTGTATGTTTCCGGGTTTTCAGAGGGAAAACTTACTGACAGCGCGGTGACCCTCTATCAAGGATCTCACGACTACGATCCGGCATCGTTTGTCGTTTCCGGCAAGACAATCGTGTGGATTGTTGAGCCGGCTCTCAGTGGCTCGAAAACCGCTGAAAAATCCTATTGTTATGTATGGAGTCTGGGAGACAAAGAAAGCGTCAGTGCGGTAGAGTCAAATGGCCGCTTCGCTACAGCTCCTTCTATATCAAACGGCGTCGTGGTACTCACGCCGCGCGTGCAGTCAGGTTCCGCCTTCTTCTACGGAGTTGTCGCGTATCAGCTAAGCGATAATCTTAAGACAAAGCTTGACCAGATTACGATGCCCCAGTCGGTCAAACCATATTTTGCAACACGGATTGGCGACAAGTTCCTCATATCTGTTGAGAAGAGTTATGATTCCGGAGGACTCTTAGGAAAGATGGGCACATATATTCTTCCCTCGAGTGGGGAAGGAGTTCTTTGCATTGACAGGGAACCTCTTGCTGGATTAGCCGGAAAGGAAGGGCTTTATATTGTTAAGATCCGTGCGTCATATGTGTTGGTAGATACAGTTCAACAGGCATGTAGCTGGCTCTATGCAACAGACAGAAGTTTAGACTACGGTGAGTTCCCGGCTCGTGAGGGAGAATGCTCGTCGTTCGTGACGTTCTCAACAACGAAGAATCCTGATTCCGGATATCCCGCGTCTGTTACGGTCCGACATTTTCCGCTGTAGAAGAACTAATCAATCTGCGTTAAAATAAGTTAGATTAGGGCGTGTCACCCAGAGAAGAGACGAAAGCGTTGGTCTGTGCGTAAGGACTACAACGAAATATACCTGTGGAAGAGCACAAGGGGGAACTATGGCGTCAGATAAAAAGAGAATTTTGGTTGTCGAGGATGAAAAAGTCATTCGTGATGCCGTCTCCGCTTATCTGGAACGTGACAATTATGTTGTTCGCGGTGTCGGCGACGGCCAGAGTGCTGTTGAAGAATTTGAAAAACATGCATTTGACCTTGTAATACTTGACCTCATGTTGCCCAAACTCTCCGGTGAAAGGGTATGCCGTGCTATCCGGGATGTCTCTAATGTACCGATTATTATGCTGACCGCGAAGGGCGAGGTTGAAGACCGCATTATCGGCCTTGAGCTTGGCGCGGATGACTATCTCGTAAAGCCCTTCTCGCCCCGTGAATTGGTTGCTCGTGTACGCGCACTGTTTCGGCGTGCCCATGCGGAGACAGACCCTCAGACTGAAGTACTCGTGTACGGCGGATTGATTATTGATGTATCGGGCCATAAGGTTTTTATCAACGGTGAAGAAGTCGATCTTACCGCCTCTGAGTTTAAGCTGCTGGTGACGCTTGCTCGATATCCCGGACGTGTTTATACGCGCATGGAGCTTGTCGAGAGGGTTTTAGGGTATGACTTTGAAGGCTATGAACGCACTATTGATTCTCACATAAAGAATCTTCGTGCTAAGCTTGATGACGATCCGCGTAACCCCCGGTGGCTGTTTACTGTGCATGGAGTCGGGTATCGCTTTGAGCCTTCGCAAAGCTTCCATGAAGATACGGATGAAAAGTAAAACGATATGAGAGAGTTTGGTCATCCTCGCTCTGAAGGAACAAGGCAGCCATCAACAAAAAATACCTGGAATACCATTAAGCCGGAGCCCCCAAAGCCTCAAGCCTTCTCGACGCGCATTACCTTCTTCTTTGCGGTTACGGCAATCATGACAGCGCTTTTGCTCATAACAATTCTTGCCTACAGCTGGAGTGAAGAGCTCTCTGAAGAATTTTATCGCATGTTCTTTTTGGCGGCCGGTGCCGCGGTTATAACGGCTTGTGCCATCGGCTATTTGGTTTCCCGCTCTCTTACGAGACCCATTAGAAGATTAACCAATACGGCGTTTCAGATCAGAAACGGAGATCTGAAGGCGCGCTCCGGCGTTCGGGGAAATGATGAATTAGGGCGCCTTGGAGAGACCTTTGACGATATGGCCACCGCTTTGGAGAAAGACATTAAGTTGGAGCACCGCCTTACCAGCGATGTCGCCCATGAGCTGAGAACGCCTCTGATGGCTATCTTAGCTACGGTTGAAGCCATGCAAGATGGTGTGCTTCCGGCCGACCAAGAGCGACTTGAAAATGTTGCCTCAGAAGCCAGGCGTCTTTCTCGCCTTGTTGACGCGATGCTGCATCTGTCACGATTGGAGAATGGGTCGGTTCTGATTCGCCCTGCGAAGACTGACGTAATCGCGATGGTGCAGGGCCTTACCCGCGCGCAGGAGCCGCTGTTTCGCGAGCAAAACCTTCGGCTGAAGTTTAGCAACAGAACCGCGCGGGAAGAGTGTTTTGCGGAGATTGACGGCGATATGGTGCGAGAAGCCCTCATTAACCTGCTCAGCAATGCAATCAGATATACCGACACCGGCGGGTTAGTTACCATGGCCGTGAGCGAAGACCGCGAAGATGTGGTGATATCCGTTACCGATACGGGAATAGGCATTGCAAAAGAGGATATTCCGCAGACGTTCTCGCGGTTTTGGCGCTCCGACGCCAGCCGGGAGCGCGCGTCGGGTGGTCTTGGCGTAGGCCTTGCCATTACCAAAGAGATACTTGACCGCCACAACGGCACCATTTCCATCGAATCAGAGCTGGGTGAGGGAACCACCTTCGCCCTGCATTTTCCGCGTAGGCAGAGCGGACAGGCAAATCCTATTGAAAATATTGCATAAACGGGCATATACCGCCTCACCGGATACTTCCGATGGCTTACAATCAAAGTCTACGAATGACTGGCAAGCGAAGAAGGAGGCGGGCGTGTCAAAAGAGTTACGCCCTGATTCACGCGGAAAAGTTCGCGATATATATGATTGCGGCGATGAGCTTCTGATGGTTGCGAGTGACCGCATCAGCGCCTTTGACGTTATTCTTCCGGATGAGATTCCTTATAAGGGAGAGATTCTGACGCGTATCAGCGCCTTTTGGTTCAATTGCTTCCGTGATCTCATTCCTAATCACATGATTTCCGTTTTACCGGACAAGACACCTCAGGCGTTTGAGGAGTATCAGGCGTATCTTGCCGGGCGCGCCATGTTGGTGAGAAAAGCGAACACCGTTCCTATAGAGTGCATTGTGCGTGGGTACCTTACCGGTTCAGGAAAAAAGACCTATGACCAAGATGGCACCGTATGCGGTATCAAACTTCCCGAAGGCCTTACGGAAGCCTCAAAGCTTCCTGAGCCCATCTTTACGCCGTCTACAAAAGCCGAGATAGGCGAACACGACGAGAACATTTCGTTTGAGCGCTGTGCGGAGATTGTCGGGCAAGAAGTTGCGGAACAGCTCCGCGAGACATCGCTTGCTCTATATACGGCGGCTGCCGAATACGCGGCAATCCAGGGAATCATTATTGCGGATACGAAGTTTGAGTTTGGTTTTATCGACGGAGAGTTGACGCTCATTGATGAGTGTCTGACGCCCGATTCAAGTCGCTTCTGGCCGTCTGAGGGCTATGCGGAGGGGCACATCCAGCCAAGTTATGACAAGCAGTATGTGCGCGACTGGCTGAAAGCGCATTGGGATATGCAAGGCGAGCCACCGCATCTTCCCGAAGACATTGTGAAAGGAACGTCTGACCGTTATCGGACGGCGTTTCAGATTATTACCGGTATCGCATTTACATCGATGAAGGAGTCCCATGTCACTGCGTGACACAATCAAAGGTGCAACCGAAGAGGCTCGGGAGACCGTTTCTTCTACCACAGCAAAAAAGTCCTCTGAAAAGGAGAGCGAGAAGAAAGGCGACCAGCCGGTCAAATATGCTGCCCGTAAGTCTGCAGCTTCAGCACGGCCGGCTCGCGAAGCAGCCGCATCAGTGAGAGTTTCTAACGCTCGTGACGGCGGTTCTCGCAAGCGTGCGCCCAAGACAAAAGAAGAAAAGCGCGCCGCTCGCAGACAAGAGCGTGAGCGGGAGGACTTCAGAAACCGCGGCTTTGAGGTGCTGTTGCGAAATGACCCTGAGTATCACAAAGCCGAACGTATCTGGTGGGTTGTCTTAGGTGTTGGATTTATTGCGACTCTTGTGACGCTGGTACTGACGGCGGTCTTTCCCGAAGCGCGCGACCTGGGTTCTGGCATCGGCCTCGTGTCAGCGATCGCTCTTATCGCCGCATACGTCTTCATCTTCGGTTCGGTGATTTTCAGTTTCGTAAAGCTCCGTCCTATTCGCAAGCGTGTGGAGCGGCAGGTTGCCGGTATGACCGACAAGAAGCTTCGCGAACAAGTGACAGCGCAGCAGGCAGCTAAGGAAGCACGTCTGGCTGCGAAGAAAGCTCGCAAGGCACAGAAAAACAGGGCGTAAGATTTTTCACATCAAGTGTTTTATTGCATAGGGCGCTTGAGGTGAGTAAAATTACTCAAGTAAGCCTTCGTAGCTCAGGGGATAGAGCACCGCTCTCCTAAAGCGGGTGTCGGCCGTTCGAATCGGCCCGAGGGCACCATGAAGGAACCGCAGGCCGGAGAAAATTTCTTCGGCCTGCTTTGTATGATGAGGCACTTGATTTTGCATAGCAGTGCGCATGGTACGTTTATATGCGGGTTCAACGGATGGTTGAGAGGCATACAACGGCTGCTACAGGTGTCTCAACTACAGCGTTCTTGTTTGGAGAGTCTGGTGCGGGCGATAGTTGTTGTAGCGGTTCTGCAGAATCGGTTCACAACAACACGGTAAGGAGTCGTCATGGCAACATCTCAGGAAACACTTGGCCGTCGTATTGCGCGGCTGCGCCTTGCAAAAGCCGCAACGCAGGAACGTCTGGCGCGCGAGCTTAAGGTAAGTCCTCAGGCAATCAGCAAATGGGAGAACGATAGTAACTATCCCGATATTGCGTTGCTTCCGCAGCTGGCTCAGTTTTTGGGTGTTACGGTCGATGAGCTACTGAGCGGAGCAAAGACAGAGGAGCGAGAAGACCCTCAAAACTTCAATCCTCCGGCAGCGGACAAATCTAGTGAGGCGGAGTTTGAAGAAAAGGAAGAACCCGATAAGCTTCAAGAGACGAGCAGCTCGCATGAAAAGAGTTCAACCGCAGTTCACCTGGGCAAGGGTTCAAAAAAGCACGGGTTGCATATCTACGTTGAGTCGGAGGACGGAGACGTTGTAGATATGTGCGTCCCTATGGCGCTAGCGAAGTTTGCTATGAAGTCGAGTCTTCAGATAGGAGGGGGCTCCATCAATAAAGAGACTCGCGAACAGCTGGAAAA
The DNA here is from genome assembly GCF_949152215.1 of Lancefieldella sp. Marseille-Q7238. Taxonomy (GTDB): domain Bacteria; phylum Actinomycetota; class Coriobacteriia; order Coriobacteriales; family Atopobiaceae; genus Lancefieldella. Next base: position 1,070,599 of record NZ_OX424407.1, read on the forward strand.
TATCGACATCGATGAATTTGTCGCGGCGGCAAAAGACGGAGAATCCGGGACGCTTATCAATGTCGTGTCGGCTGATGGCGACATTGTCAAAATTTGGTTTGACTGATGCCAATCAACACGAGAGGACATCAAGTACCATACAGAATCAACAAAAGTATCCGCTCTCTTGTCGAGGGCGGATACTTTTGTTGAGATGAACCTAGGAATTTCGAGAGATGCCTTTACGTTCCGGACGGGGAAGAGGGAGTGCCTGGGTCGCGGCCGGAGGAAACCTTGATGGTAACGGTGCCTCCCTTTTCTACGGACTGCGGCGATTGGCTGACAACCTTGCCGCTTGCTACGGTATCGTCATACACCCACATGGTGTTTGGCGAGAAGCCCGCGTCCTGAAGAATCTGCTGCGCGTCGTGATATTCTTTCCCGACAACGTTGGGAACTGCTTCTTTGACGGCGTCTTGCCCAATGACGATGGTGACGGTATCGCCTTTTTGTCCCTCAGTGCCGGCAGGCGGATCCTGCTCCGAGACCTTGGCGCTTGAATCGCCCTTACTCTTATCCTGGGAACGAACCTTAAAGCCCGCGGCCTCAAGGGTTTTGGTCGCTTGGCTTTCCGTCATGCCGACGACGTTAGGAACGCTTATGTCTGACGGACCCTTAGAAAGGTGGTAAGTGATGGTATCTCCAGCTTTAGCTTCGGAGTCGGCCGCCTGGTCTTGCTGGGCAATGTAGCCCACCGGAACCGAATCGTCATTGACGTCGTCGCCCTGTTTGCCTTTGAGACCCACTTGTCCGAGCGCACGCTGTGCCTCGTCAGGAGTCATTTTCTTCAGATCCGGCACCTTAACCGTTGCGGCCGGTTTTGCTCCCTTGGAAACGACGATGTCGACCTTAGAACCCTCATTGGCCATCTTATCGGCGTCAGGCGTCTGTTCGATTACCTGCCCCTCAGGAGCGTCATCATTGAAGTCCTCTTTGACATTGCCGAGCTTGAAGTGGCTGTCCTTATCGGTAAGGGTATTGATGGCTTCGTCTTTTGTCATTCCTACAAGATTAGGAACGGCGTACTGCTGCGTCTGGTTCGAAAGGGCGGTAGTAATGCCGTAGACAGCGGCGGCAAACACAAGCAGGGCGACAATGATGCTCAGAATAGTAGTGCGGCGGCGCTTACGCTTACGCTCGTCCTCTTCCATCTGCGCCTGTTCTGTGGCTTTGACCGGGCGCATACGATCGGTGCTGCCAGTGCGGCCGGAAACAACGGCGACGGGCATTGACTGCGTTCCGCCAAAACCGCGGCGCTCCATCTTGCTGGTAGGGACGGCTCCCATAAGAGTTGTGGTGCTCACCCTGCTTCCGCGCCCCATGAGATAGTCACGCAAGGCGCAGTACAGCTCATCAGCGGTTTGGTAGCGATTTGCGGGGTCTTTCTCCATACACTTCAAAATAATAGACTCAAGAATAGGATCCATTGAGGGATTCAGGAGCGTAGGCGCTTGAGGCGCTTCGTTGACCTGCTTGAGAGCAACGCTGATGGCGTCGTCACCTTCAAAGGGAACGCGTCCGGTGGACGCTTCATACATGACAATGCCGAGAGAATAGATATCGGTAGTAGGACCGAGCTCTTTGCCCTGTGTCTGCTCAGGGGAAACATAATGCGCCGTTCCAAGAACAGAATTGTCGGTGGTCAAGTGGCTGTTCTTGGCGCGCGCAATGCCAAAGTCCATGACCTTGATGTTACCATCAGGCTGGACCATGATGTTTTGAGGCTTGATGTCGCGGTGAATAATGTCGTGCTTGTGCGCGACAGAAAGCGCTTGCGCGATCTGCGAACCAATCTGAGCGACCTTGCGCGAGTCAAGCGCTCCGTGTTTGCGGATGCCGCTCTTAAGGTCAGTGCCGCGCAGGTATTCCATGACGATATAGTAGGAGTCGCCCTCTTTACCCCAATCATAAACTGAAACGATGTAGGGGCTTGAAAGTGCGGCTGCAGCTTGCGCCTCCTGTTTAAAGCGGGCGGCGAACGAGGGATCATTGGCGTATTGCGGCAGCATCATTTTAATGGCTACCGTGCGCCCCAGCACCTCATCCTGCCCACGGTATACGGTGGCCATGCCTCCGGTACCGATTTTGTCTTGCACCTGGTAACGCCCACCGAGCATTCTACCTGGCATATAACTCTCCCATCAATATGCAGACCCTTCTCGCCTGCCGTCCTTTCCATCAACACCGTTTGGTGTCGAGAAATACGTCCGTTACAACTCCTGAAATCTGTTACGAAGCGGCTCCAAGCGATTGAATCTGAAGACATTTTGCAATAACCTGTCCGCCAACCTTAGCGCCTTCTCCGAGAACATTTTCACCGTTGCCTTCAATAACGACAGAGACAACGAGAGTTGGTTTTTCATACGGGGCAAAGCCGATAAAGAACGAGTTAAAATTACCATTTTCAACATCGGCCGTGCCAGTCTTTCCGGCTACGCGAGTGCCTTGGACACGGGCGCCCATGCCGGTTCCGTGCTCAACTACGCCAAGCATCGCCTCGCGAACCTTCCCAGCGGTTTCGGCGGAAACTACCTGGCCGAGCGTTTGCGGCGAGGTAGTCGAAACCACCGTTCCTTCCGGAGAGAGGATGTGGTCGACGACGTAGGGATTCATGACGGAGCCACCGTTGGCTATCGCGGAGGCTACTACGGCATTTTGCATGGCAGTTGTTTGCGGACCTGCGGGGCTTGCATGCTGGCCTACTGGAAGGCCGCAGGAGGCCCAGCCAAGCTCCCATGCGGTCATTTCTGACGGGTTGGGCATAAGAGACGGCGTGGTGTAGAAATCCTGACCCAGCTCTTTGCCGTAGCCGAATCCGTTGGCGTAACTGACAAGATTTTGAGCGCCGAGCTCTGTTCCTACCTGCGCCAGCGCCGTGTTAGAGGAGCGGGCGAAGGCCTCGCTGAGCGCGATGTTGCCCATGTCCTCATCGGCATAGTTGTGGATGGTGCCACCGCCAAGCTCCATAACGCCAGGAGCGTCGTACTTGGTGTCCAGGGTGGTGGTGTTGGTATCAAGAGCTGCGGACAGCGTGACCGTCTTAAATGAGGAGCCGGGCGAGTAAAGCGACTGAGTAGCGCGGTCAACCAGCTCACTCCCGTTGCCGGAGGCTATCGCTTCCGATAGCTCTGACTGCTTGTACGACGGCGAAGATGCCTTCGCGAGAATGGCTCCGGTGGAGGGATCCATAACTACGACAGATCCCGTATGTCCTTCGAGAATCTGTTCGACAGCTGCTTGCATCTGCGAGTTAATCGTAAGGACGACCGAGGAACCGGGTGTGGTGATGCCGGCGGTCGCGTAAAGGGCGCTCTTCCAGTCGGAATGAGAAGAATGACCGGTAAGAGTCTCATTCATCGTCTGTTCAATGCCCGATGTTCCGTACTGCGTGGAAATGTAGCCGACCGTATGAGACGCCATGCCGTCTTGCGGATATGTACGGACATATGTGCCGTCATCTTGCCGCACGCTTTCGGCAAGGGTAACGCCGTCAGAGGTGATGATTGATCCGCGCTGAACATGGGCGCTCTTGGCGATGGTGTGATTGTTGGTGGGGAGCGCTTGAATGCGGGGAGCGTCGATAACCATACGATAGGTAAGGTTGCCGAGAAGAACCGCGAAGAAGAAGGCAAATGCCGTGATAAGCGATGTCAGGCGTTTGCCAAGCGCGACACGTCCCAAAACGCCGGACTCTTCCGTCTGAAGATCAAATCCACCGCGGGCGTGCGCTCCATGAAGCACCGAGCTTGCATGGGCGCCGCCGGATGATATGGAAAGATGCTGCTCATTCTCAGGGCTACTGGACTTGAGTTCGGTCTCATGACCAGTTCCTTCGTCACCAGCTCGAAGCAGGAGCGCGACGATGATAAAGCTGGATAAAAGGGACGAGCCACCCTGGCTCATAAAGGGAAGCGTGACACCGGTGAGAGGCAACAGTTTCGTTACGCCGCCGATGATTAGAAACGCCTGAAAAACAATGACGCTTGTAAGGCCGGCGGCCGCGAAGGCGGAAGCGTCGGATTTTGCGCGCGCTGCGGTCGCAAGGCCACGAATACCCAAGAGGATAAAGAGGATAATGACCGCACTTGCACCAAAAAGACCCATTTCTTCGCTGATGGCAGAGAAGATGAAGTCGGATTCAACGACCGGAATATAGGTGGGGAGACCTTTACCGATTCCCGTTCCCGAAAGTCCACCATCTGCAATGGAATAGAGAGACTGAACAATCTGGAACCCATCGCCGGAAGGGTCTTTGAAGGGGTTGAGCCAAATATCAACGCGCTGCTGAACATGGCCAAAGAAATGGTAGAGAAGGACTCCTCCAAGCGCCAGCAACAAGAGACTGACGAGTACATAACTGACGCGCCCGGTAGCGACGTAGAGCATAATGACGAAAAAGACGAAGAACAAAAGGGCGCTGCCGAGGTCGCGCTCAAAGATGACAACCAAAAGACTCATGCCCCACATGATAAAAAGTGGAAGGAGCATCTTGAGTCGAGGAAGGTGAAGCGGTCCGATCTTGCGCATGGAGACTGAAAGTGCTTCTCGGTTTATACCGAGGTAAAAGGCAAGGAAGAGAACGAGCGCTATCTTTGCGATTTCTCCAGGTTGGAATGTAAAGGGGCCAAAAGCAATCCACAATTTAGATCCCCAGCGCTCCTGACCAATGACCATGGGAAGCAGCAGCAAGATAACGCCGATAAAGCCAATCGTGTACTTGTAGTGGGCAAGGATATCGAGATCCCGTACGACAATCAGGGTAAGTACCATGGCGGCAACGGAAACAAAGAGCCAGATAATCTGATTTGGTGCTGACGCGGGAGCCAGACGCGTAACAAAGGTGATGCCGACTCCTGAAAGGGCAAATACGATTGGCAGAATCGCGGGGTCTGCCGCGGGGGCGAGAAAGCGATTTGCTATATGAGCTATGGTAAACGCCACAAAAAGAGCGATGGGTGTCGCCATTGAGCTGACGCTGAGCTCTGACTTTGAGGTGACCATATACATCGCGTATAGAAGAAACACCGGCACCGCGGCAAGAGTGAGCAATACTAGCTCGATATTTCGGCGTGAATTAAGCGTTTTTCTCATCCTTATTCACCTCCTGAACTTTGTGAAGAAGAATCGGAAGGAGCGTCTTCGGTCTGACCGGTAGGATTACCTTCGGACTTGGCGTTATTCGCGCGTTCGGCCGCCTTGCTCTCGGCCTCATCAATCTGCGCCCGGTAGTCCTCGATAGTTTTTATCGCCTCATCCTCGTCTTTGACGCGGATTCCGGCGACAAGTTTGTCCTGAATGGGCTGTGGAAGGTTTTTAACCTCAATGGAGGTTCTGTTGATGATGTTTGACAGCGGGATGCCCACGATATGTGAGGGAACCCCTTGGTACACCGCAACGGTTGTGCCATCTATTCCCAGGTAGTATTCGCTTCTGATAAAGAGCGCCCCGATGAGAATCGAAACTGCGAAAAGCGCGGCAAGAGCGATGGACGTTGCTATGACGCCGCGAGTGAATCGATGGCGACTTTTTTCTGCCAGACCGTCGTCTAAGATATCGACGACAATAACGGTGACATTGTCCGCTCCACCGGCCGCAAGAGCTGCAGAAACGAGGCGGTCGGCCGCGTTTTGCGGGGTGATACTTGATACGGCGATGGATTCGATTTCGTCGTCAAGGATCATGCTTGAAAGACCGTCTGAGCAAAGGACGATACGGTCTCCCCCAGAAATCTCAAGAGTAAAATGATCGGCGTACATCTCGGGGTCCGATCCCAGGCCTCGGGTGACAACGGAACGTGAGGGATGATTTCGAGCCTCATCCGCGGTAATCTGACCTGAATCAACGAGCTCCTCGACGTAGCTATGATCGTGGGTAACGCGCACGAGCGTGCCGTGGTGGAGCAGGTAGATGCGAGAATCTCCCACGTGAGCCACGGCCATCTGATTGCCTTCGATAAAGATAGCGGAGGCGGTGGAGCCCATGCCTGGTTTGCCGATGCCCTTCTCGGGAGCTTCAATAATGGCCAGGTTAGCCGCTTCAATCGAAGCGCCTAAGAGGGTGTCATCTGCGGTATTAGGAGCCTTTTCGCCGATAGTCTGTACGGCGATAGAACTTGCCACTTCGCCGGCGGCGTGTCCGCCCATGCCGTCGCAGACGGCAAACAAGGGCGTGCGCAAAAGGAATGAATCCTCGTTGTGCTCACGGACTAAGCCAACGTCTGAGCGAACTCCCCATGAGATGAAAGAGTTGGAACCATGTACGGATTCCGCGTCTTTACGGCCTTCAAGAGAGAGCTCATGTCTGCCAGGAGCGCTTATCGGCTCACTGACGGGCGTTGTGTCGGATATGTTCTCAGGTATTGACATCTGGTCTCTTAACGACGTCCTACGCGCATAATCGCATCGCCGACCTGCACCTCATCGCTTTCGCGAAGGGTGACGGGCTGCTCGATAATGCGACCGTTGACCATGGTTCCGTTGGTGGAGCCAAGATCCTCAAGAACAAGCGCCGGACCCTGGAGAGTGAAGCGCGCGTGCGATGCGGAGACATAGGGCTCGTCAACGACGATGTCGGATGAAGGAGAACGGCCGATAACAACAGGCCCTAAGATGTCCGCGTGCAGTCCGCGCAGCGAGCGCGTGCCCTTCTCGACATCAACATACCAGATAGCACCATCTTTGCGCTGTCCGCGTACCAGACCGATGCCTGTACGCATAACGGCAAAAAGAAAGATGTACAGAAGGACGACGAGCAATACGCGTCCTGCGAATAAGACAAGGTCAATCATTAATTCTCCCGGAATTCGAGGTTCACGAGGCCGACGGTAATCAAGTCGCCGTCATGCAGAATAATCTCGTCAACATCGATATCGTTTACGAGTGTGCCGTTGGTAGAGCGAAGATCGGCGACGTGCCAGTGACGACCATCATAATGCAGTTCGGCGTGGCGGCGAGAAACATTGGGGTCACGAAGAACCACATCCGCCTGTGAGCGTTCGCGGCCTATGATAGCCACAGGAGCTTCAACGCGGTACGAACGTCCGCTTTGGCGATCAATCAAAAAGCAAGAAGGAATCTCTTGTTCAGAAGCGGGCTCAGCTGTGTTGCGGCCGACTGAGCGCCGGGCGTTTGAGGGCGTTTGCCGGCGCTGGGTAGCAGGAACGGGCGAAGCGGTAGGAACGGCAGCGACGGGCGGGATGTCCTGCTGCGCTCCGGAGGCTGCGGTCACAACGGGCAAAGGGGTCGATTCCGCTGCGGAAACAACGGGAATGGCACCTTCGGCCTCGACAAACTCGACCGGCATGACCGCAAGGCCCGCGTCGGTGCCGGTAAAGCCCGGCGGTGTTTGATGAAGCTCCTCCGCGTCCCGTACTGGGAGAGGCTCGGGTTCAGGATCTGGTGGAGTAGCGACCTGCATTGCCGGGCGGCCCGCCTGTCGAGAAGGACCGTTGACCGTGCGATTTTTATGGGGAAGCACCGCCGCCGCTCCGCCGACACTGGAGTTACCTCCAAGAAAGGCGCGCTCTTCATCGCGAAGGTGGTCGAGGGTGACACCGTCAATGTTTTCCGCGAAGATGGCAAACTTTCCCGACTTCAGCGAAGGATCGACCATGAAGCGCACGAGGGGCGTACCGACAAAGACATACCCTTTGCGCTGCGCTTGAGCCGCTACGAAGGCGGCAATCTCCGCGGTCAGATCGGCATAGAGTGGCCGCATAAGTGAGTCATCGTTTGGCGAAACCAAAACGGTATAGAGGGCAGGCGCGGTGTCTATGCCGTCGATCACATACGTTTCATGCTCCATCTCCTTAGCAGCGCGCTTAGCAAGCTTTTTGAAGGAGAAGGGCTCCGCGTACCCTTGAGGTGCAGAACCAAAGACAGAACTGATATGTTGCTCAAAGTCACTAATAAAGCTCATCTATATCCTCGCCTTCACGGCCGCGGGCATCCGGGCCTGTCAGGACAATTCCTAGGCATACAAGTACACACAAGGTTACCGCAAAAACAATCGATGCCCAGTCCATAGTGGGCCAAAAACTCTTATTTTTCACGTAAACAGCGAGAATGATACTGCTTATGAGTACTATAAGTCCCAGGAGTTGACCAAAAAGCATAAGACCCCTGGTTCTTTTTTTGCTGATATAAGAGGCGATAAGCGCCGAGAAAGCGTTTCCCGCGCACAGAATCCAGAAAGAAGGGAGACTCATGGAGGAGATGAGCTCGTAGGAAAGAGGCGTTGCGGCAAAATGGAGCGACAGGGCTTTTGTGAAGGTGACGCCAAACACAAAGCCGAAGAGCCCCGTCAGAAAAGCGGGGAGTGGTCGCAGGGCGGCTCCCGCGAGTGCCGGAGTGGCAACGGATGAAAAGAGTGCCGCCGGAAGGAACCCCGCCCCTGTAGCAAAGCGGTCAGTACGACCAGCGCCTATCCACCATACGATGGAAAAGAGAACCAACAGCGCGGCAAGAGGAAATGAAACGCTTGTAGGGCTGATGGTCGCAAGGGCATAGACAAAGGTAGAAAGTACGAGAGCTGAACCGAGGGGCGGCCACAGAGCCGCCGCCGCGGCGGAGATAGAAACGGCGACAATTTGGAACGGCAGCGAAGAAGGAACAAGGTCTCGAAGTATAAAAAACATAAGTTCAGCGGTGACACACAGCGCGAGTGCGCGTGAACATGCTGGAATGACCTTGGGATGTCGTACGAAAAACGGTATATGGGTGTTTTCCCAGCTTTCGTCCTCTTCTTCCTCAGACTGCTCAATGAGATTTTTCAGGCTTTGCTCGCCAGCCTGCGCGTTGCCTAGCTCAAGCGATAAGCAGTCGGCAAATTCCGAGATGTCCGCAGGGCGATGTGAAGAGTCAGAGGAAAGCGCGCTCTCAAGGTGGTCAATAGCGGAAAGGGAAAGCGTCTGATCTTCTTTTGCAAGGGAAGCTGACGTTCTTGAGTGAGCGGTTTTGAGAATCTTGTTGAGAGATTCCTTTGCATCTCGTCCAAAAAAGATGTTATGTCCAGTGAGCGCCTGGCGCATAACGACCGCCAAAGAAAAGACGTCCGCGCGCTCATCGACGAGAAACCCTTCAATTTGTTCGGGTGGCATGTAGCCAACGGTGCCGCCGCGCGCGTCGCCATATCCGGTGGCTGAAGCGAGCGTCGCCATACCGAAGTCCGCGAGTTTTACCGTGCCTTGGCGGTCAATCATGATGTTGGTCGGCTTTATGTCTAGGTGCAAAACGCCGTTTTCATGAGCGTATCCAAGCGCCCGGCCCAAAGCGGATACAAGACACGACGCTTCATCATGGGTAAGCGCACCGCCTTCTACGCGAGCGAGCAGCTCAGACAGGTTGAGTCCGTCAATAAACTCCATAACCAGATAAGCGTAGGCTCCATCAGTTTCAAAGTCATGGACAGTAACGATATTGGGATGCGCGAGCAGGCTTGCTGTCCGCGCCTCTGCAAGAGCTTCTTCGGTAGTTGATGTAAGTACGCCCGCGGAGGCTGTCGCGTCAGTGAGTGGCATCCGTTTGATAGCCACACGGCGCTGAAGCCGAGTATCCCAGCAGGTACAGACGGTACCAAAGCCTCCGGTGCCGCGTCGTGAGAGGACACGATAACGGTTAAGGAGTATTTCGCTCTGGCCGAAAACGCCGTCAGCGGCTGTTTGGTCGTCAGAGGCGGGGTGTCTTCGTGCGGTATGAGCGACTCTCAGATCTTCCACGGCGGCTCCTTGTGTGTTTAATGTCCGATTTGGCCGTGACAGCTGTCTTATTTTACCCCGAAACATGCCTTTATGGGCTTGTATAGGAATCTCGTGCAAGAAATGTGGAAATGTAGTATTATTGCCGAGCACGCGGGCGTGGCGGAATTGGCAGACGCGTATGCTTCAGGTGCATATGGGCAACAGCCCGTGGGGGTTCAAGTCCCTTCGCCCGCACCATGTATATGAAAACCCCTGCTTATAGGCAGGGGTTTTGTATTTGATACGCTAGTATGTACGTTACGAGTAATCTACTTGTTGTCTTCGTCAAAATCCGACCATCCGCTTTCGGCGTCGTCAAACAAGTCCCAATCTCCCTCGCTCTTCTCGTGATTGTAATACCGCTTTTTTGTTCTGCGTTCCAGAACGAGAGAGATGAGAAGAAAGAGGAGGATACCACCGCCGACGAGGCATAATACGCCGGTCTGATCAGTAAAGAGCCATGTGAAAACATCGCCAATCATATTCATGAAGTAACTCCAAAACGTGAACAAACACTACCTATCGGGCAGTACAAGTATATACTTGAAAAATTGCAACTGAAATTGTAACTGCGTAAAATCACGGGCGTGCAGGATTAGGACGCGCTCTGGCTATACAAGGAGATACCGAATGCTTGACATCAGGTTTGTTCGTGAGAATCCCGACGTTGTTGACGCCGCTTGCAAATCCCGTCAAAACGCCCATTGGGATCGCGAGAAATTCTTCAAACTCGACGGGGAGCGACGCGAAGCAATCGTTGAGGTAGAAGGATTGCAGGCCGAGCGCAATACCGTTTCCAAGCAAATCGGACAGCTTATGCGTGAAGGCAAAGCGCAGGAAGCAGAAGCGGCAAAAAAGCAGGTTGCGGCCAATAAAGAGCGCATTGCCGAGCTTGACCGCAAGCGGGATACGGTGGAGGAGGAGCTCAAGGCGCTCGTAGCCGCTATCCCCAATATTCCCGATGAGTCGGTTCCCTACGGTGCGGACGATTCTGAAAACCCCGAGGTTCGTCGCTGGGGAGTGCCCACCGAGTTTGATTTTGAGCCGAAGGCTCACTGGGACCTTGGCGCTGACCTCGGCGTTATTGACTTTGACCGCGGCGTCAAGCTTGCCGGCACACGCTTCTATCTTTTGAGCGGTCTGGGCGCCCGCATGGAGCGCGCGCTTATCAACTTCATGATTGATTGCCACAATGAGGCGGGGTTCAAAGAGTTTTGGCCGCCGGTCATTACTAATCACGACTCGCTTTTTGGTACAGGCCAGCTGCCCAAGTTTGAGGACGACCTCTACCATGTGCAGCCTGACTTGTATCTTATTCCTACGGCGGAAGTGCAGCTGACCAATATTCACCGCGATGAAATCCTGGATGGAACCAAGCTGCCCCTTTTCTATACGGCATTTACTCCATGTTTCCGTGAGGAAGCAGGATCGGCGGGCAGAGATACTCGAGGCATCATTCGTGTTCACGAGTTTGACAAAGTTGAGATGGTCAAATTCGCCAGGCCTGAGGATTCTATGAATCAGCTTGAGTCCATGGTAGCGGAAGCCGAGAAGATCCTTCAGCTGCTGAAGCTCCCGTATCATGTGGTGATATTGTGCACCGGCGACCTTGGATTCTCTGCGGCCAAGTGCTATGACATCGAGGTCTGGCTCCCGAGCTATAACAACTATAAAGAGATATCTTCCTGCTCCAACTGCAAAGATTTCCAGGCTCGCCGCGCTAACATCCGTTTCAAGGATTCCGCCGGCAAGAGTACGCAGTTAGTGCATACGCTCAATGGCTCAGGCCTTGCGGTCGGTCGCACCATGGCTGCGATTCTCGAGAATTATCAGAATGCCGATGGATCTGTGACCATTCCTGAAGCTCTCGTTCCTTATATGGGCGGCGTTGAAGCCATCCGCCCTGAAGCCTAGGGTGGAGTTGCGCTGAGAGCAGCAGTTCTTGTGCTATGTGACTCGTGTCCAAGACGATTATGTGCGGATACCGTACATCTTTTGGCACTAACCAATTTCTTTTAATTTCTAGTAGAACTGATGTTCTAAATATGCTAAAATAGGATATGAAAAAAGCAGAGGGAGGAGAGCCAAATGAAGTGCATGAACGCAGACAAAGAAGAACTTACCGTTACCGTTTCTGAGGATGGAAGTCTTACGTTTAGAGAGTATGTATCCGGCAATCCTGCTCAAGTTGGATTTGGAGAAGTTGAACATGCAACGTATCTGCTGCTGGATTCTAAAAATGCGAAGGTATTGCGGAAGGTCTTGAGTACTGAACGGCCTGAGCAACACGTCATCGATAGGTCGTTTTGGCAGACGTTTATACAAGAAGTCGAGTTTCTTTCAGATATTCTCGATATGTGCGATGCGCATAAAATCCGCTATACCTATAAGGCTTTGGGCTCTGAAAGCAGTTATTGTCTCAGAGAGTCTTCTCAAGAGTAGCGTGTTCGCATAGAGTACAGACAGCAGGTACAAACGTGGCTTGCAGTGTGTACGTTGGCGTGGTGCTTGAGATAAAAGAAAAGGGCTCACGAAGGAGCCCTTAAAATTCAATGGTGCGGCGTATAGGATTCGAACCTATGACGCCCTGATTCGTAGTCAGGTCCTCTATCCAGCTGAGGTAACGCCGCGTGCGACAAGTATCATGACAGAATTGCGCATAAAGTGCAAGAGGTTTGAGGAAAATTTTAAAGAAAAACCCTTTGCCCGGGAAAAGACAAAGGGAAATAGCAAAAAATGGCGGAGAGCTGGGGATTCGAACCCCAGATGGGCTTTGGGCCCATACTCGCTTAGCAGGCGAGCACCTTCGGCCTCTCGGTCAGCTCTCCGAAATAGGTGCTTGAGAATGATACCCCGAACTTGCGAATGTTACAACCGGCAGCACGGATTAAAAGGCAAAAGCGTCGCGTATATTCACGTTTGCGCGGTGCTTTCGAAGCGGCTCCCATGCAAAACGTTCGGCAACATCATCGGCAAAGAGCCGCTCGCGCGGATTGGCCAGACCTGCTGCCGCGGCAAGCAATCCGATGATCCTCTCAGCAGGTATCCCGCAGGCTCTCAAAGTGCCGAGGTCAAGGTCTTTATCACGTTTTGAAAGACGTCGTCCATCGGCGCTCACTAGGAGAGGGATATGGGCATATGCCGGTGTAGGATATGCAAGAAGGCGCTGCAGATAAATCTGGCGCGGAGTTGAAAGAAGCAAATCCGATCCTCGGACTACTTGAGTTACCCCGGTAAGAGCATCGTCAACAACGACGGCAAGTTGATAGGCAATGATATGGTCGCTGCGCTGAACCAAAAAATCACCGCAGTCAATGGAGAGGTTTTCTTGTTGAAAACCATACACAAGATCGGTGAAGCTGATGGTGCTCGACGGATCATGTGCATCGGGAACCTTCAGGCGCATCGCGGGAGCTTTTTCCAGAAGCCTCTGTGCAACTTCATTCTGAGAAAGGTTTCTGCAGGTGCCTTTATAGACATAAGTTCCGTCGGACGCATGGGGAGCAGTTGCGGCGTGGAGATCTGCTCGCGAACAAAAGCACGGATACAGCAGATCCTTTGACTGCAGCTGCGCAAGAGCATCAAGGTAGATCTCCTGGCGCTGGCTTTGAAAAATCGGACCCTCGTCCCAATCAAGGCCGAGCCAGTGGAGGTCATCCATAAGAAGTGATGCGTTATGGGGGTCTTGCGCGCGCGGGTCAAGATCCTCAATGCGAAGTATGATTTTTCCACCCGCCGACCGTGCGGCTGCCCAGGCCATAAGGGCGGAAAAAGCGTTGCCAAGGTGCATGCGTCCCGAGGGGCTGGGCGCAAATCTTCCGATTACAGTATCCATGGCGTTAGAGATCTAAAGCATAGAGATAGGCTGTTTCCGAGTAGTCCTCCGCGGGGAAAACCTCAGCAGACGAGACGCGCTCAAGCCCTTTATAGTCGTAGAAAGAAAAGTCACAGCCATCGTCAGTTGCAAGAAAAAAGCCCCTGGCGTTTTGAGATATGAAGAAGTTGATAACTTTTGAAAAGAGAAGCCCACCTATGCCGTGCCCCTGCTCTTGGGGATCGATGCAAAATAGAGTAATCTCCCAAGCGGCACGCGGGTCATTGGAGCAGCGAAATGCTTTAATGAGCTTTGATTCGGTTTTGATGTATTGATAATTGAGCTCATAGTATCGGGAGCCCTCGAGGGCTTCTGCAAGATGTTGCGCAGACACTTTAATGAGGCGCCATGGTTTAGTCGTAGGGTTGTTCTCGCCGTTTCCGGCAAAAATAAGACCGACAATTTTGTGGTTCTTCTCAGCAACGCAGAGGTATTGCGAGACGGAAAGGTAGTAGGAGGCGTCACTTCGTGAGGACAGGAATGCCTCTTCAGAGGAGCCTTCTGTATGCCAAACTTTGGCGATGAGGTCGCATACCGCGTCAAAGTCCGATGGTTCAAAAGGACGGCAGATAAGGTCATTTGTTTTTGGCGCGCGGGTACGCGGCATGGTATCCTCCGGGCATTGTGGTCTAGGGCGCAAGCGATTTCTCATAAGCAAGCGCTTGTACGTTATGAGGTTGTTTCAAGATAGCACATGCCTGCTGCATAAAGGTACGCGATGCGCTACGCTTTGTGAGAAGGCGGCTGTGTCCGCCAAATAGAGTGCCGGTAACGCTCATACAAAGGAGAAGCTATGGCGGATGGCGAGATCAAACGCGCGTTGATTTCGGTTACGGACAAAACGGGAATCGTTGAGTTTGCTCGGGCGTTGGAGTCGGAATTTGGCGTTGAAGTGATATCGACAGGAGGTACCGCTCGTGCGTTGGAAGAAGCCGGCGTGAAAGTGATACCCATCGAAACATATACGGGCTTTCCCGAGATGATGGATGGCCGGATCAAAACACTTCACCCGCGCGTACATGGAGGCTTACTGTGTCGACGTGATAACTACAAGCACAAAGAGGACGCGGCGGCTCATGGCATCAACATGATTGATTTGGTCTGCGTGAACCTGTATGAGTTTGAAAAAACAGTGGCAAAACCAGGCGTGACACGCGCTGAGGCTATCGAACACATTGATATCGGCGGACCCTCGATGCTTCGTTCGGCCGCTAAAAACAATGATTTTGTGACCGTTGTGAGCGATCCGGCTGATTACGAGGCCATTCTTGCGGAGATGCGCCAGCATGGCGGAGCGACAACGCTTGAAACTCGTCAATGGCTTGCGCTCAAGGTCTTTGCAACTACTGCATCGTATGACCGCGCAATCGCAGACTATCTATCCGGCGTGGTCAGCGAGAAAGATAGCGCGGCCCCTGACTTCCCGGATACGCTTGTGGTGAAAGCGTTTAAGGCGCAAGAGCTTCGGTATGGCGAGAATCCCCAGCAGGCCGCAGCGTTTTATCGAACGGCAGATGCCCCCAAGCACTCGCTTGCGCGCGCAAGACAGCTGCAGGGAAAACCACTTTCTTACAACAATCTGCTGGACAGCGATGCCGCGTGGACTGCTGTCAGAGAATTCGAGGAGCCGGCGGTTATTATCCTCAAGCACCAAAATCCCTGCGGTTCCGCAACGGCGGAAAACGTTGTTGAAGCGTATGACCGCGCATTTTCCTGCGATCCCGTTTCGGCGTTCGGAGGTATTATCGCCGCCAACCGAGAAGTCCCTCTTGAGCTCGTAGAGCACATCGCTGACGTGAACAAGCAGTTTGTTGAAGTGCTTATCGCGCCGGGATATACCGCGGACGCGCTTAAGCGGCTTGCGAAGAGAAAAAATTTGCGAGTATTGGAAACCGGCGGCATCGACCGTAGCTGCGGGCTTGAAATGAGAACCATTGACGGCGGCATGTTGGTGCAAGATCTCGACCATGTGGATGAAAGTGTCAACTCTTTTACGGTTTCGACAAAGCGGCAGCCGACGCAAGAAGAGATGGACGATTTGATGTTCGCGTGGAAAGTGGGAAAGACCGTCAAATCCAATGCGATTCTCGTCGCGAAAAACCGGGCGGGACTGGGCATGGGTCCCGGACAGCCCAACCGAGTCGACGCGGCGCTTTTGGCATGCGAGCGAGCCGAGAAAGCATGCGAGCGCATGGGAATTCCGGCTGCCGGTCTTGTCGCCGCGTCCGACGCGTTTTTCCCATTCCGCGATACGGTTGATGTTTTAGCCGCTCATGGGGTTTCGGCTATCATTCAACCGGGAGGTTCAGTCAGGGACGAGGAGTCCATTGAGGCCTGCGATGAGCACGGTATCGCCATGGTATTCACGGGAGTGCGTCACTTCAGGCATTAGAGGTATGAGGCGGCGGCCAAGAAGCACAACGAGAAGGTTAGGCGGTAGTACAGCATGGATACAGAGGAAGCACAGGCAGCAGAGAACTACAGGCCGGGAACACCGGCGGTGATTTGCCGCTGGCGGCTTGCTGGTAAGACCCTTCCCCTTGAAAATCGTCATTTGCATGCGCTTGGCAAGAGGCGCATTGACGGCAAGGCGATCTCTCCGCATCTTATCGCTTGGGCAAAACAGCACATAGAAGGCACTCTTCAAGAAGGCTCGGCTGAAGATCCCGATGGCGTTTTGCTGCTGGTTATTGATGAACAAGGAAGGGCAGCCATGGCTGTCGGTCCCTATGAACCGCTCGAAGACAGCTCACTTTTGGCTCTTGCTACCCGCGCGTGCGCGGCTCAGCGAGAAGCAGCAAAGACAGGATGCGCTCCTGAGGTACTCTGGGTCGCAGACAAGGGAATTCTCACCATAGGCAAGGACGTGTCCGCTGCTTCGGCGGGGGCGCTGTCGCTTGCGTGTGACATCGCGTCAACGCTTGGCTATCGGATGGACTTTCAGGAGAATCTGGCCGCAGAAGTTCTGGCGGGCGCAACGGGCTTTGATGAAGTTTTTCTCGTCTCTGACGAGCATGGCGTTGTACAGGCTGCTGACGCGAAAGG
This sequence comes from Lancefieldella sp. Marseille-Q7238, assembly GCF_949152215.1. Classification (GTDB taxonomy): domain Bacteria; phylum Actinomycetota; class Coriobacteriia; order Coriobacteriales; family Atopobiaceae; genus Lancefieldella. The sequence goes on from NZ_OX424407.1 coordinate 1,087,293, forward strand.
AAAGATTGGCGCGGAGCTTGCGGCTGATTTGGAAAAACTGTATGAAAGCAAGCGGCGCTGACATATCAAATCTGTAAAGGATTTTATTGAAGAAGCGCATAGTATCAGGCTAGTGTACTGCGGTCTGGTAGATGTTTGCTGGTAGTAATTCCTACCAAAAAATAGGGATTACCATCAGCGGAATTTTGATATATTTTGATACTTATTTGAGTAATAATAAGAAGAAGTATGCGACCCTTATCGGCCATGCCAAACCCACGCTGACGTTTCGTGGAGAAGCGCGACGTTTCGGCTACCCAGGGTCAGTTTGTAGAGGATCGTGTCGCATCGTACGTCGCCTGCAGCTTAGTACGGCTGCAGATAAGGCAAGGAGAGGATATGGCAAGAAAGTTTAAGTCCATGGACGGTAACAACGCAGCGGCTTATGTGTCGTATGCGTTTACCGAGGTAGCGGGAATCTATCCCATTACCCCGTCCAGCCCGATGGCCGATTATGTCGACCAATGGTCTGCTCAAGGTGTCAAGAACATCTTCGGTTCTACCGTCAAAGTCGTTGAGATGCAGTCTGAGGCCGGCGCGGCCGGCGCTGTCCACGGTTCTCTTGGAGCGGGCGCCCTCACGACAACATATACGGCCTCACAGGGCCTGCTGCTTATGCTGCCCAACATGTACAAGATAGCCGGCGAGCAGCTGCCGGGCGTTTTCCACGTTTCGGCGCGTACTGTCGCCACTCACGCGTTGAACATTTTTGGCGATCACTCGGACGTTATGGCCTGCCGCCAGACCGGCTTCGCTATGCTTGCTGAGGGTAATGTCCAGGAAGTTATGGATCTTGCTCCCGTTGCTCACCTTGCGGCGATTGAGGGCAAAGTTCCGTTCCTGAACTTCTTTGACGGCTTCCGCACCTCGCATGAGATTCAAAAGGTTGCCGTTTGGGACTACGATGACCTTGCAGACATGTGCGATATGGATGCCGTTCAGGCCTTCCGTGACCACTCTCTGAACCCCGAGCATCCGCATGCCCGCGGCTCACATGAGAACGGTGATATCTTCTTCCAGCACCGTGAGGCGTGCAACGCCGTCTATGATGAGCTTCCGGCAGTCGTTGAGAACTACATGGACAAGATCAACGCTAAGCTCGGCACCGATTACGGTCTCTTCAACTACTACGGCGCTCCTGACGCAGACCGCGTCGTTATTTGCATGGGCTCTTTCTGCGACACTCTGGAAGAGGTTATCGATTACCTCAATGCTCATGGCGAGAAGGTCGGTCTGGTGAAGGTTCGCCTGTACCGTCCGTTCTCGGTAAAACACTTTGTTGACGTTCTCCCCGAGACTGTCAAGAAGGTTGCCGTTATGGATCGTACTAAAGAGCCCGGATCTGTCGGCGAGCCTCTGTACGAAGACGTCGTCTCCGCACTGTATGAGGCTGGCAAGAGCAACCTCACTGTCGTTGGCGGCCGTTACGGTCTTGGCTCCAAGGACACGCCTCCTTCGTCAGCCTTCGCGATTTTTGAGGAGCTCAAGAAGGATCAGCCTCGCCACGAGTTTACAGTTGGCATTGTGGACGATGTCACCAATCTTTCTCTGCCTGAGGATGCTGACGCTCCTAATACTGCGGCCGAAGGTACCATCGAATGCAAGTTCTGGGGTATCGGCGGCGACGGCACCGTTGGTGCCAACAAGAACTCCATCAAGATCATCGGCGATCACACTGATAAGTATGTCCAGGCCTACTTCCAGTATGACTCCAAGAAGACCGGCGGGATTACCATCAGCCACCTGCGTTTTGGAGACCACAGAATTCGCTCTCCGTACTACGTTACCAAGGCGGACTTTGTCGCATGCCATAATCCCGCCTACATCACCAAGGGCCTCAAGATGGTGCGCGATGTCAAGCCGGGTGGAACCTTCCTGGTCAACTGCCAGTGGGACGCCGAGGAATTCTCGCATCACTTCCCGGCAGAGGCTAAGCGCTATGTTGTCAAGAACAACATCAGCGTGTATCTCATCAACGCCATTGACCTTGCTAAAGAGATTGGTATGGGCAAGCGCACCAACACCATTCTTCAGTCCGCTTTCTTCGCGCTTGCAAAGGTGCTCCCCGAGGCCGACGCGCTGCAGTATATGAAAGACGCTGCGACTCATTCCTATCTGAAGAAGGGCCAGAACATTGTCGATATGAACCACAAGGCTATCGACGCTGGCGCAACTGCATTCAAAAAGATCGAGATTCCTGCCGATTGGGCAAATGCCGAGGACGCTCCTAACCCCATCTCTCTTGAGGGACGTGCGGCTCTCCTCAAGCAGGTACAGGAGATTATGAATCCTGTGTCTCGCATGGAAGGCGATTCTCTGCCTGTATCCGTGTTCAAGGAGCATGCGGACGGCCAGTTTGAGCTGGGTGCGGCCGCGTATGAGAAGCGCGGTATCGCCGTTATGGTGCCTCGTTGGAATGACGCCAAGTGCATTCAGTGCAACCAGTGCGCCTACGTTTGCCCGCACGCGGCTATTCGTCCCTTCGTTCTTACCGATGAAGAGGTCGCTGCGGCTCCCGCGTCCGCTGTCTTTAAGGACGCCGTTGGGCCCAAGGCCAAGGGTATGAAGTTCGAGATTGCTGTTTCGCAATTTGACTGCACCGGCTGCTCCAATTGCGTGTACATTTGCCCGGCTGACGCCCTTACTATGGTTGCCGCTGAAGAAGAGCAGCCTAAGCAGGAGATTTTTGACTACTCCGTGGCTCATGTTGCCGAGAAGCCCGAGCTGGTTGCAAACAACGTCAAGGGTTCGCAGTTCAAAAAACCGCTCCTTGAGTTCTCCGGCTCCTGCGCAGGTTGCGCGGAAACCAGCTATGGCCGTCTGGTGACGCAGCTGTTCGGTGACCGCATGTATATCTCCAATGCAACCGGTTGCTCTTCCATTTGGGGTAATCCCGCGTCCTGCTCGCCCTTTACCACCGATGCGAACGGTCATGGTCCTGCATGGAATAACTCCCTGTTTGAGGACAACGCTGAGCACGGTATGGGTCTTATGCTGGGTCATCAGGCGGAGCAGAAGCACCTGCTGGATGTTGCCCAGAAGCTTTCCGAGTCTTCCGAGGCAAGTCAGGAGCTCAAGGATGCGGCCAAGGCGTGGATCGATTCCGTTTCCGATGCCGCGTTGAGCAAGCAAGCCGCTGAGGCTCTCGTAGCTGAGCTTGGCTCGTCCAACACTCCTGAGGCTGCGGAACTTCTCGCTAATAAGAGCTATCTCACCAAGAAGTCCTTCTGGATCTTCGGCGGCGATGGCTGGGCGTACGACATCGGCTTTGGTGGCCTTGATCATGTTCTCGCTTCCGGCGAAGACATCAATGTGTTCGTTTTTGACACCGAGGTGTACTCCAACACGGGCGGCCAGGCTTCCAAGGCGTCCCGTCTTGGTCAGGTCGCGCAATTTGCGGCGGCGGGCAAGGATGTCAAGCAGAAGAACCTCGCTGAAATTGCTATGACGTACGGCTACGTTTACGTGGCGCAGGTTTCTATGGGCGCTAACCTTGCTCAAACCCTGAAGGCAATTGCTGAGGCTGAGGCCTATCCCGGACCTTCGCTCATCATTGGCTACTCGCCGTGTGAGATGCACTCCATCAAGGGCGGCATGGCTCACGCTCAGGAAGAGATGAAGAAGGCCGTGGAGACGGGGTACTGGAACCTTTACCGCTTCAATCCTTCCGCGCCAGTTGGCAAAAAGTTCACGCTTGATTCCAAGGCGCCTGCTGGCGGCTATCAGGAATTCCTTATGAACGAGGCGCGCTATAGCCGTCTGACTCGCGAGTTCCCCGAGAATGCTGACAAGCTGTTCAAGGAGAACGAGGCCGCGGCAATGGCTCGCTATGATCACCTTGTTCGCCTCAAGGCGCTCTATGCTTCTGAGACTGACAGCGAAGAAGAGAAGAAGAACTAGGCGCACGTTTGGTTCTTCTGCGGCGCTCAACGCTTGATTTGAGGTATGTCGCGCCGCTTGGCCGGGTCAGGAAGAGATTTCCTGGCCCGGTGTTTCTTACTTGAAAAGAGGAGCTGTAGCTCATATGAGGTTGCCGTTTCAGGCCTCATCTTCCGGGTTCTTCTCGCGTTCCAATAGTGCGGAAAGTCCGCACGCGAGAGGTGTGCGGCGTAAAAAGACCGTTGACCCTGTATGTTCTAGGCAGTTGGAGTGCTCTGAAGTATAGTAGCCACGGAGGTTCATACTAACTAACGGAGGGTACTATGCAAGATTCGTCTTACAAGACAAGCCGCGTTGTCATTGCTCTTGGTGGAAACGCTTTGGGAGATACTCCCGAGGAGCAGATCAAGCGGGTACGGGAGGCCGCGCCCACGCTTCTTAAGGTCATCGAACAAGGCAATGAAATCATCATTACCCACGGCAATGGCCCGCAGGTAGGCATGATTCAAAAGGCGTTTGCCCTCGCGCATGACGAGGACACTTCCATTCCGAAGATTGACCTTCCGGAATGCGGCGCCATGTCCCAGGGCTACATCGGATACCACCTTCAGCAGGCAATCGGCGCGTCCATGCATAAGGCCTACAAGAGGTGGCACGTTGCCTCTGTCGTGACGCAGATTGAGGTAGACCCCGAAGATTCCGCCTTTGAGCATCCCTCCAAGCCTATCGGACAGTTCATGTCTAAAGAGCAGATGGAAGAAGAGAAGAAGCTGCATCCTGAGATGAGCTTTATGGAGGATTCGGGCAGAGGGTATCGTCGCGTTGTCGCGTCGCCGGAACCGAAGAAGATTGTTGAGTACGAGAGCATTCTGAATCTTTTGGACAACGAGTTCATCGTCATCGCTTGCGGCGGCGGTGGAATTCCTGTTGTGAGGGATTACACCGACAAGGGAGCGTATAAGGGCATTGCCGCCGTCATCGACAAGGATATGGGCGGCGAGCTGCTGGCGGAAGATTGCCAGGCCGATACTCTGGTTCTTCTCACTGCTGTCGATCATGTAGCCATCAATTTTGGCAAGCCGGATCAAAAAGACCTTGAGACCCTGACGTGCGAAGATGCTGAGGCCTATCTTGCCGAGGGTCAGTTTGGCAAGGGTTCCATGGAGCCAAAGATTCGCGCAGCCATCAAGTTTGCGAAGTCCCGTCCGGGCCGCGTATGCATTATCGGTTCGCTTGAAAAGGCAGCCGAGGCGATGGCGGGCCTTTCAGGTACGCGTATCAGCATGTAAACAGCGGGTACCGGCGTGGCCGATAGTGCTTCAAGTGCCTCGTGCAATGCCGCAACTCTATTGTGACTCTTACGTCCCTTACGAAACAGGTAAGGGACGTTTTTGTGACAGAGGTGGCGAGAAACCCCATGGAGTCCAAAGCTCCGTCCATTACATGCTAAAATGTGTATTTCTGTGAACAGTATGGAGAGAGAGTAATCGTGACCAACATACGAAGTAGATTCTTTCCACTTGCCTTCCTTGCAGCGAAAGCGACCATTGGGGCGCTCGATCTTACGGGACATGCGGGAGGAACCTTGCCCGGCGCCATTGCCGAGGCTATCGACCCGGCATTTTTAGGTGACATCGCGAAGCCGGATCAGATTGTGTTCATCTCGGGCACCAACGGAAAAACCACCACCAACAATCTGCTCAATGACCTGTTGGCTGACAACGGCTACCATACGGTGACCAATCGCGTGGGAGGAAACATCTCAAGCGGTTTTGCAAGCTCCTTTGCGCGCAATACCACCTTTGGAGGCAAGGTTAAGAACAAGCTGGCGGTGATGGAGTTTGATGAGCTCTCCGGTCCTCGCATCTTTCCTTTCTTCCAGCCCGATATTCTCGCGGTTACCAACCTCTTTCGTGATACGTTTTCACGCAGCGCCACTCCCGACTTCGTTTTTGACGTGATGAGCAAGGGTATTCCCGCCGATACGCATCTCATTCTCAACGCCGACGATATGATTTCCTGCCGTCTGGCGCCTCAGTGTGAACACCGTACGTACTTCTCGATTGCGCATCTGGACGAAGACACGCCGGAGCCTATGGGAATCGTCAGCGACTTGACGGCATGTCCCATCTGCGGCGGAAAGCTGCGGTGGGACTACGCTCACCTTCGCCACCTTGGTAAAGCGACCTGTGAGGAATGCGGTTTTACGAACCCGCATCCTGATTATGAGGTTGTCTCGGTCAACAAGACCGACCATACCTTTGTCGTGCGCGAGAACAACGCTCCTGGAGCGCCGGCCTATACCTACAGGCTCAACAGCTACTCCATCGTGAATCTCTACAACATGCTGACCTGCGTCGTGACGGCCCGTGAAATGGGTCTGACGCCCGAGCAGATTGCCCGCTCGCTTGAGAGCGACATCAACATCGCGGAATCACGCTACAACGAGATTGACTACAACGGTCATCGTCTTATCAGCATGGCATCTAAGGGCGAGAATGACACCGCTACTTCGGTTACGCTGGATATCCTGCGCCGTCAACCGGGCGACAAAGCTATCGTCATCATGATTGCTGACGCCTATATGGCAAAGGCGAAAGACCAGACGGAATATATCGGCTGGTATTATCAGACTGACTTTGAGGTGCTCAATGACCCCAGTGTCAAACAGGTAGTTCTGTATGGCGACACCTCCCTTGACCTTTTGGTTCGGCTGCGTTTTGCGGGCATCGATCCCAAGAAAACCTTTGTGGCGTCTACGCCTGAAGAAACTGCCGATTGTATTGATTTGGCCGCCGTGCAGCATGTGTTTTACGCGCATGGGCTCTACAACGGTGGCATTGCTGATGTCAGCCGCCAGCGAATTCTTGAACGCTTAAAGGACATGGAGGCCGCCCATGAGTAAGCCTGAAACAAAAGTCGAAATTCTGTACCCGGAGTATGGAAATCAGGGCGGCGACAATGGCAACTACCTCTATGCAGAAGCCTGCCTTCCCAAGGAGAGCATCGTTCACACCATGCATGGCGACAAGCCTTACTTTGTTGACCATACTCCTTCCGGTATCTTGTTGGGTGGCATGACCGAGGCTCAGCAGGAATTTGTGCTTGAACGCCTCATGCCGTACAAAGATCGCCTGGCAGAGCTTGCTGACGCGGGTGTTCCCATGATCTTCTCGGGAAACGTGGCGGATCTTTTAGGGCAAGCCATTATCAATCCGGACGGGTCGCGTATCGAAGGCCTGGGTCTTTTCGCGTATACGACCACGCGCTATATGCCGCGCCGTTTTCATGACGTGCAGGTTGGCTCTTTTAGTCCGGGCAATGGCGAGAAGGACTTTGACGTTGTAGGTTTTAAGATGCAGTTCACGCTTACTGAAGGCGACAACTCCTCCTCGTACTTCATTAAGAATTCAACCGGATTTGGTATCAACAAGAAAAGCAAGCTCGAAGGATTTCGCCGGGGCAACTGCATTGCAACGTGGATTATTGGTCCTCTGCTTCCGCTGAATCCCTATCTCATGCGATGGTTTCTGGACGCTATGGGGGAGCAGGAAACGCCGCTGGCTTTTGAAGAGGAAGCCGTTGCAGCTTATGAGAAACATCGCCGCGAGATGGTATATCCTGGGATGCACCTTCACTACTAAACTGTTGATATAAAAGTATTGCGTTTGCCGTCGATGCGTTTAGCGGTTACTATAGATATTGTTTCAATAAACACCTGCATGTCAGCATAGGTTAAGGGGCTGCATTTTGTCATATAGTGCACGTCAGCCATCGCAAGATGGTATCGAAAGAACACGTCGTATCGCGCGCATTGGTATGATTGCCGCCGTATACGCCGCGCTCACGTTAGTTACAATTCTTTTTTTAGGCAGCCTTGCCTGGGGTCCGATTCAGTTCCGCGTTTCCGAGGCGCTCTGCGTATTGGCGCTCTTTACATCCGAAGCCGTTCCAGGGCTGGTTTTGGGCTGTGTGATTGCCAACCTCGCTAACATGGCGCTTTCGGGTGCCGGAGCGCTGGGTCTTCTGGATGTTGTTTTCGGTTCTTTGGCAACGGGTGTGGGCGCGTATCTTACCTGGAAATTGAGGAAGACGCCGGCCTTGGCGGTCTTGGGACCGGTGCTTGCAAACGCGCTTATTGTTCCCGCGTATTTGCCCTTGCTTCTGCAAGGTATGGGCTTTTATACCATTCCCTTTACAGACATCGCCCTCGACGGATCATATCCGTATATGTACCTTTTTGGTCTGGTAACAACAGGCCTTGGTGAGGCGGTAGTGCTGTACGTCCTTGGCTTGCCGCTGGCTCAAGCGCTTAAAAAGACGCCTCTGCCGGCATCTCTTGCAGATTCACAGAGTCTTTGAGCAGCAGTATGAAGACTTTTGCTACCTACAACAAACGTACGAAAAATCTCATCTTCCTTCTGGTCTGCTTGGCCTTTTTGGTTCTTCTCGCCATAGGGGTTGTATCAAATAACCTAATAGCCGCCATTGCTGCCGGTGGAGGCTTCGCTATGCTTGTTATTGTGAGCGGCACTATTATGCCGTCACCGGAGGTGAACCGTTCTCAGGCGACTGAGAGAACCCTTGAGGTTGCATCACAGACGCTCAAGAATTTGCGCGGCGGCCTGACTGCAGAAAGCGCACCGACTATCTGCTCGTTATTGCTTCCCCAAACATCCGCGGCCGCTATCGGCCTTACCGACCGTGAACGGGTGCTCGGTTTTGAGGGAGACATTCCTACAACGCACCTTCCCGGAGCGAAGGTGGCCGGCCCCACGCTTGAAGTGCTTGAAAGTCGTCGCATGGAAACCTTTGTGTCGGTCGATAGCCGACAGCAGGTTCTGAAGCGCAAAAGTGCTTCTCGCGGCAGCACGTTTGGCATCATTGTGCCGCTTTTGGTGCAGGATCAGGCTGTGGGCACTATCAAGCTTTATTACCGCCGGGGCATTGAGATTGACCGAACCCAGCTTGCCATTGCGGAAGGTCTGGGACAGCTGCTTTCTACGCAACTTTCCTCATACGAGCTTGACCGTCAGGCTGAGCTGACAGCCCGCGCGGAAGTTAAGGCGCTGCAGGCTCAAATCAACCCTCACTTCCTCTTTAATACGCTCAATACCATTGCGTCTTTGACGCGAACCGACCCCGATAAAGCTCGCAAGTTGCTCCGCGAATTTTCAGCGCTGTATCGCCGCACTCTGGAGAGCACCGCCGATGCTCTTATTTCTCTGTCGCAGGAACTGACGCAGATCCGCAGCTATCTGACGATTGAGAAGGCCCGCTTTGGCGAGGACCGCATTCTTGAAAGCGAGCATGTAGAGGCCGGATGCGAGGAAATTTTTGTTCCGTCCTTTTTGGTGCAGCCCATTGTTGAGAATGCCGTTCGGCATGCTATGCGCGATGAGGGGCCTCTCCATATTGATGTACATGTCGCGCGAGACGGGAATGATATTCTTATAGCCGTAGCCGATGATGGTTTGGGTATGGAAGAAAAGCAAGTTCAAAATCTGCTTGCAGTTGATGATGCCGACCATGTTCCGGAAGAATCAAAGGGAACTGGCATCGCGCTCAAAAACGTTTCGGAACGGGTCGAGCGTTTCTACGGCGCGGGATCCGGTGTGGAAATTCTCTCCAAACCGGGAAAAGGTACCTGCGTGACGCTTAAGCTTGCTGATGCCGCACGGCAGAGCGGGCTGTTTGCACAGTAAGACGCCGCGTCTTTCACGCGGCGATAGGGGGTTTATATGCGTGCGATGATTGTTGATGACGAAGCTCCGGCCCGGTCAGAGCTTAGGTTTTTACTCGAAGAGTCTGGCTCTATTGACATGATAGTCGAGGCGACAAGTGCACGGGAGGCTGTCGAGAAGCTCATGGAAACCCGCGTTGATGTCATGTTCCTGGACATCTCTATGCCCAAGACCAACGGCATGCAACTTGCCGAAGCTCTTCACAAACTGAAAAATCCTCCGCAGATTGTATTTGTTACGGCGTATAGCGAATACGCCCTAGACGCTTTTGGCGTCAATGCGGTCGACTATCTTATGAAGCCGGTTGAGACGGATCGGCTGAGTCAGGCGTTGGAAAAGGTTGCTGAACGCCTTAAACCGCAGGTTCCGCCACCAAGCGTTGAGCGCATTCCCGTCATTAAGAGCGGCAGTAAGGTCCTCGTGCCCATTGACCAGATACGCTTTATTGAGGCAAAGGACGACTACTCCTGCATTTATACGGAAAACGACCGGTTCCTTTCGACGATTTCGCTCCAAAAACTGGAGGACAGACTTGCGGCGCACGGATTTTTCCGCATTCATCGTAGTTATATTGTGAATTTAGAGTATGTTGAAGATGTGGAAGTCATCTCAGCTGGTATTCTTCAGCTCACGATTCAGGGGTTTGAGGACAAACACATTTCGGTTTCGCGCCGTCGTGTGGTAGCTCTCAAACGTGCGCTTGGCCTTTAAACGCGAGGAAAGCTCTTTGCACAATAGGCTGCAACCGCTACACTATGCCAGAACTGGCAGAAAGAATATATATGGCGTTCGTACGATATGATGTTATTTCCGATACGCATGGGTATTTATCGCCTGAGCTGCTTGACGAGCTCCAGGGCGCTGATTACATTGTGCACGCTGGCGACATGACGTCGCTGGAAGATTATAAGAAGCTTCAGGAGATTGCGCCTGTGCGCATGTGCCTGGGCAATAATGATTTCGCCTATGATTATGGCCCCATGGTGCGCAAGAAGGTGTTTTTCCTCGAGAGCGGCCTCAAATGGGAAATCTGCCACTATCGAGAGCGTCTTGATTTGACCAAGTGTGACATTGCTGTTTGCGGCCACACGCATCGGCCATTTATCGAGAAGGACGAGTGGACCCATGCGCTTGTCATGAATCCCGGGAGCCCTTCATTTCCGCGTGGCGGAGGCGGTCCGACGATGGGGCGCGTTATTGTTGACGATACCGCCAAAAAAGTCGTGCAGGCGGAAATCATTCAGCTGAACAATCAATCAGGATTTGGGGAACTTGCCTCGCGTTTATTTGGCCGTCACTAACGTCGCCTGTCACTGAAGTCGTTGAGGCGTGGCGTCTTTGTCGTGCGGTTTTCGTATGAGCGCGGGGACCATGAGCTTTGTAAAGAGCACCAGCCATACCAGTGCAAGGGAATAGCCGCCGAGGACGTCGGAGGCGTAGTGCACGCCGAGATAGATGCGGCTGATGCCAATCATGATAATGATGAAGGCAAAAGAAAGACAGAAGAGCCACCTTTGCAGATTGTCCTTCTCGTAGTGCCATACCAGCCAGATAAGAAAGCCGTAGAACGCCATAGAAAACATGGAATGGCCCGAAGGAAAGCTATATCCTGTTTCAGCGACCAGGCGAAAGCCGTCCGGGCGCGGGCGCTGCACGATAGCTTTGAATATCAGGTCTACGGCAAGCGCGCTTACAAGGTTGATACAGGCGAGACGACCAACGTTAGGTCCCGGAGCAAACGCCGCGACGACAATGAGCATAACGACAACGGTCACGGGACTTGCAAGGCCCGAAAATCCTTCCATGATGCCCGTGAGCCACGTAGTACGCAGATGGATGACGAAGAGACGGTAGGCAAAACGGTCAAGACCAATAACGTCTCCGGCAGTTACATCGATGAGCAGAAAGACAAAGATTGCAGCGGCGGCTACGAGAATACCTACCGAAATGCTTGCCCGGAGTTTGGCCATAACTATGCGGCGGCGAACGCCTTTCAGCTGTCCGGTCTTCTCGGCATCTGAAATGACGAGCTCAGAAGTGCTGTCTGGAAGGCTATCGTCTTCAAAAACCTCTGTTTGTCTGACCGAGCGCTTGTCTTTCATGTCTGCCACGGGTACTCCTCGCTAAAAAGTGGCGACACGCCGCAATGACGTGCCGCCGCGGTAACTCCATTTTACCAACTGCCGGACGCGGAAGCACACAGGCATCGGGAACCGGCAAAAGGCTTACAGGAATAGCTTATAGATTTGCGTTAAGCTCAGAAACCAAGTCGGATTTGGGAAGGTTTCCAATCATCGTGTGAATGGGCTCGCCGTTCTTGAACAGGATGAGCGTTGGGATGGAAACGATGCGGAAACGGGTGGCAAGATCCGGCTCATCGTCAACATTGACCTTATAGACGGAAAGCTTGTCGGACATCTCTTCGCCAACCTGCTCGACGATGGGGCCGAGCGCGCGGCAGGGACCGCACCATGATGCCCAAAAATCCACAAGGACAGGCTTGTCGGCGGACGCAAGGACAGAGTCAAACTCTGCGGCGGTGAGTTGCTGTGCCATGATATAACCTCCTATTGAGCGTGGCGTTCAAGCCTCGCATAGTGTCGTTAGTGGCTTTATCCCCAAAATGAGCAGCGTCATACATGGGAGTTGCTCGAAATGCAAAAAGCGTGCATAGTAGGGAAATCAAAGGGATAGATTTCACGCTCGTAGAAGGAGAGTTCGTGCCGACAAAGAGAGCTGCGCGCAAAGAAGTGTATCTGGCTAAGACGACAGCTGAGCTGTCGGCTCTCTCCGATGCTGGTGTACTGATGGCCGGTAACGCGTTCTCGTCCGTTACGCTCGTCAAAGGCGTATTTGACACGGAAGATGTAGCTGCCGGCGCTGGCAATATGGCCACCGCCGCTTTTTCATACGAAGACGGGCGTGCACTTCATGCGTCGCTTGAACACCTTGGTTACGCTCCGGAAGATTGGTCGGCGCTGCTTACGGTTGGTGCGGACGGAACTCCGCTGGCTCCCGCGCTTCTGAGAGAAGCCCTGACCGCGCTTGACCCGGCAACGGTGTTGATTTGCGATAATGAGGCCCTTGACGCTATCCGTAACGCCTATGCGCTTGAGCTTTCGAAACAGGCAACGGCGCAAGCCGCCTTTCTAGAAGCAGGCATTGTGGTAGAGGTTGCCGGCATGAGGTTTTTAAATCTTGACAACTTTGCCGGCGCGCTGGGGGATAGTCATCAAAAGCAGCTTCGCTGGGCTTATCTGAAACAGCTCCCTCCGCTTGGAGAACCATACTGAGTTTTGGCATTGCGCACACGGTGCCCCGCGAATTTTATCAATCAAGCTGATTGTGCTAGCTTCAGACGTCCATGCGGTCTATCCTTAAACTGTACGCAAATGATAGGAGACCTCATGACTGCACCGACAGCTCCTGCAAACAAACCTGTTGACCCAACTAAGACTGAAGCGTGGGCTGCTCTCCAGGCACGCTATACCAAGCTCACTGAGGCTGGCATAGATTTGCGCTCATGGTTTGCCCAAGACCCCGATCGCACTTCTCGCCTGACGTTTATGCTGGATGAATTTCAGATTGACCTTTCCAAGAACCTTATTGACGAGAAGACCCTTGAGCTCCTGTGTAATCTCGCGCGTGAAGTGAAGCTTGAAGAGCGCCGCGCGGATATGTACAGTGGCAGTCATATCAATACAACAGAGGATCGCGCGGTACTGCACACCGCACTGCGTCGGCCGGCTTCCCAGATTGGCACCTTTGTGGTGGATGGCCAGGATACGGTTGCTGACGTTCGCAGCACACTCGACAAGATGTACGCTTTCTGCAATCGCGTACGCTCCGGAGCGTGGAAGGGCGTGAGCGGCAAAGCAATCAAAACTATCGTCAGCATCGGTATCGGTGGCTCTGACCTTGGTCCGGTGATGGTGTATGAGGCGCTTAGGCCATATGCGGACGCCGGTTTGACAGCGCGCTTTGTATCCAACATTGATCCTTCTGATTTGGCCGAGAAGACGCGTTCTCTTGATCCGGAAACCACGCTCTTTATTGTGGTTTCCAAGACGTTTACCACACTTGAAACGCTGACTAACGCTCGCGGCGCGCGTTCCTGGCTTTTGGGCGCTCTGCGCGATGCAGGCGTCATCGATGGCTCAAAACAGCAGGATGCTGAAGCTATTCGCAAGCATTTTGTGGCCGTCTCAACGGCTTTGGATAAAGTCCAGGATTTTGGAATCGATCCTGAAAATACGTTTGGCTTTTGGAATTGGGTCGGCGGCCGTTATTCGGTCGATTCCGCGGTCGGATTAACGATTGCTCTGGCGTATGGCCCTGAGCGCTTTGAAGAGTTCCTGGGTGGTTTCCACTTTGTGGATAACTACTTTAAGAATACACCGCTTGAGCAAAACATTGTGGCGCTGATGGGCCTGCTCAATGTCTGGTATGTCAATTTCTTCGGCGCAGCTTCACACGCGGTGCTTCCATACGACCAATATCTGCACCGGTTCCCTGCCTATCTTCAGCAGCTGACAATGGAGTCTAACGGTAAATCTACACGCTGGGATGGCTCGCCTGTTACAACCAAGACCGGTGAGATTTTCTGGGGCGAGGCGGGCACCAACGGACAGCACGCCTTCTATCAGCTGATTCATCAGGGCACCCGTCTTATCCCCTGTGATTTCATCGCGTTTGCCAATACGCATAATCCCACGAAAGACGGTGTTCAGGATGTTCACGAGCTTTTCCTCGGCAACTTCCTTGCGCAGACCAAGGCGCTCGCGTTTGGCAAGACGGCCGATGAAGTCCGCGCGGAAGGCACGCCGGAATGGATGGTTGCGGCGCGCGTGTTTGCGGGCAACCGTCCTACCACGTCAATCTTTGGCAATCAGCTGACGCCGCGCTCTCTCGGCGAGCTTATCGCCCTCTATGAACACATTACCTTTGTTGAGGGCGTCGTGTGGGGTATCAATTCCTTTGATCAGTGGGGCGTTGAGCTTGGTAAGCAGTTGGCAAAGCAAATCACCCCGGCATTCTATGATGATGGCGCTCTTGAGGCGCAGGACGCGTCCACCAAGGCGCTTATCGCATACTACCGGGCGCACCGCCGCTGATTTGGCTCGAATGATCACATACTTTAATATGGCCTATACGTTTTGTATGGGCCATCCTCAATTAAAGCTCTGGCCTATTAAGTGTGTGCAGCACGAGAAATAGAAATTTTCATACTATATGGACGAGCACAATTCTAAGATTTAGCTCTAGACATAAAGGAAAAGTAGTACAAGAATAGATATGCAAATAAGATAGATTCTGTATTTATTGAAAGAATTTAAGGGGAAGTATAATGAAATATCTCATCCTCGTAAGTCATGGCACCTTTGCTCCCGGATTGCACAGTGTTCTAAATATGCTGATGGGTCCACGTAATGATGTTTTAAGCTACAGTATGGAGGATGGTACCGGAGCTGACGCATTTGTGGATGGTCTCAAGCAGGTTCTTGCTCCTATCACCGCACATGATGAAGTCATACTTCTTGGAGATATTATTGGCGGTTCTCCACTTACCAATACCTTGAACATCCTTACCGAGAAGGGCGTTCTTTCTAATACAACCGCATTTAGCGGCGCGAATCTCCCCATGGCAATCGCCGCCCTTATGGCAATTGATGATGGCCTTGAAGGAGACGCTCTTGTGCAAGCCCTTCTTAACGAAGGTAGGGATGGTGTTAACCAGATTCTTCTTAAGCTTGATGAGGAGGAAGAAGAGGAGGAGGATCTGTAAGGTATTGGTATTTTTTCGCGCATGCCTATGCTTGTTAGATCTGTTTGAGAGGAGGCAAACATGATTTCATTTGTTCGTGTAGATGACCGTATGATTCATGGTCAAACTGTGACACGGTGGGCGCTAGAATATCCGTGCGACGGCATCATTGCTGTTAATGATGCAGCTGCGACGAATCCTGTTTTAAAGGCTGCATACAAGTCCGCAGCACCAGATAAGAAAGTATTTGTCTGGACATTTGACCATTTTAAAGAGAATGCTGAGAAGGTGCTTGCGAGTGCTTCTCGTTATTTCCTAATTACCAAAAATCCCATTGATATGAAAAAATCCTTGTTAATTATGGCTTCAAGCCAGGTATCGATATAGTTGTCATTGGACCTGGCAACGATCGTCCAGGAACAATAAAATTAGGCAATAATCAGTCATTTACACAGGAAGAAGGGCAAGCGTTTGAGGACCTTACAAAGGCTGGCTATGTAGTAAGGTTCCAACTTCTAAAAGAGAAGCACATTGGTGATTGGCCTAAATTCCGTGACAAGTTTGATGTTAAGTAAGCTTTTGGAAGGTGATTTTAATCATGGCAATTAATGCTTTCCAGGCCGCCCTTCTTGGCTTGTTTGCATGTTTGGCGTCATTGCCGGGCATGGGCGGAACTACGGTCGGCAATTATACACTCGGTCGTCCTCTGGTGGCTGGTCTTTTTGTCGGCCTTATCCTGGGAGACCTAAAGACCGGTATTATTGTGGGAGCTGCAATTCAAGTTGTTTACATTGCACTCGTAACTCCAGGAGGAACTGTTTCTGCTGACGTCCGAGCTGTTTCCTATATCGGCATTCCTCTTGCGGTTCTTGCCATTAAAGCGAATGGTCTTGATGCAAACTCTACTGAGGCTGCTGCTCTGGCCGCCTCTATTGGTGCTGCAGTCGGTACGCTTGGTACGGTTTTATTCTATGGAACTGCAACGATGAATTTGGTATGGCAGGGCATCGGTTGGCGTGCAATGGAAACCAAAGACTGGTCGCACATTAAGAAAACGATTCCTGCCGTTGATTTCATATTACCTTGGATTTCGCATATCCTCTTTTCCTTCTTGCCAACATTCATAATTTGCATGCAAGGCGAAAATATGGTTGGTCTTATGAAGGAATATCTGCCTATGAACGGAATTCCAATGATGACCCTCTTTACGGTTGGTACTCTTCTTCCCACCGTGGGTGTTGCAATCCTTTGCAAGCAGGTGATTACTAAACCCCTTGATTGGTTGACCTTTGTATTTGGTTTTGTTCTTGCCGGTGCTTTGGGATTGAACCTGATTATTTCTGCAGTTATCGCTTGCTTCTTCGCGGTTATTAATTATCAGCTGCAGCAAGCGAAACATGCTCGTCCTGCTCTTGCCGGTACGGCATCTGCGAGCACTGATGAAGAAGAGGAGGACATTTAATTATGGCTAAAAAGACTCTTTCTGTTGTGGCGCGTAAGAAGTCGTTCCGCAATTGGATTTATGGCAATCTTACCTGCTTCTCTCAGGAGCACATGCAGACGTTTGGATATCTTGCATCCATGCTTCCTGTTGTCGAAGATCTTTATGAGAAAGATGAAGACAAGGTTGAGGCACTCTCTACCTATACTACGTTCTTTAACACGGAGCCACAGATTGGCACCATGGTCGTTGGCCTGACTGCTTCTCTTGAGGAAGCTCGCGCTAATGGTGAGTCAATTGATGACGAGACAATCAACGGTCTTCGTGCTGGTCTTATGGGTCCTCTGGCCGGTCTTGGCGATTCCATTATTGTAGGAACTTTCATTCCTATTCTTTTGGGTATTGCTCTTGGTCTTGCTTCAGGAGGTTCTGTTCTCGGTCCGCTTTTCTACATTGTGGCCTGGAATCTCATCATGTACTTTGGCATGAAGTACGCTTATAACCGCGGATATAGCTTGGGCTCTTCAGCTGTCGAAGCTCTTGTGGGATCTGAGTCAGAGTCTCTCCGTAGCTCTATTGTTATGATTGGTACCATGGTAATTGGCTCTGTTGCAGCTACTTGGATTAATGTAACAACATCGCTGAACATTGCAGGTGTTGATATTCAAGCTACGCTTGATGGAATCTTCCCGAAGGCTCTGAATCTTCTGTTCGTGTACCTTTGCTGGTGGCTGATGACCAAGAAGAAAATCAATCCTACTCTTGTCATGCTTATTCTTGTGGTAGTAGCTCTTGTGGGTGTTCTGGTTGGCGTCTTTAATCCGGGGCTGTCCTACTAGTACTAGAGATACGTCACGTTGTTCTTGTAGTATGTCTTTTGAGTAGAGACAGTGAGTGTTCTAAAACGGTATCGCTGGGGCTTCTCGGCGATGCCGTTTTGACGTTTGAGAGGGTTTATGGGTAAGTCAAAAGAAAAACACGTGGGAGCCTTGTCTCACTCTCATGAGGACAACCCTTTAGTGGTTGAAGCGCGGATGCAATCCAAAGCACTTGGGACGCTGGCTGTTTATAGAAGGCTTGCCTATTCTGTCGTGGCTATTGGAGCTCTGCTCATCTATTGGAGTGTCTATGCTGACGGAGGTACTGTCCAGCTAGTCGTCGGTATTCTCTTATTGGTTGTGGCTGTTCCATGTGCAGCTCTTCTGCATATTGGAATTTCACATGGAAAAGCTAACGTGCAGAAAATCATTGACGCTCTCCAGCAGGAAGTGGATGGGGATAAAAATACTCCCGAGTAGGATATGTGCTTAAGTTTAGTAAGGCACAGGTAGCATGAAGCCTCTCAAAAGAGGAAACCTTGAATTTGCAGTTTGCCATGCACAAGCTTGCTGAATAGGGTAGAGTATCTACAGCGCGTTTAGCGGGTACGGGTGACGTAACACCTCGAACCTGGTCAGGGCCGGGAGGCAGCAGCCATAAGGGGTCCCTTACGGGCATCCGTGCCTGCTAAGCGCGCTTTTTGCATTGAAAGCCTGCGTACGCGGGGCCTTCTCGCTATCCGTAAGGCGTGCGGTATACCTGCAACGATTGGATGACATGGGATTTATTGACGCGATTATCTCACTACTTCGGGATCCGCGCTCTGCTATCGCTACGGCTATCGCTGCGGGACCTTTTACCGCGTATGGCTTTGTGTTTCTCATCATTTTCATCGAGACAGGCGTGGTATTCTTTCCCTTTTTGCCGGGCGACTCACTACTCTTTGCTTCGGGGTTCTTTGCGCATAACGGCGGGTTTTCAATCTTTGTTCTGATAGGCATTACCTGGACCGCCGCGATTCTGGGCGATCAGTGCAACTTCATGATCGGTCATTTTTTTGGCCGGCGCATTGTGGCATCGGGTCGGGTGAAGGCAATGACTCCTGAGCGCATGGAGAAGAGCGAAGCCTTTTTGGATAAATGGGGACATCTGGCCATTTTTTTGGGACGTTTCTTTCCGTTTATCCGCACCTTTATCCCGTTTATTGCCGGCATGGGCGGCATGCACTGGCGCAATTTCGTCATCTTCAATATTCTCGGCGGAATTACGTGGTCAACGTTGTTTGTCTTGCTTGGGTACTTTTTTGGTGGCATTCCTGTCGTACAGCAACATTTTGAGCTACTGATTATCGGGATTGTGCTGGTGTCCGTGATCCCAACAGTTGCGGGACTTATTCGAGGTAACCTCAACAAAAATAATGAGAAACGCCAGTAGAACTGACCTGTATCAAAAATTCTTTTCTTGACGTATGTGCGCGTAACCATCAAAATTTTTATGCAAGCAGATGTTTCTCTTCTGAATGAATGTCATGTTCCTCAGTGGGTTTCGCTGAGGATGCGCTTTCGGATGACGCATTTCTGCGTGTAATGGAAGACTAACGAGAGGTTAATTATGCCAGGCATTGCTCCGGAAACCGCAGGTGCTGCAGCTCCTGTTTTGAATGTTCAGCGCTTTACCAAAAAATATGGAAGCAAAGTAGCGGTTGATGATTTGACGCTTGATGTGCTTTCGGGCGATATCTATGGCTTTATCGGTCATAACGGTGCGGGCAAAACCACACTTATCAAGTGCATCGTGGGCGCGCAGCCGTTTGAGGGTGGCGCAATTTACGTTGATGGCAAGAGTGTTGTGAGCGATCCGATTGCAACCAAGAGACTCATCGCGTACGTGCCCGATAATCCTGATATCTATGAGTTTATGTCCGGTATCAAATACCTTAACTACGTCGCTGACATCTTTGGCGTTCCCGCGCAGGATCGCGTCGAGCGTATTACGGTGCTCGCTAATCGTCTGGGCATTACCGATTCTCTCGCCAACCCGATTTCAAGTTTTTCCCACGGTATGAAGCAGAAACTCGTGCTGGTGAGCGCGCTCTTGCATGAGCCTAAGCTGCTTGTTCTGGACGAGCCTTTTGTAGGACTTGACCCCGCCGCCAGCTTTGAGCTTAAAAAAATCTTGCACGAGCTGGCTGCGCGCGGATCTGCGGTGTTCTTCTCCAGTCATGTTCTTGAAGTCGTTGAGAAGCTCTGCAATAAAATCGCCATCATTCGTGAAGGCAAGCTGCTGGCCGCCGGAGAAACCGAGGCTATCCGCGGTAATTCCTCACTTGAGGAAGTTTTCCTTGGCATGGAAGTCGGCGCGCCTGGCGTGACAGATGAGCTGGCTGCGGATATGGCGGCTGACGAAAAGAATGTCAAGCCAGCGGCGCCTTCCGCATCAGCAACGCCCTCCGCATCCGTAGCGCCTTCTGCACCTGCAACACCTGTTGCACCTGCGGCGCCGACAACGCCTTCTCCAGAGGCACCTGCCAATCAAGATGGTGATCAGTAATGGCCGATTCCAGACCTCCCGTACCGGGCGAGGAAGTCGATGAGCTTCCTCAAGACGAATTTATTCCCGCACAGGTAACGGCAGCAGATCTTGCACCTGCGGATTCCGCCACTTTCAAGCTTCCTTCGGATGTGAAAGTTTTGTGGCTTCTTTTGAAAGTGCAGATGCTCGCAGTGTGGACAAGCCAGAGGCTGGGACGTCGCCGCAATGGTAAGCGCGGCGCTAACGGGCTTACGGTGACACTCATTATTGCCAGCGGCATCGGTATCCTTGTGCTCGGTGGTTACCTGTATGCCTTTGGCATGGGTCTTGCCGCGTTTGGCTTTGACAAATTGGTGCCGCTCATCGCCGTGCTTATTGCCTCACTTTCAGGTGTAGTCTTTACGTTTGCGAAGTCAAATGGCCTGTTGTTTGGCTACAAAGACTATGACTTCATTATGTCGCTGCCGGTTAAAAAAACTGTAGTTATCGCTTCACGCGTTGGCGCTATGTATTCGATGGAGATATTCTGGGCACTCATTACTATGTTGCCTCTGTATCTTGGGTATTTCTCGACAGCGGAGATAACACCACTTCGCTTGTTGATGGTGCCGATTTCCATTTTGCTCGCGCCTAATTTAGCCACATCAGTGACAATTTTGCTCGCATGGGCGCTTACAGCTCTCGGTGCAAAACTGCATTTCAAAAACTTTAATACTGTTATTGGCGGTATTGTCGGCATGGCGATTGCCATGCTCTATATCGTAGGTGTGACATGGTTTTCAGGCACGATGAGCCACGATGGAGAAAGTGTTGAATACCTTGCTACTCACTACAATGAAATCATCTATGGTATGGCAAACACCGTTGGCACCGTGTATGTGCCTTCGCTGCTGGTAGCTAATGTTTTTGCCCAGGGGAATGTGCTGAGTCTCTTCATTTTTATCGTACTTTCTGTGGGATCTCCCGCGCTGATTATCGCGCTTCTCGCTAAATTTAACGATCGCGTCAATGCGTCTGTAGTGACTCAAACTGCCAACAAAAAATTTGCAACCAGTCAGATTTCAACAAAGAAAAATGGCATATTCCGTGCAATGGTGCTTAAAGAGTTTCGTACGCTCTTTGGGTATCCGATATACTTTTTCCAGCTGGGCTTCGGTGTAATTATTTGCGTAATTCTTGCCCTTGTAGTGGCGTTTTTCGGGGTCGACGGTTTTATCGCGTCGGTTGTCGAGGATGATATAAACGCCGCGCGTATGATTAGGCCGGTTGCACATATGATTTTCGGGCTTATGTCTACCTATTTTATATGCATGTTTGTGGCAGCTAGCTGTTCGTCAGCGGTGGCCTTTTCCGTAGAGGGTCATTCCAATTGGCTGATGGCGACGATGCCGGTGACGGCTCGGCAGGTCTTTGGCTCAAAAGTTGCGGCAAATATGCTGTATGTACTAGTCGGCTTGCTGCTGACAAATGGCATTTTGCTCATCTCGGGAAACATCGCTCTTGGTACGGCGGCAAGAAATTTCATTGTGCCGTTGTGTTTCTGTTTTTTCGCAACAAATCTGGGCATGGCCATTGATGTGCGTCGACCCAATTTTGACTGGACTAACATTACTGAGATAACAAAGCGCAGCATAGCAGCTATGGTGTCTTCACTGGTGGGCGTTTTTGGCTCCATGCTTATCCTGGGTGTGAGCTTTGCGCTGTTCGCTCTTCCATCGTTTGTCAGTATGGTTGACGGGGGACCGATGATGAGCGAAACCCCTCTCAATATCTCCATGATAGGCGTGGCTCTTATCTTCGGTGCCATCGGATATGTTATCTTCACAGATACCGTTCGCCGAGGAGTCAAGATTTGATTTTGTAGCCCCTCGCTTTTCTCGCTTTGTAAACTACATGCTTTACCAGCATTAATGTGGCGAGAAGTATCACAAGCTTTACATGAGTAAGCACCCGCATCTCTCGTTCGTCGATATGTGGGTGCTTCTTATATAACAATGCTCTACGGTAGGGACGCTAGATGTTTTCTTGTTTGGCGTTCCGAAAAACTGCGTACAGACGCGTTCTTTCCGGTTTCGCCGCGATTGAAGGAGGTGCCATGACGTAATTACCGTGCAGAGCGCATGGCCTGTCTTGGGGCACAAAAGGCTTTGATAGCGCTTCTTTTTTGTATAAAGGCGTGCCCATACAACCCTAAAACGGAGGAAAACCATGAAAGGAATTAGTGTGCGGAGTGAAGTCGCACCGCTTAAAAAGGTGTTGCTTCACCGCCCTGGTAGGGAACTTCTCAATCTTACCCCGGCGTCAATGGAAAGGCTGCTCTTTGATGATATTCCGTTCCTGAAGGTTGCACAGGAAGAGCACGATGCATTTGCTCAGCTTCTTCGTGACAACGGCGTTGAGGTCGTCTATCTCGAGGACCTTATGACGGAAGTCCTTACGCTTCACCCAGAACTGAAGGAACAGTTCTTGATGCAGTGGCTTGAAGAGGGCGGCATCCACACAGAGAAGTGGCAAAAGAAACTATTTGAGTATCTGACTGAGAATTTTGAAGGCAAAGAACTTGTCCTTAAGACCATGGAAGGAATCAATCTTAAGGAATGCTACGACGTTGAGCGCAACCATTCACTCGTTGACATGGCTTCCTTTGAGCAGAAGCTGATTGTTGACCCGATGCCTAATCTGTACTTTACACGCGATCCGTTCGGCTCTATCGGATCAGGCATCTCACTGAACAAGATGCGCTTCCCAACCCGTAACCGCGAGACGATTTATGCGGATTACATCTTCAAGTATCACCCTGATTACACAGGCACTCCGCTTTATACCAAGCGTACTGCGTTCTTTAACATTGAGGGTGGCGACATTCTTAACCTCAATGATAAGGTTTTGGCCGTGGGCGTTTCACAGCGCACGAGCCCCGAGGCTCTTGAAGCTCTCTCGATTAATCTTTTTGCGGATCCGGATTGCACGATTCGCACAGTTCTTGCATTCGCTATTCCTTCTTCCAGGGCATTTATGCACCTGGATACCGTCTTCACGGCAATCGACTATGACAAGTACACGGTTCACCCAGAGATCGTGGGACCGCTGCAGGTCTTCGAGATTACTCCGGGCACCAACGGTCATCGTCTGAACGTGCGTGAAGTCGATGCCACTTTGCACGATGTGCTCTGCAAATATACCGAGAAGGACGATGTCGACCTGATTACCTGCGGTGGCGACGATATGATTGCCGCTCAGCGCGAGCAGTGGAATGACGGCTCCAATACCCTGGCTATTGCTCCTGGTACAGTAGTCGTGTACGAGCGCAACGATGTCACCAACCGCATCCTTGAGGAGCATGACGTTCATGTCCTCAGCATTCCGAGCGCCGAGCTGTCCCGCGGCCGTGGCGGCCCTCGCTGCATGTCGATGCCGTTGATCCGCGCCGAGTAATCTGGCACTGCAGATCACGTTAGAAGGAGAGCACTATGGGAGTTAATGTTCGCGGCAGGAGTTTTTTGACGCTGCTTGACTATACGCCGGATGAGATCCGCTACCTTTTGGACCTGTCCGTTGAGTTTAAGAATATGAAACGCAACGGTGTGGATCACAGCTGGCTGAAGGGGCGTCAGGTCGTCCTGCTGTTCGAGAAAACTTCGACTCGCACGCGCTGCGCTTTTGAGGTAGGCGCCAGGGATTTGGGCATGGGAGTAACCTTCCTTGATTCCGGTTCCTCCCAGATGGGCAAGAAGGAGTCTTTGGAAGATACGGCAAAGGTACTGGGCCGTATGTTTGACGGTATTGAGTATCGAGGCTTTGACCAGGATGTTGTCCAGGATTTGGCAAAGTACTCCGGCGTTCCGGTCTGGAACGGCTTGACCGATGATTTCCACCCGACGCAGATGCTTGCCGATATCATGACAGTTCAGGAAGAGTTCGGCGATGTTCGCGGTCGCAAGCTGACATTCTTCGGCGACGCCCGCAATAACGTCGCAAACTCGCTCATGGTTGTTTGCGCCAAGCTGGGCATGCACTTCTGCGCATGCGGACCAAAAGAGCTTATGCCAAAGCAGGAGCTTATCGACAAGTGCGAAGCCATTGCCAAAGAGACTCATGCCGTTCTTGAGTTTACGGACGACGTTAAGGTTGGCGCTAAGGATGCTGACGTTCTGTATACGGATATCTGGCTGTCCATGGGAGAGCCGGAAGAGCTTTGGGCTCAGCGCATCGAGCTGCTTCGTCCCTATCAGGTCAACAAGGACGTTATGGCAGACGCTAAGCCGACGGCCATTTTCCTTCACTGCCTGCCGAGCTTCCATGATCGTCATACAACCATTGGCGAGAACATCTACCAGAAGTATGGTCTTGAGGCCATGGAAGTTACCGACGATGTGTTCTTGGGTCACCAGGCTCGTGAGTTCGAAGAGGCTGAAAACCGTATGCACACCATCAAGGCCGTGATGTACGCGACCTTGAAGTAACAACAGAACTACTGTAGTCGCGCTTGGGAGAAGAGCCTCCGGCAAATCTCCCGAGCAGCGGCTTGAGGGAGATATGTGATTCATATGTCTGTACAACAGAAAACGAGGAAGCGCCTTGGTACCTATGGCATTCTTCTTCTTGTACTGCTCTTTGTCGCGATTTGCACCTGGCTCACAAATGGTCAGCCGTATATAACGGACGAGGGTGAGCAGGCCGCGGTCATGGGAGCTACATTCCAGCAGATTATCATGGCCCCCATTGCCGGCTTCCATGACGCGAGCGAAGTTATTGGCTTCGTATTCTGTCTGGGAGGCTTCCTGGCTCTGGTTAACGCGACCGGAGCTCTGGAAACGGGAATCCATGTCCTTGTCAAGAAGCTCAAGGGCAAGGAAATGATTCTTGTGTGGGTCCTGATGTTCTTGTTCTCGGTAGGCGGTACAACCTACGGCATGGGCGAAGAGACCGTTGGCTTCTATATTCTGCTTGCGGCTACGATGACGGCTGCCGGCATGGATCCTATTGTTGGCGCAGCTACCGTATTGCTGGGCGCCGGCTCGGGCGTTCTTGGCTCAACTATTAACCCCTTCGCTACCGGCGCCGCCGTTGACGCGGCGCGTTCGGCGGGTGTCGAAGTTAATATGGGCATCCTCTATCTGGAAGGCGTCATTCTTTGGCTCGGCACATACCTGATTTCCGCATTTGGAGTTACCAGGTACGCCAAGCACGTCATTGAAACAAAGGGTTCCATTTTGACAGCCGATCAGCTGGACGTATGCAACAAAGCATATGGCAATATGGAAATCAGCGATGAGGAAAAACTGACTGGCAGACAGAAAGCCTGCATGATAATCTTTGCGTTGACGTTTGTCGTTATGATTCTCGGATTCATTCCTTGGGGAGATCTGAACGAATCTATTGCAGACGGACTTGCTTGGACGTCAATCATTACCGGCAACGCGCTCGGCTCCTGGTGGTTCGATGACGCGGCTACCTGGTTTATGCTTATGGGCATTATCATCGGCGTGATTGGTATGCCCGATCGCTCAAAGATGGCTACTACCATCATTTCCGGCATTGGCGATATGATTTCGGTCAATGTAGTTATCGCGCTCGCTCGCGCAACAGCTGTACTGATGGCACAGACCGGACTTGGCAGCTGGATGGTTCAGGCTTCGGTTACCGCTCTGACGCAGTCCGGCATGCCGGCAGCGCTCTTCGGTTTCCTGGACTATCTGCTTCACATCGGCCTCAGCTTCCTGGTGCCGTCCTCTTCTGGCCTGGCTGCGCTCTCCGCGCCAATCGTTTCGCCGATTGTTTCCGGCCTCAACTGGTCGGTGGAGACTTCCATCATGTGCAACGTTGCCGCCAATGGTCTCGTCAACCTGTTTACGCCGACCTGCGGCTTCATTATGGGTGGTCTTGCGCTGGCTCGTATTCCGTATGAGACATGGCTCAAATGGGCAGCGAAACTGCTCGTTATTATCGCGGTCTTTGTTGCCATCGTACTGACAGTATTCATGCTGGTACTGAGCTAAAAGCACGCGTTTACGCTGACGCTCTAAATAATGCGGTCGGTCGAACAATTCGGCCGGCCGCATTGTTGTGCCCGGCCCAGCGTTGCCGTGCCTGGGATGTGCATCACGCTTTGCGATAGGGAAGAGCTCAGTTTCGGTGATACACTAAACAAACTTTCACGACAGAGCAGGCGAAGGAGACAGGATGCAGAAATTTATATCTGATGAGAGCTTTTGGGAGCTGTTTCCTGAAGCAGCGATTGCGGTTCTTTCTGTACGCGGCTTGAAAGAAAGCGGTTTGACGGACGTCCAGAAGGACGAAATCAAAGACCTTCTCGCTCAAGCAAACAGGCAGGCTGCAAAATATGTCCCTTGTGAGCCCATCTCTGCAAATGAAGTGGTACAAGTTTGGCGTGAAGCGTATCGGAAGTTTCCCACCAAAAAGGGAGCCCGCTGTTCCATTGAGGCGTTGCTGAAGCGCGTGCTGCATGACACGCCGGTAGGCTCGATTGTTCCATCGGTTGACATCACCAACGCCGTTTCGCTGAAATACGCGTTTCCTATCGGCGTTGAAAATATCGATGCCTTCGCCGGCGACCTGCATCTTGGCGCCATGAAGGGTGATGAAGCCTTCCTTCCCATTGGCTCTGACCACGAAGAGCCTCCACTGCCGGGAGAAATTGCCTACTATGACAGCGAAGGCGTTGTGTGTCGGTGCTGGAACTGGCGTGATGGACAGCGGACGCAGATGCAAGACTATACGCCGAATGCGTTTGTGGCTATGGAGTGTGTAGAGCCTCATCGTCGAGACGATTTGCAAAAGGCGGCGGACGACCTTGCGGCGCTGCTGACAAAGTATTTGCAGGCTGAAATTGTAACGACCGCGATTGTCACCAAAAAGAATCCGGAAGTCGCTTTACGCTAGAACTAAGAACGGTAAAGACGTTTCAAACACGGCATGCGCACAAGCGTGCCGTGTTTTTTATGCGAATACCGTTCGCCGAGGAGTCGTAATTCTCCGTGCAACGACAGGTTCTTCTCGCCGCATAAAACAGTGCATGTTACCAGCTAAAACATGGCGAGAAGAGTCGACTGACTCAAAAACTTTTGATAAGGAAGCCTGTCACTCATCGATACGTAGGTGCTTCTTGCTCAGCAATGCTTTACGGTAAGGAGGCTAGAGGTTTTCTTGTTCGGTGGTTTGGCCGGCAGGTTACGCATACGCGCCCTTCTCGGCTGCTGCCGCAGTTGAAGGAGGCATCATGGCCGAAAAGGGTGTTGAGCGCGTTAAGAATGTGGTTTTGGTGGGCCAAGGCGGCGTGGGCAAGACCATGCTTGCGGAAGCGATGCTGCATCTGACGGGAACGACTACCCGTCTGGGCGGGCACGCAGGCACCAAGCCCACGCTTGATTACGATACCGAAGAATCAGAACGAGGATTTTCCATTTCCACCACTATTGCGCCTGTGATATGGAACGATACGCGCATCAACGTCTTGGACGCGCCGTGCTATCCGGACTTTATAGGCGACGCCTACGCCGCTATGAGCGCCGGCGAAACTGCCGTTTTTGTTGTTGACGCTGCAAGCGGTCCCGGTACCATTACTACGCGGCTTTGGTATGCCGCCGAGAACCTGTCTCTTGCGCGCGCTATTTTTATCAACCGTCTTGACCGCCCGGACGCGGATCACGAGACGGCCATGGGTCTTTTGCGCGAGCGCTTTGGCAACAAGCTTGGATCCGTAACGATTCCCATGGGTTCCGGCGAGGCGTTCGGAGGCGTTATCGACGTTGTCCATCAAAAAGCCCGTCACCTTGTCGACGGAAAGCCGATGGTGGAGGACATACCTGAGGAGTATGCTGCCGCGGCAGCTGATGCGCGCGCCGCTCTGACCGAGCTGGTGGTTGAGGCTGACGACGAACTCATGATGCGCTATCTTGACGGTGGAGAAATCACTCAGGAAGAGCTTGAGGGGTTGCTCAATAAAGCACTGGTTGACCGTGTGTTTGTACCGGTGTTCGCCGGCTCGTGCGTGCGAGAAGAAGGTGTCGTTGCCTTCCTAGACGCTGTCGAAGGCTGGTTCCCGCAGATGGCTGATTTCGGGCGTATCCCACTGGTAAACGGCGAGCAGCTTGACATCTCTCCGGATGACGAGCGTCCGGTTGCCTTTGCCTTCAAGTCGCTGCAGGATCCTCAGAACGGCCGCTTGACCTTCCTTAAGGTACTGGCGGGAACGTTGGAGCCGGGCGCTGAGCTTACCAATGCGCGTACGCGTAAGACCGAGCGTCTTTCACATCTGTATCGCATGTGTGGCCGTGATACCACCGATGTTGGACGTGCCGCCGCTGGCGATATCGTGGTAGTCCCTAAACTTGAGGTGCTGACGGGCGACACGCTTTCCGTAACTGGTAAGGTTGAGGCGGCGGCGTTCCGCTTCCCTAACTCGCTCTATCGTATTGCTATTGAGCCTGATGAGCGCGGGGCGGAAGGAAAACTCTTCTCATTCTTGGAGAAGGCTGCCGCCGCCGACCCCACGCTTCGCATTGAGCGTGATGAAGATACCGGTCAGACGGTCGTTTCCGCTATCGGAGAGGCGCAGGTTGCCGTGCTGCTTGACCGTCTGGAATCTCGTGCCGGCGTTGGCGCCCACAAGGTAGCGCTCCGCATTCCGTATCGCGAGACTATTCGCCGCGTGGCAAGCGCGCAGGGACGCCATAAGAAGCAGACCGGCGGCGCGGGTCAGTATGGCGACTGCTGGCTTCGCGTTGAGCCCAACCCCGACGCGGGCTACGAGTTTGTAGATGAAGTGGTAGGAGGACACATCCCGCGCGGCTTCATTCCCGCTATCGACAAGGGAGTCCAGGAGATCATGCGCGAAGGCGTGCTGGCGGGGTATCCCATGATTGACATTAAGGTCGCTGTTTACGAGGGCAGCTATCATCCTGTTGACTCTAACGAGATGGCGTTTAAGACAGCGGCTCGCATCGGTTTCCAGAAGGCAATCGATCAGGCGGAGCCGGTGCTTCTTGAGCCGATGGCGCATCTTAAGATCACTGTTCCCGACAGCTACGCTGGCTCTGTGATGGGCGATGTATCCGCGTCTCGCGGCCGCGTTGAAGGCATGAACGCCGGTACGGGCACAGCGCTTGGACAGACTACCATTGAAGCGACCGTCCCCTACGCTGAGGTCACCGACTATGCCACGCGCCTGCGTTCTCTCTCGCGTGGCACCGGCGAGTATGAGGTAGAGCTCTCGGGATACGAGCAGGTTCCTCATGACATTCAGGCTAAACTTGCAGCCGACTACGCGGAGCGCCGCGCGGCGGGTGAGCGCTAGAATCTCGCAGATTTGATGGACGACTCGATGGAGCATTCGGCAACGGATGCTCCATTCTTATGAAAACATCACCTTTCCGTAAGCAAGTTCGATGGCACATTCGCCTGCCGCGCTGCATGATGGTTATGATCGACACGCCAGTCTGGCGAGAAGTTCGTGATGGTAGAGAAAAGAGCGTGATGTCATGAGCCTGCTTTCAAAAATCGCGATTGGTAATGTTCGGCGCAATCTGAAGGATTTTGGCGTGTATTTTGCCGCCTTGGCAGCGGGAGCTTGCCTGATATATTCCTATACGGCGTCCGGAGATTATCTCTTTATGCTGGTTGAGGATGAGTTGGTCCGGAAGATTTTTGTGACGGCAGCGCGCTACATCATGGCCTTTGGTATTTTGCCGTTGTTGGTGTTTGTAAACGTCGCTTCGTATGCCAATAAGTTTCTGATTCGTCGCCGGCTGCCGGAGTTTGCCCTCTATGAACTTGCGGGACTCGAGAAACGCAATGTCAACACGGTACTGCGCCTTGAAACCACGCTTGTCGCGGGCAGTGCCTTGGTGACCGGCCTTATAGCGGGAGTGCTTATCTCGCCTTTCGTTGAGCTTATTGTCGCTTGGGCATACCGTTTGCCCGCCCGTTTTATCATGGTTTTCTCGCCATTTGGCATAACGCTCACAGCTATCGTGTTCGTGCTGACGATTGTGATACTGTCTCGCGGAAGCCGCCGCGTTTTGCGCAAATCGACGCTGCTTCGCATGATGGTTGCGAAAAAGGAAAACGACGCGTCAAAACCAATTTTAGGCGGACGAGCGGTTGTAGAGTTGATTTTTGGCGTAGCTTTGGTCGCTGCGGTATACATAATCTGCTTAAACGCGCCTACTACTTTTCTGGTGTGGATGTTCCCGCTGGGCGCTTGCGCTATTTTTGGCTCGTTTTTCATATTCCGCTCAACGTTGGCGCTGCTGCCGCGCTTCATCAAGAAAGTTCCCGGCCTGTGGTACCGAGGGCTGACGGCGTTTACCGTGCGTCAAACCGAAGGGGTAGCGCGCAACGCTGCAAAAGCGATGACCTGCTCGGCAGCGCTTTCTTCGGTTGGCATGTGCATGTTTGTATTTGCTGTCGTCTTGCATGACAAAATTGGGGCGCTAGCGCTTGAAAGGGAAACGCAGTTTGAAGAGGCTTCAGGTTTGATTGGCGCGCTTATTTTTACCTGCGCGTTTTATGCGGTGGTGCTGCTGGTGTTCGCGTCGGTCATCCTTGCGATACAGCAGCTGTCGCTTGCCTCCGATAATCGCGAGCGTTACCGCAAGCTTGTTGAACTAGGCGCTTCGAATAGGATGCTCTCAGAGAGCCTGCTTGCAGGTGTGCTGTTTAACTTTGCTCTTCCGGGTATCTTTACCGCTGTTCATGCCATTTTTGGCTTAAACGTCATTCGTTTCATGAGTATTGGTTTGCTTCAAGCTGATATTGAGCCTGCTATTTGGCCTGTCGCTGCGCTGACGCTTGCCGGATTTGTGGTCTACTTTCTTATCACCTATGCGGGAGCCAGAAGGAATGCGCTGGCCTAGAGGTTATTTGGAAACGTGCAGCCCCCTGGAGAGTGAAAACGGTTTGCCTAAGGGCTGGATGAAAACACCCCCGGGGGACTGGACGGAGGCAACCCAGACGCAGTTTGACTTAAGAGCTCATGCGATTGGTGATATGGTATGCCTATACGGCACCGCAGCCGAACAGACCACGGAGAACGGATGCGCTCATGTCAGGCATATTGGGCTTTGGACAACGCAAAGACAGAGATAAAGGTCCTCATGGCGACGCAGACAAGCAGCTGGGCAACCAGGGGCTCAAACCGGGAACACGCAGGCTCGCGCTGCGCTTTTGCGGAGAAGTCCAGGGCGTCGGTTTTCGCTGGACGGCGCAGATAGTAGCGGATCGCGTGGGCTGCACCGGTTGGGTGAGAAACGAGTTTGACGGCAGCGTATCTATGGAACTACAAGGGACGGACGAGCAGATAGGCCTTTGGTTTAAGGGATTTGCGAAAACCTACGCGCACCGTCCGCTTGCATATCGCATTGACGAGAAGCGCGAACTTGCTCCCATAGCTGATGAACGCCATTTTGAAGTGCGGTTTTGATATTGCTGCAGATACTGCTGAAAGACTTCCGTATAGCGCGTCCATGTGCGGGGTACTAACCTTTAGCATCCCAGCATATAGAAAGGTTTCGCATGTATCTCGAGAAGATCGACGGTCCTGAAGATGTTAAAGCACTTGACGCGGCAGGTCGACAAGGCCTTGTCGATGAGATTCGCTCGGCGCTGTTGACCAGAGCCTCAAAGCATGGTGGTCACTTTGGCCCCAACTTTGGCATGGTGGAAGCTACCGTTGCGCTCCACACCGTATTTGATTCTCCGCGTGATCACATTGTCTATGACGTTTCTCATCAAACGTATCCGCATAAGATGCTGACCGGGCGCAAGGAAGCCTTTGTCGACCAGGCGCACTACGATGACGTGTCTCCCTATACCGATCCTGCGGAAACACCGCACGACCTCTTTAAGATTGGACACACGTCTACATCTATCAGCCTGGCGCTCGGTCTTGCGAAAGCTCGCGATTTGCGCGGTGGTCACGAAAACATCATCGCTGTAATCGGAGATGGCTCGATGTCTGGCGGAGAAGCGCTTGAAGGTCTGAATGTGGCGGGCGAACTTGATTCAAACTTCATAATCGTTTTCAACGACAACCAGCGCTCCATTGCCGAAAATCACGGTGGTATGTACGATCAGTTCAGGGAGCTGCGCGAATCCAATGGCGCTGCGCCCAACAACCTCTTCAAGTCTATGGGGCTCGATTACCTCTATGTCAATGAAGGCAACAACACCGAGGCTCTTATCGCCGCATTTAAGCAGGTCAAAGACAGCAACCACCCGGTAGTGGTGCATATCAACACGCTCAAGGGCAAGGGATATGAGCCTGCGCTCAAAGACGAGGAAGCGTGGCATTGGCATGGTCCGTTTGATATTGCTACAGGTCAGAGCCTGAGCAGTGGTTCCGCTTCTGAGTCGTATGCCAATCTTGCCGGCGAGTACCTGCTTGAGCGCGCTGAGACGGACGAGAACCTTTTGGTTATCGCTTCGGCGGTTCCGGGCGCATTGGGCATGTCGCCTGAACGGCGCAAGCGCCTGGGCCGACACTATCTTGACGTGGGCATTGCGGAAGAAACGGCTGTGGCAATCGCTTCGGGAGCCGCTCATGCCGGGGCTCATGCGGTATGGGGTTCCTCAACCACCTTTCAACAGCGCGTATATGATCAGCTGAGTCAAGATCTTGCGGTCAACAGCAATCCTGCGGTAATCGTAGGCAATTCCGGCTCGGTGTGGGGCATGAGTGATGTGACGCACGCGTCACTTTGTACGATTCCGATGATTGCCCATATTCCAAACATTACCTATCTTGCGCCAACAAATGCAGAAGAGTATCTTTCTATGCTTAATTGGGGTCTTAACCAGGAGAAACGTCCGGTCTTTATCCAGGTTCCGGGAGGCCCTGTCCACCACGCTACAGGTCCCGTTCGTAAGTCTTACGACGACGTGCGCTCTGAGGTAGCGCGCCGCGGTTCCAAGGTAGCGATTTTCGCCTTGGGCAGTTTCTTTGGCATGGGCGAGAAGGTCGCGGACATGCTCCGCGGGTCTCTCGGCTTTGAAGTAACTCTCGTGAATCCTCTTTTTGCATCCGGTCTTGACACAGAACTGCTCGACAACCTGGCCGTCAATCACGACATCTTTGTAACGCTCGAAGACGGTCAGCTGGAAGGCGGTTGGGGCCAGACTCTTTCCTCCTACTTCGGCGGCTCCGATAAACGCGTGCTTAACTACGGCATCAAGAAGGGTTTCTACGATCGCTTCAAAGCGGATGAGCTGCTGCGGGAAAATCGCCTTGAGCCGGAGCTTATTGTCGCTGACGTTCGCGCCGCTTTACAGCGCTAGTGCGTGAAGCCTTGGAAAGGGCGTGGGTTACTCGAGAAGGATGTTGGCTATGCCGGAAGGACGTGGGTTACTCGAGAAGAGCGCGGGTCACTCCAAAAAAGTGTATGAGTTGTGATGAAGTTACTGCACAACTCCTAGAGTTTTTAGGAGTATTTATCACAACTGTCACCCTTATTAGGAGATTTCATATCACAACTCATGCCCTTTTTTGGAATCGCCTCCAGATAGTCTCGAAATCGCTCCCTCGTAATTGTCTGTCAAATGCTATGCTCATACTAGTAAAAGCGCTTTGGTCAGCTTTGCCCAGCTTGGATCAGTCTGGATTAGCTTCAACCAGCCCGGCCCAGCCGCAACCAGCTTGACCAGCCCGGCCCAGCCGCAACCAGCTTGACCAGGACCAATCACCTAAAACCACGGAGGATCGTATGTTGAGCGCAGTGCAGATAAAACCAGGCGTCTATGCCGTTGGCGCTATTGACTGGAACGCACGAGAGTTCCACGGCTATACCACCGAGCAAGGCATCACATATAACGCGTATCTTATCCTAGACGAGAAGATCACGCTCATCGACACTGTCAAGTACACCATGACAGACGAGCTCATGCAGCGCATCCAAAGCATCATTGACCCGTCAAAGATTGACGTTGTGGTATGCAACCATATCGAAATGGACCATTCAAGTTCACTGCCGGCCGTTCTTAAAGCCGCGCCGAACGCCGCTGTCTATGCCTCCGCGCCGCAGGGTGTCAAGGAGCTCAAGGCCTTTTACGGTAAAGATCTTGAGGTCAACGGCGTAAAGACAGGGGATACTCTGAGCATTGGCAAACGTACCCTCCATTTTGTGCAGACGCCAATGGTGCACTGGCCCGACAACATGGTCACCTATTCCAATGCCGACAAGATTCTTTTCTCAAACGATGCGTTTGGCCAGCACTTCGCTTCGTCCACACGCTTTGATGACGAGAGCGACTACTGCGAGGTTATGAAGCAGGCGCGCAAATACTACGCCAATATCGTGCTGCCGTATAGCCGCCAGGCGGACGCTGCGGTGGGTGCGGTAAAGAAGCTGGGGCTGGAAAATATCGACATCATCGCGCCGGCTCATGGCGTTGCCTGGCGCTCTCATATCAAAGACATCATCGACTGCTATGAGGAGTGGACCTCAGGCAAGCTCAAAGAAAAAGCGCTGGTCGTGTACGACTCTATGTGGGGATCTACCGATAAGATGGCGCGTGCTTTGGTAGACGGTTTTCTCGCGCACGGTATTCCTGTACAGCTTTGCGACCTTAAAGAAACGCACATCTCCAACGTCATGTATCACTTCCTTGACGCCAAGTATGTGTGTGTTGGTTCGCCTACGTTGAACTCCAAGTTTTTGCCTACGGTGAGCGGCTTTTTGACCTACATGACGGGTCTCTCGCCTCAAAACGACCACCGCGTCGGCTTTGCCTTCGGATCCTACGGCTGGGCTCCCCTTGGCCCTAAGATGGTCGAGGAAGAGCTGGAAAAAGCCGGGTTTATGATGCCTCATGGCAAGGCGTATACCATCGGTTGGCTGCCTTCTGAAGAGGATCTTGCGGACGTTCGTGCGCAGGTCGAGAAACTCGTAGACTAGGCATGCGCTAGCCGACTGTGCACTTAGCTACCGTGCGTTTAGCGACCGTGCCTTTAGTTGGTTACGCTTTTATAAAGAATGTGTACGCAGAATGTACACGCAAAAGCTGCGTAGACGTACAATGTCTACGTGGCTTTTTAACTTCGACTAGGCAGGTGCCCATACCTTAGATGGACGTAGCGTTAAGTATTTTAGTGACACTGCTTTTGACCTTGGCAAACGGCTATTTTTCGGCTTCCGAAATGGCGGTTGTGAGCGCGAGAAGAACCTCGCTTGAACCTGAGGCGGAGGAAGGTGACGAGCGTGCTCAGGCAGTGCTTGACCTGACTAATAACTCCGGCTCGTTTCTGGCGACGATTCAGGTGGCCATCACGCTGGTCGGTTTCGCGTCGTCTGCGTTTGCGGCAACAAGCCTTTCCACTCCCTTTGGCAGCTGGCTGACAAGCATAGGCATGCCTGCAAACTTCTCGCACCCTACGGCAGTGGTCATTATCACCTTGGTACTCTCTTATTTCTCAACGGTCATCGGAGAGCTGGTGCCCAAG
This sequence comes from Lancefieldella sp. Marseille-Q7238, assembly GCF_949152215.1. Lineage (GTDB taxonomy): Bacteria > Actinomycetota > Coriobacteriia > Coriobacteriales > Atopobiaceae > Lancefieldella. The sequence continues at coordinate 1,122,968 of NZ_OX424407.1, forward strand.
CAGATTGCCCTTACCAACGCCGAAAATGTCTCCAAGGCGGTTGTGGGTCCTATCCGCTTTTTCATGATGCTGGCAAAGCCGATTGTCTTTTTGACCTCGGCGTCTGCTAACGGCATCGCAAAACTTTTGGGTGTTGACGTGAACGAGGATCACCAGGACTTCTCCGAGGAAGAGCTTCGCTACATCGTCAAGGATTCCGATGAGCTGACCGAAGAAGAAAAGTCGATGATTCACGAGGTTATCGACATGGGCGATACGGTTGCTCGCGAGGTCATGGTGCCGCGGGTTGACCTGACCACCATGGAAGACACCTCAACGCTGTCGGAAGTTCTGGCGGTTATGCGTAAGACCGGCTATTCGCGCATACCCATCTATCACGATAACGTTGACCGCATTGTGGGCATCGCGCACATCAAAGACATTATTGAGCCCATGCTTGAGGAAAACGCTGGCGAGAAGCGCATCGCGCAGTACGTCCGCGCGGCAGACTATATTCCGGACACCAAAGACATCATTCCGCTTCTTTCCGAGATGCAGTCTTCTCGTGATCAGATGGTCATTGTGGTAGACGAGTACGGCGGCACTGCTGGCGCCATTACCGTCGAGGACATTGTCGAGGAGATTGTCGGTGAGATTGCCGATGAGTTTGATCCCGACAACAAATACCTGACGCAGCTGAGCGACAGAGAGTGGCTGGTAGACGGTCGCTTCTCGCTTGATGATGCTTTGGAACTTGGATGGCCTGTCGAGGATTCCGAGGAGTATGAGACCATTGCGGGCTTTGTGCTTGAGCTTGCGGACCGGTTGCCGCGGCCGGGGGATACCTTTGAGAAAGACGGCTGGCAGTTCCGTGTGCAGATGATGCGTCGGCGCAGGCTGTCGCTTTTGCGGGTAACGGCTCCAGAGGTGCCCGAGCAATGCCAAAAAGACGAGAAATCTCATGAAGAGACTGGGGAATCATGACCGCTAGCGGACATTCCAGCAGCGAAGCACTCTTTTTTACTACAATATGATGAGCGCGTGAAGCTAAAGTGTGAGTGTGAAACCAAGGCGTGGGTGTAAAGCGTGAGCGTGAGCGCGTGAAGCGAGACAAGAACAGTGCGTAAGGAATCCTTTCGCTTGAACAGGAAGAGGACGAAGCATGGCAGGGTTAATTCACATCAAAAAAGTTGTCATTGGACCAAAAGTCCTTGACGCCACCATACAGTTGTCGGATGACGCGCCGCTGATGACCTCTGATGACGCGCTGGGAACCAGGCGTGTTGTCGATCTCATTCCGGGTGTCGAGAAGCACGTCTGTCTTGGAGATGCGGCTCCACAGTTCGGTGATGTTGTTCGTGACACGGAAGTGGCTCATCTGCTTGAGCATGTAACCGTTGAGCTGCTCGCCCTTACCAACCGCGCCGGCGATATTGCTTCCGGCCGCACTACGACACTTGATAACAGTCTCCGCCTGTTTGAGGTGAGCCTGGCATGTCCCGACGACGTGTTGGTAGCGGGAGCTCTTTCCAGCGCGGCGTGGATTTTGGACTGGGCATATGCTGGCGGCGAGGATCCCAAGCCCAACGTTGACGCTATTGTCCAGGGCCTGGTGGCTCTCGTTAAAAGCGTTGACGGCGAGGACGAATTGGAAGATGCTCCAGAGAGCGCTTCAGAAGATACGCTAGAAGACGCGCCAGAAGAAGCAAGCCAGCATGAGGGCGCTTCTGACGGCTCCTATGCCGAGAAGGACGATGTAGCTGAGGTCGCTGAAGAGTTTATCGAGAAGGAGCTGGCAGAAGAGGCCGATTATGAGGCTTCAGGAGCATATGAGTATGAGGCGGATGGGAGTGACGACTCCGTTTCATACCGTGAGGGTCACGACACCTCCGCCGGCGCTTCATTTTATGATGACCAATATGCGCGTGACGCTTCCGAAGATGATGATTACGTGGAAGATGATTGGTACGACGATCAGCAGTCCGATGGAGGAGCGCCTGCCGAAACGCACGAGCCGTATGTCGAAGAAGACGAGGACGCAGGTACGGCTGATGTCGCCGACGCAGCCGCCTCAGATGCGGAAGAGGATAAGGCCTCGGTCGATGAGTCTGACGCGCATGAGCGCAATTCATTTGATGACGATTTGCCAGACGACTGGAGTATGATTAACGTGCCAAGGCCGCGACCGGTTCGATAGGCGCTCCAAGGCATTGTGTTTGGGAGGGAGAGCAGCAATCGCGCTGCCCCGATAGGAGGTTCCTATGAGCAAGAAGTCCGCTGGGTTTTTAGTCGGTGCTATTTTTGGTGCGGCGGCAGGCGCTGCTGCCGGTCTGCTCCTTGCGCCGCGTCCGGGTGACGAGACCCGCGCAATGGCCGCTGACGCTGTCAATGATGCTTGGGATTCCGCACTCGATTCATATGAGCGCACTTCTCGCGTCGTGAGTGACCGCATTGGTGAGGTGCGCCCTGTGGTTGATCAAAAGACCGACGAACTTCGTGCCAAGGTGGACCTTGCTCGGGAGCGTATGGATCAGCTGCGTGAGTCGCTGTCTGACGCCGTGACGTCCGCTTCGGAACAGGTGCAGCATAACGCCGAGGCTGTCGCGGATTCTGTTACGTCCTATACAACTCCCCATCCCTCTGAGGCCGAGGGCGTGACTATTGAGACGGTGACGTCTGAGCACCCTGACGTTCACTAAACGTTCGCTTGGGCTGCCAGGTTATCAGTACGGTATTGAACGGGACGCTCGCAGCGCCCCGTTTTCTATAGGAAAGGTTTTCATGTGAAGTCATCTGAGCTGGTCGGGGTCAAGGTCTATCTCCCTAAAAAACAAAGCAAGAAGGACAGCAAAAAGGGAATTCAGCGCTTTTCAAAGCTCGGCCGCGTTCATGTGGTGGTGTTTGATTCCGACTACCCGCGTGTAGTGGGCGTTATGGTCAAGCGTCCTGATATTGCAGGTATGGTTCACCGTGACGATATGTTCGTTGCCTTTGACGCGCTTTCAACCTTTGAGAAGGGTTTTTTGGTGGCGGACCCCGATGAGGCGCTGGACAAAAAAGCGATTGCGAGACTTGAGCTTGACTGGGATCGCTGCATCATGTGGCATGGCATGCAGGCAGTCACCGAATCGGGAAAGGTTCTCGGTTTTGTGAGCGCCGCGGATTTCGACTCCGCTACCGGTGACGTCAATGCCTTCCTAGTAGACAGCGGGTCTTCCGCGGCGGCTCTTATCGGCTCATTTGTAATTGAGCCCGAGTGGGTGCTGGGGTATCGCGATGACTCAATGATTCTTACGGCCGATGCGGAAAACGCCGGGCTTTCCGGTGGTCTTGCCGGTAAGGCAGGCGAGGGATACGCCGCCGCTGCCGCCAAGGGCTCTGAGCTGGCTGGAAAGGCGGGAAAAGCGGTATCTGCCGCAAGTGTGAAGGGCGGACGCTCGCTTGGACGCATGATTGGTAAAGCCAGGCGGGCTCTTGAAGACGCCTCTGAGTCCGATGATGCTGGTGGGCCACGGCCAGATCCGGTGCCTGTCGATGCTGTCGCGCTTGAAGCTCCTGCTGCCGAGAAGAGCCTTGATGGCGATGTGTCTGAAGAACCTGTTAAGACTTACGCTCCGAAAGCGCACAAGCCGAGTAAGAAAGAAGCTCCCGACGACGTAGCAAAGAGCTTCGGCAAACAGCTGGGCCGCATGGGTAAGATGTTTTCTTCCTTTAAGGATGAGTTTGACGAGGCAAGTAAGTAGCCGCGCGGTTTTTTGGGGTTCTTAAAGCCCCATGGCCTGCAAGACAAACATGACAATCGTTAAGACAATGACCGTCATGATGGTAAACCACGTCAGACCGTTCCAGATGCGACCGTTGGCAAACGCGCCCATGATGTGTTTGTCCGCTGCGATAATAACCATAAAGATGAGCAGGACAGGCAACAGGATTCCATTGATGACCTGGGCGACAAGCATGATGCCAAAAAGGCTGACGCCCGGAATTAGAATGACTGCGGCAGAAATAATCAACACCAGCGTGATGATGCCATGATAAAGAGGAGCCTCGGACCAGGTTCGGTCCGCGCCACGCTCCCAGCCGAATGCTTCGCAGATAGCGCTTGCAGTAATGCCGGGCAAAACACAGGCGGCAAGAAATGAAGCGCCAACCATGCCCAGAGCAAAGAGCGTTGAGGCGTACTGGCCCGCAAGGGGAACTAGCGCAGATGCCGCTTCCGCGGCGGAGTCCACGCGGATGCCAGCAGGGAAGAGGACCGTTCCTGTAGTCAGCATGATAAACCAGGTGATAATCTCCGCCAGTACAGCTCCGGCAATGTTGTCGGCGCGCTGCGCGGGAATGTCGCTGGTGTCCAGGTTCTTCTCGACAACGTTTGAGGCAACCAGGAACATCATGTAAGGGCTGATAGTGGTGCCGATGTTAGCCACCAAAAGCGAGATGTACGAAGGGTCGGTGGACATCTGCGGGATGGCCGTCACGCGGAGCGCTTCAAGCCAGTTGGGTTTCGCGAGGACGCCCGCTACGACATACGTCACAAAAATGCAGCTGATAGCCAAAAGAATCTTTTCGATGCGGCGATAAGAACCTCCGACCGTGAGGATCCAGACGAGCAGGGCGCTGATGGACACCGATACATACGTTGGGATGCCGAAGAGGTCCATACTTGAAGCGATGCCCGCGAATTCCGAGAAGGTTACGGCGATGTTTGAGATTAAAAGCGCGAACATCGCTACAGTTGAGAGACGGATGCCGAAGCGCTCACGTATGAGAGAAGCCAGACCCTTACCCGTGACACACCCCATGCGAGCAGAAGTTTCCTGCACAACGATAAGCAAAAAACACATGATGGGCACGGTCCAGAGCTGGGTGTAGCCGAAGGAGGCCCCAGCGCTGGAGTATGTTGCGATGCCACCGGCATCGTTACCGGCAAACGCCGCTAAAAGTCCCGGCCCCATTGCCATGAGGATGTACTTCCAGCTGTTCTTGTTGACCTCTGGCTGTCGGTGTTCAGCGGTGCTCGCGTTCTCACCGATGGAAGCAATGGATTTCGTACTGGGTTCTGTACCCAGCGCCGTGCCAAGCTTCGCGCCCGGCTCTACGCCAGGTGCTGCACCAGGTCCTACGCCAGGCGCCGCTCCGGCACCTTGTCCTACGCCCGGTTTCATGCCGCCGCTCATTACAGTACCGTTCCCGCAACGGTCTGCAGAACGAAAAGACCGCCTGCAGCCGCCAGATACGTGACCACGGCGATGGCCATTGACGTAAGGGAAAGCGCGAAGCCTGAAGTTTCCTGGTTCTTCTCGTCACGGTGACGAAGAACAGAGAGGTAGACGGGGGTTAGAAGGAACGAGAGCAACGTTGAGATGGTTGCTGCTCCAAAGGCCGAGATGACCACATGGTGAATGGTGACGCCTGCGGGAACGTTGATGAGCCAGTTCATGATGACCGCGTCAAGACCAGCTCCGAGCGCGGCAGTGACGCCTGATACTAGAAGGCCTAAAAGCAGTGAGCGAAAACCAAAGCCCAGGATAGAAGGGGAGTCTTCGCTGCCTGGATCGTCTTCAAGGAAGAAGTTAGTAACGTAGCTGATGGTGTCATCTGCGAGGATAAGCGCGACAGGCATGGCGAGACAGGTAAAGAACACCAGCGTTGGGGCGATGCTTGTATTGAAGAACGCGGCTGCTGCTGCCGATGCTACGCCGGTGGCAATAATCCAGAAAAAAATCCAGACGTTGCGATGGAAGAACCAGATAACGTCGCGGCTGCGCTCGCTGCCCTCACTATCAGAGCTTCCTCCTGCGATTTGCAGGTCTTCAGCGTGCTCTTCTTCAAGGACGTCCAGCGCGTCGTCGACGGTAACGATACCAAGCAGGCGCTGATCGTCCGAAACAACGGGCATGGCAAGCAGATTGTATTTGGCGATATTGCGCGCGACATCCTCCTGGTCGTCTTCGGGTGACGCGGTAACAAGGTTCTTGTTGGCAATCTCATCGAGCTTTTGGCTTTGGTCAGAGACGATAAGCTGATTTAAGGTGACGATGCCCGAAAGGCGGCCGTCTGAATCTGTGAGGTAAAGATAGCGCACCGTCTCAAAGTCCTCGTCAAGGGCGCGCAGCCGCTCAAATGCGTATGCGACCGTCTGATCTTCCGGCAGTGAGAGCGCCTCCGAAGTCATAATACGACCAGCGGTATCCTCACGGTATCCCAACAGCTGGCGGATAGCGCGCTGTTCCTTGACACCCATCAGGCGCAGGAGCTTCTCGGCACGGTCATAGCTTAGTTCGGATACCAGCTCAGCGGCATCGTCCGGATCCATCTCAGACAGGATGCGGGACGCCTCTTTTTCGTTCATGCCGCCGATGAGCTCAACGGCCATGGCGTCATCGTTGAACTCCGCCATAGCGCCGGCACGTTGCTCGTCGTCAAGTTGCGCGAAGACCTGGCTGCGCAGACGGGAGTCCAGGCGCTCGATAATGTCGGCGACATCGGCGGGGTGCAGCTCATCAAGGGTTTTGTGTGAGACGGACAGTTTGACGTTGGAGAGGTCGCGCTCCACAAGATCCATGTAGCTCCACGCGATGATGCGCTCCGGTATGGGACGACCCATGGCGCGTGCGGCCCGGATGACAATCTTTTCAAGCTTTGGTGACAGGCTGCGCAAAAGTCCCCGCACGCCCACTTCCGCGCCAAGCAAACGAAGCTGTGTTGAACTGGTGTCGGAGAGCTTGAGATCGTTTACGCGGACAACGCGAATGCCGCGCGTGTCTACTATCTGCTTGTTGAGAATGTCGCGGGCGAGAAGTACCTCATTAGGTTGCAGGTACGAGAAACGAATCTCAGTAGAGGGTACCTTCAGCTTAATGGTGTCTTCATCGTAGGATTCCACGTACTTGCGCCAGGAAATCATAAGGGGCGTGCGGCCGGGTCCCATGAATGCGAGGGAAGTGATGCGGGGAAAAACCTCGCCGGTAGCAATGCCAAGATCGGAAACGGTGCCGATCTTCTCGCCAAGTGAATCCATGACAGGATTTCCAAGAAGTTGAGAGAGATAAATCATGTGTGCTCCTTTGTGCGGCTTGCGCGCAGGCAAGCAGCGAACTTGCGATTACACCCCTGACGGTGCAATCAAGCACACCGTGAGGGGTCAGCGACTGTGAGGTCGGGGTTTCATGCTGACCTTTCTCCTTAATCTCTTTTTCTTTATGACAGGTCTCATGGCAGCGTTCTAACAACAGCTGCTCTGTCAATAATCAAGAGCATTGTAACAGCCATAGAAGGCGGCAACGGCGAGAAACTTTTGTGATGTTTATTTTTACGATGAAGGCGCCGGTGGCCAAATCGACTTCCAGCGGGCGCCTTTAGTATTCGGGGTTATCCACCTCTACCTTGTCAGATTCCTGGAACGGAGCAAGGGTGGATATCATGACCATGGTTTCGTCGTAGGGATTGTTGACATAATGAACTTCACCAGGCTCGATGTGAATGAAGTCCCCAGCGGAAAGCGTGTGAACTTCACCATCGACAACGATATCAACCATACCGCGCAGAATATGGAAGTTCTCTTCCATGACATGATGATAATGCGCCTGGAAATTTTGCCCCGGCTGGAATTGGACGACCGCGTAATTCATACGGGGGCCTTTCATAAGGTATTTTGGTCCCGAGTCGCCAAAACGATACTCAAAATCGCTCTCATGCACGACAAACATAGACATATCCTTTCATGTGTGAGTTTTTGGATAGTAATCTGTCTTTACAGCCCCGGCGCTCTCCAGAGGCCCTTGGTTTTTCCGGCTTCAGACAATGCGAGCTGAGCCTGATACACTTCTTTCCATGTCTCATACAGTTTCTGGTAGACGGCATGATTATCCGCATTGGGCTCAAAGGTTTGTTCCCATCTGACAACACGCTTGGCTCCTTCGGCAATGCTGGGATATATGCCTACTCCGTATCCTGCGAGAATTGCCGCGCCAAGGGCTGTAGCCTCCTTGACTTCAGGGACACGAACGCGCTTGCCGCATACGTCTGCAAGAATATGGGCCCATAAGGGGCTTTTGGAAGCTCCTCCCGCAAAGACCAGTTCGTTTGGTTCGTTGCCGGTGGCGTCTTTGACCAGATCGATATGGCCTTTGACGAGAAACGCTGTGTTCTCAAGAATTGCGCGGTAGAACGTATACTTATTGAAGCGCTTGGCATCAAGCTCGAAATTAGTAAATGTAGGACTCGCGTGAGTCCAGTGAATGTAGTTCATTACATCGCTGAAGCAGCAAAGCATCCCCGCAGTCCATCAAGTCCTACTGTGAGCATGGCACTATTTACAACTGGGGTCTTTGGGATTGCGCTGTTCAAGGCGCTATGGGCTGCTACGTTGCGGCATACCTCGCCGCTGGCAATGAAGTTAAGGTTGGCGATACCATTTCTATCCCGAGTATTGGCGATGTCAAGGTAGAGGCAAATGATTCCATTGCCGAAGGCGCCAAGACTGCCGAGAAGAACAACGGCGTAGTACTTTTGCCTGAGCGCCTGGTATTCACAAAAGAGAACATGAATAATTACGCGTTCTAGTATTCGGTTTAAGCATCCAAGCGCTTCTCGACACTGAGGTTGAGCGCTTAGACAGCTCATTTTGTTGTACCTTTCTGCGTCGCATCGGCTACTGCCTCTGCCGGTGCGTCGCAGATTCGCCTAAAGAAAGGATTCATATGGCTGATCTTGATGGCCTTAAAGTTGCTAAGGATTATCACGTTGATACTCCTTTCGCTAACGACCAAGGGTTTTATGTAAAGGGTGCGAATAATCTTGATTGGGGTATGCAGAAGCATCTTTCCAATATCTTTGACCCTAAGAGCGGCAATACGGTCATGTTCGCTTTTGATCATGGGTATTTCATGGGCTCAACGGCCGGTCTTGAGCGTCTTGACTTGCTGCTTCCGCAGCTTGCTCCCTATGTTGATTGTTTTATGGGCACGCGAGGCGCGCTTCGTAGCTGTGTTCCTCCTCAAATATCCAAAGGTATCGCGCTTCGCGTGACTTCAGGCTCTTCGATGCTCCAGGCCGATCTTTCACATGAGGTCGTTGCTGTGGATATCGAGGACACTATCCGCATGAACGCCGACTGCATGGCTGTTCAAACATTTATCGGAGCTGACGGTCAGCTTTCCAGCATTGACAATCTGAGCCAAGTGGTCAATGCCGGTTTCCATTACAGCATTCCAACACTCGGTGTTTGTGCGGTTGGCAAAGATATGGAGCGTACGGGTCGTTTCTTCAAGCTGGCTACCCGCATCATTGCTGAGATGGGCGTCCAGATTGTGAAGACTTATGACTGCGAAGACTTTGAAGAGGTTGTAGCTGCTTGTCCGGTGCCGATTGTGGTTGCCGGTGGTAAGAAGCTGCCTGAGCGCGAGGCTCTCAACCTTGCTTATGACGTTATCAGGAAGGGTGCTCGTGGTGTTGACATGGGGCGCAATATCTTCCAGAGCACCCACCCCTTACAGATGGCCGAGGCTGTTCGCAAGATTGTGCATGAAGGAGCAACTGACGCTGAGGCGTGGGAGTTCTTTGAGGACGCGACGCACTAAGCAGATTTCAACTCCGCTTCGCTAAGAGTTTTGCTATCTCCCTCTTCTCATAGCGAGAAGCGCTTGGAACCTCAGGCGCTTCTCGCTTTTTGTTTACTAAGAGTGGATCGATAGCGTTGTACCATGATGGCCGCCTTACAATGTAGGGGTATACAGGACGTAGAATTGGAATCGTCAAACAATTTGGATTGAGGCTGGGGTCAATATGCAAACAGATACGCTGATTTTGATTGTTGCTGCTGCGGCTGCTGTTATGGCCGCTATTCTTGCGGGTATGACCTGGAGCCGTACGAGAGATTCCGCGGAGACTTTCGCTTCGCTCTCCACGACTATCAGTGAAAAAATTGATTCAGAGATGAAGCACACACGAGAGCAGTCCCAGGCGTCTATTGACGTGCTTGATCGCAGACTTTCCGAAATGACAGGTAAAGTTAACGATGTGGAACGTGCGATGGGGGATTTCAGAACAAGCACAATTAAAGAACTCGGCGATGCTCGGGCTGCACAAGAGAAGAGCTACGCTGCCATGCAAACCGGCATCAGCGGGACTTTGAAGGGCGTCCAAGACAGTGTTTCTCGCCAGCTTATTGCTATTCGCGAGGACAGCAGCAGGAGCCTTGAGCAGATTCGTGCCACCGTTGACGAGAAACTCCAGAAAACGCTGAATGACCGTATCAGCGAGTCGTTTAAGCTCGTCAACGATCAGCTAGATTCTGTTTCCAAAGGGCTTGGCGAGATGCGCGGAATGGCGCAGAGTGTCGGTGATTTGCGCAAAGTCCTTTCCAACGTTAAGACCAGAGGCATTGTTGGCGAGGTGCAGCTAGGAGCAATCCTTGAGGAGGTTCTTGCTCCAGAGCAGTATGAAACCAATGTGGCGACCGTTCCCGACAGCACCAATAGGGTTGAGTTTGCCGTCAAGATTCCCGGCAAGGACGATGAGTTTGTGTACCTGCCTATTGACGCAAAATTCCCTGGCGAGGCCTACGGACACCTGGAAGATGCGAAAGAAGCCGGCGACGCCGCGGCCATTGACGTCGCTTGGAAAGAACTGGAAACTCGTCTGAAAAGTGAGGCGAAAGACATCCACGAGAAGTATGTTGCCCCGCCGGCGACCACGTCATTCGCGGTTTTGTTTTTGCCCTTTGAGGGGCTGTATGCCGAGGTAGTGAATCGCACAGGTTTGGTCGAGCAGATTCAACGGGAGTGGCATATCAATATTGCCGGTCCGTCCACTATGGCAGCACTGCTCAACGCCCTGCAGATGGGATTTCAGACCGTGGCCATTCAAAAGCGTGCGGATGAGATACAAAAGGTGCTTGCGGCGGTCAAGGCGGAGCTGCCCAAGTATCGGCGTGAGCTTGAGAAGGCGCAGAAGCAGCTGAATACGGCATCGAAGACTATCGACGGGCTTGTTGGCACACGCACGCGGGCCATGGAGAAAACTCTCAAGGGCGTGACCGCCGTTGGTTCTTTGGATGAAGCAGACGGGCTTCTCGGCATTGAAGACCAGATGGATGACGGGGACGAGTAGCTACGACAATGCATGAAAGGGCATAGCAACCATGGAATTTATTCTTGATACCGCTATTTGGATGCTGTAAAGAAGCTCGATGAGTTACTAACTGTTGCCGGCGTGACTACCAATCCCACAATTATTGCCAAGAGTGGTAAGAGCCCTGAAGATGTTATCCGGCAATTCGCGGAGTATTTGCATCCTGAGCAGAAATTCTTTGTCCAGACAGTTTCAACAGAGTATAAAAAGATGCTGGAAGAGGCCCGTTACATTTGCAGCCTTCGTCCCAAAAACACATATGTCAAGATTCCTGTTACCCACACAGGTTACAAGGCGATAAAAAAGCTGAAATCTGAGGGTCTTGGCGTTCTGGCAACAGCCATCTATTCTGCTGATGAGGCCTTTTTGGCAGCGTTGAATGGAGCTGACTATCTGGCTCCCTATGTCAACCGCATGTGCAATTATGGCGATGGCATCGGGCAGGTCATAGATTTGCTTCAGATGCTTGAGACCCAGGGATTGAACTCGAAGGTCATTGCCGCGTCATTTAAGAATGCCGAGCAGGTTCACACTCTTATCACTGCTGGCATTCAGGCAGTGACTGTTCCACCTGAAATCGCCTATACGATGATCGGTCATCCTGGAACTGAGATTGCCGTTAAGGAGTTTACTAAGAACTGGCAGGCTACTTACGGTCGTGATTCTCTGAGAGGCTAGCAACTTGTCAGAGAACTTGTTGCACTTTCATTTCTTCATACATGAGGCGATGCTATTAGACTCTTGGTTCCGCTTTCCGTAGCTTTCCGTTTTCTCCGACTTTGAAGTTCTTTGCCTCTTCGCATCAATTTTGGCGGAGATAATTTCTCACATAAAAACCTTATACAAAGACACTTAGATTATGTATATAAACTTGACATAGGGGGAATAACCTCAACCGTAAAGCAGAAACACCGCAGGCGTGGTGTGGAGAAAAGTCCTGTTGGAGAGGTAGTTTCATAACAAGGGGCTTCTCGCCAACTGAGCCTGCAAAGGAAAGGAACACTAACTATGGGAAAGATTCTTGGTATCGACCTTGGCACCACCAACTCGGCTATGGCCGTCCTTGAGGGCGGAGAGCCGACTATTATTGTGAATGCTGAGGGAGATCGTACTACTCCGTCGGTCGTGGGCTTCCGCGCTGACGGCGACCGCATTGTTGGTAAAGCGGCAAAGAACCAGGCTGTCACCAATCCGGTGAACACTGTGTTCTCCATTAAGCGCTTCATGGGCCGCAAGTTTGACGAGGTTCAGTCCGAGATGAAGACCGTTCCGTACAAGGTCAAGTCCGGTACTGACGGTCGCGCGGTCGTGGAGATTGAGGGCACCGATTATACGCCTGAGCAAATCAGCGCCATGATTCTCTCAAAGATGAAGGCTGATGCCGAGAAGTACCTCGGTGAGAAAGTGACCGACGCTGTCATCACTGTTCCTGCCTACTTCAATGACTCTCAGCGTCAGGCAACCAAAGACGCTGGTAAAATCGCCGGCCTCAACGTTCAGCGTATTGTCAACGAGCCGACGGCAGCCGCTCTTGCCTATGGTCTTGATAAGAAAGATAAGGATCAGAAAGTTCTCGTCTTCGACCTTGGTGGCGGCACCTTTGACGTCTCGCTTCTTGATCTTGCCGACGGCGTTGTTGAGGTTCTTGCTACCAATGGCGACAACCACCTCGGTGGCGATGACTGGGACCAGCGCGTGATTGACTGGCTTGCCGATAAGTTCAACTCCGACAACGGCATTGATCTTCGCAAGGATCCTATGGCGCTTCAGCGCCTGAAGGAGGCTGCGGAGAACGCCAAGAAGGAGCTCTCAAGTGCTCAGCAAGCACAGATTAACCTGCCATTTATTACCGCCGACGCAACCGGTCCTAAGCACCTTGACTATACGCTGACTCGCGCTGAGTTTGAGCGCATTACGCGTGATCTGCTTGATCGCTGCAAGACTCCAGTAACCAAGGCACTCCAGGACGCCGGTCTCCAGATTTCCAGCGTTGATGAGGTTATTCTTGTCGGTGGCTCCACTCGTATGCCTGCCGTTCAGGATCTTGTAAAGACCATGACCGGCAAGCAGCCCAATATGTCCGTGAACCCGGACGAAGTTGTTGCTGACGGCGCGGCTGTTCAGGGCGGCGTTCTGACCGGTGACGTTTCCGGCATCCTGCTTCTGGATGTTACCCCGCTTTCCCTTGGCGTTGAGACCATGGGCGGCGTGATGACCAAGATGATTGACCGCAACACCACCATTCCGACGTCCAAGACCGAGATTTACTCCACGGCCGCTGATAACCAGACGTCCGTTGAGATTAACGTCCTGCAGGGCGAGCGCGAGATGGCTGCGGACAACAAGTCGCTCGGTAAGTTCAACCTGACCGGCATTCCGGCTGCTCGTCGTGGTACCCCGCAGATTGAGGTTACCTTTGATATCGACGCCAACGGCATCGTGAAGGTCACCGCAAAGGACAAGGCAACGGGCAAGTCCCAGGAGATTACCATCTCCGGCTCCACGGCGCTTTCTGATGACGAAGTCGATCGCATGGTCAAGGACGCCGAGTCCCACGCTGAGGAAGACAAGAAGCGTAAGGACGAGATTGAGATTCGCAACCAGACCGACTCGCTTGCGTACGGCACCGAGCAGACCCTGAAAGATCTGGGCGATAAGGTCCCCGAGGATCAGAAGAAGGCTACCGAGGAGGCCGTCGCTGAGGCTCGCAAGGCGCTTGAGGGCACCGATATCGAGGCTATCAAGGCGGCTGGCGAGAAGCTCCAGGAGGTTGGACACAAGCTCGCCGAGGTGGCGTACGCTGACGCCCAAGCTCAGACCGCTGGCTCCGATAACGCCTCTGCCGACAACGCCAACGCGGCTGACGGTGATGTTGAAGACGCTGATTACGAGGTTGTTGACGACGATAAGTCTCAGAACTAAGTCGCGGGCGGAAGGGCTTCTCGCCGCTGCCGTACAGCAAACGGGCGGATAGAGAGCGAGCAAAAGCAATGACGTTCGCATCGGGGAGGTGGCCGGCTTTGATTGGCTGCCTCCCTCACATATAGAAGGAGGGTGACGTGAACGTGCCAATCGATGAAGTGGGCAAAGATGCCAAGGGAGGCAATGACGCCGCTTTTGAGAATGAGAACAACGGAAGCGCTCAGACGGGTGCTGCGGGCGTAGATGGCGCTGCGGTGACTGGCGCTGCCGGCGTAGATGGTGACGCAGTAGCTGGCGCTGCCGGCGCGGTCGCTGTTGACAGCCTTGATGAGCAGGCCATGGTTGAAGAAGCTATCCGCCGCGGAGAAGAGCAGGCGGAACGCGAGATTGCGGAAGACGCCAACAAAGCGCGCGCTGAACGAGATGCTTTACAGTCTCAGCTTGACTCTATGGCCGATCAGATTGAGGCTGCCAAAAAGGAGGCCTCAGAAGCTACTGACAGGTTCATGCGCTTGCAGGCTGACTGGGATAACTATCGCCGCCGTACGGCTCAGGAGCGCTTGGATGAGCGCGAGCGTGCAACGGAGAAGCTGGTAATCGAACTCCTGCCGGTCATTGATGACTTAGAGCGTGCAATAGAGCATGCCGACAATTTGACAGACTCGCAGTCGGTGCAGTTTGTTGAAGGCGTTTCGGCAGTGAAGAACAAGCTTGTGGGCGTGCTCAACAAAGAGGGCGTCAACGTGATTGATCCTGCCGGCGAGGCATTTGATCCGCTGTCACATCAGGCGGTCGGCCAGGTCGAGGACGCTGAAGCCTACGATGAGAGTGTTGCGCAGGTGTATCAGAAGGGTTATCGCATGGGTGGCAAGGTTATCCGTACCGCTATGGTAACGGTAACCCACGGCGGCCCTAAGCGCCCTGAACAGGACGCGGCGGAAGCTTCCGGTAGCCACGGCATGACAGGCAGCTCTGACAATGGTGCCAATGCCGACGGTTCCAAAAACGCCGAGTCCGGTGATGACAAGAGCAAGAAGTAAGTAAAGTTTTTTATGAGAGGAGGTCGTGCTGAATCATGGCCGGAAAGAAAACATTTTATGACGTTCTGGGGGTGAAGCGCGACGCCTCGAAGAGCGATATTCAAAAAGCCTTTCGCAAGCTTGCCGCTAAGTATCATCCTGATGCGGGTGGCGATGAGAAAAAGTTTAAGGAGATTTCTGAGGCGTACAACACGCTCTCAGATGAGTCTAAGCGCAAGGAATACGACCAAATGCTCATGTTTGGCGGCATTCCCGGCTCGGGCTTTGGCGGTCGCGGCACGCAGGGTGGCTATACCTATACCACCAACGTTGATGGCGCCGATTTTGCCGATATTTTTGGCGGCATGGGTGGCATGGGCGGCTTTGATTTCTCGTCTATCTTCGGCGGCGGTAGAGCTACCGCTAACAGGCCGTCTGCCGGCGGAGATTTGACGATGTCCGTTCAAGTGAGCTTTAACGAAGCTCTCAAAGGTACTTCTCGCAAAGCAACCTATCGCATCCCTTCAACGGGAGAGGAGCAGACGCTTACTATCAAAGTGCCTGCGGGCGCTTATGACGGCATGAAACTCAGGTATAAGAAGCGCGGTGAGTACGGGAGCAACGGCGGACAGCGTGGCAACTTGGTGGTTTCCATTAAAGTTGATGAGCATCCGCTGTTTAAGCGTGACGGCGCGGACGTGCGTATGGAGCTGCCTATCAGCATGTATGAAGCAGCTTTGGGCGCGACGGTTGAGGTGCCTACGCCTGACGGAACAACGGTCCGCCTGAAGGTTCCCGCCGGTACGCAGAACGGCAAGACGTTCAGGTTCCGTGAGCTGGGCGCGCCGCGCGTGAAGAATCCGGAGTCCCGTGGCGCTTTGTACGTGTCGGTCAAGGTAAAAATTCCTACAAGACTGACCAAAAAGGAGCGCGAAGCGTTGGAATCTTTGAAGAATGACGACGCGCGTAGCTACCGAAAGGATGTGTAAGCGATGGCGCGCAAGAGTGACGAGAATCGCAAAAGTCGGGAAAGTCGCAATAAGCCGCTGTATATGATCAGCGTTGCAGCCGAGCTCACCGGCATGCATCCGCAGACGCTGCGCGTGTATGAGCAGAAAGGCCTGGTCAATCCGGGCCGATCTCGCGGCAATACCCGTCTGTACTCGCGTGCGGATATCGACCGGCTCAATCTTGTGGCAAAGCTGACAGACGAGGGCATCAATCTTGCCGGCGTTGTGCGCATCCTTGATATGCGTGAGCGCGCTGTCGAGAAGGACGATGAGATCGATGAGCTCCGCGCTCGCGTTCGTGAGCTTGAAGATGAGCTGCATGAATATAAAATGCGCGAGCGCATCACTTCGCTTGCCCGCTACGAGGAGTCAAGTCCCGAGCAGATCATGCAGCGTCTTTTAGGCATGTCTTCAGATTCTGATCCTGAGGATACGAAAGAGGTATAGTGCCTATAGTCTCGGGAGAAGAAGAGCGAGTTAGGACGCAAAGGCCATAGAGGCGTGCACCATAGGGATGCGCACCGCAGGCTAACTTCGGAGAAGGGGAAGTGCATGCTGAGATATCTCTATCTGAATCAAAAAGGCAAACTCATTCTCTTTGTTGTTTTCTCCCTCCTAAGCAGTTTGTTTGAAATAGCGCTTTCATATGTGATGCTGCAGTCCGTTGACCTTGCCGTGAGCGGTCAGCTTTCGGATGCCTTGAACTACGGGCTTTGGTTTGCCCTGTATATTGCTTGTTACTTCTTTGTGGATCTGCTCTGCAGGCACCTTCGCTGGGCGGTGCTTCGCGGCAGCCAGACAAATTTGCGTGATGATCTTATGCAACAGATCCTCAAGCAGCCTGTTCCTGAATTTCATACGCACAATACTGCTCAGTGGCTTTCCGTACTTACCAATGATCTTGATCTGCTTGACGAGACCTATTTTCGTGTCTTTGTCGATACGCTGGTGGATATTTTCTCCGGCGTCGTCAGCTTGGCGATCCTTCTGTTCATATCACCGTGGCTTGCACTCTTTATTCTCGCTATGATCGCCGTTCAGATGCTGATTCCTAAGTTTATGGCGCCTCGTATTTCCAAAAGGCGAGCAGAGCAGTCTAAGTCGGCAGAGCGTTTTACGGTCACCGCCAACGAGCATCTTGAGGGCTTTGACCTCCTGAGAAGCTTCCATCTTAGTGAGGCTTCGCGAGAGGCAATGAGTGAGGCAAACCGGAGTTGGGAAGAGAGCAGGTTTCAGGCGCGCTATGTGAGTTCGCTGGCACGCCTGCTTTCCTTTACCGTAGGCCAGATCATCTACATCGGCATTTACTTCATCGGAGCCATCCTCACTCTTCAGGGTCTGATGACAGTCGGCATGATGGTGGCGGCTTCTCAGCTTGTGGTCTACATTGCAAGCCCCATCCAAAATGTCAGCGATGCCATCACTGATATGCGTGGCGCCAAGGAGATCATCAGGAAGTTCCGCGCTCTTCTCGATAGGAAGGACTCTGCTGAAGACGGAACAAGAGATATCCCCTCGCAGTTCTCAAGCCTTACTGCAGACCATGTTTTTTACAGTTACGATAAAGAGCGTCCTATCCTATCGGATATCAGCTTCAGCCTTGAGCGCGGCGGCAAGTATCTTCTTGAGGGAGATTCCGGAAGCGGCAAGACTACACTGATCCATCTGCTGATCGATGCGCTGCAGCCGGACAAAGGGCAGATCCTTTTGGACGGACATCCCATCAAAGAGTATAAAAGCGAGAAGTATGCCCGCTTTATCATCCCCTGTTCTCAGCAGACCTTCATTTTTAACGCAAGTATCCGAGACAATATCACTTTATTCCAGAAGACTTTTAGCGACGAAGAGGTAATTGTTGCTCTCAAGCAATCGGGCTTTGAGGAGATCCTCACGCGATATCCGGAGGGTCTGGATCACCTGATCCACCAGTCGGGAAGCAGTCTTTCCGGGGGAGAGAGGCAAAGGCTGGCGCTGGCCCGCATCTTCCTCTTCAAGCCTCAGATCGTGATCTATGACGAAAGCTTTGCGCACCTGGACGCCGCATCGGTTCAAAGTTTGATTGATGCGGTGATGGCGGATACGGACAGGACCGTTATCATGACGTCTCATCAGGTAACGCCTGAGATCAGAAAGCGTTTCCGGTCTCTTGTTCTGAGGAATGGGGATGTCCGAGAGCAGGGTAAGGACGACTGCCGCTAAGGTTTCTTGACATAGTTGTAATACATGAATACACTGTTGTTCACAGGTTCTCGTAAGGAGGAGCTATGGATAGCATCGTAACTGCTCGCATTCCCGTTGAGGTAAAAAATCAGGTTTCCGGGATCCTTGAGTCCCTTGGATCAAATACCACAAAGCTCATCAATGCTGCCTTTGATTATGTCCTTGCTACCGGAGAACTTCCCTGTGCCGAGAAGCCCGTTGAGTCCAAACCTTCTTCCAAGACAAAGATTCGTAAATTGAGCAAGGGAGATCAAGAAGACCTTGCGCGGCTTTTTAAGAAGATCTCGACACCTGCTCCTGCATCGTTTTGGAAGGAAGTAGGAGGCAGCACATACAAAGAGGCAGTCAGCGAGTGGAAGACGAAAGACTATGAGACTCTTGGTTGATACCAACGTGCTTCTAGACATCTTTCTGGCGAGAGAGCCCTTTGTTGCAGATGCAAGAAAGCTGCTTGTCATGGAGCAATTTCGTGATGCGGAACTGTGGACATCAGCTCAGTCATATACCGATTTGTTTTATATCGGCGCTAAAGCGCACGGTCCTGAACGTATGCAAAAGATGACGGAAGAAGCCCTTCCCCTATTCAAGATTTGTTCTCTAGAGCAAACAGATATTCGCGCCGCGCTTGCCGCAGGCTGGAAAGATTTTGAGGATTGTCTTATCTGGCGTGTCGCAAAGAAGGTGAAAGCGGACTATATTATTACGAGAAATACGCGCGACTTCTCCCGTTCAACTATTCCAGCGCTGACTCCTTCTGAGTTCTTCTCGCGTATCGAATCTGAGTTTCACCTTGCCTATGATGAGGCGCCAGTCTAATGTCTGGGTTACTACTCTAAAATCTAATACATAGACACTTAGATTTTCTGTATATATCCCTATAAATCGGGAACAATATGTTCTGATAAATACCGAGTACAAGGGGATGATTATATGAGAGTTGATAAGTGGGCAGTAACTGCCCAAGAGGCGCTGCAAGGGGCTTTGAGCATCGCAAGCGATGCCGAGGCTTCCGAGATAGCTCCTATACATTTGCTTAAGGCGCTGCTTGACAGTAATGAGCGTAACCTTCGCTCCATTTTGGAAAAGGTCGGCGCTGACCCTGAAGCCATTGAAGCGCAGGTGGATGACGCTATCGGTCGTGCGCCTCATATAAGCGGGGGAACGCAGATCAGTCTTGGGAACGAGCTGGTCAAAGTGACCAACGAGGCTGAAAAACTTGCTACTAAGCTAGGGGATTCCTATGTGACGTCCGAGCATCTGCTGACAGCGCTGGCTAACGACAAGTCTGAGGCCGGCCGTATCTTACGCAATGCCGGCGTGACTGCTAAGCGCGTGGAAGAGGTCTACAATGAGCTCCGCGGTGATGAACGTGTGACTTCGCAAGATGCGAAGCCTGAGTTTGAAGCGCTGGAACATTACGGCCGCAACGTGACAGATCTCGCTCGTCAGGGCAAACTTGATCCGGTCATCGGTCGTGTGGAAGAGATTCGCCGCACCATCCAGGTGCTGAGTCGCCGTACCAAGAACAACCCCGTGCTTATCGGTGAGCCTGGCGTTGGCAAAACCGCCATCGTTGAAGGACTGGCGGAGCGCATAGTATCCGGAGACGTTCCCTCGACACTGCGCGATAAAGAGTTGGTTGAACTTGACATGTCAGCGCTGGTAGCAGGAGCAAAGTATCGCGGCGAGTTTGAGGACCGCTTGAAGAGCGTGGTGAAAGAGGTCAGCAAGTCCGACGGTCATATCATTCTCTTCATTGACGAGCTCCACACCATTGTGGGTGCGGGCGCTACCGAGGGTTCCATGGATGCCGGCAATATCCTGAAACCGGCGCTTGCCCGCGGTGAGCTGCGCGCTATTGGCGCCACTACGCTTGACGAGTACCGTAAATACATCGAGAAGGACGCGGCCTTGGCACGCCGATTCCAGACCGTGCTGGTCTCCGAACCCTCTGTTGAGGACACTATCTCAATCTTGCGTGGTCTGAAGGAAAAGTACGAGCAGCATCATCGCGTCCGCATTACGGACTCCGCGCTCGTGGCAGCCGCCGATCTCTCGAACCGCTACATTTCTGATCGTTTCATGCCTGATAAGGCTATCGACCTGGTTGATGAGGCAGCAAGCCGCCTGCGCATGGAGCTTGATTCGATGCCTTCCGATATCGATGCGGTTGATCGCCAGCTGACTCAGATGCAGATCGAGGAGCAGGCGCTGATGAAGGAAGAGGACGCCGCATCAAAGGAGCGTCTTGAGGCTCTGCGTGAGGAAATTGCCACAACGCGAGAAAAACTTGATGGCATGAAGGCTAACTGGCAAAACGAGCGCAGCGCTATCGATAAGGTCCAGGAACTCAAAGCTCAGATGGAGGATGCCCGCACGCAGATGGATCGTGCTACCCGTGACGGAGACCTTGCACGTGCCTCCGAGCTTCGCTACAGCACGATCCCCGAGCTTCAGCGTCAATATGATGAAGCCGAGAAGGCGCTTCTCGCCAAACAGGAAGATGGCGGACTCCTGAAAGAGGAAGTCACCACAGATGAGATTGCTGAGGTGGTGTCATCGTGGACCGGTGTTCCCGTATCAAAGATGATGCAGGGCGAGATGGACAAGCTCAAGAATCTTGAGAGCCAGCTTCACCTGCGTGTTATTGGTCAGGATGAAGCGGTATCTGCGGTTTCGGCAGCGGTCCGCAGGAGCCGTGCAGGCCTTGCTGATCCTAATCGTCCGCTGGGCAGCTTCTTCTTTTTGGGGCCGACCGGCGTTGGCAAGACCGAGCTGGCAAAAGCGCTGGCCGAGCTCTTGTTTGATGACGAGCGCTCGCTGATTCGTATCGACATGTCCGAATACATGGAGAAATTCTCGGTGCAGCGTCTGATCGGAGCGCCTCCTGGATATGTGGGTTATGACGAGGGCGGTCAGCTGACCGAGGCCGTGCGTCGCCATCCGTATTCTGTGGTATTGCTGGATGAGATGGAAAAGGCTCATCCTGATGTATTCAACGTGCTGCTGCAGGTGCTCGACGATGGCCGTCTGACTGACGGGCAAGGCCGCGTGGTGAGCTTCAAGAATACGATTATCATCATGACCAGCAACGTTGGCTCCCAGTTCATTGCTGGGGCGGGTGCTTCCGGAATGAACGAAGAGACGCGTAAGCAGGTTATGGACGCGCTGCGAGGCGCATTCCGCCCGGAGTTTTTGAACCGTATCGATGACGTGGTTATCTTCCAGCCGCTTGGCTTGAACGATATCGAGAAGATTGTGGACATCCAACTTAAGGACGTCCGTGCACGTCTGGCGCGGGAGCGCATGACACTTAAGCTCTCTGATGCCGCAGTGCAATCCCTGGCGCTCGACGGTTTGGACCCTGTGTACGGCGCGCGTCCTTTGAAGCGGTTGATTCAGCGGCGCGTTGTTGACCAGGTGGCAAACCTCATCATTGCCGGCGAGCTTCATGAGGGCGACACTGTTCTCATTGATACCGACGATGACGGGAACCTTGTGGCACATCGCGCTTAGCGTGAGATTGGCGCATTGTGGCGAGAAGGGCAGTGGAAGTGAAGCGAGGAGGCTGCGCGTGAAGCGTGATTGCGTGAAAGACAACCTGACAAACGTTGACGACGCATCCCAAGAAACTCTTCGTGACACTGTTGTTGTGAACGATGGTGGGAAATCCACGCCCTTCTCGCCAGGGACATTGGTACCGGACAAGGACTCCGCGCAAAAGAATTCCGCGAAAAGGCCAAACGTACATAGGCCTGTCAAAAAGGTACAGGCGCAGCGGTCGGAATATATTCGTGCTGAAAACGAAGACGATGATGGGTATGATCCCTATTCCGACCGTCGCCCTGAGCCCGAGCCGCTGTTTGAGCGGGATCCCTGGATGTAAGGGTTTTGTGCTGTAGGCGTGCTAGTTTCGGCGCACTAGTTTGGTTGCAGTGGTTTTGGCGCACTAACTGTCGTGCGAATAGATACAATTCCTAAATGTTGGCTCTGTCCCATAATTGTGGTACAGAGCCAACATAGCCAAATATCAATTTGATTTCTTTGAGTTGCCGTCAAATGAACAGCTCATCGAATGAGTAGCTTGCTAAGCGGATGTTGTAAGGCTATTGTTGTGAGGCTATATACGATGCGTGCACGCTTCGCTACCTGACCACGCTTCGCCACCTAACCCGCTTCGCTACCTGACGGCAGATCCCCAGTTGGCTGACATCCATGTCCACAGGAAATATGCGACGATGGCAATAATGACAAGCACTACGACAGCTGCAATCAGAGAACCCGCGTGCATACGACGTTCCTTCTTTACGAAGATATCGCGCTGCCCCTTAGGGACTTGCAGGTATTGTCCGTAATGGAGATCTTTTCTGAGCTGCGCGATCTCAGCGTTGGATCGTTTCCAACTTCTGCTGCTGTGGCCATGATGCACCTTGCCAATGGTAAAGCTGGATTCATGAGCGGCAGAGGCTTCATCTTCTTCACCACGGGCAAAGTCGTTGATGGGTTCTACAGTCTTGTGCGCTCGACGCTTACGAACATAATGCGTGCCCTTGTGTGCATCATCGGCGGAGAGCTCGTTATGGCCGTGATCATGAGACGGTGCAATGTCATCCTCAAGAGTTTCTTCAAAGGAAGTCTCTCCGGAAAAAGCCTCAATCGTTTCGTATTCTTCTTCGACTGCCTGCTCAGCGGTATCAGTATGTTCTGCATCGAAATGGTGGCTCGATGGAGCTTCTTGGCCCGATGAAGTCTCTTGGGGAATAGTATGAGTCATTGATTCCTCATCAAGTATCTGGCCCGCGTCAGCAGGGAGCTTTTCATGAGAATTTGTAGTTTGGTCCACGTTAACCTCCGTGGTTGAGCGGTTACCCATTGCACTATTCTAATCCATGGGCGCCCAGCTGTCTTGCGATGAGTTAAAAGAGGGGTTTAGAACTTGAGGATGATCTGAATCCCCAGGTATTCTCGTCAGTAAAATCGCTGGAATATATGAGTTAATAACACTTAGATAACATATGTTATACAGGCTGAGAAATTTTCAAAATCTTGATTAAACTTCCTTGGATTGGGCATATAGAACAATGAACAACGGAGTGCCAGAGATGGCACATTACCAGCAAAGGAGTGGTTTTGATGAATGGTATGGTTCCTTTTGATCGTTACGCGCGCGGGTTAAGTAATTGGCCTTTCGGCGGAAGCCTTGAGAGCTTCTTCGATTCGCCGTTCTCGTCCACAAGCTCTGAAGCATTTCCAATGAACGTTGAAGACGCAGGAGAGAAGTATGTGGTGACCGCAGAGCTCCCCGGTCTTTCTCGTGAGGACATCGACGTTGAGTTGAATGAGGGTCGTCTGTCCATTACTGCTGAGCACAAGGAATCCGACGAGGAAAAGGGTAAGAATTACCTGCATAAGGAATCCTCTGAGTGGCGTGCGACTCGCGGTGTGTATCTGAAGGATGCGGCGACACAGGGTTTGAGCGCAAAACTCGATAACGGCGTGTTGACGATTTCCGTTCCAAAGCAGGACGAGAAAGCAAACGTTACCAAGATTTCTATTGACTAAGGCGGTTTGAATCGAGAGTCTTAACGAGAATCTGAGGAGTTAGAAAGACTTTCGTGCGTTTCTTTCCCAACAGCATCTCAAAGCGGCTTGAAGCAAAACTTCGAGCCGCTTTTTGTTTTCCTGCTTAGTTTCCCGCTTAGTTTTCCGCTTACATAGCCCGCCCAGGAGGCGTGCACTCCCAGAAGATACTTATGAGGCAATCTGTCCGGGAGGCGCCAATCCCTAGAGGATGCTTATGGGGCAATCTTGACTGGCGACAAGAATACGCAGGCCGGTGTCGGTACGGGCTTGTGTGAAGATGTCATTCTCAGGTTTGGCGTCAAGCGCGGCGGCAAGGGTGCGCACGGCAATACTTGGCTGGTTGTTCTCGCGTGAAAGATGCATACCCACGACCGCCTCTGTGCAATCGCTCACGAGCTCCATAACCGCGTGAGCTGCCTGTTCGTTTGAGAGGTGACCGCAAGGCCCTCCCACGCGGCTTTTAAGCATTTGCGGATAGGGTCCTGTGGCAAGCATGTGCTCATCATGGTTTGATTCGAGCGCCAAAATGCGCGCGCCCGCAAGGCGTAGAAGGGCGTCGTCGGTCAGAACGCCCGTGTCTGTGCAATAACCGATACTATCTGTCTCAAGGTCCTTCTCGTCAAAGAGACTGAAGCGCATGCCGATAGGTTCGGCGACATCGTGCGACGTAGGAAAGGCGTGGACGGCAATCTCACCGATATGGGTAACACTGTCGCGAGCAATCTCGGAAAATGTAATGCCGGTCGTGCCCGCCCGGCCGGAAAGAACCTGCGCGGTGCCTGGCGTGGTAAAAACAGGAACGTCAAAGCAATTTGAAAATACGCGGAGACCGGAAACGTGGTCAGAATGTTCGTGAGTGATGAAAACAGCAGCTACGCGGCGCATATTGACGTGCATTTCATCCGCCCGGCGCAGCAGTTCTCGCTTTGAAAGACCGCAGTCCACAAGGATGCTGGTTCTTGGCCCTTCGACAATGGCGGCGTTTCCACCTGAGCCACTGGCAAGGATGTGCAGATGAATTTGGGGTGCCATAGAGTCCTTCGTGATTTAAACTTGCTTTAAACTGTGAGTAACGCTCAAAGTATATATAGTAGCGACATATACAAATTAGTGTTTGCGAGGTGCCGTGCCAACAGTTTCACGTCGATACGCTCCGTCCGCTTCCGACGCTTTGCCTGAGGGCGCTCCTGTGGTGCTGATGGTTTCAGGTGGCGCGGATTCGACGGCTTTGCTGGTCATGGCAGCGACAGAGGCGCTGGATCTTCAAGACGGTCGCGGACCTGTGAAACTCGCGCTTGACCGCCTGTGCGTTCTTCACATCAATCATCAGCTTCGTGGCGTAGACGCCGAGAAGGACGAGGAGTTTGTACGGTCCCTTTCCGCCCAATACGGCATTGCGTGTGTCGTACGCAGGCTGGATATCGCGCGTATCGCGGCGGACGAGCGACTGAACGTTGAGGATGCCGGTCGCCGCGCGCGCTATGAGGAGGCAAATCGGCTGGCAAATGAGTTGTGTGCCAGCGCCGGCGTGCCGCGATCGGCCGCTCGCATTGTGACCGCGCATAACGCCAATGACCGCGCGGAAACCTTTCTTATGAACGTGACGCGCGGAACGGGCGTCTCGGGACTCGCGTCTATCCCGCGCCGTCGCAATCGCATTGTGCGCCCTCTTTTGAGCCGGACGCACCTTGAGCTGTGCAACTATCTTGTTGAGCGTGGAATTTCGTGGCGAGAAGACCTTACGAATGTCAATACCTACTATCTGCGCTCGTACGTTCGCCATCAGGTAGTGCCGCGTCTTGAGGCGAGAAATCCGCGCGTGCTTTCCGCTATTGCGGGAACGTGCGACATCGTATCTGATGAGGATGCGTACCTGAACGGCGTCGCGACACGCCGTCTGCGGGAGCTGCTGATGCATGAGAGCAAAGGTTACCTGATGCTCAACGCGGCGCAGTTGGCAGTAACTGAGGTGGTGATTGCGCGCCGTGTGGTGCGAATTGCGGCAAAACTGCTGACAGATGATCCGCGCTTGGAAGCGCATCACGTTGAAAGCGTTCTTGAAGCGGTGGCTGCGGGCAGAGGCTCGGTCAATCTGCCGCGTGATATTCAAGCTCGCGTTTCATATGGGACGCTTGCGCTTACGCGGACAGATCAGGAAGAGGAGCAAACGCACATTTCAAACGGCGCGCCATCTGCCTGGCTACCTGTTCCCGGGATGGTGCAGCTTTCAGAGGGCCGAACGCTTCGCGCACGGCTCATTCCGGTAGAGCATGGCCTTGATGTCGTTTCATTTGCGCAGGCGCATGGACGCGAATGGCTGGGAGAATCCGTGCTGCTTGACGCGGGTGCCGCGGGAATCGACGGTACGCATGGTGGCCGGCTCTGGGCAGGTCCTCCGCAGCCGGGAGACGTTCTCTGCCCTTTGGGTATGCACGGACAGTCAAAAAAACTTTCTGACCTGCTGAGTGCTTCTCGCCTCCCGCTTATCGAGCGCAATAGGGTGCCCATTGTGCACACATCGCCGAAAGGCCGCATCGTATGGGTTGCGGGAATTCGCGCTGATGAGCGATCAAAATGTACGCAAGATACAAAACTGCTGCTAGAATTAAGTCTTCACGAAGAGCCGTTAGGATTGCCGGACGGAGGTATCGGAGGCGTTGGAAGCACTGAAAATACCGAAAGCGCCGGATAGACACATTGGCTGAGAGGAGCCGTTATGACGGAAACGCATCCCGATATCGAGGAGATCTTGCTGTCAGAGGATGAGATACAAGAGGTTGTCAAACGTGTGGGCGGAGAGATTACTCGTGATTATGCGGATAAGAATCCTCTGGTCATTGCCGTGCTTCGCGGCGCTGTTGTGTTTATGGCTGATGTGATGCGCGCCATTACCTGCCCTATGTCTATCGATTTCATGGCTGTTTCAAGCTATGCCGATGGTGTGAAAAGCTCGGGAGTTGTCCGCATCGTAAAGGATCTTGACACCAAAATTGAGGGACGTGACGTGCTTATCGTCGAAGACATTCTCGACTCAGGGCTTACCCTTTCCTACCTCATGCGTATGCTGCAGTCGCGCAATCCCAAGTCGATTGAAATTGCGGCGTTTTTGGTAAAGGACATCGAGGGCAAGAGTCCGGCGGTGACGCCGCGCTACGTGGGAGCTCATGTTCCCAATGCCTTTGTGGTTGGGTATGGTCTTGACTATGCCGAAAGGTATCGCAACCTTCCATACGTGGGCGTTCTTAAGCCGTCGGTGTACGAGTAAGTCTGGAAGAGCGGGGGAGTTGTCATGGGCATCAATCAAACAAACCTGGGGTACGGACAAGCGAAGTCTGTCATTCGCGATATAGCCGAGTTCGCCGCACGGCGTCGCGAAGAGATTGGCGCCGAAAACGTCTTTGACTTCTCTATCGGCAATCCGTCAGTGCCCGCTCCGCTCGCGGTTCGCGCTTCTATTGAACATGCTATGACGCTTCCGCCACAGGCAGTTCACTCATATACGGCTTCTATCGGCACGCCTGCCGCTCGTGCAGCGGTGGCTGCCTCGTTGTGCCGTCGCTTTGGCGCTGCTGCCGCAACGGCAGCCGATGTCATCATGACATGTGGAGCCGCCGCTTCGGTTTCAATGGCAATCAATGCTGTGGTTGTGCCCGGTGATGAGGTTATCGTTATCGCACCGTATTTTCCTGAGTATCGCGTTTGGATTGAGCATGCGGGAGCTTCTTGCGTTGAAGTTCTCGCTGACGAGAAAACCTTCCAAATCGACATTGAGAGACTTTCCGCGGCGATTACGCCTCAAACGAAAGCTGTCATAGTAAACTCACCCAACAACCCGGTTGGAGCGGTATATACGCGCCGGAATCTGGATATGCTCGCCGACGCGCTGCATGAGCGTCAGACTGCGTTGGGAACTGACATCTATCTGATTTCGGATGAGCCGTACCGCGAGATTGTGTATGGAGATGTAGACGTTCCTTGGATTCCTGAAGTATATGACCGCACGATTGTGTGCTACTCCTACTCCAAGGCATTATCGCTGCCCGGAGAGCGTATCGGCTGGGTATTCGTTCCACCTACAAATCCCGAGCATGACGAAGTATATGCTGCTTGCGCGGGTGCTGCTCGCGCTTTGGGGTTCGTGTGTGCCCCGTCCCTGTTCCAATTGGTGTTGGTTGATTGCGTCGATGAACCCGCTGATATTGAGGCATACGCGCGGAATCGCGATGTGCTGACGCAGGGACTTTCTGATCTGGGCTACGAATATGTTCAGCCTGACGGAGCTTTCTATCTGTGGGTTAAAGCTCCTGGCGATGACGCGCAGAAATTCTGCGAGCGTGCGCGCGCATACGAATTGCTGCCGGTTCCTTCAGATTCATTCGGTTGCCCCGGTTGGCTCCGCGTCAGTTATTGCGTGCCGTACGACATATGCGTCAATTCTCTTGCGGCATGGAAAAAAGCTGCCGAGGAGTGTGGCGTCCAGTAGATGTTCGCAAGGCGCTTGTAAGGAAGGGTTGCTATGCGCATACTTTGCGATGTACATACACATACGATGTATTCGCGCCACGCGTACTCCACAATGGAGGAGAACGTCCGAATGGCCGCTGAGCAGGGTTTTGAGCTGCTGGGCTTGACAGATCACTTCTCGTCAATGCTGTTTGACGAGCAAACACTGAAGAACTTCCAATTCTTTCTGAACCTTACTATTGTTCCTGAGGCCTGGCAGGGTGTGCGCATTTTGTGCGGCTGCGAAGTGGATATTGTCGATCTTGAAGGGCATTTGTTTGCCTGGGATATTGCTGCCGACACCGCTATAAACGGCGATAAATTCGGCCACGCTCACAGTCTTGGCGAGCTTGTGCTTTCCCGCTGTGATTACGCGGTCGCAAGCATTCACGGAAAAGATTGGGCATGTGGAGCAACGCCCGCTCAAGTGACGCAAATGTATGTGAACGTGCTTGACAATCCGCATGTGCTTATTCTGGGTCACCTGGGCCGGAGCTTCCTTGATTTTGAGATAGATACACTGATTCGCGAGTGTCGCGACCGCGGCAAGCTGATTGAGATGAACGAGGCGACGTATGCGGCGGGTCCTGCTCCGGAGAAACAGGCGAGGTGCCGCCTCATCGCTGAGCGCTGCGCAGAACTTGGCTGCATGGTTTCATTTGGATCGGACGCGCACATTGCGACGCGTATTGCGCATGCGAATCACATATCCAACCTGCTTGATGAGGTTCACTTTCCTGAGGAGCTCATGGCCTGCCGGGACGCTAAGACGTTTTTGAAGGTAAAGCAAGAGGCCGGTGTCGAAACGGATTTCTAAGGATAAATTTGCCGCTGCAAGTGACTTCGTTGCCGAGAGTGTAGACCATCTCAGGCGCGCGTTATCGACAGTATCTGAGGCAGGCTATAATCCCTACAGCTCTATCGTCAGCTCCACTGGGCAGTGATCGCTGCCGTAGACTTCGTTCAAGATGGACGCGCCGGTTATCCGCTCGGCGATGCGGTCGCTTACCAAAAAGTAATCAATGCGCCAGCCGGCGTTGTTTTTGCGGGCGTTGAACCGGTAACTCCACCAACTGTAGGCTCCGGTAACGTCAGGATGACGGTAGCGGAAGGTGTCAGTAAAGCCCGCGTCAAGAAGCTTGGTGAAACTCTCCCGCTCTTCATCGGAAAACCCTGCGTTCTTACGGTTGCTGCTGGGATTTTTCAGATCGATCTCATGGTGGGCAACATTGAAGTCGCCGCAGGTAATGACAGGTTTCTGTTGAGAAAGACCTGCGAGAAAGTCACGGTATCGAGCGTCCCAGACCAATCGCTCATCGAGGCGCGCAAGCTGGTCTTTAGAGTTGGGTGTATAGACGTCGACAAACCAAAACTTCGCAAATTCCAAAGCGCAAATACGCCCCTCATCATCCGCAACGGGAGAATCGATGTGGCGAACTACCTGCAGAGGTTCTTCTCGCGAAAAAACGGCGGTACCTGAATATCCCTTGCGCTCGGCATAATTCCAAGTTTGATAATAACCGGGAATTTCGAGGTCAACCTGACCTTCCTGCAGTTTGGTCTCTTGGATGGCAAAGATATCGGCGTCAATGGTTTCAAGAACTTCGATAAACGATGGATCCTTCTTTAAGACGGCTCGCAGTCCGTTGACGTTCCACGAGGCGAGGGTATATTCGCGGGTCTTTGAGCTATCAGTGACAGGGGCCTCTGCCGCGTTGTGCGTTGATGCGCTGTGTGCCAGGGCGGTTTGCGATTGGTTGCAAGGTGATGGAGCGCTCATGATTTCTCACTTCCGTAGGCGATAACAAAACTATGGTAAATGAGAGAACACGCAAAAACCTCTACAATGGAAATGTTTATGACAAGCGCACCGGAGTCGGGACGCACTCGTGCAAGGAGGCCTTCATGCTGAGGCAAAGCTATACGACATGGCAATGCGGTAACCACACACTTTCCCTTGCCCGCCCGCGAATTATGGGCATTTTGAATGTGACGCCTGACTCGTTTTCTGACGGTGGCGAGAATATCAATGTAAAGACGGCGGTCAAACGTGGTCTCCAGATGCTCGATGAAGGAGCCGACATCATTGACGTTGGCGGCGAGTCTACAAGACCTGGGCATACACCGGTGGATTCAAGGGAAGAGGCTGAGCGTGTTGTTCCTGTGGTTCGCGAGCTTCTTAAAGCAGGGGCTTTAGTATCCGTTGATACGCGCCATGCCGAAGTGGCGCGTATGTGCATTCGCTTAGGCGCACAGATTATCAATGACGTTTCAGGCTTTACCGACCCTGAAATGGTCAACGTCGCCGCAGACTCCAAGTGCGGCTGCATTGTAATGCACTGGAACAAGGAAGGCTTGGGAGCGCATATTGAGCGTAAGCGTGTCGCCCTTGACGACAGCAGGCCGGCTCGGCCTGAAAGCGCCCGTTCTCTGACATCGCAGCGCCGCTTTACGCTGCCCGAAGAGGCGCCCATCATGCGCCAGATTATGGGCTTTTTGGGAGATCAGGCGCGCGTTTTGATGCGCGCAGGCGTTTCTCATGACCGCATCTGCATCGATCCCGGTCCTGGCTTTGATAAGTTCGCCGATGAGGATATCGTTATCCAGCGCGCGACGCGCTCGATGGTGTCTATGGGGTATCCGCTGCTCTGCGCGGTGTCTCGCAAACGGTTTGTGGGCGCGGTATCCGGAGTTGCGGCGGCGGTTGATCGTGATTTCGCGACGCAGGCTATCTGCATTGCCGCCATCACTAATGGCGCGAGAATCCTGCGCGTTCATGACGTGGCTGGAGCCGCTCAAGCCGTTAATTCTTTCTGGGCGATGACTCAAAAAGATCCGCGTCAGGGCTTTGTGGCGCTCGGTTCGAATGTGGGCGATCGAGTGGCGTATTTGGCTCGTGCAACGCAGCTTATCGATGAGATTCCTCTGACCTGCGTGGTTTCTGTAAGCCACGCGTACGAGACGGAGCCCGCATATGGCATTGCAACGCCGGTTGCCAACGCTGTGGCGGAGATTCGTACAGAACTACATCCGCTGGTGCTCTTGGGTGAGCTGCTCAAAGTTGAAGATGCCCTTGATCGTATCCGTAAGCCTGGCGAGGAGGGACACGGTCCGCGTACCATCGACTGTGACCTGCTCTGGGTTGAAGGTGAGGAACATGCGGGCAAGCGTCTGACGCTGCCGCATCCGCGTCTTGGCGAGCGCGATTACGTGCTTGTTCCCATGGAAGATTTGATGCACGATCCCGTTCGCTTCCTGACGCACAGCGGCGTTGAAGTTGTTCACGCGGACCAGCGCGTTGGTCACGTGACCGCCGACCTCGGCGATATTACGTGGGAGTAGCGCGGTATGGGTATGAGCGTTCTTGACGAGGCTGTCGAGCTTGCCAGAAGTGGTGGTCAAGCTGGTGAATTTGTGGCTGGTAAACATGCCGAGAGGCACGCGGAGAAAGCCAACGATGACAGAGACGCCAAAAACGCCGCTCGGGGCGAGAAGAACCTTGAGTTTGCGGTGATTCTTCGTCCCGATATTTCTATGCAGCAGATAACAGGCGTTCCCTATGTCGCGGCATATGGGCTGGTAAAGAACCTCAAAGGCTCCATTTCGAATATCGGCATCGCATGGCCATATGGCATCGTTGTCAAAGATGCGCCTTTTGGAGTTGTGCAGACGCGTGCCGGCTATACGGATGGTATGTTTGTTGTGTGTGGAATCTCATTCGACCTGAGGTGTCTTGATGCAAAGGGGCTTTTCGAGGCGGAGACGCTTCTCGCCGCAAAAGTGCTTGAACCGGCGGCTCTTGCAAAGGCGATTGTGTCTGCCGTGGACGTTTGGGCCAGCGACAGCAGGGCGGGTCGCGCTGCAGCAGGACCCCTCGCACCTATCCTGAGCGATTACTTTGACGTGATACCGCTTCTTGGACACAAGGTTGATGTGGTCTATCCTAACGGTAACGTAGCGTATACGGCGCGTTTTGGCGGCGTGGACGTATGGGGTCGTGCGATTCTTGTAGGCGCTGACGACAAAGAAACCGTTATCACTCCCGAACAAGCGTCTATCCGCGCTTCCAGATGAGATAAATGCCGCGTAGCGTAAGCTCCTGATCCACCACGTCAAACACATCGGTTGCCACGCTGACGGTTTTTGCAAGGCCGCCCGTGGCAATAACCTTTGCGCCGGTGATACCGGGTTCACGCAAAATGCGGGCTACCAGGCCTTCCGCCTGCGCAGCCGCGCCGATGACTAAGCCGGACTGGACAGCGCTTTCGGTGTCGTTGCCCAAAGCTGACGCGGGGGCCTCGATGGGGATGCTGGAAAGTTTTGCGGCGCGCTCAAAAAGCGCGTTTGCGGATAGTATGAGGCCGGGTGAAATGGCGCCGCCGCGATACGCGCCTGAATCGTCTACTACGTCGATATTCGTAGCGGTGCCAAAGTCTACGACCACAACAGGGGATCCGTAGCGTTCGCGGGCGGCGACGGCGTTGGCGATGCGGTCGGCTCCAACGCGTTCGGGATGTGGCATGTGTACGGGGACTCCCGTATTTGAGGCGGCGCTGACAGCAATGAGCGGCCGGTCAAGGAGTGCTTCAAAGCAACGTTTCCACGCGCGGGAGACGGCGGGCACCACGCAGGCGATTCCTCCGGCAGTGATGTCGTTAAGCGAGAAACCATCTTTCATAAAGAATGTAAAGAGACGACCGTGCAGCATATCGGCTGTTTCAGTAGTATCGGTGGACATGCGCCAGCCGTGAAGCATCTGGCCCTTCTCGTCAAAAAGGCCAAGGGTCGTTTGAGTATTGCCTACGTCAATAGCTAAAAACATGTCGCCTCCGTGTAAAGTAGGAAAGAGTTCATTCTATCCTAGCGAAACCGCGGGGACTCTGCTATACTCAGTCGGCTATTCCCTTGCTCTGGTCGGAAACCAGAGCCGATGTAAGGAGTCCTGTATGAAGCAAGGAATTCATCCTGAGTATGTAGAGTGCACGGTTCGCTGCACCTGCGGCAACACGTGGACTACCCGCGCTACCGTTCCTGAAATGCGCGTTGACCTCTGCGATAAGTGCCACCCGTTCTATACCGGTCAGCAGAAGCTCGTTGACACCGGCGGTCGCGTCCAGCGTTTCTCCGACAAGTTCGGCGAGGCCGCTTCCGCTCGTCTTGGAGCGGCAAAGGCTGCCAAGGAGGCAAAGGCCGCAAAGGCTGCCGAGCAAGAGGCCGCTCGTAAGGCTGCTGCTGAGGCGAAGGCCGCGGAGAAAGCAAAGCGCGCTGCGGAGTTTGCGAAGAACGCTCCCGCTGCTCCTGCTGAGGAGCCCGCAACAGAGCCTGAGACGCCCGTTGAGACTGCTGAGACACCTGCAGAGTCCGCGGAGTAATCACGTCACGTTTTGTGAACTAAGCAATGCACGTTAAAGGAGCGGCTTCGGCTGCTCCTTTTTTATGAGGTCGTTTCTGGCGAGAAGAGCGCGGAGACTGATGGGTATACTTAATATGTTCACTCGAGCGCGTCGGAGGACGTATGGAATCGCTGTATACAAAGTATCGACCGCAAACATTTGAGCAGGTCGTTGGTCAGAAACATGTTGTTGAGACGTTAAAGCGTGCGGTGCTTGAAGGCAAAGTCAGCCACGCTTATTTGTTTTGCGGTCCGCGAGGAACCGGCAAGACGACTATGGCCCGTCTGCTGGCAAAAGCGCTGCTTTGTCGCAAGGCGCCCGGTCAGCTTCCCGACGGTACCTGCGAAGAATGTCGTTTCATTGCGGCCGGCACGCATCCCGATGTAGTAGAGATTGATGCCGCGTCCAATACGGGCGTTGACAACGTTCGTGAGGAAATCATTTCTCGCGCAAATTATGCGCCGGTAAGAGGTAAGGGCAAGGTCTATATCATCGACGAGGTCCATATGCTGACCACGGCCGCGTTCAATGCTTTGCTTAAGACGCTTGAGGAGCCTCCCGCGCACGTAACCTTTGTTTTATGCACAACTGACCCTCAAAAAGTGTTGGGAACTGTTTTATCCCGCGTGCAGCGATTTGACTTTCACGCGATTGGAAATGAGGACATGCTGGAGCACTTGCAGTATGTGTGTGAGGCCGAGGGTTTCCGCTTTGACGTTCGAGCGCTTGAGCTGATTGTCCGCCACGCCCGCGGCGGTATGCGTGATGCGCTGACCTCTCTGGAGCAGCTTTCTGTCTTTGGCGATGGAGAAGTTGCTCTTGCTATTGCTCAGGACTTTTTAGGGGAGGCGTCAGGCTCACTTTTGGCTCATGTGTCCATGGCAATCGCCAAGCGTGATGTTGCGACCCTCTTTGATCAGGTCAATACGCTGGTAAACGCTGGCCGCGATGTGCTGCAGTTTACCCGGGAACTTGCAGCTCATGTGCGTAACGCCTACGTTATGGCGGCCGTTGGTGTTGATGCGGCTGCTCTCACCGTGACTGATGACGAGCGGGCGCAGCTCGCGCAGGAAATTTCCGCGTATGGTTCTGTAGATAGGCTCGCTCGTGTTCTGACGATACTCGGCGACGCCTCAAGTCAGATGCGTACAGCCTCCAATCAGCGGCTGGTGCTTGAAATCGCGTGCACACGCCTAGCGCGACCTGAAGTTGATTTGACTTTGGAATCACTTGCCGAGCGCGTAGCTGATGTAGAGCGCAAGCTGGAAAAAGCTGCTGCTTCTGGCTCTGTGCCCGCACCGATGCCTGCACCGGTACCAGCATCCGCTCATACACCGGCACCCACGACCGTGTCTACGCCTAAGTCCGCACCCGTATCAGAGCCCGCATCTATACCGGTACCTACACCTGCGCCTACCACTGCGTCTACGCCTAAGTCTGCATCAGCACCTACGCCAGCGTCCACTGCTACACCTGCGCCTCAGCCAATCTCGGAGCTAGCCTCTGCCACTCCGCGCCCGTCTGCAAACGATGAAGCGACTCTAACGCGTACGTGGAAAGAGATTATCAAACAGTACATCGCAAAAGCTCCCGCCCACGGTGCCCTACTACAGGGCTCCACGCTCGCGTCGGACGATGGTTCTCATTTGCTTGTTCTTCTCCCTAAAGGTTCTGAGTTCGCAACGGCGATGCTGGAGCGAGAAGAGATTAAAAGGGAGCTTTTAGCGCTTATCGAGCAGACCTTGGGGACGCGGAGCATCGCGTACGGCGAGTCTTCGCTTCAAAATAAGGCGATTGCAGACGCGCAGCGGAACTTTGCTTCTCCACCTTCAGGAGAACTGCCGAGAAGTAGCATGGAGCCGGCAGCACCCGTTCCGTCTCCCGTGCAGGCTTCAGGCTCGTCTCCGCGCGCGGCGTCTAACTCCGTGCAGGAGACTGCACCCAAGGAAGGCTCGTCTGAGTTTCCTTTGCCGTGGGACGAAGCCTCCGCGGCTCCTGCGCCTCAATCCACATCCGCGACAGCACCATCCGTACCTGCAGTAGTGCAATCCGTGTCGATGACGGCGCCACAGTCCGTACCTACGGCAACTCAGGCGCCTGCGATACCAATGACAGAGCCTGCTCCTGCAAAAGAAATAAAACCAACAGCTAAGGCTTCCAATCCAGGCCCTACACCTGTTCAACCTGAGGTTTCCGAAGTCGCCGGTGAACTCACGGTTTCCGAACGCGCTGCTGAAACGGCTTCGTCCTTTGGCTCTTCTGCGGAGACTCCCTCTGGCGACAAGCATATGTCATCGAGTGAAATCGCTGAGCGCTCGGCGCTTCCAAAAGATCTCAGCAGCGTAGCTTCAATGCTTGAAGAGGTGTTTGGGCCTGCTGTTTCCGTTTCATTTGAATCAAACGATGAAGTATCTGCCAATGATAAGGAGAACTAATGGCTAAAGGTGGATTTAACAGGGGCGGCATGAACCGCAACCAGATGATGGCTCAAGCGCGTAAGATGCAGGAGCAATTGCTGGCAGCGCAGGAAAAGGCCGCATTGGCGCTGCATACGGCAAGCGCCGGCGGTGGAGCGGTCAAGGTCACCGTATCGGGTGATTTACGCCTCACGGACTTGCAGATTGATCCCGAAGTTTTGGATCCGGAGGACGTTGAGATGCTTCAGGACATGATTCTTGCTGCCACAAATGACGCTCTCGAAACTGCCGAAAAGGCGGCAAGCCAGGCGATGAGTTCGGTCACGGGTGGATTGAACATTCCGGGGCTCTTTTAATGGCGTTTGATTTGACAAATGACGGACGCTCGCTCCAGCGTCTCTTGGATGAGCTGGGGCGTCTTCCCGGTATTGGTCCTAAGTCCGCGCAGCGTATCGCGTACTATCTGCTTGAGACGGACTCCGAAGAAGCGCGTCGCCTGGCCAATGCGATTCTTGAGGTAAAGCAACAGGTGCATTTTTGTCCTACCTGCTTCAACTATGCAACGCGGGAAGAGTGCGATATTTGCTCGGATGGCTCCCGCGACCGTTCGGCGATTTGCGTGGTGTCTGAGCCGCGTGACGTTTCAGCTATTGAGCGCACGGGCGTGTACCACGGCCTCTACCATGTGCTCGGCGGCGTCATTTCTCCGATGGATAAAATCGGTCCGGAGCAGCTTCATATACGGGAATTGCTTGCCCGCTTGGCAGACGGAACGGTGCAAGAGGTGCTTCTCGCCACAAATCCCGACGTAGAGGGAGAAACTACTGCCACATATCTCGCGCGCATCATCGCGCCTTTGGGAGTAAAGGTGTCGCGTCTGGCGAGCGGTTTGCCCGTTGGCGGTGATTTGGAGTACGCTGATGAGGTAACGCTTGGCCGCGCCATTGAAGCGCGTCGCGAAGTGTAAGCGATAAAGGAGTTTTCATGGCAAACCACATGGCGGGTCGAAACCATATAGAGACTGAAACCGATGACGAGAAGACCCCGCGGGTATCGCCGGTAAAGCCGGGAGATATCACTACGATTCATGCGGGCCAGGGCGCCCATATGGCTCGCGAGAAGATCGCGGATGTTGGAGAAGAGCCGGGTTTGAAAAACCGCCGTCGCACGGTTCTGCTCGTAATAGCAACAATCGTGGCCCTCATCGTCCTCTTTTTTGTGGTGCGCTGCGCGGTATCCTCTCCTGAGCCCGCTCCCGCTACGAAGACTCAGCAGAGCGATTCAGCCTATTCAGGTGAAAAGCAGCAGGACAAACAAGACGCGGACGGCACCATTACGTACCAAGGCTCAAAATATGCTATTGAGAAGCAGTCTGACGGTAAGTACGGCATTACACGCGATGGCGGTTCGGGCAATACAACGGTGGTATTTGAGGTCGATGGCACGCCGGTCAACCTCATGCTGTACAACGGAACAATCTTGGTTCCCGAGAATAACAATGGAAAATGGGACGTGGTAGCGTATACGATTGGTGATGGCGCCCTGCCGGTGCTGGTTGCCGACAAGGACGGCAATGTTGTCGGTGGCACGGGCACGATTGAGTCCGCTGAACTTGACGGAGCGTCTCTGAAGGTGACCGATTCAAACGGCACTACCACTAACGTCGCCCTCGAATAAACGTTGCTCTCGAATAATGTCGCCTTTAAATAGGCTTTACCAGCGGTTGTATAGGTGTTTAAGGGGCGGTTCTGGAAAAAACTTGAATTCACCGGAAATCTTGCTAGACATAAGGGAACTTTCCCTGTAAACTTTCAATTCGCGCAAAGGCGTCCGGGGTATTAGCTCAGCTGGTTAGAGCGCCGGCCTGTCACGTCGGAGGTCGCGGGTTCGAGCCCCGCATATCCCGCCATTGCAACTTCAGCC
The DNA here is from genome assembly GCF_949152215.1 of Lancefieldella sp. Marseille-Q7238. Lineage (GTDB taxonomy): Bacteria > Actinomycetota > Coriobacteriia > Coriobacteriales > Atopobiaceae > Lancefieldella. Next base: position 1,161,070 of record NZ_OX424407.1, read on the forward strand.
TCCTTTGGGAGGCTTTTTTCTTAGCGGGCTTCCGCAGGCTGTAGGGTCAAAAAATCAGCAGGCGCAGAATTGAGAAGGCCGGCAGGCCGCCCATCGAGGGAGCCCTGCAAAAAGAGCGGAAAACCGAAATCGGAGCTCCGACATAGCTTCGCATGTAAAGGGCGTATTTCGGATACGCATGGGAATATGTGTTATGGCGTGGTATCATTTCTTGCCGACAAAAAGAAGCCGGGACTGCGGGGCAACGTTGGCCGCACGCCGCCGGGCGGGTCTGCGAGAAAGGCGGTGAGGTACGCGTGGAGCATACAAGGAAAGTGGCTGTTTTTGATTTTGATGGTACGGTTATTTCCGGCCAATCAGGTTTTTTGTTCGCGGCGTACCTGTATCGCCAGCATATTTCATCATTAGCGCGAACGCTTCGGTTGGCCTGGTGGGGCATTCGCTATAAGTTCCATTTGCCGCAACGCCAGGAGGAAGCTCGAGAACTTGTTGTCGGAGCTCTGACGGAAATGAGCGCCGCGCAGGCGGATGAAGTCATGTGCTCATTTTATCAAGATGTCATTGCGCCGAGATTTCGTCCTGAAGCGCTTGCTGCCGCTGAGCGGTATCGCAGTGAAGGGTACGTCGTTCTTCTCGTTTCGGCGACATTTGTTCCTATCGCCGAGCTTGCAGCTGCGCATTTGGGAGCCGACGGTTTTATGGCCACACGGATGCAGATTGCAAACGGCCATTATACCAGCCATGTCTTAGGGTCCGTTATTGAGGGTGCCGAAAAACCGCGTGCAGTTGAACGTTGGTGTGATGAGCATTTGGGCGCTGGGGCATGGAAGATTGTCGTTGCCTACGGAGATCACTATTCCGACGTTCCTCTTCTGGAGCAGGCGCAGGCAGCTCACGCGGTCTGTCCCGGTCCTACGCTGGCAAAAATTGCCCGTCAGCGCGGGTGGGAGGTTCTCAATTGGTCATCGGCGTAAGACGGTGAAGCTGAGCGATTGCTACGCCCGCAAACGGGCATGGTGCCTGTGAGAGGGCAACGCCTCGCATGAGGCTGGGGAGGACAGAACGACATGGAAATTTCAAGAAAAACCGATTACGCTTTGCGTATTTTGAGTGTTTTGATAAAACGGCCGGAAGAGATAGTTTCGGTTCGCGATGCGGCCGAATCATGCGGTATTCCGTATTCGTTCGCCCGATCTGTTCAGCATAGTTTAGTGAACGCGGGGATTATCGCGTCCACACGCGGCTCTCGAGGTGGTATGACGCTTGCCATTGATCCCGATGCGACAACCCTGCTTACGGTGGTTGAAGCAGTTCAAGGCCCTGTTCTGATTTCCGACTGCGAATCGGCGGGTCCCGATAATACGCCCTGCCCGCGCAAGCCTTCCTGTTTTTTCAATCCCGTCTGGTGTAATGCCGAAAAGATACTCAGGACCTATTTCGCGTCGATTGCGCTTTCGCAGATTGTGAAGGAAGGTCTGGTGCCTGAACCGAATGGTGGATTTAAGCTGGTGAAAAACGAGACCGCGCTTCGGCTGGAAGAGATACAAGATCAAGTGGAAGACATTGTCGCTTCTTCACGAAACGCGGGTCAAATTGGCTAAAAAGAATTCCGAGGTTCTTGTCGACAAAGTCGGCAGCATGAGTGGCGTGCCGAGCGATGGCGCGCCGAACGCGCATGAGGATGCTGAAAGCCTTGCAGAGTTTCGAGCTCTTGTGCTGGAGTATGGACGAAAGCTGTATCGAGATCTTCCGTGGCGCCGGACGCGTGACCCCTATGCCATTTGGATTTCTGAGGTTATGCTGCAGCAAACGCAGGTGAGTCGTGTAGACGGACGCTGGCAGCGATGGCTTGAGCGATTTCCGTCAGTCGATGCTCTGGCTGCTGCCAGTCCCGCTGACGTTCTTGAGGAGTGGCAGGGTCTTGGATATAACCGCCGAGCACTTTCGCTTCATAAGGCTGCGCAGATGCTTTCCAAAACCGGCGGAGCACTGCCTCAGGAAGTAGGGGAGCTTGTCAGACTTCCCGGTATCGGATCTGCTACGGCTGCCGGTATTCGGGCGTTTGCCCTCAATCTGCACGGGATTTATCTGGAGACCAATGTGCGAACGGTTTTTCTGCACGAGTTGTATCCCGAAGCCGAAGGAGTTCCCGACTCAGAGCTTGTTCCGCTGGTAGATGCGACCTGTCCGGCTGACGATCCTCTGAATGAGCACGCGGATGATAATCCAAGAGCCTGGTATTATGCGCTTCTCGATTATGGCGCGTGGCTTAAGAAAACCATTCCCAATCCAAGTAGACGCTCAAAGGCTCATGCGCGACAGTCGAAGTTCGAAGGGTCACATCGCCAGAAGCGCGCCGAATTGCTACGTCTTGTTTTGTCCCATCGCGGCGAAGGTGGCGCGACAGCCGAAACCCTGTCAAAAGAGCTTGCCGCCGTTGAGCGAGAGGCCGGCCGAGAGAGCGTGACTATGGGCGCTACCCTGGACTTACTTGAAGAGCTCACAAAAGAAGGTTTTTGTCATCGTCAAGGTGACATTTGGCGTTCATAGCGGGTATAATGCGCATGACGCTTTGGCCATTCCGGTCAAAGCAGGAGAGGAGAAAAAATGGCTGTTGATTTTGAGAATTCTCAGACAAAGAAGAATCTTGAGGCCGCGTTTGCTGGCGAGTCCCAGGCGTGCGTCAAGTATGGCTTCTATGCCAAGCAGGCGTCAAAAGACGGGTACCAGCAGATTGCCGATATCTTCAACGAGACGTCCGGCAACGAGAACGTTCACGCTAAGCTTTGGTTTAAGTACCTTCACGACGGCAAGGTTCCCGAGACCGCAGAGGCTCTGAAGGACGCCGCCGCAGGTGAGAACTACGAGTGGACCACGATGTATGCCGATTTCGCCAAGACCGCTGAGGAGGAGGGCTTCAAGGAGATAGCCGCGAAGATGCGTCTTGTCGGCGAGATTGAGAAGACTCACGATGAGCGCTACAACAAGCTTCTTGAGCGTGTCGAGTCCGGCGAAGTCTTTGAGCGCCCCGGTGTTAAGGTGTGGCAGTGCCTCAAGTGCGGTCACCTGCACGTTGGCCCGACTGCGCCAAAGGTGTGCCCTGTGTGCGGTCACCCGCAGGGATATTTCCAAGAGCGCGCGCTTAACTACTAAGCCTTAGGCTCAGTCTTACAAGCTCAGCCTTGCGAGACAGAGTAACGGCTATTCAAAAAGAGGCGTCCTTTTTGGGGCGCCTCTTTTGCTGTTATGATCTGCAGTTCTTACTCATTTGCTGTCATGACCTGCAGTTTCACTTATGAAGATGATCTGCGCCTGGAGTTCTTCTCGCCGCCTCCTTTGAACCAGCGATTGGGTTGTTCAAAGGAGGGACAGATGTCTGCAAGCGGGCATGTCTCACAGGAAGGATTTCGGGCGGAGCACGTCTCGCGGCCAAAGTGGATCCATTCTTCATTAACGTCTTTCCAAAGCTTTCGCGGTAAAAGTGCGAGAAGATCCTGCTCAGCCGCAAGAGGAGTAGCGGCGGAGGTAAGTCGCAGGCGAGAAGCGATGCGGTAAACGTGCGTATCAACGGCAATGCCATCGACGGTATCAAACATCTTATTGAGCACAATATTAGCGGTCTTGCGGCCAACGCCCGGAAGCTTGACGAGGTCATTCATGGTGTTTGGAACTTCTCCGCCGTAGTCGGCTACAAGCATTTGAGCCATCTCAACGCAGTGGCTCGCTTTCGCGCGCCAAAATCCGATGGTGCGAATGAGTTCTCCGACTTCGGCCTTGCTTGCTGATGCCATCGCGACAGGATCAGGCCAGCGCTTGAACAGTTCAGGCGTTACCTTGTTGACGGCGGCGTCGGTGGTTTGCGCCGAGAGCATGACCGCTACAAGCAGCGTATAGGCGCTGCGGTAATCGAGCGCACTTTCAACGTGTGGATATAAAGCGTGCAAACGACGGCACGTTTCTATGCCGCGCTCGCGCTTCAGTTTCTTAGTTTCTCGGGGCATGATCTCTCCCTTGCGGCGCTCGCGTATGCCTCAGCCTGGCTTCTCACCCTGAGCGTGACAGTTACCTTAAGCTTGACAGCCCACCCTCAGCCTGGCGTCTTGCAAGCGCAAGCGCTTGGACGTTCTCTGACACTCCTTCAGTATCATAGCGAAATCAATCGTTTCAAATGGATTGACGCGTGGCAATCATTGGCCAAGACAAAATCGCGAGGCGCGGCTAATCCGGATAGAAAAAAATTCAGCTTATTTCAGCTCCTGGCGGAATTTCTGTGTCGATACGAAAAATAGAAAATTTTTGTTCTTGTTATCCACCGAGGTTAATCGACCGTTGAGCGCATTTCTGAATCAGATAGTTACACAATTAACTAAGCTTGAATAAACATCTGTGCAACTGTCATAGAATAGGATATGCGTGGCCTTTGGGGAGCGGCGTTGCCCGGTCTGGGCTGGAGGTTTATATGAAAGTGAAGGATAGCTCGCTGTATGTAACAAAAGATGACATCTATCTCTTTGGGAAAGGTGAGTGGCATCAGAGTTACGAGAAGCTCGGCGCGCATGCGGCGATAGATGATGACGGTGTTGAGGGCTATCACTTTGCTGTTTGGGCGCCCAACGCGCTGTCAGTTTCCGTTGTCGGAGAGTTCAACGACTGGAATGATCAGATCAACCAGATGACGCGTACCCTGACGGGCGGCATTTGGGAAACGTTCATTCCTGAGGTCAGTGAGGATGCGCTCTATAAGTATGCCGTTGAATCGGCGGGCGGCGAGATGATGCTCAAGGCAGATCCCTACGCCTTTTATGCGGAAATCCCCGCGGGAACAGCGTCACGCACGGCAGATTTTACCAGTCATACATGGAAAGATAAGAAATGGCTTACCGCCCGCAAAAAGCGCGATTTTCTCGCGAGTCCGCTTAACATCTTTGAAGTGCATCTGGGAAGCTGGAAGCGACATGCTGACGGACTTGACGGCAACGGTCCGGGTGGCGACACACCTGAGACTATGGGCGGCAGCTTCCTGACGTATGACGAGCTTTCAGTCGAGCTGGTGTCCTACGTTAAGGAGATGGGCTATACCCATATCGAGCTGCTGCCGGTTATGGAACACCCCTATGACGGCTCTTGGGGCTATCAGGTAACGGGCTATTTTGCTCCCACCTCGCGATACGGAACTCCTCAGCAGTTCATGCATTTTATCGATGCCTGCCATGAGGCTGGTATCGGAGTCATTCTTGACTGGGTTCCCGGGGGCTTTTGTCGAGATGCGCACGGACTGGTGCGCTTCGATGGCGAGAAGCTCTTTGAGCGAGAAGAGCATCCCAACTGGGGCACCTACAAATTCGATTATGGACGCGGAGAAGTACGCAGCTTCCTCATTTCCAACCTGCTCTGGTGGCTTGACACCTACCATGCTGATGGTATTCGCATGGATGGCGTTACCAGCATGCTGTATCTGAATTTTGGCATTGATGATCCCGCTCGTAAGCGCTTCAACGAAGAGGGCACTGAAGAAGATAAGCAGGCTATTGAATTTGTGCGCCAGTGCAACGTGACGGCGCAAACGGACCACCCCGATGTGCTCATGATTGCCGAGGAGTCAACGGCGTGGCCGCTGGTAACCTATCCTCCCTCTGTCGGAGGCCTTGGCTTCCATCTCAAGTGGGATATGGGTTGGATGAACGATACACTGCACTATTGCCAGACGGACTTTCCGTTCCGTCCCGGCAATCATCGCCTGCTGACGTTCTCAACGATGTACCAGTTCAATGAAAATTTTGTGCTTCCGCTCAGCCATGACGAGGTTGTCCACGGCAAGTGCAGCCTGATTACACGCATGCCTGGCGATTGGTGGCGTCAGTTTGCCGGTATGCGCGCGCTGGCTCTGTATCAGATGACCCATTCGGGCGCTAAGCTCAACTTCATGGGCAACGAAATCGCGCAGTTTATCGAGTGGCGCTACTACGAGGGGATTCAGTACTTCCTTACGGAGGAGTACCAGACTCACGCCGGCCAACAGCGCTTCATTGCCGCCCTCAATCATTTCTACGCCAGCCACCCGGCTCTTTGGCAGCACGCTTATGACGAGTTGGGATTTGAATGGATCGACGCTGACAACAACAACCAGTCTATCGTTACATTCATCCGTCGTGGCGAGAAGCCCAAGGATGACCTTGTGGTACTTCTGAACTTTGATGTCGCCGCGCATGAAGATTTTCGTTTGGGTATGCCCCGCGCCGGCCAATGGAGCGAGGTTTTCAACTCTGATATGGAAGAGTATGGCGGCTCGGGCGTTGTCAATACGGGCAAGCTGACTACCGAAGAAGAGACGTGGAATGGCCGCGATCAGTCGCTGGTCGTCCGGGTACCGCCGCTCGGTGGTATGATTTTGGCGTACGAGGGGCCCTTGCCCAAGAAGACCGATAAAGAAAAGAAGGTGACAAGTACTACTCGCCGAAAAGCTACGAGCGCTTCTCGCCGTAAGCCGAAAAAGAAGAAGTAGAGACTCGTCTACGTGTCTAAGAGTGATACAACAGAAGGCGCGTAACGTGTTGGTTGAGGAGTTATTTTTGGAGAACCATGGCATCGGAAAAGATTTTTAAAGATAAGCAGGATTTTGAAGAGCAGTATCGCGCTCTGTGCGTGTTAGTGCTGGGAAAGGAATTTGACGTCTGCACCAATCAAGAGCGGTATTCCATTTTAGCAAGACTCATTGCTTCCAAATCCCGTGCTATCGCAGCCGAATGCCATCCCGTGAAGGCTAAAAAAGTCTATTACTTCTCGCTTGAGTTTTTGCTTGGACCATTGCTTGACAACTATCTTTTGAACTACGGCCTTCGAGATCTCGTGGCTGACGCCGTCGAGGATATGGGTTCTTCACTTGAGGTACTGATTAAACAAGAGGTTGATCCGGGTCTTGGTAACGGCGGCCTTGGTCGTCTCGCCGCCTGTTTTCTTGATTCTATGGCGCATGAGGGTATGGCCGGCTATGGCAATGGCATGCGTTACCGTTACGGCCTCTTCCGTCAGGAAATCAAGGGCGGGCGCCAGGTTGAGCGTACCGATAACTGGCTGGCAAACGGCTTTCCATGGGAGTCGCGCAAAGATGACTCCAGCGTCGTAGTGCGTTTTGGCGGAGATGTCATTCGCCATCAGGACGAATCCGGTCGTTTTTGGTTTACCCAGGAAGGTGGTGAGCCTGTTCGAGCAGTGCCGTATGATGTCCCCATTGTTGGTTATGGCGGAAAAACGGTGAATAAACTGCGCCTTTGGTCTGCTGAGCCCTACGAGGAGGACTTTGATCTGGACGCCTTCAACGAAGGCGATTACGCGCGCGCCAATGCGTTCCGCTCAGATGTCGAGGCAATCTCAACTATCCTGTACCCAAATGACGCGGGAGAGCACGGGCGTATTCTCCGCCTCAAGCAGGAGTATCTGTTTGTCAGCGCCGGCTTGCAGTCGATTTTGCGCACCTATGTGGCTGAGTTTGGCGAGGATTGGGATGCCTTCGGTGAGCGCGTATGCATCCACACGAATGATACGCACCCTGCTATGTGTGGACCTGAGCTCATGCGTTTGCTCGTTGATGAGCATGGATTGGACTTTGACCGGGCCTTTACGATTGCCTGTTCGGCTATTTCGTATACCAACCATACCGTTATGCCTGAAGCGCTGGAAAAGTGGCCTATAGAAACCTTCCGTCATCTGTTGCCGCGCCTCTATATGATTATCGAAGAGGTCGATCGCCGGTATCGCGAAAAGCTCATGCATGAGGAAGGCAACGCCGACCTTCTCGCATCGACCGCGGTGCTTTGGGACGGCCAGGTGCGCATGGCCCATCTTTCCATTCTGTTTGCGCATTCGGTCAACGGCGTCTCCGACCTACATACCAGCATTCTTGAGCAGAGCGTTTTGCGTGATTTTTATCGCCTTCGCCCGGAGATTTTCAACAACAAGACCAATGGCGTATGCCACCGTCGGTTCCTAGCCGAGGCCAATCCCGCGTATGCGAAGCTCATTACCGACGCCATCGGTACTGGTTGGCTTGATGACGCCAATGAGCTTGAGCGCTTGATTCCCTACGAGCAGGACGCGTCGTTCCTTGACAGTATGGAAGAGGCAAAGCGTGCCGAGAAGGAGCGTCTTGCCGCCTATATCGCTGAGACCGCGGGTATTCAGGTAGACACAAAGACTATCTTTGACGTACAGGTCAAACGATTCCATGCGTACAAGAGGCAGCTCCTGAACGTATTCAAGATTTTGGATCTCTACAACCGTATGTTGGACGATCAGAATTTCAGGCCTGCGCCAACCACCTTTATTTTCTCGGGCAAGGCAGCTCAGAGCTATACGCTTGCCAAGGAGGTCATTCGCCTCATCAATTCGGTTGCCGATGTCATTAACAATGACTCGCGTATCGAAGGCCGCTTGAAGATTGCCTTCGTGCCTAACTTTGCGGTTTCAAATGCTCAACTCATTTACCCTGCAACTGAGATTTCGGAGCAGATTTCCGTGGCCGGCGCCGAAGCTTCAGGTACCTCCAATATGAAGCTTATGATGAACGCCGCCATTACGCTTGGTACCTACGATGGTTCAAATGTTGAGATTTCCCAGCTTGTTGGGGAGAATAACATCAAGATATTCGGGCTCCGCGCGCATGAGGTGGAGGAGCTCTACGCCTCTGGCTCATATTTTGCCTGGGATCAGGTGAATGCGGACCCCGGTCGTTTAGGGCGCATCGTTACCATGCTTACCGATGGTTCGCTTGCGGGTCTTTCCGGTAACTTTGAATCTATCCGCGATTATCTTATGGCTGGAAACGATCACGACTTAGTGCTGAAAGATTTTTATTCGTACGTTGACTCATGGGAAGAGTTGACGGCCTCGTACAAAGACCGTCGCGCTTGGAACGCCGCGGCTCTGCACAATACTGCAAAGGCCGGGTTCTTCTCGAGCGATCGCACCATACGTGAGTATATGCACGATATTTGGAATGTTGGGGAGTAAGTTTGGAGTTGTAACGTAAGTGTCGCTCTCTGTACGTTGGGGGATATGGGAGGAGATTGACATGAGTAAAAGGGAATGTTTGGCAATGCTTTTGGCTGGCGGACAAGGAAGCCGCCTCGGAGCGCTGACCAGTAGTGTCGCAAAGCCGGCTGTTTCGTTTGGAGGCAAATTCCGCATTATTGACTTTGCGCTTTCCAACTGCACAAACTCGGGTATCTCAACGGTGGGCGTATTGACCCAATATCGCCCTTATCTCTTGCACTCCTACATCGGCACCGGTAGCGCATGGGATTTGGATGAGCTTGGCGGAGGCGTTTCCGTTTTGCCGCCGTTCTCAACGCAAAAGGGTGGCGCGTGGTATGAAGGCACGGCTGACGCCGTTACCCAAAATATCGGTTATATCGAGCAGAACAAAAGTGAGTATGTGCTGATTCTTTCGGGCGATCAGCTGTACCGTATGGATTATGGCGAAATGCTTGCCTGCCATAAGGAGCACAACGCGGACCTTACTATTGCCGTCATGCCGGTGCCATGGGAAGAAGCTTCTCGCTTCGGCATTATCACTATCGATGACGATGGCCGCATTACTAAGTTTTCCGAGAAGCCCACGCACCCCGATTCCAACTTGGCGTCAATGGGCATTTATATCTTCTCTACCGATCTTTTGATTGAGGCGCTGAAGGTTGATGCTCTTGACCAGCAGTCAACGCATGACTTTGGCAAAGATGTTATTCCGCGTCTTTTAGACGAGGGGAAGCGTCTGTATACCTATCGCTTTGAAGGTTTCTGGCGTGATGTCGGCACGATTTCCAGCTATCACGAGACCAGCATGGATTTGCTGGGGCCGGAGCCTGCCTTTGACATCTTTACCTCAGATTTTCCCATTCTCTCAAACGCTTCCACCCGCCCGCCCGCGTATGTTGGCCCGTACGGCAGGGTTGAGGACTGTCTTATCGGCAATGGTTGCATCATCAACGGCACTGCTCACCATTCAATCCTTTCCACTGACGCGGTAATTGAAGCGGGAGCTCGTGTTGTCGATTCGGTGCTGTTGCCAGGCGCTCACGTCAAAGCTGGAGCGCAAGTTGTCCGCGCCATCATGGGAGAGAACTCCACTGTTGAAGAAAACGTACAGGTGGGAAGCGTGGACCAGACAAAGGATACTGCCGTTATCGGTAATGACGTTGTGGTAGGAAGGGGTGAGTAGCATGAAAAAAACAATCGGTCTGATTACATGCAACTACTCATCAAAGCATACTGAACTTTCAAATGAAGTACGCCCCATCGCGTCAATGCCGTTCCTCGGCCGCTACCGTTTGGTTGACTTTGCCCTGTCCAATCTGGTCAATTGCGGCATTCGCACGGTCGGTGTCATTATGCCTTTCAATTACCGCTCACTGATTGACCACATCGGATCCGGTAAGGCATGGGGGCTTGACCGTAAAACTGGTGGACTTTTCGTATTGCCTGGTTCAGCCTTTGGAACTTCTCGCACAGGCGCGCGCTTCCTGCTTCGCGATTTGATGACAAACCGCGTCTATCTTGAGCGCTCCACCGCTGATTACGTGGTGTATACAAGCGCTAACTTTGTTTACAACTTCGACCTCAATAAGATGCAGGAACACCACATCGCTTCCGACGCTGACATTACGGTGCTCTGCAATGAGGCTCAAGGTCCCAACGTGGACGCGACGGCGTTTGAAGTTGACGATGAGGGATACGTCGTTGGCATGCATAATTCAGTCAATCACGGTGATGTTCAGTCACTTGACTGCTTCATCATTTCGCGCACAAAACTCATGGAGATGCTTGACTGGTACGCCGCGACGGATTACCTAGATCTCTTTGAGGCGCTCAGGTCGGATTACGGCCGCGTCAAAGTTCAGACGTACTTCTTTAACGGCTATGCGCGCGGAATTTTTGACAAAGACTCACTCTATTATGCCAATATGGATGCCCTGAATCCTGACGTTGCCGCCAAGCTGTTCCCCGATGGCAATATTAAGACGAAGGCTCACGACACCGCTCCCGCAAAGTTTGAGATTGGCTCCAGCGTGACCAATTCAATGATTTCCGCAGGTTGCCGCATTTACGGCACGGTTACCGGCTCCGTTTTGGGTCGTAAGGTTATCGTTGAGCCTGGAGCTGTCATCCGCGATTCCATCGTGATGCAAAGCTGTATCGTCAAGAGCGGCGCCGTCATCGACCGCGCTATTGTTGACCGTGACAATGTCGTTCAAAGTGATACGGAGCTTCATGGTACGCCGGAGCATATCCTTATCCGTAAAAAGTATACGGAGTAGGAAACGCGAGAGACGTTGGCTGTAAGAGCGCATCTAGCATGTTTGCTGAGGTGAATATGGAGCGCAAAAAAACATAACAGCTCGAGAAGTTTTTATCTACCCCGGTTTCGGCCGGGGTAGTGCGGTAAAATGAGTACTTGCAAGTATGACAACAATAGTGAGAGGTACGGTTCATGGCACGCACAACAAGGAGAAGAAAGCTTAAGGTTCTTTTTTCGGCTTCTGAAGTTGTTCCCTTTTCAAAGACCGGCGGTCTTGGCGATGTAGCGGGTTCGCTGCCAAGCGCGTTGAAGCATGTAGGGGCAAAAGTTGCTGTCATCTCACCCCTGTACAAGACCATCGCACCCGAATGGCGCGAAAAGATGACCAAGGTTGCCGAGCTCTATGTGCCACTTGCTTGGAGAGAGGCGTACTGCGGCCTGTATCATCTTGTTCATGAAAATGTCGATTGCTACTTCGTTGACAATGAGTCGTACTTTGGCAGGGACGCCCTCTACGGCTTTTTTGATGATGGCGAGCGATTCGCGTTTTTCTCAAAGGCAATCTGTGAGGTAATCGCGCATGTGCCTGAACTCGCCTGCGATATCCTGCATTGCAACGACTGGCAAACAGCGTTGGCACCTGTCTTTTTGCGCGAGTTTTACAGGGGTATTCCCGTGTGCGATAACGTTCGCACGGTCTTCTCGGTACATAACGTAAAGTTCCAGGGTCAGTTTACCGATGAAATGCTTGCAGACCCCTTGGGGCTTGCTGACATCCCTGCCGCGGCGGGGCAGCTCCGTTGCGACGAGCGTTCCATCAACTTTATGCAGGGAGCACTGCTGTACTCGGATTATCTGAGTACGGTCAGCCCCACCTATGCGCTTGAGCTGCAGATGCCGTTTTACGGCGAGGGCATGGACCCCATTTTCCGTCGCCGTCATGAAGCGCTGCGCGGCATCTTGAATGGTATAGACATTGCCGCATGGTCGCCGGCAAACGATCCCTTTACACCCGCGCGCTTCTCGGCAAAGAAGATGGAAGGCAAGGCGGAGTGCAAGCGTCTTCTGCAAGAGGAGCTTGGGCTTGAAGTCAATCCTGACATCCCCTTGATTGTGATGGTCACGCGCCTGACTGACCAAAAGGGCATGGGCTTGGTGAGCTATGCCATGGACCGCATCATATGCGCCGGTGCCGAGGTGGCAATCTTGGGTACGGGCGATCAGAAATACGAGGACGATCTGCGCTACTTTGACGGACACTACGGCAACCGCATGGCCGCTCGCCTGCAGTTTGACGTGGCGCTTTCGCATCGTATGTATGCCGGCGCCGATATGTTTTTGATGCCTTCGGAGTTTGAGCCGTGCGGGCTCTCTCAAATGATTTCGATGCGCTACGGAACCCTTCCCATTGTGCGTGAAACGGGAGGCTTGGCTGATTCCGTCAGACCCTACAACCAATTTACGGGAGAGGGAACCGGCTTCAGCTTCGCGAACATGAACGCGGACGAAATGGCTGATGTGGTTTGTTTTGCCTGCGATGTGTACTGCAATCATCGCGACGCGTGGGACAAGCTAGTTGAGCAAGCGATGGCCGCTGACTTCAGCTGGCATACGGCCGCCAATGATTATCTCGACATGTATCATTGGCTCCACCCGGAGGTAATCCGTTATACCAGGCGCAGGGATTGGTAATATGCAGGCTTTTCACAGCACTTCGCTGGCAGCGTACCGTCAGCCGTTCGGCGCGGTTCGTCTTGGCGAAAACGTTACGCTTTCTATTGCCGTTTGGGGCGATGACGTGCGGGGCTGTTCTCTCAGGCTCTGGATTGAAGGCAATGGCGAGAAGTGCCTCTCCATGCAGCGGACTGCTCGCTCTGCGGTTGATGATGGCGTAGTCAGCCAAGTTGTTGACGCGCGGCGTGTTGGCTTTGGCGCGGCGTACGCTTCCTGCGTTCCCGCCGACGCCGTACTCTTCTCGGTGTCGTTTGCTCCCGATACTACAGGTATTGTGTGGTATCGCTTTGAGATTGAGGCATCGGACGGCGCTGTGTGGAAGTACGGCGCCCGCGAAGGATGGGTTACCGGTGTAGGCGATTTCGCTTTCGGCGAACCGCCCTCATTTCAGTTGACGGTGTATAGGCCGCGCAAGGTCTGTCCCACCTGGTATGAAAAGGGTATCGCGTACCAGATATTTCCCGACCGCTTCGCGCGCGGCGCTGACTGGCGCAGGCGAACTCGCGCGGCGCTTGATAAACCGCACCGCGGGCCACAGCGTGAGCTGATAGAAGATTGGGACCGCACACCTAGCTATGCGCGGGATGAAAACAGCCGTATCCTCAAATGGGATTTTTACGGCGGTACGCTGGAAGGCATTACGGAAAAGCTGGACTATCTTCAGGCGCTGGGTATCACCATCATCTATCTCAATCCTATCTTTGAAGCGGCCAGCAATCACCGCTATGATACAGCCGATTATCTTGCCATCGATCCTATTTTGGGCGATGAAGCATCGTTCAAGACACTGTGTCGTGAAGCAAAAGCCCGCGGCATTTCCATTATTTTGGACGGCGTCTTCAACCATACGGGAGCGGATTCCCGTTACTTTAATCGTGAACACAACTACTCCGACATAGGCGCTTGTCAGGGCGAGAAGTCGCCCTATGCGGATTGGTTTACGCTTGCGGAAGACGGATCGTACGCAAGTTGGTGGGGTGTTGACGACCTTCCCGACGTCAATGAGACCAGCCGATCATTCCGTGATTTCATCTGCGGAAAGGATGGCGTCGTGCGCCGCTGGATTCGTGCCGGTGCGCGCGGTTGGCGTCTCGATGTGGCAGATGAGCTTTCCGATGAATTTCTCGCCGAGATTCATGAGGCAGCTTTGGCTGAGCGCTCTGACGCGGTAGTAATCGGTGAAGTATGGGAAGACGCCAGCAACAAACGCGCTTACGGCGAACTCAAGCGCTATTTTGCCGACAATGAGCTTGACGGCACCATGAACTATCCCTTGCGCTCTGGGGTGCTTAAGTACCTGCGTAGCGAGATTTCCGCCTATGAGCTGGCTCAACGCCTTGAAGAGCTCCGGGAGAACTATCCGAAGCACGCGTTTTTCTCGTCACTCAATCTTATGGGAAGTCATGATCGCGCGCGCATTATGACCATTTTGAGCGGCGCTCCTTATTCGCGTACGGCTCCCGCGGAGACGCAGGAATTTCCCCTCTCGTCCGATGAGCGCGGCCTTGGTAAGAGCCGCTTATGGGCGGCGAGCGTCATTCAGATGACCATGCCAGGTGTACCGTGCGTGTATTACGGCGATGAGTGGGGCCTCGAAGGAAACCGTGACCCCTACAATCGCGCGACGATGCCCTGGGGTCAGGAGGACGACGGGGTGCGCGGCGCTTCTCGCCATGGCGACAAGGACTGTGCTGCCATCTATCGCAATTCGATTGCTCTGCGCAAGATAGTCCCCGTGCTAACCAGCGGTGAATTTGAACCATTTGCGCCCAATGAGGATGTTTTCGGATTTTGGCGCTACAACGGGACGCGCGAACAACATGCTGATGTACTTCACGATCCGGAGGAACGGGTCTGCGTGCTTATCAACAGGAGCCTCTCCAAGGTTCAAAATATTCGCGTTCCCATTGCGCCTGGCATGCAAGTCAGTGATATCATCACCGGACAGGTGCTTGAGGTTCGTAACGATTCCGTAGAAGTGTTCATGTGGCCGCTTGGCACCACGATTTTGCACATACACCGTCCGCGTCGCCTGCAGCGTCCCATGAAGCGCGGTATGGGCGTTCTCGCGCATATTACCTCACTTCCGGACAAGCTGAATGCTCCGTATGTGTCCCAGGGGGCAACTATTGGTTCTGATGCCCATCGGTTTGTCGACTGGCTGGAAGAGGCTGGTCAAATGTACTGGCAGATTTTGCCCGTAAATCCGACGGATGAGTGCGGCTCTCCGTATGCGGGTCTTTCTGCTTTTGCTGGAAACGCTTCCCTGCTTGACGGAGGAGCCAGCGGCGCCCTTGAGCGCTTTGAGGCCCTTGAGCGCAACACGGTTTTCCGTTATAGCTATCAGGAATTCTGCAAGAAAAACGCCTATTGGCTGGAGCCGTACGCTGTCTTTCGCGCCCTGAAGGATACCTTTGGGGAAGACGTGGCGTGGCAAGACTGGCCAGAAGAATACAGGAGCTATACTCCGGAATTGGCGGCCCGCGCCGGCGTAAGAGAAGGCGCCGAACGCCGGCGCCGTATTCAGTTTATGTTTGAACGCGAATGGCATGAATTGCGTGATTACGCGCATAAGCACGGAGTTCAAATCATTGGCGACATGCCCATGTTTGTTTCGGCGGATTCCGCTGACGTATGGGCGCATCCGGAGATTTTTGATTTGGACGCGGAGGGGCGCATAGCTTCTCAGCCGGGTACCCCGCCCGATTCGTTTGCTCCGGAGGGTCAGCTCTGGGGCAATCCCGCATACCGCTGGGACGTGTTGAAGCAGCAGGGGTACGCGTGGTGGATGCAGCGCTTTGAGCGTTCCTTTGACCTGTACGGCTATACGCGTCTTGACCATTTTCTGGGATTTATCTCGTATTACGATATTCCGTCCGGACATACGGCCGCAGACGGTTCCGATCTTTTTGGACCCGGACTCGACCTGTTCCAGGAGGCGCATAGACGCTTTGGCGAGCTGCCCTTCATTGCCGAAGACCTTGGCTCCGTGACGCCTGCAGTTCGCGCGCTTTTGGCGGAGACAGGTATTCCCGGCATGTCGGTGGCGGTGTTTGCCGATGGAGACCCCCGCGAGCATTTTGTGGCGCCGCCTGAGACGGTGCTCTACACCTCAACGCACGACACCTCGACACTCGCTGGTCATATCAAGCGCCGTTTCACTTTTCCCGATACAGAGGATGCGGCCGTAAACGGTTTGGCTGACGAGAAGACCCTTGAGCTGTTTAACGCTGTGGTTGAGCACGTGCTGTCGGTTCCGAATGACGTGGCCATACTGCCTTTGCAAGACGTACTGGGGCTGGACGATTCCGCTCGCATGAATGTGCCGGGGACCTGCAAGGACAATTGGGTTTGGAGATGCCCGCCTGAACTCCTGACTCATGATGCCGCTGAAAAACTGAGGGCCTTGGCGCGGCGCGGCGCTCGTTAGAGAAAACTGTGGCCGAAACTGCCGGTCGAGACCGCGGCTGAAACCGTGGTCGAAACTGCTGATCGAAACTGCGGCTGAAACCGCGGGCGAAACCGTTACAATAGCAATCCAATCTAATCAGGTGTAGCCCGCGTGTTTTTACATGTGGGCTTTTGCCGCGTTAAGGAGTCTTTGTGTTTATCAATCGAGTTGCTCAGCGCCTGTTATCCGCTCCCGAACTTGCAGCCTGTATGCGCGTGCTGTCGGAAGGCAAAGACGCTACGTTAGCTGTGGCGCAAGGCGCTCGCACGTTGGTGCTCGCGTCCGTCTGGGCGCACAACCCGCGGCCGACCGTGCTGGTGGTGGCCGGTGAGGAAGCGGCTAATCGTAGTGCTCGCGCTCTCGCGGCGTGGCTCGGCAATGACGTGGTCTTGAGGTATCCTGAACGTCGCGACTACCCTTGGTCGGAAACCGCGCCGGACGACGCTCTTATCGGCATGCGCTGTCATGCGATTGCTCGCCTTGCTGCGGGCGAGAAGTGCGTCGTGGTCGCAAGCGCCCGTGCACTTTTGCGCCGGGTTCCTCCGGTGGGCTCGGGCTACTGTATGCCCAGTACGTTTTCTATAGGCGATGTCGTGCCTTTTGAAGAGGTGCCTGCGCTTCTGGTAGGCATGGGGTATGCCGACACCGGCGCGGCGGATGTTCCCGGCTCGTTTCATGTGCATGGCGACACGGTCGATATATTTCCCGCCCAGTTCAGCAGTGCAGTGCGCTTGGAATTTTTCGGTGACGAGATTGATCGCATTCGTCGCATGGTAGCCGCTACCGGCCAGACCATCGGCGAGCTTGAATCGGTGACGGTAGTCCCGTGCCGTGAGTTGGCCCTTACTGCAGAGACTATCCGCAATGCTGAGGCGGCATTGTATAACCGCGCTCAGGAGAATAGCGCGATAGCTGCGGACTTAGAGCTCATTCAGCGCGGAGCTTCCGTTTCGACGCTTGAGCGCTATCTGCCCATCCTATATGGTACAACGGCGAATCCCCTGGAACACATTGCGGCTGAAACCCTCGTGGTTCTCTCCGAACCCCGCTCACTTTTTGACGACTGTCAGCGAGCTATGGATGAGATTGCATCCGCCGCGCAAACGGCGAAGGTTAAACTCGACGGGCTGTACACCATGCCAAGAGAGCTGGATTTCGGAAAGCAGCAGCGCTTTTCTTTTGCTTCGCTTTTGCGTGCGGGCGGTCAGGTTACAGCGGAACTTGCGGTACACAGGCCCTCTATTGCCGGATCGGACGCTAAGCTGCTCAGCTGCGTTCGTCAGCTGGTTCATGACAATGATGTTGTCGTCTTTGCTGTTCCGGATAGAGCTGCCCGTGAGCATATGATGTCTCATTTCAGCGATGAAAGCATACCGTTTGAAGTGTCTTTAGGCACGTCAAAAGAAAATATCCCAAAACAGGATATTTCGTATACTACTCTGAAACGCGGCAGGGTGACATTTACCGATGCTCCGGTTCCAGCGGGCATCATTGTACCTTCGGCAGACCTTGCCGTATTATCCGTTTCGGATCTTACCGTTCGCTCTGCTCGCAGCCATCGCCGCTCCAGGCGCGTCGACCCTACCAGTGTTACGTTTCCTTTCAAGCCGGGCGACTACGTTGTTCACGCTAAACACGGTATTGCCTACTTCAAGGAGATTGTACGAGAAGAAGCTGCGGGCAGGATGCGTGATTACTTCCTGCTTGAGTATGCGCAGGGCGACAAGCTTTACGTTCCCTTTGAGCAGGTTGACCGGCTGACAAGATATGTAGGACCTGATGGCGCCGCTCCAAGGCTGACTCGCCTGAGTACAGCTGACTGGTCTCGAGCCACGGCAAAAGCGCGCAAATCCGCTAAAAAACTAGCATTTGACCTGGTTGATCTCTATACGCGCCGTGCCTCAGTGCCGGGGTATGCGTTTTCCTTTGATACTCCCGCGCAGGAAGAGATGGAAGCTGCTTTTCCTTATCCAATGACACCCGATCAAGAGAGCGCGATTGCGGATATCAAGCTTGACATGGAAGCGCAAAAGCCTATGGATCGGCTGCTCTGCGGCGATGTGGGATTTGGCAAGACAGAGGTTGCGTTGCGTGCTGCATTCAAGGCATGCCAGGACGGCCGTCAAGTCATGATTTTGTGTCCTACTACCATTTTGGCTCAGCAGCATTTTGAGACGTTCTTCTCGCGCTTTGCCCCCTTTGGCCTGCGTGTGGCGGTACTTTCCCGTTTTGTTACGCCTGCGCGGCAACGGCGGGCGCTGGAGGGCTTTGCGGACGGTTCGGTGAATGTTTTGGTGGGAACTCATCGTTTGCTGTCGGCGGATGTGAACCCTCACGACCTGGGACTTGTCATCGTTGATGAGGAGCAGCGTTTTGGGGTCCAGCATAAAGAGCAG
Source organism: Lancefieldella sp. Marseille-Q7238 (assembly GCF_949152215.1). Lineage (GTDB taxonomy): Bacteria > Actinomycetota > Coriobacteriia > Coriobacteriales > Atopobiaceae > Lancefieldella. The sequence goes on from NZ_OX424407.1 coordinate 1,179,941, forward strand.
CTTAAAAATATGCGCGAACAGGTTGATGTACTGACGCTTTCCGCGACACCCATTCCTCGTACCATGCAGATGGCTATGAGTGGTGTGCGCGACATGAGCCTTATCATGACGCCTCCTCCGGGCAGAAAGCCGGTCAAAGTGATGGTAGGGGAGTACGACCCCGACCTTGTGTCCGCTGCTATTAGGGCTGAACTCGCGCGAGAAGGACAGGTGTATTACGTCTCCAACCGCGTTACTACTATCGATGACGCTGTGAGTCGCGTGGCGGAGGCGGCGCCGGAAGCGCGCGTAGGCGTAGCCCACGGCCAAATGAATGCTCGCGAGGTAGAAGACGTGATGCTGCGTTTTCAGGAACATGAGATAGATGTCTTGGTAGCGACAACTATTATTGAATCAGGCATCGATAATCCGCACACCAACACGTTGATCATCGAAGACTCGGAACGTTTGGGCTTAGCCCAGCTCTACCAGCTGAAGGGACGCGTTGGTCGAGGCCGGCAGCAGGCGTACGCGTACTTTATGTTCCCTGCGGAGATGCCGCTTACCGAAGAAGCAACAGCGCGCTTGACCGCCATCAACGAGTATCAAGATCTCGGTAGCGGCATGAGGATTGCCATGCGCGACCTTGAGATTCGCGGTGCGGGTTCGCTTATGGGCGCTGAGCAGCACGGTAATCTCTCCGGAGTGGGCTTTGATCTCTTTACGCAGATGCTTGGCGAGGCTGTTGCCGAAGCGCGCGGGGAGACCCCCGATATCGAACAGGCAGAGGTGACCCTCAATTTGCCCGCCGATTTCTTCTTGGATGAAGAATATCTACCAGAGGTTGACCGGCGCGTGCTGGTGTATCGCCGTTTGGCGGCCGCTTGGGATCTTGCGGATGTGGATGAGATACAGCAGGAGACGGAGGAGCGCTTTGGTGCGTTGCCTCTTGCCGGCAAGAATCTCTTCGACCGCGCGCGGATACGTATCCGCGCAGAACGGCTCGGTTTGGCCTCGATTTCGCTTACCGGAGGACGCCTTGTGTACCAAGGAATCAAGATTCCCCGTGAGCAGGCGCTCAAGTTCAAAGCACGCGGTGCCATCTACTATCCCAAGTCCGAAAAACTTGGCTATCCATTCCGACACAAAGATGAACAGCTTATGCCTGCGGCTTTGGGTGTTCTCGAAGAGCTTGGCGGAGACGATGAGGAGTTCGACAGCGATGAGGCGTCCGGCGGTAATGAGATGTCCAGGGGTGGCGGAACGCTCGGCAGTAATGCTGTGCCTAACGGCGGCAAAGCGCTCGGCGATAACGAGGCGGAAAAGTAACGGCCACATATCTTGTGAAGCTTTCGTAGCGAGAAGACCGTGCGGCCGAAGGAATTGCTGCATACACGCGGTCTTCTCGTATATATGCGAACGAATAAATTCTACCTGTATGTAGTTGACTTTATGCGAACGAATAAATATTATAGTGTGTAAGCGATATATATGCGTTCGTATATATGGGGTGGATATGCAAGGTATTACAAGTCCGGAGGACCTGGGGAAACTTATCCGGAAGGTACGCAAAAGCCAGAATTTGACACAGCTTGACCTTGCTAATGTCGCAGGAGTGGGTAGTACGTTTATCTCTCAGTTGGAACGCGGCAAGACGACGGCCGAGCTCGGACGAACCATCAAAGTTTTAACGGTACTCGGTCTAGATCTCTATGCGGAGGTGCGTTCCTGATGACTGAGCTGGAGGTGTATCGGCTTTCTTTTGATGTTCCCGTTCATGTAGGCACGATTGTGTCACGTGAAGCGGATGGAACGAAATTTTTTGCCTATAGCGAAACATATATACATGACAAAGACGCCATTGCGATTTCCGAGTCACTTCCTTTAGACAAACGGCACTATGCTGAAGAGGAATTCAGGCCTTACTTTGAGGGCTTGCTTCCTGAATATGAAGCTCGCTCAATACTTTGTCAGGAACTTCAGATCAACGAACATGATTACCTTACCTTGCTTGGCGTATGTGGCCATGATTGTATTGGCGATGTTGTGATTCGCGAGGCTGCTGAGTCTTTTGAAAGGGAGGCTTTTTCATATCAAGCGCTGACGGAGCAAGAGTTAAAAAACATCTTTAAGACTGACAGGTCGACCGCTTTCGAGAATATAGTTTCGAGGCTTTCCTTAGCGGGAACGCAGTTAAAAACAGGACTTACCTATACAACCGACACAGATTTATCAAAATCAGGATGGTTGAAGCCAAAGGGACTTGCGGCTGCCAGCCATATCATGAAGATAAGCGACGTGAGAGATATTCCTGAAATAGAGTATGTGTGTATGAAAGCGGCAAAAGCGTGTGGACTGTCGGTGGCAGATGTTTCGCTTGAGAATTTTGGGAGACAAGTCCTCGCGGTCAAGAGGTTTGATCGCCATGTAAGCCAGTCAAATCAAACGGTTAAGGTCATTCGATTTCATCAGGAAGATTTGGCGCAGGCCTTTGGGGTAACGTCCGCATCAAAATACGCGGAACTTCCAGGAGGTAGCGTTGCGGCTATTGCGGAGATGCTCCGGAGATATACCGCGCAGCCGGCAAGAGAAATAACAAAGTTTGTACAAATGCTTTGCTTTACCTACTTGATTGGCGATTGCGATTCGCATCTCAAGAATTACTCGCTGCTTTGGAATAGCGAATCGCGCCGACCGGTGTTTTCTCCGGCATATGACTTGGTATGCACTACGCGCTTTGAGCGGTTTAGTCGTGAGATGGCCTTTGACTTTGGGGGAGAGCGGCTTATAGACAATATTGATGCGCATACCTTCGATCAACTTGCAAAAGATCTTGGCATTACTTCAAGGATGGTTAAACAAATTGCAAAACCATTAGTGGAGGCGGTTCAGCCTGAACTTATGAACGCGGGGCTTGGCAACTACGGCCGAGTGTTTGATTCAACCTATAGTGTCGCTGAAGACATTGTCGATGATTGTCTTCCTCGCGTGCGCGTGTTGGAGACATTCTGTACTTCTCGGTAGAAAAATCTCGTATTGTGCCGGCGACTTCATCCGGTTTTGCTAGAGCCTATCACCTGAATAGGAGTATCCATCCAAGGGTATCCCGATAACTGGTATGAAAAGTGTGTTGAAAGCCTGTTTCTGCAGAACAGGTAAGGCGGCAACTCAAGAACTGAAAGGAAGTCCTGTTACCCATGAAGCAATTTAAGACCGAAAGCAAGAAACTGCTTGATCTTATGATCAACTCCATCTACACCAATCGTGAGATTTTCCTGCGCGAACTCATTTCCAACGCCTCAGACGCGCTCGACAAGCTTTCCTTTGAAAGCCTCATCAAAAAAGACGTTAACGTGACGGATGCTCTGGCAATCAACCTTGCTTTCGATAAAGATGCCCGAACCATCACGGTAAGCGACAACGGCATCGGCATGACAAAAGACGAACTCGACAAGAATCTCGGTACTATCGCGCACTCCGGTTCCGAGCAGTTCAAGGAAGAAAATTCCGACCATCAGGGCGACAATATCGACATCATCGGTCAATTTGGCGTCGGCTTTTACTCCAGCTTCATGATTGCTCAAAAAGTTCGCGTGATGAGCCGCGCGTATGGCAAGAAGTGCGCCTATGTCTGGGAGTCTGACGGCGTGCATGGGTATACCGTTGCAGAAGCAACAGACGCCGACCTGCCCGAATCTTTACGCGCCGACAGCTCGCACGGCACGGTCATAACGCTGTTCCTCCGCCCCTCTACCGAGGCAGAAGATACCGATCAGTTCCTCTCGGAGTGGAAGCTGCGCGAACTCGTGCGCCATTATTCAAACTACGTGCGCTATCCCATTCAGATGATGGTCGAGAAGAGCCGCGAGCTTCCCAAGCCAGAGGACGCCGGCGACGATTATACGCCGCAGTATGAGCAGTATCAGGAGCTTGAAACCATCAACTCGATGACGCCCATTTGGAAAAAGCGTTCGAGTGAGGTCGAACAAAGCGACTATGACGAGTTCTATAAGGCAACCTTCCATGACTGGGAGAATCCCGCGCGTACGGTGTCGTTCCATGCCGAAGGCGCGCTCTCCTATGACGCGCTGCTCTTCATTCCCAGTCGCGTACCGTTTGACCTTTACAGCAAGGATTACGAGAAGGGCCTGGCGCTCTACACCTCCAACGTTTTGATTCAGGAGAAGTGCGCCGATCTTTTGCCCGACTGCTACAACTTTGTCCGCGGCGTCGTCGATTCTCCCGACGTAACCCTCAATATTTCCCGTGAGACCCTGCAGCAAAACTCTCAGCTGAAGGCCATTGCCCGACGCGTTGAGAAGAAAATCACATCCGAGCTTGAAGCCATGAGGGACAGTGATCGTCCCGCCTATGAACAGTTCTTTGAGAACTTCGGCAGGGGACTCAAGTTTGGCATCTACAGCTCTTACGGTGCCAAGGCGGATGAGCTTGCCGACCTCCTGCTGTTCTGGTCCGCTCGAGAAAAGAAGCTGGTAACGCTCAAAGAATACGCCCAGAATCGGAGTGAGGGCCAAGAGAAGATTTACTACGCCGCGGGAACTGACCGCGAGCGTCTCGCCAACATGCCGGTTGTGAAAAACGCTCTTGCCCACGGCTACGACGTGCTTCTTTGTACGCAGGACGTGGATGAGTTCATGTTCCAGGTTATGCGGTCCTATCAGGCGGAGTTGCTTGCGCCTGCCGCTGCCGCTACTGCCGCTGCAAAGGACGCCTCATCCGAGACCTCCGAAGCCTCGCTATGCGACCTTGCGTTTACGAATGTGTCTGCTGCCGATCTGAACCTTGCAAGCGAGAAGGAGCAGGAAGAGGCCAAGACGGCAGGCGAGAAGCACAAGGACCTTCTCGATGCGCTGGCCAAAGCGCTTGACGGAAAAGTGACAAGTGTTACAACTTCGGCGTCTTTGGGGGAGGCTCCGGCTCGCGTTGCAACGGAAGGACCAGTCTCGCTTGAGATGGAGCGTGTTATGGAACAGGGTCCTGAAGCGGATCAGATGCCTAAGGCGCAACGCGTACTCGAGGTCAATCCGCAGCATCCGGTGTTTCAAAAGCTTGTCGAGGCGCAGGCTTCAAAGAAGGAGGACAAACTTTCGCTCTATGCAAACCTCCTCTATGACCAGGCTCTGCTTGTCGAGGGGCTTCCTGTAGATGACCCCATCCAGTTCGCCAAGAATGTTACCGAGCTGATGTAGTGTTTCTTGCAGGTGCAGTGTTACCGGGCTGAGGCAGTATTGCCGAGCTGATGCGGTATTGCCTAGTTGATGCAGTATTGCGGGGCCGGTGCAACGGGAGTCCGCTTCCGCTAAAATCGGTTTTGTGGGCATCATTGGGTCTGATTCCTTAGTTGTAGGCAATGTACCATAATTGTGGTACATTGCCTACAATGCTAAATGGAAGAAAAATTTCGGCGTATGGGCGCGCAAAATCTATGGCACGTTCATAGCCTTTTATTTCATACTTCCGTTTGTGCAGGGTAAAGCGAGGCAACAGCCTGAAAGGGGTTCTCGTGGCTATTTGCGTTCCTATGAGAGAATTAAAAAACACGTCCGCGTTTGTCAAAAAGGTTGTTGAGTCTTCAGAGCCCATCATCGTGACAAAGAACGGTTACAAAGCGTTTATTGCATTGTCGCCTGAACAATTTGATGCGCTTCAGTTTGAGGCATCGCGCGAGAAGATCCACCAGATTATTGCGGTTTCTGAAGCAGAGCTCAACGCAGGTGAGGCTGCAGATGTTCGCACGGTTCTTTCGGAAGCAAAGAAGCGTTGTGGATACGGCTATCGTGAGCGCGAACATGAAAACTAGTGACGTTGTTTTATCCGCCTCCGCGCGGCGAGAGTTCTTGTTGATCGTAGAATATCTGCACTCAATTAGAAAAAGCGCTGCCGATGAGTTCGGTTTTCTTTCAGAGTTTGCGGTACTGATGTGGTCGCTGCAAACGCCGCATCACATTCATCCGCGGCTTAAGGATAGTGAGCTGAAGAAGCGTGGCTATAGGAAAGTATCTTTTTCGAAGTATGTGCTGATCTATCGATCTCATAGGGATAGGATAGAAATTGTTCATATCTTTTTAGTGGGACAAGAGTATGGACGCTTTGTGTGAGAGCAAACCTGTAGCGGGCAGGTCTGCAGCGAGCAAGTCCCTAGTGGGCAAGCCCGCAACAGGCAGACTCGTAGTGGCAAGCCTGTAGCGGGCACGTAAGGAGACCATTGCGATATAAGGAGGCGCTGTGTACCAGGAAACGAAGGACTTGTTTACAGCTCCACAGCTGCGGTGGGGTGTTATTGGCTGCGGCGTTATCGCCAACCAGATGGCTGAGGCGCTTGCAGGGGAAGGTCGCCATATTAACGGCGTTGCGAATCGCACCCATGAAAAGGCGGTAGCGTTTGCAGAGAGGCATAGCGTACTGCGGGTTTACGACACCATTGACGAACTTATCGCCGCTCCTGACATTGACGCGCTCTATCTGACGACGCCTCATAACACGCACATTACATACCTGCGAAAAGCTCTTGCAGCGGGTAAGCATGTACTCTGCGAGAAATCTATTACGCTCAACTCCGCTGAACTTGCAGAAGCGCGCGAGCTGGCGGCTGAGCACGGCGTTCAGCTTATGGACGCCTGTACCGTTTTACACATGCCGCTCTACAAGGAGCTGCAGCGACGCATTGATGCGGGCGATTTCGGTCCGGTAAACCTCATTCAGGAGAATTTTGGCAGCTATAAGGAATACGACATGAAGAATCGCTTCTTCAATCCGAAGCTGGCGGGCGGCGCACTTCTCGATATTGGCGTATATTCTCTCACTCTTGCTCGCCTCTTCCTGAAAAGTCAGCCGCATGAGGTGCTTTCAATGATGAATCCCGCTCCCACGGGAACCGATGAAACTGAGGGCATTTTACTGCGCAACGCCGAGGGGCAGATGGTTGTTCTTTCCCTTACTATGCACTCAAAGCAGCCCAAGCGAGCCATGATTTCCGCAGATAAGGCCTATCTTGAAATTATGGAGTATCCGCGGGCTGATCGCACGTCCATTGTTTGGACAGAGACAGGTGAGCGAGAAGAGCTGCGGGTTGGCAATACGGCGCAGGCGCTGGGCTATGTGTTGGCTGATATGGAGCGCGCTGTTGCGGGAGACGAACGTACTCGCGCACAGATTGGAACCTCAGCTGATGTTATGGAGCTTATGACTAATCTTCGCGCTGACTGGGATTTCAAGTATCCCGAGGAGCTGTAATGGGCGAGAAAAGCGTGGCCGCAACGGATGTCGCAAAACTCGCAAGTCAAATTGATGCACAGACGCAACAACGCGATGGCGCTCCGTCAAAGCACCCTGAATTTGATCGTCTCGTGCGCACAATCTGGCGCCTTCGCCAAAGCGACGGTTGTCCATGGGATAAGGCTCAGACGCACGACTCCATTACTAAAAACATGATTGAAGAGGCCTATGAGGCTGTCGAGGCTGTCAAGGACGGTTCTTCCGAGCACCTTCAGGAAGAGCTTGGGGATGTGCTTGAACAGGTGTTACTTCATTCGCAGATTGAATCAGACGACAGTGGTTTTGATATTGACGATGTGTGTCGTGCGCTCAATGAGAAGCTGATCCGCCGCCATCCGCACGTATTTGGACCCGAGGCGGGAAACGCTCAGGATGCCGATTCGGCGCTTACGGTATGGGACAGCGTGAAAGCTGCCGAGCGCGCCAATGAAGAAGACCGTGTGCACACCGAAGGACTTCTCGATAGCGTCCCGCACTCGCTGCCGGCACTCATGCAGGCTCAAAAACTCTCCAAGCGCGTGGCAAAGGTAGGGTTTGACTGGGATTCTGTCGAAGATATCTGGCAGAAAGCTGTCGAGGAACGCGCGGAATACGAAGCTGAAACGCCGGGCTCTGAAGCTCGAGCGGAAGAATTCGGTGACCTGCTCTTTGTCATGGTGCAGCTGGCCAGGCGAGACGGAATCGATGCGGAAGAGGCGCTTGCTTCGGCTAATCGAAAGATGCGTCGCCGCTGGTCGCGCATGGAGGAGCTTGCGAGGCAGAAGGGCTTCTCGCTTGAAGACCACCGCGAGCTGCTTGAGGACCTGTGGCAGCAGGCAAAGTCAGAAGAGTAAATGAAGTTTTTGCTGAAAGCCCTTTAAAGGCATGAAGTCTGCCATACTGGAAAAACGCCCTACCCTTAAACGAACCGGAAACGAGCAGGCGATGAGTTTGAGCCCGACTGATAAAAGATCTTCGCAAGAATCGCAGGTGCCCTCGAAGCGCGCGCGGGTTCATCCGACCGCGTCAACTATCGGTTCCGTCTCAAAGCGCGGAACGGGCGATGCGGCCAGGCAGTCGAGAAGTGCCATGAACTCCAGCGCCAGGGCGCGCGGTGAGCGAGGAAGCGACCGTACTCAAAACACCGGGCACACCGCGGGACGCTCGGCGGGCGGCACTACAGGTCGCACTGCAGGCCACGGCGTTCGCAACCGTGATACTAACCGCGGCACCGGCCACAGGGAAGCGCGAGGCGGTGCATCGGCTACGCGCCCACTGGAACGAATCAAAGACGCCTTGCTAGCCCATAAAAAACTTGCTGTCACTATCTTTGTGCTTGTAGTTGTTATCGTGGGCCTTTATGGACCGATTCAAGGCTACTATCATGCAGTCCGGGATGCACAAGAGCTGCAGGTGACGCAGAAGCAGATAGAGGAAGAGAACAAAGATCTCAACAATGACGTGCAGCGTCTGCAAACGCCGGAAGGCATCAAAGACAAGGCTCACGAGCGCGGCTATGTTTCCGATGACGAGAATAGCGTTTCAGTTGAAGGCGTAGGCAATACGACTTCCGATGACAAACCAAAAGAAAAACAGCGACCGGAACATCCCTGGTACATTCAGTTGCTTGACGCTATTTTCGGATACGCTCCAACCGATGCGCAAGAGTAGACGCCATGATTGCCGCAATTGATATCGGTACGGTAACGGTGCGGCTTGCTGTGGCGGAGGTCACCGGCGGACGCGTGCTGCGCATGGCAAAACATACCGAAATTTGTAATCTTGGGATTGGCGTTGACGCAACCGGCCTGCTTGATCAAAAAGCAATCGAGCGGGTATATGCGGTTGCGGCCTCATATGTTGAGGCTGCTAAGAGCGCCGGCGCTGAGGCTATCGTATGTACGCTTACTTCCGCCGCCCGTGACGCTCAAAATGCTCCTGACCTTGGTATGGCTTTAGCGTCCTTGGGCCTTGAACCCATGATTATTCCTGGTGAGATTGAGGCGGCGCTTACGTTTTTGGGTGTGGCGCAGGACTTCAATGACCGCCAGATTCTTGTGGCCGACAGCGGCGGCGGCTCTACGGAGTTGGCGCTTGGAAATGTAGCGGGCGGCGCAATCAATCTGTCGTTTATCCGCTCTATCGACGTCGGTTGCCGACGTATGACCGATCACTTCTTGTCTGCGGATGGAATTCCCGCAACTCAAGATCTTGAAGCTGCCCATGAATTTGCTCGGCGTCTGTTCTCGGAGGCGCTTGCGAGTTCGGAGTATCAAACGGCGAGAAAACCTGAGGTACTTGTAGCAACTGGAGGTACCACTACGAGCCTTATCGCGATGAACGCCAAGTTGGAACCATACGATCCCTCATTCGTGCACCTGAGGGGCATTTCACTTGAGGATGTGCAAAAACTTGAAGGGCTTCTCGCCGGCATGACCGTGAAGGAGCGAGCAGAACTTCCGGGACTGCAGGAAAAACGCGCGCCGGTGATACTGGGCGGAACGATTACGCTTTTTGAGCTGATACGGGCGACGGGATTCAACACGATGATTGCCAGCGAAAGCGACTTGCTTTTCGGACTTGTGATTACCGCGGCGGCAGTGTATGAAGGGCGAGAGTCTCCGGTGGTGTGGCGACCGATCCTGAAACCGCTTACGAAGAAGTAAATCTTGGATGCATGTTTGCGAACATCGTGCGATAATATCGATGCATTCGGGGGCGTGGCGGAATTGGCAGACGCAGGGGACTTAAAATCCCTAAACTTCGGTTGTGAGGGTTCGAGTCCCTCCGCCCCTACCAGGTATTTTATGCTAGATTACGGTTTCTGCAGCCTTTCGTCTGGCGCATCTCCTCCATCACTTGTATACTACTTGTCTATAGTAACCCCGGTCTGTTCTATTTTACGTTAGAAGGTTGCAGTGTGCACAAAGGTTGCAGATGACGATAAAGCCTACCCCCTCTTTCCAACGCCAGAAAAGCTTACTAATCAAGATGAGCCGAAAAAAGCTTTAATTACTAGTGGTACGACGTCGCTCCATTCCCAGTTAGCTGATCAGATCAGAGAGATGATCTACTCGCGAGAATTAGTTTCAGGCGAAAAGATCCTCTCGGAACATGAACTTATGGATCGCTTCGGTATCAGTCGAGGAACCGTACGGCATGCGATTGAAACGCTGGTCAACGAAGGTCTTTTACTTCGCGTCCACGGAAAGGGTACGTATGTCGCTGAAGAAGGACTGTCTCATCCAGCGGGTGTTCGACCTCTTTCGTTTGCCGAATCGCTCAGGAATCAGGGGATGGACTTTGAAACAAAAGTCCTTGAAAAGAAAGTTCTACCCGCTCCGGAAAATGTAAAAAATGAGTTGCAGGCATCGCCTTTAGACCTCATTTGTTTTTTGCGCAGGGTCAGATATGTCGATGGCGAGCCTATTTTGTGTCAGGAAAGTTGGACGAATTTGTCGGAATGTCCCGGCTATGAAAAAGCAGATTTTCGAGTGGAACCAGCCTTTTCAGCCGCGGAACGATGCAGCGGAAAGAAGATTTCGTACTCAAAGATTCGCTATACGGCGCGCGCGGCGGGAGCGGAGCACGGCCGCTACTTACAGTGCGATGAGAACTCACCAATCCTGGTTCTTGAGCAAACAATCAGATTTGCCGATAAAACCCCCTTTGAGTGGAGTCTTACGTGGCTCACGTCAGGACAGGCGGTAGTAGGGGACGCAATTCAGCCCCGAAATGAGCGCGCTCACCGATAACAACATCTTGTATATAAAATCGTGTACAAGTGATATATACTGCTTGTATTGAGCTTGGTATGGTGTACGCATAGCTGTGGGTAAAGGGGATTTGTATGGAAAAGCACAAGCTGAGAAGCCCATTTTTTGTCATCAATCCAAAGTCGTATTTGTATGGAGAAAAGCTTCGCAATCTTGCTGTTAAAGCGGATGAACTTTGCGAGAAGTACGATTTTGATTGTCTGTTCACGGCGCAGCTGATTGATTTAGCCTGGGTCGCGGAGCATTGCAAGCACCTTATTCCGTGCGCTCAAAATATGGAAAGCCTCAAGCCTGGTCGTGGCATGGGACATATCTTGCCTGAGGCGCTTGCGGCGGCGGGAGTAAAGGCTACATTTTTGAACCATGCCGAGAATCCCATGACCGTTCATGAGCTGGCTGCAACCATAGCCCGCGCTGATGAAGTTGGAATTCTGACCTGTGTGTGCGCTGATTCCGTTGAAGAGGCGAAGGCTATTGCGGAGCTTCATCCGGATATTATGACCTGCGAACTTACAAGTCTTATTGGAACCGGTCAGATTGCCAGCGAGGATTATATGCGCGCTTCAACGGAGGCTGTCAAGGCTATTTCTCCCGCTACTAAAGTGCTTCAAGCGGCAGGCATCAGCTCCGGCGAAAACGTCTATGACGCTATCAAATATGGTGCCGATGCGACCGGAGGCACCTCGGGCATTGTCGCGGCGGATGACCCATTTGCGACGCTTGACGAAATGTTTGAAGCGCTTGATCGAGCGCGTACTGATTTTGCACAGTAAATACAGCAAGAAAAGATTGGAGAAGAGACGTATGGCTGTCTATCAAGATACGGTTACGGTATCAACCGCGGCGGGTCGTCCCGATTTTATCGATATCAAACAGCAAGTAATTGACATCATTGCTGCGTCAGGAATCTCAAATGGCATCGTAACGTGTCAAACGACACATACTACCTGTTCAGTCATTTTTGAGGAGTATGTTCACGATACAAATTGGCAGGGCCAGGAGTTTCTTCAGGGAGATCTGATTCGTTTTGTTGACAAGATGATTCCTCGTGAGGTTGAAGAGAATCGTGAATACCGGTATCCAGGACCAAAACACGTTCAATTTCTTGTGGATTACCATGATGAACATCCTGAGTTTCCGGGAGAGGCAAATACCATTTTGAATGGTGACGCGCACCTGAGAGCTTCTCTTTTTGGCAGCAGTCAAACGTTTGTAGTTACTGACGGCATGCCTGCAACCGGGGAATTTGGTCATATTTATCTGGTTGACTGGGATCAGAATAGAGAGCGTAATCGCAAAGTCAAAGTTTGCGTGATTGGCGAGTAGTCTTTAAAAGGACAGAAGCAGTCGTTCATAGAAAAGCCACTGAATATATATCCAGTGGCTTTACCTGAAAATTATAAGATAATCTATTTTGTATATCGTTTAAATGTCTGCACGGGAAGAATTTTGCAAGTAAGTGTCGAGAACTCTTCATAGCCGAACTTATTTTAGCAATGCAATTTGTTTTTTATTTTAAGCTTTAATCATGGTCATCTATAGTGTAGATGACCATGATTGCTAGTCAGCCTTGAGAAATGGCTTTAAGATGCATAAACTCTCTATACGTTTCTGAAATCGCTATTCCTAAATTAGCATTTCTATCAAAAAGTCCTCGTCCTAGAACCAAAGCATCGGCACCTGCATTAAAGAGGTGTTCAAAATTCGATTGATTGCACCCCCCATCAACAGTAATCATGTAGCCAGAAGAGGATGCTTCTCTGTAAGATTTTGCATTGGCAATTTTTTGAAACGTCCCTTGTACAAAATCTTGTCCACTAAAACCAGGATCGACAGATAATAGAATTAACTGATCAAGTATATCGGAGTACTGCTGTATTTCATCTACAGATTGAGAGGGATTAAGAAATACCCCTACCTTAGCCTTATGGGTATGTATAAGCTTACTAAAGCGATGTATTGATCGCCCAACAATATCTGAGGGCATCGTGATGATATCGGCACCACATCGCAAGCAGTAATCTATCAAATCTTCTTCTAAGTTGTCTACATAAAGATGAGCTTCTATAGGTTTATCTGTTACTTTTCTAATTTCCTTAATAACTTGGGGAGAAAGACACATATTTTTAACATAATGCCAGTCAATGATGTCGACATGGTAAAAGTCAGTATAGGTATCCAACTGTCTGATATCATCTTCCACGTGAAGTAAACCCATGTTCATGAGGGAAGGTGCGATCTTCATATATTGACTACCTCCTTTAAGTTGAATATGTTTATCTATACAATTATAACTATAGCTATTGAATGTGAATGGTCTACAAGAAAAATCAATTGGACGGGGAATGGTATGTGTAAGAGTGCTAAGAAGAGAACAAGAATGAATAAAAGTATAAAACAGCAGGATGACTTTACATTGCGCAGTAGCGATTATGTTCAAAACAATACAAGGAAAAACCTATCCCAGGGGGCGACATATATTGCCATAACCATCCTAGTTCTCTTTGTACTTCTCTATGTGTTTCCTGTGGGATTGAAATTTAACATTTCAGCATTTCTTCAAGGAGAGAAACAACTCGGAATCATGAGACTTATCCTTGGAATTGTGCTCCTTGTTGTTTTATGTATGAGCCTAGGCAGAATCGTAGATGCAAATACGCTTGACGGAGAGACTTTTTTTATGGGTATGAAAAATGCATTGCTCAGTGGGCAGATCTTAAGAAACCTCCTTTCAATCATGATATTAACCATTGGCGGAATAGCTCTTATTGCGTGGGGGATTACGGGTATCATTTCATAAGTATTGAGGAGTCCTTGCGTAAGTAAGAAAAAAGTCTTTTCGGAGGTACCGGTGACACAACAGCTTTATAAAGAAGAATCTAAACCTTTACATATGCAGGTGTCAGACTTTATCCGCGAAAAGATATATTCAAAAGAGTGGGGCGTAAATACAAAGATTCCATCTGAGTACAGCTTAGTAAAGGAACTTGGAGTTAGCAGGGGAACTGTTCAAAAGGGTATTAGAGCTTTAGCTGGAGAGGGACTTCTGGTTCAAATTCGCGGGAAGGGAACTTTTATTACTGAACCAAGTTTATATCATCCTGCAGGGGGCAACCTTCTTTCATTTGCTGAATCTTTAAGAATGCAGGGGATATCTTTCGTCACGAAAGTCGTAAACAAAGAGATCATAGAAGCAGATGAACTTACAAGTGAAAAGCTTCAAATACCTCTTGGATCGTCAACTCTTTTTTTAAGAAGACTCCGTCTGGTTAATGATGAACCAGCGTTGCTTATGGAAAGCAAAATGAGTTTACTAACGTGTCCGAAACTCGATACATATGATTTTACAAAGGCAACTTTGTTTAGCGCAATCGAAGAAACATCAAAGAGAAGAATCGGGTTTGCTAAGCAATGGCATGGAGCGCGTGTTGCGGGAAGTGAAAGAGGAGCGTTACTATGTTGCGATGAAGCCTCTCCTGTGTTGAATATTGATCAGATATGTTATTTAGAGAATAATGTCCCTGCTGAATGGGGGAATATCTGGCTTCCCGCGAATCGATATGTTCTAAGTTCTGTTTTGCAGAGAGCGTAATAGCTGATACAGACTGAGATTATATAAAACAAAATGGGTATTATAAGTTGTACTTCTTTTTATATACAATTGTATCTGCTTTATAAAAAAGTGTAGTATAGGCGAACCCTTAGCTAGATTAAAAATACTAATCAATTAATAATGGAAAAAAATCAGTTCTGCTTTCATTAATTCCTGTTAAAAGTGCTAGTTTTTACTAGTAATACCGTTCACGGTAAAATTTATCCGTTTGCGGAATCTATAAGTTGACTAGATATTTCTATCTATCTTTTTAGATATTATGATGAAAAAGAGAGAGGAGTTGACTTGTGATTGGCATAGTAATAATAGGTCATGCTGATTTTTCGAAAGGAATGAGAAGCGCCATAGAGTTATTGGCGGGAAATTCTCCTCAATTAGAAACACTTGGCCTCTATCCAGGAGATAATCCACTGGAATTCAAAAATAAAGCGATTGTGGCAATTGATTCGGTAAACATGGGCGATGGAGTTCTCGTTCTTATTGATTTATTCGGTGGAACACCATGCAATACAGTTGCTCAACTTCTTGAATCGAAGGATATTTATGCCGTTGCTGGTATTAATTTGCCTCTAGCAATACAGGCGGTCTTTGCTAGAGATGAAATGAGCATTGAGGAACTAGCTAGGAACATTTTAGAAACAGGTAGGACCTCACTGATTGATGTTCGAACTCACTATCAAATGATTTCAGAGAATAGCGAAGAAGAGAATTTTTAGGAGGCCGTAGAATGGACGTAAAGGGAATGGAAAGTATCGTCCTTACTCGCGTGGACGACAGACTGGTTCATGGACAGGTGATGACCTCTTGGTCGAAGGCCACCAATGCGAATAAGTTCATGGTTATCGACGATGAAGTTGCTGCAAACGATTTAATGAAAACTGTATTGAAGGGCGTCATTCCTGGCAATATAAAGCTTGGCATCTTTACCATAGCTAAAGCTGCTGACCGTCTTACAAAAGGTTTTAAGCCAGATGACCGGGTTATTATTCTGGTTAAGACGCCAATTACGATTCTCAAGCTACAAAAAATGGGAATTAGCTTCAAGCACTTAAACATAGGTGGTATTGGTACTCGTTCTGATCGTGAGACTCTTTGGAGAAATATTGCTGTTACTGCGGATGAAAAAAATGCAATTAAGGAGTTAATTTCAGAGGGAACTGAAGTGTTTATACAAATTACCGCGGATGACTCAAAAGTTGATGTAGCAAAGCTGATTGTCTAGTTGATTGGAGGAAGAACAATGCAAATTACGTTATTACAGGCTTTTTTGATTGGAGTGATTTATTACTTCGGCTTTGTGGGGACGCCATGGTTCCTTCTTCTAGGCGGAATCTCTATTGTTCAAAAGCCTTTGGTTGCGGGTGTATTGGTGGGGATAATTCTCGGCAATCCAGTTCAGGGAGCTATTGTAGGCGCGGCCGTTCAGATGCCCTTTATTGCATACATTTTTGCAGGAGGTGCGCAACCAAATGATCCTGGACTTGCGGGAACCTTAGGTGTTGCCTTGGCTCTTGCTGCCAATCTTGATCCTGAATCTGCGGTAGCCATTTCTGTTCCAATTGCACTAATCGGAACAATCATCAATGTTGTGAGAATGACCCTTGATGTAACATTCGTTCATATGATTGATGCCGCTGCAGCTCGAGGAAACATGAAACAAGCTGTGTTTTTACACATAGTGCCACCACAGATTCTTTGTTTTGTTCTTTGCGTAGTTCCTGTTACCCTTGGATGTTATTACGGTGTTGGTGCTGTTTCTAATATCATCAATATTATGCAAGGAAGACCTCTATATACATTGCAGGTTATAGGAGGGGTTCTGCCGGCGCTTGGTATCGCTATGAACCTTCGTACTTTAGATCGTCCAGGCACACTTATTTGGTTCATTTTTGGATTCATATTGAGCGCGTATCTTGGATTGGGCGCAATGCCTATTGCAATCATTGGCTTTGTCATTGCATTCTTTTATGTTCAGCTTGAAATGAAGGCAGAGGAAGGTAAGGTTGTTCCTGTGCTTTCATCCTCAGGTAGAGCTGTTTCACCGGCCACATCAGACATTGCTTCCGATGATTCTGATGACGATTTCGAGTAAAGGAAGCGATAGTTATGACTAAAAATGGCGATACAAAAGCTACTGTTACGGTAAATAGAAAGCACTTAACAAAAAAAGACGCGACCCTTGCATGGTTCAAGTGGATTGCCCTGTCGAATTGTAATTATAACTATGAGCGTTTGATGGCTTCTGCTCTGCTGTCTTCTTTTTCGCATATTCCCGAGAAGCTTTATCCCGGTGATAAGCAGAAGAAAATTGAATTTATGCAGAGGCAGATGGAATTTTATAATACTGAACCTCATTTTGGGTGCATTATCAATGGTCTTGCCCTTTCGATGGAAGAGGAAATGGCAGATAATTCGGCTGTTACACCAGAAGCTATTACTGCAGTTAAGACTGGATTGATGGGGCCTTTTGCAGGCATTGGAGATACTCTTTGGCAGGGGACTTTAACACCGATACTCTTGGCAATATGTATGCCACTTGCCAGTTCGGGTAATCCAATGGCTGCACTGCTGTATGCGGTTCTAATGTATGCAGTTATGGTGCCTATATCCCACTTTATGTTCTTTACCGGTTATAACCAAGGTAAAGAAGGCGTTGAAAATATGATGGCTTCGGGATCCATGAAAAGACTCATTGCTACCGCTTCAACCATGGGAGCAATTGTCCTCGGCTGTCTTGCGAATCAATATGTGTCTCTGACTTCCTATCTTTCTATTCCGGTAGGAGAAGGGGCTATTGATTTGCAGGCAACTCTCGACTCAATTCTAAAGGGAGGCGTTCCTTTAGCAATTACTATCTTAAGCTGGTACTTACTCAAAAAGAGAAATGTCAATTCAACCATTGTCCTTTTAATTTTGGTGGCAATTGGCATTCTACTTGGTGCTACCGGCCTGTTTGGTGGAGTTGCTTCGTAAGATTAAATTTGTAGAGTGGATTCTTTTTTCAAGTGGTTCTTTTAAAAGAGGACCACTTTTTCTCAATCAATCTATGAAACAGAGGTGGTTTGCAATACTATGTGAGAAGAGAGAATAACAGCTCGCGTTAACTTGGCATACCTGTTAAACAGCTCGAAAGGAGAACATGATGAAAGAAATCGTAATTGCTTGTGGATCAGGCATCGCAACCTCTACTGCTGTCGCGGCGAAAATTGCTGAGCTCTTAGACTCGAATGGTTTCAATGGTCAATATCACCTACAACAGTGCTCTATCGCAGAGGCTGTCGGTAAGTCAAAAAACGCTGATCTAGTTATCGCGACTACCGCTAAGCCTGATGGAATTGAGTGCCCCTTCATTTCAGGCATCGCCTTTTTGACGGGAATGGGTAAGGCGGCAGTCGAACAGCAAATCATTGATTTCATGAAAGAGTAAGTCAACAGCACATTCTTAAGACGGTACTTTTTCGCGTGGTACTAGTTTTGAAGAAAGTACATGGAAGTTTTTCTCGGCTATTCCTACGAAAGGAGCATACCTCATGGATTTCATTGTTGGATTCTTTGGAGGTCTTTCAAGCCTTGGAGTTTCGGTTGTCATGCCTATTGTGCTGACAATTATTGGTGTTTTATTTGGAGCGGGCTTTGGAAAAAGTCTTAAAGCTGGTCTTACCGTAGGTATTGGCTTTATCGGCCTCAACCTGGTAATTAACCAACTTATGGGTACTGACCTTGCCGGCGCTGTAACGGCGATGGTTACACGTTTTGGTTTAGGGCTTTCTGTCTTGGATGTTGGTTGGCCAGCAGCCTCTGCAATTGCTATGGGATCAATTGTAGGAACAATCATTATCCCGCTTGGGCTTGTGGTTAATATCGTCATGCTTTTGACCAATACCACTCAAACTGCGGACGTGGATATATGGAACTACTGGCACTTTGCTTTTACCGGCGCTCTTGTCGCTATTGTTACTAATAACGTCATGTTGGGTATTTGCGCTGCAATCATCAATGAAGTCATTGTTTTGATTATTGGTGATGTGACTGCTCCGCTCGTAGAGAAGTCACTTGGTCTTCCGGGAGTTTCTATTCCTCACGGGTTCTCTGGAGCTTATGTTCCTATTGCGTTTGCCGTTGATTGGATTTTGGATAAAATCCCCGGAGTCAAAGATATCAATATTGATATCCGCGGCCTGCAGAAAAAGTTCGGCGTTTTTGGTGATCCGGTTCTTCTCGGATCAATTATTGGCTTGATCATAGGCATCCTTGCCGGCTATGGTTTTCTTCCTCAAAAGGGCGTCGACGGGACAACTACTCCCGGGTTTTTAGCGATTGCAGTTTCCATGGGCGCTGTTATGGTGCTGATTCCGCGAATGGCGGCTCTGTTAATGGAAGGCCTTCTCCCTATTTCTGACGCCGCTTCAGCCTTCATACAAAAGCATTTTTCACATCGCGGCAGAATTTATATTGGCCTTGACTCAGCAGTTGGCACGGGCCATCCTGTGACGCTGACGCTCGCTCTTATTTTGGTGCCGGTCGCTGTTTTTCTGGCCGTCATTCTTCCCGGCAATAAGGTCGTGCCACTCGCCGACCTTGCCTGCATCCCCTATATGCTGGTTCTTGTCACCCCAATCGTTCATGAGAATGGCTTCAGGGGTCTCATTGTTGGTATTGTTGTTTTGGCTGTTGGTTTTTACATTGCGACTGATCTTTCACCTCTCATTACAACTGCTGCGGCAAATGTCAGCTTTGATATGAATGGCGCCGCGGCAATTTCATCAATTTGCGATGGCGCGAACCCGCTTAGCTGGCTTATTGTTCGTCTTGGTACTTTTGGCGCATTTGCAGGTATGATTATTCTTGCGGCAGGCGTAGTCGCTTTAGCGATTTGGAACCGTAGTAGGATTCTCAAGCAAGCCGCTGAGCTTCACGAAACATCCGATGCGAAAACAGCATAGGATTTTGGGCCGTTTGGGCTGTATTTGAAGTTAAGACAAATGGGCTCTGCGTAGTGTGATATGCGGAGCCCATTATCTACTGGGAGGCTTATGGCCAGCAAAAGAGAAGTCATAGATAGCCCTGCTACGAAGGCTGCAAAAAACGCTGCCAATCAGCTTGCAGAAGATACTGATGGTAATCGTGAGAATAGCAAGACGTACCTGTATGACCCCGGTCATTTTACGTGGGAAGTTACTGTACAGGGGATTATTTGCATCGTTCTCGCCGTTATGAGTATTGTTCTTATGGTGACTCGGAATTGGCCAGCGGGCTTGATGGTTGTAGTTTGTGTTGTGTCTTTCTATGGAGCTATCAAAACATTTGTCTCTAAGTCCTATCCGAGCGGCGTGACACTTACAAATGAATCAATTAGTTTTTCGTGTTACGGCGCCACGACTACCTATCAGTTGGCAGATGTACATGCTATACGGGTT